>NZ_FMAH01000015.1:0-43732 GCF_900094545.1 Martinezella miluonensis
CAGCTTGCCTGCTGTGGCGCGCTGATAATCGCTCCGACCTGGGGCGGAAAGCACGGCAAGCAGCCGGTAGCTACACCACCTACATGGACACGATCTGGCGTTTTGCCGAACGTCTCCTTAAACGCCCGGATGAAGTAGCTTCGCGATAGCTGGCATGCAGCCGCGAGCTCCACGATCGAGACGTGTTCAGATGCATGCGAAGTCAAGAACTCGAGAGCTCTCCTCTCTTGCCACGGTGCAAGAATGCCGCTCCTTTTCGATGAAAAGTGCTGGTTTCCATATGTCTGCGTAAGATGCGTCAGCAGGGCGAGACCAATCTGCTCCAGGAATAGCGGATTGGGAGAGCGGTGACTGACCAGATAGGGTAAAATTGCCTGCGCGAGACCCAGCATGACCTGGTCTGTGGTTCCCGGAGGACATTCAAAGCCATCAAACTCCGCCCGTCCCAATTCATCAAGAAATGCGCGAACAAGTGGCAGCGGAATATTAAACCGAACATTGTCAAATGGAGAGAGGTGATGGCATTGCCATTCTTCTCTGAGGTCGGTTATCGCAATTGCCGACTTCGGATGCCCACCTTCGAACAACAGCTCGCCGTTTCGCCAAAGGCGATGCATTTTAAAATCAGCAAGTTGGACAATAACGGATACGGCTTCCTCACGCTTGCTCGGCGGTGCGATCGGCAGATCGTCTTTGTCGTAGCTAAGGCGCGTTACGGTGATCTCAGATGTTTTGACGGTCCATCGATTGACCTTTTTCGCGAAAATTTGCGAGGTAGTATCGGAGACACTCTCCAACATTATGCTCCACAACGCTGTGCCTGAATGGCACCAGAAAAATGATAAGCTTGCTGCAAAATTCTATGGTCTTCGCCTGCGCCATCCGGAAGCTAATTGACTCTCTTGGCCCTCCAAACGGCAGGCGTTACACCGACTTCCCGCGCGAATACCTTGGCGAAATGGCTCTGCTCGGCGAATCCGCACACTTTTGCGATTTCCTCAAACGTCAATTGATGCTCTGAGAGAAGCTCCTTGGCGGCCTCAACTCTCGCCCGCAAAAGCCATTGATTGGCAGTGAGCCCCGTAGCCTTTTTAAAGGTTTGTGAAAACTGTCTTACCGAAAGGCCCGTAATTGCCGCCACGTCCGCAATGGACAATTGGCGCGACAGATTGTGTTGCATGAAGTGCTTGGCCATCGACGCCACCCGATGACCGGTTACGACCACGTCATTCTTCAACGACTTTGGGTCGGGGAAATCCTGCAACAAGTGGGTGCAAATCGCAATTCCCAAATGGCGCAGGATGGCCTGGGAGGAAGAAAGCTCTCGCTCAAACAGGGACAGTAACACCAGTCCAAGGTTGCTGACCACTGGATCAAGTTCTGCCCTTCTGCATCGAAGAGCGTCACCATCCAGGCCCGGAGAAAGTTCTGCAACCTCCGCAATGAACGCTTTTGGCATTGTGATTGCGATTGATGACAATGTCGTTTGCAGTGCTACGGCTGCTCCATCCCGTAAATCTATAACGCAGATGGAGCCACGACAACAAAAGCGCGGCGGCGCGAGGCTTCCATCAGCCCTGATATCACAGTGGATCGCGTCGTCGAGGTAAAGCATCAGAAAGTATGCGTCGCAGCGGGGTAGCCTAATATGGGACGTCGCATCCGAACTGACAGGCCTGAATATTTTCGTCACCTCGATCGGGGAGGAGCGGACGGGTACAGCTTGGAGCGAATACGTCTCCGAAACTCCCAGGAACGGGGCAAGAGAAATGAATTCTGGATGACTGAGATTCAATGTCTCTCCTCCGAGGTCTAGCGCTCCGTGGACCTCGATTACAGACAGGCCTAACCGACTGTCATCTCTGCTCTCGTTTGGGAGAATGTCAAGCCTGTGCGGCGTTATGTTAAGGCCAAAAAACCTATAGATACTTATAGATAATGGGGGGCTACGGCGAAAGCAGCTTTGTCGCGAGGCGCCCGAAGAAAGCAAGCCGGCATCAAAGGCATTTCGACAAACCAAGTAGCTTTCGACAATATCCTCCGCCGCCATTGTGCTAGCAGGACAAAATCCTTCATTTGGCGCGCCGTGCTGCTCTCGGATTCATCGGAAGTGACAATGCCGCCACAAAGCCCATCGAGGTGCCAATGGTCGACATACCCCTCCTATCTCCTGCAGACTGCGCTTTGGTTCTTGTCGATCCGCAGGCCGGTCTCGCGTTTGCCGCCGGGTCTGCTGATAGACAGGCTTTGCGGAGCAACCTTATTGCGTTGGCCAAGACTGCCGTCGCCTTCTCATTGCCTGTTATCGTCAGCACCTCTGCATCGAAGGTGTATAGTGGGCCGCTTATGCCGCCGCTGAGATCCGCCTTGAAGGACGTCGCGCCAATTGAACGCCGAAACATGAATCTCTGGGAGGACGAGGCTGCTCGTGCTGCCGTTACAGGCGCCGGTAAAAAAGTCTTGGTTTTCGCCGGTCTGCTTACGGAAGCTTGCGTTAGCTTTCCGGTCCTGTCGGCGTTGGCCGATGGCTACAAGGTTTTTGTCGCTTCAGATGCGTGCGCGGGTATGACGGTTGCCAGCCATGACGCGGCCCTACGCCGGATGGAAGCTGCTGGAGCGACGATGACGTCCTGGCTGCAGTTTCTGCTGGAATTGCAGCGAGACTGGACGAGACATGAAACTTATGAGGCAGCGCGGGCGATCGTCGTTGAGCATGGAGGTGGCTATGGCATCGGCCTGGACTATGCACGCGATATGATCAAGCCGCCGCAGTAAAGTGAACAAGCCGATTGGGACCGGTGTGATCCCGCTGGGGATCGCTTGTTCGGTGCGGATGGGCGGCGCAAGGTTCTCGGCATCCACACAAAGTAGATGCCACTTGGCACCGACTTAGGTCTGAATCTGCTTGCGGAACGGACCGAACGCTTCACGGCTGCAGATCTGGAAGACCTGACAAGACGAGCCGGGTTGATTGCGCTGCGAGAGGACCTGCCGGCCTCATTGGTAATTGCCGCGCAATTCGGGAAGGCGCTACGTGAAGCCAGGCCATCGGTGACCCCGGAAGTTGAGCGGGAATATGAAGAAATGGTTGGGACGCTACGTCAGAAAGCACCGCAGGCTCGACAGATCGGGTTCCTGCCGCGTGTTTCTGCGACACGATAAGGGAAGTTGCTATGATTTTAGTCTATCACATCGCCCGTCATGGAGACGGTTGGGCATATCGGTTGGACGATACATGGTCTGAGGAATTCGCCAGCCATAAGACAGCATTCGCGGCAGCGAAATCGGCTGCGCTGCGCCATAGGCTTTCCGGTCGTGATGCCCACATCGAGTTTGAAGACAAGGAAGGCGTTTGGCATCGGGAGGTCATTTTCGCAGACGACCGGCCGGAGACAACGGTGGCAGACGAATAAAATTGCGCGCGACCGCGACCTTGTGATGAGGCGCTTTTTCCTATTCGTCTGGCATTCAAATGCTTTTCATCCGGAAAGCTGCTTCATGCCTAGCCTTCCGAAAACTTTCTGGTGCTATCCGCAAGATGCGGCACCGCGAACAGGTGGAGGGGGCGCCAACTGCTAGACCTCGGCTGGTGCCCCCGAACAAACTTCATGGGGCAGCCTGCCGGACGTGACTTGAAGCAGGCTTCGGATGTCATTCGTGCCTATGACAAATCGATTGTCGTCTCCAGTTGAAACGTCCAATACGGGCCAGCTTGCATTGCAGTAAAGGTCCAGATCAGGGGGAGCGCTTGGGCTTCTTTGCCTGAGAGACACGAAAGTAAACTGCGGGAGGAACATTGAGTGGGTCCGTCAAGCGAGAAATATAAGGTCGTATTTCAGATTAGATTGCCTGCCTGCAGGTGGGATCGCACGCTGGCGCAGATGTTGCCAGATCGTTTCCGACGTGCGACGAAGCAAGGGAATCCACTCATGGTATCTTATGCCAAGAATATCTATGAAAAATTGCAACAAACATAGCGCTTATTGGGATTCGATCATTGACGGAGATTGTGGAGAACTAGCCGCAGGCAGAAAGAGGAAATGCAGCGCGCACCTTTGATTGGGATCATCGACGATGATCGGGATATACCTGCTGCCCTTGGCAGCTTGGTGCGGTCAATCGGGTATAGAGCCGAGTGCTTCTATTCCGGTGAGCAAATACTCGCGCGTTCTGATTTAAGCCTATTTTCCTGTATCATTAGTGACATACATATGCCGGGTCTATCAGGAATAGAATTAGTTCAGCTTCTCCATGGTGTCGTTCCGGAGCTACCCGTTATTTTGATGACCGGTCGGATAGAGCAGGCTTTAACGCAGCAGGCTGCAGCTTGTGGCGCGATTTCGCTTATAATGAAGCCATTTACGACAGAAGACATTGTTCAAAAATTGAGCCTGGCGATAGCATCGCGTTCTCGTGCCTAGAGCCCCTCGGAGGCATTTGGCAGATCGAGTTGCGCTGCCATTTTTACGAGATCTGCTAAGGTTCGAGCTTCCATCTTCCGCATGACAGAGCCGCGATGGATTTTGACCGTGACCTCGCTAAGAGCGAGCTTTCCAGCAACTTGCTTGTTCATTAAACCCTTGGATACGAGCGTCATGACCTGCTTCTCTCGCTGACTGAGTTCAGCAAAGCGTGCCCTGACGACAATGAGTTCGCCGGCTTGCTGCCGTCTTCGGCGATCGATCTCCAAGGCAGACGCGACTGCATCCAACAAGTCTTGATCGCGGAATGGCTTTGCCAAAAAATCGACGGCTCCGGCCTTCATTGCGCGGACGGTCATGGGGATATCGCCATGACCGGTGATAAAAACCGTCGGAATAGATGACCCGCTTCGAGTTAGCTGTTCGTGGAAGTCAAGCCCGCTGAGCCCGGGAAGCCTGACATCAACGACCAGACAACTGATGGCATCCGGTCTATCTGCTTCAAAAAACTCCCCAGCACTTCCAAAGAGGCGTGTCTTCAAACCTACCGACCGGAGAAGGCTGTCCAGAGAGAATCTCACATCCTCGTCATCTTCGACGATATGGACAACCGTCTCATCACGAACTGAAATAGTCATCGACGTAAAAGCGCCGGTAAACGGCGCTTCCCGCTATCATTGAACGGCAGCAAAAGGTCGCCGGAGATTTTTTGAAGCGCGCCCGGCCGAGTGTCATAGAGCCGGGCATGATCGCGCATAGTCCCCATCAGCATAGCGTAATCCTCCGGAGCCATTTTCAGAGCTTTTGCCGGTACTTATCATCGCTACACTAAGGTCGCTATAGGCGCGGGTTTAAAGTGATTGTATCCGTCAATTCACAGCACTTTTGTTCAAAAACTTGCCCATGTCGCTATGCTGATATGGTGCGGCTGGCTGTCATCAACGCAGCGTTCTACATGAGCGCTCACTATGAACAAACTGGGAATTGATCCTGCTGTCGGAAGACATGTCGCGCATATCAAGCAGTCGACGTGTTACGCCAACCGCCGGCGCCATGATCCCGGTGGCTCGCCAAAATGAACTGCGAATACACGGCTGAAATGCGATTGATCAGCAAAGCCACATTTGGCTGCAATATGCTCAAGTGACAAAGATCTATCGATCAGGAGTTGCTTTGATAGCTCAATTCTAGCATTCGTGATCCAGCGATAGGGCGTTACGCCGGTACTTTCCTTGAAGGCTCGCGCAAATGCGGATCTGGACATGTTGCACTCTTCAGCCAGCGATTCGACGCTTAGATCATGGTCCAAGTGATTTAAAATGAGTTCTTTGGCAAGGTTCTGATTACGGCGGGACAAGCCACCCCGCGCCAGGCGCCGCCGGCGGGTGGCGACTCCATATGTGTCTACCAGGTGAATTCCGATGGCCAAAGCGAGCCGTTCGCGTATCAAGCTGGATTGATATGAGAGTGTAAGCGCGTTTATCAAACCGCCCAAGACCGGGTCTGGCGTCGAAATAGTCCTGCGCAGCTCAAGCACGCTTTCCATATTGGCGTCGTCTGCAAGTTGAGCGAGCACATCCGGATCTATTTGAATAAGAGCAAAGTTGAACGTGCCAGACAAATTGGCCTTGTAGTCCTCGTCAAGGGTTCGAATGTAAACGTCTTGTTCGAGAAAAGTATGTCGCTGCGTATGGTGCTCGTGGTGAATCTCTCTATGGTGGCCTCCGCTCATGGAGATACCAATCAAATGCGCGTTTGACGACGCCGATGCGTGGACGCTATGGGGCGCTTCTCCGCTCTTGCGGTAGAAATGCATAGCTGCACCAACAAAATGCAGATCTTCGCTCAAGCTTGTTGTTGAACAACCAAACGAATCGACAAGACGTCTCCCGCCCGCCATAAGACCAACCGCTAATATGCTCCGATCAGTCAAGAATTCCATACATCGTTCTAGCTGTCAAAGGATAATGGCATCGAGATGCCTTGGTCCAATTGGATTCGCCAATTTCAAGGGAATGGTACTAGCTGGCGCTGGTTCATCGTTGCTCTTGGCAGCCTTTCATGGCCGCCTTCCACGTGTCGTGAACGGAAACACGGACAAGTGATCGCATCCTTATCAAACTGACTATGAATCCCAATTGATCAGGGTGATTGTCGGCGTTGCCTGAGATCAGCACCTGGATTATGGTCCCCGCCGACACCCAGCGTCGACAGCTAAAATAGCCGAAAAGAGACGAATGCGGGGAAGGGTCTTGACCATGCATTGCCAGGAAATCGGGTGGGTCGGCCTCAGTTTCGGTGTTCCGGAAGCCCCGTGCCTCAGTACTATTCCAATTAAATCGGCCGCGTTCTCGGTGACAAGAATTAGGCGTCAGCTTGCGGTGGGCGAAGAAGCTAAAGCCGAGCTACCTGCTTGCGACGCATATTTGCTGCTGCTTTATCTCCATGAGGCGCACCATTCGGATGTTGGGCCGAATGGTGCACTGACGCACATTCGCCGTTACGGGCGAGGTGCCATTTGTCTCGTGGATTTGCGCAAGGGGGCGTCGATCACGTTGCGCAGTAGTTTGAATGCTCTGGCTTTCGTATTGCCGAGGGCCCTGTTCAACGAAGTTGCGGAAATGTCTTCTGCTACCAAGCTGCACCGCTTGCACTGGAGGGCGGGTGAACCCGACGTTGTCCTCAGCAATCTCGGAGTGGCGTTATTGCCGCTGTTTGAGACAACCGGCTTGCTTACACCTTTGCTGCTGCAACACATGGCAACGGCTGTTTGCGCACATCTCCTGCACGATTACCGCGATGAGACGCTTCGCAACGGTGTCTCCCAGAGTTCATTGTCCATCCGTCAGGAGAAGGCGGCAAAGGAATACATGCTGGAAAAGCTGGGAGAGGGACTATCGATTTCCGCTGTTGCCGCGGCAGCTGGGCTTTCAGCGAACCACTTCTCGCAAGAGTTCAAGAAGGCGACTGGCTACACGCCCCATCAATGGCTGACACGGATGCGGATCAATCGGGCAAAGGAAATGCTCTCAGATGACAAGGTAGCGTTGAGAACGATCGCCGAGCATTGTGGTTTTACGGATCAAAGCTATTTCACAAAGGTTTTCTCGCGAGAAACAGGCGTGACGCCGACGGCATGGCGTGAGGGTTTGATTCACTAGGTACTTTTTTTAAAAAAACCGGTACATTTTACAAAAATTCCGGGGTAGTCTATCAATCTTAGCCAAAGGTTTGCGTTGAGGACGAGATTTTGAGGTGGGAGCCAACAGGCAATTGGGTTGAGCGCGGACGCGCCGCAAATTGCTCGACGATCACGGCTTCAATGATAAACATCACGCGCATGCGCTATGATGATGACGATCTCCCGCCAGCCCCTCCGAATGAGCGTGAGGATGCTTTCCATGTCATCACGCAATTGATGGATTTCCGGCTCCACAAGATTTGGAAAGGTAGCACCCTTGTCTTTGAGGGCGGTCATCCGAAAGGGGCCCTCGCAATCACGGATCTTCGCGAGGAGTGGACATGCCATCACCTCTCCCCCTTTGACAATGTGCGATTTCAAATACCGATGGCTCATATTCGCAGCTTTGCAGCGGAGATGGGGCGGCCGGAGTTTACGAGCCTCGCTTGCCCACCCTCGACGCGCGATGATGTGATTCTCGGGCTCGCGCAGGCGCTGTTGCCATCGCTTGAGGATCCGCTGCATGCGAGCCAACTGTTTTTGGAGCAGGTCAGCCTGGCAATCTTGACGCACCTGACCCAAACTTATGGGGGCGTGCAATTTCCAAGCCGCAAGAAAGGTGCATTGGCACCATGGCAGGAAAAGCGGGCGACCGAGTTCCTTTCGGCACATGTCAATGTACAGGTTTCGATTGCAGAGCTGGCGCAGGCATGCGGACTATCGCGCAGCTATTTTATCAAGGCTTTCAAGGAGACTTTTGGCAAGACACCTTATCGCTGGCTCATCGAATATAGGGTTGCAAGAGCCAAAGATCTTCTGATGTCGAATGCATCGATTGCGGAGATCGCAGTCGCGTGCGGATTCGCCGATCAGAGCCATATGACAAGGATTTTCTCGGAAGTGACGGGCGAACCTCCGGGCAATTGGCGCCGCCACAATCGTTTTGGCCGCCAACTCTGACAGATCTGTCGGTCCTGTCTCGTTTGCGGCAATCTTGAGATGAGGCTTTGTTTGTCTGTCCTGACGGCTTCGACGCGATGGCTGGCCGGGATCGGTGCGTTGCGTCGCTCATCGCCGCCTGCGAGACGTCGCTCACCTCAATCTGCGCATAGACTAGTGCTGCTTTGGACGCCTCCGGATTGCGTCTTCGCATGGCGGTACATGATTGTAATACCTCGGTATATTTCAACCCGATCGTGGGCTCAATCAACGGTGGCGGCCGCGCGCAATTCGATCCGACATTTCGACGGATAAGACGATAGGACAATCAAAATGTCCAAATCGCGCGCCTTACCGACAAGAAGACGGATGCGTTCTATTTCATTTTAGGGGCGTCAAACAGCAATCCGATGCATTAATCCGAGGGACAAAAATGACCGTCAATGCGACGCCAACGCCGGGCTCAAAGCTTCTGACCCCGAAAGATCACACGCTCATCATGATCGATTTTCAGTCGCAGATGTCATTCGCGACAAAGAGCATCGACGCCGTTAACTTGCGAAACAATGCTGCGCTTGTCGCTCACGGCGCAAATGGGTTCGGGGTTTCCACCATCCTGACGACCGTGGCCGAAAAGAGCTTTTCCGGTCCGATGTTCTCCGAAATCACCGATGCATTTCCGGGAAAGAAACTGTTCGATCGTACATCGATGAATACCTGGGAAGATGCCGCCGTTATCGAGGAGGTTAATCGCCTCGGCAAGAAGCGCATCGTTCTGAGCGGTCTGTGGACCGGCGTTTGCATCGTTGGACCGGCGCTATCGGCAATCGACCAAGGCTTTGAAGTCTATGTGTTGTCCGATGCTTGCGGTGACGTTTCCGATGAAGCCCATAACCGTGCGATGGATCGCATGGTTCAGGTCGGAGCGCAGCCGATGACGTCGCTTCAGTATTTGCTGGAGCTGCAGCGCGATTGGGCGCGCACTGAAACCTACGATATGACCACCGGCATCGCGAAGCGGTTCGGCGGCGCCTACGGCCTCGGCATCATCTATGCCAAGACGATGTTCGGCGCCTCAGAGGGCCATTGATTGAGGATTGATCATGGGTCGCCGCGCAGCGTTCTGTGCGGCGCCTTTGGTATTGGAGGGAATTTCGTGAAAGTCTACCTGCTATCTTTGGCCGCCGGACTACTGGTCGGGATCGTATACAGCCTTCTTAACGTTCGTTCGCCAGCACCGCCCGTGGTCGCGCTTGTCGGCCTTTTGGGCATACTCGTTGGCGAGCAGATCCTGCCCCTTGCAAAAACGCTCTGGAACAAAGAGCCGGCCGCCGTGTCGTGGTTCAACCAGGTAAAGCCGCATATGTTCGGCCATCTGCCGAGCGGCGGCATGGCGCCGTCAAAGAAGGCGGATGAACTTGGTGACCGCGCGGACCGCCTTGGCTAACCTTAAGGGTATGGCGGGTTGATTCTCGCCCGCCTAACTCATTCTTGCAATTGAACTTAGAACCTCCAGGGTTCAACGGAGACCGATCGATGACCGCAGAGCTGATCCTGCATCGGGGCTTGTTTACGACCCTCGACCGCTCCAATCCGACGGCAAGCGCCGTCGCGATCAAGGACGGCAAATTCCTCGCCGTTGGCCACGACAAGGACATTATGGCGCTTGCGGGGGCCGACACCAAGGTGGTCGATCTTAGGGGAAGGCGCGTTCTTCCCGGACTGATCGACAACCATACGCACGTCGTTCGCGGCGGTCTCAATTTCAATATGGAGCTGCGATGGGACGGCGTACGCTCGCTGGCCGACGCCATGGACATGCTCAAGCGCCAGGTGGCGATAACGCCGCCGCCACAGTGGGTTCGGGTTGTCGGCGGCTTTACCGAGCATCAATTTGCAGAGAAGCGTTTGCCAACGATCGACGAGGTCAATGCCGTTGCTCCGGATACGCCGGTCTTCCTGCTGCACCTTTATGATCGCGCGCTCCTCAACGCAGCCGCCTTGCGCGCCGTGGGATATACCCGGGACACGCCCAATCCGCCCGGCGGCGAAATCATTCGCGATGCGTCAGGCAATCCGACGGGGCTGCTGCTTGCCAAGCCGAATGCCGGCATCCTTTATTCTACGCTCGCCAAGGGCCCGAAGCTGCCGTTCGACTATCAGGTCAATTCGACGCGCCACTTCATGCGCGAGCTCAATCGACTCGGCGTAACCGGCGTGATCGATGCGGGTGGTGGGTTCCAGAACTATCCCGACGATTACGCCGTCATCCAGAAGCTCGCCGACGAAGGGCTGATGACGGTAAGGCTCGCCTACAATCTGTTCACCCAGAAGCCGAAGCAGGAGAAGGAGGACTTTCTCAATTGGACGGCTTCAGTGAAATACAAGCAGGGCAATGATTATTTCCGCCACAATGGCGCCGGCGAGATGCTGGTCTTTTCGGCTGCCGATTTCGAGGACTTCCGTCAACCGCGCCCTGACATGCCGCCAGAGATGGAGGGCGAGCTGGAGGAGGTCGTGCGGGTTCTCGCGGAGAACCGCTGGCCCTGGCGCCTCCATGCCACCTACGACGAGACGATCTCCCGCGCGCTTGATGTCTTCGAGAAGGTCAATCAGGATATTCCGCTTGAGGGCCTGAACTGGTTCTTCGACCATGCCGAGACGATCTCCGACCAGTCGATCGATCGCATTGCAGCACTTGGCGGTGGCATCGCCGTTCAGCACCGCATGGCGTATCAGGGCGAATATTTCGTCGAGCGTTATGGCCACGGCGCGGCGGAAGCCACACCGCCGATCGCCCGAATGTTGGAAAAGGGTGTACATGTTTCTGCCGGAACAGATGCTACCCGCGTCGCCTCCTATAATCCCTGGGTATCGCTTGCCTGGATGGTGACCGGCAAGACCGTTGGCGGAATGCAACTCTATCCTCGCGCCAATTGCCTCGACCGTGAAACGGCGCTGCGCATGTGGACGGAAAACGTCACATGGTTTTCGAACGAACAAGGCAAGAAAGGCCGGATCCAGGCGGGGCAGCTTGCCGACCTCATCGTGCCGAGCAAGGATTTCTTCGCCTGCGCCGAGAACGAGATCTCTTTCCTGACATCCGATCTGACGATGGTCGGCGGCAAGATCGTATATGGCGCCGGGGACTTTAACGCTCTGGACGAGAATCCTGTTCCGCCTGCGATGCCGGACTGGTCGCCCGTGCGCAGCTTCAAGGGCTATGCTGCTTGGGGTGAGCCAGAGCGTGCGGGCAAGAACTCCCTGAACCCACGTCTGATTGCGTCTTGCGGCTGTGCCAATGACTGCAACATGCATGGTCACGCACACGCCAATGCCTGGACCTCGAAGCTTCCCATTTCGGACCTCAAGGGGTTCTTTGGGGCGCTCGGATGCTCGTGCTGGGCGGTGTGAGCATGACAGTCATGCAGAATGTTCAGGCAAGGCTCTCTTCGATTGCGCGTCCGATTTTCGGCTCCAGTGCAATGCGCTTTTTGGCCTATCTCGGCCTTTGCGCCGCCTATCTGCAGGGCGGCCTCAATAAGCTCACGGATTTCGGTGCCGCGATCGGCGAGATGAATCATTTCGGCGTGTCTCCTGCACCGGTTTTCGCAGTCGTCGTCATCGCTCTCGAGCTTGTCGCGTCGGCTATGATCCTGATCGGCCTCTTGCGCTGGCTCGCAGCGCTTGGGCTGGCTGGCTTTACGCTTCTTGCCACCTTCCTGGCGCTCCGTTTCTGGGAGTTGCCTCCGGGAATGGAGCGGTTCATGGCAGCCAATTCCTTTTTCGAACATCTCGGTCTTGTCGGCGGCTTCCTACTGGTGGCTTGGCTCGATCTCGATCAGAATAGCCCAAAGACCACGGAGGCTTAGTACATGCAATTTCGCTACGCTTACACGATCGGACTGCTGGCCGCCCTTGCTCTGACGCCCGTCGGCAGCGCCCTTGCCCGAGCCTCTTATCCGCAGGTCGGCGTCGGCGCGCAATACGATACCTCCCATGTCTATGTCGATCCGGACAAGGTGGATGCCTTTGCCAACAGCTTCCTTGCCACGTTCGGCGGCAGCAGCACCAAGCAAGTGGTCGCCACCGTAACGCCGACACCGAGCAGCACAACGTCGCAGTTGCTGCAGACGCCGGTCGGAACCGTCTCGCTCTTCGGCTTCAAGACCCCCATCCCCTATCCATTCGGTGCGGAGCGCACCGGCTACCTCGTCACCGACATGGACCAGGCAGTTGCGGCTGCCCGCGCGGCTGGCGCCTCGGTCGTTGTCGATGTCTTTCCCGATCCGATCGGCCGCGATGCGGTCATTCAGTGGCCGGGCGGTGTCAACATGCAGCTTTACTGGCACACGGCCAAGTCGTCCTATGCAGCCTTCGACAAAGTCCCGGAGAACCGCGTCTACGTATCTCCGGATGCGGCTGACAAGTTCGTGAAGGCCTTCCTCACCTTCTCGAAGGGCAAGGTCGTCTCAGATGAGAAAAAGGCACCCGGCATCGAAATCGGCCGTCCTGGCGATACGTTTCACCGCGTCCGCATCGAGTCCGTCTATGGGAAGATGACGGTGCTTGCCACGGATGGGCGTCTGCCGTTCCCCTATGGACATGAGACAACAGGGTATGAAGTTACCGACTTGGCGGCCACGCTCGATAAGGCCAAGGCAAACGGCGCAACCGTGGTGGTCAACCCTTATGCGTCCGAAAAACGTCAAGCCGCAATGGTCGAGTTTCCCGGTGGCTACATCGCCGAAATCCATGCAGCTGCCGCACCATGACAGCAAGGCGAGCACACTGGGTATGGTCGCGCATGTCAACTCTCGAAGCTGTCTTGCGCGTCCGCGGTTTTCTACTTCTGGCTACCACTGCCATTGTTTGCGTGACTTCGGCCGCTGCCTTTGCTGACGATCAGGCAAAGAAGCCGAAGCGGCCGGCTATCAATACTAACCGCTGGCAAGAGGACTGGTCGGTGCTGGCCGATCCGGCGCTTCGTACACAGCCGCTGGATACCCTGAAGTATGTACCGCTGTCGGCCACTGATCCCGATACCTATGTCTCCTTCGGCGCAAACATACGCGAACGGTTCGAAAGCAACAGCGCAGCTGGCTTCGGCATTGGAGGCGTGCAGCGTGACAATTATCTCATCCAGCGCGCTCAATTCCACATCGACCTCCATCTTTTCAAAGACTGGCAAGTCTTTACCCAATTCGAGGACGATCGCGCCTTCGACAAAAAGAGCGTCGGGTCCGCCGATGCAGATCAGCTCGACCTGAGGCTTGCCTTTCTCGCCTACAGTCATGATTTCGATGCTGGCACGTTCAAGGCACGTGTGGGCCGACAGGATTTTGCCTTCGACTTGCAGCGCTTCGTTTCCTCGCGCGACGGACCTAACGTACGCCAGTCCTTCGACGCCGTCTGGGCCGACTGGGAAACGGGGTCAACGCGCTTCATCGGTTTCGTCAGCCAACCGGTACAGTACCGCAATGCGGACCCCTTCGATGATACGTCAAAAGGCGACTTTCGATTTAGCATGCTGCGCGTCGAGCGTCTCGTGCTCGGAAAGAACGAGCTGTCGGCTTACTATTCGCTCTATCAGCGCGACAACGCTCACTATCTCGATGGCGGCGGTGAGGAGAACCGCCATATTTTGGACGCACGTTTCGCCGGCACGAGCAATGGTTTCGATTGGGATGCCGAAACCATGGGGCAGTTTGGCGAGGTCGGCGGCAAGGACATCCGTGCCTGGGCTCTCGGAGTTCGCGCCGGCTATACATTCGAAGATGTGAGCTGGACGCCGAGGATTGCCTTGCAGTTCGACATGGCCTCCGGTGACCATCATCGTGGCGACAACACAGTCGGCACCTTCAATCCGCTATTTCCAAACGGATACTACTTCTCGCTTGCCGGCTATACCGGCTACGCCAACATAATTCATCTCAAGCCTGCGATCGTCGTCAAGCCGACCGACAATCTTACGGTAACAGGGGCAGTCGGCCTACAGTGGCGCCAGACGACTGCCGATGCGATCTATGTCCAACCCAACCAGCCGCTAGCCGGCACGGCCGGCCGCGGCGGCGCGTGGACGGGAGCCTACGGGCAGATCAGATTGGATTACAAGTTTACGCCTAATCTTACGGGCGCGGTTGAGGCCGTTCATTTCGAAGTCGGTGATGCCATTCGTCGGGCTGGCGGGCGCGACGGTAACTATGTCGGTGCGCAGCTCAGCCTTGCATGGTGATGCCTCTTCGTTCATCGGGGGGCCTCGAGATTAGATACCTTGGCTTTGTCCAAACGGGGTGAACATTAGACAAGAGCAGACGCTCTCGACCGGTTATCTCATTGATGTCCAATCGAAGAGGAACACCGATGTCTGTCGACCCGATGGTGACGTTGATCTCCCGCCGGCAAACCTTGCTTGCCGGCGCAACACTTTCTGCCGCGATGACCATGCCGTCACTCGCATTCCCCAAAGCCACCACCCCAGCAACGCAAGAAGGACTAGAGCCTATGACCCATAATTTCGTCGAGACCAAGGACGGAGTACAGATCTATTACAAGGATTGGGGCCCAAAGGATGCCCAGCCGATCGTGTTCCACCATGGCTGGCCGCTTTCCTCTGACGATTGGGACGCCCAGATGCTGTTCTTCGTCCAGCACGGATATCGCGTCATTGCTCACGATCGTCGCGGCCATGGCCGTTCCTCCGATGTTGGCACCGGCCATGATATGGATCACTACGCGGCGGATGCCGCAGCGGTGGTAGAGCATCTCAACCTTAGGAACGCTGTCCATATCGGTCATTCGACGGGCGGAGGCGAGGTGGCGCGCTACGTCGCAAAATTCGGCCAACCGCAGGGGCGCGTAGCAAAGGCTGTGCTGGTCAGTGCGGTTCCACCGTTGATGCTGAAGACCGAATCGAACCCGGGCGGCCTGCCGATCGAAGTCTTCGATGGGATCCGCAAGTCGTTGGCGGACAACAGGGCGCAGCTGTTTCTGGATTTTCCGACAGGACCTTTCTATGGGTTCAATCGTCCCGATGCAAAGGTCTATCCGGGTGTGATCCAGAATTGGTGGCGCCAGGGTATGATGGGAAGTGCAAAGGCACACTACGACGGCATCAAAGCCTTTTCCGAGACGGATCAAACCGAGGATTTGAAGAAAATCTCGGTACCCACGCTCGTCATGCATGGCGATGACGATCAGGTGGTCCCAATTTCCGATTCTGCCGAACTTTCGGTTAAGCTTCTCAAGAATGGTACGCTGAAAGTCTATAAGGGATATCCGCATGGCATGCTGACCACGCATGCCGACATTATCAACCCGGATCTTCTGGCTTTTATCAAGGGCTGATTTCAGCTCTTGGCGCTGAACGCGTATGAGAATTCAACCCGCGGCGAGCTTTAGCCCGCCGCGGGTTGTCCGCTAGATTGGCTTCGCTTTCCGGCGCCAAGCTTTGTTCCCTGACGATCTAGGAAGACAGTCATGAAAGGCATCCCGCTCTCGATTCTCCTTAGCCTGAACGGTGGCTATGTTGATACCGTCGGATTCCTCGCGCTGCAGGGTCTGTTTACAGCACATGTCACCGGCAACTTTGTAACCCTAGGTGCCGCGGTGGCTATGGGAACAGCTGGCGCACTCCCCAAGCTTCTTGCTCTTCCTGTATTCTGTGTTGTCGTATTGCTCAGCAGGATCGTCAGCATCCAGTTGCAGAGGGCCGGGTGGCCCGTGCTCCGTCCGCTTTTGGCGGTAAAGCTGATTCTGCTGATTGCTGCCGCCGCTTTTGCTATCGTTCATGGAGGGTTTGCTGACGCGAATAGCGGCGCGGCACTGGCAATGGGCATGACGCTTGTGGCCGCCATGGCAATTCAGAATGGCCTGCATCGTGTTCATCTTTCAAAATCGCCGCCATCGACCCTGATGACCGGTACCACCACGCAAATCATGCTTGATCTGGCGGAGGTGCTGGTAACGCGCGGAGAGAGTGCTGCCACCGCGCTCAAGCGCAGCAAGCGTATGGCACTGAGCGTTCTTACCTTCGCTTTCGGTTGTGCAGCAGCTGCGGTCGCTTTCATTCTTTCACCGGTCTGGTGCTTTGTCGTTCCCGCGGTTCTCGGCGCGCTGATGTTCGTTGCGAAGATTGAGACACCTGAAGGTGATTGAACTCGTTTCTTCCATCCGTATCGCCAAATGGCAAGGATTCCATGCAATAGAAAATATGAGATTGGGCCGAGACTGCATGTCATCTTTGATGGAGGGATGCTATGGGGTCGAGTTACTTCAGCAATTTGCGCAGCAAGGACAAGCGGAATTTCGACCCACTTATATCGTTTGCAATGGCTATAGCCGTTACTCTCCTGATTGCTGTCTTATTGTTCACCGGCTCTGCTAATGCGGCGGCTCCAAAAGCAGGAATGCAAGCACCGGGGTTCTACCGTTTGTCCCTTGGTCGCTTTGAAGTAACCGCCTTGTCCGATGGAACTCATGCATTTCCGGTTCACACCGTACTGATGCGGCCAACGACGTCGAATGGTCAAATGATTCCGCTTGATCAAGCATCGCCGGGTGAGGCGGATGCCCTGCTTGCCGAGAGCCATCTTGCAATGCCTGTCGCAGGTTCGATCAACGCCTTTCTGATCAATACGGGATCAAAGCTCGTGTTGATCGACAGCGGGGCGGGATCACTTTACGGCGATTGCTGTGGCCATTTGATCGAGAATCTGAGAGCCTCCGGTTATCAGCCAGAGCAGATTGACGAAATCTATCTTACCCATTTGCACGCCGATCATGTTGGAGGCATCGCCCTTAACGGAGCCATGGCCTTTCCCAATGCCATTGTGCGCGTCAGTCAGGCAGATGCTGATTATTGGCTGAGCGAGAAGAATGAGACCATCGCACCCGCGCTGCTAAAACCAATGTTTGACGGCGACAGGTCTTCGCTTGCTCCCTATATTGCGGCTGGGAGATTCAAGCCGTTTTCCTATGATAGCGAGCTGGTGCCGGGCATTCGTCCAATTGCAAGTCCGGGGCATACGCCTGGCCACAGCTTTTACCTGGCTGAAAGCGATGGGCAATCCCTATTGCTTTGGGGTGATGTCGTGCACGTCGCGTCCGTTCAATTTCCAGACCCGGGTGTAACGGTCGCCTACGATAGCGATGCTGCGGCAGCGGAAAGCGAGCGGGAAGCAATCTATTCGGATGCGGCACGCAAGGGATATTTGATCGGTGCCGCGCATATATCGTTTCCAGGCCTTGGGCACGTTGGGGCGCGCGACGGCAAGTTCTACTGGATTCCAACAAACTATGAGGCCGCACCTGCCAAGTCACCATGAAGCTCGCACTGAGCCCCGCCCGGAGCAAGATCGTTGTTTGCAATGGCCTGTTGTAAACTTTTCGGCAAATGGAGAGCATATGCCATGATCGGAAAAACGAGAAACAACGAAGAGCATATTCGCGACAGCATAGCGAGCCTGCCGGAAATGGAGGATCTCGCAGGCGAGCTTCCTTATAAGATTTCTCCTTACCGCAGGCGTGTTCTCGATAGCCCATCGCAACAAAGGCCGATATCCGGGAGGCCTCCATCCGAAGACAATGTGGGCTAGCCCCAAATGCATATCAGGATGGAAACGGGCGAAGTTCGGGGCACGAGCCTCTACGGATTTTGCCGGCAAGGCTCGCTGTTGTGTCTGAAGCCCTGCATGGGCGTCTAACCGTCAAAGGTGTTCGCCATTACCTGCGATGAATGCAGCGCGATGGCTGGCGCATCAAATGGAATGCGATGGAGTGAGAAGCCGACACGCGGCGGCAACCTTGTGGCGAAAGCTTCAGTTTCATTTGGCGGCGATCTCGCGGCCACGGCAAGGATGGGCGAACTTCCAGGTCCAAATCCTCCATTATAGCCATCAGATCCAGGTCGCTGGCAATCATACCAAGGTATGCTGGAATAAAACTCATGTTTGCCAAAACTCAATGAGAGTACGATACCCCAGAGGGCCATCAAGGCTTCAATATTGAACTCCCGAAACTTTGTTTCACGAGGTTCAAAGGAGATCATTGATGCTTGTCCGCCCCGCCGCTTACGCACACACGATCACCTCCTTGCAATATGATGATGTCACCGGCGAAACTTCCGACGAGGTCTCACGCTTGGTCCTGCGGGCTATTAGCTGCGTTGAGTGGGATGAAGCTGTAGCGCTTGATCTCATCAGGAAGGCGTCGGTTCTTCTACGCCCATTCGAGCCTGCGGAAGACAGGCGCTCAAGAGAGCGCAGCTACCAGGGCGGTTTGGCGCCGTGGCAGGTGAGCCGTCTGAAGCGCTTCGTTGATGACCATCTTTCAGCGCCAATTTCTCTCGAGGAGCTTGCGCAACTGGTCAGGCTCAGCACCAGCTATTTCTCTACGGCCTTCAAAGTCAATTTTGGAACTTCACCACACAACTACATCGTCGAGCGACGAGTTGCCTATGCGAAGCACAGGATGGTAACAAGTGACGTACCTCTTTGTGAAATCGCCCTCGATTGCGGCTTGGCCGACCAAGCGCATCTCTCGCGTGTTTTTCGTCGCGTCACCGGAACCACGCCGAGCGCCTGGAGGCGCCAGGCTGCCAGATCCGAAGCATCTGCTGCCTGGGCTCAGTACTCAGTAGCCTCATGATGGAGTGGGGCGATATCAGAATATTCCTTGCGGTAGCGCGAAACTCGACCTTGGGTGGAGCGGCGCGATCCTTGAAGCTTAGCCATCCAACGATTGGTCGCAGACTTCGCGCACTCGAGGGAGCGATGGGACAGACACTCTTTCAGCGAACCGCGGATGGTCTCATTCTCACGGATGAGGGACATGCGATTCTCGATTTGGCGACGCAGATGGAAGAAAGCGCCGTTACGATCCAGCGCCGCCTTGCCGGCGATGCTGGGAAACCTGACGGCATACTTCGCATCTCGTCAGCGGATTGGTTCGGCGGCTATGTTCTGCCTTCTGTCATTGAAGCATATCGCATGACTTATCCGAAAGTGCATATCGAGCTGCTGACCGGCACAAGGCTATTCAATCTTGCTCATCGCGAAGCCGATTTGGTGTTCAGAATCGTCCCGTTCGATGAGGCCGATATCGTGCAACGACGATTGGTCAATATGCAATATGGCGTATACCTTAGAACGAACAGCAAGGACCCGATCCTGGGCGACGGTACCGGTTTTGAGCTGATCACGATGGATGGATCGCTCGGCAATTTTCCAGATGCGCAATGGCTTCGTGAGCGCTTTCCCAATGCGTCTGTGGCGCTGAAAAGTAACAATAGACATGTACAGGCACAATTATGCGCGAAAGGATTGGGGCTCGCCGTCCTGCCTCGCCCGGTCGGAGATCAACTGCCCGGGCTTCGTCGATTGGAGCTGGAGGATGAACCGCCCTCGAGAGAGGTTTGGATGGGTTATCATCGTGATCTTCGGCGCCTTGGTCGCTTGAGAGCCTTCGTCGATATGGCGGTCGCCATGCTAGCGCCCTGAGGATCTCTGCGGGCTGACCGTATGCGGTAGATGGAACAAGTAGCGAATGCGGTCCGCGAGGCTGTTCGGATGGCTGGAGGTTTCGTCGCCGACGCCAACGAGACGCTTTTCCTTTTCCAGTCGCTCGGCGAGTATCTGGCCGATTTCGTCGGCAAGGGCAGGACGCTTTTGCATGATTTCGGAGAAACAGTCCGATGACACTCGATAGACGACAAGTTGCGTCAACGAGACGGCACGCCCAGGCTCTTCGGCGCCCATGAGCACGCCGCGCTCGCCGAAGAAGTCGCCAGGAGAGAGGCGATTTAGCTCTATCTCGGTGCCATCATAGCGCCTTCGAATGGCAACGACGCCCTTTGCGACGATCATCAGTGCAGAAGACCGCTCTCCCTGCGCCAGAATTTCGCTCCCTCGGGGATAAGTATTCTGTTGTATAGACAACATCAGCGTTTCGCGCTCAGCCTCCGTCAAGGTGCAAAATAGCTGCATCGCTTTCAGTAGGATTGCGGAGCTTTCCTTTACCGCATCGATTGGGTTTTCCGGTCTGACAAGCGTTTCGGAGGGCGGATTGCAGCGTAATGCGAGCGAAATCCCGGCTGCATGGGCATGGCGATAGATAAGGTCATAGATCTCGTTTTTTGCTGTCGAGCTCTGGGAAACGTCTTTGATGCGGAAGGAGAGGTCGGCTTCGATGACATCGCCGTCCAAGCCTGTGATCGTAACCATTGGGGCAGGTGAGTGCATGATGCGATTACTCGCCAGTAGAACCGTTTCAAGCAGTTGTTCAATGGCTCCTGGGGAACGGGTCGGTATCAGCCTTATCGGCATTGTAATCCCGTGGCTCTCGTCGGGATTGTTGAGGTTTACCAACTGCGACTTGGCCAACAAGTTATTCGGAATCACCACGAGGTCGTTTGCTGCGTTCAAAAGGTGAGTGGCACGCCAGTTTGTCTCGACGACGCGGCCCTGCGTTCCATTCTCCAGCATGATCCAGTCGCCGACACTGTATGGCCGCCCGAGATTCAAAGCGATGCCGGAGAAAACGTCGGACAACGAGCTCTGTAGCGCTAGGCCCAGGATGATGGCGAAAGCACCTGACGTGGCGATCAAGGTGCCGACGGGAACACCAAATATGTAAGAGATCACCGATAGAATCGCGCCGACATAGATGATGCCGGCGAGCATGTCCTGAATGAGTTTTGCTTCGCGAGGCCGGCGCTCGAAGATCACAAACAGTCTGATGGAGCTGACGAGCATTGTCGCTCCGCTGAACCACCAAATCATCTTGGCAAGCGCGAAGAACAGCTGTCTCCACAGGCTGCCTGACGGCGCCGATGTCGAATAGGGCTCTATTCCGTGGCTTAAAAGCAGCGCTGTCAGAATGACGAAGAACGCACTGTGCACTGCAAGTTTGAACGCTTGTCTCTTCGGCAGCGCAAACCGCGCAGCAAGCATGGACATCGCCAAAAAAGCTAACTGGATGACCGGATCTGACAAAACAAGTATCAAACATCTCTTGCGGCTTAACATCCCTTACTAGCTGACCGCAGGAGATATCGCTTGAACGGTTGGGTCGGATTTGGCGTTTTCGGCCCTACAAAATTGAACGGCCTCATTCCAGATTCGTCAGTTTAAAATTATGGCTCTGCTCGCCAAACTAACATTCGGATATAACAATTGAGGTTAGACGAATGGCGACGGTTTCAGAATTTCACGGCTTCAGACATGGTCAGTTTGACATTACTGTCCTTTCCGATGGGCCGATCAGCCTTCCCGGCGAGATATTCGCGCCTGAGGCGACATCAGATGAGCGTGAAGACATTATTCGGCGGCTGCATGGTCGGGATAATATCGCCGATGCCCAATCCAACATTCCGTTGATCGTGACGGGACATGACAAGATCTTGGTCGACGTCGGTGCCGGACATCGGTTTCAGCCCGGGGAGGGCCGGCTGGAGACCAACCTCGCCGCCATCGGTGTTCCGGCTGATGACATCACGAAGGTGATCCTCTCGCACGCGCATCCGGATCATATTTGGGGAACGACGCGAGACGATGGCACTCTGCGCTTTGCAAACGCAAGATACTACATGAGCCGACGGGAGTGGATCTTCTGGACGGGGGCGGAGGCAAGCGCATTGCCTGAGCAATTGCAGCCGTTTGTCGAAGGCGCCCGGCGCGAGCTGGCGGCGATCGAGACGCGTGTGACGTTTGTCGATGATGGTGACGAGATCGCTCCAGGCCTCAAAGTGATCGCAACTCCAGGCCACACTGCCGGACATATTTCCCTTGTTCTTGCTGGCGAGACGCCGTTGATCATAACTGTTGATGCAACCGCCAGCGAGATTGTTTCGATGGAACATCCTGACTGGAGTTTCGGCTTTGATATGGACCCCAATCAGGCCAGGGAGACACGCCACAGGCTACTTGAGCGGGCTGCGAGCGAGAATGCAACGCTTCTCGGTTATCACTGGACTTATCCAGGCGTCGGACGCGTGCAGAAAATTGACACCGGCTTTCGCTTCGAACCAATGGCGCGGCGATGAACCCGAAGGCTTTTGGAGGAGAGACGAGGTCCTGACGGCAGCCGCAATTGACAGGCGGCTGGAAGCTTTATCGTCGCATGTGCGCGCCAATGGCGACGCGTAGCTGGCGGCTTCGCCCAAGCAACCTTCTGAACGAAGGCGCCACCTCCTGTTCTCAAAGGAGGTGGCGTCGATGCTATCGCTCCCGTCCTTTATCCGGCACATGCGATCGTCGAATCGATGCCCGGCGAGACGACGGCAAAGCATTGCGAAAGCGCGAGGGACTGTTCAGCGAAACGGTTCTCGCCGGCCATAGGGATCGATGCATCCTGTGGTGTGGCGAATTGCAATCGGAATATCCAAAACTGAAGAGGATGGACAAGACCGATTGGCCTAGCGCGAACATGAAAGCACCAAGGGTAAACAAAACGAAGTGTCCGACATGAGGCTATCAAGACTGCAGTTATTGGGTGGTGCAGCCGTCGTGGCTGCGCTTGGGCTGGCGGTAGCGGCGTGGATCGTTTACGAGCCGGAGATACCGAAGATTGCCCGGCCGGATGTATCTAGCTTCGACCCAAAGCTCGTGCAGAAAGGCGAGCAGCTCGCCACCGTTGGTGACTGTATTGTCTGTCACACGGCTCCAAACGGCCGCCCCTTTGCCGGTTCGCGGGCGTTGCCGACGCCCTTTGGTACACTTTACTCGGATAACATCACGCCTGACGCGGCAACAGGAATCGGTAGCTGGTCGCTGCAGGCCTTTACCCGGGCCATGAAACAGGGTGTCGCTCGAGATGGCAGCCATCTCTATCCCGCTTTGCCCTACGAGCACTTTACGCATGTCAGCGACGAAGATCTAAAGGCAGTCTATGCCTTCCTGATGACGCGTCAGCCGGTCTCGCAGACCGCACCCGATAACAAGCTCATTCCTGGTCTTGGGTTTCGTCAGCTCCTTGCCGGCTGGAAGCTTCTTTTCCTGCATCAAGGAGAGGTCGTGCCGCAGGCGGATCAAAGCCCGGAGTGGAATCGCGGAAAATACCTTGTCGAGGGTCTTGCCCATTGCGGCGGATGTCACACACCCAGGAACCTTGCCGGCGGCGAAGAGCTCGGTCAAAGTTTTGCTGGCGGCATCGCAGAGGGCTGGAACGCCCCTGCTCTTGATGCTAGCAATCCGGCCGCTGCGCTTTGGGACACGGCGTCTCTGTTCAACTATCTGAAGACGGGATTGGATCGCGAACATAGTGCGGCCGCAGGTCCGATGGGCCCCGTAACGGAAGGTCTCTCGCGGCTGAATGATGCGGATGTGAAAGCAATCGCCGTTTATATCAACTCCCAGATGCATGGCTCGGCGACCTATGTTTCCGCGTCGGCTTCAGCAGCCGTTATGGACAACCCATCCGCAGGAACAGCCCATCCTGAAGCCGACAGGCTCTTCAACGGTTCTTGCGCCGGCTGTCACGCTCCCGGAGCTCCAATGAACCTTCGCAGCCGGCCGGCGCTCTCGACGGCGACGGACCTGCGAGCGGACGACCCCCGAAACGCCATTCAGGCGGTTTTGCAGGGAATAGCGCCTGAGGGCGACAAAGGACCCTATATGCCGTCCTTTTCGAACATACTGACGGACAGCCAGGTTGCTGATCTGCTTGCCTATGCCCGGGCCCGATTCACCGACAAGCCGGCGTGGAAGAATTTGGACGCGAAGGTTGCTGATATCCGGAAGGAGAACGCGGAATGACGATCTCGATCAATATCAACGGGCGTGAGCACTCAGTCACATCCGATCCCGATACGCCGCTTCTCTATGTCTTGCGTGACGAACTCCAGTTGAATGGCGCGAAATATGGATGCGGCCTTGGTCAATGTGGAGCCTGTACCGTGCACATTGATGGGCATGCGGTCTTTTCTTGCCTCACCCCTGTGGGTGCTCTCGGGCAGAGACAAGTTCGAACGATTGAAGGACTTGGCTCATTGTCGGCACCAAACGTTGTGCAAAAGGCGTTTCAGGACGAGCAGGCCGCACAATGTGGCTATTGCATCGCCGGGATGATCATGCGCGCGCAAGCGCTGCTCGATAAGAATCCGGCGCCAAGCGAAGACCAGATTCGAACTCATATGCAGCCCAATCTCTGCCGCTGCGGAACGCATGCGCGGATATTGCGGGCCGTACGCCGGGCAAGCGATCAGCTGACACAGGCAGTCTCCAATGGAGGTGCGCAATGAGTACCTTGCTTGGAAAAGCCGTCAGCCGGCGTTCGTTTCTTGCCACGAGCGGCATCACTGTCGCGTTCGCGCTGGCTCGACCCGCTTTGGCGCAGCTCGCTGGTGGTGGCGAGGGCGGAGCTGGCCCGTCAATCGTGGCGCCGAACTTGCCGGGCAGCCTAAAGTCATGGCCCTATTTGGACTCCTGGATCCAGCTCGACGGAGCCGGGCATGCTACGGTTTTCACTGGCAAGGCCGAGCTTGGCCAGGGAATACGCACTGCCCTCGTGCAGGTCGCTGCCGAAGAGCTCGATCTGAAGCCGGACGTCGTGACGCTTATAACCGTCGACACGGCCAAGACCCCGGACGAAGGATTAACGGCAGGCAGCCATTCGATGCAGGATAGCGGAACCGCAATCCGCAATGCGGCCGCCAACGTCCGGATGTTGCTGCTTCGGCAGGCGGCCGCGCGTTTTCAGCGCGACGTCAAGGATCTGACGACGACGGGTGACGGACATGTTCTTGCACCCGATGGTCAAAGATTGAGCTACGGCGATATTGCAAAGACTCTATCCCTTCACGTAGAGGCCATCGCAGAGGCGCCGCTTAGACAAAAAACAGAGTTCCGCACGATGGGTACCAACCTTGCAAGGTTGGACATTCCGGCAAAAACGACCGGAGGTCAGGCTTTTATCCATGATATGCGGCTACCGGGTATGCTGCACGCCCGGGTCGTGCGTGGTCCCAGCGAGCGAACGAGGCTCAAATTCCCGCCGCTTGCCGAGATAGAGGTGATGCCGCAGCTGTTCAAATTTGTTCAGAACGGCGACTTCGCTGCGGTTGTGGCGGAACGGGAATGGGATGCGATCAAGCTGATGCGCAAACTGCAGGCATCCCGCTACGAACCGACCGCCGGGCCTTTCCCAACCGGTAGCGTCGCAGATACGCTGAAATCGCTTCCGGCCGAGGAGATTTCGATTCTTGACGTCGCCAATCCGACCGGCGTTCCCGTCAAGACCGCTGGCGGGCGCTACAGTCGTCAATGGATCTCTCACGGTTCCATTGGTCCATCCTGCGCAATTGCATGGATGCTCGATGGTCTTCTGACGATCTGGACGCATAGTCAGGGCACGTTTGACGTGCGCCGGGTTGCCGCGGAATTGCTTGGACTTTCGATCGACAAGATCCGAGCGATTCACGCTGAAGGGGCAGGCTGCTACGGTCAGAATGGCGCCGACGATGTCGCTGCGGAGGCCGCGCTTATCGCCATGGCAGTTCCAGGTCGGCCTGTGCGGCTACAGTGGATGCGTGAGCAGGAGTTCGGCTGGGAGCCCTTGGGACCTGGCATGGTCACGGAGGTCGAAGCAGGCATTGATGCCGGCAACCGTATTGTTGAGTGGCGTTACGATGTATGGAGCAATCCGCACAACAACAGACCTGTCGGCGCCGGCGGAGTTCTGGTCGGCAGCGAGGTCGTGCCGAGTTTCCCGCCTCCTGAAGGCAAGCCGATACCAATGCCGGAGGGCGACGGAAGCAGGAATTCCAATCCGCTTTACGACCTGCCGAACATGAAGGTGATCTATCATTTCATAAAGGAAATGCCGATCCGGGTTTCGGCGCTGCGTTCGCTTGGCGCACATTTGAACGTTTTCTCAATCGAAAGCACGCTTGACGAACTCGCGCTCGCCGGCAGCATCGATCCGCTTGATCTGCGAATGAAACATATGGCTGATCCCAGAGCGCGCCAAGTCATGCAGACGGCGACCGACGCCTTTGGCTGGCGACAGCGGCACAAGAAAGGGCCGTTTCACGGTTTCGGAATGGCTTTCGCCCGCTACAAGAACCTGGGTGCCTATTGCGCCGTCTGTTTGGAGATCAGCGTCGATCAAAATACTGGCCGTGTCTCTGTCCACCGTGTGCAAGCCGCAGCGGACTGCGGAGAGGTCGTCAGTCCGAACGGCGTCCAAAACCAGATCGAAGGCGCGATCATTCAATCTCTGAGTTGGTGTACGCGCGAGGCTGTTACCAATGATGCAGTCATCCGCACCAGCTTCGATTGGAGCTCCTATCCGATCCTGCGCTTCCTCGACATACCTGAAAAGATCGATGTAATCGTTGAAGAGCAACCTGGCCAACCTTTCCTTGGTGTCGCCGAATGTGGTCAAGGACCAACCTCGGCAGCCCTTGCCAATGCATTGGCCGACGCAACGGGTATTCGCTTCCGCGACATGCCCTTGACGCCGGAGAAAGTGAGGGCTGCGATCGTCACTCTTTAGCATCATCGCCGACGCCGGCGGCGACAAGGGCGGCACGCAATGCCGCCACGAAAACACGAACCTTTGGCAACACAAGTCGGGCGGTAGGATAGACTGCCCAAATGTTGATTGTTTCGGGTTGCACGTCTTGAAGGTCAACTCGTATCAGGCGCCCGGCTTTGATATCGTCGGCCACGTACCAATTTGAGAGCAAGGCAAGTCCGCCCCCGGCAAGGCATGCCGTATAACAGCCAGCGATGCTGTTTGAGGAAAAGCGACCGCCCAATTTCACCTGCCTCTCCCCATCGGCGTGGTGAAAGATCCAGTGGGTCGTGCCGGCGTGAGCCAAGCAGTCGTGACCAGCAATATCGTCAAGTGTCTTCGGCTTGCCCCGACGCGCGAGATAGTCCGAACTAGCCACGACCAGCCGCGGATTATCGGCTAGTTTTTTGCCGATGAGGCTGCTGTCCCGCAACCGAGCGATACGGATGGCAAGGTCCGTTCCGGTTGCCACAAGATCGGGTAGGCTGTCCGTCAAGTCGACAGATATCCGCAGTTCAGGGTTCTCGTTTAGCAAAGATGGCACGATCGGCGTAAC
Organism: Martinezella miluonensis; assembly: GCF_900094545.1. GTDB lineage: Bacteria > Pseudomonadota > Alphaproteobacteria > Rhizobiales > Rhizobiaceae > Rhizobium > Rhizobium miluonense. The sequence goes on from NZ_FMAH01000015.1 coordinate 27,611, forward strand.
GAACTTGGTCCCAAAGGCGATGGGCACGGATACGCGAAGCAATCCGGCTGCTCCCTTGGCGCCAGACTGCAATAGCGCCATCGCCGCATTCTCATTTTCTACAAGTGCGTGGGCGAAGGGGAGAAAGCTCTCACCTTCCGGAGTAAGAGATAGCGAGCGCGTCGTGCGATGCAGAAGGCGGACGCCAAGAGACGTTTCGAGGGCCGCGAGCCGCCGGCTTGCGGCCATGGGCGTCAAGCCGAGGCGTCTCGCCGCTGCCGCGAGACTACCGGCGGAAGCTGCGGCAGTGAAAACCGAGACATCGTCCGTGTCCATTATATCAAAACTCGTTACACCGGATGATCGTTCAAGACCACTAAATCGATATGCGATTAAGAGCTAACTAACAGCACATGCATTCCGCAGAAATCAAGGATTTTGAACATGGAAAACGTGCCTGATACGTCAACCGCTCATGGCATCGCAAAGCCTGCCTTGTTTGCGATGGCGGCTGCTAGTGGCATTGCTGTCGCGAACATCTATTACAATCAGCCGATGCTGGGGATCATTGAAAAAGAATTCCCAGGTGAAGCGATCACCGGCTTCATTCCGACTGCGACACAGCTCGGCTATGCCTTGGGGCTTCTCTTTCTTCTTCCCTTGGGCGACATCGTGCATCGCCGAAAGCTGATCATTGGTCAATTCGTCGTGCTTGCGGGGGCCTTAGCATTGGCCGCGATCGCTCAATCCGCCCTGGCACTCATCGCCGCGTCGCTTGTTGTTGGCGCAACGGCAACGGTCGCACAGCAAATTGTGCCCTTCGCGGCATCGCTTGCGATACCCGCAAGGCGAGGCGCGACAATCGGCACCGTCATGGCCGGCGTACTGACGGGCATTCTGCTCAGCCGCACATTGTCCGGCTTTGTTGGTGCCCATGCCGGCTGGCGCGAAATGTTCTGGATCGGCGTCCCGCTTGCTCTGGTCGCCGCCGCCTTGATGTTCTTCACGCTGCCCAGCCATCGTCCGGCCTCGCATATGCGCTATCACACCGCACTGAAGTCACTTGCACATTTATGGAGAAGAGAAGGCGCGCTGCGCACGGCGGCCCTCATGCAAGCGGCGCTGTTTGGTTCGTTCACGGCGTTTTGGACGATCTTGGCTCTGTATTTGCAAACGCCGCACTTCAATCTCGGCGCTGATGTCGCAGGGCTTTTCGGTGTCGTTGGTGCCGTCGGCGTTGTCGTCGCCCCCCTTGCGGGTCGCGTGGCCGACCGTCGCGGACCTCAATTCGTGGTATTGTTGGGTGCGCTGCTGACACTGGTTGCCTGGATTGTCTTCGGTGTATGGACCTCGATTATCGCCCTCGTGATTGGCGTTATCGTTCTGGATTTTGGTGTCCAGAGCGCACTCGTGTCGAACCAGCATGTCGTCTATGCCCTCGACCCGGAGGCACGTAGCCGATTGAACACCATCTTCATGACGGCCATGTTTCTGGGCGGTGCAGCCGGCGCGGCTTTGGCAACGATGGCGTGGGAGTATTCCGGCTGGATTGGGGTCAGCGCTCTTGGTGCGTCGCTGGCGCTCGTAGCGCTGCTGATACAGATTGCAGCGCGTCGAGTCCGCTCGGCTGTTCGCGCGGCCCATTGAGGACTTCACCGTGAAACCAATGCGAATTCGTATCGTTGGTGGATCCCTGGCTGGTCTGTTCATCGGAAATCTCCTTCAGCGGGATGGTCATGACGTCAAGATCTATGAACGTTCCTCGTCCGGCTTGGCCGGGCGAGGAGCCGGGCTTGTAGGGCAGCGCGAGCTCTTCAAGATACTGCGCGTGCTTGGATGCGAGCATCTGGCCCATGTCGGCGTCGTTGCGAAGGAGCGAATATATCTAAACAGGGACGGAGGCGTGGCCGAGGTTTTTTCGACCCCGCAAACCCAGATTTCCTGGGATGTTCTTTACGCGACAGTTGCATCGCATCTGCCGATGGACAGTTACGTCGTTGGGCGGGCCGTCAAAAACGTGGCCGAAACTCCGCAAGGCGTGCGTTTGACGTTCGAGGGGAACGAGACTGAGGAAGCGGAGCTGGTTATTGGCGCCGACGGTATGGGCTCGGTTGTTCGCGGCTTCGTCAGTCGAGAGAACCGCAACGAATTTGCCGGTTATGTAGCCTGGCGCGGTCTAATCCCTGAAACGGCGCTTCCGGCCGAAGTGTCGATCCTCGTTGATCGATTTGCCTTCTACATTGTCCGCGGCGTTCATATGCTCGGCTATCTCGTCCCCGGTCAAAATGGCGAAATGGAGAAAGGAAAGCGGCGGTACAATTGGGTTTGGTATCGTTTGGTGCCACATGCGGAGCTCGCGGCCCTCTTTACGGGCGTCGATGGGCGTACATTCGAGTACTCGTTGCCGCGGGGTGCGCTGTCGGAGACGCGCTTGCAGACGTTGAGGCAAGATGCCTTTTCTGTCCTTCCGCCTCAGTTTGCACAGGTGGTCGAGGCCGAGCCGCTGCCCTCGATTCACGGTATTTTCGACTACGAGGCTGAGCGGATGGTGTCACGTCGCGTTGCACTCGTTGGAGATGCCGCATTTGTCGTGCGCCCTCACACCGCAATGGGAGTTGCGAAGGCTGCAGGCGACGCCCTTGCGCTGCGGGAGGCATTGTCGAGATCGGATAATCTCGCCGAAGCGCTGGCGCGCTATGAGCACGAACGCCTGCCGGTAGGTAAGGAAATCGCCGCCTATGGGCGCCGGCTGGGCGCATCGGCCCTCTAGCACCGAGATTTGCAGTGTTGCCGGTACGCGCCAGGCAGCCTTAACGATCGAGGCAGATATTACGACGAGAACTCGCTGCGGCCAACCTGTGCCTCGTGCGCTGCTTTATCCATGGATTCCGTCATGAAGCCCGGATTTGCTCGGCAATGGCAATCTGAAGCTGAAATGCGCCCCAAGGTGTGGCGACGATTGGAACTCGATTTTGCTTCCATGCGCCTCGACAATCGCTCGGGATATGGCAAGGCCCATACCAATCCCGGTCTGCTTCGTCGTATAGAAGCTCTCAAATAGCTTCTCTCCAACATTGGGGTCAACACCGGGGCCGCTGTCGCTAACCTCCACGATAATGGTGGTCTCGGAATCTCTTCTGGTGCGGATGAGCAAAGTGCGGTTCCAGGCCTCCCCATCAGACATTGCTTGTGCAGCGTTCAATGCAAGATTGACAATGACCTGCAGGATCTGCGTTCGATCCACCGACACCTCCGGCAATTCGGACGCTAGATCAAGTCGAAGAGAAATCTGCCGTTTTACAAGATCGGATCGCAATATCACAATCGCCTCATCGATGATCATGTTCACCGAAACGAGCTCCCTCTCGGCCTTCTTGTTGCGTGCCATGGAGCGCATCGCTGCGACAATTTCGGCAGCGCGCCTGCCGCTTCCGGCGATGCGTTCAAGCAGGGCCTTGACCTCCGCCAGGTCCGGCTCCGTCCGATCGAGCCATCTTAGGCCCGCTTCTGCGCTTGCGATGATAGATCCCAAAGGCTGATTGACCTCGTGAGCGATGGAAGCCGTCATCTCGCCCAGCATCGCAATGCGTCCGGCATGGGCGAGCTTGCTCTGAAGGTCGTCCCTCATCTGTTCGCTAGTAACTCTTCCGCTGATATTCGTGATCCCGAGATAGACGCTGTCGGGAAAATCTCCGCCTTCGGCGAGCCAAAGGTTTAAGACGACGGAAAGACCTTCCTTGCCTGGACGGAGCAACCGCCCCTCGGAAGATGTGCCGCTGGAGCCGCCAAAGAGATCCAAGAGGTCGTTGCTGATGGTTCGACACGCGTCCTCGGTAAGTATTGTCGCGAGCGGTTCGGAAAGCAATTGCTCCCTATTGAAATCCGCTAATTTGCACGCCGCGTCATTTGCTTGAACAATAATGGCCGCATTGACGAGAGTACAGATGACACTCTGAGTGAGTTCAGACGCTCGTGATCGCGCGTTGCCCCGTCCTATCTCGATGATAAGATTTTGAGCCTTGCGGACGTCCAGACGGATGATCCCGAAAGGCATTGCAGCAACGAGGTTGTGATCGCCAAGTTTTTCCTTGTCTGCGGTCATTGTCGCAGAAATGTAAGCAGATCGCTATTCAGCCGATCCTTGTGGGTAAACAGCAGCCCATGGGGAGCACCTTCGCAGACCTTGAGTACTGCATTTGGAATTAGTTCGGCCGCCTGGCGTGCCGTAGCGTGAAAGGGAACAAAGGCATCATCCTCGCCGTGAATTATGAGGACAGGCACATCAAATTTCTCGATATCATGCCGATAGTCCGTCACCGCGCAGGCAGTGATGGAATCATGCGCGGCTTTCAAGGAAGATTGCATGGCGATTTGATGCAATTGCATCAGGCTGCCTTCGGAGACGTTCGCCCCATCGCGATCGGCTCCGAAAAACAATCGTGAAAACCCGCGAATGAATTCCGCCCGGTCGGCGCGAAGCCCCGCTCGAACGCCCTCAAAAACGGCCTCGGGAACGCCGTTCGGATAGTCCTCACTGCGTGCAAGCTTTGGTGTCGTTGCGCCAATGAGCACAGCGCGCGAAATTCTGCCGGTCCCGTGGCGGCCGATATAGCGTGCAATTTCTCCTCCGCCCATCGCATAGCCTACGAGCGAAACATCCTTCAGATCAAGCGCTTCGATAATTTCGCAAAGGTCATCCGAGAACGTATCATGGTCATATCCAACCCAGGGCTGATCCGATCGACCGAAGCCGCGGCGGTCGTGTGCGATCACACGGTAGCCTTCGGATGCGAGGAACATCATCTGGTTTTCCCACATGTCGGAATTCAGCGGCCAGCCATGGCTGAAGACCACCGCTGGACCGTCGCCCCAGTCCTTGTAATAGAGCCGCGTGTTATCACGAACCGTCAGCATCGGCATCAGGCAACCCCCGATCAGAACGCGTTTTACCAACCCCCGGCGGAGGCTTAACATCTTCGATCATTGATCGCCATAGGTCGGGACTCATGACAGGAGCTTGCGTCAAAATAGGAGACTTTTCTTCAAAATCGCTTGGGTTCGCCCAGTTCCGTCGGGCTTTTACGCCCAACGGATCTCAAGCACCGGAAACAGTTCGAAGCAATCACGCGGATATGGATTGCGTCGGAGCAGGCAAGCAAGAAGTTGCATGAATACCTGACGAACGAAGCAGCGCGTCGAAGCAGTGCAATTGTTCAAGCTCGTTGACCGGGGCAGGGAGGGCTCAAAGAGGCGTTGCAGCAACCGGCTTGCCGTCGACTTCGATGACGTCGAGCGTATAGGGCTCGTCGGGCAGGAGGCCCGACAGTGCTGCGTCAAGGCGCTCTTTGTCGAGTTCGCCTTCCCAGCGCGCCATTACGATCGTGGCGACGCCGTTGCCGATCATGTTCACCAGCGCCCGGGCTTCGCTCATGAAGCGATCGATGCCGAGGATGAGCGCCATGCCGGCGACCGGAATGGCGGGGATGACCGAAAGGGTTCCGACTAGCGCTATGAACGAGGCGCCGGTGACTCCGGATGCGCCCTTGGAGGTAAGCATGGCGACCGCGACGATAATGAGTTGCTGGGACAGGGACAGATCGGTGTTGGTGGCCTGAGCGACGAACAGCGCCGCCAGCGTCATGTAGATCGAGGTGCCGTCCGTGTTGAAGATGTATCCGGTGGGGACGACCAGACCGACGACGGGCTTGGATATGCCGGCACGCTCCAGTTTCTCCATCAAACTGGGCAGGGCCGGATCCGACGAGGACGTGCTGAGCACCACCAGGATCTCTTCCTTGATGTAAAATAGGAATTTTACGATGTTGAAACCTGCCCACCGGGCGATGAGGCCGAGCACGCCAAGCACGAAAATAATGCTGGTGAGGTAGAAGGTTCCGATCAGGACCACGAGCGGGCCGAGCGAGGAGACCCCGTATTTGCCGACGGTGAAGGCCATTGCCCCGAATGCGCCGATCGGCGCCAGCCTCATGATGACGTTGATCGCACCGAACACCATGTGCGAGCCGGCATTGATCACTTCCCTGACCGGCTTGGCGCGGTCGCCAAGATGCGACAGTACATAACCAAACAGGATCGAGATCAGAACGATCGGCAGGATGTCGCCTTCGGCGAAAGCATTGACCACGGTAGTCGGAATGATGTTCAGCAGGAAATCGGTGACTGACTGTTGCGCAGCCTTGCCTGCGTAGGCCTGGACGGCGCTGATATCGAGCGCTGCCAGGTTGGCGTTGAAGCCGGCACCGGGCTTGATCAGGTTGCCGACGATCAGGCCAATGAACAATGCAGCCGTCGAAACGACCTCGAAATAGAGGAGTGCTTTACCGCCCACCCTACCGACCTTCTTCAGGTCATTCATGCCGGCAATGCCGGACACAACAGTACAGAAGATGACCAGGCCGATCACCATCTTGATAAGCTTGATGAAGCCGTCACCGAGCGGCTTCATGTCGATGCCGACCTTGGGCCAGAAATGGCCGAGCACGATGGCAAATGCGATGCCGATGAGCACCTGCACATAGAGGATTTGGTACCAGGGTCTACGTGGACGCGAGGAATGCACATTTGTCATAGGGTTCTCCTCCTGAGTACGAATGACATCGCCGAGACGGGCGGAGCCTGTCGCGTGAGTTGATCTGGTTGCTATGAAAGTTGCAGAGTCCGCTGCGCTAGCGGGCTTTCTGTTCGCCGGTCAGCGCGGCGGTCCGGTCGTCTGCAGCGGCATTACAAGTAGGATCTTGGCGAGCCCCAGCGTATGGTTGCGCAACTGACGTGCTTCATTCGGGCTGATGCGGCAGGAATCCCACTGCTGGAGGCGCTCTTCCTCCCGACCATTCGATATGGTCACCTCGCCGTCGAGCACCACATACATCTTTTCGACGTTAGAAGCGTCGAGCGTCGTGCCGCCGCCCGGCTCGAGGGTCGATACGCCAATCCAGACTGTATCAGCCGGGCCTGCCTCACGCCCCTGCAGCCGAACCAGGTGCATGTCGTGATGGCCAGGTGCGTCATAGGCAGGCGCTTCGGCATAGCGGACGACATGCATTGCATCAGCTCCCGGGCACCAGCACGATGCGGTCGCGCGATGCCCCCATCACCGCCTGATAGGCGGCATACGCATCCTCGAGCGGGTAGACCGCGCTGTCGACGATCGGGAACGGTTTCAGCACGCCTTCGGCGAAGCCGGGCGTCAGCGCCTTGAGGATACTACCTGTCTCGATCGAGCTGAGCGCGATCGTGTCGATGCCGACATAGGTGTGGCGGCCCTTGTAGAAAGCGAGGATGTCGAATGTGACGAAGCGGTCCACAACAGAGATGAAGATGGCGCGACCGCCGACCGCCATTGATTTCTGGCCGATCTCGTAGAAGGGATCGCCAACGGTGTTGAAGACGATGTCGGCACCCTTACCGTCGGTCAGCTGGCGGACCTTGGCCGGCACGTCGGTTGTGTTCGCAGCGATGACTTCCATCGGCCCGCTCGCATGGCCCGCGTAAGGCTCATCGCGCCGCACGACGCCTATCACGCGTGCCCCGCGCCAGGTCGCGATCTGTGCGGCGGCCTGGCCGACCTTGCCGTTGACCCCGAGTATAAGCACCGTTTCCCCGGCCGCCGGCAAGCCGGCACGGCGCAGGCCCTCCCAGGCGGTGACGAAGGGTACTCCGATGCCGGCGGCTTGACGGGCATCAACACCTTGCGGCACTTCGACCAGCGCATCCGCCTCAACGATCATGTGGCTGGCGTGCGAACCGTCTTGGCGGATGCCGAGGTCGCCGGACGAACCAAAGACGAGCTTGTCGATCAGGGCGTCGGGACCAGCCACCACTTTGCCGGAATAGTCGCGTCCCGGCGTGCGCGGAAACACCGCATAAGGCATCAGGCCGGTGGCCGCCTTGGCGTCCGAAGGGTTGACCGCGGCGGCATGGATCTCGACCACGACCTCGTGGCTGGCTATGGCCCGCAATGGGAATTCCTCCACGTTCAGCTTGATCGCAGCGTAGTCCGGCGCTTTCTCATAGAGGCGCAGGCCCTTTGCTGGGATCTGCACGGTGTATGGAAGACGGCTGGTCAGAGACATGGGGAAGCCCTTCATTCACTCGGAGTATTTGCAAAGTTGGTAAGGCCGAGAATGGCGCGGGCTTCGCCCGGCTCGGCGATCTGCCCGCCAAGATGTTCGACGATGCTTCGCGCCTTCTCGACCATCGCTGCGTTCGAAGGGGCCAACACACCCCGGTCCATATACACCGCATCCTCCAGTCCGACGCGGACATGGCCGCCGGAGAGATAAGAGAGCGCCACCATTTGGAAGGCGGAGCGTCCGATACCGATCGCGGTGAAGGTGGCGTCCATGGGCAGAAGGTTGCGCGCATAAAGCACGGTTTCCGGCGACGGCTGGAAGCCGTAACGCACGCCCAGGACGAAGGACGTGAGCACAGGTCCTTGCAATGTGCCGTCATCGAGCAGATCGCGCAACAGCGCGATGTCGCCCGAATCGAACAGTTCAATTTCCGGCTTCACGCCGGCTGCAGCGATGACCTTGGCCATGCGTCGAATGTTTGCGGGCGTGTTGATCACCACCTCGCCGCCTGAGTTCATCGTGTTGAGGTCGAGCGTGCAGATGTCCGGTCGGAGTGCAGCGATATGCTCCACCCGTCGCTCGGGCGCCATCAGCGTGGTACCCGGACCGGCGATCCTGGGGTTATCGTGCGACGGCACGAAACGCCCGCCGGGGCCGGTGGTTATATTGATGATAAGTTCCGGATTACGGGCGCGTATGCGCTCGATGACCTCGCTATAGAGTTCGAGCTCCATCGACGGGCGTCCGGTTTGCGGGTCGCGAACATGGATATGCACGACCGCAGCTCCTGCTTCGGCAGCGCCAAGCGCCGATTCGGCAATCTGTTGCGGCGTGATCGGCAGGTGTGGCGTCTGTTCCGGTTTGGTGAGGTTGCCGGTGATCGCACAGGTGATGACGATTTTAGGCAGTGGCGAGCGCATCATAGATCTACCTTCCCCCCTCTAGAGCGCCCGCCCGCCGTCGACCTGGATGATGTGTCCGGTCGAATAGCCGAGCATGGTGGCGCATGCGGTGATGGCGGCGGCAATGTCCTCTGCCTCGCCGAGCCGCTTTAGCGGCGTCGAGGCGCTGACCTTCTCGTTGAAATCGGCGCCGCGGCCAGGTACGAACTCGGTATCAACGACCCCGGGCGACACCGCCAGTACCCGCACTTCCGGCGCCAGCGCCCGTGCCAACGCCTTGGTCATCACATCGATGCCGGCCTTGGCGGCACAATAGGCGATGGACGAGCCGACGCCAGTGAAGGCGGCAATGGAGGAGATCGACACCACCAGGCCGTCGCCGGAAGCCTTCAACATCGGTGCAAAAGTGCGTATCGACGCGAACTGGCCACGCCAGTTGACCTGCAGCATGCGGTCGATGAGGTCGTCGGTCAGTGCGTCGAGATCGGCATGCGGCACGGGCTTGGTGAAACCGGCAGCGTTGACAAGGATGTCCAGCCGGCCGTAGCGGTCCTGCAACTGTGTGCGCAGTGCGATCAGCGACGGGGTATCGACGACGTTGGCGACATAGGCGGCATGGTCGACACCCAGTTCGGCCACCAGCGAACGGGCTGCGGCTGCATCACGCTCGCTGTCGAGATATGTGATCACGACGGTTGCGCCAGCGGCCGCCAGCATGCGGCTGGTAGCGGCGCCGATGGCTCCGGCGCCACCGACAACGAGCGCGACCTTGCCGGCCAGTGAGCGAGGATAGGGTGCTCGCCGATCTGCAGCGTTGGATGGGGCGGCAACAGCCGCCGACGGGACTTGACTGGACATGGGGTGCTCTCGCTTTGTGTGAAAGGGGTCAGCGGATCGGCGGTTTCGGCAACTTGGCCTTGCCAGGCTCCATCACGAAATCATAGGTCAGCCGGAACCAAGGGCCTTCCACTCCGGGAGTTGGGGCTGGGCCGGAGCCTTGCTGGAAATCGCCGACCAGGTGACGGGTGACACCGAACACAACGTCGCTTTTGAGGTGCCGGTCCTCATCAACGAAGACCTGAGTGATCAGCGTCTTGTAGCCCGGCTTGTAGCAGAGGAAGTGCAGATGCGCCGGACGATAGGGATGGCGCAGCTGCGCGCGCAGAAGCTCGCCCACCGGGCCGTCGGTCGGTACCGGATAGCCGGCCGGCTTGACCGAGCGGAACCAGATTCGCCCGTCCACATCGCTCCGGAACTTTCCGCGCAGATTCATGTCGGCCTGATCGGGATCCTGGTTCTCGTAGAGCCCGACCGGCGAGGCCTGCCATACGTCGACTTCGACATTCGCCAATGGCTTGCCGTCCGGATCGGTGATGCGACAGTTGGCGAACAGGGCCGAACCCGGTGTATCGGACCGCACGATTGAGCCGCCGTTCTCCGTTGCCGGGGAGTGCAGGCGCCAGAAAGGCCCGAGCAGGGCTGCGGCCGTTTCTGTGGCGCCGTTCTGGCCATTGTTCAGTAGGCAGACCAGCGTCGAGAAGCCGATGGCATCGGAGAACAGGATGCCTTCATTATGCGCCTCATGGGTGGCCTGGCCTATGCGGTTGAGGAAGTCGACGCCGAATTCGAACTCCTCCTCGGTGAGCTTCACCTCGCGGGCAAAGGCATGCATGTGCCGTACGAAGGCGGCCATGATCTCGTTCAGGCGCTCATTCGGTGTCCGCGACATGGCGTCGAGTACGACGTCCGTCACAGCATCCTGATCCTCGATAATATGGGAGCGCTGCCCGATCTCGGCTCCGCCGGTTGCGGTATCTACATTCATCGCTTCCTCCGACGCGGTTGTCGATACATCTGTGCGATCGATTGCACGATGTTTATGCGATCGATTGCACGTTGTCAAGTCGGGGAGAAAGTGCTTTCTTGACGAAGTTGATTCTGTCGTGCCGGTTTTGATGAACGCTATATCCACACGCTCGCCTGCCGCCATGCGCGGGGCCACACTCCAATCGATCGCCACAGCTGCCGGCGTGCATCGTTCGACAGCTGCGCGTGCGCTCGATCCAGGGCAGAGCCACCGCATCTCGCCGGAGGTGGTCGAACGCGTACGAGCCGAGGCACAGCGACAAGGCTATCGCCGGGATGCGATCGCAGCATCGCTACGCACGGGCCGATCAAGGCTGGTCGGCGTCGTGGTTCCGGACCTCGCGAATCCGGTCTTCGCGCCGATCCTGGATGGGATCGGCGCGCAACTGTCGAGTGAAGGCTATTCGATGCTTGTCGCAGACGGGGGGCCTGACGCTGCCGCACAGGCAGCCATCGTCGAGGAGCTGATCGCTCGGCGTGTCGACGGGCTGGTACTTGCGACTGCGACCCGCGACGACCCCGTTCTCACCATTTGCCTGAACGCCGGCGTGCCGACGGTGCTTGTCAATAGGCGCGAGGATGAGCTCCGGGCCTCATCGATCGTGACCGACGACCTTGCCGGCATGTTCCTGGCCGTCGAGCATCTTATAGAGCTTGGACACCATAGGATCGGGCATCTTGCAGGCCCCGTTGATTTCTCCACCGGCGTGCTTCGCCGCAAGGGATTCGAGGATGCGATGCGGACAGCGGGACTTGCCGCCGACGCAGTTGTGGTTACCACCGAATATAGCCGGCCGGCCGGCCGCTCCGCGACCGCGTCGCTGCTCGACCGCTGGCCCGATGTGACAGCCATTGCAGCCAGCAACGACCTGCTCGCGCTCGGCGCTATTCAGGAACTGAAGGTACGTGGCCTGTCGTGTCCGGCTGACCTTTCGATCGTTGGACACAACGATATGCCTTTGATGGACATGGTTGCCCCGCCGCTTACGACGGTGCAGATCGGACTCGCGGAAATGGGAGAGCAGGCAGCGCGACATCTTTTGGACCACATATCGGGCTCCAGTCTAAAGCCAGCGGTACTTCAAGTCCGGCCGCAGTTTGTGTTGCGTGACTCGACAGCGATGGCATCGAAATAGATATCGCCTCGCACTTGAATATGAAAATGCGACAGTTTTAGCAGTTAATCCGAGAACGCTGCCGCGGAAAATCTCAGACGATCACCTTCTGTCCATTTCTATCGCGATGTCACCCGGTTTTGGCTTTCGACCTGACCCTGCTCCGATATTGATATGGCCAATTTCCCAATGGCTTCCCGCGTCTGAATGCATCGGCGTCAAATGGAAATACGGGTCAGAGCGTTGTGGACACCGACAGCGGAGATGCCTATCGGGATCATAATCAGTCGCGATTGGCTGCGTTATACCGGGTATCGTCGGAGTGGGTGGACTGAGACAGGTTTCGCGACTCTTTGGCTTGCCTGATGACGTAGATCGCCTCACCGAAGATCTCGCGTCGCCGCTGCCTTGCAACGATGATCGCACGCGCCCGCTCAGCTTCCGTTACCGCGACGTTAGCTGGCGGTACGGACGCCTCGTTCTCGATCATATCGATCAGCAAGTTGCGCATCACTCCATTCTCCTCCTTCAGGCGTTCCAGTTCGCCAATCAGAGGGGAGGCCTTCAACTTAAGGCCAATCATGTCATCGACCGCCTTCTCGGCGAGCCGGGTTTTGACGGCAAAGAAGCGTGTAATGAAAAACGTGCAAACAACCGCGCACAGGGTGAGGATAAGATATGGCATGACCAGGCTCCTGTAACCTAGCTGAGATTGGGGTGGGGAGCCGACGTTTCAATAGGTATCACCTGCCGACAATTGTCGCAAACCACAGATCTCGATCCTTTGCGGCCCTCTTCCGGAGGTGTCGTGCGACCGCCGCTTGCATTTGAGGTCCTCCGATTGCTCGAAAGTCTGCGATGTGAGGCCCGGATCTTTGACCTCAGGCCCCCCCCGGACGAAGCGCAGGCCAGTCATCCGAAGGTGCAGGAATTGCGCGATCGCACACACTGGTCGGAAGGTCGGGACGGCTGCCGATAACTTTCGGCCGCCTCAATGGTGCCAAAGGCGTCGAGCGTAGGACCGCAGCCTGTCATGCTGTAAGTGGTAGATTTTCTGCTTCCACTGGCAGATTTAAAGCGCTTTCTTTCTCTTCGAGCAGCAGGTATCGCCTTTGCCGGTGGACAAACCGGAGGGATTGGCATGTTGCGTTGGGGTTTTTTGGGAACGAGCTTCATTTCCCACACGATGGCGAAAGCGGTTGCAAAAAGCGCCGGCTCCAAGCTCGTGGCGGTTTCCGGACGCGATCCAGCCCGACTTGACGCGTTCGCAACGCAATACGAGGTGCCGAAACGATATGACACGTTGGACGCTGTTGCAGAAGATGCGGATGTTGACGTGGTCTATGTTGGCCTTCCAAACAACCTTCATGCCCAAGCTGTGATTGGTGCAGCCGCCCGCGGTAAGGCAGTTCTTTGCGAGAAATCGCTTGCCACGAATATGGATGATGCTCGTGCGATAGCTCAAGCTGTTACGGAAACCGGGATATTTTTCGTCGAAGGGCTGATGTATCTAAGTCACCCGATCATTGCTGCCTTCGGAGAAGTTATCGAATCTGGCCGCTTGGGGCGTTTGCGCACGGTTTCGGCGACTTATGCCGCCGATATCTGGGACGTCGTTAATCCGCATGGCAATGGAACGATCTTCAATCTCGGATGCTATCCGGCTTCGCTGCTACACTATGTCCTGAAAATGGGCTGCGGTGACACGGCCTTCCCGCGAAGGCAAGTACAAGCCACCGGCAATCGCTCCGCCAAGGATGGGAACCTTTGTGACGCTACGGCAATTCTTAGGTTCGATAACGGACTTATCGCAGGACTAACGAGTACCGATAGCTTTGGTATGTCCTATGAATTCACTGTTCGAGGGGAACTCGGCTCGTTGCGCTTTCTCACCAATCCTTGGCTGCCGGCAGCGGGCGACAATAGCTTCGAAATCGAACTTTATGGCCATCCGGTCGAAAGAGTAACGCGCTCATCGAGATACGATGCTTTCGATTATCAGGTTCAACTTGTAGAAGCGGCCATCGGGAATGGGCATCGCGAAGCCCCGCTTCCGTCGCCAAGCCTTGCGGATTCGCTACGGATAATGAGCTTTCTTACTGAATGGCAGGACTTGGCCGAACGAGCGATCGACGGCTAACCCACCCCGTTCTTACTCCAGTGCGAACACATATGGGGCAAGGCATCGGGGAGTTCGACAGCTTCTCATATCGCTCTGAATAGTTCCGCAATAAGGACTTATGCCGACCGTACTGGGATCGACGCTGCCGGTTCAACTCCGGTCAAGAGCAGCATATCGCGCTTCGTCGACGTCTCTTGATTGCATCCAGAAGCGGCTAGTCCTGTTCTTTCAGTAGAGGAGCAAACGCCTTCTTTAAGGTTTGAGCCTCAATCGGGTCGGTCATGTGCCACTGAGAGGTTGATGGATTGACGATCATTTCGAGGTCGGCCTTTGCCCGTTTTTCTTCTGCCTCAGCTTGATTGTTTCACCACCGAGCCTGCGCAATTCAGAGTGCTTCTCTTCGAGTTCAAAGCCGGAAAATTGGAGCACCGATCCCCCTTCCTCCTGCGACAGTCCCGTATTCCGGCACAGAGCCACTAATCACGCTATTCCGTCAAAACCCATGAAAATCCCTGGGTTTCAGCGGAATTTCAGCAAAATTTCAGAGCTTACGCCACGGCTAATCAGGACGTCTCCGGCTTGGGCTGCCAAAAAGCGCATAGACGACAACAAGTACGGAATCACCAGAATGGCATACTCGGGCAATGACTTAGGGTTGTTTCGCTGGCGGATGTGCTAGCCGGAGGTCGCGTTCTTGGGGCAGATCATAGAATTTCCGGCTTCATTTTCGTCTCTTGCAGGGGAGGAAACAAACGACCTGCAGCATCGAGGCATCAGCGGCATAATTGCGGAGAAATCGTTTCCATACGCTGTTTTCTTCTTGGCTTCCGGGATGTTTGAGGCTCACAAGACATCGCCGCGGACCGCAGCGCTGTTTGCGACACAGCAGCGTTGGCTTCTGAGTCATGCCGCGTTGGCACATTTTTTCCGGCCTATCGGCGATGTGGAGCCGGGTCTCAGCCGCAGAAGCCTTGGCCTTCTCGGACCTTTCCTTGGTCTCGCCAGCCGCAATACAGCCTATACCTTTTTCGATGAAGCCATGAAGTACGGCGTGATTCAGCCCGTAGACGAGCGAGCGGCTGGCCACGGCAGACTGGCCAAGCCATCCGTCGAATCTCTGTCTCTTCTGGCACTCTGGTACAGCCTGCACTTTCAGGCGCTTGACCTGCTCGGCGGTGGACAAAGGCACGCACAATTCTCCGCTCAATGGGAGGACTTGCTTCCATTGATCCAGCCGGTTGTAGCTGACGCGTTGTTCTTCAGCTCCGAAGTGCGCGCGCCAGGCCCGCTCTACACGATCTTCACCTGGATCGATTCAGGCGGGTGGCTGATGGACCGGCTGATCGCGGGTGTCGATTGGCAAGCCCTCTCAGGGCAAGACCGATACCTCACCGACGTCTGTTCGATTGCGTATCTGGCCCAATCTGCCGGTCTTTCACGCGCGCATACGAGCCGGAAGCTCTCGGAAGCTCAATCGATCGGAGGACTCGGTTGGACTGGGCGGCCGGGGCATTCGCCGATCTGGATTTCGCGCGGTTTCTACGAGGAATATGCGCAGTTCCAGGCGCGAAAGCTGGTCATCCTCAATGGCGCGCTCGCGAAAGCTTTAACCGGCGGTTCATCGGCTTCTCGGGGAGCCCACAATTGCGAATGATGCAGTGTGTCCCCCTTGACCGCCCCTGCAGACATTCATCTGCGGAAAGTCCTCAAAATCCCGCAAGTCAAAAATGGACGCTGACGCCTGCGGCCAATTTTATTAGTTCTGCTGCGAGAAGGGGTTGTGGCGGCGATCCGTGGCCATTTCTGGCGGCATTTCTTTGGAAAGTACTGCGTGCGCTGAGAGACATGGAGCGGCCTGAAGCCGCTCCAGCAGAAAGTCCGTGGCAGCTGGAATCGGTTCGAGCGAACATAGATGGATAGAGGTTCACTTTGATTTTCGGATACCGTTTTGCGCGATCTTGGGGCCTAGCTGCGAGCGTTGCAGTAATGGCACCGGCAGGTGTTGCGTTAGCGCAGACGGCCTCGCAGGTGACGCCGCAGAGCTT
>NZ_FMAH01000015.1:45262-117408 GCF_900094545.1 Martinezella miluonensis
GGCGCGGCCTATGGCCTCGGCCTGCGGCTGGCGGCGGCCGAACAGGCGAGCTTCAACAGCATGAACCTCAATCTCGAATATGGCCGCGTCGAGCGCTTCGGCGACGGCTCCAACGACAACCGATTTACCGTCGCCGCGGCGTTTCAATTCTAGGATAAAAGTGATGACCCGACAGACGACCCGCATGATGCTTTCCCACAAGACCCGGCTTGTGGCGCTTCTGGCCTCGACGGCGCTGGTGCATTCGACGGCGGTGCTGGCCCAGTCGCTGCCGACGGGCGGTCAGGTGGCGGCCGGCAGTGCGACGATCGGGACGCCGTCGGCAGGGGCACTGACGATCAACCAGGCGAGCGGCAGCGCCGTCGTCAACTGGCAGAGTTTTGACGTCGGCAAGGGCAACCGCGTCACCTTCGTCCAGCCCGATGCCAATGCCGCCATCCTCAATCGCGTCACCGGTGAGACACGCTCGACCATCGCCGGTCAGATCAACGCCAATGGCCAGGTCTATCTGATCAATCCGAACGGCATTGCCATTACCAAGACCGGGACGATCAAGGCCGGCGCCTTCGTCGCCTCGACGCTCGGCATCTCCGACGACGACTTCATGGCCGGCAAGCGCAGCTTCACCGGCAATGGCGCCTCGGCGCCGGTGACGAATGCCGGTGCGATCACCATCAATCGCGGCGGCTACATGGCGCTGATCGGCGGCACGGTCGCCAATACCGGTGTGATCACCGTGCCGATGGGCAAGGCGGCGCTCGGCTCGGGCGAACAGGCGACGCTCGATCTGTCCGGCGACGGTTTTCTGCAGGTGGCAGTACCGACCAAGGCAGGCGGCAGTGGGGCGCTGGTCGAGAACAGCGGCAAGATCTCGGCGAGGGGTGGCACGGTGCAGCTGACGGCGGCAGCCGCCAAGGACATGGCGCGGCAGGCGGTCAACATGTCGGGGACGATCGAGGCGAAGGGTGTCTCGGGGAGAAGCGGCGACATCGTGCTGTCCGGCGGCGATGGCGAGGTTGCGATCTCGGGTAAGATCGATGCGAGCAGCAGGCACGGCTCGGGCGGCAAGGTGCAGGTGACGGGCCGCAAGATCACGCTGGCAGGCGCGAAGATCAATGCCTCGGGCAAGACCGGCGGCGGCACGGTCAACATCGGTGGCAACCGTCAGGGTAAGGGCACGCTGCAGCATGCCGAGACGCTGACGGTCGATGCCGATACGGTCATCCATGCCGATGCGATCACCACCGGCCATGGCGGCAATGTCGTGCTGTGGTCGGATAATCTCACCCGCTTTGCCGGCACGATCACGGCCAAGGGCGGGGCGCTTTCGGGCAATGGCGGCGAGGTCGAAGTCTCGGGCAAGGCGCTTCTCTCCTATGCCGGTCTGACCGATCTGACGGCGGCGCATGGTTCCGTCGGCAATCTGCTGCTTGATCCCTACAATGTGACGATCTCGACGGCGACGGACAGCAACTCCTCCGGCTTCACAGCCAGCGGCAATGACAGCGTCATCAATGTCAACACGCTCACCAATGCGCTGCAGACCGCCAATGTCACGGTGACGACGGGATCAACGTCGGATGCGGCCAATCCGCAGGCGGGCACCATCACGGTGGCAGCACCGATCAACTGGAATGCGCTCACCACACTGACGCTTGCGGCGGCATCGGACATCAACATCAACAGCGCGATTACGGCAAATGGCGGCCTGATCGTCTCCTCCGGCGGCACGATCTCGGCGCAGGCGGCCGTCAATGTTGGCGCCTTCATCCTCGCCTCGGGCAACTGGGTACAGAACAGCGCGACGCTGCCGGCCTTCTCCGCGCAGGACTTCCGCATCACCGACGGTACGTCTTTCCTGCGTGTCACCGGCGGCGACGGCACTAGCGCCACACCTTATGCGGTCGCGGATGTCTACGGCCTTCAAGGTATTGGCTCATCCAGCGCCTATCTCTCCGCCAATTGGAAGCTCGCGGGTGATATCGATGCCTCTGGCACGGCCATCTGGAGCAATGGAGCGGGGTTCGCGCCGATTGGGATAGACGGCGCGGCGTTCACCGGCTCGTTCAACGGCGGAGGCAACAGAATTTCGGGGCTCACCATCAACCGCCCCAGCACCGATAATGTTGGCCTATTCGGCTATGTCAAAGATGGCGCGACTATCTCGAATGTCGGTTTGATCGGTGGGACCGTCACAGGCCACGACTATGTCGGTGGCTTGGTGGGGATCGGCTTCTACAGCACGATCAACAACGTTTATGCCACCGGTGCGGTCAATGGCAACATTGATGTCGGCGGCCTTGTGGGTATGAATGGTAGCACAATCACCAATGCCTACGCGACCGGAGCTGTCACCGGAAACGCCAATTGGGTCGGCGGCTTGGTGGGATACAGCTGGGGCTCAATCGCTAACGTCTACGCCACCGGCGTAGTCAGCGGAACCAGTCAAATCGGAGGCTTGGTCGGAGCGAGCTACGGCACGATTACTAATGCCTATGCCAGCGGCGCCGTTACCGGCCTTTTTTCCCTCGGAGGCCTGGTAGGGGTCAATAACTATGGTTCCGACATCACGAACAGCTTCTGGGATTTCCAAACCACCGGTCAGTTGTCCGGCTATGGTGAAAACTACGGCTCGTTCTCAGCGGCTGGCCTGACAACAGCTCAGGCGCGCAATGCCTCCAATTACACCGGCTGGGACTTCTCCAACACCTGGTATCAGTCTGGAGACCTGCGTCCGATCCTGCGCTCGGAAGCCACGACAGCCGACGCAAACGGCGTCGTCACCATCTCCAACCTTCACCAGCTTGCGCTGATAGGCGCGAACCTCGCCGGCAGCTACAAACTCGCTGGCAATATCGACGCCAGCGCCACCTTCGGCGCCAATGCCGCCGATATCTGGTCGACGAGCGGCTGGATGCCTGTCGGCAGCTACGGTGCTGCCTTTACCGGCAACTTCGACGGCCAGGGGCACACCATTACCGGCCTGACGGTCAACCGAGCGGCTGGTTTTCTCGGGCTGTTCGGTAACTCGGCGGGGACCATCCAAAATATCGGACTGATCAGCGAGTTTATCAATGGCTACTCCTATACGGGAGGATTGGTCGGAAACAATACCGGCACGATCAGCAACGCTTACGCGACCGGCACGGTCAACGGCATGCAATATGTCGGAGGGCTGACTGGATGGAATGCCGGTTCGATCAACAACAGCCACGCCACCGCTGCCATCTCCGGCAGCTATGACGTCGGTGGATTGGTCGGTCACAATCATGGATCGATCAGCAATAGTTACGCGACCGGCACAACCTACGGCTCGAGTACCTATGCCGGTGGTCTGGTCGGCTTCAATGATCGCACAATCAAATTTGCCTATGCCACTGGCTCCGTAAGCGGCAATACATATGTCGGCGGACTAGTGGGCTATAATGATTCCGCAAGCTCTATCGACAACGCCTACGCAACCGGCGCGGTTAGTGGGAGTGCAGTTGTCGGCGGCCTGGTGGGCCGAAATTTCTATAGCACCATCACCAACAGCTTCTGGGATGTCTCCACGACTGGACGATCTAGCGGTTACGGTCAATCCTTTTCCGGCACGTTTTCGGCAACCGGCCTCACCACCGCGCAAATGCGCAACGCGTCGAGCTATTCCGGCTGGGATTTCGCCAACACTTGGTATCAGGTCGGCGACATGCGGCCGATCCTGCGCTCGGAGGCCGCGACGGCGGATTCGAACGGTGTGGTCACCATCTCCAATCTGCATCAGCTTGCGCTGATCGGCGCGAACCTTGCCGGCAGCTACACACTCGCCAACAATATCGACGCCAGCGAGACGTCGGGCGCTAACGCCTCCGGCATCTGGTCGACGGGCGGCTGGGTGCCGCTCGGGGACACCAACACGTTGTTCAGTGGCAGCTTCGGCGGTGATAACCACACCATAAGCGGCCTCATCGTGGGCGGCTACGACTATGTTGGCTTGTTCGGAGCCTCATACGGATCGATCAGCAATGTCGGGCTGGTTGGCGGATCGGTCGCGGGCGTCCACACCAAGGTCGGCGCGCTGGTCGGCTGGAACAGCGGTACGATCAGCAATTCCTATAGCACCGCTGCGGTCTCCGGCAACATTGAAGTTGGCGGGCTGGTTGGCGAGAACAGCGGTACGATCAGCAGCTCTTATGCCACCGGAGCAGTCAGCGGCACCACCGCCTATATGGGTGGGCTGGTAGGCCGCAACTACGGCACGATCACCAACAGCTATGCTAACGGTGTCGTCAGCGGCAGTGCTTCCGGTGCCGGTGGGCTGGTGGGCCTCAACGCCGCCACCGGCGTGATCAGCGGCGCCTATGCCACCGGCTCCGTCAGCAGCAGCGACCATAGTGTGGGTGGACTGGCGGGCTCCAACTACGGCACGATCACCAACACCTATGCCAGCGGCGCTGTCAGTGGCTCCGACACCGTGGGTGGGCTCGTAGGCTTCAACTACGGCACGATCAGCAACAGTTACGCGATTGGCGCGGTCAGCGGCGGCGGCGGGCTGACCGGCGCGAACGATGCAACGGTCACGGCCTCCTTCTGGGACCCGACGACGACCGGACAGACCAACGGTACCGGTGGCGGCTCCTCAACCGGCATGACCGGTCTGACGACGGCACAGATGGCTGATCCGTTCACCTTCATCAATGCCGGCTGGGATTTTGCCGGCATCTGGGGCAAATCAACGAGCGGCGCGAATGGTGGCAACATGATGCTGCGCTCGCTCAGCACCGGGCTCTATGACGATTATGTCAAGATCGGGAACGGCACACGGAGCTATGGCGACGCGAATACTGCGATCACCGGCGCGACGCTGACGGGCGTCGGCACAAGCAATGTTTCGTTTGCTTGGGGCAGCGCGATTGCGGGCACGACCAATGCCGGAACCTACAATTATTCTGACCCCGATATCGTCTCGGTGACGGAGAACGGTCCTCGCACGGCCTATGTCGACTATAGCGGCGCGCTGACGATTTCGCAGCGCGTGCTGAGCCTTTCGGGCGGCCGCACCTACGACGGCAGCGCCGACGTCGCGGCCACCAATCTGTCGGTCGGCAATCTCGCCAATGGCGATACGCTGACCCTGACCGGCGCAGGCTCCATGGCCGACAAGAATGCCGGCACAGGCAAGGCACTGTCGTTCGGCACGCTGTTGCTCGGCGATGGTACCGGCCTGGCTTCGAACTATGTTCTGGGCGCTGGTACTGTCGATATCGCCACGGCGACGATCTCTTCGATCACCGGCATCACGGCCAACAACAAGACCTATGACGGCAACGCCGCCGCGACGCTGAACACGGCGGGTGCGGGCTTCACCGGCATGGTCGGCGGGGACATGCTGACGGTCGCGACCTCCACCGGCACCTTCTCGGACAAGAACGCCGGCACCGGCAAGACGGTTGGTACTACCGGGCTGACGCTCGGCGGCGCGGATGCCGGCAACTATACGCTTGCCTCCAACACCGCAACTGCAACGGCCGACATCGCCAGGGCGCTGATCTCTTCGATCACCGGCATCACGGCCAACAACAAGACCTACGACGGCAACGCGAGTGCAACGCTGAGCACCTCGGGTGCAGGCTTCACCGGCATGGTCGCCGGTGACGCGCTGACGGTTGCGACCTCCGGCGGCGCCTTCTCCGACAAGAATGCCGGAACCGGCAAGACGGTTGGCATCACCGGGCTATCGCTCGGCGGCACGGATGCGGGCAACTATACGCTCGCCTCCAGCACCGCGACGACGACGGCCGATATCACCAAGGCGTTGATCTCTTCGATCACAGGCATCACGGCCAACAACAAGACCTACGACGGCAACACGAGTGCAACGCTGAACACGTCAGGCGCGGGCTTCACCGGCATGATCGCCGGTGACGCGCTGACGGTTGCGACCGCCACCGGCGCGTTCTCCGACAAGAATGCCGGGACCGGCAAGACGGTTGGTATCACCGGGCTATCGCTCGGTGGCGTGGATGCGGGCAACTATACGCTTGCCTCCAGCAGCGCGACGACCCTTGCCGATATTGTCAAGGCCTATGTGTTCTTCACCGGCATCACCGCCAACAACAAGGTCTATGACGGTACGATCACGGCCACCGCCAATATCTTCACGATCCCGGTCGTCGGCACCGATGACATGCATGTGGCCTATACGAGCGCCAACTTCTCCGACAAGAATGCCGGCAATTCCAAGACGGTCGCCATTGACGGCCTCTATCTGAACGGCGCGGATGCCAGCAATTACCAACTTGGCATCACCAGCCATACCAGCTTTGCCAACATAACCCCCGCCATCATTACCTCGATCGGCGGCATCGCAGCTTCGGGCAAAACCTACGACGGCTCGGCCAGAGCGACGCTCGACACATCGGGCGCCATCTTCAACGGCATGATCACAAACGATAGTCTGACGGTGGCGACCGCCACCGGCGCCTTCGCCGACGCCAATGCCGGAACCGGCAAGACGGTAACGATCTCCGGCCTGACGCTGGGTGGTGTGGATGCGCAGAACTACAGGCTGGATACGACTACGGCCGCAGCGCTGGCCGACATCGGCCAGCGTGTGATCAACCTCTCGGGCAGCCGCACCTATAACGGTTCCGCCGATCTCGATGCCTCGATCTTCAGCCTGCGCAATCTGGTGACGGGCGAGACGCTGACGCTGTCGGGCATCGGCGCGATGGCCGACAAGAATGCCGGGTCGGGCAAGGCGGTCACGCTCGGTTCGCTGGCGCTCGGCGACGGCACCGGTGGCCTTGCCTCGAACTATACGCTGGTCGGCGGCACTGACACGGTCGACATCGCCAAGGCTGTCATATCGTCGATCGGCGGCATCGCGGCCGATGGCAAGACCTATGACGGCAACACGGACGCAACGCTGAATACGTCAGGCGTGGTCTTCAATGGCATGGTGGCCAATGATGTCCTGACGCTCGGCAGCGGCATCACCGGAGCCTTCTCGGACAAGAATGCCGGCATCGGCAAGACCGTCACCATCTCCGGGCTGGCGCTTTCCGGTGCGGATGCCGGCAACTACACGCTCGCCTCCAGCACGGTCACGACCACGGCCGACATCGCCAGGGCGGTGATCTCGGCAATCGGCGGCATCACAGCCGGCAACAAGACCTATGACGGCAATACGGATGCAACGCTGAACACCTCGGGCGTGATCTTCAACGGCATGGTGGCCAATGATGTCCTGACGCTCGGCGGCGGCATCACCGGCGCGTTTTCCGACAAGAATGCCGGATCGAACAAGACGGTCAACATCTCAGGCCTCAGCCTCAGCGGCGCGGATGCCGGCAACTATACGCTGGCCTCCACCGCCACGACCACGGCCGATATCAGCCAGCGCGTGATCAGCCTCTCGGGCAGCCGCACCTATGACGGCACCGCCAATGTCTCGGCCGGCGATCTGCTGCTCTCCAACCTCGCCAATGGCGAGACGCTGACGCTGAGCGGTATTGGCCAGCTCGCCAGCAAGAATGCGGGATCCGGCTTGAGCTTCAATCTCGGCACGCTGGCGCTTGGCGACGGCAGCGGCGGCAATGCCGGTCTGGCCTCGAACTATACGCTGGCCGGCGGCACCGATACGGCCAACATCATCAAGGCGGTGATCTCTTTGATCGGCGGCATCACGGCCGGCAACAAGACCTATGACGGCAATGCCGATGCAACGCTGAACACCTCGGGCGTGGTCTTCAACGGCATGATCGGAAATGACGTGCTGACCGTCGGTAGTGCCACTGGCACCTTCTCCGACAAGAACGCCGGCATCGGCAAGACGGTCAACATCTCGGGCCTGACGCTCGGCGGTGTGGACGCCGGCAATTATACGCTTACATCCGATGTGGCCAGCACGACGGCCGATATCGCCAAGCGGGCGATCACGGTCGCAGCCGACAATCAGAACCGTGCCTATGGCGATGCCAATCCGGCGCTGTCCTACGCGATCGGCGGCGCGGGGCTCGCCAACAATGACAGCTTCACCGGCGGCCTGACGACCTTGGCGACGGCTGCCTCCGGTATCGGCACCTACGCCATCACCCAGGGCTCGCTCGCCGCCTCCGGCAACTACGACCTGAGCTTCACCGGCGCGGACCTGACGATCAACAAACGGGCAATCACGGTTGCGGCCAACAATCAGAACCGTGCCTATGGCGATGCCAATCCGGCGCTGACCTACACGATCGGCGGCGCAGGTCTCGCCAACAATGACAGCCTCACCGGCGGCCTGACGACCTTGGCGACGGCTGCCTCCGGCGTCGGTATCTATGCCATCTCGCAGGGGACGCTCGCCGCTTCCGGCAACTACGACCTGAGCTTCACCGCTGCGGACCTGACGATCAGCAAGCGGGCAATCACCGTCGCGGCCAACAATCAAAGCCGCATCTATGGTGATGTGAACCCGGCGCTGAGCTACACGATCGGCGGCGCAGGGCTCGTCAACAATGACAGCCTCACGGGCAGCCTGACGACCTTGGCCACCGCCACCTCCGGCGTCGGCAACCATGCGATCACGCAGGGCTCGCTTGCCGCCTCGGGCAGTTATGACCTGACCTTTATCGGCGGCAATCTTCTGATCACCCCGCGCGCGCTCACCGTCGCCGCGAGCAATGCAAGCCGCACCTATGGTGATGCCAATCCGGTCTTCGGCTACACGGTCAACGGTCTCATCAATGGCGACACGCTGACGGGCAGTCTTGCAAGCTCAGCCACGATGGGCTCCGGCATCGGTACCTATGCGATCGGTCTCGGCACGCTCGGCAATGCCAATTACGCCATCGGCTACACCGGCAGCAATCTGACGGTGACGCCGCGCGCGATCACGGTGACCGCCAACAACGCCAGCCGGTTCAGCGGCGTCGCCAATCCGCTTTTCACCTACACGATCGGCGGTGCCGGCCTCGTCCATGGCGACCGCCTCTTCGGTCAGCTGGCGACCGCGGCCGACCGAGTTTCCGGACCGGGCAGCTATGCCATCAGCCAGGGTTCGCTGACAGCCTCGGCCAACTACGATCTCAGCTTCGTCGGCGGCGTGCTGACGGTGACCGCCACAAGCCCGACCACGGAGCTGGCAAGCATCAACACGCCGCGCAGCTTCGCTCCCGACATGCCGCCGCTGCCGCCGGTCCAGGGGCAAGACGGCGCCCCGACCTTCGCCGGCGATGGGACGGGCAATGATGGCAGCCCTTATATCGTTGATCCGCGCTTCGACGGCACCGTCGTCTGCCTCGGCGATGGCGCGGCCTGTGTCGTGCAACCGGCGCCATGAGACGGAATTGCAGATCATTGGCTGGAACAGGCGCATCCAGCGAAGCGGGGGGACGGGGTATTTCTCCGGCAGATCGGTATTTTGCTGATCTCGCCCATTCCGGGACCGATGGCTGTCCGGGAGCGGCTCGCTTGTGTGATTTGGACACCTGTCAGCTGATGGTGCTAAGGGCGTTTCCCCGTGGGTGAAGTCTATGATTTTCCAACAACCCGGTCGTCGGGTGCTCCGCGCGAAATCGCAGCGGCTGCGACGAGCGGGGTGGATCTTCTGATCGGGGCGGAAGCCTTCCCGCGCGCAATGTTGCTGTTGGCAAGGAGTTTTATCGCGGAGCACGAGACTTCCCCGAGGGTGGCAGCTCTTTTCGCGACGCAGCAGCGCTGGCTCCTGTACCACACAGCCCTTGCCTGTCATTTTCGCGCTGCCGCATCTGGCAGGCGCGGACTGACGCGGCGAGCTTTTGCGAATGTCGCCCTCCAGCACGGGATCGCCAGCCGCAATACGGCTCACGCGTTCTTCGACGAGGTGCTGAAATACGATGTCATTCGTTTGGCCGACGATGCCGCTGATGGCCTTACGGGCCAGGTGGTTCCGTCCCCTGCGGCCTTGTCGATGCTGATCCAGTGGTACGCCGTCCATTTTGAAGCCCTCGACCTTGTCGACGGTGGGCACAGGGCCGTCCGGTTCCTAGGGCATCCTGAAAGCATGCTCGCGTGTATGCAGCCGGGTGTCGCCGACGTTTTGCTATCGAGCCCGGAGATGCGCATTCCCAGGCCCCTTTCTGCGACTTTCACCTGGGCCGACGCGGGTGGATTGTTGATGGATCGCCTCGTCGTTGGCATTGGCCCCGAGAGGCTGCCGGAGCAGAACAGGTATCTTACCGATGTGAATGCTATTTCCCATCTGGCGCGATCCTCCGGTCTCTCCCGCGCCCATACAAGCCGCAAGCTTTCGGCTGCCGAATCGATCGGGTGTATGGGGTGGAGCGGGCGGCGGGGTCATTCACCCATCTGGATCTCGCGCGGCTTCTACGAGCAATATGCCCGCGCCCAGGCGTGCAAACTGCTCATTCTAAATAATGCGTTTGAAGAAGCCTCGGCAGCAATCGCGTTTGCATCCGACAAACACGCGGTTGCCGGTGAAAGTTGAAAGGCTAGCGGGCTTCGGTCACTTCGGGATTGCGTCGCGAGACTGTATCCTGCTGTGATCTGACAAGAGTTCTGAGCGTTAGCCGAAGCCGCGAGGCGTGGAAAGTTCGGCCTTCATCCGGCCGTTCGGAATCTTGTTACTTACTCAGCCCTGCCGACTTGCGGGTGTCGGCGGCTTACCTTGCTACACGTTTCGCAAATATCGAGGGAGAGCCTGTTGGCTCGGGCATGCTCGAGGCGCCTCCGTTCCCGCCTGTTTATAAGCGGCATTTTGGATCGACCAATTCCTCTGCCGAACCGTAGGAATCGTTGTCACCAAAGATCTCGGCAAGCAGGTAGAAACCTTGCTGCCCGTCCTGCCGTGAGGTTCCGACGATGCCGATTGTGACGTTCTCCATATCTGCGCGCGCGTGCGGAACGTCGTCTGCAACAAGCTGAAATGGGTTGATATTTTCAAATTGATCGGCGCTGACAAATCTTACCCAGAAGGATCGCCAGGCAGATTTGGTGTTTATGCGCTGAAATTTTTCTGCGCCGATGTCGGCTGCATGACTGTTCAACGCCAATTTCAAGCTGCTGGATACGCATCCCATGTGAATGTGAAGGTGGTCCTGCGTACGGTTGCTTGCAGCGTTGATCCCCAATGCTGCATCCCGCCACGGATCCCGGTTCGCATGGTCGCCCATGACGATCGACCACTCGTTCCAAGCATCAAGGAAGTAATTGGGTGCGTCGGGAACCAGAAGACGCTTGTCTTCTATGCCGCTGACATCGGCAAGCGGCGTGAGAATGGTTCGCTCTTTGTGGGTTGGCTCCCGCAGGATTGCATAGGACGCCAGGGGCTGCGGTTTCTGAACGACCTTGAGGCAGGGAAATGCGGCGCCGGTCAGAGTGGAATTGAGCCTGCAGCTTTCAACGGCGAGGCTCAGGGCGGCGCGGCTGGCGAATGAGCTGCCGAGAGCCACCACCAGAAGGATGCCGGTCGACAGAAGTGCAAGGCGGTATCGCCGCTTGGAAACACGCAATCCAGAAAGGTTTTCCAACCGGCAATCCCTAGCTAGCCACAGTCATTATCGGGTTAATGAAACATATCGACTCTCGTCGATACGACCAGCCAAAATCCCGTTACAGCAAGGCGGCCTCGCCATGGGATTACCTAGACGGCAGAAAGTACTTACATCATTCCAGAATATATTCAACGGATGGCCCGCTTCTTGCTTTCAGAAGAGTTTGCGACAGACTTTCGGCAACTGGAGCCATATTGCGTTTGATATCCCGATCGATCCCATTGACCGCGCGACCCGATCCGAGCTCGATGCTGGCCCGCTATGTGGTCGGGTGGAACGGAACGATCATCTGTTCCGAGGTCGATCCCGAAGGTGTGCTGCCCGCTTTATGGGCGCGGCCGGTCTCGCAGCATGACATTTCCCGATGCGGCTCTGTCTCGGGCGGATAGAGCCGCATTTTCCCGCAAACCATCTGCTCGTCGACCGCCAATCGCTCGGCCCGAGCGTTGCCGTTTTGGCAATGAAAGAGCCGAAAATCGGCGCTTCTTCAGAACGCTCTTGTTTGCCATAGTTTGCTAAAGGCGCCCTTCAGAGCGCCGCGAGGCGAACGTCATGGCTTACGTAATTACCGAACCCTGCATCGATACGAAGGATGGAGCCTGCACGGTGGCCTGCCCTGTCGATTGCATTTATGAGGGCGGCAGGATGTTCTACATCCAGCCGGAAGAATGCATCAATTGCGGGCTCTGTCTTTCCGTTTGTCCGGTCGACGCTATCTTGTGGGATGAGGAAATGCCGGCAGAGCGGCTGTTTCTGCGCGATGTCAATCGCGATTTTTTTGCCGATGATGTCACCGGCTGGGGCGCTCCCGGCGGTTGGGACAAGAGCCGCATCACCAGCCTTGATCATCCTTTCGTGGCGGCCTATCGCAGCCCGAGTGAAAACAGAATCTAATAGAATGGGAGGAGCCTTCTCGTGACGCAGACCCGGATTGCCGGCGTGATCGCCGCCGTGCCGACGCCTTTCGACAATCATGGCGACATCGATGCCGACGCTTTCATCGAGCATGCCCGCTGGTGTTTGGACAATGGTTGCGATTTCCTGAACGTGCTGGGTACGACGGGCGAGGCCAATTCCCTTTCCGCCGTCCAGCGCGCCGCTCTCATGACGACTGCGGCACATGGATTGGATGGCCGCAGGCTAATGGTCGGAACTGGCGCGCCGGACCTTGAAACGACGGCAGCACTGACGCGCCGCGCCTTCGATCTCGGTTTTGCGGCAGCACTCGTGCTGCCGCCCTATTACTACAAGCCTGTCGAGGAGGATGGCTTGTTCGCCTGGTTCGCCGAGCTTGTGAGAATGACGGCAGAGACCCCGATCTCGATCTACCTCTACAACTTTCCGCAATTGACCGGCATCGAGTTTTCCCCCGCTCTGTCAGCGCGGCTTTCGCAGGCTTTTCCGGAGCGGATCCATGGGGCAAAGGATAGTTCCGGCAATCTTGCCTATACGCGCGAGCTTGCCAAAATCGCTGGCTTCGGCGTCTTCCCGAGCAGCGAGGCGGCACTTGCCGATGCCGGTCGCGATGGTTACGCCGGCTGCATATCCGCGACCGTCAATATCGATCCTCGCTCGTCGCAACAGCTATGGCGCGATCAGGAGAATGCCGAGCTGTTGGAACAGGTCCGTGGCCTGCGACAGGCCATCTCCACCCATCCCCTTATTCCAGCGGTGAAGCATCTCGTCGGCAAACGCGCCGGTAATACGGTCTGGAATAAAGTACTACCGCCGCAGATGCCGATCACCGACAGGACGAGGCTTGAAAGTCTCGATGCGTTGCGAATCGGGGCTCTGGTCGATGCATGATCTTGCTTTGGTCCGGTTTCAGGCGATTCCGGGCCAACCTGCGTAATAGGTGCGTGTCGCTTCGGATAACGCTTTGACGAGAGGGCGCTGCTTCTCAAGCCTTGGCAGATCGGCTCTTGCCTGTGCCAGCAGCTCGGACAAGGCCGCATCGAAGTCGACGCCCGTCAGCTCTCCTTGACGCATCACTTCCCGGCCAGCGACAACAAGGCCCGTAGCATGCCGCGCGCTCATGCGGGTCAACAGCACTTCCGCCTCGTCGACATCGTCGAACAGTGCCTCGGCAATCAGGGCCCGATAGTCGATGATGGTGAAGTCTTCGGCTTCATTTGCATTGATCACTTGGCCGCCCACCCGGATCGCGGCATCGAACACATTCTGTGCCGTCAAGCGTCGCGTCAGGCTACGCCCGCCCTGCAGGAGATAGAGGAGCCGCATTTCCCGCCATAGATCCTGATCGTCGTCCAATCCGGTGCCGTCGAGGCCGATGGCGAAGGCCGGGCGGCCAGGCTTGATCGTGGATACGATCGGGGCAATGCCCGAGCGCAAACGCAGATTGGCAGAGGGATTGCTGACGAGTTGCACACCGCGCTCGGCAAGCAGTTCGCACTCGTCGGGACTTAGCTGGACGCCATGGGCAATGGCGAGCCGCGGCGAGAGGAAGCCGATTTTGTCGAGATAGGTGACAACGCCTTCGGGAAAGCGTCTGTCGAGCCAGATGCGCTGGCGCGGGCTTTCGAGCAAGTGCATGTGGATGCGCCGGTCATGGAGCGCTGAAGCCTCGGCAATCGCCTCCAGAAGAGCGTTCGAGCACCACTGCGGCCCGATCGGCCCATACTGCACGTCGATCAACGGGCTGGTATTGGCAGCGGCAACTGCCTCGACGGCTGCGAGCTGCGTGTGGATCGGCGCATAGCTGGGGATAGTGCCGGCAAGCGCCTGCCAGTCATCCTGAGATAGAAAAGGCCGCAGCCGTTGCGGCCCACCATCATAGGCCCAGGCATCATGGTCGAGCAGCGGGCAGGAGAGCGCAAGCCGAATGCCGATGTCGAGGGCGGCCCGCATGACTGCGTGAGCCTCGTCGACCAGACGATCGACGTTCAAGGAGTTATGGCAATGCATCGTTGCGCCGACGCCGGTTCCGGCAAGGCGGCCGAAGGCGACGAGCGCTTCGAGATATGGATCCGTGCGTGGCCGCAGCCTCAGACCGGGTATCCACACTTCGAGCGCATCGTCGACGACGCCGAAATCGAGGGTGCGGATGCCGTAGCCATGGTCATGGGCATTGACGGGCGAGGGCAGAGCCAGGTCGCCGGGCTGCAGGCCAAAAGATTGAAGCGCTTGCGGCAGCTCAGCACCGTCGGTGATCCTTTGGGCAGGCGCATGACCTGGACTAAGCAGCAACCGCGGTGCCATGATCGGTTTCCTCTAACGTGAGACCAGCGTGTTGATCTTCCCGGCGAATTTCGACAGCTCCTCGCCCATCGATTGGGCGACGACCTCCGTCGCATGGGTGAGTTGCCGGCGGCGCGAGACGACGATGCCGACTTCGAGATCCTGGAGCTTCGATCCCGCGATCGAGAGGGCGACGGCATCGCCGGCTTCCAGCTCGCGCAGCAAGCCAAGCGGTGTGAAGAAGGCGACACCTTCGCCGGCAAGGATCATGGGTTTCAGCATCATCTGATTGTTTGTCGCCACCAGCGTACGCCCGACGCGGTTGAGCGCGCCGAGTTCCACTGCGATCATCGAACTCATCACTTCATTGTCGAGTTGCAGCAGCATGTTGAACTGGGCGCATTCCTGCAGCGTCACGGACTTCTGCCTTGCGAGCGGATGGGTCTTTGCGACGATCGCCATTAGCGGCATGCGCACGCCGTGGATCAGCTTCATGTCGTGCGGCCGGGCAAGATCGAAGGTGACGCCAATGTCGACGTCGCCTTCCGCCAGAAAGCGGAAGATATTGTTGTAGTTATCGGTGCGGATGCGGAAATCCACCGCCGGATGCTTCTTGTGAAAGCCGGAGACGAACTCCGGCAGGAACTGGATCGCGAGGCTGTCCAAGGCGGCGATATGAACCCGGCCGGTATTCTTGCCGTGGAGATCGCCGAGATTGGATTTCATGATCTCATATTCGTGCAGCGTATCCTTGGCGTGACGCAGCACGATTTCGCCTGCAGACGTCAGCCGCAGCCCGTCGGAAAAGCGCTCGAACAGCGGCGTCCCGAGTTCGTCTTCCAGTTTCTTGATCTGGCGGCTGACGGCCGAGGTCGCGACATGCAATTCGTCGGATGCCTTGCGGATCGATCCGGAACGTGCGACCTCGGCGAAATACTTCAGGATGCTGGCATGCATGAAAAGCCCTCGGCAATCTCGAAGCTATAGCATGCCTATCTGCCGCGCCAAACGGGCGCCCGCTTCTCGCGGAAGGCAGCCACACCCTCCGTGGCATCCTCGCTCTTAAGGGCCTTGATCAGGGCTGGCGTCCGCAGCGCCTGAGCCTCGGCCGGGCTCAAATGCGCCGTGCGATTGACCGTCTGCTTGATGGCCCGCAGCGACAGCGGCGCACAGGCGACGATGTCAGCGGTCCAGCGATCGACGGCGGCGTCCAGCTCTGCAGCCGACACGACTTCGTTCACCACGCCGTAGCTTGCCATTTCCTGCGCGCCGAACTGCCGCCCCGTCAGCATCACGGCCATGGCACGATTGAAGGGGATCTTGCGCTGCAAAAGCACCATGCCGCCATCAAGCGGCATGCGGCCGACGCGGGCTTCGGGCAGACCGAAGCGGGCTGTTTCCACCGCAATGACGATATCGCAGCCGAGCACCATCTCGAAGCCGCCGCCAAGCGCATAGCCGTTGACGCGAGCGATGACGGGCACGTCGAGCGAGCGGCGGAACGCAAGGCCGCCGAAACCGTTTTCCCGCCCGACCGTCCAGTAATCGACGCCGGAACTGCCGCTGCCGCCCTTGAGGTCGGCGCCTGCGCAGAAGGCTTTCTCGCCAGAGCCCGTCAGGACGACGCAGCTGATATCGTCGCGACGCTCGATCTCCGTCCAGATCGCCTCGAGTGCGGCCTCGGTCTCGGCATCGACCGCGTTCATCCGGTCGGGGCGGTCGAGCGTGACGCGGGCGACGCGGTCCTCTACCGTAAACGAGACGCTCATGCAGCATCCCCCTGAAGCCCGGAAAGCGAGGCCAGAATTTCCTCATTGTGCTGGCCAAGCTGCGGCGGCGCAAACCGCACGCTCACCTGCGCGGCCGACATATCGATCGGCGAACCGATCAGGCGGATCGGGCCGGCGGCGGTCTCGCCTGCCTCGAGGATCATCTTGTTGATGATGGTCTGCTCGTCCCTCAGCGCCTCCGGCAGCGAACGCACCGGTGCGCAAAGAATATCGACAGCCTCCAGCCGCTCGATCCAATGCGCTGTGCTGTTTTTGGCGAAATTGTCGCGGAAGATCGCTTGCAATTCCGGCCGCCGCGCCATCTGTGCATCGAAATCCTTGTAGTGCGGATATTGCGACAGGTCCTCGATCTCAAGCGCCTCGCAAATATCGCGCAAGGGGTTTGGCTTGAAGGCGCCGACCATGACGATCGCGCTGTCCGTCGTCTCGAAGACGCCCGTCAGGGGGAAGGCGCCCCAATTCAGATCCTTCTGCCGCATCAGATGCGTCGTGCCTTCCTGCATCTGCATGGCGATCATGGAATTGTAGAGGCTGACGGCCACTTGCTGGCCTTCGCCGGTCTTGTCGCGCTGCAGGAGGGCGAGAAGGATGCCTTGGACGAGATGCATGCCGGCGGAATAGTCGGCAAGCGGCGTGGCATAGATTGACGTGGGGTGGCTGTTGTCGGACTTGCGGCGCATAACGCCGGAGACGGCCTGCGCCAGCACGTCCTGGCCGCCCTTGTGCTGATAGGGACCGGTCAGTCCAAACCCGGTGCCGACGGCGTAGATCAGGCGGGGATTGATCTTTTTCAGGTCCTCGTAGCCGAAGCCCATGCGCTCCATGACGCCAGGCCGGAAGTTGTTGACGACGACGTCGGCCGTCTCGAGCAGCGCCTGGACGGTATTGCGGGCGCTCGCGTCTTTGAGATCGAGCGCCAGGCTCTTCTTGTTGCGGTTCAAGGAGCAGAAGACCGGATTGTTGAGACCATCCGGATCGGAGCCCAGCGACCAGCGCGAGAGATCGCCGATCTTGACCTTTTCGATCTTGATGACTTCGGCGCCATAATCTGCCAGAACCTGCGTGCAGCATGGTCCGAGCATGACTTGCGTGAAATCGATCACGCGGATTCCGTCGAGTGGCAAAGTCGTCATTCTGCAGCCTCCAAATATGTCGCGTTTTCCGAGGGAATGTCGCCGGGATCGGCGCCCTGAGCCCTCATCTGTTTCTGAATTGCCCGGATATCGGCCTTGCGGACGGTCGTGCCGGCGTTGAGGGCGATCGTTGCGGCGACACCGGCCGCCTCGCCCATCGCCATGCAGGGCGGGATCTCGCGGCTGGACTTCTGCGCCTGCGGCGTTGCCGAATAATGCCGGCCGGCGACGATCAACTGGTCGACCTCCTTCGGCAGCATGGCGCGGTAGGGCGTGTAATAATCGCGGCCGCGGCAGACCGTGTCGGCAAAATGGCGGCGCGTCATGACGTCGTCCTTCGTCACGACATAATCGCCTTGCAGTAGGCGTGTCTGGCGCACGCCGGTCTGCGGCGCGAAATCGACGACATAGGCATTCTCGAAGCCGGGCATTTTTTCGCGGGCGAAGTCGAGCAACTTGGCGATACGCGAGCGGCCTTCCATCTCCGCCTTGGTCAGGTCTTCGACCTTCAGGCCGCTTAGCGTTGGCATGTGCGGGCAGTTCAGCCAGACGACGCCTGGCAGTGGTGTCTTAAGCCACCAGAAGGACCAGCACCCGCCGATCAGCCGCTTGGCTTCGTGATCAAGTGCCTTGAAGGCTTCGGGCTCCTGCTGCTCGAAACGCTCCGCCGCCTCCGTATCGACGCCGCCCCAGCGGGACACAGTCGTCAGGATGAAGTTGGATTCGACGTGATCGGCTCCCGCGCTTGCCGCCACATCGAGATCACCTGTCGTGTCGATGACGACATCGCCGAGGATCGCCTGCATGCCCTCTTTCGTCTGGCAGATCACGCCTTTGATCGCACCACCCTCAACGATCGCCGAGGAGAACCAGCTATGGGTTCTAAGTTTGATCTTCGCCTCACCGATCATATCGTAGGCGGCGCGCTTGAAGGCGTCGGGATCGAAGGCGGCCGAAAAGCAGATCGGATGCGGCATCGACTGGGTATGGAAATCGAAGAGCCCCCAGCGAGCCCAGCGCTGCCATGCCTCCGGCGTGTCGCGGAATTCGATCAGGCGATCTCGATCGGTGGGGGTGACGCAGAGCCCCCAGCGCTTCATGCGCTCTATCATCTCCATGCAGATGCCGCGCACGGTGATTTCGAGCTCGTTGATCATGTCGTCGAGCACCAGCACCATGCCGCCGGCAGCAAGTCCGCCGACATAGGGATAGCGTTCGAGAAGCGTGACGCTGGCGCCGTTGCGTGCCGCCGATACGGCCGCAGCAATTCCGGCCGGCCCCCCGCCGACCACCACTACATCGGAGCGATCGACGACACGGATGTCCCGTGCAGGCTGACGAATAACCTGTTCCATTGGTGTTTCCTCGATGTTTTTTAGGGTTCAGTGCTGCCCGGCCGGCTTCCAGCGGATCATCTTCGCCTCTGCGACCGACACGATGAAAAAGAGGATCACGGCCAGCAGCGCGGCAATGACAACCGTTGCGTAGAGAAGCGGCGAGCGGAAATTATAAGTCGCCTCGATGATGAGTGCGCCAAGCCCAAAGCTGGAGCCGATCCATTCCGCCACGATCGCCCCCATGACGCTGCTGGTCGCGGCGATCTTCAAGGCGGCGAACAGGAACGGCAGCGAGCTTGGAAGGCGAACCTTCCAGAGGATCTCGGAGTTGCTGGCCGAAAGCACGCGCATCAGATCGAGCATGGCAGGGCTGGCGGAGCGAAGTCCCTGGACCATGTTGACCAGTGTCGGGAAGAAGCAGATGAGGCCGGCGATGATGATCTTCGGGGCGACGCCGTTGCCGAAGATCAGGACGAGGATCGGCGCAAGTGCAATGATCGGGATCGCTTTGACGAAGACGGCAATCGGATAGAAGGCTCTCTCCGCCGTGGCGCTGTGGACGAACCAGATTGCCAGGAGGATGGCGACGAGATTGCCGCAGATAAAGCCGAGAACGGCCTCGAGCACCGTCGGCAGGAAGTTGCGCGTCAGTGTCGCGGCATTGTCGCGAAAGGCATAGAGGACGTCGAACGGGCTCGGCGCCATGAAGGTCGGGATTTTGAAGATCCAGATGACCCCCTGCCACAGCACGATGCAGCCGAGCGCTGCAAGGATCGCCGGCATATGCGAGGAAAGAACGCCGACGGTTGCGTCGAGGATGGCGACCTTGCGCGGTGCCTTGGAGATACGGCCGATGTCGGAGTGCACGGCGTTGCTCATATACATTCCTCCAGCAGCTTGCGCAGATGCGCGGTGACCTTGATGAAGTCGACCGTGTCGCGCATCGCAAGCGCGCGGGGATAGGGGAGGTCGACCTTCATGAATTCCTTCACCCTGCCGGGGTGGGCCTGCAGCATCAGCACCTGCTCGCCGAGGAAGACTGCCTCGGGGATGGAATGGGTGACGAAAACGATGGTCGTGCCGGTTTCGCGCCAGATGCGCAGCAGCTCCTCGTTGAGCTTGTCGCGGGTGATTTCGTCCAGGGCGCCGAAGGGCTCGTCCATCAGCAGGATGCGCGGCTTGGTCACCAGGGCGCGGGCGATGGCGACACGCTGGCGCATGCCGCCCGACAATTCGTGCGGCAGGGCGTTCTCGCGCCCATTCAGGCCGACAAGAGCGAGCAACTTCATGGGATCGGCATAGGAGCTCTTGTCATGACGGCCCACTTCCAGCGGCAGGCGGACATTGTCGATGACGCTGCGCCACGGCAATAGCGTCGCCTCTTGGAAGACGAAGGTGAAGTCGCGGCCCTCGCGCGCCTGGCGCGGTGGGCGTCCGAAAACCGAAACCGAGCCGTCGCTGATATGGACAAGATCGGCGATGCAGCGCAGCAAGGTCGACTTGCCGCAGCCGGACGGCCCGAGCATGGTGACGAACGAGCCTTCCGGAATATCGACAGAGACATTGGACAGGGCGGTGAATTCATTGCCCTTGTCGCCGAAGCGGATGTCGAGATCGCGGATGGAAACGGCAAGCCCTGCCGTTTCGGCTGCCGGTAGCGGCTGCGGCTGCTTGGTGGTGGCGGCGCTCATCATGACGTTCACCCGATCTGCTTGCGGATTTCGGTTGTCGCGTCGAGGATGGCCATGGTGGCGACGTCATCGACCGTCGGGGTGGTGCCTGTGAACTGCTTGAGATCGGCATAGGCCTTGATCTGGGCGACCCAATTGTCCTTGTTCATCGCCCCCCAGCCGGTCTGCTTGGTGCTGTCGCCGAAGGAGAAGTCGATGACCGAGTGGACTGCCTCGAGCTCGCTCGCCTTGTCGAGATTGGGATAGGCCTCGACCAGCATTTCGACGGCTTCTTCCGGATGGTCGCGAACATAGCCCCAGCCCTTGGCGGCAGCCGTGGTGAAGCGCACCAGCACGTCGGAATGTTTGTCGAGCTGTTCGTCGGTCGTGTAGTAGACGTTGGCGTAGAGCTGCAGGCCGGCATCCCACAGCATCATGTCGACGCGCTCGCCGCCCAAGACCTTCAGCGCATTGGTGTTCGTCACCCAGCCCGTCACGGCATCGGCCTGACCGGTGATCAACTGGTTCATGTCGGAACCCATGTTGACCATCTTCACCTTGTCTTCCGGAATGCCATTCTGGGCCAACAAGGCGCGCAGCAGGATGAAGGCGGTCGGCTGCGTGGCGATCGTCTTGCCGATCATATCCTTCGGCTCGCGGATCGGTGCCTTCTTCAGGGAGAAATATGTAAAAGGATGCTTACGATATCCGGCAAGAAACGCCTTGACTGGCATGCCGGCCGAGCGGGCGAGCATGACAGAGGGGCTTGAGGAGATCTGCCCGATGGTGGATTGGCCGGCAGCAACACCGGCGACGCCATCCACATTCGGGCCGCCCGGCACGATGGTAAGATTGATGCCCTGTTCGGTAAAGAAGCCTTTCTTCTGGGCCGCGACCTCGCCAATCAGGCCGTTTGAGGCAAGCCAGCCGAGCTGCATGCGGACTTCGGCGACATCGGCTGCTTTGCCAGCGCGAATGCCGACAAAAGTCTGGGTCGCAGCGAGACCTCCGACCAAAGCAGCATTGGACAGGAAACGGCGACGATTCATCATGAATTGAGACATGCTGATAGTTCCCCTATTGATTGGGCGATCGGACTTTTCGTCTCGTTATCCACCAATGCAAGGATGATGGGGGAATTTAGTGTTCTAATAAAGAACAATTATGCGCATTGTCGGTTGCCAAAAAGGCAACGGTACGCAGGGTTCATTGCGGTCGATGCGGGAGGCTTATCCTTCGGCCGTGCGCCCCAGGCGAACATGCCGGGTGTCGAGTACGTTCGCACAAGGGCCGAAACAATCGGGTGGAGAACTCGCATCTGACGCTGCGATGACGGGAGCCTGGTATGATGCAGCAGTTCAAGTCGGCGCGACAATGCCAGCGCTTCGCCTCCATACAGTTCCGATTTCCAATCTATTCCATTGTCGATCAGTCGGAGGTGGAGCGCTTCGATCGCTGGAGGCTAGCCTCCCGCCAGGCCGACCAGCGACGGCGCAGCTCGCCCGGCCGGAGGCCATGCCCTTCGTCGAGCATATCGGCCGCGAGAATCCGGTCCGTACGGAAATGCCGAAAGCCCTGGCGTAATTCACACCACGCCACCAGAATTCGGTTGGTGTCCGAATAGCCGAGGATAACGGGCCACACGGTCCGTGCGGTTTCTTCGCCCGCGTCTGAGCGGTAACTCAGCCGAAGCTTGCGTCCCTCGCGCACCGCAGCGCGGAGCATCGCCGGGTCGATGTTCTCCTCTTCGTGGCCCTGGACCACCGGTTTGGCGCCGACGCTCGGCTCTACAATGTAAGGACGCAGGTGTTTGGGAACCACCGCAGCGATCTTCGCCACGACATCGCGGGCGGCGTTGGAGAGGGTCTTGTCCGAGCGGCCAGCAACCCATTGTGCTCCGAGCATCACCGCCTCGATCTCTTCCGGCGTCAGCATGAGCGGCGGCATTTCGTAGTCGGATGAGAGGAGATATCCGAAGCCTGCTTCACCCTCGATCGGAACCCGTTGGCTCATGAGATCGGCGATATCGCGATAGACTGTGCGCTTCGAGACTTCGAGCTCTTCCGCAAGCGCGGCGGCGGTCACCGGTCTGCTCGACCGGCGCAGGATTTGGATGATCTGAAACAATCGGTCGGCGCGGCGCATTCTTACTGACTCCTGCTGCCAGTATGGTGGCAGCAGGCCCATGCCACAAGAGTCTTCGAGGCGCCGACAATCCTTCGGGCCTCTTGAAGGAGTAACCGATGAAATTAGCTTCCACGCGTCTGATCGCTGCCGACATCAAGAAGGTCGTCAGCTTTTACGAGATGGTCACGGGCCAGACGGCCGAGTGGCTGGCGCCAGTCTTTGCAGAGATCGTCACTCCCGCGGCAACGCTGGCCATCGGAAGCACCGAGACTGTCGCTCTGTTCAGGGAGGGCAGCGCCGAACCCCGTGCCAATCGATCGATCATCCTTGAATTCCAAGTCGATGATGTCGACACCGATTTCGCCCGATTAAAGGGTGAGGCGGAGGTTGTGCACGAGCCGAAAATGATGCCGTGGGGCAATAGAGCGGCGCAATTCCGCGATCCGGAGGGGACGCTCGTCAGCCTCTATACGCCTGTCACCGACAGCGCGAAACAACGCTTCGCAGGCCGCTGACGGTTGAGCGTCCTCGCAGAAACGTGCGGGGGCGTCCCCTCGGCAAACAGCCGCCTGTTTCGTATCACGCTTATGTAGAGTCCCGAATTTTGGAGCCTCCTTCAAGCAAAGCTGCCTCTGATATCGCACCGCCTCAGCGACGTCCCGCCTTGAATTGGTGGTGAAAGGTCGAAGGCCCATTTGTGCAATCACCGCTGGGGCAGCGAACCGGATGGACCCCGAGAGTCGCGCCGGCAGGTGCCATCCGATTTCAACATCCAGGGGAAATTTGGAGCGCCAGGTGAGCCCCCCATTATCAGATACAACGTATCTGTACCTGTCGGCGCGTCGCCAAGAAATAAAGCTGATGCCTTGTTTCTTCCGGATTCTGTTGCTAGGGAGCCTGCCGTGGCTTGCAGGAGCCATGAAATCCGGTCGCAGCCCACCCGGTCAAAACAAGGGATCCTGAATTATGAAGACTATCGTCGTCTGCTCCGGCGGATTGGACTCTGTTTCGCTCGCCCATAAGGTCGCGGCAGAACATCGGCTTATAGGCCTCGTCTCCTTCGACTATGGCCAGCGGCATCGCAAGGAAGTGGAATTCGCCGCAGCCTGCGCCAAACGGCTCGGCGTGCCGCATCAGATCATCGACATAACAGCCATTGGCAGGCATCTGACCGGATCGGCACTGACCGACAATGTCGATGTGCCTGATGGACACTATGCCGAGGAAACCATGAAGGCGACCGTCGTGCCGAACCGCAACGCGATCATGCTGGCGATCGCCTTCGGGCTTGCGGCTGCGCAGAAGGCGGATGCGGTCGCCGTTGCCGTTCATGGCGGCGATCATTTCATCTATCCCGATTGTCGTCCCGGCTTCATCGACGCCTTCCAGCAGATGCAGAACCATGCGCTCGACGGCTATGCCAGCGTTTCGCTCTATGCGCCCTATGTGACGGTCTCGAAGGCGGACATCGTCACCGACGGCGCTCGGCACCGAACCCCCTTTGCCGAAACCTGGTCCTGCTACAAGGGCGGTGAGCGCCATTGCGGCCGCTGCGGCACCTGCGTCGAGCGGCGCGAAGCATTCCACCTCGCCGGTGTCGAAGATCCTACCGATTACGAGGATCCCGATTTCTGGGTATCGGCGACATCAGGCTTTTCTGCCGAGGAGGTGAAGTGATGTTCCGCATCACCAAGGAATTTCATTTCTCCGCCTCTCATCAGCTCTCGCATCTGCCCGACGATCATCAATGCGCGCGCCTGCATGGGCATAATTACATCGTCGTGGTGGAGCTTTCGGCGGCCGAACTCGATGGGAACGGCTTTGTGCGTGACTATCACGAGCTTCAGCCGTTGAAGCGCTACATCGACGATGAGTTCGACCACCGCCATCTCAATGATGTCCTCGGCCACGATCGCGTTACCTCGGAGTGTCTCGCCAAGCATTTCTACGACTGGTGCAAGGTGCGATTGCCGGAGACATCAGCCGTGCGCGTCAGTGAGACGCCAAAGACATGGGCGGAATACCGGCCATGAGTGAAGCGCGCATTCGCGTTAGCGAGATCTTTGGGCCGACGATCCAGGGCGAGGGGATCTTGATCGGCCTTCCCACGATTTTCGTGCGCACTGGCGGCTGCGATTACCGCTGCTCCTGGTGCGATACGCTGCATGCGGTCGACAGTGACTACCGCGATCAGTGGCAGCCGATGTCCGTCGACGAGATCTGGCAGGAGGTGACGCGGCTCTCCGGCGGCAAGCCGCTGACGATTTCGCTCTCGGGCGGCAATCCCGCGATCCAGCCTCTCGGTCCGCTGATCGCGCGCGGTCATACGGAAGGCTACCGTTTTGCGCTGGAAACGCAGGGAAGCGTGGCCAAGGAATGGTTCGCGGAACTTGATGTGCTGGTGCTGAGCCCGAAGCCGCCTTCGAGCGGTATGGCGACGAGCTGGGCTGATTTCGATGACTGTCTGCGCATGGCAGGCGGTAAGCCGCAGATCGCGCTGAAGATCGTCGTATTCGACGATGTTGACTATGCCTATGCGCGCGATGCCTCGTTGCGCTATCCCCATCTGCCACTTTATCTGCAGCCCGGCAATCATACGCCGCCACCTGCCGACGCGGACGATGCCCTTGTGGATATCGACGGCATTGTCGAACGCATGCGCTGGTTGGTCGACAAGGTCGGTGATGACAAATGGTTTGAGGCGAGAGTGCTGCCGCAACTGCATGTGCTTATCTGGGGAAACAAGCGCGGCGTTTGAGTGATTGCGAACGGGTTGCGTCGGTTCGCGCTTTCGGCAGAGACCTTGAGGTTGCGATTGACGGCCGGCGCAACAAGAGCCCGCCGCTGCCTCCTCGGCAGCAGCGCCTGACGGTCAATGAAGTGCGGCTTGCTGATCGTTTAAGCAACAATCAGGCCGGCGTCGCTGATAGCAATTTTTGTTGTCGAGCAGCCTAAATATTCACCGTTCAGGTATTCACCGCAGCGCTTTGCAGTCTGGCCGGTCGAAGTGGCAGAATAGTTTCTATTTTTTCTTGTATCGTTTTCAGCGCACGCGGTGAGTTTGCGAGTGACGCCAGGTCAGCGATTGTGATCAAAGTTGGATTGGTTGCAGCATAGCGATAGTCTGATTGGGTACTGCCCGCAAAAGACTCTTACGCGTTCTTTCGATTTATTTTACATTAGGAATGTGATAGCTGGCATATAGTAATCCTGTGAGATTGAGAATGGTAGAATTCAAATTTAGTGATCCGCCTCTGGGGAACGGCACAGATGAGATTTCAAGCGAGTGCCAACGTCAATTGCTGCCTATCGTCAATGAAATAGTTCGAGCCGCTGCTGCAGCTGGATGGAATGAGAAAGATGTGCTTCTGGCGATGGCGGACGTTGCATGGGATCTATATGAAAAGCGCCGAGGCGATCTTTAGCAGCCACAATGGCGCGACAATCGGTTTTTCTGCTTTTCGGCGCGCTAGGATTTAGCCTGAGAACAGCCCTCTGTTGAGGTGCGCGAGATGCCTTCATTCTGATGGGAATGTGATGCGCTCTGCCGGCTTACTCCTTTTTTTACCATACACATATCTCCCCTTCCAAACTCAGCTATTTGTACTATTTAATCTCGGACTATAGGCTGATTTGCGGCTGCGTTGAGCTGGCAGTGTTGGGAAATTGAGATCTCATGCGAAACTGAGATCTCGTCTGCTTGTTCGCGCTTACAGGATTTCGTTCGGGCGGGGCGATGAAGGATGAATTATGGAAGTGAGGCTCGGGAACGGGCCGATCGATATGTATTTGACATAATTCCTGAAAGTGCAGGCCCGAGAAAGGCCACCATGCGTGGGAGCGTCATTAGCTCCGTCCGCAATCCCGGATCCCAGACGTTCCTGGCAAAAGAGCACGCGGTGGGAATCATGTTAGCGCCGACCCGTAGCCTGAGGGCTTCTCTCGGTAGCGACAGGATCTCGGAATACGATGCGCCAATCGGCGCCATCGCGGTTAATCCCGCTGGCGTGGATAGCAGTCTTGCCTGGTCAGAGACCAGGAGAAATCTTGTCATTGCCATTCCCCCCGAAGTGCTGTCCGAGCTTGCGCTGCAGGAGTTTGATCTTGCCAAAGTCGAGCTTCAGCCGCCTGCCTTCGGGACCGTCGATCCCACAGCCCTCGGCATTGCGCAGAGGATTTCTGTCGAATTAACCGGGAAAGCAACTCCGAATGAACTCTATCTTGATTCATTGGTTACTCTGTTTAGCACGCATCTCCTTCGCACTTATGCAAGCCACATGAAACAGCCGCAGCCGCCCAGAGGAGGGCTCTCCGCCAAAAGCGCCCGACGCGTGGAAGAGTATCTCCGTGAACATTTTACGGAGAAGGTTCACGTCGCTGAACTTGCTGCTGTCGCTGGCATTTCGCCGAACCACTTCATAGTCAGGTTTGCCATGACTTTTGGCATGCCGCCCCACCGTTACCTCATAAATCTACGCTTGGACTTTGCGGAAAAATTGCTCGTAGAGAGCGAGATGCCGATTGCAGAAGTCGCTTACGTGGCCGGGTTTTCGGACCAAAGCCATTTGGCGACAACGATGAAGAGATATCGCGGACGGACGCCGAAAGAGCTGCGGTTCGAGCGATAACTTGGCGCGCCGTGCGGACGCGTCTCGATCAGATGCGGCCGGAACCAATATCGCTATCTTACACTCATTGTTGAGTTCTGGCCGGAAAAAGGCCCGCGCCTGAATGAGCATCCGCATTCACGCGAACGGAGCAGAGTTTGCGAAACAGCCTCAGGTAGGTGTGGCAAAGTGGCGACACCCGCCGTCGGCTGAGCGAGAAATCGTAGTTTTCTAAAAAAAATCCGGAATTTTCTAAAATACGGTCGCGCTGAAATGAGGCCATGTTCCCGATGGCAATCATTCGGTGCATTATGGACATTCAATTTCCGGGATTTGATATCTTTGCTCCGAAAATCCAGGTGGCATGGACTGCCCTGCAACAACGGTATGCCAGTCGCATAACCGATGCGGAGCTTGATTACCTATTTGCCTGCCTTGTCCTTGGTTTGACCTCCCCGGCATATGCAGACGGCGATCCCTTGCTCCATTTCGAAGTCTGCCGAGCCCTTGTGGGGACAAAGCTTCCGCCCGATCGGGCCGATGCTGCATTGCATGCCGTCCCAACTCTGTCGCAGCCGTGGGTCGAAAGTGTCCGCGAGCAGCTCGAAAGCCAAGCCGCCAAGATGGGGCGCGCGCTTCAAGAAATGCATGATTTAAACGACGACTCGGCCGCCGATGCGGGTCCAAGCGAGCCTGGCCGTCCAGCCGACAGCGAGGAGAAAGCAGCATGAAGGAATGCGTTGGGGAGCATTTGCAGGTCGAGTCTCGTATCGGATTTGCTCGAAGCTGGGTTTCAGGTGGTGGTGACGACCGCCTGGTTCGCCGGCGGCTGATGGCGGTGCTGCGGATGGCGTCTCGCGTGCTCGGCTTCAAGCGGAGCCGTCTGGGGCACGGGATGCTGGGTGTTGGTGGAGCGGTGGCACTGGGTGCGATCGCATTCGGGGGCATCGCCACACCGGCTCTGGCGCAGTATGCCGTCGGCGGCGGAACAGCGACAGGTGGCAACTCCGTCGCCATCGGTAACGCTGCTAAAGCGAATAACCCGAACAGTATAGCGTTGGGCACCTCCAATAGCGCAACGGGCGATGCTTCGATCGCCATCGGCTACTCGATGGGTGTCAATGGCCTCAACGCCATAGGCATGGGTGTCTTCGCGAACGCGACCGGCGTCAATGCCCTTGCCGTGGGCGGGAACGCCCGCGCACTGGCGGATGGGGCTTCCGCCTTTGGTGTCAATACCACCGCAAACGGGGCGAACGCCGTCGCCCTCGGCTCGACGGCCAGCGCTTCCGGCGGCGCCTCGGTGGCGATTGGATTGTCCTCCAACGCCTCATCGTCAAACGGTGCCGCCATTGCCATGGGTGTCGGCTCCAAGGCTAACGCTGGAACAGGCGGCGGCTCTCCGATTGCCATC
The DNA here is from genome assembly GCF_900094545.1 of Martinezella miluonensis. GTDB lineage: Bacteria > Pseudomonadota > Alphaproteobacteria > Rhizobiales > Rhizobiaceae > Rhizobium > Rhizobium miluonense. The sequence continues at coordinate 74,055 of NZ_FMAH01000015.1, forward strand.
GGTACGAATGCCAATGCAAGCGGCACCGCTCCTTCCGGCTTCACGTTCGAGTCTGTTGCGTTAGGCTCCGCTGCGACGGCCACGGGAGCATGGGCGAATGCGGTTGGTTCGAGTTCATCTGCGACGGGGACTGGAGCCAGTGCCTTCGGCACGTCGGCGACCGCGTCGGCCAACCAGTCCACCGCAGTCGGAAATGGGGCGACTGCTTCCGGCTTGAGAGGCTCGGCAATGGGTTATCTCGCCACCGCTTCGAACACCGATTCAATCGCCCTCGGCACGTCGGCTGCTGCATCGGGGACTAACTCGCTCGCCATCGGCCCGACTACCGTTGCGTCGGGAGCTTTCGGAGTTGCCTTGGGTAACCAAGCGCAAGCGCTCGCCGCCGGTGGAGGCGTCGCTATAGGTTCGGGCGCTATCGTTGCCAGCACAGCGACCTCCGGCCTCGCGCTCGGCAATAATGCGAATTCAAGTGGTGTTCTTTCGGTTGCCGCGGGCGCCGGTGCCAGCGCCAGCGGCGCCAATTCCACTGCCACAGGACGCCAGGCCGTTGCCAGCGGCATAAACGCCGCCTCGTACGGATCTGGAACGAAGGCGACGGGAGACAATTCTCTCGCTGCCGGCGTCAGCGCCAACGCCGGCGGAGCCGGCAGTACCGCGCTCGGCATCGGCACCGTAGCTAGCGGAGACACCTCGGCGGCTGTAGGCTTCCAGGCCAGCGCGACGGCCACCGGCGCCACGGCCGTGGGACGTGATTCCGGTGCCAGCGGAATCAACGGTACCGCTCTCGGCCGCGGTGCGCGAACCAGCGGACAGAATGGCGTCGCTGTCGGCGCTGGAACGAGCGCGTCCGGGTTAAACTCCGTCTATGTCGGTCAGACTAGTTTTGCAACGAGCGCCAGTGGACAGAGCGCCATCGCCGTCGGCACGGATGTGACGGCGTCCGCTGATGACACCATTGCGATGGGACGCGAAAGCGGGGCGACTGCAACCAACGCCATCGCGGTCGGTCTCCAGTCCGTCGCGGATTCCGCCGACGCTGTCGCTATCGGCACTGGCGCGACCGCAACCGGTGGTAAGGCTGTCGCCATCGGCGCCGGCAACGTCGCTTACGGCGACGGCGCGGTCGCCATCGGTGATCCCAGCTATGCCAGCGGCACGGGTGCCTTCACCGGCGGCGCCAATAACATCGCCAACAGCGACGGCACGGCTAGCGCCACCGCCGCCAACCAGGCCAATGGCGCAGTTGCCATCGGCAACGGCAATGTCGCCATCGGTCAAGGCTCGGTCGCGATCGGCAACACGAGCCGCGCCGGCGCGGCCGGAGCGCTTGCCTTTGGCGACGCGGCCACGGCAAACAACGCTCGCGACGTGGCGCTTGGTTCGGGCTCGGTGACCGCAGCAGCGGTCGGCACGCCCAATGCGGTGATCAACGGCACGACCTACGCCTTCCAGGGCACCACTCCGATCTCGACGGTCAGCGTCGGCGCTGTCGGCGTCGAGCGCACCATCACCAATGTCGCTGCGGGACGCATCAACGGGTCCTCGACGGATGCGGTCAACGGCTCGCAGCTCTTTGCCACCAACCAGGCGGTCGATGCCATCGGCACCACGCTCAACAACATCAACGTCGGCGGCGGCATCAAGTATTTCCATGCCAACTCGACACTGGCGGACTCGTCGGCGACGGGTACGGACTCGGTCGCGATCGGACCCGTCTCGACCGCGGCGGGGACGAACGCCATTGCGGCCGGCACCAACTCGAGCGCCTCCGGCGCCAACGCCTCGGCCATCGGCAACGGCGCGGTAGCATCGGCCCTCGACGCAACGGCCTTTGGATACATATCCAAGGCTTCGGGCCAATTCAGCACCGCCGTCGGACCCAATGCCAATGCTACAGCCACCTCCAGCACCGCGATCGGCCAGAACGCGTTTGCAACCGGCGTTCAGGCGACCGCTCTTGGCGTAGGAGCGAATGCCGGCGCTTCGAATGCGCTCTCGCTGGGCGCTCTTTCCGCCGCCGGCAACGCTGGTGACGTGGCGCTCGGCTCAAGCTCGGTGACCGCGGTCGCCGTCGGCACGCCAAGTGTGGTGATCAACGGCACGACCTACGCCTTCCAGGGCACCAATCCGACCTCGACGGTCAGCGTCGGCGCAGTCGGCGCCGAGCGCACCATCACCAATGTCGCTGCGGGACGGATCAACGGGTCCTCGACGGATGCGATCAACGGCTCGCAGCTCTTTGCCACCAACCAGGCGGTCAATGCCATCGGCACCACGGTTACGACGATCGGCGGGCAGGTCACGCAGAACACGGCCGACATCACCAATCTCGGCAATACCATCAACAATATCGCCGGCGACACATCGACGGCCTACACCGACGCAAACGGTAAGGGCATCCGATATGTGCGCACCAACGACAGGACCCTTGCCGTCAGCGATTCCTCAGCTCAAGGGATCGGTTCCACCGCCGTCGGTTACAATGCCACTTCCGTTGCCGACAACTCGCTTGCGCTTGGAAGAAATAGCAATGCGGCCATTGTCGGTGGGGTGGCTCTTGGCTCGGGATCGATCTCCGATCGCCCTCTGGCCCCGGCGTTCGGCCAGATAGCCGCAGGCCCGACGGGCTTCATCCAGTACAATACGACGGATAAAAACCTGCTGGGCGCTGTATCTGTGGGTTCAAGCACATCCTACCGGCAGATCACCAATGTCGCCGATGGCACAAACACGCAGGATGCCGTCACGGTTCGGCAGCTCCAGGGCGCCATCGCCTCGGTAGCTGCGACACCGGGCAAGTACTTCCATGCAAACTCCATCGCCGGAGATTCCCTTGCCGTCGGCGCCGAGTCGGTGGCGGTGGGCCCGACGACGGTGGTCAACGGTGACAACGGCATCGGCATCGGCAATGGCGCGATCGTCGATCAGATCGCTCCCGGCGGTACGGCAATCGGTCAGAACGCCCACGTCATGCTGGCTGACGGCGTTGCGCTCGGTACAAACTCGGTTGCTGCGGGCATCCAATCGGTCGCACTCGGCGCCGGCGCGCAAAGCAATAATATCAACAGCGTCGCGCTCGGCGCGCAATCCATAACCTCCGTGGGCGCGCAGACCAACTACACCGCCTTCGCCCTTACGGGCCTGCAAAACTCGGTCGGCGAAGTGTCGATCGGCTCGGCTGGATCAGAACGCAAGTTGACCAATGTCGCAGCCGGTTCGGCTGGCACCGACGCCGTAAACGTCAACCAGCTCAGGGGTCTCGGCACCAATATCACCAGCTTGATCGGGGGCAATACGACGGTGAACCCCGATGGCTCGATCACCGGTCCCACCTACAACATCCAGGGCAACAACTATTCGACGGTCTACGATGCCTTCGGCGCAGTCAACAACACGCTGACCAACATCAACAATGGCGGCGGCATCAAATATTTCCATGCCAATTCGACGCTGGCCGATTCCGCAGCAAGCGGCACCGACAGTGTTGCGATTGGGCCTCAGAGCGTAGCCAGTGGAACGAACAGCCTGGCCGCCGGCAACGGAGCCGCGGCCGCAGGGCCGAGTGCGGTTGCTCTCGGCCAAGGGGCACGGGCAAACAATGCCAATGACGTGGCGTTAGGCTCTGGTTCGGTAACGCAGGCTGCTGTCGGTACGGCCGGAACCACCATTCAGGGCAAGAACTATGCCTTTGCCGGCACCACGCCTGTCGGAACGGTGAGTGTGGGTGCCGCAGGGGCGGAGAGAACCATCACGAATGTCGCTGCCGGCCGCATTTCCGCCGACAGCACCGATGCCATCAACGGCTCGCAGCTTTATGCGACCAACTCGGCGATTGGGGATCTGCAGACGGGGGTCGGAACGATTACCAAGAACGCCGTCACCTATGACCTCAATCCAGATGGCAGCACGAAGAACAGCATCACGCTGCAGGGCGGTGACGTCAATGCGCCGGTGGTGATCTCCAACGTTGGCAGGGGCGTTGCCGCCACGGATGCGGTGAATGTCGCTCAATTGGGCGACAGCGTTACCCAGGTCAAATCGTATACGGACAACGCTGTCGCCAACACGCTGACTGCGGCCAATAATTATACGGACCAGAAATTCGGGCAACTGAACCAGCAACTCGGAGACATACGTTCCGAGGCAAGACAGGCGGCCGCGATAGGGCTTGCGGCGGCATCGCTTCGCTATGATGACCGTCCCGGCAAGCTGAGCGTGGCCGTCGGCGGCGGCGTGTGGCGGGGCGAGGGCGCCTTGGCATTCGGCGCCGGTTACACCAGCGAAGACGGGCGAATGCGCGGCAACTTGTCGGGCACGGCCGCCGGCGGCCAGGTGGGCGTCGGCGCTGGCCTCAGCTTTACCTTGAATTGAGCCCGTCATGCTTAAAGGAGCGCTTTTCGGCGTCCCGGCTTTCATGGCGTGCATGTTCCTGTTCGGCCCGTTTGCGGCTGGGCAGGAGGCTGTCCTCGAAAACTATCGCATAAAGCCCTCTGAGGTTGTGGTTCCCCCGGAGCTGAAGCCCGGCGATTATCAGAGGATCATTCGCCCGTTCGAAAACTGGACCTTGATCTGCGACGAAAACCTGAAGAGCCGCCAGCGGGTTTGCAACGTCACCCAGATCATCGAGAACGGCGTGGGACAAATTGCATTCAGCTGGTCGCTTGCCGCAACCAAAAAAGGCGAGCCCTACATGATCTTGCGGACCGCCCCGGTTGCCAAGAGCGACGGTCGTATCTCGCTCCAATTCGAGGGGCGCAAGGAGCCCATACAAGTCAAGCTCGATGGGTGCAGCCAAACGGTCTGCGTCGGCATGCTCCCGATCGGACCGATGATGCGCGAGCAGATTTCGAAGAGCACCGCGCCGGCGATCTCCTATCCAACGGCGGATGGAAGGACGATCAGCGTGACGGCAAACCTCAAGGGCCTTTCCACCGCCGTTAAGGCGATAAAGTGACGGATGGATTTTCAATGACCCAGCAATCAATCCACGAGCGCATCATGTCCCGGAACAGAAACGACGCCGCAATTCAGAACTTGGTCAACGATCAGACGAAGCCGCGGCGGAAATGGCGGAAGGCGACCTTTCTCTCGCTCCTTGCAATTGCAATCGCCGGCGCTGCGGGCTACGCCGTTGCCAGATACGATTTGATCGGGAACCTGCTGCCGCAACCGGCTGTCGCCGCGGCGAACGACGCAAATCCAGCACTGCCAGACACGCCGTTTCTGCAGCATGCCAAACAGGCCGGCCTGCAATCCTGTTCGACCGTCTTCCCGGTTCTTGGGCAGTTGCTGACAAATGGCACTCAATACAATGTCCAATCGATCTGGAACAACGAGGCGGCCGACAAGCATGCGGTGCAGGCGCTTGTCGGTATGAACTATGCCACGCAGGGCTACAGCGGTCCGGCTGCCGGCATCGTATTCGCCGCGCCGATCGCATCCGGCTGTGAAGGTGCAATGGTTCGCGTGGCACCGTTTACAGGCTCCTGCCCGGAAGTTTCGGCCAAGTTTCCGAACGGAAGCAAGCTCGTCAACAATCTCGGGCAGATCGGTGTCTACGAACTCGGCAATGACGGGGGGGATGCCATGCTTCTGCCGAGTGGAAACGGTTGCGTCGTCATTTCCGTCGCTTCGGCAGCAGGTAAACAAGGGGGCTCAAAATGAGATTGAGATATGTCGTTGCGGCGATCGGCATGCTGTTTGTCTCTACCGGTCAATTGGCGGCAGCTGATCTCTTTACGGCCGAGCAGCCGCCAGCTCCGCCGCCGGAGGAACGAGGCATATGGGCGGCCATCGCCTATTCCACGCCCGATGAAAAATACGGTTTCTTCTGGGGCGCCGACAAACGGCAGGAAGCCATGGATATCGCGCTCAAGCATTGTAAGCGGGACAAGGGTAGCAACTGCGTCGTAGTCAGCATATTCCGCAATCATCGACACTGGGATGACGATGACAAGACCGGCTTTCCATACGATCATTGCGGTGTCCTTGCCATCGGCAAAGAAAAGCGCAATCCAGTCACGCCGTGGAGCGCGAATTCGGCACCGACGCGCCGCGAAGCTGAAGATCTTGCGCTTAAGGCATGCGAGCGCTCGGGCTCTCGCTGCACCGTCCGGGAGTGGGTTTGTACGTGACCTATCCTGGCCATGAGCACGGGAGTTCGCGACGACAGCGGTCATCACCCACTTTTTAGCCCTTCGCCTCAGCTTCTTGCGGAACCGACCTTGGAAGGTCGCATTTCAAATTGAGAGATCTTATCCCTTGTCAATTTCGACATTCATTTCACATCGGACAATCGACCGTGTATCATGTGCGATACTCGCCTTTGCGTGTGCGAGCTTTGCTATGATGCCTGCACCTGCAGCTTTTGCCCAATCTGCTCTGCCAAACGGCGCATCAAGCTTACAGGAGACCTATCAAGACTGGCGGGTTGCGTGCAGTCAACGCGACAAGGCGGCCGTATGTGCCATTTCCCAAGATCAAACCCAGCAAAATGGTCAGAGGCTGCTTGCCGTCGAGATCCAGAAACGTCCTGATGGCGGCGCGCTCGCATCGCTACTGCTGCCGTTCGGAATTCTCCTCGACTCGGGTGTCACGCCAAATATCGATGATCAGCCGCCTTTGAAGTCAGTCCGGTTTCGCACCTGTTTGCCTAACGGCTGCATCGCCTTGCTTCCGTTCGATGCCGCGACACTTGGCAAATTACGAACCGGCTCGCGCTTGAATCTCAAAGTTATTGCCGATGATGGCAACGCACTTGGCTTCCAGGTGTCGCTACAAGGCCTTTCCGCCGCTGTCGATCGCGTCGCCGCCTTGGGCGTCCATTAAGACGGCGATGCCGCGCTCGAGCAGCAGCACTTTGACTTCACGCAGGTACTAATTGAACCTGAAATAGAACCAGACGGCACGCGCTACGATCTCGATTGGAAACCGATGGTTCCTGTAAGTCAGGGCTGCCTCCGAGCCCGTCGCGCAGACGCATTCGCTAATGCATGCTCGATTTCGAACGCTTGTCTTGCCTCCATCATCCATAATGCGCTGTGACGACGCTGTTGTCGTCTCTGTCCGACGAAACGGGCGCATTGACCATCGCGGTCGCTAGCCGGCGGAAGTTGATGATCCCGACGGTTTGGCCTGTGGAAGATACGACCGCTGCATCCCCGTCGGGAGCGGAGGCGAGCATGCGAACGGCATCTTCGATCGTAGAGCCGGCTGCGATCGTCGTCTGAGGCAATGGCCCACCGGCATGCCAGGGCTCCATGATGGCCTCGACCTGTACGACGCGCCCTCTGTTCACCTCCTTGACGAAGTTTGCGATGTAGTCGTCGGCAGGCCGCAGGACGATGTCCTGGCTAGTTCCCTGCTGGATGACCTCGCCATCGCGCAGGATCGCGATCTGGTCTCCCAAACGCAGCGCTTCGTCGAGATCGTGCGTGATGAACACGATCGTCTTTTTGATTTCCTTCTGGATGTCGAGGAGAACGGATTGCATGTCCATTCTGATGAGAGGGTCCAGCGCAGAATAGGCCTCGTCCATGAGCAGAACAGGGGCGTCATTGGAAAGGGCGCGTGCCAGCCCGACACGTTGCTGCATGCCGCCCGAAAGCTGATTGGGGTAGCGTTGTTCGAATCCCTTCAAGCCCACGCGCTCCAGCCATCTCATGGCGACATCAACGGCCTTGCCGCGCTGCATGCCCTGGACCTCGAGGCCGAATACGGTGTTGTCGAGTACGTTGCGATGGGGAAGAAGCGCAAACTTCTGGAACACCATCGCCGTCTGATGCCGGCGGAAGCTGCGAAGTTCGGTATTGTTCATCTTCACGACATCGACGCCGTCGACAAGAACCTCTCCGGCCGTCGGATCTATCAGCCGGTTAATATGTCGAATGAGCGTCGACTTGCCCGAGCCCGAGAGCCCCATGATGACCTGAATGCAGCCGGACGGGATCTCGATGTTGATGTCCCTCAACCCAAGCACATGTCCGTGAACCCGATTGAGCTCGACTTTGGTCATGCCTTTTTTAACCGTCTCGACATGGCCGGCAGGATTTGGGCCGAAGATCTTGTAGAGATTGCGGATTTTGATGCCGCCAAACTTTTGATCAGCCATGGACGGTCTCCCGATGCTTCTGGAGCCTCTTGCCATAAGCCTGGCTTACCCGGTCGAAGATGATGGCAATGCCGACAATGGCAAGGCCGTTGAAGATTCCCAGCGTGAAATATTGGTTTGCAATGGCCTTGAGTACGGGCTGGCCAAGTCCTTGAACGCCGATCATCGACGCAACGACGACCATCGCCAGGGCCATCATGATCGTTTGATTGATGCCGGCCATGATCGTCGGCAAGGCAAGCGGCAATTGGACCTTGAAGAGCTTCTGGGCATGCGATGTGCCAAAGGCATCGGCCGCCTCCAGAACATCTCTGTCCACGAGGCGGATCCCCAGATCGGTCAGTCGGATCATCGGAGGTATCGCATAGATGACGACGGCAATGAGGCCAGGCACCTTTCCGATCCCGAGCAGCATGACGACGGGAATGAGATAGACGAAGCTCGGCATGGTCTGCATGACGTCGAGGATCGGGTTGATGATGCGCTGGATCCGGTCCGAACGGGACATGACGATGCCGATCGGCAGGCCGATGGCGATCGACAGCAGGGTACAGACGAAGATCATGGAGACTGTGCGCATCGTGTCTTCCCACATATCGAAATAGCCGATCAGCAGGAGGGTCACGAGACAGCCGAGTACGATCTTGAGACTGCGGCTCGCCAACCAGGCGATGACCATGATCAGCAGGATGATAATGGGCCAGGGCGTCTGCGTCATGAAGCGCTCGGACGCGATCAGGAAATGCTGGAGGGGAGCAAACAAGCCCTCGATCTGATCGCCGTAGGCGCGGGTGAAGGCACGAAATCCGTCGTCGATGGCCTTTTTGAGGTTCCGAAGCGCGTCGTCATTCATGTGCGGAAATTTGTAAAACCAGTCCATTCGGTTCCCCTTTTCTTGAAAGAAGCCGTGCCAGTCTTTTTGATTTTTCGGCAGGCGGTCTGCGGTGCGCTCAAGGCGCACCGCAGATGAGCAACATCAAAGAGCCGCTTCGATCTTCTTGGCGGCATCCGGAGAAACCCACTTCGTCCAGATGTCCTTGTTTTCCTTCAGGAAGTGTTTGGCACCATCTTCGCCGCTTGCCTGGTTGTCCGTCATCCAGGCCATCAGCTTGTTGACGGTGCCGTTGTCCCAGGCACGCTTCTTGAGATAATCCATGACTTCCGGACTGACCTTCTGGGAGAAGGTCTTGGCAACAAGCGTGACGACATGGTCGGTCGGCCAGGCATTTGGCTTCGGATCGGGGCAATCCGCCACGGTGTTGCAGCGCTTCCACTCCGCCGCATCGCTCGACACGCCCGCCTCGAGCTTCACCATCTGGTACTTGCCAAGCAAGGCCGTTGGCGCCCAGTAGTAGCCGACCCAGCCTGCTTTGCGTTCATATGCTTTTGCAATCGAACCATCGAGGCCGGCGGCAGAGCCGGTATCGACGAGCGTGAAGCCCGCCTTTTCCGCATTAAAAGCCTTGTAGAGCTGCGATGTCACGACTGTGCCGCCCCAGCCCTGAGGGCCGTTGTAGACGGCACCCTTCTTTGAGTCTTCTGGATCTGGAAATAGTTCGGGATGTTTCAGCATATCCGGAATGGTCTTGATGTCCGGATGCGCGTCGGCAACGTATTTCGGGATCCACCATCCCTGCACGCCTCCGTCCGGAAGAGAGGTACCGGCGATGACGAGACGGCCTTCCTCCGTGCCCTTCTTCACGACATCTGGCAGCAGGTCGATCCAAGCTTCCGGCGCGATATCAGGCTGGCCCTTCTCAGCCATGGAGGTGATCGTAGGGACGGTGTCACCGACAGTGATTTCCGCGTCGCATCCATAGCCGGTGTTCAGAATGATCTTGTCGAGGTTGGAGAGCACTTCCGCGCTTTGCCAGTTCATGCTTGCGATGGTGACGCTGCCGCATTCGGCAGCGTTCGCAAGGGAGGCTCCGCCCACCAGCCCAAACATCATGCAGGTCGATGCCAATAGCTTTTTCATTTTCGTTCCCTTTGTTTAGCGGCCTATCTTTTTGGGGGAGCGGGCCGCCGCAAAACCCACTCAAACGCTGATCAGGGAGCCTTTCCCATGCTCACCGATTTAATGAACGCCGCAGAAAGCCCCTTGTGCACTGCGGCATCGAATCCGGACGCGCGCATTTCATTGATCGCCGCCGCCGTCGTGCCGCGATAATCGAGAAACGTGCGAACAATATCGCCAGGACGCTCCTGACGTCGTTCCAGCAGGCGGCCAGCGCCGATCAACACCGTGGAGACGGCACGCTCAGCAACATCGCGGGTAAGTCCATGATCGACCGCATGGTCCATCATGGCGGCGGCGAGCAGAGCAGGAAAGGCCGGCCCCGAACCCGTAAGGCCCGTCAGATAGTCGATGTCATGCTCGCTTGCGACTTCATCCTGAACCCCGCTGGCGTTGAAAATTTGACGTATGACCGCACGATCCGGCTCAAGAACATGGTTTGAGGCGATCCAAGGCGTATAGGAGCAAGAGACTTCCGCCGCCGCATTCGGAAGTGCGCGAACGACCCGCTCGGTCTTGTGTTGAGCGCTCAATGCCGCGAGGCGAATTCCGGCCATGACGGAAACGACGAGCTTGCCAGACGCATCGATCGAAACGGCCGGCCAGTCCTGCGGTCGGACGGAGAGAATAATCACGTCCGCTCGATCGGCGAGCTCCTGGTTGTCTGTCGTCCAGAATGAGTCCGGAAAGCGCCCACTTCGTTCTCGTCGGTAAGACAGCGACAGGTTTTGGGGTGCGATGATGCCAGCCTCGAGGATTGAGGTGGCGATTGCTCCGCCGAGCCATCCGGCTCCACCGACTATGCCAATCCTCAGCGAACCGCTCATGCCATCACTCCCACTAGTCCGGCTTGTATCCATGCCTTGCGTAAAAGCGATCAAGTTCGCGCTGCTGCGGAGCTTGGCCGGTGTAGATCGCGATGTATTCCGGGATGCGCTTCATGCGCAGCGCAATGTTTTCCTTCGACTGCATCGAGATGTATCCGATCTGAACCAGATAGGTCGTGCGCGCCCGGACATCGGCGGTGATTTCCGAGTTACCGAAGCGCATGAACATTCGGGCAAGCGCCTCTAGGCGCACCTTGTCGGCGTCTTGAACTTCGTTGAGGATCTCTGCCGACTGAAGAGCCCAGCTTCGAATTGCGAACTCGAATTTGCTGTCGAACAGTTTTTCGTCGAGCCAGCAGTCGAAAACGTTAAACATCGCCTCTGCCAGGGTTTCGGCATATGCTTCCGATTGCTTGACGATGCCGCCCGTATTCTTGTCACGCCAGCGCGCAACCAGTCCCGCCAGCAGCTCCTCGCGGTCCTTGAAAAACCAATAGAAGCTGGTGCGGGAAAGATTGAGTTTCTTTGCGAGCGGAAGAATCTTCACCGAATCCACGCCGGATTCCAGGAGGGATTCATAGGCTGCCTCGAGCCACCCTTCCTGCGATCCACGCCAGCCGCTGTCATTCAGTGTTTGGTCCATATGCCATCTCCTAGCAAATTCCCGGGGTCCATACAACAAAAATGTACACACATGTCATGAGGATTGACTTTGCTGTTTTCTGGATTGACACAAGTGTACATTATGCATAGCGTCATGGTCTGCATACCTAATCTGGAGCCCGGCACATGTCGAACGATCCTCTCCTTCAGCCTTTTCAACTCAAGCATCTGACGCTGCGAAACCGCATCATCGTCACCTCCCATGAACCGGCCTATCCGGAAGATGGAATGCCGAAGGAGCGGTATCGGGCCTATACGGTGGAGAGAGCGAAAGGCGGCGTGGCGCTGACGATGACGGCGGGATCGGCCGCCGTCTCGCGCGATAGTCCGCCTGTCTTCAACAATCTGCTCGCCTACAAGGACGAGATCGTTCCATGGATTCGGGAGATGACGGACGCCGTCCACGAGCAGGGCGCGGCGATCATGATCCAGCTCACCCATCTCGGGCGCCGCACGCGTTGGGACAAGGGCGATTGGCTCCCGGTCGTGGCCCCATCGCACCAGCGGGAAGCGGCGCACCGCGCATTTCCGAAGAAACTCGAAGATTGGGATATCGAGCGCATCATCAAGGATTTCGCCGATGCTGCCGAGCGCATGAAGGCCGGCGGCATGGATGGCGTGGAACTGGAGGCCTATGGCCATCTGATCGATCAGTTCGCCTCGCCGCTCACCAACGAACTCGATGGTCCCTATGGTGGCTCGCTTGAGAACCGCATGCGCTTCTGTCTGGATGTTTTCAGGGCGATACGAAAACGAGTGGGCGACGACTTCATCCTGGGCGTTCGCTATACAGCCGACGAGCGTCTTCCCGGCGGAACCGATAAGGCCGACGGCATAGCGATTTCGAAATTGCTCAAGGAAAGCGGTCTCATTGACTATCTGAACGTCATCCGTGGACACATCGACACGGACCCAGGCTTGACGGACGTCATTCCAATTCAGGGCATGGCGAACTCACCGCATCTCGATTTCGCGGGCGAAATCCGCGCGGCGACGAACTTCCCGACATTCCACGCCGCCAAGATCCCGGACGTCGCCACCGCTCGCCACGCCATAGCCGCCGGCAAGGTCGACATGGTCGGAATGACCCGCGCGCATATGACGGATCCGCATATCGTGCGGAAGATCATGGAAAAGCGCGAGGACGACATTCGGCCATGCGTTGGCGCAAATTACTGTCTTGACCGCATCTATCAGGGCGGCTTGGCGTTCTGTATCCACAATGCCGCCACCGGTCGAGAGCAGACCATGCCTCACGTGGTCGCAAAGGCAGAGACCCGCAGGAAGATTGTCGTCGTCGGCGCCGGGCCGGCTGGCCTTGAAGCAGCCCGCGTTGCGGCCGAGCGTGGCCACGATGTCGTGGTCTTTGAGGCGGCCAACAATCCGGGCGGCCAGATCCGATTGACCGCGCAGAGCGAACGTCGGCGAGAGATGATCAGCATCATCGATTGGCGCATGAGCCAGTGCGAAAAGCGCGGCGTGACCTTTCACTTCAACACCTGGGCTGATGCCGAGACCGTGATGGCTCAGAGTCCGGACGTCGTTATCATCGCGACCGGCGGCCTACCGCACACCGACGTGCTGTCGAAGGGCAATGAGCTCGTCGTTTCCTCCTGGGATATCATCTCCGGCGATGTGAAACCCGGCACAAACGTTCTCATCTTTGACGATGCCGGCGACCATGCAGGGCTGCAGGCGGCCGAGTTCATTGCCAAAGCCGGCGCAAAAGTCGAAATCATGACGCCTGACCGATCATTCGCGCCGGAAGTCATGGCGATGAACCTCGTGCCCTATATGCGCTCATTGCAGAAGCTCGACGCCACCTTCACGGTGACGTTCCGGCTGGAATCGGCCGAAAAGCAGGGCAATCAGATCATCGCCAATGTCGGCAGCGACTATGGCGGGGTCGCCAAGCAGCGTGTCGTCGACCAGATCGTCGTGAACCATGGCACCATTCCGCTCGACGAACTCTATTTCGAACTGAAGCCTCTATCGAGGAACCTGGGGGAAACCTCGTACGATCAGCTTTTGGCGGGCGAGCCTCAATCGGTCACGCGCAATGCCGAGGGCAAGTTCCAGCTGTTCAGGATTGGAGACGCCGTGGCAGCCCGCAATACGCATGCCGCGATCTACGACGGCCTTCGGATCGCAAAGGACCTCTGACACCCGAAGGCCAATTGCCCACCGCCCGGATCATGGGGGATCAGCAGATGGCAGAACGCAACGGTCAGCTACAGCTCTTTGTCGATGCGGCATTCGCAGCATTCGACCATTGTGCAAGCGATGCCGAGGCTCGCCGGTCGGTCCTGCAGATATTCTCAAGGCTTCAGACGCCTGGGGAACAGAGGCAAGGCGAGGGAGGCCAGCTCCCTGCTTGTTTGCACCTGTCAACGGCACTTGCAATCGAAACCGGCTCCGATCAGCTGCGGCAAATGATAACCCGATTTCAGGCCATGGAACCGCGATTGATATGGCGACGCCGCGAGAATTCTTCCGGCACGTCGAGCGGGAACTTCGAAGAAGGCCATGCCAACGCGATGATCATCGGTCCGGGCGGACTGGAGGAGCGCTCCGATGTCTGGATTGGCGTTACCCTCATGGCGCCAGGAGTACGCTATCCCTATCATGATCATGCACCGGAGGAAGTCTATCTGGTTTTGTCGGAAGGCGAATTCCAACATGGGACTTCCCAATGGTTCAGTCCCGGTGTTGGCGGATCCTTCTATAATCCGCCCGGCATCAAACATGCCATGCGATCCGTAGACACACCGCTTTTTGCGTTCTGGGCGCTTCTGGCCGATCGGACGCCTATGGAAAGGGAATTCGGATCGACGCAAGAGCAGCCGTAGCGGTGCAAGCCGGCAGGCTGCTTGGATACGGCGTTGGAGCATTCCGAGTATCCGCTAGCGCGCATAGGGCGCCGGCGGCAGCAAGCGCCGTTCGCGGTCGTTGAGTGGCAAAGGCAGTAAGCGAAAATGCCCGGTTCTGTGGTAGCTTTGGGATGTACTAGGCTCTCCGAATGTTCCCGAAGTTTTCCGCGGGAGGACGACCTTTATGGGCGTGCCGAAGGGTCTGCAGAATGAGTGCAGCTTGGCCGGGACATTCTGCTCCGGCCCGGAAGGGAAGGAGAAAGAACCATGAGTACTGTGACGATCCATCCGACGGTGGATTCCGGGTATCGGGCGACGGATGCCTCCTTTGCAGGAGGTACGCTCGTGTGCAATTGCACGACCAACGCCGTGAAGGTGAAAGTGAAGGGCGACATCGCCCATAATCACGCATGCGGATGCACGAAGTGCTGGAAGCCTGAAGGAGCAGTCTTCTCGGTCGTCGCCGTCGCGCCGTCGAGCGAGATCGAGGTTATCGAAAACGGCAACAAGCTTGCTGTTGTGGATCCCTCCGCGCTCATCCAGCGCCATGCATGCAAGGAGTGCGGCGTCCATATGTACGGGCCCGTCGAGCGTGAACATCCATTCCAGGGGCTGTCATTCATTCATCCCGAGCGCTTCCAGGAAAGGGGCTGGGCAGCGCCCGGCTTTGCAGCCTTCGTGTCTTCGATCATTGAAAGCGGCTATGAACCATCGAAGATGGAGGGCGTCCGTTCGCGGCTGAAAGAGCTCGGTCTCGAACCCTACGATTGCCTGTCTCCCGCCCTGATGGACTATATGGCCACCTGGACGGCGAAGAAAAACGGGGTGCTCGCAGCCTAAACGGCTCGTGGGAGTGCTTGCTCGGCACTCCCACATTCCATCCGATCCGAAAGGTGGAGCGGAACCAAAATACTGCCCTCAACTCAAGGCCGCGTCAGATTTCTTCCCACGGGAATGTATCAAGTCTCTCCGCGCCCGTCGCCGTAATCAGGACTTGCGTTTCAAGCTTGATGCTCTCGGATCCATCCTCCGCAATCAGGCTTTCGACGTTCACAACCATGTTCTCCTCAATGACGCCACTGCAATTGCGGTCGAAGTCGGGATGGAGGAAAATGCCGGGCCATTCGTCTGCCATGCCCGTGCCATGGAGCGCCAGGGTATACCGGTATGGCTGGTATTTTTCCGGAATACGCCACGAAAGCTCATTGAATTCTGCGAAGCTAATTCCGGGTCGCAAAACCGCCAGATTGTGTTCGATCTGGTCTCTGGCGGCCGAATAGAGCTCTCTTTGTTTGGTGTTCATGGCGACGTGGCCACACGTCCAGGATCGTGAAAGATCTGCGCAATAGCCATAAGGACCGATCATGTCGGTATCGAAGGATATCATATCGCCACGCTTGATGATGTAGTCCGAACATTCCTGATACCAGGGGTTCGTGCGCGGGCCAGCCGTCAGCAGTTTTGTTTCAAGCCATTCGCCGCCGCTACGCGCATTTTCGAAGTGGAGTTCCGCCCAGATTTCCCTCTCGGTCCGACCCGGCTCGGAAACCTCGTACATTCGCGCCATGCCGGCTTCGCACACGCGGATGGTCCATCGCATGAGGTCGATCTCGTCAGCGCTCTTGATAGAGCGAGCCCGCTCAGCCAGTTCCTGGCCGTCGAGCAGTGTCAGGCCTTGCTCTTTCAGGGCGAAGGCGCCGGCAGGCTCAAGCCTGTCGACCGCAATACGAAGGTTCGTACCCTGCGTACAGATAATATCGCAGATTTCGTCGGCCCATTCCTTGAGGCGATCCTCGACAAGATTGCCCGCTGTGAAGAAGAGCCAGGATTTTGCCGATCGTATCTCATCAATGCCGGGAAGCCCCTCATTGACATGTTCGGCGCCCTCGAATTCGAAGAGAATTGCCGAACCATCGGCCAGGATGAGCGCATATCGCGACGGATTATGCATCGTCCAGACGCTCATGTTGGATGAATCGAAGGCATAGCGGATGTTAACGGGGTCATAGAGCAGCAATGCGCCACAGTCCCAATCTCTCATCTTCAGACGCAGGCGCTCCAGGCGATAGCGGCGAGCACGATGAAGCGTCGCATCCGGGATCGGACTGATGAGCGGACGATCCGCACCTTCAGGATTGAGATATGCTTGCTTGCGCTCGTCTTTGAAAACTGGCGAACTCGCCTGTTCTGATGACGAGACATTGCCTTGCAGCATGCGCCTGGATCCTTGTTATCTGATAACTGGTGCTGCGTAATGCGATGCCTACCGATCTACGACCAGATCGCTAAGGGGCTTTGAACAACAGGGCAGGAAAAGCCCGGCATCGATTTCTCGCTGCCTTATTCCGCCATTATGATTCATCTCGACCGAGCCTGAGAGCAATTTGGATTTGCATGTTCCACAGACGCCGTTTGCGCAGGAGGACGGCAGCCGTACGCCGGATTTCTTGGCGGTCGACAGGACCGTCTGCTCGCTTGAAACAGCAATCTTGCGAGCCTGCTTTACGAACTCGACCTCGAAGACCTCGTTACTCGGCGTCTCCTCCGCGGCAGTCTCCGCCTCGTCGATCACCGCTGCATCGAAACTCTCCTCGACATAATTGGAGGGCGGGACACCAAGGGCTGATGATATCGAGCGTGCCGCGGCCATGAAGGGCGCCGGGCCGCAGCACATCACAATTCTGTCGGCGATATCGGGCACGGCGAGCTTGATGAATTCCGGCGAGATACGCCCGGTAAGCCCTGGCCAGGATGGCTCACCACTGACGCCTTCCGGCAGGAAGTGCAACCTCAATCCCTTCATTTTCGAGGCCAGCCATGCGAGCTCTTGCCGGAAAATGAGATCGAGCGGTGTGCGCGCCGCATGGACAAAGGCGATGTCTGACGGCTCGCAGCTATCAGCCAGGTCGCGCACGATCGACATGACCGGCGTTATGCCGGATCCACCGGAGAGAAGAAGGAGTTTTCGCGCACTATCGCGTGGGCGAATGAAGTGCCCGAGAGGACCTTGCGCTTTTAATCTCATCCCAACGGCAAGGTTATCGTGGAGCCAGTTCGACGCTCTGCCGCTTGCGACCCTCTTGACGGTAACCGTGAAGGCGTTGGGTCGATGCGGTGACGACGAAATACTGTAGCAGCGCGGTTCGACAGCATCGCCGACAGGGACATCGAACAGAAAATACTGGCCGCTTTCGAAGCCGAAGCGCTTGCCTTCGCAGGATGCGAAGGTGAAGCTGCGCACATCATGGGTTTCCTGGTGGATGTCGATACAGACGAGCGCGTCGTCGTGCTCGCTATCCCAACTGCCAGGGGTGGCCGAAATGCTTTGTTTCTGCATGACGTCAGTAGCCATGGGCGCGCATCCGATCAATGTACCAGGTCGCGAACTTATCGAGGTTGGTCTCCGAAAAGCGCGAATAGGGACCCGGCCGATAGGCGGGATCAAGGGCACCGGCATGGGAGCGTGCGACCAGGTTGGCATCCTGGTCCGTGGTCGCGATCCAGACATCCGTCAGCTTGTCGAGATCATAGTCGACGCCTTCGACGGCGTCCTTGTGGACGAGCCATTTGGTTCTGACCAAAGTCTTGCCGGCGGACAGGGGGATGACGGTCGCCACCACGGCGTGATCGCCCATGAAATGGTTCCAGCTATTGTGCCCCCATAGATGGGTGTCGCCGAGATCCTTGCGGGTCATATGCCCGAGCAGCTTCGATGATGCCGCCGTCGCGTCGTGTGTCTGGGATTCACCGGCGCCGGCGATGATCAGACGCTGGGTTCTGAAGTTGGTCGCGCAGTCCGCAAGCTGTTCGACGGCGGCAGAAGGATAGCCATCTGCCTCCCAGGCCGTCGTTTTCTGTTCATAGAGCCGGAAATGCTCTTCGGCCTGGGCGCGATCATCGGGGCTCAGCGTTTCGGGATCGAAGCCGAAATCGAGATCGACGAACGACACGCAAAGCTCGGGATGGTTTGCCGAGCAATGATAGCATTCACGATTGTTTTCCATCGTGAGCTTCCAGTTGCCGTCTTCGATGACATCGGTCTGATGGGCGACTTTGGCATTCCTGATATCGTAGGGTGCCAGCCGCTCCACCATGGTCTTTTCCAGGACATCGATATCTTCGGGGGGATTGTCGGAAAGACAGATGTAGATGAGGCCACCAATCGATTTGAATGCGACGGGTTTGAGGCCGTGACAATCCTTGTCGAACTCCTTGCCCATGTGCGGCGCATAGCTCAATTCGCCCGTCAATTCGTAGGTCCAGGTGTGATAGGGACAGACGAGCTTCGAGATGATCGTCTTGCCTGCATCGAGGAGACGGGAGCCGCGATGGCGACAGACATTGTGTAGAACACGGATCTCATTGTCGTCATCACGCAGGAGGATCAGGCTCGTGTTGCCAATGTCGATGACCGTGGCGTCACCAGGCTCCGGCACGTCGCAGTCGAGCCCGACACAAATCCAGTGCCTATGGAAGAACACGTCCATATCCGCGTCGAAGACGTCTTCGCGCGTATAGAGGCCTGCCGGCAGGGAATGTCCGTCCGCGCGGGCGTCAAGGAGTGCCGAAATTGACGAAGGAAGTCTGTTTAGCATGAGCGCCTCTTATGCGTTGATATCTGCAGCGTGCGCTTGCTCCGCAGTGCTTTCAACGGCATTAATTCTCAAGTTGACATAACCTAGACTTATGGATGGAGGGGCGCATGCGGTTTCGGAGACGTCTGCCGTCATTGACCGGACTGCTGATGCTGGAGGCGGTCCTCAGACGAAAGAGCTTTACGGCTGCGGCCGGAGAACTGGGTGTCACACAGGCGGCGGTCAGCCGGCAGATCGCCCTGCTCGAGGATGAGCTTGGCCAACCAATGTTCCTGCGTAAACATCGCGCCATTGAGCCGACCGCCGCCTGTCTCACGCTGGGTTTGTCATTGGCGCAGAGTTTCGCCAATATTGTGGATACGATCGAGGCGATCAAAGCATCGTCCCAGGCCGTGGTCACCATCGGAGCGACTGTCGCTTTTTCCTCGTTCTGGCTGCTTCCGCGCCTGGCCGATTTTCGCGACCGCAACCCGGGCATTCAAATCAGGGTCATCTCGCAGGACGCAAAGATCGACCTCGACAGCGGTGAGGTTGATATCGCGATCCGATATGGCTCGCCTCCATTCGGTGATGGAACGGTCATAGCGTCGCGCGGGGACGTCATCATGCCGGTCTGTTCGCCGGAGTATTTTCGAAGACGAGCAGCCGGGCCCTTGTCGGCAAAGGACGATTTCATCGAGACGGATGCGGCGGATCGATCCTGGCTGTCCTGGACGCAGTGGCTTGCCAAATCGAGCGCGACATTTGAAGCACGGCCCTCGCTTCGCTTCAATCATTACACGGAAACGATCTTCGCCGCGCGGGCAGGGCAAGGCGTGGCGCTCGGCTGGGGAGCGCTCATCCAGACATTCCTGGAGGATGGAACGCTCGTGCCATGCGACGATTCAAAACTGATGGATGAAGGCCGCTACAACGTCTTGCTGCCGCTGAAGGCAAGACGAACGATCGCCAGCGACCAGGCGGCAGCCTGGTTGACCGCAGCGCTCCACGGCTGATCTCAATCGTTTGGTCTCCCATCGGAGGGGCAAATGCAATGGTTTGGAAATTCGTGGGCGTTGCCGCGCTAGGTCTGGACGAACGCTTCAGGCATGTGCGCGGCGCAGCTCCGTCGGTGATTGGCCATAGAGCCTGCGAAAGAGCCTTGCAAAATGGGAAGCGCTGTCAAAGCCGACCTCGAG
Organism: Martinezella miluonensis; assembly: GCF_900094545.1. Lineage (GTDB taxonomy): Bacteria > Pseudomonadota > Alphaproteobacteria > Rhizobiales > Rhizobiaceae > Rhizobium > Rhizobium miluonense. Next base: position 94,315 of record NZ_FMAH01000015.1, read on the forward strand.
CGCAATTTCGATGAGCGGCGCCTGTGTCTGGAGAACCAACTGCTTGGCGCGTTCCATGCGAATGCGTGTGTAGACGGCTCCAGGCGACGTTTTCATTTCCTCCGTGAACAAGCGTTCGAGCTGTCGCCTCGACAACCCGACGGATGCCGCAAGATCTTCGGTCGGTATGACATCTTCGATATGGCTCTCCATGGTGATCAGGACCGCCTTCAGGCGCGGATCCTGACATTGGATGGCAAGCGGCTTGCGCGGCTGTATGTCTAGCCCAGATCGGGCTCGCTCGATTTGCAGGACTTCCAGCGCGTTTCGTTCAGCGTCCTTGCTGATATGCCGTCTGACGAGAAAGGCAGCCATATCGGCAGAGCTGCTGCCGCCAGCGCATGATCCGCGGTTCCGATCGAGATTGAACAGGCGGTCGGAGCGAACCGGGTTGTCCGGAAACTGCTCCCGATAGGCCTGATAGTGAAGCCAGCTGACGCAGGTTTGGTGTGTCTTCATTAGACCGAGACGCGCTAAAATGAATGTGCCGGTGCAAACCCCGATCAGCGGGATTTTTTGAGCTGCAGCTCTCTTCAGATAGTCCGAGGTTTGACTGTCGATCGTGACGTCGGAGTTCAAAAGCCCGCCCACCACCACAATGTAGTGGAACTCGCGCGGGTCGATAAAATCCGATGTCGGTGCGACCTGGACACCGCAGCTGGATGTGATGAGATGCCGTGTGCTCCCCAGCAAATGCCAATCGGCCAGCACTCTGCCGGATTTGTCGGCCTCGTCGCTCGCCAATCTCAGCGTATCGATAAACAACGCGAAGGCGGAAAGAGTAAATGATCGTGCGAGTACAAACCCGACTTTTAAGGGACTGTGTTTAACTTCATCTTTGACGGATTTCATGCATCGCCTCGTGTGATCAAGCCCTTCTACTTGATCTGGAAACCATACGCCAAGGGATCGTGATCGTCGACGAAGATCGTGTTGTGGCCGATGATCCGGGCCCAGCCTCCAACGCTGGGCTTTATGCCCTTGAAGTCTCCGATTTTCACTTCGGCCTCGATGCGGCCCTCGAATATGGTGCCGATCAAGCTCTCCTGCCGAAAGCTGTCGCCAACCCTCAGGCGACCCTTGCCATGCAACTGCGCCAATCGTGCCGAAGTTCCAGTGCCGCCGGGGGAGCGGTCGATCGCCTTGTCGCCATAAAAAACGGCGCCTCGACCATCGGCGTTGTCACTCGTCGGGGCGTCGCACCATAAGACATGGTGAACTCCGCGAATCCGCTGGTTTTCCGGATGAACCGGATCGCAAATCGGTGCGAGGGCATCCCGCAGCTTCCTGCTGATGTCGACGATGTCATCGCTCGACATGCCATCCAAGCCGGGCCAGTTTCCCTGCGGTTCGACGACCGCATAATAATTTCCGCCATAGGAGACATCGATCGTCAGGAGGCCGAGTCCTGGCACATCCACCTCGACATCCGCCGCATGCAGATAGCTTGCGACATTGAACATGCGGACGGCTTCGACAAACTCACCAGGCTTGTCATAGTCGATGTCGACGCGGCCCGCCGGTGTCTCGATCGAGAGTTTTCCGGGAATGCGCGGTGTGACGAGGCCTTCCTCGATCGCCGCCGTCACCAGCCCGATCGTCCCGGCTCCGCACATGGGCAGACATCCGCTGACTTCGATGAAGAGAACCGCAAAGTCGCAGTCGTCACGAAAGGCGGGATAGATGATTGCCCCGGACATGATGTCGTGGCCGCGCGGCTCGAACATCAATGCTTGCCGGATCCAGTCATGATCGCGCACAAAAATTTCACGACGTTCGGCGATCGGAAGGTGTGGAAGCAAAGGTCCGCCACCGGCAACCAGCCTTACCGGATTGCCGCAGGTATGGGAGTCGATGCAGAAAAAGCTGTGACGCATTCGATGGTCTTTCCGCTCAGGCATTCATGTCCGAAGACCGCGACCGTCCTTGCAGGACGCCCTTCGACAGCCGATCGAGCAGGATCGCGATGGCAACGATGGCGAGCCCGGCGCGCAGGCCGAGCCCCATTTCCATCCGGGTCAGGCCCCGGGTTACCTCGGCTCCCAGCCCGCCCGCCCCGACGAGCCCGGCAAGGACGACCATAGCCAGCGAAAGAAGGATGCACTGGTTGAGGCCGACAAGCAGGGTGGGCATGGCGGACGGTATCTCGATCTTGAACAGGATCGAACGCGGTGGTGCGCCAGTGGCCTGACCGAGTTCCAGAAGATCCTTCGGCACCTGATTGAATGCCAGTGTCGTCAGGCGGAGCATCGGCGGCACGCCATAGACGATTGTGGCGATGATCGCTGGCACGCGGCCAAGACTGAAGATCATGACTGCCGGGATGAGATAGACCCACGGCGGTACCGTTTGCATAATGTCGAGCAGCGGCCTTATGGCGATCTCGAAGCCCTTGTGGCGTGACGCAAGGATGCCGAAGGGAAATGCGATCGTGACCGAAATGGCGACCGCCACCGTTACCAAGGCGAGTGTCTGCATGGACGCGGCCCAAAGTCCTGCCAGTAGGCAGAAGGCGAGGGCGATTGCCGTAACCACCGAGACCCTGATGTTGATCGCGAGAGCGGCCAGCAGGACGGCAGCGACAATGACCGCATAGGGCGGCGGGTAGAGCAGAGCGGATTCCAAGGCCCCGAGCACGGCTTCGATCACATTGGTGATGGCCTCGAAAAGGGGATGGAAGTTGGTGTTCAGCCAGTCGACGGCCGGAGCGAAATATATGCCGGGCGAGAACCGAAGGAGATCGAGATTCATCTTGCACCTACCTTGGCGCGGCGGGCCGCGCTCTGCGTCAATCGGTCGAGCACCATGGTCAGGATGACGATCGCGATCGCAGCGTTGATCGATGTCGCCATATCGAGCGTGCGTACCGCGCTGTAGATGGTTTGGCCGAGGCCGCCGGAACCAACGATACCGGCGATCACCACCATGCCGAATGCCATCATCAAGCTCTGGTTAATGCCGGCCATGACGCTTGGAATCGCAAATGGCAGCCTGATTTTCGTGAACATCTGCCATGGTGTCAGGCCGCTCGCCTGGCCCAATTCAATGAAGGCAGGCGGTGTCATGCGGATGCCGAGCGAAGTCAGGCGAATGGCGGGGGGCATTGCGACGATGAACGTCGCCACCAATGCGGTTGCAGGGCCAAAGCCAAGAAGCGCAATGGCGGGAAGAAGGTAGATATAGGGAGGCAGCGTCTGGATGAGATCGAGGATCGGCTCCAGGAACCTGTCGAACCATTGCAGAAATCCTGCGACAATCCCCATCGGGATTCCGATCATCAAGGCGAAGAGCGTGGCGGTGGTCACAAGTGCAAGGGTGCTGATGGTTTCGTTCCAAAGGCCCATGACCGCGCAGAAGAAAAGTGCCAAGCCGGCAAGAAGACCGGATGCGACGTTGATCAGCCGCCATGCAAACAGTGCCCCGATGATCGCGATGACGTAGAAAGGCGGGAGTTGAAGGAGCCAGAGAACGCCATTGTACGTTCCCTCCAGCACGGTCCGTAATGGGTCGAATATCCAGTTGCCGTTGTCGCTGATCCAGCCTAGCGCGTCGTCGGTCCAGGCATCGAATGCGTCTGCAATGACCGAGATGTCCATTTGCTTTCGTCCTCTCAGGCCGTCATATTCTGTTGCGCTGGGGATCCGGCGACGCCCCGAAGCAGCCCGCGTGTCGTGACCACGCCGACGATGGAACCATTGTCGACCACTGCCAGGGCATCGCGCTCCGATTTCATCGTCAGGTCGATGAGTTCGCCGATATCCGCCTCCGGATTGGTCGTTGGCAGTGCGTTCACGTCCTGCTGCGGTTGCAGGTTCCTGTATTCGGCGATCGATTGCATCACCGAATGCGCCTTGACGAGATGAACCCTGGATATGCCAGCCACGAAATCGGCGACGTAGTCGTCGGCGGGCTTCGTTACGATCTCTTCCGCGGTTCCCACCTGGACAATGACGCCGTCCTTCATGATGGCGATACGATCGCCGATACGAATGGCTTCTTCGAGATCATGCGTGATGAAGACCGCGGACTTTCCGAGCGACTTCGTCAACTGCCGGAACTCGTCCTGCAACTGGCGGCGGATGAGTGGATCAAGTGCGCTGAACGGCTCATCCATGAGAATGATCTCGGGGTCGGCCGCCAGGGCGCGGGCGAGGCCGACACGTTGCTGCATGCCGCCCGACAATTCCGAGGGATACCGGGCTGTCCAGTCGGAAAGGCCGACCTTGTCGAGCGCAGCCCGAGCCGTCGTGTTGCGCTGCTCTTTCGGCACACCGCGAACTTCCAACCCGAAGGCCGCATTTTCCAAGACCGTGCGATTTGGCAGCAACGCCACGCTCTGGAATACCATGCCGATGTTGCGTGCGCGCATGTCGCGCAGCTCGGCTGCATTCAACTTGGCAATTTCCCGGCCCTTGATCGCGATCCTGCCAAGGCTCGGTTCGATAAGGCGATTGAGCAGGCGGACCAAGGTGGATTTGCCGCTTCCGGAAAGCCCCATGATGCAGAAGATCTCGCCGCGGCGGACCTGAAGATGGGCATCGGAGACACCGACGACACAATTGAATTCCTGAAGCACCTGTTTCTTGGAGAGGCCGCGTTCGGAAACGGCCTTCACAGCGGCGGTCGCGCGCGCACCGAATATCTTCCAAACGTTCTGGCAATCGACCAGGACTTCATTGGCGTTATCCATGACAGTGTTCATCGTATTCCCCGCGGGGCCAGTCCATTGCCGGCCTGTTCGTCTTCGTTGAGGGATGCGGGCCGCCCTGATGGCGACCCGTGTTAGGCGTCAGTTGGTGTTGATGTTTTCCCAGCGCTTGATGAGATCGGCGTGGCTGCCGATCCATGCGGCGACTGCCTGATCCATCGTTTTCCCGTCATTCACGGCGCTGTTGATCGCGGTGATGTCGGCAAGCGGCACATAGACGCTGGCGATGACTTCACGCGCATGCGGATAATCGGCGGAGAATCCCTTCTTGCCGACCCAGTAATAGCTTTGCGGCGGTGGGAAGATGCCCTTGGGGTCCTTCAGGAATTTCACGTCGTATTTCTGCATCATCCAGGATGGCTCCCAGATGGTCACGGCGATCCATTCCTTCCGGTCGACGGCCGACTTCAGGGCCGCAGTCATGGCTGCGGTGCTGCCCTCGACGAGCTGCAGTTTCAGGTCATAGCCCTTGACGGCATTGGCAGTATCGCGCATCAGGCCCGAACCCGGCTCGATGCCGACGATCTTGCCGCCGAACTTGTCGGCATTGGCGTTCAACTGGTCCATGGAGTCGATCGGTACGTATTTCGGTACGGCAACGCCTTGGAACAGGCCGTGCGAGACCGGCGAAATCTTCTCGAGGCGTTTCTTGTTTTTATCCCAGTAATCCTGTGCCACATAGTCGGTCTGAGAGGCGAGGATCTGGATGTCGCCCTTGCCGAGCGCTGCATAGGCAATGCCCCATTCGGAGAATGGTACGACCTTCACGGTGTAGCCGGCATCCTCCAACACTTTTTTGGTGATCCCAGTGATCGGTGTCAGGTCCTCCCATGACATCGTTCCCACGGTGATGCTCTTCTCTTCCGCATGCGCGGAAAATACGGTCATTCCGACCATCGCGGCTGCGCAGAGCGCCTTCCACAAAGTCTTCATTTTTCTCACTCCTAGTTTTCGTTCCCATTTTATTGAAGACCTGCGATCGGCTCGGTCTTCACATTGCGCGGCGACGGATCATCCCTCGCGGCCTGCGCGCAATTCCTGCAAACGGATCACTGAATTGATGCCGAGCCATGCGAACGGTTCCGGTGGCAACCGGGACGGCGCGGCGTGATCCATGTATTGTTCGAGTTGCTGGGAGGCAGTGCCGGTTGCCAGTTCAGCGGCCATAATGCCTGCCAATGTGCTCTTGACGGTGCCGAGCCCATTCTCGCAGCATGCCGAGTAAAGCCCTTCGTCGAGCGCGCCGAATGCCGGCACATGATTCCGGCTCAAGCATAAACGCCCGGCCCAGCTGTATTCAAAAGGAATGCCTTTCAGCCCGGGAAAGCGTGCGTCGAGCGAATTTCTATGCTCTTCGGCCATCTTGGCCATTCGCCGGTCGGAAACGATGATCGTCGTCTCGTAGGTGTATTTCGTTCGAATGACGATACGAGACTGTCCGCCGGAGGTGATCTTTCGCACCGTCGCGCCCATGGCGTCGGCGGGAAGCAGTGCCCATCTATCCCGCCCTGAAACTTTTCGGCCGAGCTCTTCGGCTGGGAATGGAGCCGTCATCGAGGCGTAGGCGAAGATATGCATCAGACGGCCGCGGAAGTGGCCGAAGTCGTCGATGTGGCCGTTGACACCCAGGATAACGTTTGGGGCGGTGACCTTGCCGCGAGTGGAGATAGCCGTCCAGATTCCTTTATCCCGCGTCAGCGCGGTCACCGGCGATCCTTCGAAGATGTCGATTTTGCGCGACAGCCCTGCGGCAAGTTCGCGAACATAATCGGCCGGCTGGATCAGGACCGCGCCCGGCGTATAGAGGCCGCCAAGGTAATAATCGGAACCGGTCAGCTTGCGCATTTCGGACGCGTCGAGATAGGCGTGCTTTTCGCCGGCGCTCTTCAGGGACTGACCGAAGCTGATATTCAGTTTCATTCCGCGCGCGGTCGCCGCGGCATTGATCTTGCCCGCCGGGTCGACGGTTTCTGACGACATGCCGTATTCGTCCGCGGCGTCTCTCGCGAAAGCGATGGCAGCCCTGTTCTGAGCCATCTCCATGCGAGTGGCGTCCAAGCCGCCACTCGAATATTCACTCGATGACAGGTTATGCGGGACGTCGATCATGAAGCCGGAATTGCGGCCCGACGTGCCTTTGGCGACTTCGCTTGCGTCAAGCACCACGATTTTATCGTCGGGCCGAAGCTGCAGCAGACGGCGAGCCGCCGAGAGCCCGGCAAAGCCCGCGCCAATGACCAGCCAGTCCGCGGTCACGTTGCCTTCCAGGCTCCGGACCGGGAACGAACGTCGACTGATCGCCTCCCAGCCCGAGACGCCGTTTTCCGCCGGCAAACGTTTGACGGACCTCGTGGTCATCGGATCGTCTCATCCACTGAGCGATCGGAGACGTCGATCCAGATTGTCTTCAGTTCGCAATAGTTGTCGTGTGCGAAGATCGACTTGTCACGTCCGCCGAAGCCGGACTCCTTGTAGCCGCCGAACGGCGTCGTCGCGTCGCCTTCGCCGAAGCAGTTGACGGTAACGACGCCGGCCCGAATCTCTCGCGATAGCCGGATGGCCTTCTTGAGGCTTCCGGTATAGATCGACGCCGTGAGGCCGTAGTTGGTATCGTTGGCAAGAGTGATGGCCTCGGCAAGGGTCTCGAATGTCGTTACCGACAGGATCGGCCCGAAAATCTCCTCCTGAAACAGTCGGCTCGAAGGCGTGACCTTGTCGACGACCGTCGGCTCGATGTAGATGCCGCCGCGGGATTCTCCGCCATAAGCCACCGAAAGCCCTTCGGTCTTGACGTCATCAAGAAACGACGAAACCTTCTCGAAATGGTTCTTGCTGACGAGGGCACCGATGCGGTTTTCCGGGTCGAGCGGATCGCCCGTCTTCCACTCGCGCATATAGGCGCCGATGCGCTTGAGCAACTCGTCCTTGACGCTCGATTGCACGATCAGACGTGAGGTCGCAGAGCAATTCTCGCCCATGTTCCAGAAGGCACCGTTGACCACTTGCTCGGCGACGAGATCCAGATCCTCGGCATCTTCAAGCACCACGGCGGGGTTCTTGCCGCCGCACTCGAGAACGACTTTCTTGAGGTTGGAATCCGCCGCATAGCGCAGGAAGCGCCGTCCGGTCGGGGTGGATCCCGTAAAGGCCACCATGTCCACGTCCATGTGCAGGCCGATCGGCTCTCCAACGTCTTTGCCGCCGCCTGGGATGACATTGAAGACCCCGGCTGGGATGCCAGCCTCATGCGCAAGTTCGGCAACACGAAGCGTCGTCAGCGTCGTCTCCTGGGCAGGCTTGACGACGACCGAGCAGCCCGACGCCAGAGCGGGACCGATCTTCCAGGCGAGCATCAGAAGCGGGAAATTCCAGGGAAGCACGCAGCCGACGACGCCGATGGGCTCGCGCACGACCATGGTGAGCGCGTTGGCGCCGACAGGGGCGGTGTTGTCGTAAAGCTTGTCGATCAGTTCGGCATGCCAGCGGATGGTATGGATCGTGTCTGGGACATCGACGGTCTGGCACTCGCGGACCGGCTTGCCGCTGTCGAGGCTTTCCATGACGGCGAGTTCATGGCGGTTGTCTTCCAGCAGTTTCGCGAATTTGATGAGCGTGGCCTTGCGATCGCCGGGAGATTGAAGGCGCCAACGGCCATCCTCGAACGCGTCCCTTGCTTTCGAGACGGCGAGATCGACATCACTCGCATCGCAAGCGGCAATCTCGGCGAGCGTCTCACCCGTTGCGGGATTGGTCGTCTTGAATGTCTTGCCGGAATTGGATGGACGGAAAGCGCCATCGATAAAGGCATTTGTCGGGAATTGAATACTGCCGACAATCGCCTTGTATTCAGCTGCGGTCAAGGGTTCATGCATGATTGGCTCCCGACATGATCTGGGCGACCGTGCGCTTCAAGGTGGCGACGACAGTCTGGAGGGTTCTCTTTTCTTCGGAGGTCATTCCGCGCAGCGGCGCGCGAACCGGGCCTGCCTTAAGGCCGGCGATCTCGCAGCCGTGTTTGATGGATTGCACGAATTTTCCGGTTTCGAGAAAATCCATCAGCGGAAGCATCGCCTTCATGATGGCGCGGCCCTTGTCGAAATTCTTCTCGATTACACAGGCTTCGTAGAGGGCGACATGCTCGCGCGGCAAGAAGTTGGAGCCGGCACAGACCCAGCTTTTTGCACCCCAGGCGAAGAATTCGAGCGCCTGGTCATCCCAACCGCACGACAATGCGATATGTGGAAACTTCCTCGCCAGCAGATGGACATTTGCCATCTCCCCGGAGCTTTCCTTGATGGCCTTGACGTTCCTGGATCTGCCCACGCGCGAGAAATAATCGTCGCCCATCATCACGCCCATGCGGGCAGGATAGTTGTAGAGCATGATCGGCAGGTTGGCGGCGCGGTCGACCGTCAATGCGTGAATGGCGTTTTCCTTCTCCGTCGGCAGCGCATATGGCGGCGAGGTTACGAGGATTGCATCTGCGCCGATCTCCTTTGCCGCCGTGGCATAGGCAACGGAATCTTCCGTACGGGTCGCGCCTGTGCCTACAATCAGCGGCAGGCGGTTTGCGACGACCTGCTTGGCGTAGGCGGCAAGGTCGAACCTCTCTTGCATGGACTGGGCATAATATTCGCCGGTGGAACCGCCGATGATGATCCCATGGATCTTGGCCTCAATGAGCGATTCCAGGACGGCGGCGAACGCGGCTTTGTCGATCTGGCCGTCCGGTCCATGCGGCGTGATCGCCGGGGTGTAGATGCCTTCGAAATTCAAGACGATTTCTCCATCAATGTGACGGGCACTTCGACAAGCGCGTCCGCCTTCATTCCCTGCGGAGCGATAAACATCTCCATGTTCTCGCGCGACAGTTCCCAATGCTCGAACACCAGGTCTACGACGGTGTCCTCATCGTGTTGCGCGATCGCCTCGATGAAGCCGTCATGGTGCTCCACGGCGAGCTGAAGCCGTTCGCGCATGTCGTCATTCTTTGGTCGGAAGAAGGTATGGCCGATCCGCGCATGGTCGATCAGCAGGCGACCCAGGCTCGGTTGCAGATAGGCGTTGAACGACATTTCTCCGATGATTTCGTGGAAACGATTGTTCTCGAGCACCATGGCGAGAGCATCGCCGGAGCTGCTTGCGGATCGAAACCGATCCTGTGTTTCCTTCAGGTCGATGAGTTGCTTCGGTTTGAAGTTTTGAACCGCAAGCCTGCCGATTGCGGCATAGATCATCGGCGCCACCAGGAAGAAGTGCCTGAGGGTCTGATGGTTCATTGGGCTGACGCGCGCGCCGCGATTTGCCCGGATGTCGATATAGCCTTCGCCTTCCAGGCGCCGGAAGATTTCCCGGACGGGCGTGCGGGAGAGCCCGTATTGCTCGCTAAGACTGACTTCGTCCAGATCCTGATCGGGGTCGAGTTCCATGGTTAGAATTTGACGCTTCAGATCGTCGTAAAGACTGTTCTTCCCGCCCTTCATCGCGACCTCCTCCTTGAAATTTTGCAGGGAACTGAGCCCAGCGGTTCCTGCCGATGGGGGAAAGGTCTCACAGGTGCGCTGGCGAGTCAATAAAATTGTATACTATGAGTACACAATGGATGTTATGTAGAAATACAATCTTCGAAAACGGCCGGCACCGCTTGAGGCAATTGCGATGGGAGGTCGAGTTTGATCGGGCCGAATCGGCAGGTCGCGGTCGTCAGTGGTCGCGTTATTGAGGGTCTTCGGACGTCGCCAGGAGTTCCCCAGTAAAGCGTTATCTTCGCCGGTGATGTGATCGGGGTTCGGTTCAATCCCCAGTCAGGGGCTCCATTGCTGAGTTCAATGGAAAACCGGTTCGGCACAGTAATTTGACCTGTGCCTGTCCGAGCTTGGCATTGGCCAGGCACTCCGTTGGAATGCTGCAACCCGGGTGGTGAAATTGAAGGCAATGAAGGCGTTCGGTGCGGATAAGAAGCTGTCTGGTTCATTCTGAGGCGCAGCGGATATTGTGCGCTCGCTTTGTAAGCGATTGATCCTGCAGCTCGTCGCTTAACTTCGTCTATGACGGAAGACGAGCGGCCGACGTCATCGATAAGACGAGTTCCGCGTATGACCGTGCATCCACAGCCTTTGAATAAAAGTATCCTTGCGCCAGTATGCATCCCATTTCCCGGAGGAGACTGGCATGGGAGACGGTTTCGACCCCCTCGGCGATAACTTCGATGTCCATGCGGCGCGCGATCTCGACCATCCCCTCCACGATCGCAGCGGCGCCACTATCGCTCTCCATGAGCTTCGTGAACGAGCGGTCGATTTTGATGATGTCGACCTTGACCTTTAGAAGATGAGAAAGTGCTGCGTAGCCCGTTCCGAAATCGTCTAGAGCGATCTTGAAGTCCGCGGCTCTCAGATCCGAGATGGTGTCGCGGATAGCGTTGGCGCGCTGCTCCAGGTAAACGGTCTCGGTCACCTCAACGATTACGTTCCGCGGAGCAATACCAACTCGATCGACGAAGCGTGACAGGCGCTCCTTGAGACCGCCGGTCTGAAAATCGGCCGCGGTGACGTTGATTGCGATGTGGCCGATTTCAATGCCTTGCCGGCGCCAGCCCGTGACATCGGATGTCATTTTGTCGAGCATGCGCCCTGTGATCTCTGAAGCGATATGGGCGTCGTGCATGGCCTCGAAGAACTCGGCGGCCGACGCATAGCTTCCATCTTGTCGCCTTATGCGGCAAAGTGCCTCCACACCGACGAATTTGCCGGTCCGCAGATCGACAACTGGTTGGTAGAACGGCACAATTCTGTTTTCGGCAAGAGCGAGCGTCACATCACGAATGGCATTGAGGCGTGACGTAATTGCTGTTGCGACGGTCGCATCGAATGCCTGGAATAGGCCCTTGGCCGTATCCTTGGCGTGATAGAGCGCGAGATCGGCTTGATGCCGCGTGACTTCCATCGTAACGCCCGGTTTGCACAAGGCGCCGCCCGCCGTTGCGAGCGGTAGCACAGTGTGCCCACCACAACAGGCCGGCGCCTTAAGAAGGCTCAGGCAGGACGCCGCCAAATCTCTAAGTTCGTCAATATCGCGAGCTTCACATATAATTGCGAACTCGTCACCGCCCAAACGGAAAAGATGCTCCGTCACGCTGTGCAATCTCGCGGCAACTTCCTTGATCAGTTCGTCGCCAACTCGATGTCCAAACGTATCATTCGTGAACTTGAGATTATCGAGGTCTAACAATATGAGACCAAGGCCGTCGCGAGCTATCTGGTTGGCATGGCGATCGAAGGCTGCCCTGTTTGGCAAACCAGTCAGCGCGTCGTGATATGCAAGCCGATGACGCTCCATCGCGCGATGGTGACGCTCTATTGCGATTGTGCAGAGATGAATCGAGGCAGCGACGAGTTTTCTCTCGATCCTCGAGGGGCCACGCGGCTCCTCATAGTAAAAGGCAAATGTACCGACGACCGATCCGTCTGCCTTCTTGATCGGGCTCGACCAGCAAGCGCGATATCCCAGCGGTTTGATCAAGTGTCGATAGGGTGCCCACTTTGCATCTGTCAGGATGTCTTGGACGGCAACCGGCTGCGCAAGATATGCGGCTGCCCCGCAGGAGCCGACGTCCGGGCCGATCGCTATGCCGTCAAGAGCTCTTGCGTAGTATTCTGGAAGCTTTGGACCGGCCAGCGGGCGCAAGAGGCCGTCCTGCACCAGCAGGACGGAACATGCGATACGGGGAACTCGTTCCTCGATAAGACGGCAGAGATGATCGAGTGTCGCCTCAAGGCGCTCGCCGGAGGCAATCAGCTCGAGGATTTCATTCTGCAATCTCAGGAGCATATAGGTTGTTCCTCCGGAACAACGGCTTAGCATTAAAGCCTTAAGCCGTAGTGACCGGAAAGCCATTAATTGTACCGGGCTTAATATTCTCGCGCAAACTGCCAAGTCATGCAGTTTCCGAGAGTGTCATCAAATCCTTCAAGCAGGAGAGTATAGGCCAAAAGGTCTATCGTTCACACAATGAAGTAGGCCAAGACCTGCCGCATGTCTGGTAGCACTGAAGGCTCCTAGTCGATCGTCAGACCGAACTGATCCCGGCGTGAGCGCTTCGTACCGACCGGTTGGCTCGATGTCGCATCGCCGCCGCCCCGAACATTCCCCATTTGTACAACCAAAGAGATTAAAAACGGCTAGAGCAAGCCAGTTGATACGAGAAGTGTACCTGCACAATTGTACCACATTCCCGGAGCGAACCACATCTGCGCAGTTTTACTGACGAGCAAAGCGCTGATCCTTACGCCGCCAGGCATTATTTAGCTTTTTGGAATATATCTCGCGCAGTTCAGTAGTTAACCTCCCGTGAGTCATCGATCAGATCGCCATGAGAGGCCATTTGCAATTGTGCAACACCCTCGTCGAGGCTGTGAAAAGTCCAAAAATAGTCAACAGATTGTTATAGGTAAGGCTTGCGGGCTGCGATATTAACTGCTTCAGAAAATAATTGGGAATCTACTTTGCAAGAAGACGTGAGTTCGTTTAGCCTAATAGATGAATAAGCTTTAGAAAGCATGTTGGCAAAGTATTGTTGTTGGGGAAAGGTGCCATTTTGGTTTATGGAAAGCGATTGATTGTGGCAATCGGGATTTCGGTAGCCGTCAGTTCTTTGTTGAGTGGTGCTGCTTACGCGATGACATTGCAGCAGGCAATTGATAAGACAATGAAAACTAACCCGCAGATCATGCAGGCTGCGCAGAATCGGGAGGCAACCGAGTTCCAGCTGCGTCAGGCAAGGGGGCTTTACTTGCCTTCTGTCGATCTGGAATCGGGCTATGGTCGCCGTAGACTTTCGGACGCCACATCCGGAGCTTTGACACGTAGCAGGGATTACCTGAGTCCAGCCGACGTAAGCTTGACTATTACGCAGACGCTGTTTGATGGCGGTGATCGCAAGGCACAAAAGGACAAGCAGGCAGCCCGTGTTGACGGCGCATCTTTTCGCGTCCAGCAGCGCTCGGAAGCCTTGGCGCTTGAAGTAACCCAGAATTATCTCGAATACTTGCTGCAGACGGAAATCGTCGCGGCGGCGGAAAAGAACGTCGCCTTCCACAAGCAGATGGTCGGCAACATCGAGGATAGCATCAAGGGCGGCGCCCTCACCGATGCCGATCGCTATCAGGGCCGTGAGCGCCTGCAAGCGGCCAATGCCCGCCTTCAGGAAGCCAAGCGGGAACTGGATGCGACCAAGATCCGCTTCCTTCAGGTCGTCGGCGAGCCGATCACCAAAGCGAATCGTCCGGCCTCCGTGGGGCGTTACCTGCCGAAGACGCTGGATGACGCTGTCTTCATCGCTCAAAAGAACAATCCGCAGATTTTCTCGGCCAAAGCTGACGTCAATGCCGCCGACGCCGATGTCCGTGGGTCCAAATCTGCCTTCTTGCCGAGGCTGGACCTTGTCGGCAGCGCCCGTATCGGTGACGATGTGGACGGTAATAAGGGCAACACCAGCGACGTCCAGGTTGGTGTCGTCGCCAAGTGGAACCTCTATCACGGCGGCATCGATACCGCCCATCAGCAGGAACTGGTCCGTCGTGCCGCCGAACAGCGTTTTGCGCTGAGCCAGACTTATCGCGAGGTGGACGAGTCTGTCCGTTCCGCTTGGAGCGAGCGCACCAACCAGGCCCAGCTTGCCGGTATCTTGAGCGGGCAGGAAAAGACAAACGCCCAGCTCGTCTCGTCCTATCGTGAGCAATTCAAGGTCGGCCAGCGCTCGCTGCTCGATCTGTTGGATGCCCAGAACACCCGCTTCAACACCGAGATTTTGGCTAAGACGGCGGAAGTCGCCTCGCTCTTTGCCGAATACAAGATCCTCGCAGCGTCAGGCAGTTTGTTGTCGACGATGAAGCTGAAGCCGGTCGATCAGGCGACGCCCTATGCCCGTGATCAGTTCGCCGTTTCGTCGAACACGGCTGATCCCGGCTACACTAAATACGACTCGCACCAGAAGCCCGGCTTGCCGATCGATCTGCTCGAGCCGATTCGTTAATCGTTACGATCCGAATTGGGTAGTACTTCATGTTGAACGTAGCACCTGACGTGTCTGCGAGCGTACCGCTGCAGACATTCAAGTCGGCATTTAAATCGGTTGCTGCATTTTACGGTCGCCCGAACTCGGATACTGTGCTGTTTTCGGGAATTCCGGACGAAATTCTCGAAGCCATGGAGCTGGATGACGTCGAGCGACTATCGGAACGCGTCGGTCTGCAAGTCCTGAAGCACAAGGAACGAGATTGCCGGCTCGGTAATTTCGACTGTCCCGCCATCGTCACCTTTGCTGACGGCGGCGTGCTTCCATTGCTCGAAGTGGCCGAAAACGGCTCTTATGTCACTGATGTCGTGCCGGTCGCCGGGATGCCGGCCCGCTTGACGCGGGATGAGCTTGCCGCGCTCAATCCGCAGGCCGCGTTCGCCTTCACGCTTTTCTATCAAAATGCATCGGAAGAAGCGCGTGTTGGCCATGCGATGGAGATCGAAAAGCGGCACTGGCTCGCGACGACGCTGGCGCCCTACTGGCGCACCTATGCTCGCGTCATGCTAGCGGCGCTGTTTATCAACATCATCGCGCTCGCCTCGCCGCTCTTCACCATGAATGTTTACGACCGGGTGCTGCCGAACAAAGCGTTTCCAACGCTTTGGATGCTGACCACCGGGATATCGCTGGCCTATCTTTTCGATTTCCTGCTGAAGACGGCCCGGGCGTCGCTGATCGACTATGCCGGCCGCAAGGCGGATTTGCGTTTGTCGCAGCTGATCTTCGACAAGATCCTGAATTCGACGCTGGCTTCGCGACCGATGTCGACGGGCGAATATGCCAACCGCGTATCACAATATGAATTCGTGCGCGAATTCTTCACTTCGAACACCATCGGCGTGCTGATCGACAGCCTCTTCGTCGTCATCTTCCTGATCGTCATCTATTTGATCGCCGACTGGCTAGTGGTTATTCCGGCCGTCGCCTTCGTTCTGTCCGTCGTGATCGGCCTCGTGGCCCAGGCGCAAATTGGCAAACGCATGGCGACTGCGACGAATGAAGCATCGCGCCGCCAGTCGCTGCTCGTCGAGACAATTTCGACGATCGAGACATTAAAGAGCCTGCGCGCCGAGGCGACCATGTTGCGCCGCTGGCAGGAGTTGACGAAATATTCGAGCCGTACCAGCGAGGATATCAAGCACATCTCGTCGAACGCCATCAACATGACGATGTTGTTGCAGCAGATGGTCAGCGTGCTCATCGTCGTTGCAGGTACCTATGAATTCGCCGACGGAAAAATCGCTATGGGCGCAATCGTCGCTACCGTCATGCTGGCGAGCCGCGCTGGTGCGCCCTTCGGGCAGATCGCCATGACCCTGGCGCGCTTCCGCCAGGCCACCATGTCGCTGCGCATTCTCGATAAGATCATGGAGCAGCCCGATGACCGTCCGTCGACCGTCGGTTTCGTCAACCGGCAGATCCGCAGCGGCGGATTCAGCTTCCAGAACGTTTCTTTCCAATATCCGGGTTCCGACCAGGCGGTCATCAATCAGCTGTCCTTCACGGTCGCCCCCGGTGAGAAGATCGGGATTATCGGCCGGATCGGTTCGGGCAAGACGACGCTCGGCCGGTTGCTCGACGGGCTTTTCCAGCCGACCAGTGGCCGCGTTCTGATCGATGGTGTCGATATCCGCCAGTATCACATGGCCGAGGTGCGCGCCGCTGTCGCCGTCGCCGGCCAATCGTCGGACCTGTTCTCCGGCACGGTGAAAGAAAATCTGCTGCTCGGTCGGGCCGATGCCAGCGACGAGGAGTTGCTGGCCGTCTCGCGCATGACCGGCGTCGAGGAATTCGTTGCCGTTCACCCGCGCGGTTTCGATATGCCGGTCGGCGAGCGCGGTGCGAACCTGTCGAACGGGCAAAAGCAGGCGTTGACCATCGCCCGCCTGCTCCTGACCCGACCGAAGATCGTCTTCCTCGACGAGCCGTCGGGCGCCATGGATCTCGCGAGCGAGCGCCATCTGATCAGCAAGCTGACCAATGCCTTCGGTCCGCAAACGACGATGCTGGTGGCGACCCATCGCCATAGCATGCTGGAGCTGGTCGACCGTCTGATCGTCATCGACAAGGGCCGTATCATTGCCGATGGCCCGAAGAACGCCGTCATCGAGGCCATGCAGCGCAAGGTGGTGCAATAATGCGTGCCTCTCATCACAATATCCACGACAATCCGCCATTTTTCGCACGGCTGATCCTTGGCCTCTGCGCCTTGATGATCGCCGCCTTCATTGCCTGGGCCGCCTTGGCCGACATCGACGAGATCGCCCGCGGCGAGGGGAAGGTGATCCCGGTATCGAAGACGCAGATCGTGCAGTCGTCGGAGCCCGGCATCGTCCAGCAGATCAATGTCAATCTCGGCCAGGTCGTCCACAAGGGCGATCTCCTGGTCCAGCTCGACAATACCACGACGCAATCGACGCTCGGCGAATCGGTGGCCAAGGCTCGATCTCTCGGCGCCAGGGTTGTGCGTCTCGCCTTGGAGGAGGCGGGCACCTACGATGTACAATTCGTCTGCCCGGCTGATATTCTGGCCGCTGCCAAGGACGTCTGCAACAACGAACAAAAGCTTTTCGAGGCGGATCGTGCCAGCTATCAAAACAAGCTTAATGTTCTCGATCAGCGTCTGAAGCAGCACCAGAACGAGCTGGACGAGGCCCATGCCAACATAGACCGCTTGACGCAAAATATCGTCGGAGCCCAGAAGCACTATGATCTGCTGAAGCCGCTCGGCGAGAAGAAGCTCGTCGCCGAAACGGAAGTGCTAAAGGTCCATCGGGACCTGGTCGACCTGCAAGGTCAGCTCAAAGTCTATGTTGAAAGTCTGGATCGGCTGCAGGCTGCGGTGAAGGAGGCGACCCTGCAGGTCGGCGACCTCGGGCTGCAGTTGCGCCAGCAGGCATTGACCGACAAGGGGCAGGCGCTGGCGGAACTCTCCGTCGTCGATGAGACGATCCGCGGGGTATCGGACCGAGTGAAGCATACCGATATCCGCTCCCCGGTCGACGGCATCGTCAATACGCTGGAGGTCAATACGATCGGCGCCTATGTTGAAGCAGGCAAGGTCATCGCCGGTGTCGTGCCAACAGCCGACAGTCTGTTGATCGAGGCGAAGATCTCGCCCCGCGACGTTGCCTTCGTACGCGCCGATCAGCCGGCGGTCATCAAGATCTCGGCTTATGATTTCTCGATCTTCGGTGCGCTGGACGGCAAGGTCGTTAACATCTCTGCCGATAGCCTTGTCGATAAGGACAAGAACGAGACCTATTATCTCGTGCGCATCAAGACCGACAAGTCGGCGCTGGAACGCGACGGTAAGCGCTATCCGATCATCCCCGGCATGGTGGCTTCGGCCGAGATCATAACCGGCCGCAAGGCGATCCTCACTTATCTGATGAAGCCGATCAATAAGGCGCGCTCGGAAGCGCTGACGGAACGGTGAGGTAGGTCATGCGCAAGGGAGCCGGGAAAGACGAAGCCGCGATGATAGTCCGCGAAGAAGCTTTGCCATCGGTCGATGGTGACGAGATGGAGCCGCGTTTCCGCGCCGTGACCGGCGGCGGCGAGCGTCGCGGAATTCGCCTGGAGCGGATCTATTGGGATGGCCTCGGGCGGATGTCGGAAGCACGCGGCATCAGCATCGGTGACTTGGTTTATCACATGGCGGCCGAAATGCCGGAAACCGGCAATCTCACCTCTTTATTGCGCGTGCTGAGCTTCAAATGGGCGCTGAGCCGGCTTGATGCCGTCGAAGACGTCGCGTCGCTGACCAATCTCAACGCGGTCCTTCAGGCGTCGCCGACGCCGGCGGTGGTGCTGACGCAAGAGCGCGGAATCAAGCTCTTTAACGATGCCTTCCTGAAGATGCTGCGCCATCGCCTGCCGCTGATCGACGATGTCCAGCAGACGGCGCGCACGCTACGCTTGTCGATCGACACCCAGATCGAAGAGGTGCTCTCCGTCCTATCGGACAATCGTGGAAAGACGCTGAACACCGGCTTCAAGATCGGCCTCGGTTCGCAATCGCTGACCGGCCAGATCAGTCTGGCGCTGGCGCCGACATACGAGGCGCCAATGCTGATCGGTTATATTTCCTTGTAATGAGAATGTTGTCACCTTCGCTGAGTGCGGCGCTCGTTCCGTACTAACGAAAAGGCGAGTCCGATCAGTGGATCTCGCCTTCGCCAGGGGCCACCTTGGCGAGCGGCATTGCCGCAGCAACCGCTTGCGCACGAGGATCGCGGGAGCCATGTAGATAGCCGCGGCCGGCGACAATCGAATAGAGCGGCAGGTATTCTGCAATGCGCTTGTCTGACAAAACCTCATCGCGCATGTTGTCGAGGATGAGATTGTTGCCGTTGACGGAGACCGACAGGACGGCGTGGTAGAAATGCCGCTGCTGGTCGAAGAGTACGACCAGCGTCATGTGGTCGAGATCAACGCCTGCATTGTAGAGGGCAGCCATCTTCAATATGGCATAGTCCTCGCAGTCGCCCTGCTGGTTGGCCAAGGCCTCGCTCGGCTTCGCCCAGTAGTCCGTCACATGATAGGTTTCCATGTCGCTGGCGTAGCGAATGGCATGGTTGACGGTGAAATTGATTGTGTTGATCTTGTCGCGGATCGAGGCGCCGGCAACCTTTGTCTCGGCGGCTGCGACGGCGGCGGCCGCTGCGTCGCATCCACCCGCGCCGCAATCGAGCGCTTTGCCGGACCGGATCTCGGCGAGTGGGCCGGCGAACTTGTCGAGCGCCGCAAGATGCTTGAAGGGAATGGCGACGGTTCCGAACACCGAGTCACCCATCGGGGTGTTGGACGGCTTTGCGGGATGTGCCGGCTGGAACGGGGCCGTATCGTTATGCGAAAGGCCGGCCGGCTCGACAGCGAGGCTCTGGTTTAGCGCAGCAAGGTTGATGCCCCCAATCGCCTTCGCCGCGTTTCCGACGGTTGGCGCAAAGAGATCGATGGCTGTGTCGAACAGCGGATCCTGAAGCAGGTTGATGACCGGGCGGACAGTATCGCCGGTCGCCGCCAGACAGGTGATCGGTGACGACAGGCCAAAGGCAAAGGAAGCTGCAGCAAGTGCTGCAAGTATATTTTTATTGCTCTTGCGTTCCATTGGCGCTTAATTCTCCCTGGATGAGAGAATAATGCGCGATATATCTGAATACGGCGTTCGGAAACGTCGATAATCTAAGTATAAATTGAGCGATCAAATAAGTATAAAATTCTAGAGGGTTTGGTGGGAAATCGTTAAGGACGATGTTACCGTCCGTGCCGAAGTGATCCGGCATGGCGCGGGAGCCTGCCGACGAGGCAGTGTAACAGCAGCGGCGACAGCGCGCTCTGGCGCGCGCTACGCTCGATGCGGTTGTCTGTGTCAGAACGACTGTGAGGGCTGCACGGCGACCTTCAGCTTGCCGCCGTCGATCGTATTGATCACCATTTTGCGCTCCACCATGCCGGCGGCACTGAAGCGGAAGAGCCCTGTCGTGCCTCGGAAACCGACCTTGTTCATTAGGTTGGCCGCGGTGATGGCTTGCGGTCCCTGGGAACGAATGAGGCCGGAAACGATCGCCATGGCGTCGTAGCCATAGGCGCCATAGGTTGTCAGCGGGTGGTTGAAGTGGCGCTGGTAGCGCTCGGCAATGAGCCCGCTGCCTTGCGTATCGTCGGTCGCGACAAATGCGCCTGCCGCTGCCGGCGTCGTATAGACCGCTTGCGGCCACTTGCTGGTGCCCACCAGCGCCTGAGCGGGAATGGCGGCACTGCGCACGGCGCTCGCCACCATGCCGACTTCCGACGTGCTGCCGAGAATGACCACGATTTCGGCCGACTGGATGAGCGGCCGGTTCTTGGTAACGATATCCGCGGCCTGATCGCTTGCGCCATAACGGCCAAGGCCCATGAAAGTGTTGCCACTATTCCAGAGGGCGTTGCTCAACCTCGTGCTGTCGGATTGAGAAAAATCCGCAGGCACCAGCGCCGATATCTTTTTATGACCTCCGGGACCGGCCGCCTTGACGCCCTCGGCCGCGCTATCGATTTCGTCCGAGGCCAGGTTGAAGACATCGCCACCGGTCGCGGCCATAGCACTCGCGAGATTAAGCAATGGCGGGCGTTGGGTGGGGGGAATGGCGGCGATGGCAGCTATCTCGGCCGGCGGCAGATAGCTGACGATCAGCGCGGCATTTCGGCCCTTGGCTGCTGAGACCAGCGCGGGAATGTTGGTAAGACCTTGGCCGACATCCTTTACGCGCAGCCGAACCTGATTGTTGCCGAGCTCGCCGACGCCGAGAATCGCCCCGTCGCGCGCGTCGCGGGCCGGACCTTCGTAGAGACCTGCGGCGCCCTTGCGCAGCAGCAGCGTGATTTCCGTACCGCTATCGCCCCCATAAGTTTCCTCGATGGCGGTGGACGGCATTTTCACGTTGTCAGTCTTGCTGTTGCTAGCCAGGCCGATACCGTCCATCTGGCAGCCGGCGAGCCCGGCGCAGAGGATAAGAGCAGCACCGCCTGCTCTTTGCTGATGTCGTCTGCGCGGCAGCCATTCAGTAAAAAGGCTCAACGGAAGGCTGATCGCAAACGGCACTACTCACTCCCCATTCTCAAAAACAGGCTGCGACAGCCTATAATGGCGCCATTTGCACACGGCGACTGGCGGAAAGTCAAGCGGTATACTTAAGGAGTGGTTCTTCGGTTGAGTTAACCATGGGTAAATATTTCTGCGATCTTGCATAACCGGCTATATCTGTGAGGTTAACGAAGTATTGCAATCACTCCGCTCCCGTAATTGATTGGCGCCACATTACGAGACACCGGGAGCCATACCTATGGAAGATTCACGCATTTCGACCGTAGACCACGAAGCGGTTACGCACGATTTCGCATCGAGCGACCGGAGCGAGGGTCTCGCAGCCGAGATCAATGCGTATCGGCCGCTGCCGTTGTCGCAGAATGCTGATGTCGCCGCGTTCGAGCTGGCACAGGCCGCAGAGCAGCAGGCGAACGGCAAGACTGCACGCCCCAACGCTAACGAGCCGCAAAACGCCGACGCCCGCCAGCCGATCCAAATCGTGCCGGACAATGGCAACGTCGTCCATCTGCCGCCGAATACCTCGATCGATGATATCCACGTCGAAGGACGCAACCTTGTTCTCATCCAGGCCGACGGCACGCGCATCGTCATCATCAACGGCGCGCTGAACGTCCCGACCTTCCTGATCGGCGAAGTCACGCTGCCACAGCAGGCAGTCGTCGCTGCCCTGCAGCAGCAGGGCGTCAACGTCGCTGAAGGGCCTGATGGTTCGGTTCACGCCGGCAACAGCACGAACTCCGGCCACCAGTTCACTGATAGTCAGGCCGGAAATGCCCGTACGCCGCTGAACCTGCTTGGCCTCCTCGGCCCCGGCGGCGTGATCGGCAATGGTAACGGCGGCACCAACACCCAGGGTAACCAGGCTGGCAATCGGGGCAATGGCCAGGTCAGTCAAACCCAACAGACCGTCGCGCCCTTGGATGCCACGGCAGATACCGGTTCGGTGAAATCCGGTGCGACGATCTCGTCGGATGCGGCGCATGGCGTGCTTGCCAATGACGTGACGACTGTCGGCGGTCTTCAGGTGGTCGGCGTTGCCGCAGGCAGCACGGAGACGGCGCAGTCCGGCCAAGTCGGCAGCGCGATCGCTACCTCGTTCGGGACGCTGACGCTGAGCGCGGATGGCTCGTACAGCTATCATGCCAACCCGAATGAGAGCGGTACGGATACCTTCACCTATACGGTCAGGGATGCCAATGGTACCCAGTCGACGACGACGCTGACCTTCACGGTGACGGACGGCCGGACGAGCCAGCCTGAGACGGCAGATCCGACGAAGCTGTCGGAAGCCAATCTTGAGAGCGGTACGTCTCCGTCGGAAGAGGCCTTGACGGCGCAGGGCAGCATCACGCTCGCCGATCCTGACAATCCGCATATTACCGGTGTCACCAACAGCCACGGCGATGCGGCCACGGTCGATGCGAAGAGCGGCGACTGGCAGATCCAGGGCTCCTACGGCACGCTGTCGATCGATGCGGACGGCAAGTACAGCTACACGCTGACGACGGCGGGTGTGCATGCCGGCGGCGAGCAGGAGACGTTCACCTATACGGTGACGGACGCACACGGCAACATCACCACCTCGACACTGAGCTTCACGATTGCCGACGATGCGCCGATCGCCACGGCGGACACCGGTTCGCTGCAGTCGGGCGTGACGGTCGCCGCCGATGCGGT
>NZ_FMAH01000013.1 GCF_900094545.1 Martinezella miluonensis
CCCGATCAGTCCCTGAAATGTATCCCATGAAAATGGCCGCATCGTTTCCAATGCGGCCACCTTAATTGATTTGCCGGACTTCTCACACAGGCTGGTTTCGCCGGCCTTTTTCGCTTGTGGGCCTAAGATTTCGTTGATTCCAAAGAGCCTTGACGGCTCTCGCATCCGCTGCAGATGCGAGGACTGATCTTAGAGGCTATCCAGCTTGCTCTGCATGGCGCGGAGCTGTTCCTTCAGTTCGTCGATGTCCTTAGCTTCGGCCTTGCGGCTTTCTTTGGCCGGCGGCTTCATGAAGGGTGAGAACATCTGCATGGCTTGCTGGAACATCTCGGTGTTGCGGCGAACCTGTTCCTCGACCATCTGCATCGGCAGTTGCAGGTTCTTGCCGAGCGGCGTTTCACCGAAGGCGCGGTTCATCTGCTCGCGCATCTGTGTTTGCTGCTCGGTGAAGGCGCGCATGGAATGTTCCAAGAAGCTAGGCACGACCATCTGCATCTGATCGCCGTAATAGCCGATCAACTGCCGAAGGAAGGAAATCGGCAGTAGCGTGTTACCGGTCTTCGATTCCTGTTCGAAAATGATCTGCGTCAGGACCGAATGCGTAATATCCTCGCCGCTTTTGGCATCCTGGACGGTAAATTCCTCGCCCTTCTTCACCATCTCCGCCAGGTCGTCCAGCGTCACGTAAGTGCTGGTGCCGGTATTGTATAGGCGGCGATTGGCGTATTTCTTGATTACGATCTGGCCGTCATTCTTCGCCATTATCAGTCTCCTGGCCCCGTCTGATTGTATGGAATACTCCTCCACCGCTGAGTGTAGACGCAAAAGAAGCTTGGTGACAATCGGTTTGTGCGATGCGGCAAGCCCTTTCCTTTGATTGGATTTTTGTGAGCGATGACGGCTTCATGAAATCTGCGCACCGGAAATTCTTGCAGTTTGACTCTGGCGCAAAGCTTTGACAGTTTCGACTTATATACACGTTCGTTCAGTGAGGAGGCTTTCATGACCAGTTCATCTATCGTCGTCGCCAGCGCGGCTCGCACCGCCGTCGGCTCCTTCAACGGCGCGTTTGCGACCGTCCCGGCTCATGAGCTTGGAGCCGTCGCCATCAAGGGCGCGCTGGAGCGTGCTGGCGTCGATGCCAAGGAAGTCGACGAAGTGATCCTCGGCCAGGTCCTGCAGGCCGGCGAAGGGCAAAACCCGGCTCGCCAGGCTGCGATGAAGGCCGGCATTCCACAGGAAGCGACCGCATGGGGCGTGAACCAGCTTTGCGGCTCCGGCCTGCGCGCCGTCGCACTTGGCATGCAGCAGATCGCGACCGGCGATGCGAAGATCATCGTCGCCGGCGGCCAGGAATCCATGTCGATGGCCCCGCACGCCGCGCATCTTCGTGGCGGCACAAAGATGGGCGACATGAAGATGATCGACACCATGATCAAGGACGGCCTGACTGATGCCTTCTATGGCTATCACATGGGCATCACGGCGGAAAATGTCGCGCGGCAGTGGCAGCTTTCGCGCGACGATCAGGACCAGTTTGCCGTGTCCTCGCAGAACAAGGCCGAGGCTGCGCAGAAGGCCGGGCGTTTCAAGGACGAGATCGTTCCTTTCACGATCCAGTCACGCAAGGGCGACGTGATCGTCGATGCCGACGAATATATCCGCCACGGCGCGACGCTGGACGGCATGGTCAGGCTGAGGCCTGCCTTCGACAAGGAAGGTACAGTGACCGCCGGTAACGCTTCCGGCCTCAATGACGGCGCTGCCGCCGCCGTTCTGATGACCGAGGCTGAAGCCTCGCGCCGTGGCATCCAGCCGCTTGCCCGCATCGTCTCCTGGGCGACTGCCGGCGTCGATCCGCAGGTCATGGGCACAGGCCCCATTCCGGCCTCCCGCAGGGCGTTGGAGAAAGCCGGCTGGTCCGTCGGCGATCTCGATCTCGTCGAGGCCAATGAAGCCTTTGCAGCCCAGGCTTGCGCCGTCAACAAGGACCTCGGCTGGGATACGTCGATCGTCAACGTCAATGGTGGCGCGATCGCCATCGGTCACCCCATCGGCGCCTCCGGCGCCCGTATTCTCAACACGCTGCTGTTCGAAATGAAGCGCCGTGGCGCCCGCAAGGGGCTTGCTACGCTCTGCATCGGCGGCGGTATGGGTGTCGCAATGTGCTTCGAGGCGCTCTGAGCGTCTCAAGCGAGAATTCCTGAAGACGTGGTGAAAGTGGAGAGGGCGCTCGATGTAGGAGCGTCCCGTCTCCGCAGCAACAAAAGGGGAGTGGCACATGAGCAGAGTGGCATTGGTAACCGGAGGGACGCGCGGCATTGGAGCGGCTATTTCGATGGCGCTGCACAATGCGGGCTATAAGGTGGCGGCAACCTATGCCGGCAATGACGAAAAAGCCCGGGCTTTCCACGATGTGACTGGCATCTCCGTCCACAAGTGGGATGTGACCGACTATGAGTCCTGCGGCAAGGGCATCGCCAAGATCGAGCACGATCTCGGCCACGTCGAAGTCCTGGTCAACAATGCCGGTATTACTCGCGATGCCATGTTCCACAAGATGACGCCGCAGCAGTGGCACGAGGTCATCAATACCAACCTCACCGGCCTGTTCAACATGACGCACCATGTCTGGCAGGGGATGCGCGAGCGCAGCTTTGGCCGAATCATCAACATCTCTTCGATCAATGGTCAGAAGGGGCAGATGGGGCAGGCGAACTACTCTGCCGCCAAGGCTGGCGATCTCGGCTTCACCAAGGCGCTTGCCCAGGAAGGGGCCAACAAGAACATCACCGTCAACGCCATTTGCCCAGGCTATATCGGCACGGAAATGGTGCTTGCGGTGCCGGAAAAGGTGCTGAACGAGCGGATTATCCCGCAGATCCCCGTGGGACGCCTCGGCGAACCGGAGGAAATCGCCCGCGTCGTGGTCTTCCTTGCCAGTGACGATGCCGGTTTCATCACGGGATCGACCATATCAGCCAATGGCGGACAGTTCTTCGTCTGAGCGGATTTCTATATCTAGAGCGTTTCCGCTTTTCTTCGTTCGAATCGCGAAAATGCTCTATCTTCTTGTTTCGTTACGCATCCGGACGGAAAACTGCTGTGCGCTTTTTCTGGAAATGCTCTCAGGGATTGCCGGGTAAGCCCGGCAATCATCCCCGGCCCGAGCCGGCCGATTGCCGTTGTCGCGGCTTGAATTCCAGGATGACGGCTTCCGGCGCCATGCGCTGTTTTTCCTTGTTGCAGGCCCTGACCGCGCAGCCGAGCGCGTAAAAGGTCGTGCCGACGAGTGCGAATGCTGCAATGCTTGCGATAATTGCGGCCATGACGCCGGTCCTTTCTCAAAACACTGCTTCATCCCCGCAAACAGGCTGGTGCGGGAAAGGAATCGTCTCTCAAATTGCCGCTTCAAGCGTCCGGTGTGCCAAGCTTGAATGTCATGACCGGCCGACAAGTCGGCCGGTCATGAAACTTGGTCTTAGCGGCAACGAGCCTCATAGCGGTTGCCATAGCGGTCGCGGTAGATGCAGTAGCCGCGGCGTTCATGCGACTGGCCGATGAGGTTGCCTACGAGGCCGCCGGCGACTGCGCCAACAGCTGCGCCACCCCAGCTATGAGTGGCAACGCCGCCGATCAGAGCGCCGGTGCCAGCGCCGATGGCTGTGCCTTTTTCCGTTGCCGTGCACGACGCCAGTGCGCCGACGATGGCGATCGCGACGATGATCTTCTTCATGATGTTAGCTCCTGGTGCTTCGAAGTTTTCAACAATGATCTGCGGATCAGATCCGCCCCATCAATAGCAGAATAAGAACAATGACGAGAACAAGCCCGAGACCACCCGACGGGCCATACCCCCAAGCGCGACTGTAGCCCCAACTCGGAAGTGCGCCAATCAGCAGCAGAATCAGTATCACAAGCAATACTGTACCAAGCATGATATGTCTCCTCCATGTCCGTGCCCGAATATTCCCAACGCCTTGAGCCATCCAGCGACACGCTTCAGAACCTCTACCGTGACCGCTCGCGATGCGCGCAGACGGTGTTCCCAGCACTTCTGCCTTAGAAACTTGCGTGGCATAAAATTGTTCCGGCTAAGAAATAAAAATCCCGACGCCGAGGGCATTCATGGTCTGCGAAATCTTAACGCGGTGGCGCGAGCCGGCAGGAACCGCGGGTAAGGCGAGACTTAATCTTATGGTTAAAATATAATTAAAATACAATAGGTTGCGGTGAACAAAACGGGAAAAAGCCCATGTCTGCGATTCGTCGACGATTCGTTCTGCATTTGAGCCTTGGTTAATATGGAAGCCGCTGGAGCACGATGGCGATCCCTCCGGACGAAGGGAACAGCGGGAAGCCGCCATGGGCGGAGGCCGCCAATAGTCGCCGAAAAGTAGCGTTTGGGAGGGCTCGATCGGTTAACGCAAGGGTGTTTGCGGAGGAGTTCGCGAACATGCTGGTTCTTCATGTCGCGATGTCGCCCCATCCGCGCCACCATATATAGCCGTGAATAAATGAAATACATGCATGAATCAGCGATTCGTCGCCGAATCGTTCGAGCTTTGATCGAAGCGTTAATGTCTGCAATCTATGAATGTAAATATCGATTTTTATATTTGCGCTCGCCGAAAGACTGATCGCAATCCACGATTCGGCTCGAATCGCGACTTCAACCATCGAGAGTCCAGTATGAATCGCTGGCGAAGACGCTACATATTGTGGGGAACAAAGGTAGAATCGGCCGAAATCAGCGATTCGTCGCCGATTCGTTCCGGCTTTGACCCGAATCTTAACAAGGCGGCTGGAATCGGAAAAATAGTTATCCTTTACAAATGATTAACCATGGTCGCTTGCGAAAAGCGGCTTCGTTCGGATTCATCACTTGACTCGTTTTCACATGGAGAGGCCGGTGAAATCGCGATTCAGTATCTGGTGGGAATCTATGATTCGAATTCCATATGTAGTAGCGAACACATGGGGAACACTATCGAGTCAGCGATTCGTCGCCGATTCGTTCTCAGGCTGTTCCGGAATCCGCTGGACTCGTATGGGATGTAGGGGCAATGTATCTTCCAGTTGAAACGACCCATTGCGAAATCGATTGTTCCGGCTACTGTTTTTTCATTCAGGTCTTGCCTTTGTCACATATGGTCGTCATCTCTTCCTTTCTTCCAAGAGGAGCTTGCTGATCGGAAGACGGTAGTTTCTCGCCCATACACGGACCAATGACTAAAATCTCGCAGCCTATGATCCTGAGCGGACGCGGCGTAACCGCGGTGCTCGGACCGACCAATACCGGCAAGACCCATTATGCCATCGAGCGTATGGTGGCGCACGGCAGCGGCGTTATCGGCCTGCCGCTGCGGCTGCTGGCGCGCGAGGTCTATACTCGCGTGGTCGAAAAGGTCGGGGCTCAGAATGTCGCCCTCGTCACCGGCGAGGAAAAGATATCGCCGCCCAATGCGCGCTATTCGGTCTGTACGGTCGAGGCCATGCCGCGAGAGACGCGGGCCTCTTTCGTCGCCATCGATGAGGTGCAGTTGGCTGGCGACCTCGAGCGCGGCCATATCTTCACGGACCGCATTTTGCATTTGCGCGGCCGGGATGAGACGCTGCTGCTCGGTGCCGGCACGATGCGGCCGATTCTCGAGCAGCTTCTGCCCGGCATTACCGTTCTCGAGCGGCCGCGGCTTTCGCATCTCTTTTATGCCGGTCAGAAAAAGATCACGCGACTGCCGCAGCGCACCGCGATTGTCGCCTTCTCTGCCGACGAGGTCTATGCCATCGCCGAGCTCATCCGTCGCCAGCGCGGCGGCGCCGCCGTCGTGCTCGGGGCGCTCAGCCCGCGGACCCGCAATGCGCAGGTCGCACTCTATCAGGCCGGCGATGTGGAGTATCTGGTCGCGACCGATGCGATCGGCATGGGTCTCAATCTCGATGTCGATCACGTGGCCTTCGCTCAGGACCGCAAATTCGACGGTTACCAGTTCCGCAATCTCAATCCGGCCGAACTCGGGCAGGTCGCGGGTCGGGCCGGGCGCCATCTTAAGGATGGCACTTTCGGCGTAACGGGCCAGGTCGATCCCTTCGACGACGAACTGGTGCGGCGGATCGAGGGACACGAGTTCGATACGGTGAAAGTGCTGCAATGGCGCACCAAGGATTTCGATTTCTCCTCTATCGCCGCGCTGCGCGCCAGTTTAGAAGACGCGCCACGCGTGCAGGGCTTGACGCGGGCGCTGCCTGCGGTAGACCAGCAGGCGTTGGAATATTTGTCACGCGACCTGGAGATTGTCGATCTTGCCAGCAACCCGGCCCGGGTTGAGAAATTATGGGAAGCTTGTGCGCTTCCGGACTATCGGCGCATAACGCCCACACAGCACGCCGATCTCATTGCTACCCTCTTTTCCGATCTTGTGCGCTATGGCACGGTGAAAGAGGACTTTCTTGCCGAACAGGTGCATCGCGCCGATCGGACAGATGGCGAGATCGACACGCTTTCGGCACGAATCGCGCAGATAAGGACTTGGACCTATGTATCGAATCGGCCCGGCTGGCTTGCCGATCCGACACACTGGCAAGAAAAGACGCGGGAAATCGAAGATCGATTGTCCGACGCGTTACATGAGAGGTTGACGAAACGCTTTGTTGATCGCAGGACATCTGTGCTCATGAAGCGCCTGAGAGAGAATGCGATGCTGGAAGCTGAAATCAGTGTAAATGGGGATGTCTTCGTTGAGGGGCATCATGTGGGACAGTTGACCGGATTCCGGTTCACGCCTATCTCGGGAACCGAGGGGCCGGACGCCAAGGCTGTCCATGCTGCCTCGCTGAAGGCGCTCGCGCTGGAATTCGAGGCGCGTGCCGCCCGCATGCATGCGGCCGGCAATGGAGATCTTGCGATCAGCGCCGATGGTCTGGTGCGCTGGCTGGGCGATCCCGTGGCGCGCCTGTCGGGCAGCGAGCATATAATGCGGCCGCGTGTCATCCTGCTCGCCGACGAGCAGCTGACGGGCAATGCGCGCGATCATGTCGCCGCCCGTATCGAGCGCTTTGTGAATCATCACATCAGCACAATCCTGAAGCCGCTGGACGACCTGTCGCGCGCCGAGGATCTGCAGGGGCTTGCCAAGGGGCTGGCCTTCCAGCTGGTGGAAAATCTCGGCGTTCTGTTCCGCCGCGACGTTACCGAAGAGGTGAAGTCGCTGGATCAGGATGGACGCGCCTCCATGCGCCGCTACGGCGTCCGCTTCGGCGCCTATCATATTTTCGTGCCCGCACTGTTGAAGCCGGCTCCGGCCGAACTCATCACCCTGCTCTGGGCATTGAAAAATGATGGCCTCGACAAGCCGGGCTATGGCGATCTGATCCCCGTGCTCGCCGCCGGCCGTACGTCTGTTGTCACCGATCCAAGCTATGAGCGCATGTTCTACAAGCTTGCAGGCTTCCGGTTCCTCGGCAAGCGTGCGGTGCGTATCGACATTCTCGAGCGTTTGGCGGATTTGATCCGTCCGCTTCTGCAGTGGAAGCCGGGCCAGGCTTCGCGTCCCGAAGGTGCGTATGATGGCCGCCGGTTCACGACGACGACGGCGATGCTCTCCATCCTCGGCGCGACGCTGGAGGACATGGAGGAAATCCTCAAGGGTCTCGGCTATCGCGCCGATTCCGTAAAGCCGGAGGAGGCTTCAGCCTTCCTCGCTCAGCAGGATACGAATGCCGCACCGGCGCCGGCTGCTGAAGCCGCTGCCGAAAAGGCGGATCACGACGATGCCGACGCCGCTGGCGAAGAGCCGGCTAAGGAAACGGAAGCCGCTGCGCAAGAGGCAGCTCCGGCTGCCGAGGTTGCGGCAGTTGAAGTTGCCGCAGTCACGGAAGCAGCACCAGATGCCGTTGCCGCCGAACCTGTTGAGCCAAAGCCGGTTCTGCTTTGGCGTCTTGGCGGCCGCAGCGATCAGCAGCAGCGTCAGGGCGGCCGTGGTCATCATGGCGATCGCCGTGGCCAGCAGGGTGAGGGCCGCGGTCAGCAAGGCAATCGTCGCGGTGGCGGCGAGCAGGCAAGCGGGGAAGGTAATCGCGAAGGCCGCGATCGTCGTGACGGGCGTGAAGCTCGTGGCGGAGACAAGGGCCCGCGCGGCAACAATCGCGAGGGCGGACGTCCGCAGCAGCAGGGCGGCCGTGGCGAGCGCAACGACCGTCAGGAGCGTGGCGACCGGAACGACCGCAACAATCGGAACGACCGCAACAACCGCGGCGCGTCGCAGCCTTTGCGCTTCGAAGCCAAGCCGCCGCGCAAGGAAAAGCCGATCGATCCGGATTCTCCTTTCGCAAAGCTCGCTGCCCTGAAGGAGCAGATGAAGAAATAAGCCATGAAGGACGAGAAGCAGCCATTTTCCGGTTCGCGCCAGCGCATCGACAAATGGCTCTTCTTCGCCCGCATGGTGAAATCCCGCTCGCTGGCCCAAGTTTATGTGCAGAACGGCAACGTGCGAGTCAATGGCGAGCGGGTTGTGCAGCCAAGCTACAACCTCAAGGCCGGCGATCGAATAGAGCTTTCTCTCGAACGCCGCGATGTCATTCTCATCGTGCGGGCAACCGGCGACCGCAGAGGCCCCTTCGAGGAAGCCAAGCTGCTCTACGAAGACCTGACGCCGCCGCCGAGTGAGACAAAACACCTCACCGCTTTAGAGCAGGCTCAGCGAGCGCCGGGCAGCGGCAGGCCGACAAAGCGCGACCGGCGCGCAATCGATCGCCTGATCTCGGATGATGATTAGAAAACTCTGTCTTTCGTTCGTTGTTTTGAAGATTGTTTGTCCTTGAAATTGGGCAGCAAAGTCGATACCTCACGATCAACCTGCCGGTAACCAGCCGAGCGGCGAGTCTGCGCGTGGCGCATTCGTCTGTTCGTTCGGCTCCGTGGAAGGGTGCGACGTTCCAGGTTGCACAGCCGCGGAAGCTAGAGTCATTCCTGGAGTGCTTCATGACATATGTCGTGACCGATAATTGCATCCGCTGCAAGTATACCGATTGCGTAGAAGTCTGCCCCGTCGACTGCTTCTACGAAGGCGAGAATTTCCTCGTTATCCATCCTGACGAATGCATCGATTGCGGCGTCTGCGAGCCGGAATGTCCCGCCGAGGCGATCAAGCCCGATACGGAGCCGGGCCTCGACAAGTGGCTGAAGATCAATGCCGAATATGCATCCATCTGGCCGAACATCACCGTCAAGCGCGATGAGCTGCCGGAAGCCAAGGAAATGGATGGAGAGCAGGGCAAGTTCGAGAAATACTTCTCGACGAAGCCCGGCGCGGGCGATTGATCTGAGGCGGTGACAGGCCGCCCATAAAGGTGTAGTCGATATCGTACGGAGCGAATCACCTCGCTTGAGCCGCAAGGCTGTCAACGTGGCCTTTTTGGCGTGCGTGAAGCAAATTATTGATTTCCTCAGATTTTTGTGATACCTTGCTCACACTGATCCACAGCGGCATTTCGCATGCCCAAAACCATCACGAAAGCAAATCACCAATCCGTACGCGGTTTCCCTGACATATCAACGTTTTGTGTGTCGGGTCTAAGGTCGCGATGGGCGGGTTTCTTTTTGCATGAGTCTGGCTGGACCAGAATTGAAGTCACTTGACGGTACTCCGTCTCATCCGGGCCTGACTGACCCGGCCCCGGCCCTTGACGGGCGCGTAACAGGGAGTTTTTGAAAAGAATGACGATCCAGCAGAAAAAACCTTCAGCAGCACGCCATGGCTTCAAGACTGGTGAAGCGATCGTTTATCCGGCCCACGGTGTCGGCACGATCACCGCAATTGAAGAACAAGAAGTCGCGGGCATGAAGCTCGAGCTGTTCGTAATCGACTTTGAGAAAGACAAGATGCGTCTGAAGGTGCCGGTGGCCAAGGCCATGAGCATCGGCATGCGCAAGCTTTCCGAAACGGATTTCGTCGATCGGGCGTTGAAGGTCGTGCAGGGCAAGGCTCGCGTGAAGCGCACCATGTGGTCGCGTCGCGCCCAGGAATACGATGCCAAGATCAATTCCGGCGATCTGATCTCGATCGCAGAAGTGGTTCGCGATCTCTATCGCGCCGAGAACCAGCCCGAGCAGTCCTACTCCGAACGTCAGCTTTATGAAGCTGCGCTCGACCGCATGGCGCGCGAAATTGCCGCAGTCAACAAGATGTCGGAAACCGAGGCCGTTCGCCTTGTCGAAACCAATCTCAACAAAGGCCCGAAGCGCGGCAAGATCGTCGAGGACGACGATTCCCAGGACGAAGCCGCATAAAGCCAAGGCATAAGCTACTGCTTTCAAAAACCCGGCCATCGCGCCGGGTTTTTTCTTTGGAACCTTTTTCGTCCTGCCGCGTTTAAAGCTTCGTGTTGGCGGTCCGTGTGGGTGCACTCCGGTGGGAGAGTTTTCCAAACAGGCCGTTTATGGACATTCACGAGGACCGGCCTATGCGTTGTCATTCGAAGCCCCCCGGCGATCTGAAGATGCTTCAATCGTCAGACCCATTCGCTGAGATCGAACTAGACTAGTCATCGATCATCCGGCGAACCGGATATCGGTCTCCAATTTGAAATTTCATTCATTGATTTCCATCCGAACAGCGATGTTCGGAAACGATGCTTGTTGCCCTTTTCGTCGACCGCGGCATTAGAGACGATTTGAGGCCGAACCTAGGAGATACATATGACGAATATGTCTGCAGATCGGCGTATGATCAAAGTTGCGATGGCTGCTCCCTATCTCGATCGCGACGAGGAACATGACCTTGCCATCCGCTGGAAGGATCATGACGATCGTGGCGCGCGCAATCAAATTGCCACTGCCCACATGCGCCTTGTCATTTCGATGGCAGGCAAGTTTCGCAATTTCGGACTGCCGATGAGCGATCTCGTGCAGGAAGGATATGTGGGCCTGCTGGAAGCAGCTGCCCGCTTCGAGCCGGAGCGCGAAGTGCGCTTCTCGACCTATGCCAGCTGGTGGATCCGTGCCTCGATTCAGGACTATATATTGCGTAACTGGTCGATCGTACGCGGTGGCACGAGTTCGGCGCAGAAGGCGCTGTTCTTCAATCTCCGCCGCCTTCGCGCCAAGCTCGCCCGCAGCAATTCCGGCGTCACCGTCCAGTCCATTCACGAAGAAATTGCAGTAACGCTTGGCGTCAGCCTTGCCGACGTGCAGACCATGGATGCGCGCCTTTCGGGTAGCGACACCTCGCTGCAGGCCCCTTCGATCGCGGGCGATTCCGAAAGTGCCGAGCGCATCGATTTCCTCATTAGCGCCGAGCCGCTTCCCGATGAGCAGGTGTCCGACATGATCGACGGCGAACGCCGTCGCGTGTGGCTGGCATCGGCGTTGAAGCATCTCAACGAACGGGAAATGAAGATCATTCGTGCCCGCCGCCTTGTCGAAGATGGGGCGACGCTTGAGGAGCTCGGTGCCGATCTCGGCATTTCCAAGGAGCGCGTGCGGCAGATCGAAAGCCGCGCCATGGACAAGCTCCGCATCGCGCTGGTCGATGCCGATCCGGGCATGGCAAGCTACGCCTGAAAGCAACCTTCTCCCGCTCGGGAGAAGGCAAAGGTTCTTAATCAGCTATAATCTTGACCTTGTCGCCCACGGCAATGCTCGCACCGGTCGGCATTGCATTGATCAGCTTGAATAGGTCGAGCTTGCGGTCTGTACCCATCATGCGGGCGGCAAGCGTGGTGATCGTGTCGCCCGGCTTGACGGTGACGACGCGGACGCGCAGCGGCTTCAGAGATGCTGCCTCTTCCGGCGTCATGTGACGGAAGCTCGAGCGCAGCACATTGGCCGTCTGATTGAGCTGGGCGATATTTCCCTTCGGAACGGCCGTTAGGAAACGGAAGATCTGCGTACGGTCACGGATGACAGTGACGTCGAAATCCCAGCGATCGGCGGAGGCGCGCGCGGTGGCTGCCGGCATGCCGTTGACGGTGATCGATTTGATCGACGAGGGGTCTAGGCCGGTCACCCAGCCGCTGGAAATATAGTTCGTCAAATTCTGGTTCTGGGTATCGGCAACGCCGTCGAAGCGGATGGCGATGTCGCCTGGACCGGTCGCCATGACGGCCTCGACCTTGTTGTCGATGCGGAAGTCGGGCGGCACGTCGAAGCGGATGCCGAGGCCGCCATGCAGGAAGGTCTGGCCGCGCACATAGCCTTCCTCGGGGCTGTCGCCATAAAGCAGGCCGTCGATGCCGTTCAGATAATAGTCCCGACCGCTGTCGCCGACCTTGCGTTCTTCGCCGAATTCGCGGGCATGGGCCTTGGCGAGATCGATACGCTGCGGGGTACTCGGGTGGCTCGAAAGGAAGTCCAGGCTCTGGTCGGCGTCGGAATTGGCCGACATGAAGCGGCTGTAGTCTTCCATGGCGTTCAGGAAGCGCGCAGCCGCATAGGGGTCGTAGCCGGCCTGGCCGAGCGTGCGGATGCCGATCTCGTCGGCCTGCAGCTCCTGCTGGCGCGAGAAGGCGGCGAGGCGCAGCTTGCCGCGCGCGAGCGCCTGCTTGCCGGCAAGATCGCTCGATAGGACTTCGGCAACGACGCGGCTGGCGATAACTTCCGCCTCTTCGCGCTTCTGCCGTTCGATGCCGTGATTGGCTGTCACGTGCGCCATTTCGTGCGATAAGACGGCAGCGACTTCCGAGGCGTCGTTGGCCAATGCCAGCAGGCCGCGCGTCACGTAGAGATAGCCGCCCGGCAGTGCGAAAGCGTTGATCGACGGCGAATTGAGAATGGTGATGCGGTAGGACTGCTGCGGATTTTCCGACACGCTGGTCAAGGCGCCGGCGATACGGGCCACCAGGCGCTCGGTCTTTGCGTCCTTATATTCACCGCCATAGCTCGCGAGAATGCGCGGATGCTCGCGAGCGCCCATTTGCGCGCGCGGATCGTTCTTCTGCACCTCGGATACGATCTGCGGATTTGCCGATGGCGAGACGCTCGGCTGATAGGACTGATCCATCACAGACTGGCAGCTGTTCAGGATCGTCGCGGCGACAAAAAGCGGGGCCAGGTGACGCAAACGGGCTGCGGCGGTCACCCTGATCCTTCGTTCTGCTCGTTCGCTGTGCTTCTTTACCAGTGTCTCGCTCATTTCGCTGCCATGCCGGCTCGGCGCCAAATCCGGTTGATCGTTACCGGGCAGGTCGATCATCGCCGCGTGCCGATAAAGCTTGCCTTTATCCCGGCGATCCGCATTTGCCCGGACGGTCTCTACCCCTTGCTGTAGCCGATTTTGGCACCGGTTGCATAGCGAGACTCCGTTTAAATGTGGCAGCGTTGTATTTTAGCAAGCATTTCCCTGGACTTTCAGCCGCTCGGCGCGACGAAATTAAGGCAAAGCCGACAGCAAGATGCTGCGCCGCACTCAATGTTGTAGGAATGTGGCCAATGCAGGGATACCTGCGGCTTTCAGGAAGGTTTCGATAGGCGCCGAAAGCTCGATTCTGCCGCCATCGATGAAAGCGGCGTGATCGGCAAGGCGCCGCACTTCGGCCGGATCGTGCGAGACGATGAGGACCGTGTTGCCGGTTTCATGGTGCAGGGTTTTCAACAGCTCGACCATGCCGGAGCGCAGGCCGGGATCGAGCGCGGCAAAGGGCTCGTCGAGAAGCAGGATCGGCTTGTCGCGCACCAGCGCTCTGGCGAAGGCGGCGCGCTGGCGTTCGCCGCCGGACAGCGTTCCCGGCTTGCGCTTTTCGAAGCCGGAGAGCCCGACACGCGCCAACGCCTCCGAGACCCTTTGCCGATCTTGCTTAGAGAGCTTCAGCGAAGGGCTGATGCCGAGGCCGACATTGGTGAAGAGATCGAGATGGGTAAAGAGGTTGTTGTCCTGGAAGACGAGCGACACTGGCCGCTCGGCGGGATGCTTGCCGGTCACATCCTGTCCGGCGAGCAGGACACGGCCGCGATCGGGCCGTTCGAAGCCGGCGACGAGATTGAGGAAGGTCGACTTGCCCGAGCCGGAAGGGCCGGCGACGGCAATGATCCTGCCCTGCGGCAAGGCGCACTCGAAGCGGAAATCATGCGTTCCGAGCCGCAATTCGACGCCGGTCATAACGATGCTGCGTCCGATCATGTTGCTGCCGTCAGTCATTTTGCTTGCCTTCGCCGTCGCGGGTGCCTTGGCCCGCAGTGCCGGCGATGGTGAGGAGAAAGCATACCAAGCCGAGGATCAAGGCGAATCCATTGGCGTCGTTGGTGCGGTAGCTGCCGAGCTTGCTATAGACCAGCCATGGCAGGGTCATCAGACTGTCGGAGCCGAAAAGAGCCACGGCGCCGAGATCGCCGAGCGAAAGGGCCATGGCGAAGGAGAGCGACGTGAAGAGCGGCTTGCGAAGGCCGGGCCAATCGATCAATCGTAGGCGGGAGATCCCCTGAAGGCCGAGGCTTGCGGCCAGTCGCTCTGTGCGGCGTCGGTGGACGGCATAGGCCGGTTCTAGGACGCGGATGACGAAGGGAAGCGCCATCAGGGCATTGATAACGACAATCAGGCCTGCGGCAAATCGGCTGGGGTCGCCGAGCGGCCTCAGCGCCAGGAACCAGCCGGTTGCCAGCACGATCGGCGGAACCAGCAGGATGAGGGAGGAGGTTCCGGTCAGGGCCGCTGCCAGGCCGCGCAGGCTCGATGTCTTCTTGCGATCGGCTGAGATGACCGAGCGAGCGTGAATGATGGCGAAAGAAATCGCGACGGCCAGAAGGCCAGCGGCGAAGGCGATTGCTAGGCTTGTCACGGCCGCATGCTGGAAGATCGCCTGACCGGCGAGCTTGAGAAGATCGGCTTCGAGACCGGAGAGGATGACGGATGCGAGCGGCAGGCCGATGAAGAGGGCGGCGGCGAGCAGCAAAGCTGCATCGACCCATCGCGCGGCGCGAAGCTGTCCGTCGATACGCAGCAGAGCACGGCCGCTCGTCAGCCCGTGATCGTCCGGCGATGGAAACAGCGTCATCGCCCCGAGGATTACGGCTGTGACGACGATCTGCAGCAGCGACAGCATCACGGCGCGACCGGGATCGAAGTCGAAGCGCAGCGCCTGGTAGATCGCGACCTCCAGCGTCGTTGCGGCCGGGCCGCCGCCAAGGGTCAGCACCAGCGTGAAGCTGGTGGCACAGAGCATGAAAATCAGGCCGGCAATGCCTGGAATGAGGCCACGCAGCACCGGCCACTCGATGAAGCGGAAGACCGAGGCAGGCTTCATGCCGAGGCCACCGGCCACGAGCCAATATTCCGCCGGCACGCGCTCCAGCCCGGCCAGCATCAGCCGGCAGGCGAGAGGCATGTTGAAGAAGACATGTGCCAGCAGAATGCCGACAAGGCCGTAGATGCTGACGGGCTGCGCGTAGCCGAGTGCCGCCAGCGCCTGGTTGAGCAATCCCCGCTGTCCCCATATGCCGAGTAGGCCGAGCGCGCCGATCAGCACCGGCAGGCCCATGGGCACGGCCATCAGCCGGATCAGCCACAGCCGACCGGGAAAGCGTGGCTGGCGCGCTAAGGCGCGGGCGACCGGTATGGCAAGCACGATGGAGAGCAGCGTCGACAAGATCGCCTGCAGCAGCGTGAAGCGCAGCACGCGCAGCAGATAGGGATCGGTAAGCGGGTTGTCGCCGCCGGACCCGATACCGGCGACAAGCAGGATTACGACGGCGATCCCGACAAAAGACGCGATGCCTGCAAGGCTGAGCGCCCCACCGGAAATGGCGCGTCTTCTTTCGGATGCCGTAAGCATGGGCGAGATATCAGTTGCCGCTGGTGGCGGCGAGCCATTCGTCGATCCAGGCCTTGCGGTTCTTTTCGACCACGTCCGGGCTCATCAGAAAGGTCTTCGTCGGGCTCACGAGCTTGCCGAAGGCGTCCGGCAGCGGCGCCGATGTGGCCGAGACCGGCATCATCCAGTTGCTGGTGGGGATGATGTCCTGGAAGCCGGGCGAGATCATGAATTTCAGGAAGTCGCGGGCGAGATCCTTGTTCGGTGAGGATTTGACGAGGCCGGCGACCTCGATCTGGATGTAATGTCCTTCCGAGAAGGCGGCCGCCTGGTAGCGGTCGGTCTTTTCCTCGATCACATGATAGGCCGGTGACGTCGTGTAGGAGAGCACCATCGGCGCTTCGCCCTTGGTGAAGAGGCCGTAGGCTTCCGACCAGCCAGGCGTTACCGTCAGGATCCTGCCCTTGAGCTTCGTCCAGGCATCGGCTGATTTGTCGCCGTAGATCGATTTGATCCAGAGCAGCAGGCCGAGACCCGGTGTCGAGGTGCGCGGATCCTCGATGACGATCTTCTGCGAGGGGTCGCCCTCGATGAGATCCTTCATGCTCTTGGGCGGATTCTTGACGGTCTGGGTGTCATAGATGACGGCGAAATGGCCGTAATCATAGGGCACGAAGGCATCGTCCTTGAAATCGCCGGGGACCTTGAGTGCCGATGTGTTGACGCCGCTGGCATCGAACAGGCCTGTATCCTTTGCCTCGTCGACGAGATTGGTATCGAGACCGAGGACAACATCGGCCTTGGTGCCGGCGCCTTCGAGCTTCAGGCGGGACAGAAGCGCGACGCCATCGGTGACGCTAACGTAATTGACCGTGCAGCCGCAGGTCTTTTCGAAGGCGGCCTTGACCTTGGGGCCAGGACCCCAGTCGGAGGTGAAGCTCTCATAGGTATAGATGGTCAGCGTCTTCTCGGCCGCTGCGGCAGGCTGGGCGGCGAAAAACGTTGTTCCGGCAGCAAGCGCCAGGCCGGTGAAGAGTGACAATAGCGAACGGTCGTGCATGGCAGCGCCTCCTCTTAGGTTTCGTCTTGAAGGGGAAAAGGGCGCTATGATTTCGTCACGCGTCTAATCCCTCCGCCGGTGTTAGCCGGATCAGGTTCCGCGGGTTGGCCGGTAAAAGCCTCTCAGCCACATGTCCGATAGGACGTGAGGCACCCCGTTAGAGCGTCGGCAGATTTAGCCCTGTGACGAAGGGATGACAAGGGAAATGATTCCCTTGTCGATTGCAGCATGTGCGATCTACTCGGCAGCTTGAGCGGCAGGCGCGCTTTCGAATTTCTTCGTTGCGCCGGGAAGCTGCACGTTCTTCAGCGTCAGCGAGGTCAGGAGGCCGAACAGGCAGATGCCGGCGGCCGTCATGAACAGCGGACCGAAGGCGCCTGCATAGGCGTTGGCGACGGCTTCGCGGGTTGCTGCCGGCAAGGCGGCCATCATCTTCGGCGTCAATTCCTCGATGTCGGCGACGCCGGCGATGGAAGCGCCGACATTGCCGAGTTTGGCGGCGATGATCGCGCCGTAGATTGAGATGGCGATCGAGGCGCCGCCCATGCGCGATAGGGTGACCGCGCCGGTGGCGGCACCGACGTCACGGCTTCCGGCGGCGTTCTGCACGCCGATGACGGGCACCTGTTGGGCAAGGCCGATGCCGATGCCATGCAGAAGCATCAGGCCGCCGATCAAGACGATGGGCGTGCCGGCATGAACAAAGGCGAGCGAGGTGAACGCAATGGTGCTGCAGGCGGCGCTGGCGACGGCAAAAGGCTTATAACGGCCCTTTGCGGCGATCAACCGGCCTGCCGACAGCGAACCGCAGACGATGCCGCCGGTCAGGAGGATGAACAGCAGCCCGGCCATCGAGGGGGACAGGCCCGTCGTCGTCTGCAGAAAGAGTGCGAAGTAGTTGACCATGCCGATGGCGACGGCGCCGCTGGTGATCGAGATCATCAGGAGCAGGCCGAATGTCGGATTGCGGAACAGCGTCATCGGCACGATTGGCTCGGGCGCGCGCCGCTCGATGAAGACCCAGGTCACGGCGCAGATCATGCCGAAGGCGATGATGCCGAGGCATTGCGGCGATAGCAGCGATCCGAAGAGTTCGGTGCCATCGGCGGCGAGCACGATGCTTGTCGTCGTCAAGGCAAGAACGATCGCACCTGCATAGTCGATCTTCGGCCGGCGGGCTGGCTTGCGGTAGGGCAGCATGAGCGCGAGGCCAGTCAAGACGACGAAGCCGATCGGCACGTTGACGAGGAAGATCGAGCGCCAGCCGAACAGATCGCTCATCGTCCCGCCGAGAACGGGTCCGATGGCGCCCGACGCCATCAGCACGAGGCTCGAATAGCTTTGATAGCGGGCGCGCTCACGCGGCTCGAAGAGGTCGGCGTTGACTGCGAAGATCGATACCATGATGCCGCCGCCGCCGAAGCCCTGCAGCACGCGAGCGGCGATCAGCGTGTTCATCGAAACGGCAAGGCCGCAGACCGCGGAGCCGATGGTGAAGATCGCGATCGCCGTCATCATCACATATTTGCGGCCGAAGAGATCGCCGAGCTTGCCATAGACGGGCATGACGGCTGACAGCGAGAGAAGATAGGCCGATCCGATCCAGCCGAAGCGTTCCAGATGCCCAAACTCGCCGACGATGGTGGGGAGCGCTGTCGATACGATCTGGTTGTCGAGCGTCGCCATGAACATGGCGGTCATCAGGAACAGGAAGAGAATAAGCCGCCGTTTATGATCCGCCACGAGCGGCTTGAACGTTGTCTGCATATCCATGGAGCAAGAAATCCGAGCTTGGCCGAGACGTTGCGCTATCGAGCGAATGCGCGGGACGCCCAGTCTTCATGGGTGGAACATATGTGCTATTAGCATATAATTGTCAATGGCAAGTGAATGCCATTTGCATGTTTTGTTTCTTCTCGACCTCTGCTATGGTGGAGGGATGACATCTGCGACGAATACACGTGACGTTGAAGCTCCGACGCCGGCCGAAGACGAGAAGTTCCTGCGCATCGGTCAGGCGATGATGCGCATGCGCCTGCTGACGGGCCGTCGCATGATCGGCAGGCTTGCCATTCAGAATGTTGCCCCCGGGCTCGAGCTTTCGCATCTCGATGTGCTCGACGTGGTGCGGCGGGCGGAGGGCACGGGCGAAGTGACCGTCGGCACGATCGCCGAGTTGCTGCGTATCGATCCGTCGCGGGCGAGCCGCATCGCTGCCGACATGGTGGCCCGCGGGGTGTTGCGTCGCAAGGCATCGCAGGCCGATGCACGGCGTATCGTCGTGGTGCTCACCGCGCTCGGGCAGCGCTTGCTGTCGGAAATCCAGGTGCAGAAGTATGCCGTTATCGGAAGCATCTTTGCCGATTGGTCGCCCGAGGATATCGAGAGCTTCTCGTTTCTGTTCGATCGCTATGTCAGCGGTTATGAACGCGTTTTCCAGGCGAACATGAAGGAAACGACCGACTGACCGGCCCGCGGGGGCTGTTCTGGCGAACGGCGCTCTTCCCTATGGATACGACTTTGCGCTATGGGCTTGGCCCATGAACCAGTCCACCACCTTCACCATTCTTCTCGGCGGCGAGCTTCGTCTGACGGACCGGCTGCGTGCTGCGGTTTCCGGCAGCCGTTTTATCGCAGCCGAT
The DNA here is from genome assembly GCF_900094545.1 of Martinezella miluonensis. Classification (GTDB taxonomy): domain Bacteria; phylum Pseudomonadota; class Alphaproteobacteria; order Rhizobiales; family Rhizobiaceae; genus Rhizobium; species Rhizobium miluonense. The sequence goes on from NZ_FMAH01000013.1 coordinate 19,444, forward strand.
GGCGGCATGCGCCATGCCATCGCCCTTGGAGCCGAGCCAGAGCTATGGGTCGGTGATTTCGATTCTACGCCCGCGGATCTGCTTGGAGCATTTCCCGAGGTCCCGAAGCAGCCCTATCCGGCGGCGAAAGCGGCGACCGACGGCGAGATTGCCGTATCGGAGGCGATCGATCGCGGCGCCGTCAGGCTGATCCTGGCCGGCGCCATGGGCGGCGAGCGCTCGGATCATGCAATCCAGCATCTGCTCTATGGTCTCCAGCTCGCCGAGAAGGGCTTCGATGTGCTGTTGACTTCGGGCGATGAAGAGGCCGTGCCGCTCCCGCCGGGAAAACTGGAGCTGGATCTTCCGGCCGGCTCGCTGTTTTCGGTTCTTGGTTTCAGCGATCTGACGGGTCTTTTCATCGATAACGCCCGTTATCCGTTGCGCGACTTCCATCTGCCCTTCGGCGCGTCGCGGACAATTTCCAATGTGGCGGAAGGCCCGGTGCGCTTTTCGCTCGGCAGCGGCAAGGCGATCGTTCTTGCCCGCCCTTATGATCTTAGTGGAGTCTGATCTTGGCCCCTCCCATTCTGAAACTCGACGATATCTTCCTGAGCTTCGGCGGCGCGCCCCTTCTGGCCGGTGCCGGACTGCAGGTAGAGCCGGGTGACAAGATCTGCCTGGTCGGGCGTAACGGCTCCGGCAAGTCGACGCTTCTGAAGATCGCTGCCGGCATGGTCGAGGCGCAGTCCGGTGAAGTGTTCCGCCATCCCTCGTCGACCGTGCGCTATCTCGAACAGGCGCCCGATTTCGCGGGTTACAAGACGGTGGCCGCCTATGCCGAAGCCGGCCTCGGACCGGGCGACGATCCCTATCGCGTCACCTATCTTCTCTCGCATCTCGGCCTGACTGGCGAGGAAGACCCGAAGAACCTTTCGGGCGGCGAGGCGCGTCGCGCGGCTCTGGCCCGCGTCATGGCGCCGGAGCCGGATATCCTCCTGCTCGACGAGCCGACGAACCATCTGGATCTCCCGACCATCGAATGGCTGGAAGGCGAGCTGCAGAAGAGCCGCAGCGCGCTCGTGCTGATTTCGCACGACCGTCGTTTCCTTGAGAAAGTCTCGACGGCGACGGTGTGGCTCGATCGCGGCACCTCGCGCCGGCTGGACAGGGGCTTTGGCCATTTCGAAGCCTGGCGCGATCAGGTGCTGGAAGCCGAGGAGCTGGAGCAGCACAAGCTCGGCAAGGCAATCGAGCGCGAGGAGCATTGGCTGCGTTATGGCGTGACCGCCCGGCGCAAGCGCAACATGCGCCGGCTTGGCGAATTGCAGGATATGCGCTCGCGCCATCGCGGCCACAAGGGTGCTCTGGGCACGGTGCAGGCGGCTGCGTCCGATGCGCAGGAAAGCGGCAAGCTGGTGATCGAGGCGGACAAGATCACCAAGACCTATGGTGACCGCGCCATCGTCGCACCGTTTTCGATGCGCGTGCATCGCGGTGATTGCATCGGTCTCGTTGGCCCGAACGGGGCCGGCAAGACCACGCTTTTGAAGATGTTGACCGGCCAACTTGCACCCGACACCGGTACGGTAAAGCTCGGTACCAACCTGGAAATCGCAACGCTCGACCAGAAGCGCGAGGAACTCAATCCGGAAGAGACCCTCGCCAACTACCTGACCGACGGACGCGGCGAGAACCTGCTCGTCAATGGTGAGCAGCGGCATGTGACCGGCTACATGAAGGAATTCCTGTTCCAGCCGGAGCAGGCGCGCACGCCGATCAAGAATCTCTCCGGTGGCGAGCGCGCTCGCCTGATGCTGGCGCGTATTTTGTCGCGGCCGACAAACCTCCTGATCCTCGACGAGCCCACCAACGACCTTGATATCGAGACGCTGGATCTGCTGCAGGAAATCGTTTCCGGGTTTTCCGGCACGGTCATCCTCGTCAGCCACGACCGCGATTTTCTCGACCGCACCGTGAGCTCGACGATCGCGCCCGCCAATCCGGAGGAGCCTGACGGGCGCTGGATCGAATATGCCGGCGGCTATTCCGATATGCTCGCCCAGCGCAAGGGTGCCATCGAGGAGCGCAAACGAGCGGAAAAGGCAGCCGAGAAGCCCAAATCAACCGAAGCTGCGGCACCGGCTGCCGAGGGTTCGAAGGGTAAGGGCAAGCTTTCCTACAAGCAGAAGTTCGCTCTGGAAAACCTGCCGAAGGAAATGGCCAGGGCCGAAGCTGAAATTGCCGCCCGCGAGCAGAAAATGGCCGATCCGAACCTCTTCTCCAAGGATCCTGCAACCTTCAATCGTCTCGCTGCAGAGATGGAAACGCTGCGGGAAAGCCTGATCAAAATGGAAGAAGAGTGGCTTGAGCTCGAGATGCTGCGCGAGGAGCTGGAGGGCTGAAGAGCCCTGCCAACTCATCTTATAGGCGTCTTTCCAGATAATGAAAACAATCGGTTGCGTTCGCGCGCACCCGCGTCATTCTCTGTTGTCGAATCCGATAAACCGTTTATACATGAACATGTGGTGCCGGCCCTCTGGCTGGATGATACCCGGGTCGGTGCGGCCTGTGGCGCATGTTGGGAAGTCCGAAGTGACCTGATTGCATTGCGTCCGACGGCGCCAGGCTCTTCGTGGAAAGTTGCAGGCAAATTTCGTGAGCGCTTACCGTGATAACGGCGCTTTTGCCGTACGCGGTTTTTCGAGGGGGGCTTCATGCCTATGCTGCCGCGTACCGTTTTATTTAGCTGTGTTTTTGCCGTTTTCTCAGGTAGCCAAGTGCTTGCGCAGGGCGCTCCACCGGCTGTGCCCGTTACTGTGGCCAAGCCCGTCATTCGTGACGTCATAGACAGCGATGAGTTCATCGGCCGCTTTCAGGCGGTCGACGAGGTGTCCGTGCGCTCGCGCGTCGGCGGTTATCTTCAGGAAGTGCATTTCAAGGACGGCGCCATAGTCAAGCAGGGGGACCTGCTGTTTGTTATCGACCAGCGGCCCTTTATCACGACGCTGAACGAGGCGACGGCCTCGCTGGAGGTAGCGAAATCGTCGCTGACGCTCGCCGATGCGCAGTATAAGCGCGCAGAATCCTTGTCGACAACAGGCAGCCAGTCGGCATCGACCCTCGATGATCGTCGCCGCGATCTCATTTCCGCTCAAGCGAATGTGCGCGGCGCGGAAGCGACGGTCGACCGCGCCAATCTCGATATGGATTTCACCAGGATCACAGCGCCGCTCAGCGGCCGGATCGACCGGCGGCTGATCTCGGTCGGCAACCTCGTGCAGGCCGATCAGACCGCGCTGACGACCATTGTGTCCCTTGATCCCATCGACTTCTATTTCGATGTCGACGAGCGCCGGCTGCTTTCTTATGCCGATGAAGCCCGCAAGAACGGCAGCGCCCTGCAGCAGGGCGGCGGCGGGCTCGATGTCACTGTGACGATCGCCGATCCCAAGCAGAAGCCGTTCAAGGGCAAACTCGACTTTGCCGAAAACCGCGTCGACAACGAATCTGGCACGATCCGCGTCCGTGCCAGGTTCCCGAATCCCAATCTGGTTCTACAGCCTGGCCTGTTCGGGCGTATCCAGGTAAGGGGGTCCAACAGCTACAAGGCGATCCTTGTTCCAGACGAAGCCATTGGCTCGGACCAGAACCAGCGCGTCGTCTATGTCGCCGATACCGCTGGCAATATTACGCCGAAGCCCGTGCGCGTCGGGCCGAAGCTCTATGGCTACCGCGTCATTCGCGACGGCATGACCGGCGACGAGACGATCGTCGTCAACGGGCTGATGCGCATCCGGCCGGGCGTCAAAGTGACGCCTCAGCTGATCGAATTGCCGCAGCAGGCGACGAATGACGAGCCGCCGGCGCAGGCCGATATACAGGGGACGGACCAATGAGGTTTTCCCACTTTTTCGTCGACCGGCCGATTTTCGCGTCGGTTCTTTCCATCGTGCTGCTGATCGTCGGCGGCATCGCCTATTTCCAGCTGCCGGTGGCGCAATATCCCGAGGTCGCACCTCCGACAATCGTAATTCGCACCTCTTATCCCGGCGCCGACGCGCAGACCATTGCCGATACGGTGGCGACGCCGATCGAGCAGGAAATCAACGGCGTCGAGGACATGCTCTACATGTCTTCCTATTCCAGCGCCGACGGCTCCATGGCACTGACGATCACGTTCAAGCTCGGCACCGATCTCGACAAAGCACAGGTGCTGGTGCAAAACCGCGTCGCCATTGCCGAGCCGCGCCTGCCTGACGATGTCCGCCGCATTGGCATCACGACGGTCAAGAGCTCGCCCGACCTGATGATGGTCGTGCATCTCCTGTCGCCGAACAATCGCTACGACCAGCTCTACATCTCCAACTATGCCCGCACGCGTATCCGCGACGTCCTCGTCCGGCTGGATGGCGTCGGCGACGTGCAGCTCTTCGGCGAGCGGCAATATTCGCTGCGCATCTGGCTCGATCCGCAAAAGCTCGCCGGCTACGGCATGACGGCAGGCGACATCGTTCAGGCGCTTCGGGATCAGAACGTGCAGGTTTCCGGCGGCACGATCGGCGGACCACCCGTCTCGGGCACCAACGCCTTCCAATATACAGTGACGACGCAAGGGCGCTTTTCCGATGCGCGGCAATTCCGCTACGTCATCGTCAAGGCGACCGGCAATGGCCGCCTCGTGCAGCTGCAGGATGTCGCGCGCATCGAACTCGGCGCGCAGGATTATGTCACCAACAGCTACCTGAACGGCAGCCCTGCGGTCGCGCTGGGCGTCTTCGCCCGGCCAGGCACCAATGCGCTTGCCGCCGCCGCCGATATTCAGAAGACCATGCAGGATCTGTCACGGGATTTCCCGCAGGGCCTCGAATATCGCATCATCTATAATCCGACCGAGTTCATCGCCGAATCGATCCATGAGGTCTACAAGACCATCTTCGAAGCGGCCATTCTCGTCGCCATCGTCGTGCTGGTCTTCCTGCAATCGTGGCGAACGGCGATCATTCCGATCGTTGCCATCCCGGTTTCGCTGATCGGCACCTTTGCCTTCCTCTTGGCCTTCGGCTTCTCGCTGAATATGCTGACGCTGTTCGGCCTGGTGCTCGCCATCGGTATCGTCGTCGACGATGCGATCGTGGTGGTCGAGAATGTCGAGCGCAATCTCGCGCTCGGCATGACGCCGAAAGAGGCGTCGCATGTCACGATGAACGAGGTGGGCACTGCCGTTCTGGCGATCTCGCTGGTCCTCATCGCGGTCTTCGTGCCAACGGCGTTCATTCCGGGTATCTCTGGGCAGTTCTACAGGCAGTTCGCGGTGACGATTTCGGTCGCGACGGCGATTTCCTGCCTGAACTCGCTGACCCTGTCGCCGGCGATTGCCGCGATCGTTTTGCGCCCGCATAGCCACAAGAAATCCAACAATATCTTTGCGCGGTTCGGCCGTGCTTTGGGTGATGGATTCAATCGCGGCTTCGAGCGGATGAGCAGCGGTTATTCCTGGATCGTGCGCCACCTCGTCACGACCTGGACGGCACTCGCCTGCGCGCTTCTCGTCTTTGCCGCGCTCCTGGCCGGCACTTGGTACATGGGCAGGATCGTCCCGCAGGGCTTCGTTCCCACAATGGACCAGGGCTATGCCATTGTCGTCGTGCAGCTGCCAGACGGCGCTTCGCTGGCGCGCACGAATGCGGTCATCCAGAAGGCGACTGAAATCATCAAGAAGACGCCGGGCATCGAGAACGCCGTCGCCTTCGCCGGCTTTAACGGTGCGACCTTTACCAACGCCTCGAACTCGGGTGTCATCTTCACGCCGTTCAAGCCCTTCGAGGAGCGGTTGAAGTCCGGAGATTCGGCCACCAAGATCATCGGCCAGCTCTATGGCAGCCTCCAGGGCATCCAGGAAGCCTTCATCATCGCCATTCCGCCGCCCTCGATCCGCGGCGTCGGCAATTCCGGCGGCTTCAAGATGCAGATCATGGACCGGGAAAATGCTGATATGCGCCGCATCCTGCCGCTCGCCTATCAAATGATGGGCGCCGCCGCGCAGAACAAGGGCGTCAGCGGTGTCTTCACGACCTTCTCCGCCAATAGCCCGCAATACTTCCTGGCGATCGACCGCGACAAGGCGCGCGCACTAAACGTGCCGATCCCGAATATCTTCGAGACGCTGTCGATCAACCTCGGCACGTCATACGTCAACGACTTCAATGCCTTCGGCCGCGTCTACCAGGTGCGGGCGCAGGCCGATCAGCAATATCGCATGGATCGCGACGATATTCTCGCGCTGAAGGTTCGCTCGGCGACCGGGGCGCTGGTGCCGCTCGGGACGCTGGTCGATATTCGCGACACGACCGGACCGGCGCTCGTGCAGCGCTACAATATGTATGTCTCAGTTCCTCTCCAGGGCAATCCGGGGCCGGGTGTCTCCACGGGCACGGCTCTGGACACTATGGAGGGGCTAGCAAAGAACCTGTTGCCAGCGGGCACGACTTTCGAATGGACGGAACTCGCCTATCAGGAGAGGCATACCGGCAATACGGCAATCTACATCTTTGCCCTGTCGGTCATCTTCGTCTTCCTGGCGCTCTCGGCGCAGTATGAAAGCTGGGTCCTGCCGCTCGCCATCATCCTCATCGTGCCGCTGGCGGTTCTGGCGGCACTGATCGGCGTGCATCTCAGAGGTATGGACAACAACATCCTCACGCAGATCGGGCTCATCGTGCTGATCGGCCTTGCGGCCAAGAACGCGATCCTGATCGTCGAGTTCGCCCGGCAGGCGCAGGCTGAGGGAAAAAGCGCGGTCGAAGCGGCGATCGAGGCTAGCCATCTGCGTCTGCGCCCGATCCTGATGACGGCCTTCGCCTTCATCTTCGGCGTCGTGCCGCTGATGATCGCCACCGGCCCGGGCGCGGAAATGCGCCAGTCGCTCGGCACGGCCGTCTTCTCCGGCATGCTCGGCGTGACGCTGTTCGGCCTGTTCCTGACGCCGGTCTTCTACGTCGTTCTGCGCCGGCGGCGCAGACAGGCCGAAGCTGCCGCTCAGGAGCCATCGGCTATCGACACCGCGGCACAGTGATATGGATTAAGGGGTTGAGCGTTTCACGGAAGCGCTCAACCCCCTATTCGTTTGTTTTTCGCGCTGTTGCGCAAGAGAAACTGCTCGGCAGTTTTCCGGAATTAGGTGGCAAATGCCACAAGGTTGGTGTTTGAAATAGCCATCAACCTGCGGGCACATATAACCATATCTCTCGACCTCGTCGGGTTGGCGATCCTTCGGCGCGTGAACCACAGCCTGGCGTACCAGACCGAGGATGGCACCGACACGAACAGGATCGAGAGCTTCTTCGCCCGCGCCGAGCGCGCGCATGTCGGCATTCATCACCGCTTCTCGGTCAAGTACCTGGACTGGTAGATGGCGATGGTCGCCTGGAAGGAGGACACTCGCTACATGGGGTTGCGTTGGCAGCTCGCCGACGTGCTGCACACCGTCACCCATCGCACGACGTCGGAGAACCTCTGCGGCTACTGGCAGGGTGCGGCAGAGCGCATCGAGGACCAGGTGTGGGCCGAGAAGTCCAACGCGTACTGACAGTTCCACCAGGGCGCTATTGACACTTTTACCAGGGTCCTATTGACACTTTCACCAGATTTCTATTGACGCTTTTACCGATACGCTATTACAACTTTCGCCATATCGGTTTACTGAGAAAAAGAAGTGTCATGGACGAGAGCCTTCTCCCGCGTCATCTGCAGCCCCAACTTAGAGCCGCACTTACATCAGCGCGCGTGGTAAACATTATTGGACCGCGTCAGGTCGGGAAGACGACACTGGTACGCGATCTATTGACCGTTGGAAAATTTATCACCTTAGATGAAGAAGGTGTGCTTGCAGCTATTGAGGCTGATCCAAAAGGACAGATGGATGCCCTTTTGGCTGAGACGAAAGCAGGCCCCCTCATTATCGATGAAGCCCAACGATCAACGAAATTAGCTTTGGCGTTGAAGAGAATCGTCGACGAAAACCGAGCAATGGGTCAGTTCGTCCTGACAGGCTCATCCAACGTTTTCATTTCCGCGCACGTGGCGGACTCGTTGGCGGGGCGGGTTCATACAATGACGATGCTTCCAATGAGTGTCGCTGAAACAAAGCGCATGGGGCCCGCGAAAATTCTCGATTGGGCATCGGCGAAGGACCGTCCCGATCCGCTAGACCTGCCTAAACCAGAAACGTTGTCCAGGGTACAATACATCGACTTGATAGTCGCAGGCGGTTTCCCCGAGATACGAACTCTAGAAGAGCGCTGGAGGCAAAATCGATACACAGACTACGTTGACAGTGTCGTGGAGCGCGACGTTGCGTACATCTTAAAAATAAGAAAATCAGACGCCATGAGGCGAATGATCGATCAACTAGCGACGCGTGTCGGAAACGAGCTGAATATAGACGAACTATGTTCAAACATCAGCTTACAAAGGAATACCACCGAGACCTACCTCGATATTCTAACCAAGCTCTCTCTGTTGCGACGATTGCCTGCGTGGACCTCCGGAGAGTCCAAGCGCGACATACGCCAACCAAAAATCCATCTTGTGGATACTGGGATCGTCGCGGCTTTGAGGAGTATGAACGCCCAGAGCTTCAATATTGGCGCGAATCCCACAGCACTCGGTGGCCTGTTCGAAAATTTCGTTTTCAATGAAATGTGGAAATCCCTCCCTCATCAGATGCGCCAGTGGCGGCTTTATCATTGGAGGCAGAGAGGGCGCGAGATAGACATCCTTGCTGAGTCAGACAGAACGATTATCGGCTTCGAGATGAAGGCATCGACTACGGTTGAAGCAAAGGATTTTCAACATCTGCGGTGGTTTCGAGAAGAAGGCCCAGGTATGAACCGTCCCTTCGTCGGCATCGTTATCTATATGGGGGAGCGCGTGCTCAGTTTCGGCGAAAACATATTCGCGCTCCCTCTGTCGATATTTTGGTCATTCAATGACAGTTAGCCGAGTTGGCGGGCCCAGTTTGACCCTCGGACGCTTACCTGGCGATCTCCCACAATTTAGACGACCATCGGAAGCACCTGACGAGCGAACCAGCCCTGTCTGCTCCATACGTTCGAGGAGGCCCGAAAATCGACCGGCAAGGTTCGGACTAATCCCGTCGATCTCGGACCCGAAGCCTTCTCGTTCAGCAAACTGTTTCGACAGATCACCTGCCAAGATCGGCTCTTCCGCGTCTCGGAGGATTTCAAGCACACTGCGGCGGACATCACGGCCTCTGAGAAGGTCGGTCACACGGCGACCAGGTGTAGATCGATCCTTCCTCTTGGGCGGCTGAGGAGCCGCAGATGCCGCGCTGGATCAAAGACCTTGATCACGGTTACGAACGCCGCCTTCTGCGATTCCAAGGCGAGCGCTTCGGCCTCTATCTCCTCAAGCCTGGCATCCAGCTCGGCCAGCTTGCCCTTCAATTCCTCGACGATCGACACCATACAATCCAACTCCATCGGAAGAGCTAGAGGTAACAATTTCAGTGTCTGGAATCTTGTGGCATTTGCTACCTAATTCCGCAGTTTTCCTGTCATTACCCTAAAGATGCGGATTACGCGGACGGTACTTCTTGACCAGCCGCTGATTGGTTTCCTTGGCGCCGGGCATGTTGGCGCTGAGGTAGACGGGCGGATCGCCATCCTTGCAAAGTTCGGCGGCGACATCGGCAAAGATGGCGTTCAGCACAGTGGCCCCAACGGCGGTCGAGGCCGGGCCGACCTTCAGGCCGGTGCCCGGCAGGTCGATCATGGCGTCGCCGGGCGGCAGACCGTTGTCCAGCACGATATCGGCGACATCGGCAAGCTTCCTGCGGCCGTTGGCAATGGCGGCCGAATAGGCAAGCGAGGTGATGGCGATGACCGTGGCGCCGATCTCGCGGCCGTAATCCGCCGCCTCAAGCGGCGCTGCATTGACGCCGGAATTGGAGGCGATGATCAGTACATCGCCCGGCTGCATGCCGTAGCGCTCGAAGATCGGGCGAATGAGGCCTTCGGTGCGCTCATAGACCGAGCTGATGACGGCACCTTCATGCAGCATGGCCGAGCCGACCAGCACCGGGACGGTGAAGGCGAGGCCGCCAGCACGATAATGCACCTCTTCCGCCAGCATATGCGAATGGCCGGTGCCGAAGACGTAGACGCGACGATCGGCGCGTGCGGCCGCGCAAATAGCGGCGGAAGCCCTCGACATGGGCTCGGCAAGCGCTTCGCGCAGGGTTTCCAACCGGCCGATAAGGCCGGAGAAATAGCGGTCCGTGACTGCGGTCATGCCGAGCTTCCTTTTCGAGTGTCTCAGGCTGAAGGCTGGCCCGAGATCCATGTTTCGGTAACTTCGATACCGTCGTTGATGTGAACGAGGTCGGCGCGGGTTCCCGGCGTCAGGTGGCCGCGATCGGCAAGCCGCAGGAAGCGGGCGGGATAGGAGGTCGCCATGCGCAAGGCTTCCGCCAGCGGCAGCTCGAGCACGTTGACACCGTAGCGGATGGTCGAGGCCATATCGACGTCGGAGCCGGCCAGCGTGCCATCGTCCAACGTCAGTTTCGAGCAGTAGCCACCCTTGGTGCGGTAGACCGTGCGGCCGTTCAGCGTGAAGCTCGGAAGATCGGTGCCGACGAGCGACATGGCATCGGTGACGAAAAACAGCCGGCCTTCGCCGCGCTTGGCGCGCAGCGCGACCCTGAGTGCCGTCGGCTCGACGTGATGGCCATCAGCGATGATGCCGCACCAGGGGGCGGGGTGGTCGATCGCGGCGCCGACGAGGCCGGGCGCGCGATGGCCCATCTGGCTCATGGCGTTGAAAAGGTGGGTGACGCCACGGGCGCCGGCATCGAAGCGCGCATTGGCGGCTTCCGTCGTGCAATCGCTGTGGCCGATGCTGACGATGACGCCGCCTTCGGCGAGCGCCTGTACCTGCCGCTCCGTCACCTGCTCCGCGGCCATGGTGACCAGCAGCGTGCCGATCGCCTCGCGGGCGCGGATAAAGGTTCTGACGTCGTTATCCTCGACCGGACGCATCAGCTCGGCCAGGTGCGCGCCCTTGCGGGCCGGCGCCAGATGCGGGCCTTCCAGATGCAGGCCGGCGACGCCGCGATTGGCTTTCACGGCTTCGACGGCAGCTTCGATGGATGCAGTCGTGGCAGCCGCGACATCGGTGATGAGGGTCGGCAGGAGCGAGGTCGTGCCGTAGGGGCGGTGCCCCTCGGCGATCATATACATGGATTCCGGCGACGGTTCGTCGTTCAGCATGCGGCCGCCGCCGCCGTTCACCTGCGCGTCGATGAAGCCCGGCGACAGGACGCCGCCCTTCAGCTGGATGGTTTCGGCGTTGTCGGGCACGTCGTTGACGCTGGTGATGGCATGGATGCGGCCGTTGCCGATCACGAGTGCGCTGTCCTCGTGAAAACGGTCGCCATCGAAGATGCGGGCGCCTGTAAGGACCTTGTAATCCATCACATGGTCTCCGTTACCTTGAGGAGATTAGCCGGCTTATCAGGGTCGAAGCCCTTGCGGCGCGTCACTGCCTCGATCAGGCGATAGTAGCAGAGCAGCGAAACCAGCGGGTCGAGCAGGCCGTTGCCGGTGCTGGGCATGTGAAGGTTGATGCCGGCGAGCGGAGCCGTCGAGAAGGAGACGGCGGTGGCGCCGAGCTTCTGCAGGCGCTCCAGTGCCTGTGCATTGTTGGGGAAGGCGGCATCGTCAGGCGAGAAGGCGACGATCGGGAAGCCCGGCTGTACGAGGCGCATTGGACCATGCATGAGCTCCGCCAGCGAGAAGGCTTCCGCGTGCAGGCCTGCGGTTTCCTTGGCCTTCAATGCTGCTTCGAGCGCGATGGCGAAGGCCGGACCGCGTCCGCCCGTATAGAGCGAGGAGGCGTTGAAGAGCACGTCTTCGGCGGCCTTGCCGTCGATGCCCGAGGTTGCGGCCAGTGCTTCCGGCAGTCTTGCGAGGCCGTCAGTCAGCGCCTTGTCCTGCGAGATCGCAGCCGTGACGCCGGCAAGCGCGACGGCGGCGGCGATGAAGGACTTGGTGGCGGCAACGCTCTGTTCTTTACCGGCATTGAGGCCGAGCACGATGTCCGCTTCCTTGGCGAGCGGGCTATCGGTGACGTTGACGACGGCGATCGTCGTGGCACCGCCCTTCTTGGCGGCGGCCTGCAGCGCAATGATATCCGGGCTGCCGCCGGACTGCGATACCGTGAAGTGGATGCCGCCCTTCAGATGCAGCGGCGCGCCATAGACGGAGGCGATCGACGGGCCGACAGAGGCGACCGGGATGCCGCGGGAGATTTCGAACAGATATTTGAAGAAGGTGGCGGCGTGGTCGGAGGAACCGCGCGCTGCCGTGGTGATCAGTGACGGGTTGGTCGATGAGAAAAGCTTCGCGATTTCGGCAAAGGCTGGCTTTTCCTTTTCAAGCAGCGTTGCAACTACCTCCGGCGACTGGCCGGCTTCCGTCAGCATCAGGGATTGGGTCTTGCTCATAGGTCATCTCCAATTCTCAATTCGGTAACAAAATCATAGGCATCGCCGCGATAGTGCGAGCGGGTATATTCAACGACACGCTGGTCCGCGAGGCGGGAGACGCGCTCGATCAAGAGTGCCGGTGCTCCGGCCTTGACGGTCAGGATCGATGCGGAAGTGGGGTCCAGCGTCACGGCCGTCAGTCTCTGTTGCGCGCGCACGGGCTTGAAGCCCCTGGCGGCCAGCGCATCGTAGAGCGACCCCTCGGATATGGCGTCTTCGCCCAGGAATTTCATGGGAACGACGGCGCGCTCGATGGCGAGCGGCTGACCGTCCGCCAGGCGCAGGCGGTCGAGCCGCAGCACGGGTTCGTCAAGACCGAGGCCGAGGAGGAAGGTTTCCTCCGGCGCCGGCGGGCTGATGGTGCGCTGGAGGATGCGGGCTGCCGGCTCGCGGCCGCGCGAACGCATGTCGGCGGAGAAGGAGGAGAGGCGCCAGAGCGGCTGCTCGATGCGCTCGACATGCTGCGAGACGAAAGTCCCGCTGCCGTGGCGCGATTCAATGACGCCCGAAGCAAGCAGGTCGCGATAGGCGGTTCTGACCGTCACCCGGCCGATCTGCAGGGCGCCGGCAAGATCGCGCTCGCCTGGCAGCGCCGTCCCCGACTTCAGCAGCCCTTCCTGGATAAGGCCCGTCAATGCCAGTGCCAGGCGCTTATAGAGAGGCCCGCTCCCGGTCCCCTCGCCGAGACCGCGATTGTTCAATTCAGCGATCAAACTGGTTCTATCCATGGCGGCTATTTAGAACCTATTTAGAACCAATTCACAAGGTGAATCTATCCCTCGACCCAAAAAGAATCGGCCGGGCGCTTTGGACGCCCGGCCGATTATTGTGAGAACAGGGCATGCCCGGTTCAGTTCTTGGTAAAGATGTAGTCCGTTTCCTGCCGCAATACCTCGCCCGGGCGGAGCACGGCATTGGGGAAGCCTTCGTGATTGATGGCATCCGGCCACACCTGGGTTTCCAGGCAGAAACCGGCGAACGGGCCGATCTTGCGTCCGTCATGACCGGGAACCGGGACGTTGAGCTTGAAGGCGGTGTAGAATTGAACGCCGGGCTCGGTCGTGCGTACTTCCAGCGACACGCCGGAATTGACGCTGCGGGCGAGCACGACGGAACGCTTGGCGGTGCGCTCGCCGGAGAGGCAGAAATTGTGGTCGTAAAGTGCCTGCTCTGATCCCTCGAAACGCTTCATCGGCGACATCTCGCGGAAATCGAACACGGTGCCTTCCACCGAGCGGATTTCCCCTGTCGGTACCTGCTTATCGTCGGTCGGGGTGTATTGATCGGCGGCGATCATGATGTCGTGGCCAAGCGTGTCGTCGCGGCCGTCGAGGTTGAAATAGGCGTGCTGGCAGACATTGGCGAGGGTCGGCTGGTCGGTGGTCGATTCGTAGGTGACAGACAGCTCGCCGTTGCCATGCACCCGGTAGGTCGCCTGGATCGTGCAGTTGCCGGGATAGCCGGCGCGGCCATCGGGATCGACGATCTTCAGCACGACACGGTCGGTATCGTGCTCAACAATGGTCCAGTTGCGCTTGGCGATATTGTCCTTGCCGCCGTGCAGATGCGTGACGCCCTTCTCGTTGAGCTCGAGCTGGTACTGCTTACCGTCCAGCGTGAAGCGGCCGGCGCCGATGCGGTTGGCGCAGCGGCCCGGCGTCGCGCCGAAATAGGAAGAATGGGCGGGATAATCGGGGAAATTGTCGAAGCCGAGCAGCAAGGCAGGCTGGTGGCCCTCAAGCCTCAGGTCCTGGATGACGGCGCCCCATGAGATAACATGCGCGGTCAATCCGCCGCCGACGATCTTGACGCGATAGACGGTATCCCCATCGGCCGTTGTTCCAAAAACTTCCCGCTGCAAAGTATTTTCCGTCATATCAGCTCATCCATGGCTATCGAAAAGGCGAGGCCAGACCCTGCCCCCATTCGCATCGTTCCGCAACCGGTCCGAAGGTGAAATCTAGGGGCGGTCGATGGTGGATCAAGCCTCAATTTGGCTTTCTCTCATCGCTCCGGAATGCCAACCTGCGCCGCAAATGTGCAGCGCGTACGACAGGCGAGTGTATCGGTGCCTGTTTTGGCTCGTGTGGTCGGCCCCAACGGTCATCCGTTGAATACTTCCGCCTGGCGGTTCTCTAACTATGCGGCGTCAGCAGCTTGGCGATTTGGGGGGTGACGATTGCGGTGAACAGTCCGCGATTGCCGAAAGCCCTCGCAGAAAGCATTGCCCCATGAACGGACGCCATCAGCATTTGGGCCTCCTCTTCCGGCTGCTTGGCCAATCGGAACAGGTTCTGCTCCGCTCCAGCTTCCAGCACCGAGGTAAGCCATTGTGCGAGACTATTGAAATGGGCGCGGACGCGGGATGCGACCTCTTCCGGCAACATCTGCATCTCGCAAGCGAGCATCGCACAGACGCAGAAGGGCAACGAGGCATCGCGAATGCACGCCTGCCAGAAATTCACATAGGACTGTAATTGTTCAGCAGGGCTTGGGAACTGCTCACGAAGAGAATTCAGCCCCACTTCCGCCTGCTGCCGGTAGCGATCCACCAGCACCGAGACCAGCTCGGCCTTCGTCGGAAAATGATGGTGGATACTGGCCTTTCTGATGCCGATCGCGGCCGAGATATCAGCATAGCTGAACCCGTTGTAGCCTCCGGCGACGATGAGAGACTGCGCGGTGTCGAGAATTTTTTCGGAAGTGGAAGTCGTTGATTTCATGTCGCTGCCTACCTTCTGATAGGTCGTTTGTCAAGGTGTCACGGCACTTCCGATCCCTCACAAAGAGGTGTTCAATCGTCGGGTTGACTTTGTCAATTTTATCTCCCTACTAGTAGGTAGATTTCAAAATGGAGCCTACCGATGTCAAGCAATTCTTTGAGTCAGTCCAGCTGGCTGCGATCCTATTATTTCGTACGTGCGCTTTTCTCCGTCGCATGGATTGCCGCCGCCATTCTTCTGCGCGGGCAGCCTGGTGCCATCGCGTTTTTGCTTGTGATCTACCCGGCGTGGGACGCCCTCGCCAATCTGGTTGACGCACGGGTAAACGGCGGTCTGAAAGCCAACTCTTCCCAAGCGTTGAATGTCGTCGTCAGCACGATCACCGCGCTTGCCGTGATCGCGGCGGTCAGCGACAGCACCTATGCTGTTCTGGCGGTGTTCGGGATTTGGGCGATCTTTTCTGGTCTGCTGCAGCTGTACACGGCGGTAAGGCGTTGGCGCCATTATGGCGCACAATGGGTGATGATCCTGAGTGGCGCCCAATCGGCCCTTGCCGGTGGATTCATGATCAGCCGATCGCTTGGCACGGCAGCGCCGACGATCCTGGACATCACCCCCTATGTGGCGTTCGGCGCATTCTACTTCCTGCTTTCGGCAATCTGGCTCTTCGTTGCAGCCTATCGCAAGGCAGATGCATAGACATTCCCTGGTGCGGCGGCGGCAACGCTAAAGTCATCGAGCAAAGGCAATGCTCAGCGCGACAATTCCCGCGTCGCTTTTTCCAGGCCGCCGAGGGTCAAAGGATACATGCGGTCGCTCATCAGGCGGCGGATGATGGAGATGGAGGTGGTATGGCCCCAATAGTTTTCCGGCACGGGATTGAGCCAGATGCATTTGCGGAAATGGCCGGTCATGCGGGCGAGCCAGGCCTCACCGGATTCCTTGTTCCAGTGTTCAACCGAGCCGCCCGGATGGTTGATTTCGTAGGGGCTCATCGATGCATCGCCGACGAAGACGACGCGATAATCGGAGCCGAAGGTGCGGATGAGATCGGTCGTTGCGGTGATATCGACGCGACGGCGGCGATTGTCCTTCCACACGCCTTCGTAGAGGCAGTTGTGGAAGTAGAAATATTCCATGTGGCGAAACTCTGATCGGGCGGCGGAAAACAGCTCTTCGACCACGCGGATGTGGTCGTCCATCGAGCCGCCAACATCGAAGAACATTAGGAGTTTGACGGCGTTGCGGCGTTCCGACCGCGTCTGGACGTCGAGATAGCCATGCTCGGCGGTGGAGCGGATGGTGCCGGAGAGATCCAGTTCTTCGGCGGCACCCTCGCGCACCCAGCGGCGCAGGCGCTTCAGCGCCACCTTGATGTTGCGGGTGCCGAGCTCGACGCTATCGTCGAGATTCTGGAAGTCGCGGCGATCCCAGACCTTGACCGCGCGCCGATGGCGGGATGTTTCCTGGCCGATGCGCACGCCTTCCGGGTTATAGCCGTAGGCGCCGAAGGGCGAGGTGCCTGCCGTGCCGATCCATTTCGAGCCGCCCTGATGCCGGCCCTTCTGCTCGGCCAGCCGCTCGCGCAGCGTCTCCATCAGCTTGTCGAAGCCGCCGAGCGCCTCGATTTCCTTTCTCTCCCCGTCGGTCAGATGCCGTTCGGCGAGCTTGCGCAGCCATTCTTCGGGAATTTCGGTCGCTTCGACCATATCGGCATTGCCGCCGATCGCCTCGACGCCCCGGAAATAGTCGGCAAAGATCTGGTCGAAGCGATCGATGAAGCGCTCGTCCTTGATCAGCGTCGTGCGCGCCAGATAGTAGAAGGCCTCGACGTCATAGTCGGCAATTCCTTCTTCCATTCCCTCAAGCAGCGACAGGAACTCCCGGAGCGTTACCGGAACCTTCGCTTCCTTCAGCTTCAGGAAGAAGGGAATGAACAAGCCTCAAGTCCTTTCCTGGCCGATCTCCTCCACATCATACGGCGTGGTTTGGTAGATCTCGTTGATCCAGTTGCCGAAGAACAGGTGTGCGTGGCTGCGCCACCGGTTCTGGGGGGGAATCTCCGGGTCGTTGTGCGGGAAGTAGTTGTGCGGCATCTTGATCGGCACACCCGCATTCACATCGCGGAAATACTCATCCGCCAGCGAGGTGGAATCATACTCCACGTGATTGAACATGTAGAGCCGGTTGCAGGCCTGTTCGTGGACGAGGCAGACGCCCATCTCGCTCGAATCCATCAGGATCTGCAGGCCAGGCACCTTCTCGATGTCGGCGCGCTTTACCTCCGTCCAGCGCGAGACCGGCACGGCGAAATCGTCGGAAAAGCCGTTGAGATAGACGGAGGAGGGCTTCAGGTTCTGGTGGCGGTACACCCCGAACGCCTTTTCCTTCAGCGTATATTTCGGCACCTTGTGGAAGTGATAGATCGCCGCCATTGCGCCCCAGCAGACGTTGAGCGTCGAATGGACGTTGGTGGCCGTCCACTCGAAGATCTGCTGCATTTCTTCCCAGTAGGTCACATCTTCGTATTCGAGCAGCTCGATCGGCGCGCCGGTGATGATGAAACCGTCGAACTTGCGGTGCTTCACCTCGTCCCAGGTCTGGTAGAAGGAGAGCAGATGCTCCTCGGAGGTGTTCTTGGCCTTGTGCGCGCCGATGCGCACCAGCGAAAACTCCACCTGCAGCGGCGATGCGCCGACTAGGCGCGCCATCTGGACCTCGGTCTTGATCTTGTTCGGCATGAGGTTGAGGAGCCCGATCTGAAGGGGGCGGATATCCTGACGGAACGCCACCGTTTCGGTCATCACCCGCACACCCTCGTTCTGGAGGGTTTCAAACGCGGGCAGCGTATCGGGAATCTTGATGGGCATTGTTTCCACTCGACCAAATACAAAAAAACCGGCCGCGATAAGAATCGCTACCGGTCCGCACGCGGCCCTTTAGCGACTTATTTAACGTGGCTGCAAGCCGGCCGGCCAAATCACCACGAGGAGAAATGCATAAACCTGCTGTTCCGACTGGTCAATGGGCTAACTCCAAGCCCGGGAGACTGCCTCGCTCTTCGAGGCCTTGGCGCTTGCGCTGACGCTTCAACGCCAAGGCACCCCAGGGTGGGGCAGAGAGGTTTTTTGTCCAGCCGCAGAAGATCAGTCCTCGCCCTGAGGCGCGGAGGTTGAAAGCTGTAGCCTCGAAAGGCGATGGTAGGTGATCCTGCACCTTCCTTTTTTTCGAGAGAGACGACGCTTGCAGATTTATATTCAGGAAATACTGCGATTTGCTCTACTTCCCCTGCCCCCGCGCCATGAAGGCCAGCCGCTCGAAAAGGTGGACGTCCTGCTCATTCTTCAGCAATGCGCCATGCAGCTTCGGTAGCGCATTCTTCGCATCGGCGCGCAGAGTGCCGGGATCGACATCGTCGGCGACCAGCAGGCGGATCCAATCAAGGGCTTCGGAGGTCGAGGGTTTTTTCTTCAGGCCCGCCACGTCGCGGATTTCGAAGAATTGCGTCAGGGCCGCGTGGACGAGTGTCTGCTTGATGCCGGGATAGTGAACCTCGACGATGCGCGCCAGCGTCTCCATGTCGGGGAAGCGGATATAGTGGAAGAAGCAGCGGCGCAGAAAGGCGTCCGGAAGTTCCTTCTCGTTGTTCGAGGTGATGATGACGATCGGACGGATGGCGGCCTGGATGGTTTCGCCCGTCTCGTAGACATGGAACTCCATGCGATCGAGTTCCTGCAGCAGATCGTTTGGAAACTCGATGTCGGCCTTGTCGATCTCGTCGATCAGCAGCACGCATTTCTTCTGTGAGGTAAAGGCCTGCCAAAGCTTGCCCCGTCTGATATAGTTGCGGACATCGTGAACTCTGATGTCGCCGAGCTGGCTGTCGCGCAGACGCGAAACGGCATCATATTCGTAGAGCCCCTGCTGGGCCTTCGTCGTCGATTTGACGTTCCATTCGATGAGTTCGAGCCCGAGTGCTGCCGCGACCTGGCGGGCGAGTTCGGTCTTGCCCGTGCCGGGTTCGCCTTTGACGAGGAGCGGGCGCTCCAGCCGGATGGCGGCATTGACGGCAACCATTAGATCCTTGTCGGCAATGTAGTCCGCAGTTCCCTGAAATTGCATTGGTGGGCTTTCTCAATCTTTCAGCTGCAAGCTAATTGCTGACCTAATTCGGTTCAAGACGCGAAAACGTGTATATAGGAACGTGATCGCACACCGGTCTGCCACGAGGATGGACATGAGGGTGGGTCATGATTAATTGAGGGGATGTGCGTCGCAGGGAAGTGCTGATGGCAGTTGAAGCGCAAGCCAAGCCGAATATGCAAGGCAACGAGCAGGTCGGGTACGATTTCAGCCTTTTCTTTCGG
This sequence comes from Martinezella miluonensis, assembly GCF_900094545.1. Taxonomy (GTDB): domain Bacteria; phylum Pseudomonadota; class Alphaproteobacteria; order Rhizobiales; family Rhizobiaceae; genus Rhizobium; species Rhizobium miluonense. The sequence goes on from NZ_FMAH01000013.1 coordinate 39,081, forward strand.
CTGCGGATGATGTTCTCGGCGTTCTGGAATTCGCCGGTCCGCATCAAGATCATTTCGCTTACCGTTGCGCTCTTCGCAATTATCATGGTCACCGCCTACGTTCAGGTGCTGCTGAACAGCTGGAACGCTCCCTTCTACGATTCGTTGGCGCGGCGCGATATCTCCGCCTTCTTCCACCAGCTCGGCGTCTTCGGCATGATCGCCGGCTCGCTTCTGGTTCTCAACGTCATCCAGGCCTGGCTGAACCAGATGACGGCGCTCTACATGCGCGAGGGACTGGCGAGAGATCTGGTGAACCAGTGGCTGCAGGCCAAGCGCGCGCTTCGCCTTGCTTCCTCCGGTCTGATCGGCGTCAATCCCGACCAGCGTCTGCACGAGGATGCCCGCAATCTCGCAGAGAGCACGACCGGCCTCGCTATCGGTCTGGTACAGGCGACAATCCTGCTTTTGAGCTTCATCGGCGTGCTCTGGGAGCTGTCGAGCGGCATGGTCTTCCATTTCAAGGGCGCGAGCTTCTCCATCCCGGGCTATATGGTTTGGGCGGCGATCCTCTATGCCGGCTCGGCATCCTTCCTTAGTCAATTCGTCGGCCGTCGCCTGGTGCGGCTGAATGCCGACCGCTATTCCAAGGAAGCCGAGCTGCGCTTCGCGCTCATGCATGCCAACGAGCATATGCCGGCGATCACCATTGCCGGGGGCGAGGAGAACGAGCGCCGGCGGATCAATCTCGATATTTCCGCCGTGCTTGCCGTCATCCGCCAGCTCGCCATCGCCAATACCAACCTCACCTGGGTTTCCGCCGGCTATGGTTGGCTGGTGCTGATCATCCCGATCCTGGTGGCGGCACCCGCCTATTTCTCCGGCGGGCTCACCTTCGGCCAGCTCATGGTGGCGGTCGGCGCATTCAACCAAGTCAATTCGGCCCTGCGCTGGTATGTTGCTAATTTCGGCCCGATCGCGGAATGGCGTGCGACGTTGATGCGCGTCACCGACTTTCGGCAGGCCCTGACGGAGATGGACGACAAGACTCCGATGCCGCATACCCTCCTCTTCGACAAGGCGGCCCCCGGTACCATGGTGTGGACCGACCTGGAGGTATCGACGAAGACAAGTGACGAGGCCACCGAGAATGGCTTCCGGATTGCCGAGGGCACGGTCACGATCAATGCCGGCGAGCACATCATGATCAACGGCGACCATGGCGTGAACCGGAGATTGCTGTTCGAGGTGTTGGCGCATCAATGGTATAGCGGTGCCGGAACGGTCAGCCTGCCGCCGATGGAAGACATGCTGTTCGTGCCGCACACGCCCTATGTGCCGACCGGTACACTCAGGGAGGCAATCTGTTTCCCGGACGATACGGATGCCTATGATGATGCGGCCGTCGATGCCGTCATGGACAAAGTGGGCCTCGGCCGCTTGAAGAGCCGCCTCGACACGCAAGCCCGCTGGGACCGCTTGCTGGATACCGAGGAACAGAAGGCCGTCGGCTTTGCGCATCTGCTGCTGGCGAAGCCGAAATGGATCATCCTTGATGATGCCTTTGAAGGGCTGGAAGCCGAAGTTCAAGCGCAGGCCTGCGCCATGCTGGCCGACCTCGCCGATGTGACTATGATCTATATCGGCCGTTCCGATGCTTATATGCACGCGCTGTCGCCGCGCCTCCTGCATATGCAGGCTCTGGCCCCGCAGGAGCACAGTATCGCCATAGATACACCTTCCGAAGCCGCCGATGCGGGCCCGAAGAACGAGAAGAAAGCCAATACGCGATAGCGCGATCTTCTAGGCGTTGGCGACGCTGGTGTGGCTTCAATTCGCTCAAAACGAAAAACGCCCCGTCCAAGAACGAGGCGTTTTCATGCAAGCAAGAGGTTAAGGCTCAGTCCTTGGCGCGTTCGACGTAGGAATTGTCTTCCGTGGCGATGACGACGCGGGTGCCGGCGTTGATGTGCGGCGGTACCATGGTGCGTACGCCGTTCGACAGCATCGCAGGCTTGTAGGAAGAGGAGGCCGTCTGGCCCTTGACGACCGGTTCGGTCTCGGTGATCTCCAGCGTGACGTGGCGCGGCAGTTCGAGTGCCAGCGGAATGCCTTCGTGGATCGACAGGATGCAGGTCATGCCTTCCTGCAGGTAGGCCTTCTGGTCGCCCATGGTTTCCACGTCGACGACGACCTGGTCGTAGTTGGCGGGGTTCATGAAGTGGAAGCCTTCGCCATCTTCATAAAGGTACTGGAAGTTCACGTCTTCGACGAAGGCGCGCTCGACCTGCTCGGTGGTGCGCCAGCGCTCGGAGACCTTCACGCCGTCGACGATGCGGCGCATGTCGACCTGGGTGACCGGCGTACCCTTACCCGGATGAAAGTTCGCGGCGGTGAGAACGACGTAGAGCTTGCCGTCGACGTCGAGAACGTTGCCCTTGCGGACCGAAGAGGCGATGACCTTGACCATAAGACTTCCTTGTAACGCTGCGTTTTGCGTCGTAGAGGGACTGTCGAAATGCTCTCCGAGACGCAGCAATTGTTTGCTTGGGGGCGCAACTACCCTAAATCAATGGAAATTGCCACCCCCAACGCGGCTTGCGCCCCGAAGAAAGCTAGGAATGAAGCCAACGACGAGCAAAGCGTCCCCCTGGTGGACCCGCAATGTGCACGCGGATCGGCGGCCGTTCCTCATTGGGCGCAACGCGATCCAGGCGGCGATACGCATGTTCTTTGCGAGCAACGATTTCATCGAGGTCGATACGGCGACGCTGCAGGTATCGCCCGGCAACGAGGCGCATCTGCATGCTTTCGAGACCGAGGCGCTGACGACGGACGGCAGAGTATTGCCTCTCTATCTTCATACGTCGCCCGAATTCGCCTGCAAGAAACTGCTTGCGGCCGGCGAAGAGCGCATCGCCTGCTTTGCCCATGTCTACCGCAACCGTGAGCGCGGGCCGCTGCATCATCCGGAATTCACCATGCTGGAATGGTACCGGGCCGACGAGAGCTATGAGATTCTGATGGCCGATTGTGCCGCGCTACTGGGACTTGCGGCTGAGACGGTGGGGGCGAAGAAATTCAGCTATCGAGGCGCCGAGGTCGATCCGTTCCTGCTGCCCGAGCGCATCAGCGTGGCAGCCGCCTTCGAGCGTTATGCCGGCATCGACCTCTTCGCATCCATCGGTTTCGATGGATCGACGGATCGCGAGCGCCTGGCAGCGGACATGCGCCAGGCGGGCATTCGCGTTGCCGACGACGATCTTTGGCCTGATCTTTTCAGCCGGGTGCTGGTCGAGAAGGTCGAACCTAATCTTGGCTTCGGCCGCGCCACGATCCTCGACGAATATCCTGTCTCCGAGGCGGCACTGGCCCGGCCATCGGCTGGAGATCATCGCGTTGCCGAGCGTTTCGAGCTCTATGCCTGCGGCGTCGAGCTTGCCAATGCCTTTGGCGAACTCACCAATGCCAAGGAGCAGCGCCGCCGGTTCGAGATCGAAATGGCGGAAAAGCAGCGCGTCTATGGCGAGACCTATCCGCTGGATGAGGATTTTTTGGCGGCGCTTGCCGTCATGCCGGCGGCGAGTGGCATCGCGCTCGGCTTTGACCGGCTCGTTATGCTGGCAACCGGTGCCTCACGGATCGAACAGGTGCTGTGGGCGCCGGTCGCGGAGTACGACCCATGAATTCGATGCGTCCGATCCGCAACATCAGCGAACTGGAGCGCGCCGGCCTGATCGATGCCGATCAGGCGATCGAGCTGGAGGCTGTGGCCGAGCGCTATGCGGTGGCTCTGACACCGACCGTCATGCGCTTGATCGACCCAGCCGATCCGGCCGATCCCATCGCCCGGCAGTTCGTGCCCGATGCGGCCGAGTTGTTTGTCACCCCCGAGGAACGCGCCGATCCGATCGGCGATCACGCACATAGCCCGGTCGAAGGCATCGTCCATCGCTATCCCGATCGCGTGCTTCTGAAGGCCGTGCATGTCTGCCCGGTCTATTGCCGCTTTTGTTTCCGCCGCGAGATGGTCGGGCCGCAGGGGCTCGGAACGCTGGATGGCGATGCGCTGGACGGCGCCTTTGCCTATATCCGCGATCACGACGAGATCTGGGAGGTCATCCTCACTGGCGGCGATCCGCTGGTTCTCTCACCGCGGCGGCTGGAAGAAATCCTGGGACAGCTCGCCAGTATCGACCATGTGAAGATCGTTCGCTTCCATACGCGCGTTCCTGTCGTCGATCCGGCGAAGATCGACGCGGCGTTGATCGCGGCGCTGAAGGCGAGCGGCAAGACCGTTTATGTAGCCCTCCATGCCAACCACCCTCGGGAGCTGACGGATGAGGCGCGGGCTGCCTGCGCCCAGCTGGTTGATGCCGGGATCGTGCTGGTCAGCCAGTCGGTGTTGCTGAAGGGCGTCAACGACAATCCCGACGTGCTGGCGGCTTTGATGAAGGCTTTCGTCGAGACGCGGGTGAAGCCGTACTATCTGCATCATCCCGATCTTGCGCCCGGTACCAGCCATTTTCGTATGACGATCGCGGAGGGTCAGGCGATCGTTGCAGCTCTGCGCGGGCGCATCTCTGGCCTTTGCCAGCCGACTTACATACTCGATATTCCAGGCGGCTATGGCAAGGCGGATATCGGCGCAAGTTCGGTTCGCCAGCTGAGCGAAGGCTGCTATTCGGTTTTGGATTATCGCGGCGACGATCATATCTATCCGCTCGAGGCCTAGATTCGGCCCTTTTACCCTACGCTTGCACTGACGCTAAGATTGTTATGAGATTTTTCGAATAAAACGTAGTGGCGAGTTGGCGCGTTAACCTTATTGCGGGCAACGCCCTCTCACAGAGCTACCGGAACAAAATATTAGAAATCATGAATATTCGTGCGCAAACGGCAAGTTGCATGCTTTACGTGTGGTAAACTCCAATCGGATAAGTGTCGAATATAGACTTTTCCTACGAAGTATAAGTCAGTTGCATTTACCACGTCGATTAGCGGAATGTTCTATTTTGCCTGTTACTTCTTGGCGAAGAATAAGACTGCGTAACTGCGGTTATGCTTGCAATTGCCAGAAGGGACTAGACTATGAACAAGACGATTCGCGATTTGCTGGCCAAGTTCGGTGCACTTCCCGTTGCTATCGATCAGATTGAAGACGATGCCGATCTCTACGCGACGGGATTGTCCTCGTTCGCCTCCGTACAATTGATGCTTGGCATCGAAGAGGCATTCGACATCGAGTTTCCCGACAATCTGTTGAACCGCAAGTCCTTCGCCAGCATCGCCGCGATCGAAAGAACCGTCGGCTTGATCCTGGACGGCAGAAAGGTCGCCTGATGACTGCGGCGGTCGCTCTAATTGAGGTTGGGACGGGCGAGGGAGCGGCAGTGCGCGCCGCACGCGTCGCAGCGATCGCCAGCCAACACGCCGATGCCGTCGATGCCGAGGGCCGGTTCCCGCGGGAAGCTGTCGACGCGATGCGCGCCGAGAAGCTGCTTTCTATCCAGATCCCCACCGCACTTGGCGGCGAGGGTGCTTCGATCACCGAGATCGCCGAGCTGTGCTCGATCCTCGGTCAGGTATGTGCGGCGAGCGCCATGGTTTTTGCCATGCATCACATCAAGCTTTCGAGCCTGGTCGAGCACGGCGCCGATAGTGAATGGCACCGGGACTTCATGCGCCGTATCGCAAGCGAGCAGCTGCTGCTGGCCTCGGCGACGACTGAAGGCGGGATCGGCGGCAATCTGCGCAACAGCATTTGCGCCATCAAGGTCGAGGGCGATGCCTGCTATCTCGAAAAGGACGCGACCGTCATCTCCTATGGCGCCCATGCCGACGCCATTCTGATCACCTCGCGCAGCCATGCCGACGCTGCGTCTTCGGATCAGGTGCTGACCTGCTTCCTGAAGGACCAGTACGACATCAAACGTACGGTCGAGTGGAACACGCTCGGCATGCGCGGAACCTGCTCCGACGGCTTCCTGTTCAAGGGCGAGGCGCCGGCCGCACAGATTCTGCCGAAGCCGTTTGCCGAGATTGCCGCGCAATCGATGCTGGCGAGCTCGCATCTGCTTTGGAGTGGCGTCTGGTACGGCATAGCCGCCGATGCGGTTTCCCGCGCGCAGGCCTTCGTGCGCGCCGCTGCCCGCAAGTCTCCCGGCGCGCCGCCACCCGGCGCGCTGCGTCTGGCCGAAGCCTCCAGCATGCTGCAGATGGTGAAGTCCAATGTGGTCGCGGGGCTAAAAGCCTATGAAGAGGCGAAGCTCGATGCCGATCGCCTGTCGTCGATGGCTTTTGCCGTGGCGATGAACAACGTCAAGATCGCGTCGTCGGAGATGATCCTGCCGATCATCAACCATGCCATGCTGATCTGCGGCATCATGGGCTACAAGAACGGTACGCCCTACAGCCTCGGCCGCCATCTGCGCGACGCGCACTCAGCTCAATTGATGATCTCGAACGACCGCATCCTCGGCAATACGTCGACCATGCTGCTCGTCCACAAACAAGACACCAGCCTGTTGGGGTAACCGTCATGGATATGCAAACCTCGTTTCTCGATCGCCTTTTCGAATCCGGCCTTCTCATCGACACCGGCGTAGACGGTCTCTACGGCCGCAGCGGCCAGTTCGAAGACGTCATTTCCGCTTTCGAGCGTCTGATCAACAAGTTTGGCGGTGCCGATGGCGCCGAAGCCATCCGCTTTCCGCCCGGCATGAACCGCGCTTTCTTCGAAACGAGCGGCTACATGAAGAGCTTCCCGCAGCTTGCCGGCACGGTACACAGCTTCTGCGGCAACGAGCTCGACCATATGAGCCTGTTGAAGTGCATGGAAGTCGGCGACGACTGGACGAAGGACCAGCAGGCGACCGACATCGTGCTGACGCCGGCGGCCTGCTACCCGCTCTATCCCACAGTCGCCAAGCGTGGCGCCATTCCGGAAAACGGCGCGCTCTACGACCTGCAGTCCTATTGCTTCCGCCATGAGCCCTCCAAGGATCCGGCCCGCCAGCAGCTGTTCCGCATGCGCGAATATGTCTGCATGGGCAGCGAAAAGCATGTGACGGATTTCCGCCAGAGCTGGATGGACCGCGGCGTCGAGATGATGAAGGCCGTCGGTCTCGACGTGACAATCGACGTCGCTAACGACCCCTTCTTCGGCCGCGCCGGCAAGATGCTCGCCAACAACCAGCGCGATCAGAACCTGAAGTTCGAACTGCTGATCCCGATCACCTCTGTCGCCAAGCCAACCGCCTGCATGAGCTTCAACTACCATCAGGATGCCTTCGGAACGAAGTGGGGCCTGAACTTCGCGGATGGCAGCGTCGTGCACACGGCTTGCGTCGGCTTCGGTCTGGAGCGCATTGCGCTGGCGCTGTTCCACACCCACGGTCTCGACGTCAAGGAATGGCCCGAGAGCGTGCGCAAGGCGCTGTGGGGCTGATCGCTTTCATGGCTGCCGTATTTCAGGGACTGGACCCTACCGCCTACAAGCCGCATGCGTTGCACGATAGCGAGCGCATGTGGCCCGAGACGAACTGCTACATCGATCTCTGGATCGAGGTGCTTTCAACCTCGAACCTGCCACCGGAAGCCATGCTCGGCTTCACGGTGACACAGGATTTCGAGGGCGACCAGTTCACCTTCTTCAAGGTGCCGCTCGAAGATCTGGAAGCGCTCTATGGCGTGCGTTGCACCGAGCTTGCGATCTACGATAAGGTGCAGAACCATGTCGCCGAGCAGATCGGCCGCGGCCGGCTCTGCCTGGTGGAGATGGATTCCTTTTTCATGCCCGATACGCAGGGCATCGGCTATCGCCGCGAACACGGCAAGACGACGGTGGCGATCAATCGGCTTGATATGGCGGGCCGCACGCTCGAGTATTTCCACAATGGCGGGTTCTTCCAGCTGTCGGGCGAGGATTTCGACGGGCTGTTCCAGTTGCATCTGACGGATGAGGATCTGCCCTTCCTGCCTTACACGGAATTTGCGAAATTCCCCGAGAAGGCACCGGGCGAGGCTGCGATCCGTCAGACCGCACAGCAGCTCCTGTCCTTTCATTTCCGCCGTCGCCCGCAGGCCAACCCGATCCGTGCTTTTGCAGAGGTGTTCCCCGTGCAGGTGGAAGGGGTCGCCGAACGGCCTTTCGGCTTCTTCCATAAATATGCCTTCAACACGCTGCGTCAGCTCGGCGCCAATTTCGAGCTTGCCGGCAGCCACTTCGATTGGCTCTCGGCAGATTTGTCCGATGCGGCCGGAGAGGCGCGGAAAATTTCCGAGACGGCGAAGTCGGTGCAGTTCCAGCTTGCCCGCGCCATCACGCGCAAGAAATTCGAGCCGCTGCGGACAGCCCTTGATCCTGCTGCAGATGCATGGGATGCCATGATGGGCGAGCTCGAACGGAGGCTTTGACCGGCTTCCGTTCGATCGCGATACGGCTGGGTCATTTCTGAAAATATTGGGGCGGGGACATTCCCCGGAAGATGTCATGGGCGGGCGCTTGGCGGATCTCGGCGGCGGAATGCGGCTGAGCGAAGGTTGGAATCTGGTGTTGACGGATGCGGGCACCTGCGACTCGCCTTCCGGTGTGCCGCTGACGTCTGGCTTCATTCCTGCACCGGTGCCAGGCACGGTGGCAGAAGCCTTGGAAAAGGCCGGGCGTTTGGACCGGACGAAGCCTGAGCCTCTTCATGATCGCGATGCCTGGTATATCTGCCGTCTGGTGGATGCCGAGGCCGGCGAGGCGGTCCTGCGGCTGGAAGGGCTGGCGACGCTTTGCGAAGTCTTCCTGAACGGCCAGAAAATCCTCGTTTCCGAAAGCATGTTCGAGGCCCATGACGTCGATGTCACCCTGCTTGGTGGCGACGAGCTGGTGCTCTGCTTCCGTGCCTTGGAGCCGAAGCTCTCCGCGCCGGGACCTCGCGCCCGCTGGAGGCCACAGATGATCACGCCGCAAGGCCTGCGGACGGTGCGCACGACGCTGCTCGGCCATATGCCAGGCTGGTGCCCGGAGGTTCAGGCAGTTGGCCCGTGGCGGCCGATTTCGCTGCTGCGGCCGAGCGCCCCTGTCGTCCGTGATCTCTCTCTGCGGCCGGACCTGCTCGAGAACGGCGAGGGCAGGCTCTATGCTTCGCTTTCGGTTGAGGGCGATGTCGAGGATCTGGTGCTGCGGTGCGGAGAGGCCGAACAGGCTTTCGAGAAAGACGGAGCAGACCGCTATACGGCAATCCTGAAAATTCCCTATGTGGCGCCTTGGTGGCCGCATACGCATGGTGTGCCGCAGCTTCACGATGTCACGCTCATCGTCGATGGTGTCGAGCACGCGCTCGGGCAAACCGGTTTTCGCCGGCTGTCGGTCGATCGTGGCGCCGAAGGCCAGGATTTCGCGCTCATCGTCAATGGCGAGCGGATTTTCTGCCGGGGCGCGGTGTGGACCACGGCCGATATCGTGCGCTTGCCCGGTGGTCGCGAGGATTACGAACCCTGGCTGCGGCTGGCGGCTGAGGCCGGCATGAACATGATCCGCATCGGCGGCACCATGGCCTATGAGACGCCGGATTTCTTCCGCCTCTGCGACGAACTTGGCCTGCTGGTCTGGCAGGATTTCATGTTCGCCAATTTCGACTATCCGAAGAACGACAAGGTCTTCAATGCCCATGTCGAAGCGGAGGTTTCGCAGCTGCTGGGCCGCACGCGGCTGTCGCCTTCGCTGGCGGTGCTTTGCGGCGGCAGCGAGATTCACCAGCAGGCCGCCATGATGGGCCTGCCCGAACAGTTCTGGAAGAGCCCGATCGTCGAGGAGATCATCCCACCGCTGGCGCAATCGCTGCGGCCCGATGTGCCCTATGTCGTCAATTCGCCCTCCGGCGGCGCCATGCCTTTTTCGCCGAATGCCGGCGTCACGCATTATTATGGCGTCGGTGCCTATATGCGGCCGCTCGACGATGCGCGCCGTGCCGATGTCCGCTTTGCAGCCGAAAGCCTGGCTTTCGCGCATGTGCCGCAGTCAAGAACGCTCGGGCGGCATCTGCCGGTTCCCGCTGTCCATAGCCCGCTATGGAAGGAGCGCGTGCCGCGCGATCGTGGCGCATCCTGGGATTTCGAGGATGTGCGCGATCATTATCTTCAGGAGCTTTACGGCTTCGAGCCCAACCGTTTGCGGCGGGAAGATCCCGATCTCTATCTCAACCTTTCTCGGGCTGTGACCGGCGAAGTCGCCGAGGAGACCTATGCCGAGTGGCGGCGGCACGGATCCGGCTGCAACGGAGCGCTCGTCTGGACGCTGCATGATCTGCTTCCCGGCGCCGGCTGGGGTGTGATCGATTCGACCGGCGAGCCGAAGCCGGTCTGGTATGGGCTGCGCCGCGCCTTCAGGCCGGTTCAAGTGTTGTTGATGGACGAGGGCACCAATGGTCTCGACGTGCACATCATCAACGAAAGCGATGCCGCGCTCGATCTGACGCTCGAGGTCTCCTGCCTGCGTGATGGCCGTCAGGTCGTCGTGGGTGGGGGGCGTGATCTGGTGGTCGAAGCGCGCAGCAAACAAAAGATAGCCTGCACTGATCTTTTCGGCGCTTTCTTCGATACGACCCACGCTTTCCGCTTCGGGCCGCCGTCGCATGATGTCACCGTGGTGCGTCTGACGGCGCCGGCGACCGGCGCGGTGATCGCCCAGGCCTTTTACTTCCCGCGTGGACGCACCAAAGCGTTTCACGATGCCGAGATCACGGCATTGGCGGTTCAGGAGGGTGAAGACTGGTTCCTCGATCTGAGCGCTGATCGGCTGGCGCAATCGGTGCAGATCGATTTGGAAGCCTACCGGGCTGAGGATGACTGGTTCCATCTCGCGCCCGGCAGCAGACGCCTTCGGCTGCACCGGCGGGACGGCATCTCGGCCGATGCCATTCCAACGGGCCAGATCCGCACGATCGGCAGCCGGCGGATCGTTGAAATCTGATCAAGGTGCGGCGAGCGCTGATTTATCTCGCCCTCGGCTGGCGAGATAGGCCCCATCCGCGTCAACAATCCTCCTACAGCGTCACCCCATCCGGCCCGAACAGATGGCAGCGCTCGGGATCGATATGGATACTGACCGTTTCTCCGGCGCGGATCGCCTGCTGATCTTCCAACGCGATCGTCAGCGCCTGGCCGCCATGCAGGGTGACATAGAGGATCGTCTGGCCGCCCAGATGCTCGACGAGATCGACACGGGCATTGCCGAGCGACAGACCGCGATCGCCGACATTCAGATGTTCCGGGCGGGCGCCGAGGGTGACGGGCTGCCCCGGCTGGAGACCGCCCAGCCGTCGCGGCAGGCGCACCGTCTGGCCGGCAAGATCGATGACGGCGGAGCCATCGTCGGAGGCAACGATCTTCGCGTCGAGGAAGTTCATCTTCGGTGAGCCGATGAAGCCGGCGACGAACTTGTTCTTCGGCTTGTTGTAGAGGTCGAGCGGTGCGCCCACCTGTTCGATCTTGCCGCCGTTGAGCACCACGATCTTGTCGGCCATGGTCATGGCCTCGGTCTGGTCGTGGGTCACGTAGATCATGGTGTTGCCGAGGCGCTGGTGCAGGCGGGCGATCTCGACGCGCATCTGCACGCGCAGTTCCGCATCGAGGTTCGAGAGTGGCTCGTCGAAGAGGAAGATATTCGGCTCGCGCACGATGGCACGGCCGATGGCGACGCGCTGGCGCTGACCGCCGGAAAGCTGCTTCGGCTTGCGCTGCAGCAGCTGCGTGATCTGCAGAACCTCGGCCGCCTTTTCGACGCGCGGCTGGATCTCATGCTTCTTCATGCCGGCGGTTTCGAGGCCGAAGGCAAGGTTCTTGTAGACGCTCATATGCGGGTAGAGCGCATAGGACTGGAACACCATGGCGATGCCGCGCTTGGAGGCGGGGACATCGTTCATGCGGCTGCCGTCGAGATAGAGCCCGCCGCCGGAAATCGGCTCCAGCCCGGCGATCATGCGCAGCAGCGTGGACTTGCCGCAGCCGGACGGGCCGACGAAGACGGTAAATTCGCCCGGCTCGATTTCCAGGTCGATCCCGTGAACCACCTGAAGCTCGCCATAGCGCTTGATAACCTTCTGCAGCGATACGCTTGTCGCCATGGGCGCTTCCTCCTTGTTGGTTCTGATGGCTCGCGGGGCAACACTCATGTCGGCCTCCAGCTCTTGTATTTTGCGCTTTCCGGGCCGACTGGGAAGCGGACTTCGGTGCGCGTTTCCGACGATTCGTAAAATGCCGCCACCAGTTCCAAGGCCTGGCGGGCATCGACTGTCGTCACCGGCAACGGTCCGCCCGATACCAGCGCTTCGTGGAACAGCTTCATCTGCGTGTTGAAGCGGATCGGGATCGGCGACCAGCTGGCCAGCAGCGCATCGATCTTGGCCGCAATTTCGTCATTGGCCGGAACGATCTTCCAGGGATCCTGGCCCGGGCTGTAGGGCTCGTGATTGCTCTCGATCAAGACGTTTTCGAAGCAGAGGCGTAGGCGGCTGATCTGTTCCTGCGAGCCGAGTGTGGCGCTGATGGTGGCGAGCGCGCCGTTTTCCATCAGCAGGCTGGCGCTGGCGCAATCCTCCACCTCGATGTCGTTGACGAGGGTGGCGACGCGGCCGAAGAGACCCGCGATTGGCCCCATCAGATAGGTCAGCATGTCATGCAGATGGATGGAGTGCGTCATCAGCACGCCGCCAAGCTCGGTGTCCCACTTGCCGCGCCAGGGGACCGCATAGTAATCGGCGCCGCGGACCCAGTGCGTTTCCGAAGTCGCGACATAGGGCTTGCCGGCGATGCCGGCGTCGATGATGCGTTTGGCCTTCTGGATGCCGTCGCCGTAGCGATACTGGAAGATCGGCATCAGCCGGCCCTTTGAGGTCTTCTCCGCCGCGATGACGGCGTCGACATCGGCGAGCGAACCGACCAGAGGCTTTTCGCAGACCACATGCTTGCCGGCCGCAAGCGCCTGCATGATGAGCTGGAAATGTGAGCCGGGCGGCGTGCAGATATCGATGATGTCGATATCGGGCATGTTCAGGACTTCGGAGAAGTCCTTGAGGCGCTTGCCGATGCCGAATTCGTCGCCGACCGCGTTGAGGCGCTCCTCGTTCAGATCGCAGAGAGCGGCAACTTCGAAACGATCAGAGTGAGGCAGATAGCCTTCAACGATGTGGGAGCGGCCGATGCCGAGACCGATGATCGCGACTTTCTTGATGTCGGACATGTCGCAATTACCTCTGAATGCTGTTGAGCGATGTTGCCTCGGCGAGCGCCTGCGCCTTCAGCGCCAGCTCCATGGCCTTGAAGCAATGTTCCTGGCCCATCGCCGTTTCGGTGCGGTCTCTTATATCGGCGGCAAGCTGGCGGCCGTAGGGCAGGTCGAAGCCGGTGCAGTCGATATGCTGCATGCCCTTGCGGTCAGTGAGGAAGAGATGATCGGTGCCCGGCCGGCCGGCGACGTCGATATATTTGCGCAGCTCGATCGTGCCTTCGGTGCCGACGATGAAGAGGCGGCCGTCGCCCCAGATGGAAAGACCATCCGGCGTGAACCAGTCGACGCGGACATAGCCGGTGACATCCGGCGTGCGCAGGTGAAAATCGCCATAGTCCTGCAGGCCGGGCGTATCGGGGTTGGCGCGGTTGGACACCGTCGCCGACAGCACCTCGGCTTCCAGCGAGCCGGCAAAGAACAAGAACTGTTCGCATTGATGCGAGGCGATGTCGGTGATGATGCCGCCGTAGCGCTTGCGGTCGAAGAACCATTCCGGCCGGGTCGGCTTGCGCAGCCGGTGTGGGCCGAGGCCCGTCGTGTGGATGACCTTGCCGATGGCGCCGGCCTTCACCAGCTCGCCGGCCTTGACGGTCGATGCCGTCTCGAAATGCTCGGAATAGAGAATGGAGACGATGCGCTTGGTCTCGGCCTGCACCGTTCGAACGTCCGCAAGCTGATCCAGCGTCACCATCCCGGGCTTGTCGAGCATCACATCCTTGCCATGGCGCATGGCCTCGATGGCAAGCCCGGCACGCTCGCTGGAGATCGCAGCGCTGACGATGAGCGCGATGGAGTTATCCTCCAGAATTTCGCGCTTGTCAGCGACGCGTTTCGCCTGCGGAAAGCGCCCGGCGAAGACGGCAGCGAGGTCATCCTCCACCGCATGGAAGGCGACGAGTTCGGCGCCGGCCCGCAGCATGACGTTGACCTGGCCGTAGATGTGATCGTGATTGAGGCCGATGGCGGCAAAGCGCAGCGCGCTCATGCGACATTTCCTTTCAATGGGTTTCCTTGATTGCAATCCCAAATCTCGGGTGCTCGGGACTGCAGAGTTTATAATCAGCGTTTGAGGCCAGCGGTCGCGATGCCGTCGATCAGCAGCCTCTGGAAGAACAGGAAGATCAGGAAGACCGGGATCAGCGACAGGCTCGACATGGCAAACAGGCTGCTCCAATCGGAACTTCCGGTGGAGTCGACGAAGGAGCGCAAGCCGAGCTGTACCGTGTAGGTATTGATGTCGGAGAGATAGATCAGCGGCCCGAAGAAATCGTCCCAGGTCCAGATGAAGGAGAAGATGGCGGCCGTTGCCAAAACCGGCAGCGATAGGGGCAGCATGATGCGCCAGTAGATACGCCACGCGCTGCAGCCATCCATCATGGCAGCCTCGTCCAGTTCGCGGGGAATGCCGCGGAAGAACTGCACCATCAGGAAGATGAAGAAGGCGTCGACCGCAAGGAATTTCGGCACGACGAGCGGCAGCATCGTCTTCACCCAGCCGAGCTTGAGGAAGAGGATATATTGCGGGATCAGCGTGACGTGATAGGGCAGCATCAGCGTGCCCAGCATCAGGGCGAACCAGAAATTCTTGCCCCAGAAATTCAGCCGGGCGAAGGCATAGGCCGCCAGCGAGCAGGAAATCACGTTGCCGATGACCGAAAGCACGGCGATGACGGCGGAATTCCAGACGAATTTGCCGAAGGTGACCTGCCCGCCGAACCAGCCGCGGGCATAGGCGCTGAAATCGAATTGCGACGGGATCAGCGATGCCGTGCCGAAGATCTCGTTCTGGTCCTTGATCGAACCGGAGAGCATCCACAGCAGCGGATAGAGCATCACGATCGATGCGGCGATGAGGGCGATATGGATGAGGACGGAGAGGAACCACGGGCGTTCGCGCGGCGGCTTCATGTCCTCGGCAAAATGGGTGAGCTTCGCGTCAGTCATCGTAGTGGACCCAATAACGAGCGGAGAGGAAGGAGAAGGTGGTGAAGATGGCGATGATGATCACCAAGACCCAGGCGAGTGCTGCGGCATAGCCCATGCGGAAATAACCGAAGGCTTCCTGATAGAGATAGAGCGTATAGAACAGCGTCGAGTCGATCGGGCCGCCGGTGCCGGAGGAAATCACATAGGCCGGCGTGAAGGCCTTGAAGGCGTCGATCGTCTGGACCACGGCGTTGAAGAAGATCACCGGCGTCAAAAGCGGCAGGGTGATTTTGAAGAAGATCCGCACTTTCGAGGCGCCGTCGAGGCTAGCGGCCTCGTAGAGATCGGTCGGGATCTGGCGCAGGCCGGCGAGGAAGATGATCATCGGCGAGCCGAACTGCCAAATGGCAAGGATCACCAGCGTGTAGAGCGAATAATCCGGATTGGAGATCCAGCTCGGGCCGTTGATGCCGAAGACATACCACAGCAGCGTGTTGACGATGCCGTCCGCATCGAAGATCTGTCGCCACAGCACGGCGATGGCGACGCTGGAGCCGAGCAGCGACGGCAGATAGAAGATGGCGCGGTAGACCGGCAGGCCGCGGATGCCGCGATTGAGCAGCAGCGCCACCAGAAGCGCGAAGGCCAGCTTCAGCGGCACGGAACAGACGACGTAGAACAGCGTCACCTTCATCGACGACAGGAATTTGTCGTCTGCCGTCGCGATCCGTACGTAATTGTCGATGCCGACGAGGTTCGGCGACTGGAGCAGATTGTAGTCGGTGAAGGACAGGTAGAGCGAGGCGATGGCCGGCCCAAGGGTCAGTCCGAAGAAGCCGATGAACCACGGCAGAAGGAAGAGATAGCCAGGCGCGTTGCGCGCGAACGCGCTTGGCGCCTTATAGGTGGTTTCCACGCGCAGCGGCGCGGGCGCGCCGACGGCCAAGCCGCCGGCAACGCTCTTGCTGTTTGTACCCACGGTATCAGCCTCGCGTAATGTTTGCTGCTGCCTGTTCGGTGAACTTCGCACCAGCGTCTTGTACGCTGGATTTGCCGAAGGCCGCTTCCTCGGCGATCTTCTTCAGCAGGAATGCATTCTCGCCGGCGCCGTTCGGCGGAGACGGCGGCAGTGCCCCGACATGCGACGTCAGCCGGCCGATATAATCAACGACCTGCTTGCTGACCGCATCCAGATCCGGAGTGAGAAGGTCACGAATCTTCGGCGACGGCGGAACGCCGCGCTCGACACCGAGCGTCTTGGCACCCTCCGGATTTTCTACCAGGTAGTTGACGAAGGCGACGGCGGCGTCCTTGTTCGGGGAGGTTGCCGAAACCGACATCAGCATCGAGGGTTTCAGATATTGTCCCGGTTTACTATCAGCGTTGGCCGGATAGGAGACGAGATCGAGCTTTTCCTTGACCAGGCCCTGAATGGCGACGAACTGGTTGGAATGGGCGTAGCTGACAGCTGCCTTCTTCGTCACGAGCATATCGGTTTCGAGGGTCTGTTGATCGAGTGCCTGCGCATCAGCCGGCACGCAGGCGCCGATCTTGCGCATATGGCCCCAGAAATCGAACCAGTCGGCCGCATCCTTGGCCTCGAAGGCTAGCTTGCCGTCGGCGGTATAAAGCGCCTTGCCGCGCTGGCGCAGCCAGCATTCGAAGGCGGGCTCCAGGCCACTCGCGTCGGCGGTGCCATAGAAGCCGCGCCGCTTCTTGGCTGATGTCACCTTGGCGCAGGCATCGCCTAGCTGTTCCCAGGTCATGCCGTCGTGCGGCTGTTCGACACCGGCTTCCTTCCAGGCCGCGGCATTGACGACGACCATGGAGGAATTCACGCCGAGGCTGACGCCATAGATCTTGTTGTCGACCTTGCCGGAATCGATGTTGGCGGCGCCGAAATCCTCGATCGCCAGGCTCTTGCCGAGATAGGGCGTCATGTCGAGCAGCGCGCCGCGGCGGGCATATTCGAAGATGTAGCGATAATCCATCTGGATGAGGTCGGGGGCGTTGCCGCCGCCGGTCTGGGTGGCGAGACGCGTCCAATAGCTGTCCCAGCCGAAGGATTCACCGGCGATGGTGACATCCGGGTTCTTGGCCTGATAGGCCTTTACCGCCGCAAACGTGCGGTCGCTACGCTCCTTCGATCCCCACCAAAGAAGGCGCATCGCGGTTGCCGCATTGGCGCGGGAAAGTCCGATACTGCTGAAAGCTAGTGTGGCTGCCATGCCGGCAAGCATCTGCCGGCGGTCGATCGTCAACGTCATCCTGGTCTCCTCCCCAGCGAACCGATGATTTACGAACTGCTTTGCATGATATAACTATTTGGTTACAAGTTGGATAGAAACGCGACCGCTGTCAAGCGCCAATCGCATTGCAATCAAAACGGGGCATGCGGGAGCCGTCGGCATCCATCGCAGAGGTACCGGCCGGGAAGGAGATCGTCCATGGCGGGCAGAGCGAGGCAACAGACTGAAAATGCAGCACAAGAGGATGTCGCCGAGGCTGCAGGGAAGCGGCGGAGGAAGGTCTCGCGCAACCCGCAACGCACTCATGCGACGATCCTCGACGCGGCGACGGAAGAATTTGCCGCGCACGGCTTCGGCGGCGCCAGGGTGGATGCGATCGCTGCGCGGGCTCAGACCAACAAGCGTATGCTCTATCACTATTTCGGCGACAAGGAGGGGCTTTATCTCGCCGTGCTGGAAGCGACCTATGCGACGATCCGTAACGCCGAAAAGCAGCTCAATCTTGCGCACCGCCATCCGGAAGAGGGAATGCGGGAGCTTGCTCTCTTCACCTGGCAGCATTTTCTTGCGCATCCGGAGTTTCTGAGCCTGCTTGCCACGGAAAACCTGCACCAGGCGCATTATCTGCGCCGCTCCGAAAAAGTCTCGGTCATGCATTCTCATCTCATCGACGAGCTTTCGGATGTGCTGCGTCGCGGAGAGGCGCTCGGCATTTTCCGGCCGGCCGTCGATCCGATATCCGTCTATCTCACGATCGCAGCACTCGGCTTCTTCTATCTGTCGAACCGCCATACGTTGTCGACGATTTTCGCGCGCAAGCTGACGGCGCCGGATGCGCTGAATGCCTGGGGAGAGCACATCGTTGCGGTCACGCTTGCTTCGATCCGGGCGTAAAGTGCCGGAGGGCGCGGGGACTTCCAGAACTTTCGGGAAATTTTCAAAAGACGATTGACAAGGTTGGATCTAACGCGCGATCTTGTAACTATATGGTTACATTTCTTAGGCGAGCAAGCATTTGCTTTTCCTGATTCTGGAGGGAATCGGGCAGGGAGGAGAAATCATGAAATCTGTTGGCTGCAATGCGACGTGGCTGGAGATTTGAAGAACCGCTTCTGCAACGAACGAATGGCCCCTCACCCCAACCCTCTCCCCGTTGAAACGGGGAGAGAGGGCCACAGAGCAAGCCAGCGGGCCGTTACCGGTTCGAGCTGGTCATGGGCTTGAAGGCTTCCTCTCCCCGCAGGCGGGGAGAGGGTTGGGGTGAGGGGCCATGTACATTGACCCCTATGCAAACAGACTTACCTGACAATCACGGGAGCCGACTAGCATCATGACCGATCCATTGAAAATCAGGCTTGTCGAGGCCGAAGCATTCGAGCGCCCGGTCAAGCTGCGGCTTCCCTTCCGCTTCGGAGCGGCGACCTTGCGGGAGGCGCGGCAGGCTTTTCTGCGTGTGCGTATCGAGGATACGTTTGGACGCTCGGTCGAGGGGATGGCGGCCGAACTGATGGTGCCGAAATGGTTCGACAAATCGCCTGCGCTTTCCAATGCCGACAATGAAAACCAGCTTCGCCGTTCGCTGGCACTGGCGCTCGATGCGCTAAAGAGTGCAGGGGCGGGAACAGCTTTCGGCCTGCACGCGGCCGTTGAAGCATCGCATCATGCTCGGGCAGCGGCTGAGAAGCTGAATGGGCTTGTCGCCTCCTTCGGCTTGGCACTTGCCAACCGGGCCATCCTCGACGCGCTTTGCCGGCTTGAAGGGCTGACGGTTACGCAGGCGATCAAGGAGAACCGTCCGGGTATTGATGCATCCACGGCACGCGATCTCTCAGGCTTCGATCTCTCTGGTTTCCTGTCGACATTGCAGCCGGCGGCGAGCCTTGCCGCCCGCCACACTGTCGGTCTGGTCGATGCCATCGTGCCTGGCGATATCCAGGCGAGTGAGCGTCTGAATGACGGCCTGCCGGAGAGTTTCGAGGAGGCGATCGACGCCTATGGCCTGACCTTCTTCAAGGTCAAGGTTTCCGGCGCTCCCGATGCCGATATCGATCGTCTCTGCCGCGTCGCTGCTGTCATCGATGCCAAGGTGCCTACCTATTCCGTGACGCTTGACGGCAACGAACAGTTTTCGTCTGCAGAAGCGGTCGCCGACTTGCTGACCCGCGTGAAGGAGGAGCCCAGGCTGGCGCGTTTCGCTTCCTCGATCCTGTTCGTCGAGCAGCCGATTGCCCGCGCCCATGCCTTCGAAAAGCCGGTGAAGGCACTTGCCGCCTTCAAGCCAGTGGAGATCGACGAATCCGATGCAGACATCGATGCTTTCGTTACGGCGAGGGCGCTCGGTTATACCGGCATCTCCTCGAAATCCTGCAAGGGTTTCTATCGCTCGCTATTGAACCGGGCGCGTGTCGCCAAATGGAGTGCTGAGGACGGCATCCCCTATTTCATGTCGGCGGAGGATCTGACGACGCAGGGCGGTCTTGCCGTGCAGCAGGATCTGGCGCTGGCATCGCTGATCGGCATGACGCATATCGAGCGCAACGGCCATCACTATGTCGACGGCATGGCCGGAGCGCCGGAGGCGGAGCAGGCGGCTTTCGCCGAGGCGCATTCCGATCTCTACCGCGTCAGCAACGGCCGCACGCGGCTGCGGATCGAGGCCGGACAGCTCGCTATCGGCTCCGTCATCGGCGCTGTCGGTCTTGGTTCGTCGGTTGCGCCGGACTGGAAGGCGATGGAGGCATCATTGGCGGCGTAGATTTCCTGCCTTGCTCCTCACCCTAGCCCTCTCCCCGCTCGCGGGGAGAGGGGACGACGGAGAAAATTCGAGCTAACGACCCCGCATCGGTGCTGATTGGTGGAAGAGCCCCCTCTCCCCGCAAGCGGGGAGAGGGTTGGGGTGAGGGGCTTTTGCCGAAATAAATTCCGGCCCACGAGGCCTTACATCGTCATTTGCAGACTCTGGAGGAGAGACATGCAGTCGTCATCGAAGAAACGCTATGTTCTGGTCGGCACCGGCAATCGTGGGGCGACCATGTGGGGCAAGGAGCTGGTCGAGGGCTGGAGCGACGAGGTCGAGCTTGTCGCCGTCTGCGATCTCAATGCCATGCGTGCGAAGCGGGCGTTAGCGTATATCGGCGCATCGGTGCCGGTCTATACGGATTTCGACGAGCTGCTGCGGGCGGAAAAACCGGATCTCGTCATCGTCTGCACCCGCGATTCAACGCATGACGATCTGATCGTCAAGGCGATGGAGGCGGGCGCCAACGTCATCAGCGAGAAGCCGATGACGACGACCGTCGACAAGATCAAACGCATTCTCAACGCCGAGGCCCGCACCGGCAAGCGGCTGGATATTTCCTTCAACTATCGCTTTGCGCCGACCTCGGCGAAGATCAAGGAGCTGATCAATTCGGGCGTCATCGGCGACGTTACGTCCGTCGACTTCCATTGGTATCTCGACACCAGCCACGGCGCCGATTACTTCCGCCGCTGGCATGCCTTCACGGAAAATTCCGGCAGCCTCTTCGTTCATAAGGCGACGCATCATTTCGATCTTTTGAACTGGTATCTGGATTCCGATCCGGAAACGGTCGCCGCCTTTGCCGATCTCAAGCATTACGGCCGCAAAGGCCCATTCCGCGGCGAGCGCTGTCGCAGCTGTAGGTACAAGGATGAGTGCGACTATTATCTCGACATCAGCGCCACGCCGCTGCTGGAAAGCCTCTATGAGGAGCCTTCCACCGTCGACGGCTATGTACGCGATGCCTGTGTTTTCCGGGAGGATATCGATATCCCCGATACGATGGTCGCCTCCATCCGCTATCGCAGCGGCGTCAATGTCTCCTATTCCCTGAATACCTATATGCCGATCGAGGGGCACCACATCGCCTTCAACGGCCACAAGGGCCGCATCGAGCTCAGGCAATACGAGAAGCAGAACTGGACGACGCCGCCGGCCGACGAAATCGTCGTGATGAAGAATTTCGGCGATGTCGAGCGCATTTGGGTGCCGCATTCCTCCGGTGGGCACTATGGCGGCGACGACCGGCTGCGCAACATGCTGCTGCGCTCGGGACCAAACGACGAGCTCAAGCAGCGCGCCGGCTCGCGGGCGGGGGCGATGTCGGTTCTCTGCGGCATAGCCGCGCTTCAGAGCAGCCGCAGCGGCCAGCAGGTATCGATCGCCGATATCTGGGGTAAAGATGGCGGCTTGAACTTGTTGGAGCCACGGCCCTAGGGCCGCGGCTCTTTATCCTCGCGGAGGCGATCTTAACCGGGTGTCGAGATCAGCTGCAGCTCGGCAGCTGCTGCGCGTAGATTCTCGTCATGCCGTTGAAGCGCTTGGCTCCGGCCAATGCGGTCGAATTGCCGCGCCATGATCCCTGCAGATAGCCCTTGGGCCCCGAATAATAGGCAAGATAGAGACCGTAGGAATCGTTCAGCGGAATGCCGGTCTGCAGGTGCGTCTGGTAGTGATACCAGCCGACAAAGTCGATGGCGTCGGCGAAGTCGGTACGGCTTGCACCCCAATTACCCGTTTCGCGCTTGTATTTGTCCCAGGTGCCGTCGAGTGCCTGCGAATAGCCGTAGGCTGTCGTCGGGCGCTTCCAGGGAATGAAGCCGAGCAGGTAGCGTCTCGGCGGGCGAGCGCGCGGTCGGAAGCCGGATTCCGTGTAGATCGTCGCCATCAGGATCGGTACCGGCACGCCGTACTTCCGCTGCGTGCGGTCGGCGGCCCGCTGCCAGTTGTTGAACCAGCCATCGCGCTGGTCGAAGATCGCGCAGATGTTGCGGGTATGGCGGGGTGCGGTCGCACAACCCGCCAGCACGCCGAGCAGCATTAGGGCCAGAATGGAAAGGACGCGGGTACGCATTACTAGAACCTCTTCATTACTGCACCGTGCGTCTTTTGAACGCGCAAGGGACACAGCAACAACCTTGTCGGCGCATGATCCCTGCCAAAAATTCGAAGCCGAAATTTTGGGGGCATGCGCTCAAGAGATTGCTAGCGCGGAATGATTAAAAACGAGTTGTTCGCCTGTGCCGAAATGGGGCGATTTCAGGGAGTTTTCATGGATTTGCTGCGTCGCGTCATGCCATGTGCGCCATGTCCTCGCGGCGGACCTCGTAGAGCAGCGGTTTGCCCTCGATGAAGCGGATGGCTTCGTCGACCGCCATCTCGCCGAGGCGGGTCCGCTCCAGCCCGACGGCGCCGGCGATATGCGGCGTCAGGAAGACATTCGGCAGATCATAGAAGGCCGATGCTGCCACCGGTATTTCCGGATCGGTGACGTCGATGATCGCGTCGATGCGGCCGGTTTTCAGTGTGGCAATCAGGGCCTCTTCATCGACCAGCGCGCCACGCGCCGTGTTGATGAATGTCGCACCTTCCTTCATCAGCGAGAGGCGGTGCGCGTCGATCATGTGCCGCGTGGCGGGCAGGGAAGGTGCATGCAGCGAGACGATATCAGCCGATGCCATCAAGGCGTCCAGCTCGGCTTTCTCGACGCCCAGCTTGGCGGCTTCCGCGTTGCCGACCATGGGATCAAAGAGCAGGATGCGGTAGTCGAAGGGCGACAGCAGCTCGATCACCCGCCGGCCGATCCGAGAGGCGCCGATGATGCCCACCGTGCGGCGGTAGTTGCCGATGGCTTCGGCCTGCATCGTCAGCGTCCGCGCGCGATTGCGGTCGGCAACGTAGAAATCGCGGAACTGAAAGACCTTCTTGCCGGCGAAGATGATGGCGGCAAGCGTGAATTCGGCAACCGGCAGGGCATTGGCCTGTGCTGAATGGCTGACCAATATGCCCCGATCGAACAGGCTGTCCCCGAGCAGCCCCTTCACCGTGCCGGCGGCGTGGACCACCAGTTTCAGATGCGGCGATAGTGCCAGCGCTGCGGCGTCGATCGTCGGAGCGCCCCAGCCGGTGATCAGGATTTCGGTTTCCGCCAAGAGCTTCGCCGCACGCTCGTCATCGAAGCGTTGCATCGGTGCTGCATCGAGCACATGCCCAACGGTGTCGAGACGCTGAATGAGCGCCTCCGGGAGGACGTGCTGCGTGCGCGATGGCTGCATGGCAAGGGCGATGGTCGGGCGGCCGGAGGCAAATTGCGTCATGGCAGGCGACCGGGCGCCTCGATGGCGCTGACCGTGATGCCCTTGTTCTGGACAAGGGCCCGTAGGGCATCGATATCGGGGCGGGCAGGTGGTTTCGTCCAGGCGTGATCGACGGTGGACGTATCCTTCTCTGCAAGCACGGCTGAGACGAGAGTGGTCTCGCCTGCAGGAATGGTGCCGCGCAGCTGCGGTACCAGCGTCTTCGAGGCGATGAGGTTGGTGTTTGGCGGCGCTTTCTGCGCGATGCCCTGGCGCTTGATCGTCGAGCCAAGATCGAGAATGCCGCTAAAATCCTCTTCGCCGATGACATAAGCTGCATCTGCGATAGAGACCAGCGTATCCGCCTCTAGGTCGCGCCTTGCGATGGCGAAGCCGCCTTCCGCTGTCTGCAGCGGCCGCGGCGTGGTGATCCGGTGCAGGCGGATATGCCAGGGTGCGGCAGGGACGAGCCATGTCTCCACCGTCACATCCGGATAGGGCAACCACTTGGCATAGAGCGTATCGCCGGCGAGCTTGGCTTCTTCGTTGGTTTCGCGCACGCGGTAGTGCAGGCCGTCGTCGCTGAAGGCGAGCATGCTGTCGAAGGCAGCGCCGGCAAAGATGCGCTCGTCGCTTTCGACGCTGAAACCGTAACGGGCGGAATAGGCGAATTTCGAGTATTTCTCCGCGCCGAAGCGCATCTGCTGGTTTTCCTGGCCTGAGGAGAGCGCGGCGACATCGGCCTTGCTGCGCATCAACACCATGCCGGGGTGTCTTTGCGGGATGATAGCCGGCTCATTCTCCAGCGATTTTTCCTCCGCCATCCAGAACGGATGAGTTTCGGGAAGTGCCAGCGGCAGGAAGGCCTTGAAGGCCCAGTAGGGCGAGCCGGCGGAATTGTAGTTTTCCGACATCAGCAGATTGGGATAGGCAAAACCGATCGGTAGCGTGCCGTCGCGATGGGCAATCGGCTTGTCGGCCCACCAGCGCAGATGCCGGAGGCAGAGGCCCTTGATCTCGCCCCATGGCAGCGCCTCGACATCGGCAAAGGCGAGCGCCGACCAAAAGCCGGCACAGGCGAAACGGTAGGTCAGGCTGCGGCCGAAGGGGATCGTGGCGCCATCGGATGCGAACCAATGGCGGAAATCCCTCGCGAACAACATTGCACGCTCGCGGTAACGCTCCGAACGATCGTCGTTGACGAGCTTGGAGTAGATCAGCCCGTAAAAATGCATGGCGAAGGGAATGTAGTGATCGATGCGCCGGACATCGCCATCGCGATACCAGCCGTCGGCGATGTAGAAACCGTCGAGTTCGTTCAGGTATCTTTCCGTCAAGCTGCGGTCGAAGGAGGCGCCGAGCCGGTCGAGCGCGATATCGACGAAGATGCGGAAAAATTTCCAGTTGTTGTCGGCATAATCGAAGGTGCGTGCGTGCTTGAGATAGGTGATGAGATTGTCACGCGCGCGCTGATCGAGTGGCTCCCAGATCTTTTCCGGCACGAGGGCAAGCGCGAAGCCGAGGGCTGCGAGCTCGACCATGCGCTGGTCACGGCCGTTCACCGTGCCCCAATATTCCGGATGTTTGGGGTCGACGCCATTGGCGAGACCTTCGGCGTAGCGGGCCCAATGGCGGAAGTCGCCGCCGCCGGCGCCGAGCGGTGCAAGGCCCCAGAGCGGGCGGGCGAAGCCTTCGAGATCGGCGGCCGCCCGATCGAAATGTGCCCCGGCGCCGTCGATGCGGACGCGGGCATTGCCTTCGGAAAAATAGGGCAGCAGCGGATCGAACAGGTCGGTCAGCGCATGGCGCATGTCAGCGCGGTTGGCAAGCGGGTTGCCGGCGAGCGGATTGGAGCTGGCGGGGTCGTAGATCATCGGTTCGGCTTTCTCGATCGTTTCCGCGGCGGGATTGGGCTTCAGGTTTCGGGTGGCAGCGTGCCGCCGGCGATGGGTGGAACGCCGTGGCAGATGTGGCGGGCCGGCGCATCGCGATCGCGGAAACGTGCGATCATCAGGCCGATGGCTTCGCGGCCGAGCGCCGCGCGGTCGACGCGCATGGTTGCCAGCCGGGGATTGGTCATCAGGGCGCAGGGAAGGTCGTCGAAGCCGACGATGGCGAAATCTTCGGGCACACGCAGGCCGGCTTCGGTGACGGCGTCGAGCACACCGACGGCGATGAAATCATTCATGCAGAAGGCGGCCGTATAGCCTTCACCTGCGGCGAGGATATCCGCGGTCGTATCATGGGCTTCCTGGCTGGAGCTGCCGCGAAAATTCATCGGCACGATGCGGCGTTCCGCACCCTCGACGGAGGCGATCGCCGCCTCGAAGCCGCGGATGCGCTCGCGGATCGTCTGGCGGTGCGAGCCGGTCAGATGCAGGATACGGCGATGGCCGGCATCGAGCAGGCGCTGGGTGGCGTTGTAGGCGCCGAAGAAATTCGAGGGCGAAACACCGTCGAAGCGTAGCTTCGGGTCGGTGCCGTTGACGAGCACGGTGGGCGTGCCGCTTGCTTCGAGCCACCGGCATAGCTCCTCCGAGGGGTCGATACCGACGAGGAACAGGCCCTCGGCGCCGGCTGCCTGCAGATATTCCTTCACCAGCTCCGGCTCGGTCCTTGCCTCGCGGACGAGGCGAATGTCGAAACGCATGCCGCGCTCGGCGGCCCCGGCGCGCAGGCCTTCCAGAATGCCTTCGTAGAAAACGCTCAAGCCCCCGGTGACGCTGTCGCTGGCGATCAATGCCAGGCCGCCGGTCGTCGTCTCTGCCGCTGTCTTCAGCGGGTAGCCGAGATCGCCTGCGACCTTGAAGATGTGCTGGCGGATCGTCTCGCTGATGCCGGGCTCATTGGTGAGAACCCGCGACACCGTCGAAACGGAGACGCCGGCGGCGGCGGCAATATCGGCCTGTCTGATGCGTTTGGAGCGAATATCGTTCATATCGCAAAAGCTATGCAAAATTACGCAAATTTGCAATAGAAAGATTTTTTATTGCACAGTGCAATGAAGTTGCATATCTTCACCTCACTTCATCCGCAGAGGCGTCGGGAGATCGCCGTGGATGACAACGCAAGAGAAGGAGGAATCTCATGCGCATGGATCGCCGTTCATTCATGATTGGAGCCACTGGCGCCGCGGCGGGTCTCGCCTTCGCAGGCGGAGCGATGCCGGCCTTTGCCGATGCGACGCAGCTCAGGGCCATGTGGTGGGGCTCGCCCGATCGCGGCAAGCGCACGGTCGCGGTTGCCGAGTTGTTCCACAGCAAGAACCCGGATATCTCCGTTGTCGGCGAAAGCATTAGCGGCGACGGCTATTGGGCCAAGCTCGCAACGGGAATGGCGAGCCAGAACATAGCGGATGTCTTCCAGCTCGAGCCGAGCACGATTTCGGACTATTCGCAGCGCGGCGCGTGCATGTCACTCGATCAATTCGTGCCTTCGACCCTGAAGGTCGACGCCTTCGGCAAGGACATGCTGAAGCTGACGACGATCGACGGCAAGCTCTATGGCGTTGGCCTCGGGCTGAACTCCTTCTCGCTCTTCTATGACGAAGAAATCTTCCAGAAAACCGGCCTGACCCCGCCCGGCCCGACGACGACCTGGGCCGAATATGCCGATCTGGCCGTCGAGATGACCAAGGCAGCCGGCAAGCGCGCCTATTGGGGCGGTCCTTATGGCGCACGCTATGTTTACGTGCTCGATGCTTGGATGCGCCAGCGCGGGAAGAGCCTCTTTACCAAGGAAGGCAATCTTGGCTTTGGTGTCGACGATGCCAAGGAATGGTATTCCTATTGGGAAGAGCTGCGCAAACGCGGCGGCACCGTGCCGCCCGACGTGCAGACGCTCGATCAGAACGTCATCGAAAGCAACTGCCTGGCGCTCGGCAAGTCTGCCATGGGGATGGCCTATTCCAACCAGCTCGTGGGCTACCAGCTTGTGGTCAAGAGCAAGCTGGGGATCACCATGCTGCCGCGCGAGAAGAAGGATGGCCCATCCGGCCATTATTACCGCCCCGCGCTGATCTGGAGTGTGGGCGCCACCAGCAAGAACGGCGAAGCAGCCGCGAAATTCATCGATTTCTTCGTCAACAATATCGACGCCGGCAAGATCCTCGGTGTCGAGCGCGGCGTGCCGATGTCTCCGACCGTGCGCGAAGCGCTTCTGCCGCAACTCAATCCGGTGGAGCAGCTGACGGTAAAATATGTCGAGCTGCTGAAGGACCAGGTGGGCGATTATCCGCCGCCGGCTCCGATGGGATCCGGAGAATTCGATCAGAACGTCGCACGCCCTATCGCCGACCAGCTTGCCTTCGGCAAGATCACGGTCGCCGAAGCCGCACAGAAGCTGGTGGATGAGGGGAAGGCGAAGCTGAAGCTCAAGAAGAGCTGAGTTGTCGTCGATTGCAGGAGTGAAGATCAGGTGAGTTCTGCTTTGCCGTAGCTGCGCACCTGGCCCCTCACCCTAACCCTCTCCCCGCAGGCGGGGCGAGGGGATGACGGCGCAAGGTAGTCAGCCTACTTCCAGTGGTAGCGTTTTGCATTGCAGAGCTCCCTCTCCCCGCCTGCGGGGAGAGGGCTGGGGTGAGGGGCCAGGCACAGAACTCCCGCAAGAGCAAATTCACCCAAGAGCCTCTGTCGAGAGGAGTTGCCCTATCGTCGCTTAAGCTCGAGGCGCCGGCCAGATCACGAGATGTTCGTCTTCACCGCGCTGCCCAGTTGGCGCCGCGGCGGAAGATGGCCTTCATCTGTGGAACGGCGAATTCCTTGGCCTGGTGGCCGAGGGAGGAATAGAAGACGCGGCCCTTGCCGTATTTGCGCTTCCAGGCGACGGGCATGACGACGCCGTCGATCCAGTAGGCATGGTCGCCGGTGAAGGTCGTGGTCGCCAGCACCTCGTTCGACGGATCGACATGCATGTAATATTGCTCCGACGTGTAGGGAAAGTCGGTGATTCCCTCCATGATCGGGTCATCCGGGCGCGTGATGTTGACCTTGTAGTCGATGATGTTGCCGGGATGGGCAACCCATTGGCCGCCGATGATGAACTGATACTCGACGCTTTCGCGGAAGCTGTCGCCCGCGCCGCCATGATAGCCAGCGATGCCGACGCCGCTTTCGATCGCGTCAGCGAGGTTCTTCACCTCTTCCTTCTCGATCTTCGACATGGTGACGATCGGCACGATCAGGCTGAGATCGTGGATCGAGGGATCGGCGAAGGCCTCGGTGCTGTTTTCGAGGTAGACCTTGAAGCCGTCCTCTTCCAGCATGTCGCGGATGATATGGGCGCATTCCTGCGGTTCGTGGCCGCTCCAGCCGCCCCAGACGATAAGTGCTTCGCGCATGATATTCCTCCTGAAATTGTGCGGTTAGAGCAATTCCAGGAAAAGTGCGTAGCGGTTTTCCGTCCGGAATTGCGAGAAAACAAAGAGCTGGAACGGTTCGGCGTTTCCATGAAAAGCTGAACCGTTCTAGCGGCCGATCTGCCCATCCACGAGGGATTCGGACAGAGGGGCCGGACGTTCGGTTTGCGTCGTGATGGTGATCGTGCGTCCGGTTTCGGAGGCGGTCTGGAAAGCTTCCATGACCTCGAGCACATGCAGCGCCAGGCTGCCATTGGCGCGGTGCGGACGGTTCGAGCGGATGGCGTGCGCCATGTCGGCGACGCCGAGCGAGCGGTAATTGCCATCGGCATAAGGCGCGGTGATTTCGCGCTCGGCGAATTCGCCGCCCTTCTTCAGGAACTCCACCGGGCCGCCGAAGCGGTTGGGATCGGGCACGATCAGCGTGCCTTCGGTGCCGTAGACTTCGAGCGGCACGTGCTTGTGGCCGGCGACATCGAAGCTCATGCCGATCTGGACGACTGCGCCATTGGCGAAGGCCATCACGCCGGCGACATGCGTCGGCACATGGACGGGGATGTGTTCGCCGTTGCGCGGCTCGCTGGTGATGATGCGCTCCTTGCGCGGCGTGACGGCAAAGCCTGCGACCTGGTAAACGGGGCCGAGCAGATTGACGAGATCGGTGATGTAATAGGGGCCCATATCGAGCATCGGGCCGCCGCCGACTTCATAATAGAAAGCCGGATTCGGATGCCAGCGCTCATGGCCGGGGCACATGAAGGTGGCGGTGCCGCCAACCGGGATGCCGATCGCACCTTCGTCGATGATGGCGCGCGCCGTCTGGTGCCCGCCGCCAAGGAAGGTATCGGGCGCTGCGCCGATGCGCAGGCCTTTGGCGGCTGCCGCATCCGCAAGCTTCTTGCCTTCGGCGAAATTGATGCCGAGCGGCTTTTCCGAATAGGTATGTTTGCCGGCTTCCAGCGCCTGCAGTCCGACGGCGACATGCGCCTTTGGAATGGTCAGGTTGACGATGATCTCGATTGAGGGATCAGCCAGCAAGGCGGCGATATCGACCGCCTTCAGGCCGAATTCGGCGGCCTTCGCCTCGGCGAGTTCTCGATTGAGGTCGGCCACGCCTTTGATGTCGAGAATGGGAAAGGATTTCATGGCGGTGAGATAGGCGCCGGAAATGTTTCCGCAGCCGATAATGCCGATGCCGACCTTGTTCATAGATTTCCTCCAGATGAATTGTCTTTGCTGTCCTGGAGCGGCTCAGCGTTTCACGTAAGCGCTGAGCCGCTCTATCCTATTGTTCGACGCAATTCCGGACGGAAAACCGCTGCACACTTTTCCTGGAATTGCTGTGGGGATCAGAGGGCCGGTGCCGGTCCCGTCGTTCCCCAGGGCGATTCGTAGAGTTCGCGCAGCGCGACGACCGCGGCGCCCTGTGCCCAGGTCTCGTCGGTCGACTGATCGAAAACGAGTTCGGTCACGCCTTTGATCGACGGCGGAATGGCCAGCGAATAGGCCTCCCGCAGACTGTCGAGAAAGGGCTGACCGAGCGCAAGGCTCGATCCCACCAGAATGACGCGCGGCGGAGCAAACAGCGTGACGATATTGGCGAGCGCCATGCCACAGGCTTCGCCGGCACGGATGGCCGCGCCGATGAGCGCATTATCCTCGGCGTCGATCAGCGTCTTGGCGTGCGCCATTCCCCGGCCAAGGCGAATGGCTTCGGCAAAGCGGCCGCTTGGCTGGTCGCCGAGAATGGCGCTTTCGCCGGCAAGGCTCGCCAGTCTGACCGTGCCCTGCGGGCCGATGCCGAGCGTGAGATCGCCGAGATTGTGGCTGAGGCCGCCGGCGCCGCGAAAAAGCTGGCCGCCATGCAACACACCAAGTCCCAGCGTCTGCTCTAGCGACACCAGCACCATGTCGTCGAGGTCTCTCGCCTTGCCGAACCAATGATGGGCGAGCGTGATGGCATGCGCATCGCTTTCGACGATGGTGGTGACGCCCAGCCGCTCCGACATTTCCTTGGCGAAATCGACGCCGCTTTCGCGGAAGATCGGGCTGGTGCGGACATGGCCGGTGCGATGTTCGATGACGCCGGGCAGGCCGAGACAGACGGAATCGATCTCGTCCAGCGCGAGATTGGCATCGACGACACAGCGGCGCACACCATCCTCGATGAGATCGGCAATGACGCCGATCGGCTGCCGGTCGACGCGCAGCGCCAGCGTCAGCGTCGAAAGAACCTCGCCGCAGAAATCTGTCACGACGAAGACCATGCGGTTGGCGGCGATTTTCGCGCCGACGACGCGCGCGGCACGTGGATTGAGCTCCAGCATGACGCGGGGCCGACCGCGGGTGGCCGCCTCGCGCAGGTCGCCTTCGGTGCGGGCCAGGATCAGCCCATCATCCAGCAGCGAAGCTGTGATTGCCGACACTGTCGTGGTCGAAAGCTGGGTGCGGTCGCTGATTTCGATACGTGCGATGGAGCCCGCCCGCCGGATCGTATCCAGCACATTGAAGCGGTTTATCGCCCGCATAAGCTCGGGATCTGCTGTTTTCATGAGATTGGTGCCGAAAGACGGACCCGCTCGGCTGCGGCCTGGTATTTTTATCGGAATGCGAATTAAATAACCTATGGTGGTTGCCCAATGTCAAGCCGTTTTGGTGCCAATCTGCCAAAAAATTAGCGATGGCGGTTGACATTTCGGCAAAGCTCCGTTGAATTATTCCGCATAAGGGAAAAAATATTGAGGCTCTTGGTTCCCTTGGGAGGAGAAAATCATGATCCATCTACGTGGGGCCAAGGCCCTTCGCATTGCCGCTATTGCCGCCACGACCGGGCTGACCGTTTTGGCCGGCGTGACGAGCGCTGCCGCCGACACCGTCGTCAAATGGCTGCATCTTGAGGCCAATCCGGCCTATGTCGCCATCTGGCGCAAGATCGCCGATCAGTATGAGGCCAAGCATCCGGGCACGAAGATCGAGATGCAGTTCCTGGCCAACGAGGCATTCAAGGCCAAGCTGCCGACCCTTTTGCAGTCCAAGGATGCCCCGGACTTGTTCTATAGCTGGGGCGGTGGCGTGCTGAAGCAGCAGCAGCAGACCGGCACGTTGCTCGATCTGACCAAGGCAATGGACGCAAAGGATGGTGCCTGGAAGAAGAGCTACAATCAGGCTGCGATCAAGGGCCTGACTTTCGACGGCAAGGTCAGCGCCGTGCCCTATCAGATGGGCACTGTTTCCTTCTTCTATAACAAGGCGCTGTTCGCCAAGGCCGCCGTCGACGCCGATGCCATCAAGACCTGGGATGACTATCTCGCTGCGGTGAAGAAGATCAAGGCGGCCGGCATCGTGCCGATCGCGGGCGGCGGCGGCGAAAAATGGCCGATCCATTTCTACTGGAGCTATCTGGTGATGCGCGACGGCGGTCAGCAGGTCTTCAACGACGCCAAGAACGGCAAGGGCAAGGGCTTCAACGACCCAGCCATCATCAAGGCTGGCGAACAACTTGCGGAACTCGGCAAGCTCGAGCCCTTCCAGCCCGGCTATCTCGGCGCCACCTGGCCGCAGACGCTCGGCGTCTTCGGTGACGGCAAGGCAGCAATGATCCTCAGCTTCGAGACGACGGTCGCCACCCAGCGCGTCAATTCGGGCGACGGCAAGGGCCTGGCGGACGACAATATCGGCCGCTTCGCTTTCCCGGCCGTAACTGGCGGCGCTGGCGCTCCGACCGATACGCTCGGCGGTCTGAACGGCTGGGCCGTCACAAAGAAGGCGCCGCCTGAGACCCTCGATTTCCTCGCTTATCTGACGAATGCCGAGAATGAGCGCACCATCGCACAGGCCGGCTTGATCATTCCCGTCGCTGACGGTGCGCAGGATGGCATCAAGTCGCCACTGATGCGCGGCGCTGCCGATCAGCTGGCGCATTCGACGTGGCACCAGAACTTCTTCGACCAGGATCTCGGTCCGTCCGTCGGCCGTGTCGTCAACGACATTTCCGTCGGCATCGTCTCCGGCCAGATTCCGCCGAAGGATGGCGCGCAGCAGGTCCAGGACGCCTTCGAGCAGGACCAGCTCTAGCGGCATCCGGCGCCGGCCGCTCCCTTGTGCCGGCGCCGGTTTCTCCTTGAATTGCAATCGTCGAGACCGCCCATGACCGATGTCAGCGCCACGACCGCCATGCCCTCCGTCGCAAGAGCGAAGCCTGTCGCGAAGCGAAAATCGCCGGCCGCGCGCGGCCGCATGCCGGTTATCCTGCTATTTCTGCCGCCCGCCGTTCTGCTTTTCACCATCTTCGTCATCCTGCCGATGGGGGAGGCCGCCTGGTACAGCCTCTATCGCTGGAGCGGCTACGGCTTGCCGACGGAGTTTGTCGGCCTGCGCAATTTCCAGGTTCTGTTCAAGAACGATGCCTTCCTGACGTCGCTGAAGAACAATGCGCTCATCATCCTGGTGTCGATCGCTATCCAGGTGCCGCTTGCCATCTGGCTGGCGACCATGCTGGCAAACCGCATTCGCGGCGTCGTGCTCTTCCGTCTGATTTTCTTCCTACCTTATGTGCTGGCCGAAGTGGCCGCAGGCCTCATCTGGCGCTTCGTCTATGATGGCGACTACGGTCTGTTTGCGGCGCTCGCGCATTTTCTCGGCACCGCGACCCCTTACGTACTCGCCGACAAGGATCTGGCGATGTACGCCGTACTCGGCGTGATCGTGTGGAAATATTTCGGCTTTCACATGATGCTGTTCATCGCCGGCATGCAATCCCTGGACAAGAGCGTGCTGGAGGCCGCCGAGATCGATGGTGCCACCGGCTGGCAGAAGTTTCGCTACGTGACGCTGCCGCTGCTCGGCTCGACATTACGTCTCTCCGTCTTCTTCGCCGTCGTGGGATCGCTGCAGCTTTTCGACATGATCATGCCGCTTACCGGCGGCGGCCCGTTCAACTCGACTCAGACGATGGTGACCTTCCTCTACAATTTCGGCGTCACCCGCATGCAGGTCGGCCTCGGCAGCGCCGTCGGCGTTGTGCTGTTCGTGATCTGCGTCACCCTCGCCTTCGGCTACAAACGGATATTTATGCGCAATGACTGATATGGCCTCATCCGTTCGACTGACCACCGGCACGAAGATCTATCTCTACGTGTCGCTGACGATCATTGCCGCCATCGTGCTGATCCCGCTTATGACGACCGCGCTCGGCGGTTTCAAGACGCTCGGCGATCTCCGCACCAATCCGTTCGGCCTGCCGGCCGAGTGGCATTTCGAAAATTATACCGGCATCCTGTTCGGCGACCGCTATTGGCGGCAGATGATGAATTCGCTGATCATCGCCGTCCTGACCGTGTTCCTGACGCTGTCGGTCTCGGCCATGGCCGCCTTCGCCTTCGCGCATGTGAAATTCTTCGGCTCGAACTTCCTGCTGAACTATTTTCTGATCGGCCTGATGTTCCCGGCGGCGACCGCTATCCTGCCGCTCTTCATCCGCATCCGCGATCTCGGCCTGCTCAATACCTATTGGGGCGTGGTGCTGCCGCAGGTGGCTTTCGGCCTCGGCATGAGCATCTTGCTGTTCCGGAATTATTTTCGAAACCTTCCGGAAGAATTGTTCCAGGCGGCGTTTGTCGACGGTTGCGGCTATATCCGCTTCTTCTGGCATATCTCGCTGCCGCTCTCGCGGCCGATCATCGCGACCGTCAGCATCATTTCCTTCGTCGGCAGCTGGAACAGCTACATCCTGCCGCTGATCATGCTGAACTCGGATTCGATCTATCCCTGGCCGCTCGGCATGATGGTCTATAGCGGCGAATTCGGCACGGAATGGGAGCTGGTGCTCGCCTTCATCACGCTGACCATCCTGCCCACCATCATCGTCTTCTTCCTGGCGCAGAAGCACATCATTGCCGGCCTCACCGCCGGTGCAGTGAAATCCTGAGCCTCATCGGAGCAAACAATATGGCATCCGTCGAACTGCACAACATTCACAAGGCCTATGGGGCGCTCACGGTCATCCACGATATTTCGCTGGCGATTGACGACGGCGAGTTCATAGCGCTGGTCGGTCCCTCGGGCTGCGGCAAGTCCACGCTGTTGCGCATGATCGCAGGGCTCGAGGAAATCACCGATGGCCACGTTTCGATCGGCGGGCAGGTGGTCAACGCCATGACGCCGCGCGAGCGCAACATCGCCATGGTCTTCCAGTCCTATGCGCTTTATCCGCACATGACGGTCGCCGAGAATATGGGCTTCAACCTGAAGCTCTCGGGCGAGACCAGGCAGACCATCGAGCAGCGGGTCAGTGAAGCCGCGCGCATGCTCGATCTCACAAAACTGCTCGACCGCAAACCGGCGCAGCTTTCCGGCGGTCAGCGCCAGCGCGTCGCTATGGGCCGGGCCATCGTGCGCAATCCGGCCGTCTTCCTGTTCGACGAGCCGCTCTCCAATCTCGATGCGAAGCTGCGCGTACAGATGCGCTCCGAAATCAAGGCACTGCATCAGAAGGTGCAGACCACCTCGATCTACGTGACCCACGACCAGATCGAGGCCATGACGCTGGCCGATCGCATCGTGGTGCTGAATCAGGGCCGCATCGAACAGCAGGGCACGCCGATCGAGCTTTACCGCAAGCCGGCCAATCTCTTCGTCGCCGGTTTCATCGGCTCGCCGGCCATGAATTTCCTCGACGGCGTAGTGGAAGGCATCGAGGGTGCCCCTGCCGTACGACTGAAGGACAGCACGCCGGTGCGGATCGCCGACGAACGCAAGGTGAAGGCCGGCCAGAGCGTGAAGATCGGCCTGCGGCCGGAACATCTGAGCCTTGCCAGCGGCGGTTCGCCGCTCACCGGCCAGACGCTGCTGGTAGAGCCGACCGGCGCGCAGACGCATGTGCTGTTCGACCTTGCCGGCGAACAGGTAACGGCCGTCGTCGATGGCGAGGCGCCGGTGCGCTATGGCCAGCCGTTGAACGTCTCGGTGAGCCCGGAGCAGGTCTACGTCTTCGACGCCTCAAGTGGCCTGGCTCTTTAGGTAACGATGTCGATGGAATCGACGCGATCGGGATAGAAGGCCATGTATTCCTTGATCTGGCTGACCGAGGGATAGGGGTTCTCGTAGGTCCAGATGGCGTTCACCGAGCGCTCGCCGCCGGCGGGGATGCTGTAGTAGGAGCATTCGCCCTTGTAGGGACAATAGGTTTCGTGACTGGTCCGTTCCAGCAACGACATGTCGATATCCTTGCGCGGGACATAGATGACGACCGGGTAGGATGCTTCCTTGAGAGCCAACGCCTCATGCGTGTCGGCAATCGTCTTGCCGGCGACCGAAACGGTGACATGCGCATGCTTCTCCTCGATCGTGATGGGATGATCGGGACCGGGGATCCTGACTGGCTTTTCCGACATGATGGCTCCTGGGGTGAGGCGTCGGGCAAAGCCACCGCAGCGACAGAGGTGCCCAACAATTTGCGTTCGGAAAGGGATATAGGAAGCGGGCTGGCGATTGTCAGGGCTTTACCGCAATTCCGTCTTCGGCGCTCCCCAGCGCAGCCCGTCCATCAGCAGCCCCACGAGGCGGCGGGCGCGATCGTGCCATTCCGGCGAATTGGGCATGGAATAGGTGCCCGACAGCGCGTGCAGCACATCGGTGCTGTCGACATCGGTGCGGATGGAGCCTGCGGCGACCGCCTGTGCGATCAGGCCCGAGAGCGCCACCGGCACCCGGCCATAGCTATCGGCAAAGAGCTTGGAATTGCTGTTGAGAAGGATGCGAAGGCTATCGGCCATGCCGCGCTTCGTGGCGATATATCCGACGAAGCGATGCATCCATTCCTCCAGGGCCTGGTCGGGGGCGAGCTTCGTCGAAAGCTCGCCGGCGGCATCGCAGAGCGCTTCGACTTCGTGGCGATAGACGGCTTCGACCAGATGCTCCCGGCTGGGGAAATGGCGATAGAGCGTCCCGATCCCGACACCAGCCTGCCGGGCGATATCCTCGAGCGAGGTGACGGTGCCGTGGCTGGCAAAGGCTTGCGCAGCGACCTCGATCAGCTTGTCACGGTTGCGGCGCGCATCGGCACGGGGGCGTCTGCCTTCGTTCGGCACGGTATCCTTCTGTTCCGGCAACGGCTTGCCTGCCAACTTATGCTCCTTGCGGACGCCGCATGAATATCTCGTCTGCCCGTCACGTAGCGTGCGGCGACGTCTTCTCTATGGCCATGTACTGCAGAGTGTTACCGCATTCGGCAGCGAGGCGCTATTGCCGCGCGCATGGATCGGACATCCGAGAGAGTGTGTGTCTGGTTTTCTGCCCAGTTTACCGTGAGGGTGCGCCGAAATGGTTGGGGCCGAAACTTGGGCCAAGGTTTGGGCTTTGCCCAAAGCTGGCGAAGGGTGGCGGCGGAGCGTTGCGCGCCGCCGGAACATCGAGATAGCTCATGATGTTCTCGACGTGGTTCACCTGCGAGCGCAGGCTGTCGAGCGACTTGCCCGTCAGGTTCGTGCCTGCCGGCAATTGCGCCGTCAGCGGATTTTCATAGCGGCCGTTGACGCGCAGTTCGTAGTAGAGGTGCGGGCCGGTGGAATAGCCCGTCGAGCCGACATAGGCGATGGTCTGACCTTGGGTGACGCGCTGGCCGACGCGCAGGTCCGACGGCGTGGCGGAAATATGGGCATAGGTGGTTTCATAGCCGCCGTCGTGGCGAATGCGGACATATTTGCCGTAGCCGGTTTCCCAGGAAATCTTCTCGACGATGCCGTCGCCGGCGGCCTGGATCGGGCTGCCCATCGGTGCGCGGAAATCGACGCCGTTGTGGAACTTCTTCACCCCGAGAATGGGATGGACGCGCCAGGCGAAGCCGTCGCCCAGCGTGCCGTTCGGCACGGGACGATGGACAAGCGATTTCGCGATCGAATGACCGCCCTCGTCGTAGAATTCCGAGGGGCCTTCGCCGCCGTTCTTATGCAGATAGAAGCGGTGCGTGTCGCCATCGGCATGGAATTCGATGAACATCAGCTCGCTCCGGCCATCCTCTGCTTTGCGGAAGAGCAGGTCGACACTGTCGGGCGCGTCCTCGATGCTGGTGAGCGAAATATCCTTGGCCTTTGCCAGCTTGACGAGCTGCGAGGCGCATTCCTTGGTCAGTCCGGCCTTTTCGAGCTTGGCGCTGACCGCCGCTTCGTTGCTGTCGTCGACATCCTTCAGATCGACGGCGGCCACTTCCGAAGAGGACGGCGCGTCGGCCTGGCTTTCGCTATAGAGCGCGGAAAACAGCCGGTCGTTGGCCATCGGCACGAAGCTGTCGGCATCGTCGCGTGCGACGACCCGCTCCGGTGTCTTGTCGCCGCTCAGGCGAGCCATGATCAGCTTCGGGCGAGAGGCGGGGCTCTTCTTCTCCAGCAGCAGTTCCAGGCTGTCGCCCGGGGAAACCGTATCGGTTTCGAGCGCGCGCTGCAGCTCGTCGCCGGCGTCGCTGCTGAGGCCAGCGGATGCCAGGATATCCTGAAGATCCTGCTTGTCCTTCGGCATGGATACCAGCCGGCGGAATTCGCGGCCGGGCTCCCCGGTTGTCGCCCTCGAGACGCTGACGTTCAGTGGCACGCCGCGAACGGGGAAGCGCGAGCGACGGACGGCGTCATAATGCGTTGCCTGCGGATAGATCCCGTGGCGGATATCCGACAGCGACGGCGCTGAGAACGCGACCTCTTCCGCGCGTTCGCGGGCATAGGAGGCATTGATAGTGCCGGCACTGCTGCGCGCGCTTTCGGACTCGTCGGATTTAAACACCAGCGTCGTGCGGTGATAGGTGAAAATGCGGGTTTCGCCGCTCGAAAGCTTTTCGGCCACCTGCGCGAAGCGCGCGCCATCGAAACGCTGTTTCGCGGCCAGTCGGGTGCTCTTGTGCATCGCCGGTTGCGACGGCGCCAGCTGGGCCGTGTGCACAGGTACCGCCTGTTCGATCTCGTGACGCGCCAGCAGCGGATAGAGCACGGCGGCGAGCAGGCCGAAGGATGCGGTGCCGGCCAGTCCGATGGCGATCAGATGACGCAGATGCGCGGAACGCGGCAGAAAAGGAATATGAAAATCGTGATGAGGCCGCGCCTGGATCGCCGCTTCTGCAGGAAATTGGATGCGCAATGGACTTTCGGCCATGAAGTGAGGAACCCTGCAGATTGCGGTGGGCCCAAACTAGGGCAAATCATGGCAAAATCTAGGCAAGTATTACGAGTCTGTTAATTGCCGTGATCGTCCACAGGCCCAGATTCGCGCGTTGCAAATGATTCGTCAACTGAAGATGGTGTCGAACAGCAGCTTGAAGTTCAGCACCAGTATGATGGCGGCCACCAGCCAGGAGAGAACGGCAATACTTCTG
Source organism: Martinezella miluonensis (assembly GCF_900094545.1). Classification (GTDB taxonomy): domain Bacteria; phylum Pseudomonadota; class Alphaproteobacteria; order Rhizobiales; family Rhizobiaceae; genus Rhizobium; species Rhizobium miluonense. Next base: position 78,320 of record NZ_FMAH01000013.1, read on the forward strand.
GAGACGACGAAACTCCCCATTTTGTCGCGATTCGTCACGAATTGGACCAATGGAACAACGGCGAAGGGCAATTGCATGGACAGAATAACCTGACTGAGCACGAGCAGGTTGGCGGTGCCTTTTTCACCATAAATTGCAGTCACGAATACAACCGGAATAATTGCAAGACCGCGCGTCAAAAGTCGCCTTGCCCAGTGCGGAATCCGCAGGCGAAGGAAGCCTTCCATCACAATTTGGCCGGCTAGCGTCGCGGTAACGGTCGAATTGAGGCCTGAGGCGAGCAGCGCGATCGCAAAGAGGGTGGAGGCGATGCCGAGGCCGAGCAGCGGCGAGAGCAGCTCGAAGGCTTGGCCGATCTCGGCAACGTCGGCATGGCCGCTATTGTGGAAGGCCGCGGCCGCGACGATCAGGATCGCGGCATTGACGAAGAGTGCCAGCATCAGCGCGACGGTGCTATCGACAGTCGCCCATTTGATGGCGTCGCGGCGGCCCTCGTCATTGCGCTTGTAGGCGCGGGTCTGCACGATCGAGGAATGCAGGTAGAGATTATGCGGCATCACGGTCGCACCGATGATGCCCATGGCGATGTAAAGCATCTCGTGGTTGATGACGATTTCGGGCGAGGGGATGAAGCCGTCGAGAATGGCCGCGATCGGCGGTGCGGCCGCGGCGATCTGCACGGCAAAGCAGGTGGCGATGACGATCAGCAGCGCGATCACGAAGGCTTCGAGATAACGGAAGCCCTTGTTCATCAGAAGCAGCAGCAGGAAAGTGTCGAGCGCGGTGATCAGTGCGCCGCCGATCAGCGGAATTCCGAAAAGCAGCTGCAGGGCGATTGCCGTGCCGATGACTTCGGCGAGGTCGCAGGCGATGATGGCGAGCTCGCAGGCAAACCACAGAGCCAGATTGACAGGCCTTGGATAATGATCGCGGCAGGCTTGGGCGAGATCGCGCCCGGTGACGATGCCGAGCCTTGCCGACAGCGCCTGCAGCAGGATCGCCATCAGATTGGAGAGCATGATGACGGCGAGAAGCGTGTAGCCGAACTGCGCGCCGCCGGCGAGGTCCGTCGCCCAATTGCCGGGGTCCATGTAGCCGACGGAGATCATGTAGCCCGGTCCGATGAACGCCAGCAGGCGTCGTATCCAGCTGCCGCCATGCGGCACTTTCACCGTGGCATTGACTTCAGGAAGGCTTGGGCGGTCGTCTTCATCACGGCTGGCGAACTTCCATGCGCGCTGTCGCGCAGTGGCTTCCTGAAATTGCGTCATGAGGGGCTCCGGGAGGATCGAACTGCGAGGTTACTAAACAAATATGGCAGATAACAAATTTATGCAATATGCTATATTTCTTAGTTTTAGCTTTTTATCGAGCCGCGATTGCCGTGCTCACACGATTTCTGGCAGCGGCGATGGTCGCGTGCCGTGGATCTCCGGTGCCGATCGCGTCCGTCGATTCGCAAGGGGAAACATGGCAGGCCCGAGCGACCTGATGCGCGGCGCGCAATCAAGGCGAGGATGCTGCTTGAATGAATATGGGGAGGGTCGATAGCCTATCGGCGGTGATAGGTTCGGCCGGGACGACCGATATTGTGATGAATTGTCATCGCGCTTTTCGCGTCGCTGCCGACGGCAGGCCGGGCGTTATATATTGAAAGCCTTCCGTTGCGTCACACGAGGCAACGGAAGGCTGCTTTCGGTTAGCGCCTATTCGGCAGCGTCATGCTTGGAAATGGAATCGCGGACGACGCCATATTGGCTACCCCAGCGGTCGGTCATTTCGTGGCGAATATCCCAGAGGTCGGGGAAGAAGCGGTGGCGTGCGCCGGCCTGCAGCAGCTCGACCGGGCGTCCCTTCAGGGATTTCGAGCCGAGCCCGATGGAGCGCTGGATCAGATACATGTGGTTGGCGCGGAATTTCTGGAACAGCTCGTCATATTCCACCAGGGCTTCCGCGACCACATAGCTGTCGCCGTGATCGTACTTGCCATCATAGATATCGGCGATCGTCAGGCCGGGCGCATCGAGATAATTCGTCTTGAAGGCGTGCCAGAGATCGGGCGGCATGCGCAGCAGGAACTTGAAGCCGGGCGATTCCTGGCCGCTGCCGTTGCCGAGCTGCAGGCGGATTTCCTGGTATTCCTTCGGCGACATGGTTTCCAGGAGGTCGAGCTGAGCCGTCATCATGCGCATGATCCGATGCACGCGGCCCATCAGCGTCACGACGCGATGCGTGTTGCGCTCCTCCATGAAGCCGATGACATCGACCAGCGAATAGGCCATCAGCTTCATCCAGAGTTCTTCCACCTGATGAACGATCTGGAATTGCAGTTCGTCGCCGTTGACCATGCCGTTCAACGGCTTCTGACAGGCGAGCAGTTTATCACATTGCAGATAGACGCCGTAGTCGAGCATGTCAGGCGCCTCGATGCGGGCGTAGTAGTCTTGCTTCTGCATCTTCGTTCCCTTTGTTCCGGCCTCCGACCGACAAGCATGTTTGCCTTTCACAAGGATAAGCAATTTGCCTTGAACATTGTTCCTATTTGTCATTCATAATTGCAGAATGGGAGTACGATCGGCTCCTGTAGCCAAAATGGAGAGAACGATGGAGTTGGATGCGCTCGATCACAAGATCATTGCCGCGCTGGAGGCTGACGCCCGCATCTCGTTTGCGGCGCTCGCCGATCTCGTGGGGCTCAGCAAGACGCCGTGCTGGAAGCGGGTAAAGGCGCTGGAGGAGGCAGGCGTGATCCGGGGATACAGGGCGCTTCTAGATCCGCCCCGGCTCGGCTTCGGCCTCGAGGCCTTCGTGCAGGTATCGATCGACGTCGAGCGGTTCGATGCCTTCGAGACCGCCGTCCGTCGCCATCCCCTGATATGGCGCTGCCACGCGACGACGGGCGAGGCCGATTATCTCCTGCATATTCTGGCGACCGACATGGCGGCGCTCGATCGGCTGCTGCGGCAGGAGCTCAACAGGCTTCCCGGCGTCCGACATACCGTGACATCGATGTCGACGCGGGAGATCAAGTCGGACATCTCGCTGGCCGAGGCCATGCGACACGCCGGCGGTTAGCCGCTAGATCACCTTAGCCGCATGGAGCCGACCAAGCTGCGGATCAGCCTCTCTCCTATATCGACCAAAGGGAAGGATTTGCTCGATCGGAGCCATTCGGCGAGCAGGCCATTCATGGAACACTGAATGGCGCGGGCGGCGGCATCGGGGGTCCATAGCGGCGCAAGCGTGTTCTGTTGGTCGGACATCTCGATCAGTCGCTGCAGCTTGCCGAACATTTGCTGGTTGGCGGTAACGATTCTCTGGGCGGCGTCAGAACGGTGCTTGGTGAATTCGCAGCCGAGGATCATGATGGCGAAGACCTGCTGCAGGTGTTCGTCCTTGGCAAGATTCTGCAGAACTTGGATTGTGCCCTGCTCGATCAGTCCGAGCGGGTCGTCATGGCCGTGCTCGATCGCATAGTCGACGATGGTTTCCTGCGGCAGACGGATTTCGCTATGCAAGGCCGTCAGGACCTCGGCCTTGTCCTTGAAATGCCAATAGATCGCGCCGCGCGTTACGCCGGCGCGTTGGGCGATCTTTTCGAGGCTGGAGCCGCTGACGCCGTTTTCATAGAAAATGTCGGCGGCCGCGGCCAAAACTTCCTCTCTCGTCTTGGCTGCGTCTTCCTTGGTTCTGCGCATGTTCCTCCTTGAAGTTTCCGCGAGACGAAGGGGGCATGTCGTCTCACTCTATATGTTTGATTTTATATCCTAATATCCGAAGACCACATGTGGTTCCCGATATCGACCATAAAAGTCACGTCGATTTGATATTTACAATCATTCATGAATGTTTGTATATTGCGCTGCAATAAAAATGTCGAATCTCACGGTGATTTTTCCATGACGACGTATAAATCCCCTCTTCTGCGCAACGGTCTCGTTGCCGCCGGACTGCTCTTTTTCTGCGCATCTTCCTCCCTCGCGCAGCAGGCTGGCCAGATGCCGCCGCCGCAGGTGACGGCTATCGACGTCAAGCCTCAGACCGTCGCGCTCTCCTATGAATATGCTGCGCGCATCTCCGCCTTTAGGCAAGTCGATGTGCGGGCCCGCGTCGGCGGTATCCTGTTGAAAAGGAACTTTATCGAAGGCGCCGAAGTGAAGGCGGGCGACGTGCTCTTCCTGATCGACCCGGCGTCCTACCAGGCAGCGCTCGCGCAAGCCAAGGCGCAGCTCCAGCAGGCGCAGGCTCAGCTTGAGCAGGCGCAGCGCGAAGAAAAGCGCAACATCAATCTCTTCGGGCAGAACGCCGCGACGCAGAAAGCTCGCGACGATGCGATTTCGACGCGTCAGCTGGCGGAAGCCGCGGTCGCGGCAGCGCAGGCGCAGGTTCAGACGGCGCAGCTCAATCTCGACTATACCAAGGTCACGGCGCCCATCGGTGGCATTACCAGCCTGGAGCAGGTCTCCGAAGGCAGCCTGATCGGCACGACGGGCGATAGCGGTTTGCTGACCAACATCACGCAGCTCGACCCAGTCTACGTCAACTTCTCCTTCTCGGATGCCGAGGCGGCAGAAGTTCGCCGGCTGATCGACATGAAGAAGGCGAAGGGCGAAGCACCCAATCTCGGCGTCAAGATCTCCTTCGGCGACGGCACCGGCTACGATCATGACGGTGTGGTCGATTTCACCTCCTCCACGATCGACGTATCGACGGGAACCTTGCAGGCTCGTGCCGTGGTCGACAATCCGCAGCGCCGGCTGCTGCCGGGCCAGTTCGTTCGTGCGCGGGTGACGGGCGTGTCGCTTGACAATGCCATTACCATTCCGGAAGTGGCGTTGATGCAGAGCCCGCAGGGCCAGTTCGTCTATACGATCGACCAGGAAGGCAAGGCACACATCAACCCGGTGACGCTCGGCCAGAAGATCGGCAACAGCTGGCTGGTGCTTTCCGGCCTCAAGGCCGGCGACAGACTGATCACCGAAGGCATCATCAAGGTGCGCCCGGGTGCGCCGGTGCAGGCGACGGCGGATGCAACGCCTAAGGACGCGAAAAAGGTGGTGCAGAACTGATGCTAGGCAACCGATTCTTCATCGACCGCCCCGTTTTCGCGGCGGTGATCTCGATCGTCATCCTGCTTGCGGGCGCCGTCTGCCTGCGCATCCTGCCGATCGCGCAATATCCCGAGCTGACGCCGCCGCAGGTGGTGGTGACCGCAACCTATCCCGGCGCCAGCGCCGAGACTGTGGCGCAGACCGTTGCCGCTCCGCTGGAGCAGCAGATCAACGGCGTCGAAAACATGCTCTACATGCAGTCGACGAACTCCAACAGCGGCGCGATGCAGATCACCGTGACATTTGCATTGGGCACGGATCCGGACCAGGCGGCGATCAACGTCAACAACCGCGTGCAGCGCGCAGTCTCGACGCTGCCGCAGGACGTGACGCGATTGGGCGTCGTCGTTACCAAGCGCTCGACGTCGATCCTCGGTTTCGTGGCGATGTATTCCACCGACAGCCGCTATGACCGCACCTATGTCGGCAATTATGCGCTTCTGAACGTCATCGACGATCTCAAGCGCATTCCCGGCATCGGCGACGTCAACCTGCTCGGCGATGTCGACTACTCGATGCGTATCTGGCTGCGGCCGGACAAGCTGGCGCAGTATAATCTGACGCCGAGCGACGTCGCGACCGCGATCCAGGAGCAGAACTCCCAGTTTGCCGCCGGCCGTTTCGGCGATCAGCCCAGCAACAATCCGCAGGCCTTCACCTATACCGTGACGACGCAGGGGCGCCTGCCCGATGTCGACGCCTTCGGCGAAATCATCCTGCGCTCGACGGCCAATGCCGCAACGCTCCGGCTGAAGGATGTGGCGCGCATCGAACTCGGCACCAAGAGCTATTCGGTGCAGAGCAGCCTCAACGGTACGCCGGCGGTTCCGATCGCCGTCTATCTGCAGCCGGGCGCCAACGCGCTGAACACGATGGCGGCACTCAAGTCGCGCCTCGACGAGCTGCAGAAGTCGTTCCCGCACGGCGTCGCCTACGAGATCCCCTACGATACGACCAAGTTCATCCAGGTGTCGATCGAGGAGGTGGTGCATACCTTCATTGAGGCGATCCTTCTCGTGGTCATCGTCGTCTTCGTCTTCCTGCAGAACTGGCGGGCGACGCTGATCCCGATCATCGCGGTGCCGATCTCGATCATCGGCACCTTCGCCGGCATGTATCTGCTCGGCTTCTCGATCAACCTTCTGACGCTGTTCGGCCTGGTGCTGGCGATCGGTATCGTGGTGGACGACGCCATCGTCGTGCTCGAAAACGTCGAGCGCCTGATGGCGACGGAGAAGCTGTCGCCGAAGAAGGCTGCCATCAAGGCGATGGGCGAAGTGACCGGCCCGGTCATCGCCATCGTGCTCGTACTTTGCGCCGTGTTCATCCCGGTCTCCTTCATGGGCGGGCTGGCGGGCCAGATGTACAAGCAGTTCGCCGTCACCATCGCGATCTCGGTCACTCTGTCCGGTATCGTGGCGCTGACGCTGACGCCAGCACTCTGCGCGCTGATCCTGAAGCCCGGCCATCATGAGCCGATCCTGCCTTTCCGCATTTTCAACCGTGCTTTCGACCGGTTGACGGCGGGCTATGCAGCCGGTGTCGCCTTCTTCCTGAAGCGCGTCATCGTCGGCTGCGTGCTGGTTGCCGGCCTGCTCGGCGTGACCGGCTATCTCTTCTACACGCTGCCGGGATCGCTGGTGCCGGATGAAGACCAGGGTTCGCTGTTCCAGATCGCCATCCTCCCACCGGCTGCCTCGCTCACGCGTACGCAGGCCGTCATGGACGAGGCTCTGGTCAATACCAAGAAGCTGCCGGGCGTCGAAAACGTCTTTGCGGTTTCGGGCTTCGATCTTCTGTCGGGTGGTCTGAAGAGCAGCGCCGGTGTCGCCTTCGTGACGCTGAAGGACTGGAGCGAGCGCAAGACGCCGGAGCTCGATGCCCGCAATCTCGCAGGTCCGATCATCGGCGCCAACATGGGCATCAAGGATGCCATGGTGCTTGCCTTCAATCCGCCGCCGATCATGGGTCTCTCGACGACTGGCGGTTTCGAAGTCTATCTGCAGGATCGCAGCGGCAAGGGCGTGGCAGGGCTTTCCGATCAGGCGCAGAAGCTGGTGGCGGCCGCCTCCAAGCGGCCGGAGCTTGCGGGCGTCCGCACGACGCTCGACACCAACGTTCCGCAGTTCCGCGCCGATCTCGACCGCGAGAAGGCCAAGGCGCTCGGCGTGCCGATCAACTCGGTCTTCGATGCCATGCAGGCGACCTTCGGCAGCCTCTATGTGAACGACTTCACGCTGTACGGCCGCAACTATCAGGTCAACCTGCAGTCGGAAGCGCCGTTCCGCGAATCGCCTGACGATCTGCGCCAGGTCTTCGTGCGTTCCGACAGCGGCAAGATGATCCCGCTCGACACGCTCATCAAGGTGACGCGCGCCATCGGGCCGGACCAACTCGAACGCTACAACGCCTTCAATGCCGCCAAGATCACCGGCAACCCGGCGCCCGGCTATACGTCAGGCGATGCGATTAAGGCCATGCAGCAGGTGGCGGCCGAAACCTTGCCGCAAGGCTTCCAGATCGCCTGGACGGGCTCCGCCTATCAGGAGCTGGAGACCAGCGGTGCCGGCACGCAGGCGATGGTCTTCGGCGTCATCATGGTGTTCCTGATCCTCGCTGCGCAGTATGAAAAGTGGAGCCTGCCGCTTGCCGTCATCACCGCGATCCCCTTCGCGCTGTTCGGCGCGCTGCTTGCCACCTATCTGCGCGGGCTCACCAACGACGTCTACTTCCAGATCGGCATGGTGACGCTGATCGGCCTGGCGGCGAAGAACGCCATCCTGATCGTCGAGTTCGCGGTGCTGAAACGCAAGGAAGGCATGAGTGCGGCCGAGGCGGCGATCGAGGCGGCGCGTCTGCGCTTCCGCCCGATCGTGATGACCTCGCTCGCCTTCATCCTCGGCGTCGTGCCGCTGGCCATCAGCAGCGGTGCGGGTTCGGCGAGCCGGCACGCCATCGGCACCGGCGTCATCGGCGGTATGCTGGCGGCGACCTTCATCGCCACCTTCTTCATCCCGATGTTCTACCGCCTGATCGCCTGGAAGCAGCCGAAGCCGGAGGAGGATGACGAAGTCATCGATCAACGCCCGCATGCGCAGGCGGCGGAGTAGGGTTTTCTGCTCTGTCCGCCTCAGCTTTCCTGCGGGCTGATGAGCGTGACGGACCGGAAATAGGTTCGGAAGCGCTTCGTATCGCGTGTCAGGAGGGATAGGCCGCTGACTGCCGCATGGGCGCCAATGAAGAAATCGGGCAGGACGCCGCCACGCGTCCCACCCGATTTCCTATATTGAGCGAAAACCTTGGCGGCGAGGAAAAGCGCCTCCCGCGGCATCGGCTCGATGCGTAGACCGGTCTCGGCAAGCATCTCGTCGAGATCCTCGATCCTGTCGTAACGCACGGATATCTCGGCATAGACGACATCATTGATACACAATGGGCCGAGAAGGCTCGCGGCGTCGAGTTGCGCGAGTGACCAGTCGTACCACACGGGGTCGTTCGTGATGATGTCCAGCAATATGTTGGAATCGACAAAGATCACCTCAGTCGTCGCCGCGCGTCAAAGCCATGATTTCGTCGGTGGTCATTCCTTTTCCGGCATGACCACGGAATTTGGTGAATCGACTGGTCTGCTTCTGCGCATCCGCCGGGACGACGACGATATTGCCGTCAGGCATGCGGCGGAAATCGACCTGGCTACCAGGACCTATTCCGAGCATGTCGCGGACGGCCTTCGGAATCGTGACCTGTCCCTTTGCTGTAACGGTGGTACTCATCGTATGCCTCGGTAATGATCTCTAAGAAAGAGGTATTACTTTCGGCGACTAAGTTCAAGGTAACGGACCGACCGCTGCGCAGGATCCATCACATCGGCGGCATGGTGCCGTTGAGGCCGACGGCGACGCGGTCGGCCGATACCGTCGAGTCGCCGCTCCGCTCGCCGGTGATGAAGACGCCGGCGCCGGGCTTGAGGTCGCTTTTCGTGGCGGCGGCCAAGGTTACGACCGGCGTGCCCTTGGGGATGTTGATCTTGCGCTCGCCACCCTTGTAGGTGAGCGTCAATGTCGGGCCGTTGACCGAGGTTACGGCATTGGCGACGGTGGCATTGGTCATCGAGCCGTTCGGCGCCGAATCCCATGGGCGGTCGCCTTCGCCGGTTCCCTTCATCGAGGCGGGGAAGATGACGACTTCTATGGCGCCGTTGATGCCACTGTTGGTTGGTTGCGAGGCGATGCCGACGAAGTCACCGGGCTTGATGTCGCTGACGGCAGCCTGAACGACACCGCCGACCTGCAAGCCGGATTTCAGCGCGACCGTGACGTCCTTGCCGTCGCGGGACTTGACCTTGAGCGTATCGCCATCGAGGCTCTCTACGGTGCCGCGCACTTTCACGCGCTCGGCGGCATCAGCGCTTTGCAGCGCTGCAAGCATGGCGACGGAGAGCGTCAGCGCGCTCGCGATCAGACGTTTGTGATGCATGGGGAGTGTCTCCCTTAAGATTTCGGCCGAGCGATATGCCGGTCGATCTTGATACGAGGGTTGGAGCCGGTCGGCAGTGTGCTGGGCAATGCGCCTGCGGCCATCTGCGCCACGATCCTATGCGCCGCTTGCGTCATTCGCCATTCAAACAAGCGTGAGATAGCCGTCTCGGCCGGCGAGGTCAAAAATTCCTGGAAAAGGACAGGTATTTCCCGGAACATTAGTCATTGCTTAACGTTTATCGCTAGACTGCGCTGGTTATCTCGAATTCCCTATCGCGCGTTGCGCTGGGCTGGGAGATTGGAGAACGAAATGACCGCGATTCGTCCGCTTCTGATTGGAATCCTCTTGATTCTGTCATTGGTTCTGATTGCGCTCAGCATCCTGCTGGTCAATCCCGGCCATCCTATACGTCAATCCGAGAGTCTCATCCCGCCGCCGACCGAGTCTCCGCAGCGTCCCTAGAGCATTTCCAGGAAAACCGCTGCGCACTTTTGCTGGAGTTGCTTTAGCTTGCAGGCGTAAAGCGCGCCACAAGGCTATGGCGATCACCGGGATAGGTGAGGCGGACGTGGGTTATCGGGCCTGAGGGACTCCATGTGCGTCGTTCGACCACGAGGCAGGCCGTGCCTTTGGCGACGTCGAGGCTCGCAGCTGCTTCGCCCTCTGCGGATATGGCGCGGATTTGATGTTCGGCGGTGCTCCAGGGCACCTGATTAATCAGCCAGGGGCCTGGTGGCAGGGTGGTGAAGTCGGCATTGGCTGCGTCCGGTACGGCATCGAGATTGATGACGCGGTCTTCCAGGCAGAAGGGTCGCGAACCGGCATAGTGGATGCAGGTGATTTCAAGCACGGTAACCGGGCCGGCAAATTGCAGGCGGCGGGAGTCTTCCGGGCGGCCACGCCGCTCGGCCAGTTTCACGAGCTTGTACGAATAGGGCAGGTTGAGCGACAGGATTTCCGACTTGATGTCGTGGATTTCCAGTATCGCCGATTGCGCCTGCGGATGTGTGACGAAGCTGCCCGAACGCTTTCGCCGCTCGATCAGCCCGGCGCGGGCAAGCTGGGTCAGCACCTTGTTCACCGTCATGCGCGAACAGTCATACTGCTCCGCAAGAGCAAGTTCGAAGGGAATGCGATGACCCGGCGGCCAAGCGCCAGAGACGATCTGGTTCTCGATATCGCTCAGGATACGCTGATGCAGTGTCGCCTCTTTGGCTGTGGCCATGCTGCCCATCTTTTCCGTGTGAGACATGGATTCCCCCCGAAGCACTTCATTAAGGATCAATCGACGGGAGGAAAAGCAGTTTCTTAGTTGATGAGTTCGCCCATCGCCTTAAGGAAGCGCGCGGAGATTGCCTCTCTCTTCTGGTGACGTCCGCCTTCGACCTGCTTGCGGCCCAGAACCCAGACGCCGTCGACCTTGACGCCGCCGGCAAAGGTCCAATGGTCAAGAATGCGGTCGCCGGAGAGGTAAGGCACAGCGCTTGTGTCGAGCGAAACAATGTCGGCATGGTTGCCGACGGCAAGCCCAGCCTTGGCTTTCAGCGCCGTACCGCCGCCGGCTAGTGCGCCGTCGAACAGCATGCGGGCGGTCGAACCGCCCGTCGAAGCGATGACATTGCGGGCGCGGAGCGCTAGACGCTGCGAATATTCGAGCTGCCGCAGCTCTTCCGGCACTGAAATCAGGATATTGGAGTCCGAGCCGATGCCGTAGCGACCACCTTCCTCGAGGAAGAGGGGCGCTGGGAAGACGCCGTCGCCGAGATTGGCTTCGGTGATCGGGCAGAGGCCGGCAATCGCGCCGCTCCTTGCCATGCGCCGGGTTTCATCCTCGGTCATATGCGTGGCGTGGATCAGGCACCAGCGGCTATCGACGGGGGCATGATCGAGCAGCCATTGCACCGGCCGCGCACCTGACCAGGCAATGCAATCTTCCACTTCCTTCATCTGCTCGGCGACGTGGATATGGATCGGCCCGTCGCCCGCCATCGGCACCAGCTTTGCCAATTCTTCGGGTGTGACGGCGCGCAGGCTGTGCGGCGCAATGCCAAGCTCGGCGCCGGGTAGGCGGCTCGTCACCGTGCGGCAGCCGGCCATTAGTGCCTCGAAGCTTTCGAGCGAGTTGATGAAGCGGCGCTGGCCATCGATCGGCGCTGCACCGCCGAAGCCGGAATGGGCGTAGAAGACGGGCAGGAGCGTCAATGCAATGCCGGTTTCGGCGCTGGCCGCGCCGATGCGCTCGGCCAGTTCGGCGATATTGGCATAGGGACTGCCGTCCTTGTCGTGGTGCAAATAATGAAATTCGCCGACGCGCGAGAAGCCGGCCTCGAGCATCTCCATATAGAGCTGCGCGGCGACCGCCTCGATATGGTCGGGGGTCATCGACAGGGCGAACTTGTACATGACGGTGCGCCAGCTCCAGAAGCTGTCGTTCGCCGGGCCTCGAACTTCGGCAAGGCCGGCCATTGCGCGCTGGAAGGCGTGGCTGTGCAGGTTCGGCACCGCGGGCACGAGCATATCCTGCCTGTCGTCGCCGGCTTCGGGCGCGACGCCCATCGCGATGTCGGCGATGCGGCCGTCCTTAAGGGTCAATCGCACATTCTCGTGCCATCCGTCGCCAAGCAATGCCGTGCGTGCATGAAGTGTCGTCATGGTCTCACCCTTTCCTTTTGAGCAGAGAGTCCAAAATCCCTCTTGCCAGCTTTTTAATATGTATATACATTATGGGCCAACGAGGAAAGGCGTAAAGCTGATGGGTGGGAACAATTTTTCCGAAGATAGCAAGGAAAACGGGGCGACAAGCCGCGTATGGCGCAATGCGCGTCTTGCAACCATGGTAGAGGGCGAGGCCCGGCTCGGCGTGATCGAGAAGGGTGCCATCCTGACGAAGGACGGCCGTATCGTCTTTGCCGGCCATGAAGCCGACCTTCCCGATACTTCCGGTGCTGAAAGCATCGATCTCGATGGCCGCTGGGTTACGCCCGGCCTCGTCGATTGCCACACGCATATCGTCTATGGCGGCAATCGAGCCCGTGAATTCGAAATGCGGCTGGAGGGTGCAAGCTACGAAGAAATCGCCCGCGCCGGCGGCGGCATCGTCTCGTCCGTGAACGCGACCCGCGCACTGTCGGTCGACGAGCTTGTCGCCGTTGCGCTGCCGCGCCTCGACACGCTGCTGGCCGAAGGCGTCACCACCATCGAGGTGAAGTCGGGCTACGGCCTCAACATCCCATCCGAATTGAAGATGCTGCAGGCCGCTCGCAAGCTTGAGACGGTCCGCCCCGTTCGCGTCGTCACATCTTATCTGGCCGCCCATGCCACCCCGGCAGACTATAAGGGCCGCAACGGCGATTACATCGACGATGTCGTCCTGCCCGGATTGAAGCAGGCACATGCCGAAGGCCTCGTCGATGCCGTCGACGGCTTCTGCGAAGGGATTGCCTTCTCGACGGCGGAAATCGCCCGGGTCTTCGATCTTGCCAAATCGCTCGGCATTCCGGTGAAGCTGCATGCGGAACAGCTCTCCAATCTCGGCGGCGCCAAGCTTGCCGCCTCCTATGGCGCGCTATCAGCCGATCATATCGAATATCTCGACGAGGACGGCGTCAGGGCGATGGCTGCGGCCGGGACCGTTGCGGTCCTGCTGCCGGGGGCGTTCTATGCTATCAATGAGAAGCAGAAGCCGCCGGTCAAGGCGCTCCGCGAAGCGGGCGTTTCGATAGCCGTTGCCACCGACTGCAATCCCGGCACCTCGCCGCTGACCTCGATGCTGCTGACCATGAATATGGCTGCCACGCTTTTCGGCCTGACGGTCGAGGAATGCATCGCCGGCGCCACCCGCGAAGGTGCGCGCGCCCTTGGCCTGCTGGCCGAGACGGGTACGCTGGAAGCCGGAAAGTCCGCCGATTTTGCCATATGGGATGTCGAAAGCCTTGCGGAGCTTGTCTACCGCATCGGCTTCAATCCCCTTCACGCCCATGTCTTCAAGGGAAAAAGGTTCAACTGATGACTATCGTTCTCCATCCGGGTTCCGTGTCGCTGCAGCAATTGGCGACGATCTACTGGACCGGCGAGCCGGCGAGGCTCGATGCTTCCTTCGATGCCGGCATTGCCAAGGCGGCGGCCCGCATCGCTGAAATCGCAGCCGGCAATGCGCCTGTTTACGGCATCAACACCGGCTTCGGCAAACTGGCATCCATCAAGATCGACAGCGCCGATGTCGCCACGCTTCAGCGCAATCTCATTCTCTCGCATTGCTGCGGCATCGGCCAGCCGCTGCCGGAGAATGTCGTTCGCCTCATCATGTCGTTGAAGCTGGTTTCGCTCGGCCGCGGCGCCTCCGGCGTGCGGCTTGAACTGGTGCGGCTGATCGAGGGCATGCTTGAAAAGGGTGTCGTACCCCTCATTCCGGAAAAGGGTTCGGTCGGCGCCTCGGGCGATCTCGCACCGCTCGCCCATATGACCGCCGTCATGATGGGTCATGGTGAAGCCTTTTATGCCGGCGAACAGCTTTCCGGCGCAGCAGCGCTCGAAAAGGCCGGCCTGAAGCCGGTCGTGCTCGCCGCCAAGGAAGGGCTGGCGCTGATCAACGGCACACAGGTATCGACCGGGCTTGCGCTTGCCGGCCTCTTCCGCGCCCATCGTGCCGCTCAGGCAGCCCTCATCACCGGCGCTATGTCGACCGATGCCGCCATGGGCTCTTCCGCCCCGTTCCATCCCGACATTCATACACTGCGCGGCCATAAGGGCCAGATCGATACCGCTGCAGCCCTTCGCGGTCTGCTTGCCGGTTCCGTGATCCGTGAGAGCCATATCGAAGGCGATGAGCGCGTACAGGATCCCTATTGCATCCGCTGCCAGCCACAGGTGGACGGCGCCTGCCTCGATCTCCTGCGTTCGGTTGGACGCACGCTCGAAATCGAAGCCAACGCCGTCACCGACAATCCGCTTGTCCTGTCGGACAATTCCGTCGTTTCCGGCGGTAATTTCCATGCCGAGCCGGTTGCCTTCGCCGCCGACCAGATCGCGATTGCCGTTTGCGAGATCGGCGCGATCGCGCAGCGCCGTATTGCACTGCTGGTCGACCCCGCACTCAGCTACGGCCTGCCGGCCTTCCTGGCGAAGAAGCCGGGCCTAAACTCCGGCCTGATGATTGCCGAAGTGACCTCGGCCGCGCTGATGTCTGAAAACAAGCAGATGTCGCATCCGGCCTCCGTCGACTCGACGCCGACCTCGGCCAACCAGGAAGATCATGTCTCCATGGCCTGCCATGGTGCGCGCCGCCTGCTGCAGATGACCGAAAACCTCTTCGGCATCATCGGCATCGAGGCGCTGACGGCTGCCCAGGGTGTGGAACTGCGCGCGCCGCTGATCACCAGCCCGGAACTGACCCTTGCCATCGCTACCATCCGCGCTGCCGTACCTTCGCTGGAGGTAGACCGCTACATGGCAAACGACCTCAAGGCCGCCAGCGAGCTCATCGGCTCCGGTGCGCTCAATGCCTCGATTTCAACCGACATCCTGCCCTCCTTGGAGATGTGACATGACCAACCCACGCCATAATATCCGCGAAATTCGCGCACCTCGCGGTCCGGAGCTCAATGCCAAGAGCTGGATGACCGAAGCGCCGCTGCGCATGCTGATGAACAACCTCGACCCGGACGTTGCGGAAAACCCGAACGAGCTGGTCGTCTATGGCGGCATCGGCCGCGCGGCCCGCACCTGGGACGATTTCGACCGCATCGCCGCGACGCTGAAGACGCTCAACGAAGACGAGACGCTGCTGGTGCAGTCCGGCAAGCCGGTCGCCGTGTTCCGCACGCACAAGGACGCGCCGCGCGTGCTGATCGCCAACTCCAACCTCGTACCGCACTGGGCAACCTGGGATCACTTCAACGAGCTGGATAAGAAGGGCCTTGCCATGTACGGCCAGATGACGGCCGGTTCGTGGATCTATATCGGCACGCAGGGCATCGTGCAGGGCACTTATGAGACCTTCGTCGAGGCCGGTCGTCAGCATTACAACGGCAACCTCAAGGGCAAGTGGATCCTGACCGGCGGTCTCGGCGGCATGGGCGGCGCACAGCCGCTGGCAGCCGTGATGGCGGGCGCCTGCTGCCTCGCCGTCGAATCCGACGAAACCCGCATCGATTTCCGCCTGCGCACCCGCTATGTCGACGAGAAGGCAAAGACGCTCGACGAAGCGCTTGCCCTGATCGACAAGTGGACGAAGGCTGGTGAAGCCAAGTCCGTAGGCCTGCTCGGCAATGCCGCCGAAATCTTCCCCGAGCTGGTGAAGCGCATGAAGGCCGGCGGTCCGCGCCCCGATATCGTCACCGATCAGACCTCCGCACACGACCCGCTGAACGGCTATCTGCCGGCCGGTTGGACAGTTGCCGAACACAGGGCCAAGCGCGAAAGCGATCCGAAAGCCGTCGAAGCTGCGGCCCGCGCCTCGATGAAGGTGCATGTCGAAGCCATGGTCGACTTTTGGAACGCCGGCGTGCCGACGCTCGACTACGGCAACAACATCCGCCAGGTCGCCAAGGACGAAGGCTTTGAAAATGCCTTCGCCTTCCCGGGCTTCGTTCCGGCCTATATCCGTCCGCTCTTCTGCCGCGGCATCGGCCCGTTCCGTTGGGCTGCTCTCTCGGGCGATCCGGAAGATATCTACAAGACCGACGCCAAGGTGAAGGAACTCACTCCTGGCAACACCCATCTGCACAACTGGCTGGACATGGCGCGCGAGCGCATCGCCTTCCAGGGTCTGCCGGCGCGCATTTGCTGGGTCGGCCTCGGCGATCGCCACCGCCTCGGCCTTGCCTTCAACGAAATGGTCAAGAACGGCGAGCTGAAGGCTCCCGTCGTCATCGGCCGCGACCATCTCGACTCCGGCTCGGTCGCTTCGCCGAACCGCGAAACCGAAGCCATGAAGGACGGCTCGGATGCCGTTTCCGACTGGCCGCTGCTCAACGCGCTGCTCAACACCGCCTCCGGCGCGACCTGGGTATCGCTGCATCACGGCGGCGGCGTCGGCATGGGCTTCAGCCAGCACTCCGGCATGGTCATCTGCGCCGACGGCACGGATGATGCCGCCAAGCGCCTGGAGCGCGTTCTCTGGAACGACCCGGCAACCGGCGTCATGCGTCACGCCGATGCCGGCTACGACATTGCGCTTGATTGGGCCAAGAAGCAGGGCCTGCGCCTGCCGGCCATCCTGGGGAACTGAGATGAAGCTGCTACGCGCCAGTGACCACAAGCGCATGCCCTGGAAAAACGGTGGCGGGGAAACGGTGGAAATCGCCGTTTCGCCCGATGGCGCCGGGCTTGCCGACTTCGACTGGCGCGTCAGCATGGCGACCGTTGCCACGGATGGACCGTTCTCGGTCTTTCCGGGCATCGATCGCACGCTATCCATTCTCGATGGCGAGGGCATGGCCCTCTTCATCGAGGGGCGTGAGCCCGAACGGCTGACGCAGGCAAGTGAGCCGCTGCCCTTTGCAGCCGACGCGCCGACCTCGGCGACGTTGATTGACGGCACAATCACCGATCTCAATGTCATGACGCGGCGGGGACGCTTCACGCATTCGGTGCGGCGTGTTTCCGTTGATGGGGCCACCAAACTTTCCCCTCGCGGTGGGGTGAGCCTTATAGTTTGTCATCGTGGCCACGCCGAAGTCGCCAGGCTTTCGCTTTCGGCATTGGATTGCCTGCTTCTGGAAGCGGGTGGGCAGGAAGTAGACGTTTCCGGAAAAGCGGAGCTGTTTCAGATTGATATTCAGGCCAATCGTCGTCGCTAGGCGAAGATAACCAGCCGAAACGATGTGCTCGATAGAACGCCATCGCTATGTTGTAGATGTCTGAATAGCGCCGGTCGAACAGGTCTGCCTTGATCTGAACTTCAGTCTCTCGAATACCCGAGGCATCGGTCATGGTTTTTACCGCTGGCCCGGCGAGCGGCGTGTCATTCGCTATTAAGTGAAGCGTAAGGCACCCGGACATTTTGCCGGCCGATATGCGATCAGCATTTGCGATGTTAGTCCAAGGGATAACAGCCGTGGCGACGCGTGTATCTTGAATGCCGTCCGGGCCGATAATGATGACCGGATCATCATAGTTTCGGCGAACATAGATCGGAACGCGTTTTATCGTCGCCGCGCAAAATATGACAAGAATCACAACTGCATTGATGCGAAGTCGCCAAATTTGCGCGTCGGAATTTTGATGACGGGTGACAATCAATAGCCCGACAAAGAGGGCCATTATTGTGAAAACCAATATGGTTGCACGTATCGCCGCAAATTTCGAATAGCGGATCTCGTGGATGCGATGAACGGCTACATCGTCATAGAAAAATTCATCGCGAGGCAAGGAAAATTGACCGCCAAGATTGAAACGCGCCATTACTATTACCACTATGCAACGTTAGAGTCTAAGGGCTTCGGGCAAGCGCATTTCTTCTTTGAGTTGGGTTGATTTCCTTGACACCCGCGCCTCACCGGGGCTCCAATGACGGCCATTTCCGAGGGAGTTCCCATGAGCGACGATCAGATCCCCGCCGATAGCAAGCTCACCACCTCCAAGCGCCGCTGGGCCGCGGAGGGTAAGTTTCTGACCGGACGCGTCAGCCGGCCGGAGACCGAGCGGCTGCCGCCGGGACAGCATCTCGTGAAGAACTGGCCGGTGCTCGATCTCGGCGTGCAGCCGCATGTTTCGCTGTCGAGCTGGCGGCTTGATGTGTTCGGCTTCGTGGAAAAGCGGCTCAGCCTCGATTGGGCCGCTTTCCAGGCGATCGAGCAAAGCACCCGCGTCAGCGATATCCATTGCGTGACGACGTGGTCGCGCTACGACAATCGCTGGGAAGGGATTTCGACGCGCGATCTGCTCGATCTCGCCGTGCCGACGGCCGAGGCGCATCATGTGCTGCTGACGAGCTATGACGGCTATACCACCAATCTTCCGCTTGCGGATTTTGCGGCCGAAGATGCGATCCTCGCCACGGCCTGGGAAGGCCAGCCGCTGACGCGTGAGCATGGCGGCCCTATGCGTCTCGTCGTGCCACATCTCTATTTCTGGAAGAGTGCCAAGTGGCTGAGCCGCATCGAACTCATCGGCGCCGACCGGGCCGGTTTCTGGGAGAAAAACGGTTATCACATGTATGGCGATCCCTGGCGGGAGCAGCGCTACTCCGATGATTGACGCCCGCAAAACGCCGCGGGCCGAGGGTAAGGCCGGAGCAAACCCGCCGGGAACCGCGGTTCTTATGTAACCCTGTCAATTTTTGATGGTGCCGGCGTGGGTTTGCGGCTTTGCAAGCCAGAGCGATAGGCGTATTCAATGATCGTATGATTGTTGCCGGGAGCGTCCGGCTCCCTTTGAACGCCATTCTCTGAAATTTCATGTCATGACCGTTGCCCGGATCACAGAAGAGCCTCCCGAAGCAAGTTTCGGCCGGCAGTCGCGCATCATCGCCTTCGTCGTCGCTGTTTCCTTCTTCATGCAGATTCTGGACGGCACGATCGTCACCACGTCTCTACCGCAAATGGCGCGGACTTTTGGCGTCGAGCCGGTGTCGATGAGCATCGGCATCACCGTCTATCTGCTCACCATGGCCGCCTTCGTGCCGCTTGCCGGCTGGGCGGGCGATCGCTACGGCGCGCGGCGGGTGTTTCTGGCGTCGATCACCATCTTCACCGTGGCCTCGCTGTTTTGCGGTCTCTCAGGCAATCTCACCGAATTCATCATTGCCCGCGCCGTTCAGGGTGTCGGCAGCGCGCTGATGACGCCTGTGGGACGTATCATCGTGCTGAAAAACGCGCGCAAATCCGATCTGGTGCATGCCGTGTCGATGATCACCTGGCCGGCGCTGACGGCCCCGGTCATCGGCCCGGTGCTCGGCAGTTTCATCACCACCTATCTCAACTGGCACTGGAACTTCCTGATCAATATCCCGATCGGCATTATCGGTCTTGGCCTCGTCCTGCGCTTCGTACCGGATCAGCGCGAGGAGAAGGTCGCGCGGCTCGATTTCATCGGCTTCCTGCAATCGGCGGCTGGGCTGACGTTCCTGCTCGCCGGTCTGGAGTTCGTGGTTCAGGGAACCACGGGATTGGCGCCCAGTATCGGGCTCATTGCTGCAGGTGTGGTTTTCTCGGTCATTGCCACCCGGCACTTCATGAGGGTCGATGCACCCTTGCTCGATCTTTCCGCCTTCAAGGTACAGACCTTCGCCATGTCGACGCTTTCGGCCGGCACGGCGAGCCGTGTCGCGATCAACGCCACGCCCTTCCTGATCCCGCTGCTTTTCCAGGTCGGTTTCGGCCGCACGGCGATCGATGCCGGCACCTATCTGCTGTTCTACTTCGCTGGCAATCTCGGCATGAAGGCGATCACGACGCAGATGCTGAAGATCTTCGGCTTCCGCAGCGTGCTCGTCGTCAATGGCCTGATTTCGTCAGCAAGCATCGGCGGATGCGGGTTTCTGTCTCCGTCGACGCCGGATCTGCTGATATATTGCCTGCTATTCATTGCCGGCCTTTCGCGGTCGATGAACTTCACGGCGCTGAATACGCTTGGCTTTGCCGATATCCATGCGGCGCAGCGCAGTTCCGCCTCGACATTGTCGAGCATGCTGCAGCAGGTTTCGCTACTGCTCGGTGTGCCGTGGCCGCCGCCGTACTCAATCTTTCGCGCACGATTCATGGTGGGGAAACGCTTTCGCTTGTCGATTTCCGCTGGGCTTTCCTCGTCGTTGGCCTTATCGGAGCCGTCTCCGCGTTGCGCTTCGTCAGCTTGCCGCACGACGCCGGTGCGGAGGTGTCGCGACACAAGGTGAAAGCGTCATCAAAACCTTAAAACTCTTAACGATATTGACAGGCAAGCCGCTGTAAATTCACTTGTCCGTTCCCATATGTGTGGGGCCTTAACTCCTATAGGAGCCAGTCTTATGCTGCTCAAAACTCTTGCGATCTCCGCTCTCGTCATCGGCATGTTCAGTGCCGCCGCCATGGCGGAGCAGGCGCACAAGCATCATCCCAAGCGCGTCAACGTCCAGGCTTTCCAGGCCGATGTCGGCAATGTCGATCATTCGAAGGATGCGATCCTTCCGGACGGCACGATCAATACCGATCCGTCCGTAACCGGTCCGATCCGCGCCGGCGACTCGATGTCCCGTCTGCAATGCGCAGCTGCTCCCAACTCGGTCGGCGTTCGCTCGAACACGTATGCGGCAGGTCCGTCGTCGCTTTGCCCGTAATGTCTTGAGAGCATCGAGTGGTCTTAAGCCAGCTCGATATCCGTCTGGTTGAACCGGTCGCTTTTCGACAATAGCGGCTGGCGATAATAGCGGGCGCAGGCATAAGTCATGCAATCGTCGAGGCTGAGGCGGGCCGGGTGGCCGCTTTGGCCATAATGTTCATAAGCCTCCGCGGCCACGAAGGCGGTGCGCGGCGGCACCGCAAGCAGCTGGATGTTCATGAGCTGCAGGAAAGTGCGCACTGCTTCTCCCGCATCCGTCGGCGAAAGAGCGAGTATCGCCGCAATCTCGATTGCCGCATGCGCCGCTGCGAGCGGCGATGTCATTCGCGCCGTTGCCGGCTGCATGCGATTGGCGAAGCTGCGCGCTTCCTCCTCATCCGTCATCATCGCCGACAGCACCGAAGCATCGATAAACATCAGGCGTTCCCTTCCGCGCTGTCGCTTCCGGCTTTCGCGACGGCCTTCTGCTTGAGATTGCGGCAGAAGGCGACGGCGACATCGGCAAGGGTGGGCTTGGTCAGCTCCTCGTCCAATGCCTTCTGCAATGCGAGCCTCACGGCCTCGGTCTTGGTCGGCGCCTTCGTCAATGCTTGGTAGCGTCGCGCCAGCCGGTCGATGGCGTCGTCCTTGATGTAAAGCGGCATTGGATATCCTCTTCTCTAAATTTGGATATCCATAGGCCGTGTCTGGCGCCGAGGCAATTGCGTTTTTGTCTGCAGCAAGTGTGAGAAATTCAATCAGGCCGTGCTTTCCGTCATATTTAGATGACGATCATCATTTAACGTGCTAGCGGTGATGCTGAAAATGCCGTTTGCAGACTCTGAGGAGATGTCATGTCCGCTATCGATCCAATCGTTATCGTCTCGGCCACCCGAACGCCCCTTGGTCGTTTCCAGGGAGAGCTATCGCCCTTGCAGGCCCCCGAGCTTGGGGCACATGTCATCCGCGCCGCGCTGGAGCGCGCCGGATTGTCGGCTGACAGGGTGGATGAGGTGCTGTTCGGCTGCGTGCTGCCGGCAGGCCAGGGCCAGGCGCCGGCGAGACAAGCGGCGCGTGGCGCCGGTCTGCCGGATGCGGTAGGCGCCACGACGATCAACAAGGTCTGCGGTTCGGGCATGAAGGCGACCATGCTGGCGCATGACCTGCTTCTCGCCGGTTCCGCCACCATCGCGGTTTCCGGCGGCATGGAGTCGATGTCGAACGCGCCCTATCTGCTTGCCAAGGCGCGCGGCGGCTACCGCATGGGCCATGACCGCATCTTCGACCATATGATGCTTGATGGGCTGGAAGATGCCTATGAGAAGGGCCGCTCCATGGGCGATTTTGGCGAGATGGCGGTCGAAGCCTATCAGTTCAGCCGCGACGATCAGGATGCCTATGCGGTCGAGACCCTGTCGCGCGCCCGCGCCGCAACTGAGAATGGCGCATTCGAAGCCGAGATCACGCCGGTTTCGGTCGCTACCAAGGGTGGCTCGATCATTGTTGCCAAGGACGAGCATCCGCAGAAGGTCTCGCCGGAAAAAATCCCGACGCTGAAACCCGCCTTCCGCAAGGACGGCACCATCACGGCCGCCAGCGCCTCGGCAAACGCCGATGGGGCGGCGGCTCTCATCCTGACGCGCCGCTCGGTTGCCGAGCGCAAGGGGTTACCGATCCTTGCCGAGATCAGGGCCCATGCCACGCACAGCCAAGAGCCGGCCTGGTACACCACTGCACCGATCCCGGCGATCCGCAAGCTGCTGGACAAGACGGGCTGGAAGATCGGCGATGTCGATCTTTTCGAGATCAACGAGGCCTTCGCCGTGGTCGCCATGGCCGCCGCCAAGGAGCTTGGCATTGCGCGCGACCGGCTCAATGTGAATGGCGGTGCCTGCGCCCTTGGCCATCCGATCGGCGCTACGGGCGCGCGGCTGATCGTGACCCTGCTGCATGCGCTTGAGCGTCAGGGAGCGAGGCGCGGCGTTGCAGCGCTCTGCATCGGCGGTGGCGAGGCGACGGCGATCGCTGTGGAGCGGGTTGGTTAGGAGCTTCTGGGGCGCCTGGTTCACCGGCCCCCCTGCGGGAATGCCCCTCATCCTAACCTTCTCCCCGCAGGCGGGGAGAAGGGACGACGGTGCGAAATAGAGAGTCTACGGAGTTAAGCTGCTGGAGATGGGATCAAACCCCCCTCTTTCCGCGAGCGGGGAGAGGGGCATGGCCGCGTCGCCAATTCTCAACCCTCCGACAATTCCTCCAGGATCGGACAGTCCGGCCGCTCGTTGCCGTGGCAGGCGTGTACCAGATGCTCCAGTGTGCGGCGCAGTTCCGTGAGTTCGCGGATCTTGCGGTCGATCTCGGTGAGTTTCGTGGCGGCGATGTCCTTGACGTCGGCACTGGCGCGGCTCTTATCCTCGTAAAGGGCCAGCAATTGCCGGCACTCCTCCACCGAGAAGCCGAGGCTGCGCGAGCGATGCAGAAAGCGCAGCTTGTGCACGTCGTCAGCGCCATAATCGCGATAACCATTGTCGCCGCGATCAGGCCGGATCAGGCCGATATCTTCGTAGTAGCGGATCGTCTTGGCCGGCAGGCCCGAGCGGCTGGATGCTTCGCCGATATTCATCAGAAATCTCCTTATCTCGCCAGCCGCAGCCGGAGCGCATTGCCGATGACCGAGACCGAGGACAGGCTCATCGCAGCCGCCGCGATCATCGGCGACAGAAGCAGGCCGAAGACGGGGTAGAGCACGCCGGCTGCAAGCGGCACGCCGAGCGCATTGTAGCCGAAGGCGAAGGCGAGGTTCTGCTTGATGTTGCGGATGGTCGCTTCCGACAGGCGGCGCGCCCGGACGATGCCGTTGAGATCGCCTTTCACCAGCGTGATGCCGGCGCTTTCCATGGCGACGTCGGCGCCTGTGCCCATGGCGATGCCGACATCGGCGGAGGCAAGTGCCGGAGCGTCGTTGACGCCATCGCCGGCCATCGCAACGATGCGACCCTTGGCGTGCAGCTCGTCGATCAGTGCCTTCTTGCTCTCCGGCAGCATATCGGCGCGCACTTCATCGATGCCAAGCTGTTTGGCGACGGCAGCTGCGGTCTTGCCGTTGTCGCCGGTTGCCATGATGATCTTCAGGCCGCTCTCGTGCAGTGCCTTGATCGCGGCTGCCGTCGTCGGCTTGATTCGGTCGGCGACGGCGACGAGGCCTGCCAGCTTGTTGTCGATGGCGACGAACATCACGGTCTTGCCTTCGCTGCGCAGGCGCTCGGTCTCAGCCTCAAGGGCTTCGGTCGAAACGGCGAGGTCGGCCATCATCGCCGCGTTGCCGAGTGCGATTGCGATCTCACCTGTGCGGCCCGCTACGCCCTTGCCTGTGATTGCCGAGAAGCCGGAGATCTCGGCGAAGCTTGCTCCGCGTTCCTCTGCGCCGGCAACGATGGCTTCGGCGAGCGGATGCTCCGAGCCGCGTTCGAGGCTGGCGACGAGTGAGAGAAGGCGGGCTTCCTCTGCGCCATTGGCCGTGACGATGTCGGTCAGGTTGGGCTTGCCTTCGGTCAAAGTGCCTGTCTTGTCGACAATCAGCGTGTCGACCTTTGCGAAGCGCTCCAGCGCCTCGGCGTCGCGCACCAGCACGCCCTCCTGCGCGCCCCGGCCCGTGGCGATCATGATGGACATGGGCGTTGCCAGTCCAAGCGCACAGGGGCAGGCGATGATCAGCACGGCGACGGCGGCGAGCAGCGCATGCGCCAGGCGCGGTTCCGGCCCGATGAAGGCCCAAACAGCAAAGGCGATGACAGCGGCTACGACGACGGCGGGCACGAAGATGGCGGAGACGCGATCGACCATCGTCTGGATCGGGGCGCGCGAGCGCTGCGCCTTGGCGACAAGCTCGACAATGCGCGACAGCGTGGTGTCGGCGCCGACTTTTTCGGCCTGCATGATGAGCGTGCCGTTCTTGTTGATCGTGCCGCCGGTCAGGGAATCACCCCTGTCCTTTTCGACGGGCAGGGGTTCGCCTGTTATCATCGATTCATCGATAGTGGATTGTCCGTCGACGACGGAGCCGTCCACCGGAACGCGCTCGCCGGGACGCACGCGCAGCCGGTCGCCGGCCTGGATCTCATCCACCGGCACGTCGTTTTCGCTGCCATCGGCGCCGATGCGCCGCGCCGTCTTCGGTGCAAGGTCGAGAAGCGCGCGGATAGCCGAACCGGTGCGTTCACGAGCTTTCAGTTCCAGCACCTGGCCGACGAAGACCAGCGCGACGATGACCGAAGCCGCTTCGAAATAGACGGGAACGCTTTCACCATGGCCACGGAAGCTCATCGGGAAGAGGCCGGGGGCGAGTGTGGCGATGATGCTGTAGAGATAGGCGGTGCCGACGCCGAGGCCGATCAGCGTCCACATGTTGGGGCTGCGATTGACGAGCGAGTTCAAGGCGCGGCGGAAAAAGGGCAGGGCCGCCCAAAGCACGACCGGTGTCGCAAGCACGAGTTCGAGCCATGTGGCGATGGGTTCGCCGAGCCAGCCACGGATAGGCAGGCCGATCATCGGACCCATGCTGATAACAAGCAAGGGCAGCGACAAGGCAGCGCTTAACCAGAGCCGGCGCGTGAAATCGACCAGCTCAGGATTCGGGCCCTCGTCGGCGGCGGGCACGCCCATGGGTTCCAGTGCCATGCCGCATTTCGGGCAATCGCCAGGGTGATCGCTGACGACTTCTGGATGCATCGGGCATGTGTAGAGCGTACCCTTCGGTACCGGTTTGGGTGCGGGCCTATTGCCGTTCAGATAGGCTGATGGATCCGCTTCGAATTTGGCCTTGCAGCCGGCGGAGCAGAAGTAGAATGTCTCGCCTTCGTGCTTGGCTAAGTGGCGCGCAGTGGCGCGATCGACCGTCATGCCGCATATGGGGTCCTTGGCGGTTAAGTAGGCCTCCGGCGCGGCCTCGAACTTGGTGCGGCAGCCATTGCTGCAGAAGTGGAAAGTGCGGCCCTGATAGTCCAGCGAAGGCTTGCCGGCGGGATCGACGGTCATGCCGCAAACCGGGTCGCGCGTCACCGCCTCCTGCGGCTGGCCGTCATGATGGTGGTGACCATGACCTTGATGGCTGTGATCGTGTTCGTCGTGCAATGCCATATCAGACTCCATTGCCCCGAAAGGAGCGTTGGATGAGGTTATGAACCTTCCTGTTACTGGAAGGTCAAGGCTAAAAATAGGAATTGTCGTCCACAGTTCGCAGAGGCCTCTTTCTATCCTGCAGCTTGTGGCGATGATAGGTTCCGTAAGATCGGTTCAATGATGCGATTCCAATGCGATACGATCTGACCACACTTGCGCTGACGACGCTTCTGCCTGTCGTCGTCAAGGCCGAGGACATGTTGGCACGGCTGGATGAGCGTGTTCTGCGGCATGTCGTGGCGGACGGCTTTCGCGAGCGCGGGCATTTCTTCGATGCCGCAGGCGCGCTTTGGGTTGGCGGCGAGCTGGTGCATGTGGAAGATCTGGTACTGCACGATGCGCGCATGGATGCCCGCGCGCCGACGCATGAGCTGACCATCGCCCACGCCGTGCTGCGGAGCCGGCGGCGCCTCTGGAATGCGGACCCTTCCTGGGGATTGGAAATGGCCGGCCTTGCCGCCTTGCGCGGCGATGTCGGGGAAGTCGAGGATATTGTCCCGCGGCGCCCCGCGTCCGCCGAGCCCGACGCGCAAGAGGAAGACGAGGATCAGGATGATTTCGGCGTCGACTTTGCCGAGATCGACGCCATCCTCGCCCGATCCGAAAAGATCCTGAATGGCGGTGTTCCCGATCTCGGCAGACCCGAGACGATCGACGATCCGCTCGCACTGGTGCGCGACGAGGATTGGGATGAAGACGAGCGCCTGGAGAGCTGGCGCGCCGTCATTCGCGAGGCTGATCTGCTGCCGCCGGTTCTGGGCGCGGCAGTGCTTTTCGACGCCTGGGAGCGGCTCGAGCCGCTGCGGCGTCAGCATTGGCTCGGCGGCCTGCTGGTCAGCGCCTATCTGCGCAGCCGCGGCAAAGTCACCTCGCATCTCTTCTGTCTGAACATCGGCCTGAAAGCCGTCCGCCATGATCGACGGCGGGCCTCGGACCGCAACACGCGCCTGGCGGCATTTCTGGAGGCCATGGTACTTTCGGCCGATTCCGGCCTCAAGGAGCTTGATCGTCTTTCGCTCGCCAAGCTGCAGATGGAGTTGCGTCTCAAGGACCGGCGATCGAACAGCAGCCTGCCCGAGGTAATCGATATCGTGCTGTCGCGGCCGATCGTTTCGACGAAGATGATCGCCCGCCATGTCGGCGTCACTCCAAGAGGTGCGCTCAATCTGGTCAGCGATCTTGGCTTGCGCGAGATGACGGGCCGAGGCCGCTATCGCGGCTGGGGTGTACTCTGATCCGCAAGGACAATGGCAACTTGCGCCAGCGCTAGGCCTTTGCGACTACAACCCTGATTTTATCCAATGTGACAATTTATTTCGCTAAGTCGTCGCAAAAATGGACAAAATTTAATGGCTATACCAAATTCCTAAGCGACACGATGCAAGCTAGAGTCGCGCACAAGATAGCCGCGGGTCAGAGATCACCGAAGGCTTAGAAGGAAGGTGTGTTGATGGCTCGTGCGTTTCGGGTCGTAATGTCGTTGGCGGTGATTGGCGCGGTGGGCTACGGCGCCTATGCGACTCGCGATCTCTGGCTTGCCAACGCCGAGCGGCTGCTTGGCTATCAGAACGCCTCGACACCTGCCCAGCAAGCCCAGGGCGAGCGCCGCAACGGCCAGCGTCAGGGCGGCGGTGGAGGGCGGCGGGGTGCGGCGCAATTCAGCGGCCCGGTTCCAGTGCTTGCGGCCGATGTGACGACGGCCGACGTTCCCGTCTATATCAATGGCGTGGGTTCGGTGAAGGCCCTGAATACGGTGACGGTGCGCGCGCAGGTCAGCGGACGAATCGTCGAGATCGATTTCGGCGAGGGCCAGGATATCAAGAAGGGCGACGTTATCGCCCGCATCGACGATTCCGTCTACAAGGCGCAGCTCGACCAGGCGCTTGCCAAGAAGGCGCAGGACGAGGCTCTGCTCGCAGGGGCCCAGCGCGATCTCAACCGCTATCAGCTCATGGTGAAGACCGCTTCGGGTACGCAGCAGCAGGTCGATACGCAGACTTCGCTGGTGGCGCAATACACGGCACAGGTTAAGGCCGACGCGGCGGCTATAGAAAGCGCGCAGGCGACGCTTGACTATACGACGATCAAGGCGCCGATCGATGGGCGCACCGGTATCCGCAATGTCGATGTCGGCAACCTCATCGGCTCGTCGGATGCGACAGGGATCGTGACGCTGTCGCAGATCAGGCCGATCTCCGTGTTGTTTTCCATTCCGCAGCAACAGCTTGCTCGCGTCAACGCGGCAAGTGCGGCCGGTACGCTCGCCGTCCAGGCCATGGGGAATGATGGCCAGACGGTCATCGACAACGGCACGCTGGCGGTGGTCGACAACCAGGTCGATCCCACGACGGGCACAGTCAAGCTGAAGGCGAACTTTCCGAACGAGAAGCTGGCACTGTGGCCCGGTGCCTTCATCAATGCCCGCCTGCTCGTGGAGACGCTGAAGGGCGTTACCGTTATTCCGAGCGGGGCGGTGCAGCGCGGGCCGAACGGCACGTTCGTCTATATCGTCAAGGAAGGCCAGACCGTGGCGATGAAGCCGGTGAAGGTGCGTCAGCAGGACGACACGCTCGCCGTGATCGCCGATGGCGTTTCTCCGGGCGACAAGGTGGTGACGACCGGCTTTGCGCGGCTTCAGGACGGTTCGAAAGTGCAGATTTCGGCCAGTTCCGATCAAGCGGTACCGAGTGTGCCGGCGGCCAATGATCAAGGGCAGCCGGTTGCGCAGAACGATCAACAGAGCAGCCAAGGTAATGCCGGCGCCAATGGCGGCGAGAAGCCGCATCATCGCCACAACGGTCAGGGAGGCAAGGGCGGTCAGGGCGGCAAGGGTGGTAATGGCGGTAATGCCGGCCAGGATGGTCAAAGCGGGGATGATCAGCACGCCGGCGGCGCCGGTCAGGATACGAATACCAGCGCCAGCACCACGCCGAACAACGCGTCCGCAGCGCCGACGCAGCAACAATGAACGTCTCGTCGCTCTTCATCGGCCGACCCATCGCCACCTCGCTTCTCGGGGTCGCGGTTCTCCTGGGCGGTATTCTCGGCTTTCTCTTCCTGCCGGTCGCGCCGCTGCCGCAGGTGGATTTCCCGACGATTCAGGTGACGACGCAGCTTCCCGGCGCCGATCCCGATACGATGGCGGCCCTGGTGACCGCTCCCCTGGAACGGCCGCTCGGTCAGATTCCGTCACTGACCTCGATGACGTCGTCAAGTGCCTTCGGTATCAGCCAGATCACGCTGCAGTTCGATCTCGGCCGTGATATCGATGGCGCCGCGCAGGATGTGCAGGCAGCGATCAACGCGGCCGGCTCGACGCTGCCGCGCACGCTTCCCTATCCGCCGACCTATTCGAAGGTGAACCCGGCCGACACGCCGATCGTGACGCTGGCCTTGCGCTCCGACAGCTATTCG
The DNA here is from genome assembly GCF_900094545.1 of Martinezella miluonensis. GTDB lineage: Bacteria > Pseudomonadota > Alphaproteobacteria > Rhizobiales > Rhizobiaceae > Rhizobium > Rhizobium miluonense. Next base: position 107,734 of record NZ_FMAH01000013.1, read on the forward strand.
ATCCGCGAGCTCAGCGACTTCGCCGATACGATGATGGCGCAGCGCCTCAGCGAAGTGTCCGGCGTGGGCAATGTCAGCATCCAGGGCGGCGTCAAGCCTGCCATTCGTGTCCAGGTGGACCTGCCGCGCCTTGCCTCCTATGGCCTTGCTCTGGAGGATATCCGCACGGCGATCACCAGCGCCAGCGTGGCCGGCGCCAAGGGTGCGCTTGATGGCACCCAGCAAAGCTTCACGCTTGCCGCGAACGACCAGATCGTAGACCCGAACGTCTACAAGTCTGTCATCGTCGCCTATCGCAACAACGCCCCGGTGCAGTTGAAGGATGTGGCTGATGTCGTCGAAGGGCTGGAGAACAATCGCGTCGGCGCCTGGTATCAGGGAAAGCCCGCCGTCATCATCGATATCATGCGCCAGCCGGGCGCCAACGTCATTCAGACCGTCGAAAACGTCCTGCAGCAGCTTCCGAAGCTGAAACAGGCCATGCCGGCCGGCATCTCGCTCGATATCGTCAACGACCGCACCGAGACCATCCGAGCCTCGATCCATGACGTGCAATGGACGCTGGTGATCAGTATCGGTCTCGTCATCCTCGTAGTTCTGCTCTTTCTGCGGACGATGACGGCAACCTTCATAGCCGGTGTCGCTCTGCCCTTGTCGCTGATCGCGACCTTCGGCGTCATGTGGTTTGCCGGCTTCAGCCTCGACAATCTCTCGCTGATGGCGCTGACGATCGGCACCGGCTTCGTTGTCGACGACGCCATCGTGATGATCGAGAACATCGCCCGCCATATCGAGGAGGGCGAAAACCCGATGCAGGCGGCGCTGAAGGGTGCCGGCGAGATCGGGTTCACCATCATTTCGCTGACCGTCTCGCTGGTTGCGGTGTTCATTCCGCTGCTGTTCATGACCGGGATCGTGGGCCGCATGTTCCGCGAATTCGCGCTGACGCTCACCATCGCCGTTGTGGTGTCGGCCGTGGTTTCGCTGACGCTGACGCCGATGATGTGCGCGCGCATCCTGCGCAAGCCCAAGGAGCGTGCGGGTGGTTTGCTTGCCGGCGCCGATCGTTTCACCGATTGGATGATCGAAGGCTATCGGCGCAGCCTCGTATGGGCCGTGGATCGCAGCGGCCTCATGCTCGTGGTGACCGTGGTGACGCTGGCTGCGACGATCGCGCTCTATGTCGTCATTCCGAAGGGCTTCCTGCCGGCGCAGGATACCGGCCTGATCACCGCTGTGATCGAAGCCGAGCCGACGACCTCTTTCGAGACCATGAAGCAGATGCAGGCGACCGTGACCGATCGGCTGCGCAAGGACCCGGATGTCGATGGCGTCGTTTCCGTCATCGGTGCCAGCGCCAGCAATCTGACGCTGAACACCGGCAATCTCAGCCTGATACTAAAGCCGAGGAACCAGCGCACAGCTTCCGCCGATCAGATCATCGAGCGGATGCGCGATGACGTCGCGGGTATGCCGGGCATCCATGTCACCTTTCAGAGCGTGCGCGACATCTCGATCAGCACCAGGGCCAGCCGCGCGCCCTATCAATATACTTTGACGGGCACGGATACGAACACGGTGGTCGACTGGTCGCAGAAGCTGGCCCAGCGGCTGCAGGAAAGCCCGAAGCTTATGGACGTCGCCTCCGAGGTGGAAATGGGAGGCGGCCGCATCTTTGTGAATGTCGATCGCGAAACCGCCTCGCGGCTCGGCGTATCGATGCAGGCCGTCAGCGACACCCTGAACGATGCTTTCGGCCAGCGCCAGATCGCGACGATCTACGGCCAGGCCAACCAGTATCGCGTCATTCTGGAGGCTGCGCCCCAATATCAGTCGGATCCGAAGTCGCTTGACAAGCTCTACGTCGCCGGCGCCAGCGACACGCAAGTGCCGCTCAATGCCTTTACGACGGCGACCTTCACGACGGCGCCGCTGGTCATCAGCCATGACGAGCAGTTTCCGGCCGTGACGATCAGCTTCGATATTGCCAAGGGCGCTTCGCTCAGCGAAGCCGTGGCCGAGATCAAGGCGGCCGAGCAGGATATCGGCATGCCCGACAACATCCAGCGCAAGTATTCGGGTGACGCGGAAGAATTTGCCTCCTCGCTTGCCGGCGAGCCCTGGCTGATCCTGGCGGCCGTCGTGACGATCTATATCGTGCTCGGCCTGCTCTACGAGAGCGCCGTCCACCCGGTGACGATCCTTTCGACGCTGCCTTCGGCCGGTGTCGGCGCGCTGCTGGCGCTGATGCTGTTCGGGCAGGATCTGTCGGTCATCGCCCTGATCGGCATCGTGCTGCTGATGGGCATCGTCAAGAAGAACGCGATCATGATGATCGACTTTGCGCTCGAGGCGGAGCGCAAGGAAGGCCTCGAGCCGCGCGAGGCCATTCTCAAGGCCTCGATCTTGCGTTTCCGACCGATCATGATGACGACGCTGGCGGCGCTTTTCGGCGCTCTGCCGCTGGCGCTGGCGCAGGGCACAGGCGCCGAGCTGCGCATCCCTCTTGGCATCACCATCATCGGCGGCCTCGTGCTGTCGCAGCTGCTGACGCTCTATACGACGCCGGTGATCTATCTGGCCTTCGAGCGCCTGCGCGCCCGGATCGTCGGGCGCACCAGCGGCACGCCGAGCGCTGAAATGGACGAACTGGCGGGCGGCGAGACATGAACATCTCCGAGCCGTTCATCAAACGCCCTGTCGGGACGACGCTTCTGGCGATCGGGCTGATGATTCTCGGTATCGTCGCCTATGGCTTCCTGCCGGTGGCAAGCCTGCCGACTGTGGACTTGCCGACGATCGTCGTCTCGGCGAGCCGTCCCGGCGCCGATCCCGCCAGCATGGCGGCGAGTGTCGCCGCTCCGCTGGAACGGCATCTCGGCACCATAGCCGGCGTCACGCAATTGACCTCGGTGAGCTCGCTCGGCTCAAGCACCATCATGGTGCAATTCGATCTCTCCCGCAGCGTTGATGGCGCCGCGCAAGATGTGCAGGCGGCGCTGAATGCATCGGCGACCGACCTGCCGGGCGATCTGCCGACCCTACCATCCTTCCGCAAGATCAATCCGGCCGCGGCGCCCGTGCTGATTCTGGCGCTGACATCGGACAATGTGGGGCCGAGCGCCATATATGATGCAGCCGATACGGTGGTCGTGCAGCGTATCTCGCAGGTGGAAGGCGTCGGTGGCGTAACGGTCAGCGGCGCCGATCAGCCTGCGATACGCGTGAGGCTCAATCCCGATCGGCTCTCGGCCATGGGCATGTCGCTCGACAGCGTTCGCACCGCGATCGTCAATGCCAACGTACTCGGCCCTGCCGGCTCCATGGACGGCGCTGGAGGAGCTTTCTCCATCGCCGTCAACGGACAGCTGCGGACGCCGGAAGCGTATGGCAGGATCGTTGTACGCAGCGGTGACGGCACCGCCGTCCGGCTGTCCGATATAGCCACCGTCGAACCGGGCGTGCGCAATAGCCGCTCCGATGCCTGGTATGGCGGCAAACCCGCCGTGCTGCTCAACATCACCAAGGAGGCGGATGCCAACGTCATCGCTACGGTCGAGGGCGTCAAGCAGTTGATTCCGGAGCTGCAGCGGCTCATCCCGGCCGGCGTCAAGATTGATGTCCTTTCCGACCGCACCACGACGATCCATGCCAGCGTCAACGACATGCAATGGACGCTGCTGGCCACCATCTGCCTGGTGATGGCGGTGGTCTTCGTCTTCCTGCGGCGCGCAACGCCGACCTTCGCGGCAGGCGTCACCGTGCCGCTTTCGCTCGCCGGAACCCTGGCGGCGATGTGGCTCTTCGGATTGTCGATCGACAATCTCTCTCTCATGGCGCTTGCCGTTTCGGTGGGTTTCGTCGTCGACGATGCCATCGTCATGATCGAGAATATCTATGCCAATCTGGAAACCGGCATGAAGCCGATGCGGGCGGCGCTCGAAGGCGCAAAGCAGATCGGCTTCACGGTCGTTTCGATCAGCCTGTCGCTGCTCGCCGCCTTCATTCCCCTATTTTTCATGGGAGGTATCGTCGGCCGCTTCTTCCAGACTTTCTCGCTGACACTCGGCTTCACCATCATCGTTTCGACGCTGGTGTCGTTGACGCTGACGCCGATGATCTGCGGCCATCGCCTCCGGCCGCACGACATTCATGCCCAGCCCGGGCGGTTCGGCCGCATGGTCGAAGGCTCGATGAGCGCGATCATCGGCTTTTACGGACGGACGTTGAAAGCAGTGCTGCATCACCGCCTGATGTCCGTCTTGGTGATCATCGCCTGCGTGGTCATGTCGGCCTATCTCTACGTCAAGGTGCCGAAGGGTTTCATTCCGCAGGATGATACCGGCTTCATCCAGGGCGGGACGCAGGCCGCGACCGATATCTCCTATCCGGCCATGGTCAAATTGCAGCAGCAGGCCGCCGATATCGTCGCCGAGGACTCGGCGGTGTCGGGCCTCGGCTCCTCGGTGGGCGGCGGCGGCTTTTCCAGCTCGATCAATCGAGGGCAGCTGTTCATTTCGCTCAAGCCGGAATCGGAGCGGGCGCCGACGGCCGAGATCATCGACCGGCTTCGCAAGCAGCTGATGGCCGTTCCCGGGCTCAGCACGTTCCTGTTTTCGCCGGGCGATATTCGCGCCGGCGCGCGCCAGTCGCAGTCGCAGTATCAGTTCACCGTCTGGGGTGCGAATTATGACGAGCTGGTGGAGTGGGCGCCGAAGGTATTGGAGCGATTGCAGGCTGTTCCGGGCTTGACCGATGTCGCGACCGACAGGCAGCCAAACGGCTTGCAGGCGACCGTCAATATCAACCGCAGTCTCGCCTCGCAGCTCGGCGTCAGCATTCAATCCATCGACGCCGCGCTGAACAACGCCTTCGCGCAGCGGCAGATCTCGACGATCTACACGCAGCGCAACCAGTATCGTGTTGTGCTAGAGGCGGATCCGAACTATGCGCTCGACCCGCATGACATCTCCAAGCTCTACGTGCCGGCCACCGGCGGGAAACAGGTGCCGTTGAGTGCCGTCGCTTCCATCGATCGGACGCTCGCGCCGCTGGTGGTCAATCACCAGGGGCAATATCCGGCCGTGACCATTTCCTACAATCTGGCGCTCAATACGCCCTTGGAGGTCGCGAACCAAGCCATCGAGAAGGCGGTGCTTGAGATGCATTTGCCCGATACGCTGCATGCGGATTTCGCCGGCGATGCGGCGAGTGTCCGGCTGTCGTCCGGCAGCCAGCCGCTCCTGCTTCTGGCGGCATTGCTGACGGTCTACATCGTTCTCGGCATTCTCTATGAGAGCCTGGCGCATCCGTTGACGATCATTTCGACGTTGCCGTCCGCCGGTCTCGGCGCGCTCTTGGCGCTTGCCATCAGCGGCACGGAGCTGACCATCATCGCTTTCATTGGCATCATTCTCTTGATCGGCATCGTCAAGAAGAACGGTATCATGATGGTGGATTTCGCGCTGCAGGGCGAACGCGTTCTCGGCCTGTCTTCGGAAGAAGCGATCTATCAGGCCTGTCTCAAGCGTTTCCGTCCGATCCTGATGACGACGCTGGCGGCGCTGATGGGCGCCATTCCGCTGATCGTGGCAACCGGCCCTGGCTCCGAGCTGCGGCGCCCGCTGGGCATCACCATCGTCGGCGGCCTCGTCGTTTCGCAGGTGCTGACGCTCTACACCACGCCGATCATCTATCTGATGCTCGCCAAGCTGCACGCAAAGTGGTCGCCGGAGCCGCAGCCTGCAACGCCTGCTGCTTCTTGATCCACTTGAACGAGCCGTGGGCACGATCGCAACGACACCTTGTTTGCCGAAAGGTGCGGGGGCATAGGTCCGGGACTCGGGCGGCAGGTTCTTATATCGAGCCGGCGTGCCTCTCGTTTAAGGTTGCGAGAGGCATGCCGCCACGCTGCTTCATGATCTGAGCAGCGGCGGCGCGAAGGCGGCGTGGGGCGCTATCCGCCAACAGCATTTTCAAGTCAGCTATGACACCAATGACAAAGAGGCTCCTGCGATGTCGCAGGAGCCTCTTTGCTTGACCTGTAGCTAGGTCGAGACGCCCGCTCTCCAATCTGCGGAAGCGGGCGTCTCGTTCGTTAATGTGCGGCATCCGTCGTCGGTGCGTCGGTGGGCGGTGTCGTTGCCGTCGATTTGACCCTGCCTTTGAAGACACGGCGGACCGAGACGAAGAGCAGCGGGATGAAGAATACGCCGAGCACGGTCGCCGAGATCATGCCGCCCATGACGCCGATACCGATCGAGTTCTGGCTGCCCGATCCCGCACCATTGGCGATCGCCAGCGGCAGAACGCCGAGGATGAAGGCGAGCGAGGTCATCAGGATCGGCCGCAAGCGCTGCCGTGCCGCTTCCAGCGTCGCATCGACCAGGTTCTTGCCCTGGTTTTGCTGCTCGATGGCGAATTCGACGATCAGGATGGCGTTCTTGGCCGCCAAACCGATGGTCGTCAGCAAACCGACCTTGAAGTAGACGTCGTTCGACTGGCCGAACAGGGTGGCCGCCAGCAACGCGCCGAAGATACCGATCGGAACCGACAGCATCACGGCAAGCGGGATCGACCAGCTTTCGTAGAGGGCGGCCAGCGCCAGGAAGACGACGAGGATCGAGATCGCATAGAGCTGGCTTGCCTGGTTGCCGGAGAGCTTTTCCTGGGCCGACAGGCTGGTCCATTCATGGCTGAAGCCGGGTGGCAGGGTTGCCATGATCTTGTCGATCTCGTTCATGGCATCGCCCGACGAAACGCCTGGTGCAGCGGCACCCTGGATTTCGACGGCCGACGAGCCGTTATAGCGTTCCAGACGCGGCGAACCGTAGGTCCAGTTGCCACTCGAGAATGCCGAGAACGGCACCATGTCGCCGCTGGAGTTGCGCACATACCAGCGGCCGAAGTCTTCCGGCTGCATGCGGAAGTTCTTGTCAGCCTGCACGTAGACGGGCTTGACGCGGCCGCGATCGATGAAGTCGTTGACATAGGTTCCGCCCCAGGCCGTCGACAGCGTCGAGTCGATGTTCGACAGGGTGATGTTGAGCGCACTCGCTTTTTCCTGGTCGATGTTGACAGAATATTGCGGCGTATCTTCCTGACCATTCGGACGCGTGCCGAAGAGTTTCGGGCTCTTGGCCGCAGCGCCGAGCAGCTGGTTGCGGGCCTGGATGAGCGCGGCATGGCCGGCGCCATTGATGTCCTTGATGAAGAAATCGAAGCCGCTCGAGCTGCCGAAACCGGGGATCGCCGGCGGCGCCAGCGCAAAGACGCTGCCGTCCTTGATCTTCGAGAACGCGCCCATGGCGCGACCGGCGATCGCCTGCGCCTTCGATTGCGGCGTCGAACGCTTGTCGAAGTCCTTCAATCTGACGAAGACGATACCGACGTTCTGGCCCTGACCGCTGAAGCCGAAGCCTGCCACGGCGAATGCGCCTTCGACATAGTCCTTTTCGTTATTGAGATAATAGTCCTTCACATGATTGAGCACGGCCCAGGTGCGCGACTCCGTGGCGCCCGGAGGAAGCTGGATCGCCGTCAGCAGGATGCCCTGGTCTTCGTCCGGCAGGAACGAGCTCGGGAGACGGTTGAACAGATAACCGACGGCGACGCCGATCAGCACGAATACGATGAGGAAGACGGCGCTCAGGCGGATCATGCCATGAATGCTTCGCTGGTAACCCCTTGTTCCCCGCTCGAAATTGCGGTTGAACCAGCCGAAGACGCCCTTTTCCTTCGCGCCGTGTTTGGGCTTCTTGAGAAGAGTGGCGCAAAGCGCCGGCGTCAGGATCAATGCGACGATGACCGACAGGACCATCGCCGAGACGATCGTCACCGAGAACTGGCGGTAGATGATGCCGACCGAACCGGAGAAGAAGGCCATTGGAATAAAGACGGCTGATAGAACGGTGGCGATACCGATCAGAGCGCCGGTGATTTCCTGCATCGACTTGATCGTCGCCTCGCGTGGCGACAATCCCTCTTCCTCCATCACGCGCTCGACGTTCTCGACCACAACGATGGCGTCGTCGACGAGCAGACCGATCGCTAGCACCATGCCGAACATAGTGAGCGTATTGATCGAATAGCCGAAGACGGAGAGCACGCCGAAGGTGCCGAGCAGGACGACGGGGACGGCGAGCGTCGGGATCAAGGTCGCGCGAATGTTCTGCAGGAAGACGAACATGACGATGAAGACGAGCACGATGGCTTCGAACAGCGTCTTGACTACGTCTTCGATCGACAGCTTCACGAAGGGCGTCGTGTCGTAGGGATAGACGATCTCGACATTCGGCGGCAGGGTCTGGCTCAGATTGCCGATGACCGATCTCACCGCTTCGGCCGTGCTGATGGCGTTGGCGCCGGAGGCGAGCATCACGGCGAGACCTGCTGAAGGATGGCCGTTATAGGTGCTCGACGTCGTGTAGGACGACGCGCCGAGTTCGACGGTCGCGACATCGTTGATGCGCACCAGCGAGCCATCGGGCTGGCTCTTCAGGATGATGTTTTCGAACTGCTCCGGCGTCTGCAGGCGGCTCTTGGCCGTAACGGTGGCGTTGAGCTGCTGCCCCTTGCGCTGTGGCAGCGCGCCGAGCTGGCCGGCCGAGACCTGCGAGTTCTGCGCCTGGATCGCGGCGGTGACGTCGCTCACCATCAACTGGTATTTGGCCAGCTTGTCAGGATTGACCCAGATGCGCATGGCATAGCCTGCGCCGAAAATCTGGGTGTTGCCGACGCCGTCGATGCGCTTCAGCGTATCGTTGAGCGTGCTGGCAACATAGTCGGCGAGGTCGTTGGAGTTCAGCTTGTTGTCGGTGGAGACGAAGCCGACGACCATGAGGAAGTTCGACGTCGACTTGGAAACGACAATACCGGTGGACTGGACGGTCTGCGGCAGCTGGGCGGTGACGAGCTGCAGCTTGTTCTGCACCTGCATCTGCGCGACGTCGGGGTTGGCCTTGTTGTTGAAGGTCACCGAGATCGAGGCCTGGCCTGTCGAGGTCGAGGTCGACGTCATGTAGTCGAGGTTGTCGATACCGGTCATGCCCTGCTCGATGACCTTGGTCACCGAGTTTTCGACGGTTGCGGCGTCAGCGCCGGGATAATTGGCGCTGATGCTGACCGTGGTCGGCGCGATCTGCGGATATTGCGAGATCGACAGCGTCAAAATGGACAGCGCACCCGCCAGCATGATGACGATGGCGATGACCCAGGCAAAGATCGGCCGGTCGATGAAAAAACGAGACATCGTCTAACCTCACTTCTGGGCGCCGGAGGCGGCCTTGCCATCGGTCTTTTCCAGCTCGGCCTGCTCGGTGGATTTACCCTCGGCTGCTGCGGCCTGCTTCACCTCGCCGGTCGCGTCGTCGATGGTGACGGGCGATACGGTGACTTCCTGGCCGTCGCGAACGCGCTGGCTGCCTTCGACGATGACGCGGTCGCCATCCTTTATGCCTTCGTTGACAAGCCAGCTGTTGCCGATGCTGCGTCGCACCTTGATGACGCGCTGCTGGACCTTGTTTTCGGCACTCACGAACATGGCGGTCGGCTCGCCCTTCGTGTTGCGGAAAACCGCACGCTGGGGCACGAGGAAACTGTTTTCGGCGATGCCTTCCTGAATGGTGGCGCGCACATACATGCCGGGCAGCAGCACGCGATCGGGATTGGGGAAAACGGCGCGCACGGTGATGGTGCCGACGGTTTCGGCGACGGAGGATTCGGCAAATTGCAGCGTGCCGGTTTCCTTGTACTGGCTGCTGTCTTCGAGCGTCAGATGCACGGAGACGTTGTCGCCGCTGGTCTTCAGCCGGCCGTCGGCGACGGCGCGGCGGAACTCGAGCAGATTGGTGCTCGACTGCGTGACGTCGACATTGATGGGGTCGAGCTTGCGGATCGTGGTCAGCGCCGTCGTCTGATCGGCGGTGACGAGGGCGCCGACGGTCACGGTCGATGCATCGACACGGCCGGCGATCGGCGCGCGCATCTTGGTGTAGTCGAGATTGATGCGTGCCGTTTCCAGGGCCGCTCTCGCAGAAGCCACGTCGGCGTTCGCTTGCGCCAAAGCGGAAATGGCATCATCCAGATTTTGCTTGCTGACCGCGTCCTGCGCGGTGAGGCTCTTGTAGCGATCCACTTTCGATTGGGCGCTCGGCACGGCGCCCTGCGCCTTCTGCAGGGCGGCGGCGGCGCTATCGTAAGATGCCTGGTAGGAGGCCGGATCGATTTCGTAGAGGACGTCGCCCTCCTTGACCTCACTGCCTTCCTTGAAGTTGCGGTTGCGAATGATGCCGCCGACCTGCGGCCGCACTTCCGCGACGAGATAGGCGCTGGTGCGGCCGGGCAGTTCGGCAGTGATCGCGACCGATTGCGGATGCAGCGCCATGGCGCTGACCTCGGTCTTCACGGCTGGTGTATTGTTCTGAGCGGCCTTCTGTTCATTGCAGCCGGCGAGTAGCATCGTGGCGGCAGCACCGGCGACGATCAACGCGGTTCGGGTGGACAGAAGGCGGGTGGATACCTTGGGATATACGGATGCAGAGGTGGAAGAGGCAAGCTTTCGCACGTTGCTATTTCCTGTTGCCTTATTTACAGTACGAGGTCGTACGGAAAATATTTGTATTGGTTGAAATGTCAATCGCATTCGCTTGTCGAGGTTAAGGTGGAGGCACTGATAAAGGAGCGGGGAGGCAAAGAGGATCAGGCTGCAACACGCCGCCCGCGCGGCCGCCCCAAAACCGCGAGCGACGATGCAAGGCGAGCCGAGATCGTCAAAGCGGCGCGTGTCACTTTCTACGAACTTGGTTACGGCGGCACGACGATGGATCTGGTGGCAGCCCGCTGCAAGATTTCGAAACAGACCCTTTATCGCCTGTTTCCGGGCAAGACCGACCTATTCATGGCGATTATCGCCGAGCATCGTGCCTCGATGCTGGCTCTGCCGCGCGAGGCCAATGAAAACCTGCCGCTCGATGAGGCGCTCGAGCAGATCTTCATGATCGACATCGATGAGGCCAAAGAGCGAGAGCGCGAGGCTTTCGTTCATCTCGCCATGAGCGAATCCCGACAATATCCGGAGGTTGCGACGCTGATGCACACCTATGGTGCCAAACAATCACAGCAGATGCTCGCCGATTGGCTCAACCAGCAACAGCAGCGCGGCCTGATCGAGATTGCCGATACCGCAAGCGCTGCACGCATGCTGATGACGATGATTTTCGGCGCGATGATCTCCAAGCCCGGCCACCCGAACGACTGGCCCGATCGGGAAACGCGGCTGCGGCATTTGCGTCAATGCATCAAAATCTTCGTGGCAGGCGTGCAGCCGCACTCGAACGAGCGTTAAAGCAAGTCGCGCAAAAGTGTACTGCGGTTTTGCGATAATGACATCTGCAAAGCCAAAAACCTAAAGCGTAAGAGATGAGCGCGCCCCGCTAGGGCGGATGCCTTCCGGCATGCATGTCAGCCAAACGATTCGCCAAGAGGGCGATCAGCAACCGTCATTGGACATCGAGGCACCCACCGAACTTGGTGCGTGCCTCGACCTCTTATTCGATGCGGCGATCCGAGTGTCAGCTGTGAAGGCCGACCGGTGCATCGCCTGCGCGTGACGCATGGCCTGTATGCGGCTCGGAGGCGTTTGCCAGAGACTTGACCAAGGTTAGCACGGACTGGCGTATGCCCGGATCGTTGATCTTCATGAAGGCCTTGTTGAGGCTCAGGCCCTCCTTGGAGGTCAGAAACTCCGACAGGTCTTCGAGGCCGTTGATCATGCCCAAACCGTCCGTATTCAGCGGCTGCGAGCTGTCTTGCTGGAAGAAGAACGCGACCGGAATGGCCAGAACGCCGGCTATGGCCTGCAGCCGGCTCGCTCCTATGCGGTTAGTGCCTTTTTCGTATTTCTGCACCTGTTGAAAGGTGACGCCGATTTGTTCGGCAAGCCGCTCCTGGCTCATGCCAAGCATAAGCCGCCGCGTGCGCACACGGGAGCCGACATAGGCATCAATCGGATTCGGTACTTTTGCACTCACTGCGCAATCTCCTTAGCAATATAGGGCGCTCCAGTGGACGCCGCTCTGCCTACGACATAATGGCGTAAGCGGCATGCGTTCAAGCTGCCCGCAAAATGTGTGTGAAATATGGGTAAAATTCAACCAAAAGTCTTTTTCTGTTAGGTCTTTTGCCAAGACGGCGGAATAAACCACAGAAAAGACGATTCGCGTCAATGTGGATTGAAAACCGAGGACGGCTTGCAGTTGTAGACCGGGCATAGCGGACTGTCCCTGGTGGGGACGTAGGTGCGCGCCGCGTAATCGGATACGCTGCATTGCCCGTTGCCGGAGACAAAGCGATCATACAGGACGAGAGAGGCGCCGCCTTTTGCAGGATAGCGCAATATGACAGCACGCTCGCTGGCGATGAGCTGCTGTACGGCGGCGCAAGTCTTGCTCAGCGACTCGTAGCGAGAGATTGCCGATGCCGGACCGGCGATCATGAGTGCTGTCAGAATAGAGGCTAAGGCTGCGCTTCTCATGGATCGTCCCCCTGGCGAAAGCGATAGATCTTAAATAGTCGCGCTGCGGGAGTTGCCAAGATCGGGCAACGCTTCTCGTTGCAAAGTAATCCGGCTTCACAGTGTTTCGGTGATGAGGACGGCGGCTACCGCCGTTCACAAATTTCAGAACGGCGGGGCGAGCTCCTTTCAGCTCAATGAAAGGTTGGATGTGCATGTCTTTCCCGCTTCAAGAAGAAGCGGTGCCGTGTTGCGTCGAACGGCACAGGCACATCAATGGAGAGGAGGACTTCATGCGTGCATCAAACGTTCTCAAATATTCGGTGGCACTTTCCCTCGCGATGACTGCGGCGTCGTTTGCGACGACGGCTGCACAGGCGGCCGGCAAGATTTCCATCATGGTGGGCGGCTACGAGAAGCAGATCTACCTGCCGGCCAAGCTTGCCGAGGGGCTCGGCTATTTCAAGGATGAGGGTCTCAGCGTCGAGCTTCTGAACGAGCCCGCGGGCGTCGATGCCGAAAACGAAATGCTTGCGGGCGCCGTCCAGGGCGTCGTCGGCTTCTACGATCACTGCATCGACCTGCAGGGCAAGGGCAAGTTCGTCGAATCCGTCGTGCAGTTCAGCCAGGCGCCCGGCGAAGTCGAGCTGGTGTCGGCCAAGCATCCGGAGATCAAGTCCGCCGCCGACTTCAAGGGCAAGAACCTCGGCGTCACCGGCCTCGGTTCCTCGACCAACTTCCTGACGCAGTA
>NZ_FMAH01000026.1 GCF_900094545.1 Martinezella miluonensis
TCGCGATTTGCGCTGGTAACGCGGGGTGGAGCAGCCCGGTAGCTCGTCAGGCTCATAACCTGAAGGCCGCAGGTTCAAATCCTGCCCCCGCAACCAAATCTTACAGCCTGGATCAATAAGTCCGGTAGCTCCTCAGCCGCAGAACCTCAAGCGGGGGCCGCCCTCGAGCATAGCGAAATCGAACAGGGCTAAGCAGGACTGCGCGAAGCTACAAACAGGGCTAAGCAGGACCAAAAACCAGTGTCAAAATGCCCGCGTCCTGCGGGCTTTTGTATTTGGTGACGCGTCGAGGATTGAACGACTTCTCAGGCCCCCGCAAGCAGCCTAAGCCGACAAAGCCCAGCTCGATCGAACAGCCCCACTGGATGCGCGCTTCGCGAAAGTTGGACAGTTATTCCGCCAATTCCCGGACAACAGTTTCACTAAAGTCCGGACAGTTTGACGAGGTTGGCCCTCGGCAGCCTGGTTTCTATCAGGGTTGATTGATTTCGCCGTTTTCAGCAGCCGTCAAGAGGGGTGCGTTCTTTTGCTTTCGCATGCTCTCGCCCCGCAGCGTAATGCGATGGGCATTATGCACGATGCGGTCGAGTATGGCGTCGGCGACCGTGCTGTCGGCAATAAGGTCGTGCCAGCTTGCCACTGGGACTTGGGCTGTGATCAGGGTGGACTTTCTCTGATAGCGTTCCTCGACGATTTCGAAGAGATGGAAGCGCTGCTGATCCGAGAGCGCATGTGTTCCAAAGTCGTCGAGGATGAGGAGCTGGACGCGGGTGAGCTTGTCGATGAGGCGGGGAAAGGAGCCATCGAGGCGGGCAAGTGCGAGATCCTCGAACATGCGCGGCACGCGCACATAGAGCACGGAGTGCCCGAGTCTGGCCGCTTGCCTGCCGAAGGCACAGGCCAGCCATGATTTGCCGGTGCCGGTGTGGCCGGTGATGATCAGGCCCTCATGGGCGGTGAGCCACTGCCCCTGGGCCAGCGCCATGGTGTTGCGCCGGTCGAGACCACGGGCGGCGGCGAAGTCGATATCTTCAATGCAGGCCTGGGCGAAGCGTAGCTTGGCGGAGGCGAGCCGGTTGCGGATGCGCTTGTCGGCGCGCAGGGTAACTTCGCGGTCGAGCATCAGGCCGAGCCACTCATCGCGGCTGAGCTCATTAGTGCCGGACTGCTCGGTCAATTCGCGCCAGGCGGCGGCCATGCCCATCAGCCCGAGGGCCTGCATCTGGTCGAGGGTGGGGTTTGTCAGCATTCTTGCTTCCTTCACTGATAGTAGGATCGGCCACGGATATTGGTATGCGCAGGCGTGGCGGCCGCATGTTCCGCCTGCGGTCTTTCCCGGTCGAGGCCGGATTTGAGGATAGAGGCGACGGAGGAATAGGTGATGGCATTGATGGTAAGCGCCCGCTCACAGGCCGCATCGAGGCGCTGCGATCCATAGCGTGGCGCCAGCGACAGAATCCCCATGGCCGAGCGGTATCCCTGTTCCGGATGCGGCCTGTCGCGCATCATGCGTTCGACCAGGATGGCGGCATTGGGGCCGATCTGGGTCGCACGGCCGATCAGATTGGCTGGCGTGGTGTTGGCATAGCGCTGATGCGCCTTGGGCATATGGTCGTTGACAGTGACGTGCCCAGAACGCTGGGAGCGGCGAACGTGGCTGGCGACACGCTGGTGATCGTGGAAGATCTCGACCACCCGGTGGGTGAGGCGCACCTGGAGGGTGCATCCGATCAGCCGGTGCGGCACCGAGTAGAAGGTCTTGTCGACCTCGACATGATAGTCCGGGTGAACCTTCGCCGCCTTCCATTCCGCATATTCGAACGGCATCACTGGCAGGGGCTTCAAGGCTGCCCGTTCGATCTCCTCAAACAGTTCGCGGCGGCTTTTGCCGACATGGCGCATCGGCCGGTTGTTCAGCTCCTCGAGCAATTCGGCAATCGCCGTGTTGAGGGCGGCAAGCGAGAAGAAGGTCCGGTTCCGAAGCCGAGCCAGGATCCAACGCTCGACGATCAATACCGCTCCTTCGACCCGGCCTTTGTCACGCGGTTTCCGGCTGCGGGTCGGCAGAATCGTGGTGTCGTAATGCTCGGCCATGGCGGCGAACGTTGCAGTCAACGTCGGCTCGAACCAAAGGGCCTTGGCCACCCCCGCTTTGAGGTTATCGCACACGATTGCCTTGGTGACCCCACCATAGAAAGTCAGCGCGCGCACCTGGCCGTCAATCCAGTCCGGCAACTGCTGGCTAAAGCTGGCATGGGCGAAGGTCAGGTTGGAGGCGCCCAGCACCGCGACAAAGATTTGGGCCGGATGGAGGACACCGGTCGCCGGATCGATCACCGGCACCGTCGGTCCGGCATAGTCGGTCTGCATCACCGCGCCCGCCGCGTGCCGATTACGGAACGCTACACTCGTGCGCTGCCGAAAGGCGGCAACCTGTTCGCAGAACCACGTGAAGCCGTAACCATCAGGATGGCTTGCACGGTATTCCTGCCACAAAAGCGTCAGCGTCACGCCTTTGCGCTTCAGCTCCCGAACCACCAGCGCCCAGTCCGGTTCGCTGAGATCGCGCGGCGGTCGACCGGCTCGGCCGAACAGCCGCCGCTCCAGCTTTGCATCCTCGTCCGAGCCAGACGGCAAGGGCCACGAAAGCCCGGCTTCCCGA
This sequence comes from Martinezella miluonensis, assembly GCF_900094545.1. Lineage (GTDB taxonomy): Bacteria > Pseudomonadota > Alphaproteobacteria > Rhizobiales > Rhizobiaceae > Rhizobium > Rhizobium miluonense. The sequence goes on from NZ_FMAH01000026.1 coordinate 2,663, forward strand.
GCTCGCAGCAAATAGGTCGATACCGAGCTCTTGCCGATCTTCAGCCGCTCGGCAATCTCGCGCACCGAAAGACCCTCTTCGTGGGTCAGGCGCAGAATAGTCCGGATATCCCTCACTGTCGTTCGTCTTGCTTGCTTCCGTCTCGGCATCGGCCCCTCTCAACGTTGTCGTGAGAGGCCTAACCAACAAGACGGCGCAGCCGCGAACCAACCGTCAAACCGCCGCCGGAAACTGTCCGGGATTTAGCGGAATCACTGTCCGGGAATTACTGAAAACTGTGTCCGGAGATTACCGGAAATCCTGTCCGGACTTTTCCGAAACCCGCACACTGGACCCTCATGAAGCAATAAGCAGCGCCCCCAGCGAGGCCATAAGCCTAGAAATGGGTATACGGTTCGACGGTGACGTTGGCTACGGCGACTATGTTGTTGGCTGCGCGCCAGACGGGTCCGTTAGGACTTCACCATTTCCGTCCTGCATCGCGGTCGGTTTCGATTGATGCCTCACGGCGCCGACCTTCGAAATTCCCAGTCCATCTTCAGCAGACGCAGCTGTGGCATGCCCCGGAAGGGGAGTGTCTTGACGCTATAGCTTTGGTCAAATAATAAACAGAGTACGCGCTTTATTTAAGGGGCATCAATGCGTACTCGCGATCCCGAAAAACATGCCCTGCAACTGGAGGCTATCCTTGAGGCTGCCAAGATCTGCTTCGCCCGGACCGGCTTTCACAGGACCAGCACCGAAGCCATCTGTGGCGAGGCTGGTGTGAGTTCCGGAAAATTGTTTCACTATTTTCCGAACAAGAAGGCGATCATCCTCGCCGTCGTCCACGAACAGACGAGCCAGACGGCGACCTATATTGGCGAGTTGCTTCAACAGGCGGATTTGGCGGCAGCCCTGCTGGATTTCTTTGATGTCGTTCTGCACCTAGCCGCGGATGCGCTGGAGAGGCGGTTGATATTGGAGATCGCGGCTGAAGCAACGCGAGACGAGGATGTCGGCGCGCTCAATGCCGCCGGCGACAGGCTTCTCAGGGATGGTCTCACAGCGCTTTTGAGCGGCGCGGCCGAGCGTGGCCAAGTCAAGCTTATGGTACCGCTCGAACATGCCGTTCGGTTTCTGATGATCGTCATCGACGGGATCTTCAACCGCGCGTCGATCGATGCCAGCTTCGATCCCGCTGAAGAGCGTGCTTCGCTCCGAACCATCATCAGCAACGTTCTTTGCATCACCGGGGAAAATCCCGATGCGTGATCGTGGTCGCATTACCAATATCGACCCATTGCGCGGCTTTGCCCTGTTCGGGATATTACAGGTCAATATTCTCGCGTTCTCCTCGGTCTATTATGGCACCGGTCTTCAGGCAGCGGATGGGTGGTCGTCGCTCGACGCTGTTCTGGCTTTCGCGATTTCGGCTGTCTTCGAGCTGAAATTCTATCTGCTCTTTTCGTTTCTGTTTGGCTACAGCGTCACGCTACAAATGCAATCGGCGCAAAAGGCGGACGTGGCTTTTCTGCCGCGCATGTTGCGCCGTCAGGCCGGATTGTTCCTGATCGGGGCCATTCATGCGCTCGTTCTGTTTCACGGCGACATACTCACCACTTACGCTGTCCTCGGCTTGCTGCTCCTCGCCGTGAGAGAGGTGCGCGGCGGCTTCAAGATCCGCTTTGCGGCAACGCTCGTCGCTGTAACGGCGGTGCTTTGGTTCGTTTTCGCGCTTCTGCAATGGAGTATGCCGGATCAGGACGATAGCGCTCTCGTGATGGACCATGCGCAAACGGCGCTCGCCGCCTATCGGGGAACGCCTCCTTCCATCATGGGGCAGCATAGGGAGGATATCGTGTCGTTCCTGCCGATGCTGTTGCTGCTTCAAGCCCCCTGTGCATTGGCCATGTTCCTCATCGGCTTCGTTTTCGGGCGGCGAAAGCTGCTGGAAAATCGGGATCTCTATCGACCGTATCTCGGCCGGATGATTGGATGGGGACTGGCAGTCGGTTTGCCCGGCGGTGTTGCGTACGCCTGCGCAACACAGTTTGCTCCCGGCAGCTCGCTGGAAACGGCAGGCTTGGCGCTCTCCATTCTCACCTCGCCATTCCTGACTGGAGCCATCATCGCAGGGGTGCTGACGGCGTTGGATTCCGGCCGGATGGGCAGTTGGCGCGATTATCTGGCAAGCGCCGGACGTATGGCGCTGTCAAACTATCTCATGCAATCGGTTGCCTGTGCCCTGATCTTTCATGGTTATGGTTTCGGACTGATCGGCCAACTCTCTTTCGCCATGACGCTGGCTGTGGCCGTCGTCCTCTTCGGTGTTCAGCTTCTTCTCAGTCGCTGGTGGCTTCGGCGCTTCAACTATGGACCGGTCGAATGGCTGCTTCGCGCGGTCACCATAGGTCATTGGCCCCGATGGGATTCGAGCGGAAGCAGCAATCTCTGAGGGCGTGAACATCCGTCCATGCGACAGAGCTTTGCCTCTCTGAACGACAATCGCTGCCATCCGCAAAATGAAACTGCCCGTCTGGAACCAGACGGGCAGTTTTTGGCTTAGGGCTTATGTGGCCGAGAGATCAGCTGCGCGGCTTGAGGTTCTCGGCGTCGTAGAGCGGCTTGTAGCCGACGGCGACGACTTCGACTGGGTAGGTCTCGCCGAAATATTCGACCTTGAGCTTGCGTCCTTCCTGGGCGTAGGACCAAGGCAGGTAGGTCAGCGCAATGTTCTTGCCGATGGTCGGGCCGTAGGCGATCGAGGTGGTGAAGGAGCGGCGGCCGAGTTCGTCGACCAGCGTTTCGCCGGTTTCGGGATCCATGACAGGCAGGATGCCGACCGGGTAGCGGGCCACGCCGTTGGAGTCCACATTGTCTGTCATGACGAGCGTGCAGAGCATGGCCGGCTGATGCTCGCGGGCGCGATATTCGAGATGCTTGGCCTTGCCGCGGAAATCGGCTTCCTTGACCTTCGGGCGGGCAAGATCGGCTTCGAGAAGATTGTATTCCGTCAGCAGGTCGGCATTCTGAAGTCGGAGGCTCTTTTCCATGCGGCGGCTGTTGGCATAGGTTTCGACGCCGACGGCGATGGCGCCCGTCGAGCGCAGTGCGTCCCAAACAGCGAGCGCATCACCATAAGCCATATGCAGTTCCCAGCCCTGTTCGCCGACATAGGAGATGCGGAATGCCGTGACGTTCTTGCCGGCGATCCGGATCTGCTTGATCGCGGCGAAGGGGAAGTTTTCCTGCGACAGGCTTTCCGGGTTCTCGACCACCTTCTGCAGGTTGGCGCGGGCGTTCGGCCCCCAGATGCCGATCGTGACGTAGCGTTCGGTGACATCGGTGATGGTGACGTCGAAACCCTTGTCCTCAGCGACACGGCGCATGTAGTGGAAGTCGCGCGGGCCGGCATCGGCGCCGTCGATGAGGCGGCAGCGGTCGGCCATGCGGATCACGGTGAAGTCGGCACGCACCATGCCCTCGTCGTCGAGGAAGTGGGTATAGATGCCCTTGCCGATATTGGCGTCACCGCCGATCTTGGCCGCGCAGAGCCATTCCAGCAGCTCGACATGATCAGGCCCCTCGATGTCGTACATGGCGAAATGCGAGAGGTTGATGATGCCGCAATCTTCGCTCAGCGCCAGATGCTCGGCATTGGAAACGCGCCAGAAATGGCGGTTGTCCCATTCGTTTTCACGCACCGGTATGCGATCGCCATATTTTTCGAGCAGGTGCTCGTTTGCCGCGTAGCCGTGAGCACGCTCCCAGCCGCCGAGCTCCATGAAATAGCCGCCGAGCTCCTTCTCGCGCTCCCAGAAGGGCGAGCGGCGGACACTGCGGCCGGTCGCATAGGGTTCGCGCGGATGGACGGCGGGATTGTAGATCTTCTGGGCAGCCTCGGTGCAGCGGCTTTCGATGAAGCTCTCCTCCAGCATATGCGGGTAGAAGCGGGAATAGTCGATCCTGTTGTGGTCGATCGCCGTGCGGCCGTCGGTCATCCAGTCGGCAACGAGCTTGCCGAAGGCTGGACCGTCCTTCACCCAGATGGCAACGCAATACCAGAGGCCCCGGACCTTCTGGCTTTCGCCGACGGATGGGCCGCCATCGGTCGTGACTTGCAGCAGACCGTTGAAGGAATGACCTTCGTTGTAACCGAGTTCGCCGAGGATCGGCGTCAGCTCCATGGCGCGTTCGAGCGGCTCGATGATCTGCTCCATGTCGAGGTCGCGCTGCGAGGGCGAAAGACGGGCCTCGTGCTTTTCGAGGAGATCACGGGGATGGCAGAGGCGCGGGTTCTTTTCTTCGTAGTAACCCCATTCGATCTGGCCGCCTTCGGCCGTCTTCGGGTCGCCTGTGTCGCGCATATAGGCGGAGTTGCCCTGGTCGCGCATCAGCGGGAAGCCGATTTCCTTGCCCGTGCCGGCAAATTCGTTGTAGGGGCCGAAGAAGGTCAGCGGGTGGTCGACGGGCATGACCGGCAGGTCCTCGCCGACCATCTCGGCGATCAGGCGACCCCAGAGGCCGGCACAGACGATGACGTATTCGGCCTCGATGGTGCCGCGGTGGGTGACGACGCCGGAGATGCGCCCGTCCTTGACGATGAGAGATTGGGCGGGCGTATTGGCGAAGGAGAGGAGCTTGCCGCTCTTTTCGCCTTCATCGATGAGCTTGCCGGCAACCGTCTGCGAGCGCGGGATGACGAGGCCGGCATCAGGATCCCACATGCCGCCCTGCACCATGCTTTCCTCGATCAGCGGAAACTTTTCCTTGATCTCGGCGGGGTCGACCAGGCTCACGCGCGTGCCGAAGGCCTTGCCCGAGGTCACCTTGCGCTTGATTTCCGCCATGCGGTCGTCGTCGCCGACGCGGGCGACTTCCAGGCCGCCGACGCGGGCATAATGGCCGAGCTTATCGTAGAAATCGATGGAATAGAGGGTCGTCCAGCAGGACAGGAAATCATGGCTGGTCGTGTAGCAGAAATCGGATGCGTGAGCGGTCGAGCCGATATCCGTGGGGATACCGGACTTGTCGATGCCGACAATATCGTCCCAGCCGCGCTCGATCAGATGGTGGGCGATCGATGCGCCGACGATACCGCCGAGCCCGATGATTACGACCTTCGCCTTTTGAGGAAATGCTGCCATTGCGTGCGACCCTGATTGATACTGGAGGCGGATTTTATGATGTGTGCGGCGGCGACCAGAGCCTGTCTACGACATATTCAAGATGCTTGCACGACGACCTGCGGGCCGTCGCAGTCGAGAAGCGGAGGATTTTACCGCAATGAACGCATTCGGTAGATGTCGCAAAGGCGATGGCAAGCTTCCCGCCTGTGTCCGCAACGCTATTGCGGGATGGATTGCATCATGACCTCGCGGCGCAAGATCGGGCCTTCATTGCCGAAATAGGTCGCAAGCAGCTTCGTGAAATCATCCGACTGGTAGAGATCGGTCAGCGTCTGATCGACGAGCAGGCGAAAGGCCGAGTCATCCTGCCTGAGCGCGATCCCATAGGGTTCGTGCGTGAAGAGGCGATTGCCAATGGCGAGCGTGAAAGGGTTGCGGGCATGGGCTGCGAGGTCGAAGAGTAGCGCGCGATCGGCGAAATAGGCATCGATCTTCCGGCTTTCGAGGGCGGCCAGGCCGTCCTGATGGGTGGCAAAATCCTCGATGCGTGTTTGCGGCACGTCAGGTCCGAGCGCCTCGCGCAGCGTCGCGCCGGTGGTCGTGTCGGAGCGGACGCCGATCGTGCTCTTTGTCGGCACCTGCTTGCTGGAGGCAAGGGTCGGCCGCTTGTCGAGGAAAAGCACCATCAGATAGTCGGGCGAATCTTTGCGTAGCAAGGCGCTTGCGCCGGTCAGGAAGATCGGCTGCGAGAAATCGACGCTTTGACGTCTGGCGAGATTGATGGTCAAGGCGCCGCAGAGGAGGTCGATGCGGCCGTCTTTCACGGCATTGAAGCCGTCGGCGAGGGTCATTTCGACATAATCCCGCTTCAGGTCGGTAACCTTGCGGCCGACGGCGTCCGCGATCTTGCCGCAGATATCGACGGCATAGCCGGTGGGACTACCGTCCTTCTTCCTGAAGGAGAATGGCGCCTCGTCGTTGATATAGCCGATACGGATCAAGCCCTTTTGCGCGACGATATCGAGCGTCTGGGCGGCCGTGGCTGCATAGGCTGAGAGGCCAAGGGCAATGCCTGCCAAAATCAATCGTCTCATGCAGTTCGCCAGCATGGTCATGATCTCCTGGAGAATGGTGGCGATCGCAAAGGCTTAAGCGCAGATTATGGTCTGGCTGACTTTTGTCAACGATGGATTGTCTCGGGCGATTGCCGGTCGAACAAGGGTAGCAGCCGTATCGTCGTCATATTCGCTCATTCCCGGTATCACGAAGAGTTTCGTTACCCTGCCGCGATTTCCGGCCTATCTATCCTGCAGGGTTGTCTACCCATGAGAACGCTTGCACAGGAGACGAACGTGATGCGACAGCCAAGTGCCACGACCCGGAAAGCGGTCTTTACCTTCAGTTCCTGTTTTGCAGCTTTTTGTACGGCCTTCAGCCCGGTGCTGACATCGCCGGCGATGGCGCAGACGATCATAGACGAGTGGCATGAGGCGAAACCGCCTGCACCGCCGGAGCTGAAGCCCGTCACGATCGATCCGAAGACGACGGCATTGCTGATCCTTGATTTCAATGGCGCACAGGATCCGACCAAGGGGCCTTGCAACGAGAAAACCAAACCGCGTTGCCTCGCCTCCGTGCCCAAGGTCAAAACCCTGCTGGATCAGGCGCGAGCCAAAGAGATGCTTGTCGTTTTCAGCTTGGCCGGCGCCGGCCAGCCGCAGGATATCGCAACGGCTCTGGCGCCTTTGGCGAGCGAGCCGATCGTCAAATCCGGGGCTGACAAATTCATCGGCACCAATCTGCGCAGCATTCTCGCCGACAAGGGCATCAAGACCGTCATCGTGACGGGCACGGCCTCGGAAGGCGCCGTTCTCGATACGGCGACGGATGCCGCTTTGAACGGCATGAACATCGTGCTGCCCGTTGACGGCATGTCGTCCACCGAACTTTATGGCGAGCAATATGTCGCCTGGCACATGGTCAATGCACCTGGCGTTTCGCAAAAGACGACATTGACCAGCATCGGGCTGATCAGATTCTGATCCGGCAGCGGCTCCATGGCCTTTAGACCGGGTGGAAAACATCGCGCTTTCGGCATGACAGCGCGATGGTGGTATCGTTTGACTATGCCAAGGCTTCGCCGAACAGATTCAGAAGGCGTTTCCAGTGCCTTTCGGCGCCGGTCTTGTCATAGACGCCATGGTCCGGCACCGTCCATCCGTGCGCCATGCCGACGTAGTTTTCGATGATATGGTCGACGCCGCCGGTGCGAAGCGCCTCGGCGAGACGGGCGGATTGCTCCGGCGGAAAGCTGTTGTCGATACCGGCAACGCCGACATAGACGCGCGCCTTGATATCGGCCGCAAGGCGGTGCGGGCTGTCTTCCGCTTCGCTGGCGGGATTGCCGCCGTGGAAGCTGGCCGCCACCGTGATACGCTCGGGATAGGCGGCAGCGGCCGTCAGCGCGCGAGCGCCACCCATGCAATATCCGACTGCGCCAGCTGGACCCTTGGCGCCTGCGGCAGACAATGTGTCGAGGAAGGCGGCGCTGTCGTTTCTCGTCATTTGTTGCGTCGTTCCGCGCAACATTGTCATGATGGTCTCCCGCGATGCCGGATTGCCGAAGGCGCTGCCGTCGAAGGGGCCATAGGCGCCGAAGCGATAGAAGAGGTCCGGAAGCAGCACGATATAGCCGGCATCGGCAAGCCGCTGCGCCATTCCGTAAAGCGAGGCGCGGGGACCCATGGCATCCATGTAGAAGATCACGCCGCTCTTGGCCGGAGCATCGTTGCCGGGGCGGAAGAGGGTGGCTTTGGCAACACCGTCGGCCGTCTTGATGTCGATGTCTTGTTTCATCGTCGTATCCCTTACGATTTTCTGTTGTCGGATTGGTTTCCCCGAGGCTGTCGCCAGACTGGCAAATGGTTGGTGGGGGCTCAATAGTATCGCTTGCTGAAAATGACGTGATCGACGGATCGGCGATCAATATGTCTTGAGTTTCCGTGCTTGCCTGCGGTGACATAGTATAGCCGGCAATGACGGCTATGGCCGGACCTTTGAGGATAATTCCGATGTCTCTTCGCCAGATGATTCCGAGCTTGTTATTGGCGCTCTCGGTGATGTCCATGCCGGCTTTTGCCGCGTCGCCGGAGCAGCCTCATACGGTGCGGGAAGGTGGCGGGGGTGTCCTCTCGCTGCTGCCGCCCGATGCGGTGAGCGACCATATGCTGAATGCCGGTGGCAAGAGCATTGCCTATACGGCGACGGCCGGTACACTCGATCTTTTCGGGCAGGATGGCCAGCGCAGCGCAGCGATCTTCTATACCGCCTATGCCGCGAAGAACCGCGACGCCGGCCGGCCTGTTACCTTCATATTCAATGGTGGGCCGGGAGCCGCATCGGCCTTTCTCAATCTCGGCCTCGTCGGGCCGAAGATTCTCGATTTCGGTCCGGATGGCCGCGATGGCGCCAATGCCAAGCTGGTCGATAATGCGCAGAGCTGGCTCGATTTCACCGATCTCGTCCTGATCGATCCGATCGGCACGGGCTGGAGCCGGACGGTGAAGCCGGACGATGCGAACGACTTCTACACGGTGGAGAGCGATGCCGAGAGCCTTGCCAAGGCGATCGCCCTCTATGTCGCCCATAATGGGCGCGCGGCCTCGCCGAAATACATTCTCGGGGAAAGCTATGGCGGCTTCCGTTCGGTCAAGGTCGCCAACAGCCTGCGCGAGGACCAAGGCATACTGATCTCGGGCATCGTCATGCTCTCGCCCTTGCTCGAGGGCCGGCTCGTTTTCGGTGGTAGCAACGATGCGCTTGGTGCCGCCCTGATGCTCCCTTCGCTGGCAGCAGCCGAACTGGAGCGGCGAAACGCGTTCAGCGATAAGGCGGTTCAGGCCGCCCAGGCTTTCGCTCTCAGCGAATATCTGCCCGCACTTGCCGGCCCACCGCCTTCCGGAGACGCCGGCAGAGCCTTCTATGCTCGGGTCGCGAAACTGACCGGCATCCCCGACGATATCGTCGCCAGGAGCCAGGGGTTTATCGGTGGCGTCTATCAGAAACATTCCGATGGCGGCGGTGGCGAAGTGGCGAGCGCCTATGATGCTTCCTTGCTGGCGCCCGATCCCTATCCGCAGTCGGATTCCGAGCGCGGCGGCGACCCCATCCTCGACGGTTTCGTTCGAGCTTATGGCGGCGCCTATTCGAGCTATGCGCGCGATGAACTCGGCTTTCGTACCGAGATGACCTATACGCTCCTGTCGACATCGGTGAACAGGCTGTGGAAATGGGGCGGGCGTGACGGCGGTTCGCGCCTCAGCGCCGGCGTCACCGACGATCTCAAGGAACTGCTGTCGCTGTCACCCTCGTTCCGGCTCATGGTGGGGCAGGGCTACAGCGATCTCGTCATTCCCTTCGGGGTCAACAAATATGTGCTCGACCATATGCCGGCGGCCTTCGCCGATCGCGTGGCGCTGAAACTCTATCGCGGCGGCCATATGTTCTACACCCGTCCGGCATCGCGCGAGCAGTTCACCATGGATGCCAAGGCATTCTTTGCGGCACAGAGCCAGGCTGCACCGACGGCGAAGTCGAACTAGCGAGGCTCAACATCGGTGTCGTGGGACCGAGCGTTATGCATCTGCACCGCAGCGACCTCGACGTCCGGGCTGCACCTGGCCGAAACGCAGGATGTGGCCTAGTCATGCTGCTGCAGCTGGAAGAGATGTTTGATGCGGGAGCTCAGCGAGCTGACGGGAGCGCCGTTGACCAGCACATCGGCGCTGGCGAACAGATGGTGCTCGGCCTCGATGCGTTTTGCCATGATGGCACCCAGCTCCTCGGCAAGGGCCGGCCGGTCATGCAGCAGTGGCGACAGGCAGTCCTCGCCGATTTCATAGGTGACGACGAAGGTCAGGGCGCGAACCGTCCCGACTTCGCCCGATCCCATCAACAGGCCGTTCTCCCCGAAGTAATCGCCGGGAGCGAGGCGGGTCAGCTCGATCTGCCGATGTCCTTCGCGGCGGGTGATGCTGACGACGCCGGATCGGACGATCGTCAGCGCGCGAAGCTTGGCATCCTGTTCGGCGATAACAGCATCCTTGCGATAGGTGCGGCGCTGCATGTGCGACGCCAGATGCTCCTTCTCGTCCTCGGTCAGCGATGAGAATAGCGGGATATTGCTGACCAGCCGCCATGGCGTTCCCGGAGCATGCTGCTGATCGGCGGGCGTTTCCGTTGTGTGCTCGGTGGTAACCGTGATCGTGCCGGGAGGTCCGGCTAGTTTCAAACCACCGGCCTTCGAATGACGGTAAAGAAGATCGTAGATCTCGTTCTTTGCCGCTATCGTCATCGATATATCGCGCACGCGGAACGAAAGCAGCAGCTCGATCGCCTGCCCGTCGACGGAAGTGATGGCGACGCTGGGCTCAGGCACTTTCTGGATCGAGTTGCAGCTGATCAATACATTCTCCATCAGATCGGCGATGATGCGCGGAAGAGTGGTCGGCTGAACGCGCACCGTCACCGTCGCGCCGTGGCTTTCCTCCGGTGAGGAGAGATTGGTGAGCCGCGTCTTGGCAAGGACGCTGTTGGGGATCACCACGAGATCGTTCGTGCCGTTCAGCAGGTGCGTTGCCCGCCAGTTGGTCTCGACGACACGGCCCTGAATATCATTTTCGAGCACGATCCAGTCGCCGACGGAGTAGGGCCGGCCGAGATTGAGCGCGATGCCGGAGAAGACGTCGCTCAACGTGCTTTGCAGGGCGAGACCGAGAATGATGGCAAAGACGCCCGATGTCGCGATCAACGTGCCGATCGGGACGCTGAACACGTCGCCGACGATGGAGAGGATCGCGCCGAGATAGATGATGCCGACGATCAGATCCTGCAGCAGCCGGCCCTCGCGGGGCTTGCGCTCGAAGATCAGGAACAGGCGCACGAAGGCGATCAGCACCCATGCACCGTTGATCCACCAAATGATCTTGGCAAAGCCCGTGAAGGTGCGCAGCGTCACCGAGTCTTGCGGCGGGCTCGGTTCATAAGGAATGATGCCGTGATAGAGCAGCAGCACGGTCAGGGAAACGAAGAAGACGATCTGCCCAATGAGACGTCCTGCACGCTGATGGCGCAGCATGATGCGGCTGACGAATGTGCCGATGACGACCAGAATGCAGAACTGGACAATCGGATCACCAAGAAGTGCAATGGACATGGGGGCTTGGCCGCACTCTGTCTTTCGGATGGACGCTAAATTGGCACGAAAGTGGCCGCAACGCCATATGGCGATGGATCGCCTGTTTTCGACTTCCGCGATGCTGCGCCCAAAGGTCGCTGGCGCCTCGATCTCGCTGTTTCGGTCTTGATAATTAGATGACGATTATCATCTTACATCTGTCGTCTCATCCTGCTATCTGCTCTCGCGAGCGCACCTTCCGGTGCTTCGACATCATCAAGGAATATCCATGACCCAGTCTTTTGTGATTAACGGCGATTTGCTGATCGGCGCGGATTCGACCGGCGAAAACAGAACCGCGCGCGCCATCAATCCGGCAACGGGCGCCAATCTGGAGCCGGCCTTTGCGATTGCCAGCGAGACCGATGTGGCAAAGGCCTGTGAACTGGCGGCTCAGGCATTCGACACCTATCGTGCGACCAGCCCGGAGCAACGTGCGGCATTCCTCGAAAGGATTGCCGACAATATCATGGAGATCGGTGATGCGCTGATCGAGCGGGCGACGGAAGAGACCGGCCTGCCGGTGGCGCGGCTGCAGGGCGAGCGCGCCCGCACCGTCGGCCAGCTTCGGCTGTTTGCTGAGGTGGTCCGCGCCGGCGAGTGGCTCGATCTGCGCGTCGATCCGGCATTGCCGGAGCGTAAGCCGATGCCGCGGTCCGATTTGCGCCTGCGCCAGATCCCGCTCGGCCCGGTCGCCGTTTTCGGCGCCAGCAATTTCCCGCTCGCCTTCTCGGTTGCCGGCGGTGATACGGCCTCGGCGCTCGCCGCCGGTTGCCCGGTCGTCGTCAAGGGTCATCTTGCTCATCCGGGCACGGGCGAACTTGTGGGACGCGCTATCCGTGCTGCCGTTGCCGCTTGCGGTCTTCCGGAAGGCACGTTCTCGCTGTTGACCGGTGCCAATGAAACCGGCGCGGCGCTGGTGCGTGATCCTCGCATCAAGGCTGTCGGCTTCACCGGTTCGCGTGGCGGCGGCATGGCGCTTGGTGCCATTGCGGCAGCGCGGCCGGAGCCGATCCCGGTCTATGCCGAGATGAGCAGCGTCAATCCCGTTTTCCTCTTTCCCGCCGCGCTTGCCGCGCGCGCCGAGGCGATCGGTACAGGTTTCATCGATTCCCTGACGCTTGGCGCCGGCCAGTTCTGCACCAATCCGGGCCTGCTTTTCGCCATCGAGAGCCCCGATCTCGACCGTTTCGTCCAGGCCGCCAGCGATGCCCTGACCGGCCGCGCACCGGCGCCGATGCTGACACCGGGCATTCACGCCGCCTTCGACAAGAGCGTTGCCGCATTGGCCGAGCATGAAGCGGTCAAGACCGTCGCTCACGGCGCGCCGGCCGAGGGCGTCAACCGCAGCCCCGGCATTTTCTTCGAGACGGATGTCGAGCCCTTCCTGGCCGACGAGCGCCTGGGTCATGAGGTTTTCGGCGCCGCAAGCTTGCTGGTGCGATGCAAGGACATCGAGCAGATGATCGCAGTTGCGGAAAAGCTCGAGGGTCAGCTGACAGCGACCTTGCAGATCGAAGCGGATGACTATGCCACGGCCGCGAAGCTGGTGCCGGTGTTGGAGCGCAAGGCCGGGCGCATTCTCGCCAATGGCTGGCCGACAGGCGTCGAAGTCTCCCATGCCATGGTGCATGGAGGCCCGTTCCCGGCCACGTCCGACAGCCGCACGACGTCGGTCGGCACGCTTGCCATCCGTCGCTTCCTGCGCCCGGTCTCCTATCAGGATCTTCCGGAGGGACTGTTGCCATCAGAGCTTCGCGACGATGGCGTCAAGTCGCTGCCGCATCTTCTCGATGGCGTGCGCAAGGGCAGCTAAGCCGTTATCCCGATGAGGTAAAATAACGTCTCCGGAGCGGGCCTAATTGGCCCGCTTTCCTATGCGCGATGCTAGGCGGCCGAACCTTGAAGACGAGCTTCGAGATGTGCCTTGTAGTGCTGGAGAGAGAGTTCCGCTCCGAGATGAGAAAGCTCGGTAGCGACGGCTTCGGCGGCATGTTCGGCAGGCTCGATGACGCGTTCGAACATGTCCGTTTCATAGGCTTTGACGGCCTTTTTCCAGTCGCCGCCTTCGAGAAGCTGACGTGCAAGTTCCGCCGCGTCCAGCATGGCCGCATTCACACCTTCGCCGCCGAATGGCGACATCACATGCGCTGCGTCGCCAATGAGCGTTATGCCGATACGGTTCTGCCAATGATGACCGACCGGCAGCGCGTAGATCGGCCGCGAAACGATGTGATCGTTACTGGCTTCGATAAGGCCGACGATCTCTGGCGCCCAGCCTTCGAATTCGGCAGCGAGCCGCGCGCGAGTTTTCGCCGGTCTAGCAAGGTCGAAGGTCTTCTCAGCCCAGTCGGTCGGCACGCGGAAAATCGCGTAACCCCTGACATGGGCGTTGCCATTGCGCTGCACGATCAAGCCGCGCCCATCAGCCTCGACGCCGATCTTGCCATGTCCGACAAGGGCTGCGAGATCTGGATGACTGGAATCAACGTCGTCGATGCCGAATTCGATGAAGGTGATGCCGCTATATTGCGGACGATAGGAGGATACGAGCGGCCTGACTTTGGACCAGCTGCCATCGGCGCCGACGACGAGATCGAAGGGGCCGATCTTTCCGCTTTCGAAGATCAGATCGTAGGCGCCATCGTCGCGTGGGATAACCTCTCGCAGGCCGTGATTCCAGCGGATGATCTCTTCCGGCAGGGAGGCCAGCAGGATCTGCCGCAGCGCCGTGCGATCCACTTCCGGTCTTTCTGAATCGTCGGCATCGTCATCGGCAAAGAGTAGCGTGCCGTCCTTGTCATAAAGCCGGCTTCCCTGATCCTCGTAGCGTGCGATCTTCAGGAATTCCTCGTAGAGGCCGGCGCGGCGCAGTGCGAGCTGGCCGGAGTCCAGATGCAGATCGAGCGTGCCGCCTTGCGGCCGGGAAAGCGCGTGTTCTTCGCGTTCGAAGACGGTGGCTGCAACGCCGGCCTGATGGAGGATGCGAGCCAGCGTCAGGCCGCCAGGGCCGGCGCCGATGATGGCGATGCGGGGATGGGATGGCATGGACAAAATTCTCTTCTTCCTGTAGATAGGTGCCTATATAGATTAACATAGGTACCTATTCAAGTGACGAAAATATGACCGATTGGGACTTGTTCGAAAACCCGGCACCGCTCATCAACATGGCCTCCCGCAGCTTCGCGCGGCTGGGCGAGCGCCGGGTGAAGGCGCTGGGCTTCAACATTGGCCAACTGCCAGTGCTCTATCTGCTTCGCAACGGAGCGCAGATGTCGCAGAAGGAATTGGCGAAGTTCGCGAAAATCGAGCAGCCTTCCATGGCGCAAATGCTAGCCCGCATGGAGCGTGATGGTCTGATCCGGCGGACGCCCGATCCGACGGATGGACGTAGCAGCCTCGTATCCCTGACCGAGACGGCTTTGGAAAAGCTTCCAGCTGCCCGTCACGCCTTGGACGAGGGGCGGGGGGCGGTTCTTGCCGGGTTCAGTGAAGACGAGGTTCAAACGCTGCTGCAATTGATGCGGCGGCTTAACCGGAACCTCGACCGGATGGTAGCCGAAGAGGATGCATCGTAGGCGCGCTGGTCCGCGCGCCTACGATTTCCAGCAGTCAGATTTCGGCGTAGACGATGCCGGTGAATGAGCCCGCATGATGCAGGAGCTCCCGCTCGCCCGAGCCATCGAGGCTCGCGGAATAGAGATTACCGCCGATATCGGTGAAGAACATGCGATTACCAGGCAGATCGAGCGACAGGCCGATGCCTTCGTCGAGACCTTCGAGAACGACCTCTGACGTTGCGGCGATATCGTCCATCTGAGCGCGGTTGACGGTATTGCCGCGCGGAAGATTGCCGCGGTCGGTCCAGTAGATCGTGCGGGTGGCAAGGTCCAGTTCGAGATCGATCGGTTCCGGCAGCTTGTCGAGCAGGATCTCGATATCGCTGCGGTTTGTGGCGGTTTCGCCAGTGGGGATATTGATGCCGGCGCGGAAGATGCGGCCGAGGCCGGCATCCGGCGGCCCCTTCTGGGTCCAGTAGATCTGGCCGAGCGGCAGATCGAGGGCGATGCCGACGCACCAGCGCTCGATATCGGCGCTGTCTTCCGGGCTATCGCCATTCTGCACGAGGGTCTCGATATCGCTGCCGTCGATATTGGCGCGCATGACGCGCATGCCTTCGCGGTCGCACCAATAGAGCTTGCCGTTGTCGCGATCGATCTGGATCTGCTTCGGCGTGACCAATGTGCTGCCCGACGGGATCAGGGTGATATGGTTGCCGCCGTCGAGGTCCATGCGCTCGATCGAGCCGTCATGGGCATTGTAGTCATTGCCCATTTCCGTCCAGTAGATCCAGCCATTCTCGCTGTCGACGAGAATGCCGTCCGGGCTGCGGCCCGGCCGCTGGACGATGAGCTTGAGATCGGTGCCATCGATGGCGGAGGAGAGAATGCGTCCATCGTTGATATCGAGGAAGAACAGTCTTTCGGTCTTGTCGGTGGAAGTGGCAGGCGTCCGTGCTTCTGCTTCTGACATGAGAGCATCCTTTCGAGGGGGCGGATCTGCGGATCACAGCGCGGCAATCATGGCATCGGTTGATGACAGCATCATTCGCCGCTGCGATCCCGATAATGATCTGTTGCGCCGCAGCGAAGATCAAGGGG
The DNA here is from genome assembly GCF_900094545.1 of Martinezella miluonensis. Lineage (GTDB taxonomy): Bacteria > Pseudomonadota > Alphaproteobacteria > Rhizobiales > Rhizobiaceae > Rhizobium > Rhizobium miluonense. The sequence goes on from NZ_FMAH01000026.1 coordinate 18,670, forward strand.
CTGAATGTCGCGGCTGGAGCACCCCTCCGTCAAATAACTGTCATTGCTCTGATATAAATCCCCATCATTTCCAGGGGCTGTTCCAATCGGGGCTGAAGTCCGAAGCCGGAGGTGCTTGATATCATGTCGACGCTCCAGCAGGTCGCTTTTCGTGCCGGCTGTTCGGTCGCGACCGCCAGCCGCGTGCTGAACCGCAACGGTCCCGTCAGCGACGAGATGGTGCGCCGCGTGCGCCGGGCGGCGGCGGAACTCGGCTATCGGGCGGGTGGGCGTACCGGCAACGGGCGGCCGGCAATCGGCGTGCTCATTCCCAGCGTTACCAATCCCGTTTTTGCGGCGTCGCTTTCCAGCATCCAGAACCGAGCCTTTCATGCGGGTCACAGCGTGTTGATTGCGCAGTCGAACTATGACCCGGCGCAGGAGCCGGACGCAGTCGCCTCGCTTCTTCAGCAGCAGCCGACCGGCCTCATCCTCACGGTCTGCGATCCCGAACGCAGTATGGCTCTGTCTTCCGCCCTGCCGCCGACCGTGCTGCTCGGCAATCTGCCGACGACCCGTTTCACCGCCGCCGTTGCGACCGACAATTTCGGCGCGGGCCGAGATCTGACGGATCATCTGCTGCAGAAGGGCCATCGGCGCATCCTCTTCATCTCCGGCCATTTCGCCGCATCGGATCGGGCAAAGCTGCGCTATCTCGGCTATATCAAGGCGATGGAGGCGGCGGGGCAGCAACCTCTCGCCGCCCTGGAGATCTCCTTCGTGTGCAGTCTGGAACAGCTCGATCTTTCCGACACGATCTCTCGCCTAGACCCGACGGCGATCATCGCTTCCAACGATCTTCTCGCGCTCGGCGTGATGGGTGCGCTGCGGCGACAGGGTTTTTCGATCCCGCACGATATCTCGGTTGCCGGCTTTGACGGCATTTCCCTTGGTTTTCTGGGTGAGGTTTCGCTAACGACGGTGGAGATTCCGGACGGAACCATGGGAGCGGCGGCCGCCTCGCTGCTGCTCGATATGGCGGAAAATGCCGCGCCACCGCGCCATCTGATCGTCCCGTATCGGCTGCGCTCGGGCGGCACGGTGCGCAATCTTGCCAATTAGAGCATTTCCGCTTTTCTTCGAATCGCGAAAACGCTCTATCTTCTTGTTTCTTTACGCATTCCGGACGGAAAACCGCTGCGCACTTTTCCTGGAAATGCTCTAACGTTTCTTGGAAACGCTTCGGTTCTGACGCGTCTCCGCACATGAAAACGCCGCCTCCGTAAGGAAGCGGCGCAGATTTTAAACCCGATCCAGCAATCAGCTGCGCGGCAGCATGCCTTCGACGTCGGAAGCGGCGTCGTTAAGCGCATCCTTCGGCGCGGCCGAACCATCGACGATACGCGAGAGGTTGTCGACGATGGTCTGCGTGACCTTGACGCCGTTGGCGCCCGGGAAGGCGTACCAGGGGATCATGACCGGCATCTGGCTCAGACCAGCCTGGAACAGCGGGTTCTTCTTGTAGAAGTCGCCGAGATATTCGGCAGACTTGGCGGCAAGCTCATTGTTCGGAACATAGCCGGTGCCGGGAACGACGACGGAGGCGCCATAGGGGCCGGCGGCGAACTTGGCGAACTTCCAGGCGGCTTCTTCCTTGACCGGATCATGCGTCAGGATGACGACGGCGTTGCCGCCTGTGGGAAGGCGGCCGTTGACTGGGTCGATCAGCGGGATCTTGGCGGTACGCAGGTCGAACTTGGTGCCGACATTCTTGATGGTGTTGACGAGAGCACCGGTGGTCTGGAATTCGAAGCCGACCTTGCCGGCAGCAAAGGCCTGTTCGCCGGCAGCCTTAGTGAAGACCGGCATGCCGCCTTCCTTGACGAAGCGCTGGATCATCTCGACGGCCTTCTGTCCTTCCGGACCGTTGAAGGCGACCTTGCTTTCGTCGTCGCTCAGCATCTTGCCGCCGGCGCCGAAGAGGAGGGCGGAGAACATCCAGTCGTCGCCCTGCCAGCGGAAGTCCATGCCGTCGACGCCGTTGCCGAGCGCCTTGATCTTGCCGGCGAGCGCGATGACTTCGTCCCAGGTCTTCGGCGGGTTGTCCGGATTGCCGCCGGCAGCCTTCACCAGGTCGGCGTTGTAATACATGATCGGGTTCGACGTCGCGAAGGCGAGGCCGACCTGCTTGCCCTTGACCTGAGCGAGCTTCAGGATCGTGTCCGAGAAGCCCTTCTCGGCCATGTTGCCCTCTTTCTTGACGAGGGGGCCGAGATCGACGGCGACATTGCGCTCGTCCATCATGCGCAGGCGGTTGAGGCCGATGAAGGTGACATCCGGCATTTCGCTGGTGCCGGCCTGACGCAGGATGGTCTGGATGCCTTCCTCATAGGTGGCCGAAGGAGCGGCGAACTGGATCTTGATGTCGGGATTTTCTTCCATGAACTTCTTCGAGATCGTGTCCATCACGTTCTTGAAGAAGCCGGGCATGGGATAGTGGACCGTCAGGGTGGTTTCGGCATAGGCCGGGACCGTCACGACCATCGAGATGGCCGCGGCGGCGAGAATCTGGGTGATATGCTTCATCGCTCGTTCTCCTGTTTCGAACCGATCAGCCTTTGAGACCGGTCATGGTAATGCCCTCGACGAAACGCTTCTGTGCGAGAAGGAATGCGGCGACGAGGGGAAGGGTAATCATGAGGGTTGCCGCCATGAGCGCGCCGTAGTCGTCGCCGGCTTCGGCGGCGCGGAAATACATGAGGCCCAGCGGCGGCGTGAAATAGGCCTGCTTGGTGATGACGATCAGCGGCCAGTAGAGGTCGTTCCAGTGCGCGACGACCGAGAAGATCGCGAAGGCCGTGACCGCCGGCCAGGCATTCGGCACGATGACGCGCGCGACGATGCCGAGTTCCGACATGCCGTCGAGGCGGGCGGCATGGATCAGATCGTCCGGCATGGCGCGGAAGAATTGCAGGAACATGAAGATCGCGAAGACCGAGATCGAGAAGGGCGCGACCAGAGCCGTGTAGCTGTTCAGGAGCGACAGGCTGTTGAAGCCGACATAGAGGGGTAGCGCCGTCGCATGGATCGGGATCAGCAGGCCGAGCATGATCAGCACCATCATGGTGCGCGCAGCCGGGAATTTCAGCTTCGCCATGGCATAGGCGCAGGGAATGGCGATCAGCACCTGGAAGAAGAAGATCAGCCCGCAGACGAGGACGCCGTTGAACAGCAACGTCCCCATCGAAACCTTGCTCAGCGCCTTGACGATGTTCTCGACGTAGAAGAAATGCGTCGGGATCAGCTTCAATGCGGAGGTGAAAATATCGTCCTGTGCCTTGCCGGCCGTCGAGATCATGAAGATGTATGGCGCCAGGAAGACGAGCGAGCCGAGGATCAGCAGAGAGAGGCGCAGGATACGGCCGGGAGTGAAGCCTGTCGAGGTCATGTGTAATGCACCTGCTGGTCTTGGACGCGATATTGCAGGAAGGTCAGCACCACCAGGATGGCGAGAAATACCGTGGTCATCGCCGAGGCATAGCCGACCCGGAGATAGACGAAACCTTCCTGGTAGATGGTGAAGAGCAGGACCTCGGAGGCATGGTTCGGGCCGCCGTCGGTCAGGGCCTTCACGGTGTCGAAGACCTTCACCGCATTGATGATGCTGATTGTGGTAACGAAGAGCGTCGTCGGCCCGAGCATTGGCCAAGTGACCAGCCAGAAGCGGTCGAAAGACGACTTTGCGCCGTCCACCTCGGCTGCGGCGTAAAGCTCGCGCGGGATGGCGGTAAGGCCGGCGAGAAACAGCACCATGTTGAAGCCGACCGACTGCCAGACGCCGATGATCGACAGGCTGTAAAGTGCGGTCGCCGAAGAGCCGAGCCAGTTCGGTCCGCGCACGCCGATCTCGGCGAGAAGCGCATTGATCGGGCCGATCGTCGGATGAAAGAGGTACTGCCAGACGGTTGCCATCGCGACGATCAGCGAGGCGACGGGCAGGAAGTAGGCTGTGCGGAAGAAGCTGCGGCCGATGCCTTCGCTCTCGATCAGCAATGCGACGCCGAGGCCAAGCACGATCGAGACGGGTGCGACGATCGCGGTATAAGTCGCCGTGTTCCAGAGCGATTTCTGGAAGGCGCGATCTTTCAGCAGATGCGCATAATTCTCGAAGGCGACGAAGCGCAGGCTCTTGTCGCCGAGCTGGAAATCCGTGAAGCCGAGCACGACGACGGCGATGATCGGCAGCAGGATGAAGAGCACGATCAGGATGATAGCGGGCAGGGCGAACAGGAGCGCCGTGCGGGCTTCGCTGCGTTCGCGCGCCGCGGCCGTCCGCATCGGCAGGGACGTGGCGGCAATGCTAGCCATGCGCCTTCTCCCTGGCGGCATCGACTGTTGTGGGGATAGCACGCAGGCGACGGCCGTCTTCGGCGAAAACCAGGGCCTGCTCGGCTGCTAGCGACAGCGCGACGGGCATTCCGGCAGAGAGGCCAGCGGCCTCGGCAGGAGCAAGCTTGACGATCATGGTTTCGCCGATCGCATCGAGCTTGGCGTAGAGGATGACCTCTGAGCCGAGGAATTCCATGCGTTCGATATGGGCCGCGAGCGCATCCTGGCGATTATGGGCGAGGCTCACGAATTCCGGACGGATGCCGAGGGTGACATTGTTGCCGGCAACGCTGCCGTCTTCGAGTGCGAGGCGGATGCCGCCGAAGGCGACGATGCCGTTTTCCGCGAGCGCCGGCAGCAAGTTGATGCGCGGCTGGCCGACGAAGCGGGCGACCTCGACATGGGTGGGATCGTCATAGATCGTCTGCGGTGAGGCGAGCTGCAGCAACTGCCCACCGATCATGACGGCGACGCGATCCGCCATCGACAGCGCTTCGGCCTGATCGTGGGTGACGTAGACCGTCGGCACGCCGGCGCGGCGGTGCAGGTCGACGATCTCGCCTCGGGCATGGACGCGCAGATTGGCATCGAGATTGGAGAGCGGCTCGTCCATGAGGAAGACGGCGGGACGGCGCACCATGGCGCGGGCGAGCGCCACGCGCTGACGCTGGCCGCCGGACATCTGGCCGGGCTTGCGGTCGAGCAGATGGTCGATCTTCAGCGAGACAGCCATTTCGCGGACGTCGCGGATGATGCCGGTGCGCGCGGCGCGCTGGCCGGGGATCAGCGAGCCGATGAAGGGCAGGCGCTGGGCGCGCGACAGGCGGCGCATGGCGAGCGGCACGGCGATGTTTTCGGACGCCGTCAGATGCGGATAGAGCGCATAGGACTGGAAGACCATGGCGATGTTGCGGTCCGCCGCCGCAACGCCGGAGACATCGCTGCCGCCAAGGACGATTTCGCCGCTGTCGGCATGGTCGAGGCCAGCGAGGATGCGCAGCAGCGTGCTCTTGCCGCAGCCAGAAGGGCCGACGAGGGCGATGAATTCGCCGGGTTCGACGTCGAGATCGACGCCCTTGAGAATGGCATTGCCGCCGAAGGATTTGGCGATGCCGCGAAGCGAGAGTGCACTCATTCAGCGGGCTCCTTCTTTGCCTTGGGTGCGGCTTGCGGATAGACTTCCATGACGACGTCATCGAGGAAGTAGGCGGTCATGCCTGATACGGCGACGAGCTCGGTCGATACGGTCTCGCCAAGTTCATGGATCGCGGCGCCGATCAGCCTTTCGCCAGGCATCTCGCGCTCCATCTTGTCGAGGATGAAGGCGGCCGGCGGCGCCCAGACGAGGGCGGTATCGTTGAAACGGCCTTCCCAGGTCCAGTGGAGATGGCCGCTGCCGAGCAGGGCGACGTCATGGGCCGAGATCAGATCATAGAGCCGGCGGCGCTGCGCCGGGCGCACGCTCCAGTAGCCGGTATCGCCCTCGTCGGGCGCGTCGACGAAGAGCGGCTTGTGTGCAAACAGAGCGACGCGACGATCGCCACGGCTTTCGAGCATGTCCTGCAGCCAGTCGAACTGCTTCTGCTCTTCGGCGTCCTCGAAGCCCATCAGCAGGCTGTTGAGGCCGATGAGGCGCCAGTTGTCGACGTCCTTTGCCCAGTAATCCGGGCCGACGAGGCGGCGCCAGCGCGCCAGCCGCTCGGGATTGACGGGCTGATAAGAGCCGGGCAGGTGGCCGACATCGTGATTGCCGGGCACGATGAGCATCGGTATCGAGACCTGCCGCATCATGTCCATGGAGAAGGTGAGATCCTCGTCCTTGTCGGCGCCGTCGACGCTGAGATCGCCGGTGTGAACGACGAGATCGGCGCCGCTTGCCTCGATCCATTTCGCCAGCGGCTCCCAATTGCCGTTGAAATGCGGCTTGTTGGGGCTCAAATGCGTGTCGGTGATCTGGATGATCTTCAAGGCGCGTCTCCGAAGTCTTCAGAATGGGTGCGCCTGCGGAAGGGGTAGCCTTCAAAGCCGGCACGTCTCTGCGCTCTCTTTAGAAGGCCCCCATGTCAGGAAGGTAACGGGTCTTTTCAGCTGTTTTTCAGTTTTGTCACATCACAGTCAAACGGCGTCGTCACTCGCCGGGGGGTGAATTGAGGCCTGTACCTGCATGCTTCGGATGATATAGATCGCTGCCGAAGGGAATTGGATATGTCAGACGAAGAGAACCGCATCACGACACTCGAAGAGATGGTCGCCTATCAGGCGAAGACGATCGAGGAACTGTCCGATCAGATTGCCGAGCAATGGAAGGTGATCGAGCAGACCAGGCATAAGCTCGATCGGCTGACGGAGCGCTTCCTGACGCTGGAGGAGCAATCGCTCGACGCGCCTGGTATCACCAAGCCGCCGCACTACTGATCGGCTCTATTCTATCTTCACGTTTCGGTGTTACACGCGGCGTGTGTAACAAAAGTGTCTGTCTTCCCGTATTTCCTTATGACCGGAGCATTTGCCATCGCGGTCGAGAGGAAATCACCATGAAGACTTTATCGACAGACATGATCCGCATTTATTCGGCACGCGTCGCCCGCTTCGCCGGCCTTACGGCGGTGGCGGTATTGCTTGGCGGCGTTGCGCTGCAATTCGTTGGCCGCGCTTCGGCCGAGGACGCGCGCGTCATTCCTGCGCCGAGCGTGGATGAAAAGGCAGGGTCTGCCGGTACTGAGACGGCGGTGCTTGCCGGCGGCTGCTTCTGGGGCGTCCAGGGCGTGTTCCAGCATGTCAACGGCGTCATCAGCGCCACATCCGGCTATACCGGCGGCAGCAAGGATGCGGCCCATTATGAAATGGTGAGCAGCGGCGACACCGGCCACGCAGAATCCGTGCGCATCGTCTTCGATCCGCACAAGGTCAGCTATGGCCATCTGCTGCAGATCTACTTCTCGGTGACGCATGATCCAACCGAGCTGAACTATCAGGGACCCGACACCGGCACACAATATCGTTCCGCCATTTTCCCGACGAGCCAGTCACAGGCCGATATCGCGCATGCCTATATCGATCAGCTCAATCACGCCAAGGTCTTCGACGCTAATATCGTCACCAAGATCGAGCCGGCGCGGCAATTCTATGTTGCGGAGAATTATCATCAGGATTTCCTGACGACACATCCGACCTATCCCTACATCGTCATCAACGATCTGCCGAAGATCAAGAACCTTCAGCACCTTTTTCCCAGCGACTATCGGGCCGACCCGGTTCTGGTGACGGCGAGCGCCGGCGCGAACTGACCGATACGTGATGGGCTGGCCGGCGAGCGATGTTCGCCGGTCACGGCCGCCTTGCAAGAAACGCTCGTTACTCGCTGCGCGTCTGGTGTATTGCTGCGCCACCTGACATTCATCGAGAGTGCGCTTCGCCATGATCGTCCGCGACCGGCCGAATCTTTTCCAGCTTTTCTTCATCGTCCGCGGTTCGATCGTCCGGCGCATTCTGCCGCAGATCATCGCCATCTTCCTCCTGTCCATGCTCATCGTCTGGGGTCATGCGGAACGGCCGAACCTTGTCGTTTCCTTCAACGGCTCGGCGCTTTCGCTACTCGGCATCGCCCTTTCGATCTTCCTCGGCTTCCGCAACAATGCCTGCTACGACCGCTGGTGGGAGGGTCGGCGCGACTGGGGGCAACTCGTTTATCTCGCGCGGGGTTTTGCCCGTCAGACACTGGTGCTGGAGAGTGCGGGCGAGTCGGGCGTCGGGGCGCGCAAGAACCTGCTGCGTCTGACCATGGCCTTCACGCAGGCGTTGGTCTGTCTTCTGCGACCCGGCAGCGACGAGGGCAAGGTGCTCCGTCTGCTGACTTCAAGCGAGGCCGAATTCTACCATGCGGCCCGCAACCGGCCCGATCTCATTCTGCGCCTCATGTCTGCCGATCTCGCGCGATTGAAGGCATCAGGCGCGATTTCGGATATCCACTATCAGATGCTGGATATGAGTATCGGCCAGATGGGTGCGGCCCAAGCCGCTTGCGAGCGCCTCCGCAACACGCCGCTGCCCTTCGGTTATACGCTGCTTCTGCATCGCACCGCCTATCTCTTCTGCTTCCTGCTGCCCTTCGGCTATGTCGATACGCTCGGTTGGGGCTCGCCCTTCGTCACGGCGCTGATCGCCTATACTTTCTTCGGCCTCGATGCGTTGGGTGACGAGCTGGAGGATCCTTTCGGCCATCGCCCCAATGCACTCGCCATCGGCGCCCTTGCCGATACGATCGAGATCAATCTGCGCGAGGCGCTCGGCGAAACCGATCTGCCGCCGCTGCCGCAGCCGAAGGACTTCCTGCTGATGTAAAAAATCAGCAAAAATATTCGCCGGGTGATGGAATAGAATCCGGAGTGCTTCCGTATATAGGTGTATGGAACGCAAAGGACGCACATTCGATGTTTTGGGGCAGCTCGGTTCGCTGAGACGTTACGCCCGCTCGCTCGTGCGCAATGCGGACGACGCCGAAGACCTGGTGCATGACGCGCTGGTCAAGGCCTATGAGCGGAAGGCGTCCTTCCGGCGTGACGGCAATCTGCGCACCTGGCTGCTGTCGATCCTGCACAATGTGCATATCGACCGTCTGCGCCAGAAGAAATCGCTGAACCGTCGTCACGAGGAAGCGGCTGGCGAGATCGAGCCGGCATTGCCCGCGCCGCAGGATCATACAGTGCGCCTGAGCCAGGTGCGCGAGGCCTTCTTCAGTCTGCCCGAGGAACAGCGCGAGGCGCTGCATCTCGTGGCGATCGAGGATCTCTCCTATCAGGAGGCGGCAGCCGCGCTCGGCATTCCAGTCGGCACGCTGATGTCCCGCATTGCGCGGGCTCGCGCCAGCCTGCGTAATTTCGAAGAGGCTAGCTCCAAGGTTTCACATCTGCGGCTTATCGAGGGAGGCGGCAATGAAAAACGTTGATCCGATCATCGATACCGATCTCGACGCCTATGTCGATGGCGAGTTGTCGGTCGCGCGCCGTGTCGAGGTGGAATCCTATCTCTCGGAGCATCCCGAGATCGCCGCCAAGGTGATGGCGGACATGAGCATCCGTGGCGAGTTGCGCATGGCGCTGGCCGGCGAGAGCCTCGTGCTCAAAGCCGAGACGCGCGAGGCGGCGCGGCGGCTGGAGCGCGGGCTGGTCTACGGGCGCATACTGGGCTCTTTCCAGCGTGTCGCCGCCGTTGCCATGCTGGTGACGACCGGCTGGGTCGCGCATACGTCCTTCGGCGCCTTTACGGCGAGTGAGGTCAATGCGTCCGCACGGCCGCCGGCTTTTGTCGACGATGCGGTGCGCGCCTACAAGACGACCGCCGTGCGCGAAGAAATCAAGCCGCAATCGGCGGTCGCCAGTTACAATGCGGATGAAATCCGCGCGTCGACGGCAATCGTCTTGCCGGCGCTGCCGGGCGACTGGCGCGTCACCGATGCGCAGATCTACCCATCCGAGTTCGGTCCGAGCGTCGAAATGATGGTCGATGCCGGCACGGATGGGCAATTGTCACTTTTCGCCGTCCGTCCGGGCAATTTCGCCGTCCAGGAAGTCAGTCATATCAAGCGTGACGATGTCCAGGCTGCCTACTGGCAGATCGGCGAAGTCGCCTATGCGCTGATCGGCAACGGCAAGGCGGGGCAGCTTGACGGCGATGCCGAAAAGCTCGCCCGCAGCCTGTATTGAGTTTGAGTTAAAGGAGAACGACCATGAATCCGACCAATCCGCGATACGGCTATGGAGCCGGCGCAGGCTCGCAGGCGCTCTTCGACGAAGGTCTGCGCCAGCATATGCTGCGCGTCTACAACTACATGGGTATCGGCCTGGTCGTGACGGGCATTGTCGCGATGATCGTCGGCACGACGCCGGCGCTCTACGTGCCGATCTTCCAGACGCCGCTGAAGTGGGTCGTCATGCTGGCGCCGCTCGCCTTTGTGTTCTTCTTCTCGTTCCGCATCCAGTCCATGTCGGCAAGCACGGCGCAGACGATGTTCTGGGCGTTCTGTGCGGTCATGGGCCTGTCGCTGGCCTCGGTCTTCCTGGTTTTCACCGGCACGAGCATCGCGCGCACCTTCTTCATCGCCGCGACCATGTTCGGCGCGACCAGCCTTTACGGCTACACGACGAAGCGTGATCTTTCCAACATCGGCTCGTTCCTGATGATGGGCCTGTTCGGTGTGATCATTGCCAGCATCGTCAATATCTTCCTGGGTTCGAGCGCTCTGCAGTTCGCAATCTCGGTGATCGGTATCGTCGTCTTCGTCGGCCTGACCGTCTGGGATACGCAGAACATCAAGGAACAATATGCCGAAAACCACGATCAGGAATCGCAGCAGAAGCTCGCCGTCTTCGGTGCCCTGTCGCTCTACCTGAACTTCGTCAACATCTTCCAGCTGCTGCTGAATCTCACCGGCGAACGGGAGTAAGTTTGAAATTGCCTGCTTGAGCATGGTCTGAGCTAGAGGGCACTCCACGCCTTTTGGTGATCATGCTCTGGGAATGCGTCTCCCTGGGGGCTTGTTGAGACGCATGACGCGCCTGCAGTATCTGCGCCGATACTGCAGGCGCAACTTTTTTGAGAGTAGCAAACCGAGTTTGCAGCCATTTTCGCCGCAGCGCGGCAAAGGGGAAAGGTGCCGGACTAAAAGAGCACTGTCTAAAGAAAGGGCCCGATAGCGCAAATCTGCTGCCATCGGGCCCGTAATCATTGCGGATATCAGGCCCTTCGTCTGTCAGGAGAGGGCCGTGATCTTACCACTCGGCGACGCTACCGTCCTCGTGGCGCCAGACCGGGTTGCGCCAGCGATGGCCTTCCTTGGCGCGCTCGATGACATAGGCTTCGTCGACCTCGATGCCGAGGCCTGGTCCCTGCGGGATCGAGACGAAGCCGTCGGCATACTGGAACACCTCCTTGTTGGAGATGTAGTCGAGGATGTCGTTGCCCTTATTGTAGTGGATGCCGAGGCTCTGCTCCTGGATGAAAGCATTGTAGCTGACGGCATCGACCTGCAGGCAGGCGGCAAGCGCGATCGGACCGAGCGGGCAATGCGGCGCCAGCGCCACGTCATAGGCTTCGGCCATGGCCGCGATCTTGCGGCATTCGGTGATGCCGCCGGCATGGGAGAGGTCGGGCTGGAGAATGTCGACATAGCCATCCGACAGGACCGACTTGAAGTCCCAGCGCGAATAGAGACGTTCGCCAAGCGCGATCGGCGTCGAGCAATGATTGGCGATTTCCTTCAGCGCCTCCCGGTTTTCCGACAGCACGGGCTCTTCGATGAAGAGCAGCTTGTAGGGCTCCAGCTCCTTGGCGAGTACCTTGGCCATCGGCCGGTGGACGCGGCCGTGGAAATCGACGCCGATACCGATATAGGGGCCGATCGCCTCGCGGATGGTGGCGATGGTCTCGACCGCCTTTTCCACCTTGTCGTAGGTGTCGACGATCTGCATTTCCTCGCAGCCGTTGAGCTTGATTGCCTTGAAGCCGCGGGCAACGACGTCCTTGGCGTTGTTGGCGACGTCGGAGGGACGGTCGCCGCCGATCCAGGAGTAAACCTTGATCTTGTCGCGCACCTGGCCGCCGAGCAGCGAGTGGATCGGCTGTCCGAGCGCCTTGCCCTTGATGTCCCAGAGCGCCTGGTCGATGCCGGCAATCGCCGACATATGGACGGCGCCGCCGCGATAGAAGCCGGCGCGGTACATGACGTTCCAGTGATCCTCGATCAGGAAGGGATCCTTGCCGATCAGATAGTCTTCAAGCTCGTGCACGGCTGCCTGCACGGTCAGCGCACGGCCTTCCACGACCGGCTCGCCCCAGCCGACAATGCCCTCATCCGTCTCGATTTTCAGGAACAGCCACCGTGGCGGCACTATGTAGGTCGTCAGTTTCGTGATCTTCATGGCATTGCTTCCATTTCGACTTTGAATCGTATCAGCGGCGCGATGCCGCGGATGTCGGGGTTTCGGGATTGGTTTTCCGCCCGCCATCCGGCCGTCGTTCGACGGCAAGGTCACGGGCGGCAAGATCGAGCATGCGATGGGCGCAGTCGCGGGCCGCAGCGCGGTCGCGCAGACGTAGCGCCTCCACCAGCTGGCCGTGGACGACGATCGCCTCGTCCCGGCTGTGAGCGGCGACATTCGAGGCGTGCAGCGCATATTTGAGGCCGGCATGCATGGCGCTCGACAGGCGGCGGAACACCTGGTTGTGGCTGGCGCTCAGCAGCAGTTTGTGAAAAGTCACGTCGGCTTCGGTGAAGCCTTCCGGATCGTCGCCGCTATCGCGCATCTGCCGCCAGGCATTGTCGAGATCGGCAATCTCCTGAGCGGTGGCCCGCTCGGCGGCATATTCAGCGGCAACGGGCTCGATCGTGCGGCGAGCCTCCAGGATGGAGCCGAGAATATCGAAACCGGCGATGTAGGGACCCATCCATTCGAGCACATCCTGATCGAGGATGTTCCAGTCGTTCTTGTCGCAGACTGATGTGCCGATGCGCGGCTTGCCGCGCACGAGCCCCTTCGATTCCAGTATCTTGAGGGATTCGCGGATGACCGTGCGGCTGACGCCATAAATCGCACACAGATCGTTCTCGCGCGGCAGGGTCGAGCCCGAGGGATAGCGCTCGGAGCAAATGTCTTCGGCAATCGACGCGGTCACGTTCTTGCGGACGCGCGGACGGCGCGCCGGCTGAGCCGAGGAGTCATGCCCCTGTCCTTCAACCGAATCCACCCTACTTCCTCCAGACCATTGTGCGCTCCCGAAATCACTTGCCGCGAGGGGCGGATGTCGGCCGTGCATGCAGCCAATGCCCGCTTGCGTTCCAAGCGCTTTTCGCATGGGCGCCAAGATACGTTAATCATCATACATTAGCAATGGTCTTGTATGATGATTAAATGGCATCACCCCATCGCAGGCGGGAACAATTCGCCGCGCTGCGCTTTGTTGAAGTCGGCGCCGCTCCTGTTATGGCGGCGTCGTCTTCGATGGATAGAAGGATTATGGTGTCCGTGCGGCCGGCGTGAATGCCATTGCCGTCGGATCATCGCGGGAAGCGAGGATTCTGCTCCCAAGGCTCAGTTCAACGACAAGGAGGACGACATGCAGATCAATCGTACAGGTTCGGCTCAATGGTCCGGCGGTCTGAAGGATGGCAAAGGCCAGATCTCGACGCAGAGCGGCGCGCTCAGTCATTATCCCTACGGTTTCGCCAGCCGCTTCGAAGGCGTCCCCGGCACTAATCCGGAAGAGCTGATCGGGGCTGCGCATGCCGGCTGCTTTACCATGGCCTTGTCGCTGATCCTCAATGAGGCTGGCTTCACTGCCGAAAGCATGGAGACCACGGCCAAGGTCACGCTGGAAAGCGTCGAAGGCGGCTTTGCCATCACCGCAATCCATCTGACCCTGACGGGCAAGATTCCAGGCGCCGATGAAGCCACCTTCACCGAGCTTGCCAACAAGGCCAAGGCCGGCTGCCCGGTTTCCAAGGCTCTCGCTTCGGTTCCGATTTCGCTGGAAGTTCACGCCGCCTGAACCGGCCATTTCAGCTTTCGCGTCGCGCTGGTTGGCGCGGCGCGTTTCGCATATATTCCGCATTCGGGCATGGGCTGTCATTCATGGGAATGCGGTGCTCAAGGGAGAGGCGAATGTCAGGAATTCTCTTAATTCACGTCGTCATAAGTTTGATTGCGATCGTCAGCGGCATTGTCGTCGCTCACGGCTTTCTTACCGCCAATCGTCACGAGCGATCGACACTGGTCTATATGGTCGCGACCATTCTCACCAGCTTGACGGGTTTTCTGTTTCCGTTTCACGCTGCCACACCGGCAATCATCGTCGGCGGTCTGTGCGTTCTCATCTTCATACCGACCGCGCTGGCACGCTACAGCTTCCATCTTGCCGGCATCTGGCGCCCTGTTTTCATCGTGGGGGCCATGGTGCTGCTGTTCTTCAACTGTCTGGTGCTGATCATTCAATCGTTCCAGAAGGTACCGGCGCTGAATGCGCTGGCACCCAATGGTAACGAGCCGCCGATACTGGTGGCGCAGGTGGCTCTCCTCGTGGTGTGCCTGCTTGTCGGCTATCTGAGCATCCGTCGCTTCCGTCCTGCGCTCCTGGGGATCTGACCGGACGCCACCGCTCCATCGCATGTTGGACACTTTCGGCCCGTTCCGCAGGGAGCGTTGCCGATCATTTAACCCTTGTTGCAAGTTGTTCGGCGCGTTTCAACTTCATCGCGTAGCATTCGAAAACCGCCCGCGATTGCAGGCGGTTTTCTTGACATCGGCGCTCTGATGATTTACGAGTGACGAAAATTGAAAATCGTCACTCGTAAATCATCAGGTTCTATCTATGCTCGATCTTCCCGATGTCAGCGCCGACCCTGCGCGTCAGGACAACATCGCGCGTATCCTCGAAGCCGCTGAACGGCTGTTTCGCCACTATGGCTATAGCAAGACGACCGTGGCCGATATCGCCCGTGATCTCGGCATGTCGACGGCGAACATCTACCGGTTCTTCGGCTCCAAGGTTGAAATCCATCAGGCTCTTTGCGGGCGTATGCTCCAGCAGAGCTATCAGATGGCTTTCAATATTCGTAACCAGCCGCTTAGCGCAGCCGATCGGCTGAGGGCCTATACCATGGGCCAATACAAGATGACGTTGGAGACCATGCTCGACGAGCAGAAGGTTCATGAGATGGTCATCGTCGCCATAGAGCGCGACTGGCATGTCATCGAAAAGCACATCGAACATATGCAGGATCTGGTCGCCGAGATCATCGCCGAAGGGATTGCTGCCGGCGAGTTTGCCGAGCAGGACCCGCGTGTCGCAGCCAAGTGCTTTGCCGCGGCGACCGTCGATCTCTGCCATCCGCAGATGGTGGCGCAGTGTCTTGCCAAATCATACCAGGCCGAGCCCGAAGATCTCATCGAATTCGTCATCAGGGCCTTGAAGAAATAGCAGTTCGCGCACCGGATGGCCGGAGCGCTCCCGTTTTTATTCGACTTTAGGAGAGCGACATGGTTTCGCTGACGACCAACACTCTAAGGGCTGCAGCCGGCGCGGTTCTCATTGCCGCCCTGGGGCTTGGGCTCTCGGGCTGCAACGAGAAGAAGGAAGAGACGGCGGAGGTGATCCGTCCGGTGAAGGTGGTCGAGATCGCCCAGGCAGACACGACACGCAAGCTCGACTATTCCGGCGCCGTGCGCGCGCGCACCGAGATGAATCTCGGCTTCCGCATCAACGGCAAGATCGTCGAGCGCAAGGTGGATATCGGCCAGAGAGTGAAGCCCGGCGATGTGCTCGCCCGCATCGATGCGACCGATTATACCCTTGCCGTTCGTCGTTCCCAGGCAACTCTGGATTCAGCTGAAAAGCAGGTGCAGACGGCCGAGCTCGCCCGCAATCGCGCCCAGGCGCTGTTCGACAAGAACGTCACCTCCAAGTCGCAGCTCGAACAGGCCGAGCTCTCCTATGAGCAAGCTGTTTCGTCGCGCGATTCCGCCGTCTCGGCGCTCACCGAAGCGAAGAACCAGGTCGCCTATGCCGACCTGGCATCGGACATGAACGGCATCGTCACATCAATCAATGCCGATGTCGGTCAGGTGGTCGCTTCGGGCACGCCGGTCGTCACCGTTGCAGTCGATGGCGAGAAGGAAGTGCAGGTCGCCGTACCGGAAATGGACATTGCCCAGTTCAAGGTCGGCAAGGACGTCAAGGCGCGCTTCTGGTCGGACTCGGCACTCGTACTGGACGGAAAGGTGCGGGAAGTATCCGGTAGCGCCGATCAGTCGCGCACGTTTGCGGTGCGCGTGAGCCTGCCGGCCGATCAGCGCGTGCTGCTCGGCATGACAGCGACGATCGAGGCATTCGCCGACAACACCCAGCCGTTCGTTTCCATTCCGCTCAGCGCACTTGCGCAGAAGGACGGAAAGCAGATCGTCTGGCTCGTCGATCGCAGCGCTGGCACCGTCCATTCGCGTGCCGTCAAGGTTGCCGATTTCGCCGATGACGGCGTGCGCGTCGCCGATGGCCTCAAGGCCGGCGATGTCGTCGTTGCCGCCGGCACCCAGTTCATGACCGAGAACATGAAGGTCAAACTGTCTGGTGCCGCAGCCCAGCAGGCAGCCGCAGAAACCAAAGCCGCTTCGGCGGATATCGTACGCTGACCCGGATCGAGAGGGACGACATCATGTCCATCAACAGCACCTCCTCCGAGAGGAAGCGTTTCAACCTGTCGCGTTGGGCGATTGCCCATCCAAGCATCGCGCGCTTCCTGTTCGGGCTCATCATCATCGCCGGCGCGCTCGGCCTGACCCATATGGGCCAGAAGGAAGACCCGGATTTCACCTTCCGCGTCATGGTCGTGCAGACCGTGTGGCCCGGCGCTTCCCTGCAGGACATGGAAGACCAGGTGGTCAACAAGATCGAGCGCAAGCTGCAGGAAACGCCGCATCTCGATTGGGTCAAATCCTACACCCGTGCCGGCTTTGCCATCACGACAGTCCAGATCAAGGGCGATACCAATACGGCCGAGGTGAAGGATGCCTTCTACCAGATCCGCAAGAAGATCGGCGATATCAACAACGAGCTGCCGTCCGGCCTGCTCGGCCCTTATTTCAACGACGAGTTCGGCGATACCTTCATCACGCTGCATTCGATCAGCGGCGACGGCTATACCTATCCGGAGCTGAAGAAATTCGCCATCCAGGCGCGCGACATGCTGCTCTCGACGCCCGGCGTCGAGAAGGCCACCATCATCGGCGACCAGGCTGAGCAGATCTATATCGATGTCTCTTCCAAGGTTCTGGCCGAGCGTCGACTGACGCTCACCGATTTGAAGAGTGCCATCGTCGGCCAGAACAATGTCGATCCCGCCGGCACCGTCGATACCAGCACGCGTTCGGTGCGCATCTCGGTCGGAGGCGACGTCAACAAAATCGAGGATATCAAGAACCTGCGGCTGACCGCCGGCGGCCAGGTGACCCGCCTTGGCGACATCGCCACGGTCACCGCCGGTCTGCAGGACCCCTACACCGCCAAATTCCTGTATAACGGCCATCCGAGCGTGCAACTCGGCGTCGTTATGGCCAATGGCTTCAAGGTGACCGATGTCGGCAAGTCTGTTGAGGAAACCTACAAGCGCTTCGAGGCCTCGCTGCCGGTCGGCGTTCAGGTCGATCAGATTGCCAACCAGCCCGACGTTGTGACCGACGCTATCAGCGAGTTCATGCATGCGCTCGGCGAAGCTCTCGTCATCGTTCTGATCGTGTCGTTCCTGTCGATCGGCTGGCGCTCCGGCCTCGTGATCGCCATCGCCATTCCGCTGGTGCTGGCAGCCACCTTCGCCATCATGTACGAGTTCGGCATCGACCTGCAGCGCATCTCTCTCGGCGCGCTCATCATCGCCCTCGGCCTGCTGGTGGATGACGCCATGATCGTGGTCGAGCTCATGGAGCGCAAGCTGGAAGAGGGGCTGGTGAAGCTCGATGCCGCCAGCTTCGCCTATTCCTCGACCGCCTTCCCGATGCTGACGGGTACGCTGATCACGACCGCCGGCTTCATTCCGGTGGGATTTGCGGCGTCGACGGCCGGCGAATATGTCCGCACGCTGTTCTACGTCGTCGGCATAGCGCTCGTGATCTCCTGGTTCGTCGCAGTCTATTTCACGCCCTGGCTCGGCTATATGATCCTCAGGCAGCGCCATCATGCCGGCGAGCATCATGACGTGTTCGATACGCGCTTCTATCGCCGTCTGCACTCTTCAGTCGCCTGGGCCGTGCGCCATCGCATCATCGTTCTGGCTCTGACGCTTGCCGCCTTCGTCGGCAGCTTGTGGTCCTTCCAGTTCATTCCGCAGAACTTCTTCCCGCAGTCGTCGCGTCCGGAAATTCTGGTCGATCTCTGGCTGCCGGAAGGCACCAGCATCAAGGAAGTCGAGCGGCAGGCGCAGGCCTTGGAAGCCCGCATGGCCGATGATCCGGACAAGCGCTTCATCGCCACCTATGTCGGCCAGGGCGCGCCGCGCTTCTTCCTGCCGCTCGATCAGCAGCTCACCAATCCGAACTATGCCCAAATGCTTGTTATGGCCAAGGACGAGCCGGCCCGCGAGCGTCTGATCGTCAAGATGCGTGGCATCCTGGCAGCAGATTTCCCGTCGGTCCGCGGCAAGGTCGATCGCCTGTTCCTCGGCCCTCCCACAGGCTGGCCCGTGCAGATGCGCGTCATGGGTCCGGACCGGCAGCAAGTTCGCCATATTGCCGACGAGGTGAAGCAGCGCTTTGCCCAGAATCCGCTGCTCGGCGCCATCCATGATGACTGGCTCGAGCCGGTGCCCGCCATGAAGCTGGTGATCGATCAGGACCGCGCCCGCGCCCTCGGTGTCACCTCGCAGCGCATCCGCCAGATGCTGCAAGCTTCGATGTCCGGTGTCACGCTCGACAACTATCGCGAGGGCGAGGAAACCGTCGGGATTGTTGCCCGCGAGCCGGAGGAAAGCCGTCATCTGCTGACGTCGGTCAACTCGGTCTATATTCCGACCGACTCCGGCGGTTTCGTGCCGCTATCGCAGGTCGCCAAGATCGTGCCTGCGATGGAGCAGGGCATCGAATGGCGCCGCGACCGCTTGCCGACCATCACGGTGCGGGCAACCCTGCCTGACAACGTGCAGTCGAACGACGTGACGGCCAAGCTCTATAACGACATGGCTGATCTCAGGAACAGCCTGCCGGCCAGCTATAAGATCCAGATCCAGGGCGGTGCCGAAGACAGTGCCGAAAGCCAGGCCTCGATCGCTGCCAAGGCGCCGATCATGCTCGTCGTCATCGTTGTGCTGTTGATGGTGCAGCTGCAGCACTTCGGCAAGGCGATGCTGGTGCTGGCGACCGGCCCGCTCGGCATCATCGGCGCGGCAGCGGCCCTCTTGATCAGCGGTGCGCCCTTTGGCTTCGTAGCGATCCTCGGCGTCATCGCGCTGCTCGGCATCATCATCCGCAACTCGATCATTCTCGTCGACCAGATCGACCAGGATATTGCGGCGGGTATGGACCGGAAGGAAGCGATCATCGGTTCGGCCGTGCGTCGTTTCCGGCCGATCATGCTGACGGCGCTGACGGCCGTGCTGGCGCTGATCCCGATTTCGCGCGGTGTCTTCTGGGGTCCGCTCGCCTATGCGATGATGGGCGGCATTCTCGTGGCGACGATCCTGACGATCTTCGTATTGCCCGCCGGCTATGCACTGTTCTTCGGCCGCGAGCCGAAGAACAAATCGGCCGAGCCGCCGGCCAAGGATCAGTCCGACGACGAGGAGAATACAATCCAGCTTCCCCCCGCGATGGCGGCGGAGTGAGGCACCTGAGAAACAAACCCCGGCTTCAGGCCGGGGTTTTCGTTTGGGCTGTCTAAATCGGTGGCAGAATCATCTGTCTGCCGTTGGCGATCTTGAGGATCGTCAGGGTTCCGCCCATGGAAACGGCTGTATCGATGCCAATGCGGCTTAGGCCGAAAACGGGATGGGAGCCCGGCGTGTGACCGTGGATCACCAGTAGCGGCAATTGCGGCCCCTCTGACAGGAACGGCTCGCGGATCCACATCAGATCCTCATCCGTCTGCTCGCCTAAACCAACGCCCGGCTGGATGCCTGCATGGACGAAGAGCGTCGAGCCGAGAGTGACGGCTACGGCCAGCGAGCGCAGCAGATCGACATGTGCTGGCGGCATTGCCTTGAGGGTCAGGTCGCGCAGCTCCCCAATGCTATACCCCAGGTCGAAAAGCACATGTCTGGCGTCGATGCCATAGGACAGAAGCGTCGGCAGCGCGCCGAACTCAAGCCAGTGGATATTGGCATCGGGATCGTCCAGAAAGCGCAGGAAGGCATCATCGTGATTGCCGCAAAGAGCATAGCGGTCGAAACCTTCGGGCGGCGGGGCGCAGAGATGCGCCAGGACATCGCTCGAGCGCGGCCCACGATCGACATAATCGCCGAGATACATCAGCAGCTTTCGGCCGGGAAGGCCGCGGGCATCCTCAACGATGCGTCTTTCGGCCGCCACCATCTCATCGTAGCTGCCATGGATATCGCTCAGTGCATAGATCGCCGTGTAGTCGCGTCCAGTGAGATCGATACGGCCCCGTTGATGCTGCATGAAATCGACCGTTTCCTGCCGGGTCGCGCCTGAATGGCCGCGGCAGTCCAATTGCTTGAAATGGTTTCGAGAAACCCGATTTTGACAAGCCTGCGCAAGACGGTATTCCAAGCATCGATTTATCGCAAGTCTTGCGGGCACCGGCATTGGTCCGAATCGTTGAAATTGCGGGGAATTTAGCGTCACCCTTGTGCGGTCGCACTTTGTACAACCTCCCAATAGTCAAGATGTTCAGCCGCGATAGGCGGCTTCGAGGCCGGCAATATCGAGCTTGACCATCTGCATCATGGCCTGCATGACGCGGGCGGCCTTGGCCGGATCCGGATCGGCGATATACTTGCTGAGCACGGTCGGCACGATCTGCCAGGAAACGCCGTAACGGTCCGTTATCCAACCGCATGCCACGGGTGTTCCGCCATCGGCAAGCCCGTCCCACAGGCAGTCGACTTCGGTTTGATCGACGCAATCCACCTCCAGCGAGATGGCGTGGGTGAACTCGATGCGGTTGCCGCCGTTCAGCGCCATGAAGCGCTGATCGGCAAGCGTGAAGTTGACGACGAGAACCTGATCGGCCTTGCCGGCGGGCGTGTCGATAACGTTCTTCTGCACATGATCGATACGGGAATTCGGAAAGAGCGAAACATAGAGGTTCGCTGCTTCCTCTGCTTCTCGTGCAAACCACAGGCATGGGGCAATCTTGGACATCGTGTGCTCCTCTCTCCTATTGGATGCCCGTAGGACGAAAGAGGAGCGGCAAGACCGACAAGGGGCGAAAATTTTTTTGAACCCATGCCGGGCGGTGGCGTTTATACCAACCGTCCGCCACCATCGATATGCAGGACCTCTCCCGTCACGAAGCGGTTCGCCATCAGGAAAAGGATCGCCTGTGCGATATCCTCCGGCCGGCCGATATTGCGGCTGGGCAGGGTCGAGGCGGTCTGTTCGAGCACCTGCCGCTTGGCCTCGCCCATCAACCCGTCGAGCAGCGGGGTATCCACCCATCCCGGCGAAACCGCGTTGATACGCATCGGCGACAGTTCAATGGCAAGGGCGCGAACCGTACTTTCGACCGCGGAGACGGCGGCTGCCACGATCGCACCGATGGCGGCGGGGCGGGAGGCGAACTGCCCAGAGGTCATGGTAATCGAGCTTGCCGCATGCAGAAGGGGAAGAGCAGCCTTGATGGCGAGCAGGGGTCCGATCAGGCGCTCGCGGATGACCTTCGAGAGATCTGCCTCCGACTGATCCTTGAGCGACTGCAGGTGCACCGTTCCGGCGGTGATCAGCAGATGATCGATCCTGTCGATCCCTGCAAATATCGCCGGCTGCGGGGCGGCGATGTCTGCGACAAT
Organism: Martinezella miluonensis; assembly: GCF_900094545.1. Lineage (GTDB taxonomy): Bacteria > Pseudomonadota > Alphaproteobacteria > Rhizobiales > Rhizobiaceae > Rhizobium > Rhizobium miluonense. Next base: position 40,544 of record NZ_FMAH01000026.1, read on the forward strand.
CTGGGTCGCGCCGCCGACCACTTCGGCAGCTTCCCGAAGACGCTCAGGATTGCGGGATACCAGAAAGAGATTTGCGCCGGCATTCTTGGCCTGCCTGGCGGTCGCTAGCCCGATCCCCGAGGAGCCGCCGATGATGACGATGTTCTGCCCCTGGAACGACTGAGCCTGTGTATTACCCGTTTGAATGGTGCTGGTCTGCAAGACTGGTTCTCCGATTGGATTGTTGACCGGCCCGAACATCGTCGATCGGCATATGCTTTAGAAGAAAGCGAATGACGATGTCATTTATCGTAAAAGACGATAGAATGCGGCCATGGATATGCTTTCGGCCATGCGCATCTTCACTCGTGTCGTCGAACGCGGCAGCCTTTCGGCCGCCGCGCGCGATCTCGGCCTCGGTCAGCCCACCGTAAGCGAACGCGTCGAAAAGCTGGAAAAGCATTTGGGCGCGCGGCTCCTCTACCGGACGACACGTTCGGTGCAGGCGACCGATGCCGGTGCACGCTTCTACGAATATGCCAAGCGCGCCATCGAAGCAGCCGAGGAGGCGGAGGCTTCCGTCGCCTCGGCCGAGACATCTTTGACCGGAACGTTTCGGATCGCAGCGCCGCATGGCCTTGGAGAGATGACATTGCCGAGGCTGCTCATCGAATTCCAGACATTGCATCCGGCTCTGGCTGTAGATGTGACCTTGAACGATCGCTTCGTCGATCCGATGACCGAAGGTGTGGATCTCTCTATCCGTATCGGCGAGATCGGCAGCGGCAATTTCATTGCGCGCCGGCTGGGGACGATGCGGCGGCTCCTGCTGGCCGCTCCCGGCTATATCGAGCGGCAAGGGCTGCCGCGCGAACCGGCAGAGCTTGCGGCCCACCCCTTCATCCGTTTCACCGGTTTCGCGGCGGATGAGCGCCTGCATCTGATCGATCTCGACGGCGGGCCGATAGAAGTGCCCATCCGCACCGCATGGCGCGTCAATCACTGGCGGCCGCTCATGGAGGCGGTGCTGGCGGAAAGGGGAATAGGTGCATTGTTCGCTGCCGTCTGTGGCCGGGAAATCGCTGATGGACGGCTCGTTCCCGTGCTGCCCTCCTATGAGTTCAGGCGAGTGGACGTCCATGCCATCTATCCACCGGGGCCGCGCCCGGCTGCCCGGACGAAAGCCTTTCTTGCGCTGCTCGCCGAGCGGACCGATCTGCTTTTTGGCGAGACATCCGGGGCTTCTCGAGCGTCCTAACGGCCGGCCGCAAGCCTTTCGGCGAATTCGATCGCCTCGATCAGGCTGCGTTCATTGGCAATGCCCTTGCCGGCGATGTCGAAAGCCGTGCCGTGATCGACGGAGGTGCGCACGATCGGCAGGCCAAGCGTGATGTTGACGCCGGAAAGATCCATCCACCTTCCCGTTGCCGGATCGATTTCGAACCCCAGCAGCTTGACCGGGATATGGCCCTGATCGTGATACATCGCGACAACCGCATCATATTGGCCAGCGCGCAGCTTGACGAAGACGGTATCGCCGGGGACGGGGCCGACGATATCGAGCCCGTCGGATACTGCCTTGGCGATGGTGGGCGCGGAGATGTCGATATCCTGACGGCCGAAGAGCCCGCCTTCGCCGGCATGCGGATTGAGCGCCGCCACCGCAATCTTCGGCCTGGCGATGCCGAGATGCTTGAGTGCCTGGTCGGTCAAGTCGATGACGAGCCGCAGCCGCTCAGGCGTCAGGCGCTTTGGCACATCCTCCAGTGCGACATGGGTGGTGACGTGGCTGACGCGCATATTGCCATGGGCCAGCATCATGACAGAGCCGCGCGCGCCGGTGAGTTCCGCCAGCAGTTCGGTGTGGCCGGCATAGTGGAAGCCGGCCTTGTTCAATGCTTCCTTGTTGAGCGGCGCAGTGACGATACCACCGACCTTGCCCGACATGGCGAGCTGAACGCCCTTTTCGACCGCCTTGAAGGCCATGCGGCCGCCATCGGCTGAAAGTTGGCCGGGCAGGATCGGTTCGCCTTCGGCATCGGCCTGAATGAAGCAGAGGTTCGGCCAGCCGCTCTCCATCTGCGCTTCAGGGATCTTGATATCGAGGCCGAGCTGCTGTTCGGCGAAGCGCAGGGCAGGGCCGCTGCCGATAATCGTTAGTTTCAACTTACCGTCGTCAAGCCTGTCCTTCAGTTGGGCTGCGGCCTTGACGATGATTTCCGGGCCGATGCCGGCGGGATCGCCCATGGTGATTGCAAGGTGCCGCGTCATGGTTCTTCTCCTCCGGCGATCAGCGCGTTTTCATTCAGGAGATCGCGCCATAGGGTGGGGCCGCCGAATGCGCCTGATTTGGAGATGACCGTGGTCCCTTGCCACGGGCCGCCGACAATCGTCGAGCGCGGCAGGCCGGGCGCTGCCTGGCCGGTGATGCTGAGGGCGGTGACGCTGAGCGCCGAGCAAAGATTGCGTAGAGTCTCGCCACCGGCGACAATCAATGTGGCGGGAGCAGGCAGTGCACTCGCTATGCTGCCGAAGGTTGCCGCGATGCGCTTTGCTGCATCGTCGCGATCAAGCCCCGCCGGCAGATCGAGGCTGACCATGGCGACACCGCTCTGCTGGATCTGGCGATCGACGGCGTCGGCGTCCGCACCTTCCGCAAGCTTCAGCCAATAGGGGCCGCATGCCTGGAGTTGCGCCAGCGTGATTGGCTGGTCCGAGCCGAACAGGCCGAGCACCGGCCTTTGCAGCCGGCGCGAAACGGGCACGGCCGGCGCCGGGCGCTTTTTGCCTGAGGGTTTTTCGGGATGAGGGCGATGATGCGTCGCCAGGTCGATATTCCGTGCAAGGGCCCGGGCCAGCCCGCCGGTGCCGCTCCAAAGGACCGGTCCCTCCAGCTGCGATGATACCCATGCGATGACGGCGTCCAGATCGTCGTCCGAATGGGCATCGAAAACATGGATGCCATCGGGAATGAGCTGGTTTTCAACGCCAGGCGTCGTGTTGAAGGCAGGCAGTCCTTCGGCTCGCAAGTGAGCGACCAGATCGCCGCTGACATCGCGCCAGGCGTCTTTCCCGGCAAACAGCACCTGCCGTCCGCCCCTTGTGTGCCGTCCGTGATGCGGAAAAGCCGGCGCGAGGATGCAATGCCGCCAGTGGCCGAGCCGGAAACAGGCAGCGAGCTCCACCGCCCAGGGGCCGCGAAACAGGCTATCCACCTTCTTGAAGGCAAGATCGGCACCCTCCAGCAGCGGCGCGATGCCGCCGACGATAATCTCAGCTTCGGCAGCCGTTTTCTCGCGCGTGCCGCTGTCGATCGCCAGATAATCCGGCAGGCTTGCCGGCAGCGCATCTTCGCGCTGCACCTCGATCGGCCCGTAGACACCGACGAATTCGACTGCGGTATCGAGCGCGCCTGTGAGATCGTCAGCGATGAGGCGGAGGGTGGGCATGAACTTAACGAGCCTTCAGCGGGCCTTGCGGGTATCGGATATGGACGTGAAAGCCAAACCTTACGGCTGTTCGGACGAAGCGCAATCTTCAGCCTTCCATGAAGGATGTCAACGGGTTGCTTTGTCAACGCTTCATTGATCCTGGCTGCGACATTCGTTGAGTTTACTCCGTGGCGCATATACGGATATGCTTGTATCTGAACGATGCAGCGGGTTGCTCCCGCCGCTTCAAGGAGGGCTGGGTGAGTTACGATTTCCATGTGGGCCAGAAGGTCGTCTGTATCGATGACAAGTTCAAGCATGTCAGCATCGATCAGCTGATCCGCAAGGGGACGATCTACACCATCCGCTGGGTCGGCGAATACACGCATTATGTCGACGGCACCTTCATCGGCGTGAAGCTCGAGGAGATCCATCGCGGCAATGATGACGGCCCGGAAGGTTATGGCGCTGCCGACATGCCCTATCGCGCCAGCCGCTTCCGCCCGCTGGTGAAGGACAAGATCGCCTCGCTCAGAAAGCTGCTGGCACCGACGCCCGATGCGCCGGCCGAGCCGAAGGTCAAGACCAAGAAGACGGAAAAGGTCTGATGGCGGGCGTCGCCGACCTGCGAACTAGGCCTGCCGCGCCCGCGCAAGCCCATGCTCGATCAGGCGGCCAACGAGCTCCGGATAGGAAATGCCCGAGGCGCCCATGGCCTTGGGATACATGCTGATGTTGGTGAAGCCCGGCATGGTGTTGATCTCGTTGATGACGACGCTTCCATCCGGCGCCAAGAAGAAATCGACGCGCGCCAGCCCTTCGCAGCCGAGCGCGCGGAAGCCATCCGCCGCCATCCGCTTCAGCACGTCTGCCGTCTCGGCCGGAATATCCGCCGGCACGGTGACGACGGCGCCGTCCTGATCGAGATATTTCGCCTCGTAGGAGTAGAAGCCATGCGCCGGCGCCGTGGCGATCTCGCCCGGCACCGAGACGAAGAGCGTACCATCAGGCTCTTCCAGAACAGCGCATTCGATCTCGCGGGCGCGGACGAACTCCTCGACCAGCACCTTGCGGTCATGCCGGAAGGCCTCGGCCAGCGCGCTTTCGAACTCTGCGGCATCCTGCACCTTGCTGACGCCGACCGACGAGCCCTGGCGCGTCGGCTTGACGAAGACGGGCGAGCCGAGCGTGGCTGCGATCTCATCGAAATCGGGCTTTTCGCCGCGCGTTAGCGTGACGGAGCGGGCCACCGGCAGGCCGGCCTCGCGCAGCAGGCGCTTTGCCATATCCTTATCGATTGCGTTTGCCGAGCCCAGAATGCCGCAGCCGACGAGGGGGAGGCCGACGATCTGGGCGAGGCCCTGAATGGAGCCATCCTCGCCGTTCAGCCCATGCAGCACCGGAAACAGCACGTCGACCGCAGGCAGTTCGCGCGCGTCCGAGCCTTCCAGCGCCATCAGTCGCCCCTTGCCGCCCGGAGCCAGGCAGACTTCCGTGCCTTCATAGGCAATCGGCTCCGGCAGCGCGCCGCCCTTTTCCGTAACCAGCAGCCAGCGCCCGGCGCGATCGATCAGGATCGGCACGATCTCGTATCTCCCGCCGTCGATCGCCTTGATGACATTGCGGGCCGACATGACGGAAACCTCATGCTCGGTGGACTGACCGCCAAACAGAACGGCGACGCGTAGTTTCGACATTGAGGCTTCTCTCCCGGGGCAAGATGGATGTGATGGGAGAAGGGTTTAAATGGGGGATTGCAGCTAAATTGGGGAGGGGGTGGGGGTGGCCGTGCTTTCGGGAACTGTGTTTGTGTGTGGACCAAATATTGCACATGTAATTTTACTAGGCCACCCGCATTGTTTTGTAAGAGGTCAATGGTCGTAACTCACAAAGCTCGTAGGTTTGTTAGATCCATATCACGCGAGTAAATACTTACCCGATCTAGTTGAAAAGAATCCCTTTGTAGCTTACTTAAGTTTTGGTCCGGGCGGAGTGAAGAAATTCACTAGCTCACGTATGTGGGTTATGGTTATCAAGAGAGGTTCGCCTGAGCTTATGCTGCATTCGTTTTACGAGTGCTTAGTCGCTATGAGTGTTTGCGTCCGGACCACCTCAGAATTTTTGGTTTATCATGATGGCAGCATCCACGATTGATAACATTAACGACCGTATATGGATAACCTCTAGGGTCCGGATGATTGCCGAGAGCAAGGCGTTGAGGAATCAAAAATTTAGTTATGTTGCCGTAACTTATTACTCTCTATTTACAGTAATTTTATCAATATTCTCTGCTTATTATACCAAATCATATCCACTGTTGGAGCAGATTAATCTTTCAGCTTCTGTTGTTGTACTGGTCGCTTCTCTAGTTGCGGGCGGCTTCCGATTTGAGGCGAGTGCGTCTTTTTATCGGGAATGTTACTTGAAACTTCAAAGGCTTCATGCAGAAGATCTGTCGCCGTTAGATAAATCAAGGCAATACAACGAAATACTATGGGATTACCCTAATCATTCTAATAGAGATTACTATGATTTCCTTGTTAGCCAAATTTGCTTTGAAGGAAATAAGCTCAAAAATGGCGATCACGAACTAAATTATACGTATTGCATGTTGTTTTCGTATTTATTTAGGCGCGTTATATACTATGGGGTGCTAGCGATCCTCTTTTTTGTCCCATTGTTGTTTCTCTTTGCTCCTTTCATTTTGCTCATGGGCTAAATAAATGAAAGCGAAGGATGTTTTTGAGCAAGAGTTCGCATTTGAACGACTGATGGCGATTTTTGATGATCGCATCTCGGAGACTTCCACGGTAGGAAAAGACGGGGTTCATCCCTCCGCTTTCACTCAGTCATTAGACAGTGAGATAGGTCGGATAGCGGAGAAAGTCAGAAACGGCACTTACCATTTTACGGCGTTTAAACAGAAGCTAATCTTAAAAGGTCCCCGCAAGCCCCCTCGCGAGATCTCCATAGCAACCGTCAGAGACCGGGTTACCCTACGTGCTCTCACTAATGCGCTGATGTCAATCTTTGGAGACGCGCGTCTGCCGCCTGCACATTATATCATCGAGGAAATTTCTGATTTCATTCGGCCGTTAAACGATGACTATTCATTTATCCAAATAGACATCAAAGATTTTTATCCGAGTGTTGTGCATGATGAGTTGATGCATCGGCTGAGAAGGCGAATACGCTACAAGCCATTCCTCAATCTTATCCTCAAGGCGGTTCAAACACCCACTGGCGACGTTGATCGAGGCGATCGTAACCCTATCGGAATCCCGCAGGGTCTTAGCGTCTCAAATATTCTCTCTTCGATTTACATGACCGATTTTGACTCGACGGCGCAATCTAAGTTTACTTACTTCAGATATGTTGATGACATTATTATTGTTTGTAAAACGTTGGAGGCTAAGCGTAATTTCCGGCTAGTTAGTCGGCGGCTGGAGCGAATAGGTCTTCGCTGCCACCAACTGACCGACAATAGCAAGACCAAGATAGTTCCGCTCTCAAAGGGGGTGGACTACTTAGGCTATCATCTCACGCCATCGTTAATATCTGTTCGGAAGAGCTCTTATCGTAGGATGATCGAAAATATCATGACTGTCGTAACGAGCGCAAAATATAATGCAAACCAGGCGAAGATATTGATGAGACTGAACTTGAAGATCACGGGCTGTATCTTCAATGGCAAGCGAATGGGCTGGATGTTCTTTTTCTCTATGACTGAGGACATCAAACAGCTTCAGAGGCTTGATGCTTTCGTCTCTCGGGCATGGCGGCGCCTAGGGATGGAACAATATGGACACCCAAAGCGGTTCGTAAAGGCTTATCACGAGATCAAGTTTAATCTCTCTGGTTCACGATATATTCCTCATTTTGACGATTATACGATGGATCAAAAAATGGAACTTATCTCTGTTATGCTTGTGAGGGATATCGCTGAGATTGCTACTTGGACACCGGATCGAATCAACAGGCAGTTCTTGCGATTAATTAAAAAGGAAGTGGCGGAGCTTGAAAAGGATATTACTCCGCTCAGTTAAACATTCAGGCTGCGCAGGTGGAGTTGCCCATTGTAATTTTCCTCGGCTATCCGTTGCGGAAGGCTGATTAAAAATCATGCCTGGAGAGTTTAGATTTTCAGAGAAAAAACTGGTGCTGCTAGAGAGATTTGAACTCTCGGCCTCTCCCTTACCAAGGGAGTGCTCTACCCCTGAGCTATAGCAGCAATCCGTGGCGCGGGTAGGTGCGCCGTATTGGGCGAGGCGGCTATTGCCATAGGTCGGGGCGGAGTGCAAGCCGCAAATTGCAAGTTCTTTGAAAGATCGTTGGAAAAAATGTGTCGGTCTTTTGAAGGCTGAGGTTTTCGGCTATGGAAAAGCCATGGGTGCAGACAAGACGAAAATCGATGAAGGGCAGGCTTTGCAGGGTGGTTCGACGCCCGGTGAGGCAGGCGAAGGCGTGAAGCAGATCACCGAGGCGGATCGGCGGCGGGAGCGTGCGGCGCAGAAGCTCAGGGAAAATCTTTCGCGGCGCAAACAGCAGGTCCGGGCACGCCGCGCCGGCCAGGCCGACGAGACGGATGGGCTGCCGGCGGCAAAAGCAAAGACTGCAAAAACAGGGGATGAGTAGGGCGTTGCCGCAAAAATGGACGAATCGCAATGATTGATGTCGCCCATCATCAAACGAATTGAAGCCTTCATCTATTTCGTCTAAACAGCGCTCTCTCCCCAAATGCGTGGAATTTGGCGCACGGAACTTCAGGAAAGGCGGGCCTCGCCCGTATTGCACATATGGATCGTATCAGGATTGTCGGCGGCAATGAGCTCAACGGTATCATTCCGATCTCCGGCGCCAAGAATGCCGCCCTGCCGCTGATGATCGCCTCGCTTCTGACCAGCGATACGCTGACGCTCGAAAACGTGCCGCATCTGGCCGATGTCGAGCTTTTGATGCGCATCCTCGGCAATCACGGCGTTGACGTCGCCGTCAATGGCCGGCGCGAGCGCCAGGAAGACGGCTATTCCCGCACCATCCATTTCACCTGCCGCACCATCGTCGACACGACCGCACCTTACGAGCTGGTCGCCAAGATGCGCGCGAGCTTCTGGGTCATCGGGCCGCTGCTCGCCCGCGAGGGGCAGGCGCGCGTTTCGCTGCCCGGCGGCTGCGCCATCGGCACGCGCCCGGTCGATCTGTTCATCGAGGGTCTCGAGGCGCTCGGCGCCACCATGGAAATCGACGGCGGCTATATCAACGCCACCGCGCCGAAGGGCGGCCTCATCGGCGCCCGCTACGTCTTCCCGAAGGTTTCCGTCGGCGCGACGCATGTGCTGATGATGGCCGCGACGCTTGCCCGCGGCACGACCGTGATCGGCAATGCGGCGCGCGAGCCTGAAGTCGTCGATCTTGCCAACTGCCTGATCGCCATGGGCGCCAAGATTTCCGGCGCCGGCACCAGCACGATCACCATCGAGGGCGTCACCTCGCTCTCGGGCGCCCGTCATCGCGTGCTGCCCGACCGCATCGAGACCGGCACCTATGCCATGGCCGTCGCCATGACCGGCGGCGACGTCACGCTCGAAAATACCGACATGACGCTGCTCGATACCGCGCTCGAAAGCCTGCGCCGGGCCGGCGCCGACGTTTCGCCGACCAACAACGGCATCCGCATCATGCGCAATGGCGGCGGCATCAAGCCCGTCGACGTCGTCACCGATCCGTTCCCCGGCTTCCCGACCGACCTGCAGGCGCAGTTCATGGCGCTGATGACCCGCTCCTCGGGCATTTCGCATATCACCGAGACCATTTTCGAAAATCGCTTCATGCACGTGCAGGAGCTTGCTCGCCTCGGCGCCAAGATCTCGCTCTCCGGCCAGACGGCCCGCATCGAGGGCGTCGAGAAGCTGAAGGGCGCGCCGGTCATGGCCACCGACCTTCGCGCCTCCGTCTCGCTCGTCATTGCCGGCCTTGCCGCCGAAGGCGAGACGCTGGTGTCGCGCATCTATCACCTCGATCGCGGCTTCGAGCGGCTGGAAGACAAGCTGACGCGCTGCGGCGCCGTCGTCGAGCGCATCAGCGACTAAGGCGCGCGATTTCGCGAGACAGCTCCGTTTCGTGCCTATCGCTGTCGCAAAACCGTGACACGGTTTTGCGTGGCATGCGTTAATTCCATCTGATGGCGCGAAGAGAGCGGGCAAGCCCGTTTTCTTCGGTTGCGTCTTTGGCGCTCTCATCTTATGTCCACAGAAGAGAAACGCTGGAAACGGCGTTTGACTGGCGCGATCGGGGATAAAGGGCGAATGAGCGATCTCAAGCTAATGGCACTCGACAACGAAGATCTGGATGTCATTTCTGCCTATATGCAGGATAGCGTTTTCAAGGTCGGCGACATGTCCTTTGCGCCGAAGCAAGAGCAGTTTTCGCTTGCTGCCAATCGCTTCGCCTGGGAGCAATCCGATCGGCGCAGCAAGCCTTACGAGCGCCATCGTGCCGCGCTGGTGTTCAAGCGCGTGCAGGCGGTCCGTTCCAATGGCATCAACCAGCGCAACCGCGACGAGGTGCTGTCGCTGCTCGCCATCCGCTTCGATCAGAGAGGCGAGGGCCCCGACGGCACGATCGAGCTGGCCCTTGCCGGTCAGGCCACCATTGCGCTCGATGTCGAATGCATCGAGGCCCAGCTTGCGGATATCGGCGGCGCGTGGGAAACGGCGCACAAGCCAAGGCATCCGGATGCGGGCGAATAGGCTTGTAACGGTTGGATACGGCCGCTGAACGCGGCCTCGATGGAAGAGGAATATCAGCATTGGCTATCTGGCTGGATCAGGCGTCTGAAGAGTTCGAACAGCAGTTTGCCGCTTTCCTGACGACCAAGCGGGAAGTGTCCGAGGATGTGAACGCCGTGGTGCGTGCCATCATCGACGATGTGCGGACGCGTGGTGATGCAGCCCTTGCGGACTATTCCAGCAAGTTCGACGGCGTCGATTTCGCCACGACGCCGATGCGCGTCAGCGAAGCGGAGATCGATGCGGCGATCGAGGCTGTTCCGGCCGAGGTTCTGGGCGCGCTGAAGGTCGCCGCCACCCGCATCGAATCGCATCATCGCCGGCAGCTGCCGAAGGACGATATCTATGAGGACGATCTCGGCGTCGGCCTCGGCTCGCGCTGGACGGCGATCGAGGCTGTCGGCCTCTATGTGCCCGGCGGCACGGCGAGCTATCCGAGCTCGGTGCTGATGAATGCCGTGCCGGCCAAGGTCGCCGGCGTCGACCGCATCGTCATCGTCGTGCCGACCAAAGATGGCGCCGTCAATCCGGCCGTGCTTGCCGCCGCGCGCATGGCCGGCGTCGAGGAAATCTATCGCATCGGCGGCGCGCAGGCAATTGCAGCGCTTGCCTATGGTACCGAGACGATCGAGCCGGTCTACAAGATCACCGGTCCCGGCAATGCCTATGTGGCTGCTGCCAAACGCCAGGTCTTCGGCACCGTCGGCATCGACATGATCGCCGGCCCGTCGGAAGTGCTCGTCATCGCCGACAAGAACAACGATCCGGATTGGATCGCCGCCGATCTCCTCGCACAGGCCGAGCATGACGAAAGCGCGCAATCGATCCTGATTACCGATGATGCCGAATTCGGTAGGGACGTGGAAGCGGCGGTCGAGCGACAGCTTGCGCGGCTCAGCCGGTCCAAGACGGCGGCCGCAAGCTGGCGCGATTTCGGCGCTGTCATTCTGGTTTCCGAGCTGAAGAAGGCCATTCCGCTTGCCAACCGCATCGCGGCCGAGCATCTGGAACTTGCGGTTGACGATCCCGAGCCGCTTCTGGCCGGTGTCCGCAACGCTGGCGCCATCTTCGTCGGCCGCCACACACCGGAAGTGATCGGCGATTATGTCGGCGGCTCGAACCATGTACTGCCGACGGCCCGCTCCGCACGCTTCTCCTCCGGCCTTTCCGTGCTGGATTTCGTCAAGCGCACCTCGATCCTGCGGCTCGGTGCGGAGCAGCTTCGTGCACTCGGGCCGGCGGCGATCGCGCTTGCCAATTCCGAGGGGCTGGATGCACATGCGCGGTCCGTTGCGATCCGCCTCAATCTCGAAGGGTAAGGCATGGCCAAGGGCGTCTTCCGGCTGAGCGATGTGGTCCTGGACGACACGATCGGCCGTTCGACGCCGGATGTCGAGCATGAGCGCGCCGTCGCCATCTTCGATCTGATCGAAGAAAACAGCTTCGAGCCTGTTGGGCATAAGGGCGGACCTTATCTGCTCAACCTGTCTCTGGTCGACCAGAAGCTCGTCTTCGACATTCGCGTCGAGGATGGCAGCATGGTCGCCACGCATATCCTGTCGCTGACCCCGTTTCGCCGGATCGTCAAGGACTACTTCATGATCTGCGAGAGCTATTACGAAGCGATCCGCTCAGCCACCCCCAGCCGGATCGAGGCGATCGACATGGGCCGGCGCGGCATTCACAACGAAGGCTCTCAAACGCTTATGGATCGGCTGGACGGCAAGATCACCGTGGATTTCGACACGGCGCGCCGGCTCTTCACGCTTGTCTGCGTACTTTATTGGCGCGGGTGACCGGCATGGAGCTGCCGCAGGCGATCGAGCACAACGGCAAAGCGCCCGGCGCCATCCTCTTCATGTGCGGGCTCAATGCCATCCGTTCGCCGATGGCCGAAGCCATCGCACGCAGCATGCTGCCGCAAGGCACCTATATCGCGTCTGCCGGCGTGCGGGCCGGCGAGCGCAATCCCTTCGTCGATGTGGTGCTGGACGAGATCGGGCTTTCGCTCGGGCGCCGGCAGCCGCAGACCATGGAGGAGCTGGAAGATGATTTCTTCGATATCATCATCACGCTCTCGCCGGAGGCCCACCACGCCGCCCTGGAATTGACGCGAGCCAAGGCCGTGGAGGTCATCTATTGGCCGACCATCGACCCGTCGGCGACCGATGGCACGCGCGAACAGGTTCTGGATGCCTATCGCGAAGTTCGGGACCATCTGCTGGGCCTGATCGAGAACCGACTTGTGGAGCATCGCGGTTCGCTTTAGAGCTGCCGATGAAACAAATGCAGAAACCCTTATCAACGAGGTTCACAAAACCGCGACGATTGTGTAGTTTCCGCGCAATTTCCGGCGACCCCCGGCTTTTTGCCATGGGCGCCGGCCTCAACCGACAGGAAAAGAAGCTTTAATGCCGAAAGAAGAAGTCCTCGAATTTCCCGGTGTCGTCACCGAACTCCTGCCGAACGCGACCTTCCGCGTGAAGCTGGAAAACGAGCATGAGATCATCGCCCACACGGCGGGCCGCATGCGCAAGAACCGCATCCGCGTTCTTGCCGGCGACAAGGTGCTGGTGGAAATGACCCCCTATGACCTGACCAAGGGCCGCATCACCTACCGTTTCAAGTAGTTCGCCGCTCTCGGTTCAAAGAAGTGGAGCATGATGTCGCCCGAAAACGGCCGACACTTTTCGGCATCATGCTCTGGAGCCGGTTCTCATTCCCGCATGACAGGTCGAGGTCTGATGGCGTTGAAACACAAGCTGATACTGGCTTCCGGATCGCCGCGCCGCGTCGAACTCCTGCACCAGTCAGGCATCGAGCCCGCGCGCCTCATGCCCATGGACATCGACGAGACGCCGAAGAAGTCGGAGCATCCGCGCTCGCTGGCGCGGCGGCTTTCGGGGGAAAAGGGCGAGGCGGCGTTTGCGGCCGTCAGAAGCGATGCCGCCTGGCAGGGCAGCTATATTCTGTCTGCCGATACGGTAGTCGCCGTCGGGCGGCGCATCCTGCCGAAGGCGGAATTCGTGGATGAGGCTTCGTCGGCGCTGCATCTGCTTTCGGGTCGCGGCCACGTCGTTTATACCGGCATCTGCCTGATCACGCCGGACCGCAAGCTGCGCCAGAAGGTTGTCGAGACCAAAGTGCGCTTCAAGCGGCTTTCCGGCCGCGATATCGAAATGTATCTGGCATCGGGCCAGTGGCGCGGCAAGGCGGGAGCCTATGGCATTCAGGGGCTTGCGGGCTCCTTCGTGCAGAAACTTGTCGGTTCCTACACCAATGTCGTCGGATTGCCGCTTTATGAAACCATGCTGCTGCTGGCGGGCGAGGGCTTTGATGTCCACGCCGGATGGCAGGAAGGATAGCGACCATGGCGAAGATCGATGAGATCAAGGTAGGCTCGAAGATCGAGCCGCTGCGCAAGACGCGCCCCTGCGCGGAATGCGGCCAGCCCTCGGCGCGAGAACACTATCCTTTCTGTTCGGATCGTTGCCGCGAGCTCGATCTTTCGCGTTGGCTGAAGGGCTCCTACGCCATCCCCGTCACCGAGGATGAGACGAAGGCCGACGGTTCCGATCAGGGCTGAACGCGGTTTTCCCGTGCTGCCCGACCTTACGAACCCCTTCATTTTGTTCGCGAATTACCAAAATTCCATTTCCTGTCAAAAAAGAGTCATTTGCTGCTGGACATGGCCGAACAAGATGCTATAACCCCGCTCGCTTCCGGGGCGAACCAACCGCCCAGTGCCTGCCAAGGCCCTTCGTTTGACGTGAAGTCTGGATGCCCAGATAGCTCAGTTGGTAGAGCAGCGGATTGAAAATCCGCGTGTCGCTGGTTCGATTCCGGCTCTGGGCACCATCTTTTCTCCCAAATCATGCGGACAATAGAGTTCGACGCTGGCTTTGACCAATTGTTCGTTGAGATCGGGTTTTCACATGGAAAGCTCGTGTGAGTTCCCTAGCGAGAATATGCATCCTGTGATGATGTTATTGTCATCACAACAACTTGAAGGTTGTGCTTCATTAATTCGGTGTACGAGTACTTCAAGATGTTGATGGCATTCACAATCAGGCGTACGAATTATTGTACGAGTCACCTATTGATTCGAAGCGACTGATACCGCACCTTAGATACTAGCGGGATACGTGATCTCGTTAAGTCCGGCGTTTATTGCAATAGCAAGCTATCGAGGCGCCATGTCAAACAACGATGTTCTATTCAGCACGTTCGCCCGTACTTTCGAAGCACGGCGCGAAGCCGAGATGTCATTCTCCGAGTACCTGGAAGCGTGCCGGGACGACTCGCTCATGTACGCAAATGCGGCGGAGCGGCTGCTGGCAGCCATGGGAGAACCACTGCTGATCGATACGGCCAAGGACACGAGACTTGGGCGTATCTTCATGAACCGGACGATCCGGACCTATCCGGCTTTTTCGGGCTTCTTCGGCATGGAAGAGACGATAGAACGTATCGTCGCCTTCTTCCGGCATGCTGCTCAAGGGCTGGAGGAGCGCAAGCAGATCCTCTATCTGCTCGGGCCTGTCGGCGGCGGCAAGTCATCGCTCGCCGAGCGTCTGAAATCGCTGATGGAAGTTCACCCCATCTACGTGCTTAAGGCCGGCAACGAGCTGAGCCCGGTTTTCGAGAGCCCGCTCAGTCTCTTCGACCCTGTCACCATGGGACCGATGATTGAGGAGCGCTACGGCATCCCGCGCCGGCGTTTGACCGGTCTCATGAGCCCTTGGTGCCTGAAGCGGCTGGAAGAGTTCGAAGGCGATATTTCCCGTTTCCGCGTCGTTCGGATGCAGCCCTCCAGGTTGAGGCAAATCGGCGTCGCCAAGACGGAGCCGGGTGACGAGAACAACCAGGATATCTCCTCGCTGGTCGGCAAGGTGGATATCCGCAAGCTCGAAAGCCTGGCGCAGAACGATCCCGATGCCTACAGCTATTCGGGTGCCTTGAACCGTGCCAACCAGGGCATTCTCGAATTCGTCGAGATGTTCAAGGCGCCGATCAAGATGCTGCATCCGCTGCTGACGGCGACCCAGGAAGGCAATTACATCGGCACCGAGAATATCGGCGCTATTCCCTTCTCGGGCATCATTCTGGCGCACTCCAACGAGTCGGAATGGCAGACCTTCAAGGCCAACAAGAACAATGAGGCCTTCATCGACCGCATCTGCGTCGTGAAAGTTCCCTATTGTTTGCGGGTCACCGAAGAGCAGAAGATCTACGAGAAGCTGATCGAGGAATCCGAACTCAGCGACGCGCCCTGCGCGCCGTCGACCTTGGAGACGCTCGCCCGCTTCACGGTTCTGACGCGACTTTCCAAGCATGAGAATTCGACGGCCTTTTCCAAGCTTCGCGTCTATGACGGCGAAAGCCTGAAGGAGACCGATCCGAGGGCACGCAGCGTACAGGAATATCGCGACTCGGCCGGCGTGGACGAAGGTATGGACGGAGCATCCACCCGCTTCGCCTTCAAAGTGCTGGCAGCGACCTTCAACTACGATACGACCGAGATCGGCGCCGATCCGGTGCACTTGATGTATATGCTGGAGCAGGCGATCCGCAGGGAGCAGCTGCCGCTCGAAACCGAGAAGCTCTACATCGAGTTCATCAAGAGCGAACTGGCGCCGCGCTATGCCGAATTCATCGGTCACGAGATCCAGAAGGCTTATCTGGAATCGTATTCCGATTACGGCCAGAACCTCTTCGATCGCTACGTCGACTATGCCGACGCCTGGATCGAGGATGTCGACTTCAAGGATCCCGACACGGGCCAGCTTCTGGACCGCGAGCTTCTCAATCAGGAGCTCACCAAGATCGAGAAGCCGGCCGGCATCGCCAACCCGAAGGACTTCCGCAACGAGATCGTCAAGTTCTGCCTAAGAGCACGGGCGAGCCATGGCGGCAAGAACCCATCCTGGACGAGCTACGAGAAGATCCGCGAAGTCATCGAAAAGCGGATGTTCTCCCAGGTCGAGGATCTTCTGCCGGTTATCTCCTTCGGATCCAAGAAGGACGGCGAGTCCGAAAAGAAACATGCCGAATTCGTCGATCGCATGATGGCGCGAGGCTATACCGAACGTCAGGTTCGACGGCTTGTGGAATGGTACATGCGTGTGAAACAGGCGGGATGAGCCACCAAGGAAGAAGGAATGCACATTGTTGACAGACGCCTGAACCCAGGCGGAAAAAGTTTAGAAAATCGTCAACGATTTTTGCGAAGAGCAAAAGCGCTGGTGCAGAGAGCGGTCTTCGAATCCTCTCAGAAACGCGACATTCAGGACATTCTGAAAGGTGGCGAAATCAGCATTCCACTGGATGGAACCGAGGAGCCTCGGTTCCATCGCGGCCCCGAGGGGCTGAAGGAGCATATTCTTCCCGGCAACAAGGACTTCCTCGAGGGTGACATCCTCCCGCGTCCCGAGAGTGGCGGCGGCAGGCCGCAGGCCGGCGGCGATGGCACGGGCGAGGACGCTTTCCGCTTCATCCTGACACGCGACGAATTCCTCGATCTCTTCCTCGACGATCTCGAACTGCCTGACCTTGCCAAGCGGCGGCTGATGTCGGCGGATCAGATCAATCCGGTACGTTCGGGCTACTCCGTGACGGGGTCGCCTGCCAACCTCGCCATCAACCGCACCATGCGGCTGGCGATGATGCGTCGCGTCGCGTTGCATCGACCCAAGCCGGAAACCGTCGCCAAGCTCATCGAAGAGGCGGAGGAGTGCAAGGACGAGAAGCGGCGGGCACAGCTCGAGGCGGAGATCAAGCTGCTGGAATCCAAGGTCCGGCGCATCCCCTATATCGATCCGATCGACATTCGTTATCGCCGTTTCGAGAACGAACCGAAGCCCGTGGCGCAAGCCGTGATGTTCTGCCTCATGGACGTCTCCGGCTCGATGTCGGAGCACATGAAGGACCTCGCGAAGCGCTTCTACATGCTGCTTTATGTCTTCCTGACCCGGCAATATCGCCGCGTCGAGATCGTTTTCATCCGGCATACGGATGTGGCCGAGGAGGTGGATGAGGAGACCTTCTTCCGTAGCCCGGCAACCGGCGGCACGCAGGTTTCGAGCGCGCTCGAAGCCATGCGGCAGATCGTGCACGATCGCTTCCCGCCGTCGGATTGGAACATCTATGCCGCACAGGCGTCGGACGGCGATAATGCCTATTCCGACAATGCCATGACGGCTGCCCTCATGACTGGCGCGATCCTGCCGGTTTGCCAGTATTTCGCCTATCTGGAAGTGGGCGAGTCGCGCAGCGTCGCGATCTCGTCCGGCTCGGCGATCTGGTCGCTCTACGAGCGGCTGCAGGCGGCGTGGCCGGTGCTGTCGATGCGTCGTGTGAACGATCGCAACCAGATCTATCCGGTCTTCCACGATCTCTTCCAGCGCAGGGCGGCCGAAACAAGGAGTGGATAATGGAAAAAGCATCGATGGAACGGCTTTTTGAAGGTGCGGACTGGGATTTTGCCACCATCCAGCGAATCCACGATGCCTGCCAGAAGATCGCCATCGGCGAGCTCGGCCTTAATGTCTATCCCAATCAGATCGAGATCATCACTGCCGAGCAGATGCTCGACGTCTACTCCTCGATCGGTATGCCGCTCTTTTACAAGCACTGGTCCTTCGGCAAGCATTTCGCTCATCACGAGGCCTTCTATCGCAAGGGGCTGCGCGGGCTTGCCTACGAGATCGTCATCAACAGCTCGCCCTGCATTTCCTACCTGATGGAAGAGAATACGGCGACGATGCAGGCGCTCGTGATTGCGCATGCCGCCTTCGGCCACAATCACTTCTTCAAGAACAACTATCTCTTCAAGCTCTGGACGGATGCCGAAGGCATTCTCGACTACCTCAATTTCGCCAAGAGCTATATTGCGCGCTGCGAGGAGCGGTATGGTCACGCCGCCGTCGAGCGGACGCTGGACGCGGCGCACGCGCTGATGTCGCATGGCGTCCATCGCTATGCTGGCAAGAAGACGCCGGACCTGCGCGACGAGGAAAAGCGCGAGCGCGAGCGGCGCGAATATGACGAGAAGATTTTCAACGATCTCTGGCGTACGATTCCGGTCGGGGCAGGCAAGAAGATGCCCGATCTCGATCTGGAGCGCCGGCGCTCCCTGGCGGGTCTGCCGCAGGAAAATATCCTCTACTTCCTGGAAAAAATGGCGCCGCGGCTGAAATCGTGGCAGCGCGAGATCATCCGCATCGTGCGGCATGTCGCCCAATACTTCTACCCGCAGAGCCAGACCAAGGTGATGAACGAGGGCACGGCGACCTACGTGCACTACCGCATCATGACGCGGCTGCACGAGCTTGGCGGCATCAGCGACGGCGATTTCCTCGAATTTCTGAAGTCGCATACCAACGTGGTTTTCCAACCAACCTTCAACGATCAGCGCTACTCAGGCCTCAACCCTTATGCGATCGGCTTTGCCATGATGCAGGATATCGAGCGCATCGTGACGAGACCGAAGGACGAGGACCGTCAGTGGTTCCCGGAGATCGCTGGCACCGGCGACGCCATGGCGGTGCTGCGCGATCTCTGGGCCAATTATCGCGACGAGAGTTTCGTATCGCAATTTCTGAGCCCACACCTGATGCGCAAGATGCGGATGTTCCAGCTCACCGACGATCCAGAAGAGGAAGAGGGGCTGAGGGTCGCTGCAATTCATGACGAGCGCGGCTATCGGCGCATTCGCCGAGAGCTTGCACGGCAATATGATGTCGGCTGGATCGATCCGCATATCGAGATTGTCGACGTCGATCTTGCCGGCGACAGGCGACTGTTGCTCAAGCATACGGTGCTGAACGGCGCGCTGCTCGAGGATATGGATGCCAAGCGCGTATTGCAGCACCTGGCCGATCTCTGGAGCTATGACGTGCTGATGCAGGAAGTCGATCGCTCCGGCACGGTGCTTCGTGACCATCTGGTCCACCCGCGCGCGTCAGCGCTTGCAGCGTAGATCTTGTGAGTCGGTTAGGACGATTGCCCTGAGCGGCGCTGATGGCCGCTCACCTGCATGCCGTCTTCCGGCTGCAGCTTGAGGAAGCCGGGGATGCCGAACAGCGGGATCACCGCCATCAGCAGAAACACGACATGGAATTTCTCCGGCGTCAGCGACGATCCATCGAGCGTGACCAGGCCGAGCAGCATGGCGGCGACCGAGACGCCAAAGCTGACGCTTAATTGCTGCAGGACGCCGCCGAGGCTGGTTGCGCGGCTGAGCTGAGCCGCCGGCGTCTCGGAATATGACAGGGTGTTGGAGGTCATGAACTGCGCCGCGCGCGCCAGACCGAAGATGAAGACATAGAGAATGACAAACCAGTGCGGCGTGTTGGGGGTTATCAAGGCGAAACCGGCGACGACAGCTGCGCCGAAAATAGCACTCCAGGTCAACATGCGATCGAAGCCATAGAGTTTCAGCAGTTTCACCGATACGGGACGCACGACCAGCGTGCTCAAGGCGCTGACGAAGGTCAGAGTACCCGAGACGATCGGGCTCAGGCCGAAGCCGACCTGCAGCATCAGCGGCAGCAGGAAGGGAACGCCGTTCAGCCCGACGCGACAGATGCCGCCGGCAAGGGTGCCGATGCGGAACGTGCGCAGCTTGAAAAGGGTAAGGTCTACAGCCGGTGATTTTGCCGTCTTTGCATAGCGGATGAAGCCTGCGAGCAGCATGCCGGCGGCGGCGAGCGTGAGGAAAATAGCCCAGACAGGAATTGTCGGGCGGCCGACATTCTCGATGCCGTATTGCAGCAGAACGCAGCCGACGCCGACCATGACGAAGCCGGGAAAATCGAACTTGATCGTCTCGTCGCGTTCGGTGTCTTCGACGTAACGCATTGCCATGGCCATACCGATCAGGCCGAAGGGCAGGTTCACCCAGAAGATCCAGCGCCAGGAAAGATAGGTGGTCAGGAACCCGCCAAGCACCGGCCCTATCACCGGCCCTATCACGGCGGGCAGGGTCATGTAGGTCATGGCCGTTACCAGCTGGCTGCGCGGGAAGCTACGGATGAGAATGAGGCGGCCGACCGGCGTCATCATGGCGCCGCCGAAGCCCTGCAGCGCGCGCGTGGCGATCAGCATGGGCAGGCTGGTCGCCAGGCCGCACAGGATCGAGCCGAGCGTGAAGACGAAAAGTGCGAGGGCGAAGATGCGGCGCGCGCCGAAGCGATCCGCGAACCAGCCGCTCACCGGGATGAACATTGCAAGCGTCAGGATGTAGGTCGTTACCGCCAGGTTCATACGGACCGGGGTGGTGGCGAGGCTTTTGGCGATATCCGGAACGGCGGTGATGAGAATGGTCGAATCGAGCTGTTCCATCAGGAAGGCCACGGCGACAACGGCGGGAATGATGTAGCGCAGGCGGGGATTGCGTTCGACCGCGAAAGTCTGGCCCTGCGGATTGAGATCAAGCGAGTCCATAAAATGTAATAGCTTTCCACCGCCTGAGGGGGAGCAGGCATTTCCGAATGATATGATCATTATCCATGGCGCAGTGCAACAAAAACCGGACCGATAGGGTTTGCCGGATGCCGGGCGCGTCCTGCGATCTAGTTGGTCTGCAAGGGAGAAGGCAGCGTCCAGCGTGCCTTGTCGAAAACGGTAGCCGTTCGGATCTGTTCCGGTGCGGTTCTTCTCAACTCCAGCTGAAGATTGAAATTATTGTTGCCCTGGAATTCCTTGAAGAAGCTGAGCTTGGCGCCGAAGGCTTGCAGCGTCACGTCCTGCAAGGTGCCGATTGCGTCCAGCGCGGTTTGAAAATCCAGCCAGTGCGTCTCGTTGAGCAAGAGCACGACGGTGTCGACGAACGTGCTGGCGATGGCCTTGCCGTCGGCATTGTCGGGCATGATCACCTTGATGCGGATAGCGTCGAGCTCACCGGTCGGCTTGCCGCGCGCAATGATGAAGAAGGAAGCCGCCTTCGCATCGCCATAGGCGCCCTTCTGGACGGCATAGCTGCATTCGGACGTGCTGCCGCCCAGCTCGCTTTGTCGCCATTCGCCGACGGAAAGGCCGAATTTCACCAGATCGGCGCAAAGGGTCTGGCCGGATATTCTCCAGCTTCGCACGAAGGCGCCGCGCAACGCGTCGACCGGAGTATCGAACAGGTGCGAGGTTCTGACTGGAGATGATTTGGCGGCGGCCGCCCCGGCCGGTGCCCGAGCGCTGCGCACAGTGGCGCCGGCCGGCGCCGCGTTCTTGTTTCCGACTATGGTTTTCGGGGCGGCTCCGGCAGGCGGCGAGACCGCGCTTCCGGCACTTTGAGCCGGTGAAGGCGTGGGCTGCTGCTCCTGCTTCGGAAACAGGTTGAGATGATAGCGACGGTCCAGCGCTCTCAGGTTACGCATGTCGTTGGCAAGCAGCGCGGTCGCGAGGATGATCGAGCCGATGACAACAGCCGCAATCCAGAACACAGCCCAGCTTTTCTTGCGAGGTGGCGCCACCGACATGATTGAGATCTACAGCTACTCCCGAGGAAATTCGCTTTGCTGCAACGATCGTATGTTGCGCAGCTCGCCCATGCCTACAGCATATGCGTTTATGAACGATTGATCATTCTAATGTTTCTTTGTCAATTCATGGCGTTGCTCGGAGCGACTCCGCGAAAAGCGAGCAGTGGCCTTCCGTCCGGAATTGCGCGAAAACAACGGGCTGGAGCAGCTCGGAGCTTCCGTAGAGAGCTGGGGTGCTCTACACGAAATAGGCCTTGAGCGCTTTGACGGTCGCTACATCGGTGCGACGAGCCGACGGTGCCGAAAATCCGAGGGCGAGCAGCCGTTCATCGGTTTCCGTTGCCGCCACGGCGCCGGAGGAGTGGACTTCGCTGATCGGCAATCGCGGCCATAGCTGGCCGATCGTCGCCAGCGTGACGCCCGCGCCCGGCATGATGGAAATACGGCCAGCGGCAATGGCAATCACCTGTTCCAGCGTTGCGACGCCCTCCGCGCTCGTCTTCGCGCCACCCGATGTCAGGATGCGTTCGAAACCAAGCGAGACGGCCATTTCGACGGCCTCATCGATATCCGGAACGAGATCGAAGGCGCGGTGCAGCGTCTTGCCAAGTGTGCCTGCGTGGGCTGTCAGCGCGGCCAGCGCATCGAAATCGAGCCGTCCGTCGGGCAGCGAAGCGCCGAATACGACGCCCGGCAGTCCGGCATCGCGCGCCATGTCGATATCGCGCTTCATGACGTCGAGCTCGTCGGCGGAGTAGACGAAGCTGCCGGCGCGGGGGCGGATCATGGCATAGGAGGGAACGGACATGCCTGCCGCCGCCTCTATCAATCCGGCGCTCGGCGTCAGGCCACCGACGGAGAGCGCACTGCAAAGCTCGATACGATCGCCGCCGCCGGCGATGGCGGCCTTGAGGCCGGAAATATCGTCGACGCAGATCTCAAGCAGCATGGTGTTCTCCCCCATATCGCAGTCCCAGCAGGGCGGCGCCGATCAGTCCCGGCTCAAGCTTGCATTGGCTGGGGACCACCAGCGGCCGGCCGAATTTGCGCAGGATGCGGGCTCGTACCGCCTCGTCCAGCCGTGCCAGGAGCGGTTCGACGTTGGAAAGGCCGCCTCCGACCGGAACGATGGTCGCGCCTGTTATATTGACCGTCAGCGCAAGCGGCGAGGCGACCAGATCGATCATGACGTCGATCGTGCGCTGAGCCTGCGTGTCGTCCTTCAGCCATCGGTCGATGATCTCTTCGCTGGACAATTCGACACCGTGCAGCGTCTTGTGCAGGCGCTCGATGCCACGGGCGCCGCCGACGGTGTCGACGCAGCCCTTCTGGCCGCAGCCGCAGGGATAGGCGGGGATGGCGGCCGGCGGATCGCCCGCGAAGGAAGCGATGATCGGCCCATGACCCCATTCGCCGGCAAAGCCGCCGGCGGCATTCACCAAACGTCCGTCCGCCACCAGACCGCCGCCGACGCCGGTGCCGAGAATGGCGCCGAATACGATGCGATGACCACGGCCGGCGCCGGACATGGCTTCCGCCATGGCAAAGCAATCGGCATCGTTGGCAACCAGTACGGGATAGCCGAGTTCAGCCTCCAGATCGTCGGCGAGGCGTCGGCCGTGAATGCAGGGTATGTTGGCGCAGGTCAGCGCCTGCGTATCGGGATCCACCACGCCGGCAATGGAAAAGGAGAGGCAATCCGGCTTCTCGCCCGCCTCGGTGATGACATCGCGCAGGGCTGCGACGAATTCGGCGAAGTCATGCTTGGGCGTGGGGCGCCGCGCCAGCGGCAGAATATCGGACATGGAGCGGGCGATTCCGCCCTTGATGGCGCTACCGCCGATGTCGAAGGAAACGATCATGAATACAGACCTGCAGGAAACATGCGGCACTTGCTCGCACCCTTTGCCGGTCTTTGCAAGGCCAATCCTTGCGGTGCTGCGCCGCCATCAACCGCGCGGCAGGGTAATCCTCGCCTCGAAACCGTCGGATCTTCCGGTGGCGGGCGATATGAGATCGATGCGCCCCCCGATCTGATTGACGATGCGCTCGACGATGGAAAGTCCGAGGCCGGAGCCTGCGGCCTTTGTCTTGCCGCGCCAGAAGCGTTTCTTCAGGCCGGTGAATTCTTCCTCCAAAAGCACATGGCCGCCGTTGACGACGCGGACGGTGCCATCGTCAACTCTGACCGTTACTTCATCGTCGACCGGTCCGTGGATCAATGCGTTTTCGATCAGATTGCGCATGACGATGGCAAAGGCATCGATATCGATATTGCGGATCAGTTTCCCCTTCGTCTCGTTCTCCAGCAGGACGCGTCCGGCGGTGCCGGTGTCGCGATCGTAATCACCGATCACGGTTTCGATGACCGCGATCAGATCGATCGGCTTTTCGCCGGTGCCGATGCCGGCTTGCGCGCGGGAGAGCTGCAGCAGCTTTTCGGCCAGACGGCCGAGATTGGAGAGCGACGTCTCGATGCGGCTGGCTCGTTCGGCAAGCGGGCCTGGCGGCAATTCCACCAGCAGGCGCTGGGTCTGTGCGAGAGCGCCGGCAATCGGCGTGCGCAGTTCATGGGCGCTGTTGGCGGAGAATTCACGTTCGGCTTCGAGGGCGAGCCGCAGACGGTCGAGCAGGAGATTGACGGAGCGGGCGATCGGTTGCAGCTCGCGCGGTAATGTCTCGGCATCCAGCGGCATCATATTGCCGCCGTCCTTGGTGGCGATCTGCGATCGCAGGCGGTCGATCGGCCGCAGCGACCGGCCGACGATAAGGCCGATGGCGACGATGCTGGCGGGAATGAGGGCCAGCAACGGCCAAAGCAGCGCGACACCGCTTTCGCGGGATGCTTCGCGACGATTCTTGAACGCGTCGGCAACATGCAGGAAGATGGTCCCGTCAGCCGACGATTCCGTATAGATCCGGTAGCGCGCCGCGTTGTGGAAGCCGATCACCAGCGGCACATCGTAGGCTGTGGGAGGGGCATCGTGCGAATGCAGGATGACTTTGCCGTTCGCATCGAGCACCTGATAGGTCAGATATTCGCGGTTCAGCCCTTTGTTGAGCTGTTCCAGGCTTTGCGGATCGCCCGAATGGTCGCGGTTGCCGAGATCATCGAGCACCAGGGGCATCAGCCGCTCCGCGGTTTCCTGCAGCGCGCCGTCGAAAGTCTCGGATAGTTCCTTATGCACGACATAGACGCCGATGCCGACGGCAATCAGCCAGAAAAGCACGACGGTACCCGTGAGCGCGGCGATCAGGCGCCAGGTGATGCTGGCGCGGCTGGGCTCATTGGGCTTCGTCATTTGTCACCCAGGCTATAGCCGACGCCGCGGGCCGTCCGGATGCGGTCCTTGCCGATCTTCTTGCGCAGGCGGCTGACATAGACTTCGACCGTGTTGCTCTCGATTTCGGAGCCGAAGGCGTAGAGCGCTTCTTCGATCTTGTCCTTCGATACGATTGCGCCCGGCCGGGCGACAAGCAGATCGAGCACGGCCCATTCGCGCCCCGTCAGAACGATGTCCTTGCCTTCCAGCCGGACGCGTCGCTGCGGCTGATCGATCTCGAGGTCGGCAAAGCGAATGGTCGGCTGCGGGCTGCCGATATAGCGGCGGGCGACAGCCAGGATGCGGGCGGTGAGCTCGCCGAGACTAAAGGGTTTTACGAGATAGTCGTCAGCGCCGCTGTTCAAGCCCTCGATGCGATCGGAAATCTGGTCGCGTGCGGTGAGAATGATGACGGGGGTCTCGTCAGGCTTGCGGCGCAGGCGCTTCAGAAAGTCGATGCCGCTGCCGTCCGGAAGCTGCAGGTCCAGCAAGACGAGACCGTAGTTCACGGCACTGGTAACTTCGCTGGCATCGGCCAGATTTTTTACCCAGTCGACGGCATGCGAGTCTGCCGCGATATGGTCCCGAACGGCGCTGCCGATCGTATCATCGTCTTCCACAAGGAGAATCCGCACCTGAGCCCTCTCAACCGTTGACTGCGCTTCAGTTAATGCCGACGAACCTATCGGGTCAATAACGGCCAAAATAGGCCTTGTGGAGATATGTCTTTCAAGCCGAGGCGTCTTTTCCGGAAACGTTCCCGGCACCTATGGACAGACTGGGATGCCGTGGTTACTTCTTTGCGCGGAGAACGAAGCGGCGCAGGATGGCCGCCACAAGCTATTGGAGGTTATTCGGTCATGCTGAAGGGAATTTCGCCGCTGTTGAATGCGGATGTGCTCTACGCGCTGAAATCGATGGGGCATGGTGACATGCTCGTCGTGGTAGATACGAATTTTCCCGCAGAAGCCATCGCGAGCCAGACGGTTTTGGGTGAGCTGCTGCGCATCGACAACGTGCCGGCTGCCGATGCGGTTGCCGCAATATTGTCGGTGATGCCCCTCGACACCTTCATCGACGATGCGGCGACGCGCATGGAAGTTGTGGGTGCGCCGGACGAGGTGCCGCAGGTCCAGCGCGAAGTGCAGGAAGTGGTCGACAAGGCCGAGGGCAAGCATTGGCCGCTGTCGCCGGTCGAGCGATTTGCCTTCTACGAGCGCGCCAAGGATGCCTATTGCGTCATCCAAACAGGCGAACGTCGCTTTTACGGCTGTTTCACCTTGACCAAGGGCGTCATCCCGCCGGAAGCTGAGTGATCCGGTTACCGGACAAGGGCGCTGTTTCGATAAAGGAATGCGATGGCGAAGAAGCTGGATTCCCAAGGGCGGCTTGACGATGCGGCGCGTGCCGGATGGCTCTATTATGTCGCCGGGCGGACGCAGGACGAGATCGCCGTCGCTATGGGGATTTCCCGCCAGTCGGCGCAGAGGCTTGTGTCGCTTGCCGTCGCCGAACGGCTAATCAAGGTTCGGCTGGATCATCCGATCGCTGCTTGCCTCGAATATTCGGCGGCGCTCAAGAAGAAATTCAATCTGCGACATGTCGATATCGTGCCGAGCGATCCGGACGGTACGTCCTCCACGGTCGGCATCGCTCAGGCGGGTGCTGCCGAAATCGAGCGCTGGCTGAAGCGCAGCGACCCGATCGTGGTGGCGATCGGCACGGGCCGCACGCTGAAGGCCGCGGTCGACCAATTGCCGGCGATCGAATGTCTGCAGCACCGCGTTGTGTCGCTAACGGGCAATATCGGCCCGGATGGTTCGGCCGCCTATTATAACGTCATCTTCAGCATGGCCGACGTCGTCAAGGCGCGGCACTTTCCGATGCCGCTGCCCGTGCTGGTATCTTCGGCGGAGGAACGCGAGCTGCTGCATGCGCAGGCGCTGGTGCGCTCGACGCTCGATATCAGCGCTCAGGCCGACGTGACCTTTGTCGGCATCGGCGAAATGGGTGTCGAGGCGCCGCTCTGTCTCGACGGCTTTCTTGAGAAGGACGAGATGCTGGCGCTGATGAAGCGCGGCGCTGCCGGGGAGATTTGTGGCTGGGTTTTCGATGGTGAAGGAAAGCTCATGCCAGACGACGTCAACGATCGCGTCGCAAGCGCGCCGCTGCCGTCGCGCGATACCTCCTCCGTCATCGGAATCGCCAAGGGAAGACGCAAGTTCGAGGCGATCAAGGCAGCCGTCACCGGTCGTCAAATCAACGGTTTGATTACCGATGAGGCAGTTGCTGAGTTTTTGCTCAAGGGCTGAGCAAAAAATTTAATCCATAAAAACAAAAGGATAGGCTGCTTGCTCGGCACTGCAGCAACGAATTCGCATTGACATTTTGTCGCAAGAGGTGAGTAATTGCCCACGAGCAAAGCGAATGCTCATTTTTAGTCTTCTGGGAGGAAGATATGAAATTGAAAACTTTACTGCTGAGCGCCTGCTCGGCGCTGATGTTTGCCGGCTTGGCGTCCGCCGAAACCCTCACGATTGCGACAGTCAACAACGGTGACATGGTCCGTATGCAGAAGCTTACGGATGATTTCAAAGCCAAGAACCCCGGCATCGACCTGCAGTGGGTCACGCTTGAAGAAAACGTATTGCGCCAGAAGGTTACGACCGACATCGCTACCAAGGCAGGCCAGTACGACGTACTTACCATCGGCACCTACGAAGTGCCGATCTGGAGCAAGCTTGGCTGGCTTGCCTCGCTCGACAAGCTTTCCGCCGACAAGGACTATGACGTGAATGACCTTCTCCCGGCCATTCGCAGCGGTCTGACCACCGACGGCAAGCTCTATGCAGCACCGTTCTACGGCGAAAGCTCGATGGTGATGTACCGCAAGGACCTGTTCGAAAAGGCCGGCCTGAAGATGCCGGACGCGCCGACCTGGGACTTCGTTGCCGATGCCGCCCGCAAGATCACCGACAAGGATCATGAAGTCTACGGCATCTGCCTTCGCGGCAAGGCAGGCTGGGGCGAGAACATGGCGTTCCTGACGGCGATGTCGAATTCCTTCGGCGCCCGCTGGTTCGACGAGAAGTGGAAGGCACAGTTCGACCAGCCGGAATGGAAGGCGACGCTCGACTTCTACGTCAAGCTGATGAAGGACGCTGGCCCTCCGGGTGCTTCTTCCAACGGCTTCAATGAAAACCTGGCTCTGTTCCAGTCCGGCAAGTGCGGAATGTGGATCGACGCAACGGTTGCCGCTTCCTTCGTCTCCGATCCGAAGGAATCCAAGGTCGCCGATAAAGTCGGCTTTGCTCTGGCTCCGGACAAGGGTCTGGGCAAGCGCGGTAACTGGCTCTGGGCATGGAACCTCGCCATCCCGGCTTCGTCGAAGAAGACCGAAGCTGCAGAGAAGTTCATCTCCTGGGCAACCAGCAAGGAATACACCAACCTGGTCGCCCAGAAGGAAGGCTGGCTGAACGCACCTCCCGGCACCCGTACGTCGCTCTACGCGAGCGCGGACTACCAGAAGGCAGCGGCTTTCGCGAAGATGACGCTCGACTCGATCAACTCTGCCGATCCGACCCATCCGACCGTGAAGCCGGTTCCCTATGTCGGCGTCCAGTTCGTCGCTATCCCTGAGTTCCAGGGTATCGGCACGGCTGTAGGCCAGCAGTTCTCGGCCGCCCTTGCCGGTCAGATCTCTGTCGACCAGGCTCTGAAGGCTGCGCAGCAGCTGACGGAACGCGAAATGAAGAAGGCCGGCTACCCGAAGTAAGGGGCCGTTGAAGCTAAGGAAAGCAGTGCCTCCTCTCGAGCATTGCTTTCCCCTAGGCCGCCGAGCGCCGAACTGCCCTTGGCGGCCCTTTTCGTTTCAGCCGGTCCACGGCCACCTCTTCCTGCTCAAAGATAGGTCGGTACTTGCCATGGCAACGTTGCACACCCGTTCCACCGCGCGCGTCATGATGGCGCCTTCGATTCTGCTCCTCTTTGCGTGGATGATCGTCCCGCTCGTGATGACGATCTATTTCTCGACGCTGAACTACAATCTGCTGTCGCCCGGCGCGCATGATTTCCTCGGTTGGCTCAACTACGAATATTTCGTCACCGATCCGGCCTTCCTGAGTTCGCTGATCGTGACGCTGCTGCTTGTTGGCGGCGCATTGGTGATCACCGTGGTCGGCGGTATTGCGCTGGCGCTCCTTCTCGATCAGCCGATCTTCGGCCAGGGCATCGTGCGCATGCTGGTGCTTGCGCCCTTCTTCGTGATGCCGACGGTCGCCGCACTCATCTGGAAGCACATGTTCATGAACCCGGTGAACGGGCTCCTGGCGCATCTCTTCCGATTGTTCGGGCTTGATCCGCTGACCTGGCTGGAGACGGTTCCGCTGCTGTCTGTCATCATCATCGTCGCCTGGCAATGGCTGCCCTTCGCCACACTCATCCTGCTGACGGCCATGCAGTCACTGGACGAAGAGCAAAAGGAAGCCGCCGAAATGGACGGCGCCGGTCCGATCTCGAAGTTCATCTACATCACCCTGCCGCATCTGGCCCGCGCCATCACGGTCGTGATTCTGATCGAGACGATCTTCCTGCTGTCTGCCTTCGCCGAGATCCTTGTCACCACCAATGGCGGTCCGGGTACGGCGACGACGAACCTGACTTATCTCGTCTATTCGCAGATCGTTCTGTCGCAGGATGTCGGCGGCGCATCGGCAGGCGGCATCATCGCCGTCATCCTCGCCAATATCGTCGCGATCTTCCTGATGCGCGCAGTCGGCAAGAATCTGGAGGCTTGAGATGGCACGCAAAATCACCACACAGCGCAAGATTTTCATATCGGTGGTCGCCTGGGTCGTGGCGCTCCTCATCTTCTTCCCGATCCTGTGGACGATCCTGACGAGCTTCAAGACGGAGGGTGACGCCATCGCCTCGCCGCCGCAGTTCCTTTTCTTCCACTGGACGCTGCAGAACTATTTCGAGGTGCAGTCGCGCTCGGATTACTTCCTCCACTTCGGCAACTCGGTCATCATCGCCTTCGGTTCCACAATCCTCGGCTTGCTCGTCGCCGTTCCGGCCGCGTGGGCCATGGCATTCTCGCCGACCAAGCGGACCAAGGATGTCTTGATGTGGATGCTGTCCACCAAGATGATGCCGCCGGTCGGCGCCTTCATCCCGATCTACCTGCTGTTCCAGGGCTTCGGCCTCTTGAACAACCAGTTCGCCAGCCGCGCCGGCATGGTCGTCGTCCTGATGCTTATCAACCTGCCGATCATCGTCTGGATGCTCTATACCTACTTCAAGGAAATCCCCGGCGAGATCCTCGAAGCGGCCCGCATGGATGGCGCGACGCTGGCAAAGGAGATCATCTACGTCCTGACGCCGATGGCGATCCCCGGCCTTGCCTCGACGATGCTGCTCAACATCATCCTCGCCTGGAACGAGGCCTTCTGGACGCTCAATCTGTCGGCGGTCGACGCCGCACCATTGAGCACCTTCATCGCCTCGTACTCCAGCCCGGAAGGCCTGTTCTATGCCAAGCTTTCGGCGGCATCGACCATGGCGATCGCTCCGATCCTGATCCTCGGCTGGTTCAGCCAGAAACAACTCGTTCGCGGCCTCACCTTCGGCGCGGTTAAGTAAGGAAGACAAGCATGGGTAGCATTGTTCTTAAGAAGGTTTCCAAGGTCTTCGGCGAAGCCAAGGTCATCCCTTCCATCGACCTCGAGATCGATAATGGTGAGTTCGTCGTGTTCGTCGGCCCGTCCGGTTGTGGCAAGTCCACGCTGCTGCGCCTGATCGCCGGCCTCGAAGACGTCTCCGGCGGGCAGATCATGATCGACGGAAAGGACGGCACCAATCTGAAGCCGTCCGACCGCGGCCTTGCCATGGTGTTCCAGTCCTACGCGCTCTATCC
Organism: Martinezella miluonensis; assembly: GCF_900094545.1. Lineage (GTDB taxonomy): Bacteria > Pseudomonadota > Alphaproteobacteria > Rhizobiales > Rhizobiaceae > Rhizobium > Rhizobium miluonense. Next base: position 71,456 of record NZ_FMAH01000026.1, read on the forward strand.
GCATATGAGCGTGCGCAAGAACATCGCCTTTCCGCTGAAGATGGCGAACATGCCGCAGGCGGAAATCGACAAGAAGGTCGCGGATGCCGCGCGCGTCCTGAATCTCACGGACTATCTGGAGCGCAAGCCGCGCCAGCTTTCCGGCGGGCAGCGTCAGCGCGTTGCCATCGGCCGCGCCATCGTGCGCCAACCGGCAGCCTTCCTCTTCGACGAGCCCTTGTCGAACCTGGACGCGGCACTGCGTGTCAACATGCGCCTCGAAATCAGCGAGCTGCATCAGCAGCTGAAGACGACGATGATCTATGTGACGCACGATCAGGTCGAGGCCATGACCATGGCCGACAAGATCGTCGTGCTCAACCGCGGCAATATCGAGCAGGTGGGTTCGCCGCTGGAACTCTATCGCAGCCCTCGCAATCTCTTCGTCGCCGGTTTCATCGGCTCGCCGAAGATGAATTTCGTCAAGGGCGCCTATGCCCAGAGCCTCGGCGGCGACACCATCGGCGTACGCCCGGAGCATGTGCTGCTGTCGACCACCTCCGGCGACTGGCAGGGCAAGGTGCTGGTTGCCGAGCATCTTGGCTCCGACACCTTCCTGCACATCGACGTCGACGGGATCGGCACGGTGACGGCGCGCGGCTCGGGCGATTTCCCGGCCCGGGCCGGCGACATCGTCTACCTGACGCCGGACAAGGCGCATATTCATCGGTTCAACGCCGGGGGCCTGTCGATCTGAGCCAAAACCAAGGCCGTGCGCGATCAATGCGCACGGCCAACGCATTTCTTCCGGTTCGCATTCATCGATCTCCGCGGACGGGCAAGCATACCAGCCGGCGCGGTCTTCCCAAGCCGCCCTGAGCCAGAGACCTTTCAGAAGGACCAGAGACATGACGTGCAAATTATCGCTCGCAACTCTCCAGCAGGCGGCTGCAAAGGCGGCTATTCCTGCCTACGATCCGAAGTCGCTTTCGGCGGGCATCGTGCATTTCGGTGTCGGCAATTTCCATCGCGCCCATCAGGCTGTTTATCTCGACGATCTTTTCAATGCCGGCGCGGCTCATGATTGGGCGATCATCGGCGCAGGCGTCCTGCCTTCCGATGCGGCCATGCGGGAGAAGCTGGCCGCTCAGGACTTTCTGACGACCGTGGTCGAGCAGGACAATAATCGCACGGCTGCGCGCGTCACCGCGCCCATGATCGATATTCTGCCGGTCGGCGATGCCAAGGTTATCATCGCCAAGCTCGCCGACCCGACGATCCGTATCGTCTCGATGACGATCACCGAGGGCGGCTACTTCATCGACGCCTCGGGCAAGTTCAATCCCGCTCATCCGGCAATCGTCGCCGACGGGCAGGACCCCGATGCGCCGAAGACCGTGTTCGGTCTGATCGTGGCCGGCCTCAAGGTGCGGCGTGCCGCCGGCCTGCAGCCCTTCACCGTCATGTCCTGCGACAACATTCCCCATAATGGCGGAGTTACCAAAGCGGCCGTCGTCGGCACGGCGCGGCTCTCCGACCCGACGTTTGCCGACTGGATCGCGGCGAACGTCGCCTTTCCGAACGGCATGGTCGACCGCATCACGCCGGCGACCGGTACGCGCGAGATCGACCTGTTAAAAGAAGCCTTCGACATCGAGGACAATTGGCCCGTCTATTGCGAAGAGTTCAAGCAATGGGTGCTGGAAGACAATTTCCCTGCCGGCCGTCCTGCGCTCGAAAAGGTCGGTGTGACCTTCGTGCCCGATGTGACGCCCTATGAGCATATGAAGATCCGCATCCTCAACGGCGGTCATGCGGCGATCGCCTATCCGGCAGCGCTGATGGATATCCATTTCGTGCATGAAGCCATGGAAGAGCCGCTGATCCGCGCCTTCCTTGCCAAGCTCGAAAACGATGAGATCATCCCCGTCATCCCGCCTGTGCCGAACACGGTGCTTGCTGACTATTTCAAGCTGATCGAGCGGCGTTTCTCCAATCCGAAGATCGCCGATACCATTCCGCGTCTCGCGCAGGACGGCTCGAACCGTCAGCCGAAGTTCATACTGCCATCCACGGCCGATCGCCTCCGCCGCGGCGAGGATATTGTCGGTCTTGCGCTCGTCTCGGCGCTCTGGTGCCGCTACTTCGCCGGCAAGAGCGACAGCGGCAAGGACATCGTCTTCAACGATGCCAGTGCTGACCGGCTGCATGAAGCAGCCCTCAAGGCGAAGAGCGATCCGGCAGCCTTCCTGGTGTTCGACGACATTTTCGGCGATGTCGCCAAATCCGATCTCTTCCGCAAGCGCTTCGCGCATGCACTGAAAACGCTGTGGGAAAAGGGTACCCGCGCCACGCTGCAGCTATACTTGGACAACAAACTCGCGGAATAACTTTCAAACGGCCGGATTTTTCCTGTTCCGGCCGTTTTCCATTGCTGCCCCGGTAAATCGGGTAGGCGGGACAACAACAGAATTCAGGTTGGATCTGTGATGACGGGTGCGGGAACAGGGCTCGTAATCTTCGATTGCGATGGTGTGCTTGTAGACAGCGAGCCGCTGTCGGTCGGCGTGCTCATCGAGGCGATGCGCGATATCGGCGTAGAGATGAGCGAAGAGGATGTCTACAGCCGCTTCCTCGGCAAGAGCTTGGCGACGCTCGTCGATACGATGCAAACGGAGTTCGATGTCTTCATCGATCAGGCGTTCCTGGATCGCATTCGCAATAATCTTTACGAACGATTCAAGCATGAATTGAAGCCGACTGACGGCATTGCTGCGACGCTGGATGCGCTTTCGCTGCCGCGCTGTGTTGCCTCGTCGAGCCAGCTGGAGCGCATCCGGCTCTCGCTCGGCGTGACCGGTCTTCTGGACAAGCTGGAGCCGAACATTTTCAGCGCCAGCATGGTCAAGCGCGGCAAGCCGGCGCCGGATCTATTTCTTTATGCGGCCGAAAAAATGGGCGTGCCGCCAAAGGATTGCATCGTCGTGGAAGACAGCCCGGCGGGGATCACGGCGGCGCGCGCGGCCGGCATGACGGTCTTTGCCTTCACCGGCGGTTCGCATGCGCATTCGCCGAGTTACCGGGCAGAGCTGGAGCAGCTTTCACCGGAAGTCGTGTTTGACGCGATGCCGGAATTGATACAACTTGTCCGCAACAAGAGATAAGTGGTCGGGACCTCTTTTGCATGCGTGATCACGTGGTTGCGGTCGATATCGGCACAGGCAGCGCACGCGCCGGTGTCTTCACGGCGAGCGGCTTACTGCTGGGAAAAAGCGAACATCCGATCCTGATGAATCGCCCGCGTGAGAACCACGCCGAGCATGATTCCGAAGACATATGGGCTGCCGTCTGCGCCGCCGTTCGCGCAGCCGTGAAGGCATCCGGCGTCGATGCATCCGTCATAGGCGCGATCGGCTTCGATGCAACCTGTTCACTGGTGGTGCGTGATCGCGACGGAGGGCAGCTCACCATTTCCACCGGTGGCGACAAGAGGTTCGACACCATCGTCTGGCTCGATCATCGGGCGCTGGCCGAGGCGGATTACTGCACTGCGACCAAGCATGCGGTTCTCGAATATTCCGGCGAGTTTATGTCGCCGGAAATGGAAATGCCGAAGCTGATGTGGCTGAAGGAGAACCTGCCGGAAAGCTGGGCTGAGGCCGGCTATTTCTTCGATCTTGCCGATTTCATGACCTGGAAGGCCACGGGTTCGCTTGCGCGCTCGCGTTCGACGCTGGTGGCGAAATGGAATTATCTCGCCCATCGCGATCCGGGCTGGCAGGCCGATTTTCTCAATGTGATCGGCCTTGGCGATCTGCGCGAGCGCGGCGGCCTGCCCGAGGAGAGCGTCGCCGTCGGCAAGAGCATCGGCACACTGACGGCCGAGGCCGCCGAGGCGCTGGGGCTCGACCGCGCCTGCCATGTCGGCGCCGGCATGATCGACGCCTACGCCGGCGCACTTGGTGCACTCGCCGCCCATGCCGGCGATGCCGCGACATTGGAGCATCAGCTGGCGTTGATTGCCGGAACCTCGAGCTGCGTCGTTTCCTTCGCGCGCGAACGCAAGCGCAGCACAGGCATGTGGGGTCCCTATTACGAGGCGGTCTTCCCGGGCATGTGGCTGGCCGAAGCGGGGCAGTCGGCAACCGGTGCGCTGCTCGACCATATCGTCAGCATGCATGCGGCCGGCGGCCCTCCGTCGGCGGCATTGCATGACCGCATCGTTCGGCGGATCGCCGAGTTGCGGCTAGCCGAAGGCGACTCTCTCGGAGGGCGCATCCATGTGCTGCCCGATTTTCACGGCAATCGGTCGCCGCTTGCAGATCCGCATGCATTGGGCGTCATCAGCGGCATGACGCTGGACGCGTCCTTCGACGGCCTCTGCCGGCTTTACTGGCGCACCAGCGTCGGTATTGCGCTCGGTATCCGCCACATACTGGAACGGATGCGGGACTACGGTTATGTGCCCGATACGCTGCACGTCGCCGGTGGCCATGTGAAGAATTCTGTGCTGATGGAGCTTTATTCCGATGTGACCGGCTGCAAGGTCGTGACCCCGAAGATGAATGAGACGGTGCTTCTCGGCACGGCAATCGCCGCCTCCGTCTCTTGCGGTCTCCATGAAAGCCTGGGTGCGGCGGGTGCTGCCATGTATCCCGGTGGTCACGAGCGCTTGCCGGATACTCGCAGGCAGGCGCTTTACGATCGTGATTATCGCCGCTTCCTTGCCATGTATCGCCATCGGGCGGAATTGGACGCCATGGAATAGGTGGATTTGCCTTTGCTACTGCTTATCTTAGCGGCGCGGGGGCGAACATGCCTTGCAGCTCTTCAATCCGGCGCGTTCTGTTTCCCGCCGCTTCGCCCGCGGCCTGGGTGGCGGCTACGGCGATCAGTTCCAGCAGCGCCATCATGCCCGAGAGGCTCTCGCGGCTATTGGCTCGCAGAGGCGGCAACGACAGCGTGACGTTGGCAAATTCATGCGCCCATTCCGTAAATTGGCCGGTTGCGAGCAGAACTTTGTGTCCGGCACGGCGGGCAGATCGGGCCAGCAACCGCGAGGCGACGAAGCGCGGTGAATCGATGATGATGAGCAGACTGTCTTCGGAGTGCGCGCCCAGCATTTCGATATAGCTGCCGTTGGCGCCGTCGAGGAAGAGAACGCGATCGCGGGCAAACGTCAGCCGGTCGCAGAAATGACGACCGAGCCCTGCGAGGCCGGGATGGGACGTGACGAAAACACTGCTGGACGACAGGATTGTCGAAACCGCATCATGCCACTGCGGCTGGCCGGCGAGGTTGTAGATATGCTGCAATATCTCGACCTGTTCGACGACTTGGGCTGCCAAAGGGCGGCTCTCGCCGGCATCCTTCTGAAGCTGCTCGAGAACATTCGGCAATTGTACCGTAGCCGGAACCACATTCTCCTTCAGATGCACCCGGATACCATCCAGACCGTGATAGCCGAGGGACCGCAAGAATCGTCCCACCGTCATAGGACTCAACTCCAGCCTGTCGGCCACGGAAGAGGCGGTTTCGAACGGTAATTCATTCAGATGTTCTGAGAAATACTTTGCAATACGTCGCTCAGCTGGCGTACCAACCTTGATATATTCTCTAAGTTTTTGGCCGAGGTCTTCCAAATTATGCGCCCCATTGACGGTCCTTTTGATGCTTGAGTGCACCAATTGATGGAACAATCGGTTGTGCAAATCTCGCAAGGCCGCCCTTGTTGTTTTGGTTGTTGTTAGGAACAAGGCATCGAAAACATATTATCCTAAACTTTATTACAACGATACATTTTTTTAATTGAGCATACTCACCAATTCGGCGGGATATTGATATTGGTGCGATCGTTTCCTAGGTGTCGGATTATCCGCCACGAGGCCCGACCGAATGATTCTCCTTGCTGCCCGCCTTGCCTTCGAAAATCTCTTTGCGCCGGAGACCCGCAGGGTTTTCTGGAAGGTTCTCGGCCTGACGTTGGTCGCGCTCGCCGTGCTTTGGTTTGCCTTGCGCGGCGCCTTCAACTCCTTTGTCCTGCCGTGGCTGCAAGGCTTCCTGCCGTCCACCGCGGACTGGACGGGCTGGCTCACGCTCTTCCTTGCCATTTTCGCTGGCATCGCATTAGCATTGGCCATGGCGCTGCTGATCTCGCCGGTCACAGCGCTGCTCGCCGGCCTCTTTCTCGATGATGTCGCTGAAGTTGTAGAAAAGCGCGATTATCCTTCCGATTCGCCCGGAACGGCGATGCCGATCGCCTCGGCGATGAAAAGCTCGGTGCGGTTTCTTGGTGTCGTCATCGTCGGCAATATCGTGGCGCTGCTGCTGCTGTTCATTCCGGGCGTCAATCTCGTCGCTTTTTTCCTGGTGAACGGTTATCTGCTCGGCCGGGAATTCTTCGAATTCGCTGCCATGCGTTTCCGCTCGCCGGACGAGGCGCGGGAGTTTCGTGTCAAACACGCTTTCACGGTGTTCCTCGCCGGTCTGGTGATCGCGGCCTTTCTGGCCATCCCATTGCTCAATCTGCTGACGCCGCTGTTTGCGGCCGGGATGATGGTGCATCTGTACAAGCTGATTTCACACAAGGAGGCGAGTGTGCGGGTCCGGCGTTCTTAGCTTGCGGCTTCCGAGCCGATGACTTGCGCCGGCAGTTCGACCAGCGGTGCCGGGATATCCCAGGTCTTTTCCGGCGAGCGGCAGAGGTCGGCAATGACGCAGCGTTCGCATTCCGGCTTGCGTGCCTTGCAGCAGTAGCGTCCGTGCAGGATCAGCCAGTGATGCGCATGGTAGAGATATTCGTCGGGGATGATCTTCATCAGTCGCTGTTCGACCTCGTCCGGCGTCTTGCCAGGGGCCAGCAGCAGCCGGTTGGCAATGCGGAAGATGTGCGTATCGACAGCCATCGTTGCCTGGCCGAAGGCCATGGAGAGCACGACATTCGCGGTCTTGCGCCCGACGCCCGGCAGGGTCACCAGCTCTTCACGCGTCCGCGGCACCTCGCCGCCGAAATCCGTGATCAGCTTTTCCGATAGCGCCACGACGTTCTTTGCCTTGTTGCGGTAAAGGCCGATCGTCTTGATGTATTCGCGAATGCGTTCCTCGCCGAGATCCAGCATCTTCTGCGGCGTGTCGGCGACGGCGAAGAGGGCGCGCGTCGCTTTGTTGACGCCGGCATCGGTCGCCTGCGCCGAAAGCGCGACGGCAACGACGAGCGTGAAAGGGTTGACGTGCTCGAGTTCGCCCTTCGGTTCCGGCCGCTGGATGGAGAAGCGCCGGAAGATCTCTTCCAAGTCTGCCTTGGAATAGAGGCTTTTTGCGGCCGGCTTGCGGCCTGCAGTCGCATTTGACTTTTTCACGGTTTGGGCGCTGGATTTGATCTTGGGATTTGCCATGAACGACCTATACTCAAGTCCTATGACGGAACGCAACGCCGATACGGCAGCAGACGGCAACAGGCCGGTTTTTGCCGCCGAATTGTTTCCCCATCGCTCGCTTGGACGAAAGGGGTTCAAGGTCATGCTGGCCTTGGCCGGCATCTCCTGCTTCTTCTACGGCATCTTCTTCGTCGCGTGCGGCGCCTGGCCGATCGGCATTTTCTTTGGTGCCGACTTTCTCCTGCTCTATGGCGCCTTCTGGCTGAATTATCGCTCCGGGCGCGTGCGCGAAGAGGTGACGGTGTCGCGCACCAACGTCTCCATCCGCAAGTTCTCGCCAACAGGGCGGATGGTGGAGCACGATTTCAATCCGTTCTGGACGCGTTTCCTGGTTCGTCGCCACAGCGAGATCGGGGTCATGTCGATGCATGTCCGCGACAGAAGCCACGACACCGATGTCGGCTCCTTCCTCAACCCCGAAGATCGCGAGAGCTTTGCCAAGGCCTTCAAACGCGCGTTGGCGACCGTCACGCAGAGGATATGAGCAGGCAGAGCGAGGCAGGCCGATCACATTTTCGCAGAGAGGCCACTTGCGCAAGAATCGGGTGGTTTTAGCCCTCTTGCCGTGGTTTTCTCCTTTCCAAGGAGAAAGATCATGAATGCGATTGCACAGTTGAAGAAAGACATCACCCCTGAAGGTCAGGACTACGAGACCGTTCGGGAGGTCATTGAGCTCATCACCGAGGAATATCGCGACCAGCCGTCGCTGGAGATGCTTGCAGACCGGCTCGGCCAATCACCGACCCAATTGCAGAAGACGTTTACGCGCTGGGCCGGGTTGTCGCCCAAGGCGTTCCTTCAGGCCGTCACGCTCGACCATGCCAAGCGGCTTCTGCGCAAAGAGGATCTGCCTCTGCTGGAGACGTCTTTCGAAGTCGGCCTTTCCGGTCCGAGCCGGCTGCACGATCTTTTCGTGACGCACGAGGCGATGTCTCCGGGCGAGTGGAAGGCCAGGGGCAGCGGTCTGGTGATGCGCTACGCGTTTCACATCTCCCCCTTCGGCCTTGCCTTGATCATGGTCACCGATCGCGGTCTTGCCGGCCTTGCCTTTAGCGACTCCGGCAATGAAAAGGCCTGCCTGGCAGACATGACCTGCCGCTGGCCGAATGCGCAATTCATCGAGGATCCGCATGCAACCGCTCCCTATGCGGCGCGCATCTTCGAGCGTTCGAACTGGTCGAGCGACCAGCCGTTGCGGGTGGTGCTGATCGGCTCGGATTTTCAGCTTCGCGTATGGGAAAGCCTCTTGAAGATCCCGATGGGTCGTGCCGTGACCTATTCCGACATCGCCAAGGATATCGGCCAGCCGACGGCGATGCGCGCCGTCGGCGCGGCTGTCGGCCGCAACCCGATCTCCTTCGTCGTGCCCTGCCATCGTGCACTTGGCAAGAACGGCCAGCTCACCGGTTATCACTGGGGCTTGACGCGCAAGCGGGCGATGCTGGGATGGGAATCAGGGGATGCGTGAGGGTGTGTGTGCCTTCGGAAGCCCCGAGTTTGCCGTGCCTGCGCCACCCCCCTCTGTCGCTATCGCGACATCTCCCCCACAAGGGGGGAGATTGGTAATTCGCGGCAGCCTCTCGCTTCAAAGCAAACATTGCGTCTGCTGAAATTACCATTGTTGAGCATTTGGTAGGGGCAACCGCAAACTCCCAAAGATCTCCCTCCTTGTGGCGGAGATGTCACGAAGTGACAGAGGGGGGTGTGCACTGTCACCAAATTCGGAGCCAATGGCGAGGCTGCCCTCAAGCAGCCTTCGCCATAGCCATCTGCAGCAGCGCCTTCGCCGCGCTTTCATCCGTAATCAAAGTATTGCAGCCGATGCGCTTGATGGTGGCGCTGATCGCCTGGGCGCGATGGGCGCCGCCGGAGGAAATGACGATATGCTTGGCTTTCTTCAGCGTATCGAGATCGACGGACATCACGCGCTTGTTGATGGGGTGATCGACGGAATTGCCCTCGGCGTCGAGGAAGTTGAACATGGTGTCGCAGACGCAGCCTGCTTCGATCAGCTCTTCCAGCTCGCGCTTCGAGATGAAGCCCTCAGACAGCGAGGTCGATTGCGGACCGATATCGCCGCAGCTGACAATCGCAAGATCGAGGTTTTCCGCCAGCCGGTAGATCGCTTCGAGGCCGCATTTTTCGATGAGATTGCGCTTGGTCTCGACGGAGTCGACCAGAAGCGGCGCCAGGAACATGTAGCACTCCGCGCCGAGTTGGCTCGCCAGGCGCCATGTATAGTCTATCGGGTTGGTCTGATGGACGGCGACGATGCCGCCGAGCAGGGAGACCACCTTGCAATTGTCGCGGCGAGTCGGGCGGAAGCTCGCAAGCGAGGCCGTCATCGTCCGGCCCCAGCCGACGCCGATGGTGGAATTGTCTGGAATGGCTTCCGTCAGGAACTGGCCGAGCGCCAGGCCGACGCTTTTTGCCTGGGCGTTGACATTGCCGCCGGCCGGCTCGGGGACGACGATCGCCTCGTCGAGGCCGTAGGTGCGCTCGAGCTTGATCGCCAGCTCGACGCAATCGTCGATACCTTCGGTGATCCAGATCTGCACTTCGGCGCGGCGCATGGCCTCATCAAGCAGGCGGATGACGGTGGTGCGGCTAATGCCCAGCTGTTCGGCAACGTCCTTCTGCGTCAGGCCCTGGTTGTAATAGAGCCATGCGGCGCGAAGTCTCAGGGACGAGGTCTCCGAATAGGCGGTATGGGTTCCGCGTCTCAGTTTGGCCACAGGTCCTCCGAAATGATTGTCGCATGCGCCTTTTAGGGTCATGATCACCCCGGAAAACGAAATGGGGTGATGGCGGATGACAGGAGCAGGCGGGATCGGCTCTTCTGCTGCCGATATTCTATGACGTGAAACTTATGTCAATCGAATTGCACAAATGTCCTTGACTTTTCGGTGCGAGATTGCTGATAGTCGGCGGTGAGGAATTCGGTCTTGTCCAGTCGAGGAGGACAATGTGCGAGTGCTGCTGCGAGCAAGTGCCAGGCCGGACGGGGAGCCATATAGGGCGCCCGGTGCCGGTGAAAAGCTTGTTTGCGGAAGGTTGTCTCCTGATCGCTCGGCCGCTCACCGGAAATGGAACTTTCGCGCTTTTTATCCCGTTACCGAAACATAGGAGAAGGAAGGCTGCACTCCCCTGACGCCTTCGAGTCCGCCCGACGAAAAGACCGGATCTGCTGCCCGATACCTCCCATCCAAATGGGCTTCATTCAACAAGGATACCTGTTATGACTTCCAAGCTTGATCAACTCCGCGCCATGACGACGGTCGTGGCCGATACCGGCGATATCGAGGCAGTCGCTCGCCTGAAGCCGGTGGATTGCACCACTAACCCGACCATCGTGCTGAAGGCGCTCGGCACCCCGATGTTTGCCGATGCGATCAAGGAAGCTGTGGCCTGGGGCAAGAAACAGGGCGGCACGCCGGAAGCTACCGCTGCTGCTGTTGGCGACCGTCTGGCGATCTCTGTGGGTGCAGCACTCTCCGCCCTTGTTCCCGGCCGTGTCTCGACGGAAGTCGACGCCGACCTGTCCTTCAATACCGAAGCGTCGCTCGCCAAGGCGCGTGCCATCATCGCGGCCTACAAGGAGCGCGGCATCGAGCGTGACCGCATCCTGATCAAGCTTGCTTCCACCTGGGAAGGCATCCGTGCGGCCGAAGTGCTGCAGAAGGAAGGCATCGACTGCAATCTGACGCTGCTCTTCAGCAAGGCCCAGGCGATTGCCTGCGCCGATGCCAAGGTATTCCTGATCTCGCCTTTCGTCGGCCGTATCCTCGACTGGTACAAGAAGTCGACCGGCAAGGACTACACGGCTGAGGAAGATCCGGGTGTCGTCTCGGTGCGCGACATCTATCACTACTACAAGTCCAACGACATCAAGACGATTGTCATGGGCGCCTCCTTCCGCAACACCGGCGAAATCGAAGCGCTGGCCGGCTGCGATCGCCTGACGATCAGCCCGAACCTGCTCGACGATCTTTCCAAGGACGAAGGCAAGCTGGAGCGCAAGCTCTCGCCGGAGAACAAGGGCTCCGCCGGCAAGATTGCCGTCGACGAAAAGACCTTCCGCTGGATGATGAACGAAGACGCAATGGCAACCGAGAAGCTCTCCGAAGGTATCCGCGCCTTCGCCAAGGATCTCGGCACGCTGCGCGCCATGGTCAGCAAGGAACTGCAGCTCGCTGCGGCCTAAGGTGATCTTGCTTCTCTTTTTGGAGAGTGGTTCGTTAAGAGGGGTGTCGCAGGAATGCGGCGCCCCTCTTGTGTTTCGACGATAGATCGGGACTTCGAGCGTGCCGCGCCTGTGATACCCCCTCTGTCCCTTCGGGAGATCTCCCCCACAAGGGCGGAGATCGTTGGGGCGCATCATTCAGTCCGCAAGGCAAGGTATAATAGCTCAGCCAATACGATGCCCATTGTTTTGCAATGGCAGCGCTACAGGTTACCAATCTCCCCCCTTGTGGGGGAGATGTCACGATAGTGACAGAGGGGGGTAAGATCGGTGCGGCAAACGGATAGGAAGATCCTACCGAAGGAACTCCGCCCTAATCTTCTCAGACTGGCTACCAATCGTCGGTGCAGCTAATCCATCCTTATGTCTGACACCATTGACCCGGATCGGGCTTGCCGTCGTTCGCACCGACACGCCATCCTCGCGCGTGACGGTTTGCAGCATGTCCAGCTGGCGGAAGGCGGCGCTTTGCAGCAGTTTCGGCCAATCCAGCACTTCCGCCGCCCAAATGTCGGCGGGCTCCAACAGGGCGAGCCATTCCCGAACCGTCTTCTCGTGCAGTCGGCCGGCGAGCAGGCTCTTGATCTCGTCCCGGCGCTGGAAGGCATCATCTGGCGTGTAATCGGCTAGGGCCGGCAGATCGAGCAGCGGCGCTAGCTTTGCCAGCGGCATCATCGCCAGCGCCAGCCAGCCATCGGCGCAGCGATAGACGCCATAAGGCGCTGCGAGATAGGCGTGGGCGTTTCGCACGGTGGATTTCTTGGGCAGGCGGCCGCCATCGTTCAGGTGCGTGGTCAGCACCTCGAACTGGAAATCGACCAGCGCTTCCAGCAGGCTCGTCTCCACATGCACGCCGTGCCCGGTTACCCCGCGTCGCACCAGCCCCGCGAGAATGGCTTGAACGAGGAGGTTGCCGGCCAGCATATCGGCGACGGCGAGCCCGAAGGGTACAGGGCCGTCATTGGCCTCGCCGTTCAGCCACATGGCGCCGGAGCGGGCCTGCGCCAGCAGATCCTGCCCGGGAAAGTGGCGCCATTCATTGTCGGGGCCGTATCCGGTGATGCTGCCATAGACGATGCGCGGATTGATTGCGGTAACGGAGGCGTAATCGAGGCCTAGCCTTTCGATGACGCCGGGGCGGAAATTCTGGATGATGACGTCGGCCTTGGCGATCAGCGTCCGCAATTCCTGCAGATCGGCCTCATCCTTCATGTTGACGGCAAAGCTCTCCTTGCCGCGGTTGATGGCGTGAAACAGCGTGGAATCGCCGCCGATCTCGGTGTCGCTGAGATAGAGCCGGCGGCAGAGATCGCCGCCATCGGGCCGCTCGATCTTGATGACGCGTGCCCCGAGATCGCCGAGCCGCAGGGCAGCCATCGGGCCTGCCAGAAACTGGCTCATATCCAGCACGGTGATGCCGGAGAGCAGACCCTCTTCGTTTTTCGTATTCATCTCAAACTTTCAGCGGCGGTGCGTCTGCCGGCCGGCCATTCTTGTAGCGCACGGTCTGGATATGCTCGCAATAGAGCACCAGTTCGCCTTCGCCCTTGAACACCTCGTAGGAGGAGCGGATCAGGCCGAGTTCGGCATATTTCGGCTGCTTATCCAGATTGGTGCGGATGGTGTAGATGGTGTCGCCAATGAAGGTGGGCTTGATGAAGCGCAGCTTGTCGTAGCCATAGGAAAAGGCGTTGACGCAATTCGTGGCGACGAGCCCGAGGCCGGCGGAAAAGACGAAGGCGCCGGCCACGAGCCGTTTGCCGAACAGCCCTTCGGTTTCGGCGAAGATCTGGTCGCTGACGTAAGGGTGCATGTCGAGCACCAGCGCGTTGAACTGCTGGGACTCGCCCTCGGAGATCGTGCGGCGCAGCGAGCGGATCTTGTGGCCGACTTCGAAATCCTCATAGAACCAGTTTTCCGAATTCCAGACAGGGATTTCGGCGTGATCGGCCGGCATGGTTTTCGGATGGGTGCTGGATACGCCGACGGTGGCGGTCATGGCATTGTCTTTCGATGGAAAACCGCCGGTCTCAGAGAGACCAGAGGCGCTTGGCATTGAGGTGATAGAGCCGGTTGCGTTCGTCGGCGCTTACGCCTTGCATGAGAGCATGGGTGGCGGCGATCCATGTGGAGAGATTGCCGCCGAGCGTGCAGACGGGCCAATCGCTACCCCAGATGACGCGATCCCAGCCGAAGCTTGCGATGCAATGTTCGACGAAGGGACGCAGCGTTTCCGGCGACCAGCTGTCGGGATCGGCATAGGCGACAACGCCGGAGATCTTCACGGTGACATTCGGTCGTTTCGAGACTTCGGCGATACCTGCCGACCAGCTTTCGATAAGCCCATCCTTCACTGCTGGTACGCCGCAATGATCGAGGATAAAGCGGACATTGGGATTGAGGTCGATGAGCACGATCGCTTTGGATATCTGATGCGGCAGCACGCAAAGATCGAAGGTGAGCCGCGTGTTGCCAAGCCGCTTCAGGTTTTCGCGGAAGAGCGCACCCTCGGAGACATCGTCCGGCACGACATGCAGAACGCGACGGAAGCCCTTGACGAAGGGGTCGGCGAGTACGCGTTCGAGATAGGTGGGGAAGTTCGTGCTTTCGGGACGGCAGGCGGCAACGGCGCCGCGCAGCAGGCTGCCCGGCTCGCGGCTCAGGCCTTTGACGTAATCTGTTTCCCGCTCGATATCGTCTTCGGCGACATCGACTTCCATGTGAAGCGTATCGGTAATTCCTAGGCGCTTGGCTTCCCGCGCGTAGTCTTCGTAAAGGCTGTCGCGATTGAGCGCACCGGCCTCAGCCAGCCAGGGATAAGCGAGGCGTTTCCGGTCGACGATGTGCAGATGGCTGTCGAAAAGCATGGCGTTCCTCCCATACCTGCTTGCCCAACATATACTCACAGAAGAATAATTTATTCAAATAAAAATTATAGCTCAGCCTTGTCCATGGTACCGGCCACGGTTTCGGAGATCTGCTTTGCCGCTTCCCGCACGTATTCGACAACCTGCTCGCGCGTCGGAGCCTTCGGATTCACGGGCTCGATATAGGGGCAGGTGAGGGCGGCAAGCGCATTGCCATCCATCGCCAGAACGGGCGCTGAAATGTTGTGCACGCCGCTCGTCTGCAGGCTGCTCATGGTTTCGAAGCCCTTGTCGCGGATCGCCAGCAGCTTCTCCTCGAGATCGGCGGGCGGTTCCTCGGGATCCTGCTCCTGGCGCCTTTGCTCGTTGATCATCATCTGGCGCTGCTTTTCATCCCGGAATGCCAGGAGAATATGGCCGGAGCCGGTATTGTAGAGATTGATCTGTGCGCCGACGCGGATGGAAATGCCCCAATAGGTCGGCGAATCCTGCTGGGCGATGACGACGACCGAGCCGCGGTCGTAGATCGCCAGATGACAGGCCTGCTCGGCGCGGTTGGAGAATTCGCGCATCAGCGGCGTTGCGAAGGAGACGAGGCGGCGCACCGGCGCATGATAATGCGCAAGGCCGAACAGCTTCAGCGTCAGATAGAAGCGGTCGCCGTCCTGTCTCTGCACATAGCCGCGCCGCACCAGGCGATCGAGCATACGATAGAATTCATTGGGGCTCTTGTTGAGCGCCTTGGCAATTTCCGCCTGCGTCAGGCCGCCGTCTATGGTTGCGAGCAGCTCCAATATGTCGAGCCCCTTGTCTAGGGCCGGCGCGCGATAGCGATCACTGTCGTCTTCTACACTCATCAGCAAGTCCCCCATGCGAAGAAACATGAATCATCATTCATATATAAATGAATGCATTTTACAAGCGCGCGATCTCGGCTTGACGGCCAATGAATAAGATGTTTACTTATAAATCATTGATCCATATTTGGGTCGAGAGGGCAGTCGGACAAGGGGTCCGATGTTAATGGGAGGAATTTCGATGAGGAATTGGAGGGCCGGTCTTGCTGCCGGCATGATGGCATTGCTTGCAGGCACCTCGGTCTTCGCTGCCGATCTGCCGGGCAAATTTCCGGGCGTGACGATCGACGCCAAGCTCATCGGCGGCCAGCAATATGAGCCGCTCTACGCGCGCATCACCGAGTGGGAGAAGGCGACGGGCGCCAAGGTCAACATCCTGTCCAAGAAGAACCACTTCGAGCTCGACAAGGAAATCAAGTCCGACATGGCCTCGGGCAGCATTTCCTGGTGCGTCGGCTCGAACCACTCGTCCTTCGCACCTCAGTACCCTGACCTTTATACCGACCTCGGCAAGCTGCTGCCGAAGGAAGAAATCGGCCAGTTCGTCGATTCGACCATCCAGGCATCCACCATCGACGGCCGCCTGGTCATGCTGCCGCGCGCCCAGTTCGACGTCTCGGCGCTCTACTATCAGAAGAGCCTCTACAAGGACGACGCCAAGAAGAAGGCCTTCAAGGACAAGTACGGCTACGATCTTGCGCCGCCGAAGACCTGGAAGGAAGTCTCCGACCAGGCGACGTTCTTCGCCAATCCGCCGAACTTCTTCGGCACGCAGTTCCCCGGCAAGGAAGAGGCCATCAACGGCCGTTTCTATGAAATGCTGGTCGCTGAAGGCGGCGAATATCTTGGCAAGGACGGCAAGCCTGCCTTCAACTCCGAAGCTGGCGTGCGTGCGCTCGACTGGTTCGTCAACATGTACAAGGCCAAGGCCGTTCCTGCCGGTACGACCAACTATCTGTGGGACGACCTTGGCGCCGGCTTCGCTTCCGGTTCCGTTGCGCTCGATCTCGACTGGCCGGGCTGGGCGACCTACTTCAACGATCCGAAGTCCTCCAAGGTTGCAGGCAATGTCGGTGTCGTCGTGCAGCCAGCCGGTTCGTCCGGCAAACATACCGGCTGGTCCGGCCATCATGGCTTCTCGGTCACCGAATCCTGCGCTCACAAGGATGCTGCCGCCTCGCTCGTCTGGTTCCTGACCAACGACGATTCGCAGAAGCTCGAAGCTGCCAACGGCACGCTGCCGACCCGCAAGACGGTTTGGGAATGGGATATCCAGAAGGCTGCCTCCGACCCTTACAAGAAGGAAGTGCTGAGCACTTTCCAGGAAGCCATGAAATATGCCTTCCCGGTTCCGCGCACGCCGCAATGGATCGAGATTTCGAACGTTGTCTATCCCGAGCTTCAGGCCGCCATTCTCGGCGACAAGAGCTCCAAGCAGGCGCTCGATGCCGCTGCCCAGAAGGCAACCGATGTCCTGAAGGACGCCGGCGCGCTCTAAGCGATGCAATCGAAGTCCCGCGCTTTCGAGAGCGCGGGACTCCCGCAATCTGACTTCGAGAATGGCTTTCGACCGGTGCCGCGAGGGGCTGATCGGCGCTGCCGGTTTCGTGCCGGATCTCGTCCCAAGCAATCCATTCCACGCAGTCCGGGCCACGCTGCCGAGGAATGCCGACAGGTGCAAACCATGTTCAAAAAGATATCTCCACCGGTCCTGCTTCTTCTCCCGGCGATCGTCGTCCTTGTGGCCGTGGTGCTGTTTCCGCTGCTTCTCTCGTTCTATTCCAGCTTCACGCCGTTTCGCCTGACAAAGCCGGCCACGCTCTTCACCTTCATCGGTCTGCGCAACTACACCCGCATTCTGACGGATCCGGTGTTTCTGGCGGCGTTCGTCCGTACCGTGGTGCTGCTGACCATCGCGCTCAATCTGGAAATGCTGCTCGGCCTCGGATTGGCTCTCCTGGTCAACAAGGCGACGCACGGCAAGCGCATCCTGCGCACGCTGATGATGTTTCCGATGATGTTCTCGCCGGTACTCGTCGGCTTCCAGTTCAAATTCATGTTCAACGACAACGTCGGCATCATCAACAATGCGCTGCAGTCGCTGGGCATTACCAATGACGCCATACCCTGGCTGATCGACGGCAATCTGGCGCTGCTGTCCATCGTTATCGCAGAAGTCTGGTCGTCGACATCGGTCTTCGCGATCCTCATCCTCGCCGGGCTGCTCGCCATGCCGCAGGAGCCGGTGGAGGCTGCCAAGGTCGACGGCTGCACCAGCTGGCAGACCTTCCGTTATGTCACCTGGCCGTTCCTGATGCCGTTTGCCTTCATCGCCATGACAATCCGTTCGCTCGACGTCGCGCGCGCCTACGACATCGTCAAGATCATGACGGATGGCGGGCCGGCGCGGCGCACGGAGCTGATCTGGACGCTGGTCGGGCGCACCGCCTATGCCGATGCGCAGATGGGTCTCGCCAACGCCATGGCCTATGTCTCGATCTTTCTGTCGATCGCCTTCACAGTCTATTTCTTCCGTAAGCTGGCGCTTGCCCGCACCCAGATCGGAGCCGAGTGGTAATCATGGATCGCAACGCTCAACAACGCCTGCAGCGCCGCCTCTGGAACATCGCCTATCTCATCGGCCTTTTCCTCGCGATGCTCGTCATCTGCCTGCCCGGCTTCTGGATCATCATCAGCTCGCTGCGCCCGACCGTGGAAATCATGGCGAAGCCCGCGGTCTGGATCCCGCAGGAGCTGTCGCTCGAAGCCTATCGCTCCATGTTCGGTGGTGTGGGGCAGGGCGGTATTCCCGTCTGGGATTATTTCCGCAACTCGCTGATCATTTCCATCACTTCGACAGCGATCGCATTGGTGATCGGTATGTCCGGCGGCTATGCCTTTGCCCGCTTCCGTTTCCGCGGCAAGTCGGCGGTGTTCCTCGGGCTGATGCTGACGCGCTCCGTGCCTGGTGTCGCACTGTCGCTGCCGCTTTTCATGGTCTATGCGCGGCTCGGGATTATCGACACGCATTTCGGCTTGATCCTCACCTATGTCGCGCTCAACGTGCCCTTCACGATCTGGCTGATCGACGGCTTCTTCCGGCAGGTGCCGAAGGATCTCGCCGAAGCCGCGCAGATCGACGGCTGCACGCGCTGGCAGGCCTTCTGGCAAGTGGAATTTCCGCTTGCCGGCCCCGGCATCGCGTCCGCTGGCATCTTCGCCTTCCTCACCTGCTGGAATGAATATGCCTTGGCCTCGCAGCTGACGCGCTCTGTCGATTCCAAGACGCTGCCCGTCGGCTTGCTCGACTATACGGCCGAGTTCACCATCGATTGGCGCGGCATGTGCGCACTGGCAGTCGTGATGATCATTCCGGCGTTCGCTCTCACTTTCATCATTCAGAAGCATCTGGTGTCGGGTCTGACATTCGGTGCGGTCAAAGGTTGATCTCCATGGCTCAGGTTTCTCTTAAAAAACTCGTCAAGCGCTATGGCGCCCTGGAAATCGTCCACGGCATCGATCTCGACATCGCGGACAAGGAGTTCATCGCGCTCGTCGGCCCGTCCGGCTGCGGCAAGTCGACGACGCTGCGCATGATCGCCGGCCTGGAGGAGGTTTCCGGCGGCACGATCGAGATCGGCGACACCGTCGTCAACGAGCTGCCGCCACGCGACCGCAACATCTCTATGGTGTTCCAATCCTATGCCCTCTATCCGCATATGACGGTGCGCGAGAACATGGGATTCTCGCTGAAGATCGCCAAGCAGCCGCAGGCTGAGATCGATAAGCGGGTGAACGAGGCAGCGGCCATTCTCAGCCTCGAAGCCCTCATGGATCGCCGCCCGGCACAGCTTTCCGGCGGCCAGCGCCAGCGCGTCGCCATGGGCCGCGCCATCGTGCGCCAGCCGGAGGTCTTCCTGTTCGACGAGCCGCTGTCCAACCTCGATGCCAAGCTGCGCACGCAGATGCGCACCGAGATCAAGAAGCTGCATGCCAAGGTGCAGTCGACGGTCGTCTATGTCACGCACGATCAGGTGGAGGCGATGACGCTGGCGGACCGCATCGTCATCATGCGCGACGGCTATATCGAGCAGGTCGGCACGCCCGACGAAGTGTTCAAGCGGCCTGCCACGCGCTTCGTCGCCGGCTTTATCGGCTCGCCGCCGATGAATATTGAAGAGGCGACGCTGAAGGCGGGAGAACTGGTCTTCAAGAATGGCGATCGGCTGCCATTGCCCGGCCAGTTTGCCGGCAAAGTCAATGAAGGCGAAACGGTCGCCTTCGGCCTGCGGCCCGACGACATCTTCCCGACAGGACACGGCCTGCATTCGGGCGCGGAATCGGCGGTCTACGAGCTGACATTGCCGGTCGCCATCACGGAGCCACTCGGCAACGAAACGCTCGTCTTCGTCGAATTCGCAGGACGGGAATGGGTGTCGCGCATGCTCAATCCGCGCGGCTTGAAGAGCGGCGAACAGCTGAAGATGAGCTTCGACCTCAGCCAGGCGCACCTCTTCTCCGTCGAAACCGGCAAGAGCCTGGCAAATTAAGGATCCGACCCGTGGCACGTATCGAAAAAATGGAACTGCGCATGGTCGACCTGCCGCCGAAGGTGAAGCGGACGGATGCGATCCAGAGCTTTGTCAGCCAGGAGACGCCGATCGTTACCATCACCGACAGCGACGGCGCCGTCGGCACCGGCTACAGCTATACGATCGGCACCGGCGGCTCGTCCGTCATGCGGTTGCTCTCCGATCATCTGGTGCCGCTGCTGATCGGCGAGGATGCCGACCGCATCGAGGCGATCTGGCACAAACTCGAATTCGCCACCCACGCGACGACCATCGGACCGATTACCGCGCTGGCGCTCGCCGCCGTCGATACGGCGCTGTGGGATCTGCGGGCCAAGAAGCAGGGGCTGCCGCTCTGGAAACTAGCCGGCGGCGCCAAGGACCGGTGCCCGCTCTACACAACCGAGGGCGGTTGGCTGCATATCGAGAAGGAAGCTTTGGTCGAGGACGCCTTGCAGGCGAAGGCCAAAGGCTTTTCCGGCTCGAAGGTGAAGATCGGCAAGCCGCACGGCTCGGAAGATTACGACCGGCTTGCGGCGATGCGTCTGGCGCTTGGCTCCGGTTTCGAGATCATGACGGATTGCAATCAGGGCTTTACCGTCGACGAGGCGATCCGCCGGGCGGCGCGGCTCGAGGAACTGGACCTCGCCTGGATCGAGGAGCCGCTGCCGGCTGATGATCTCGATGGCCATATCCGGCTGACGCGATCGACGCCGACGCCGATTGCGGTTGGCGAATCCATGTATTCGATCCGGCATTTCCGCGAATATATGCAGAAGGGCGCCTGCTCGATTGTCCAGGTCGATGTTGCACGCATCGGCGGCATCACGCCGTGGCTGAAGGTAGCGCATGCGGCCGAAGCCTTCGATATTCCGGTTTGCCCGCATTTCCTGATGGAGCTGCATGTCAGCCTCACCTGTGCAGTGCCGAACGGAAAATATGTCGAGTACATTCCGCAGCTCGACGATCTCACCACCAAGGGCATGGAGATCGTCGACGGCAAGGCGCTTGCGCCCTCCGAGCCCGGCATCGGCATCGAATGGGATTGGGATGCCGTAAAGGCGCGCTCGATCGGCGAATTCACCCGGGAAATCCACGGCTGAGGAGGAACTGGCCATGCAGCGAATGGGTATGGTGATCGGCCTGGAGCCGGCCAAGGTCGCGGAATACAAGGCGCTGCACGCGGCTGTCTGGCCCGAGATCCTGGCGCTGATCTCCGAGTGCAACATCACCAACTATTCAATCTTCCTGAAGGAGCCTGAGAACCTGCTCTTCGGTTACTGGGAATATGTCGGGACGGATTTCGAGGCCGATATGCGCAAGATGGCTGCCAGCCCGAAGAACCAGGAATGGTGGTCTGTCTGCATACCCTGCCAGAAACCGTTCGAAACCCGTAAGGAGGGTGAGTGGTGGGCCATGATGGAGGAGGTGTTTCATCATGGATGACTTTCAAGGCAAGCCCCTCACCCTAGCCCTCTCCCCGCAGGCGGGGAGAGGGGACGATCTACTTTGGAGCATGCTTTCGATCCTTGCAAAGGTGAGGGACGACAGAGGCGGCATCCGTTTCCTTCTCCCCTTCAAAACGGGGAGAAGGTGGCCGACAGGCCGGATGAGGGGCGTCCCGCGACCGGAGCTGAATTCATGACCGTCGATCTCCAATCTCTCCGCCAATGGTGGCCTAAGCCTTCGAATCCGCGCCCGATCGTGATCTTCGGCGCCGGCAGCATCGTCGGCGACGCGCATCTTCCGGCCTATAAGCAAGGTGGCTTTCCGGTCGCGGGCCTTTACGATCTGAACGCCGAAAAAGCGGCGGCGCTGGCCGCTCAATGGGGCATTCGCGCGTTTGCCTCCGAGGCCGAGGCATTGGCCGTCGAGGACGCCATCTTCGATCTGGCGACGCCGCCTGCGGCACATGCCGCGATCCTTTCGAAATTGCCGCGCGGTTCGTTCGCGCTGATTCAGAAGCCGATGGGCAGCGATTTTGCAGGGGCTACCGAGATTCTGCGGGTCTGCCGCGAGCGCGACCTCAAGGCGGCGGTCAATTTCCAGCTTCGTTTCGCGCCGATGATGCTGGCGCTCTATGATGCGGTGGAGAAGGGCTATCTCGGCGAGCTTGTCGATTTCGACGCCTGGCTGGCGCTTGCCACCCCCTGGGGGCTGTGGCCGTTCCTGAAAGGCTTGCCGCGGATCGAGATCGCCATGCACTCGATCCACTACCTCGATTTCGTTCGCGGGCTGCTCGGTAATCCGCAGGGCGTGCATGCGAAGACCATCGGTCACCCCAACCACGATGTCGCGCAGACCCGGACGGCGGCGATCCTTGACTATGGCGACAAAGTGCGCTGCGTGCTCTCGGTCAATCATGATCATGATTTCGGCCGTAAGTTCCAGGCCTGCGAGTTTCGCATCGCCGGCACCAAGGGGGCGGCCTATGTCAAGCTCGGCGTCAATCTCGACTATCCGCGCGGCGAGCCGGACGAGCTGTGGATACGTCCCGCTGATGGCGCCGAATGGGTGGAGGTGAAGCTCGAAGGTGCCTGGTTCCCGGATGCCTTCGTCAACCGCATGGCCAACCTGCAGCGCTTCGCCTCGGGCGAGGACAAGGTGCTGGTCGGCTCGGTCGAAGATGCCTGGCAGACCATGGCGCTGGTCGAAGCAGCCTATCGGTCGAGTGCCGCTCCGGCGACGCCGATTGCCGAACTTCCGAAGGCTTGAGGAATGTCTGAACAAACGATCTATTTCGAAGACTACGAACTCGGCCATGTCAGGGTGACTACCGGACGGACGATTACCGAGACCGATTTCGTCGTTCATGCCGGCCATACCGGCGATTTCTTTCCGCACCATATGGATGCGGAATTCGCCAAGACCTTGCCCGGCGGCCAGCGCATCGCGCATGGCACGATGATCTTCTCGATCGGCGTCGGCCTGACGGCGTCGCTCATCAATCCCGTCGCCTTTTCCTATGGCTACGACAGGCTCCGCTTCGTTCGGCCGGTGCATATCGGCGATACGATCCGCACCCGCGTCACTATCTCGGCGAAAGAGGACGATCCGAAGCGGCCGGCGGCCGGGCGTGTCGTCGAGCGTTGCGAGGTGCTGAACCAGCGCGACGAAGTCGTGCTCGCTGCCGATCACATCCTGATCGTCGGGCGCAAGCCGGCTGCGGAGAAGGCGTGATGGTGAAGCTTAAGGGAATGACCTGGTCGCATCCGCGTGGCTACGATCCGATGTTGGCCTGTTCGAAGCTCTGGCAGGAAAAGACCGGCGTCGAGATTATCTGGGAAAAGCGCTCGCTGCAGGATTTCGAGACTTTTCCGGTGGAGGAACTTGCCGCCGCCTACGATCTCATCGTCATCGATCACCCGCATGTCGGACAGATCACCCGCGAGAACTGCCTGTTGCCGCTCGAAGATGCCGCCCATGCGGATGAAATCGCAGCGATCGCAGCAGGCACGGTTGGTCGCTCCTATCCAAGCTACAACTGGCAAGGCCGGCAATGGGCTTTTCCGATCGATGCCGCGACGCAGGTGCAGGCCTACCGCGCCGACCGCTTGAACGGGCCGGTCAAGAATCTTGCCGAGTTCGTCGCGCTCGCTGAGAAGGGCAAGGCGATCCTGCCGATGCGGCCGCCGCATTCGCTGATGACCTTCATATCGCTGTCGGCTCATCTCGGCACGCCCTGCAATATCGAAGGCCCCGACTTCATCGCAAAAGCCGATGGCGAAGCGGTGCTTGACTGGATGGTGCGGATCGTCGCCGTGATGGATGTCCGCTGCTACGAGATGGACCCGATCGCCGTGCTCGATCTGATGAGCCAGCCCGACAGCCCTTACGATGTGTCTCCGTTCGTCTACGGTTACGTGAACTATTCCTTTGCCGGGTTCCGGCCGGCTCGGATCGCTTTCGCGGATATGCCCATCATCGATGGGCGCGCGCCGCATGGCTCAGCACTTGGCGGTACGGGCATTGCCGTATCGGCCCGCACGCAGGCCCCGGAAGAGGCGAAGGCATTTGCGCGCTGGATTGCCGGCGGGCCGGTACAATCAAGTATTTATGCCGACAGCAATGGTCAGCCCGGCCATGCCGACGCCTGGGTCAGCGACGCGGTCAACGCGCCGGCGCTCGACTTTTACCGCAACACGCGCGCGACGCTGGAGGGCGCCTATGTGCGGCCGCGGCATGACGGCTACATGGCATTTCAAAGCGAGGCATCCGAAGTGATTAGCGATGGACTGCGAACGGCCACGCGGCATACAGTTCTCATCGACAAGCTCAACCGCCGCTTCGCGCAGTCCTTCGAGGTCTAGGGAGAGGCTGCGCCAACTGATTGTTATTGCATGATCTTATCCGAGGTACTGGTCGCGTAGGCTACCAGCATGGATGGGGTCATAGTCCCGAGGAAAGGATCAGGATTATGGGTCACGGGTTGGAAGGCAAGAAGGTCGTCATCACGGCGGCCGGGCAAGGCATCGGCCGGGCATCGGCGGAGCGCTTCATCTCGCTTGGCGCGCATGTCTACGCCACTGACATCAATGAGCAGACGCTTTCGACGCTCGAAGGTGCCAGCAAGCATGTGCTGAACGTGCTCGACAGCGCCGCAGTCAAGGCTTTCGCTGAGGAGCTCGGCCCGGTCGACGTGCTCTTCAATTGCGCCGGCTTCGTGCACTCGGGAACGATCCTCGACTGCGAGGAAAAGGATTGGGATTTCTCCTTCAACCTCAACGCCAAGGCGATGTACACAACCTGCCGGGCCTTCCTGCCGGGCATGCTGGAAAAGGGCAAGGGCTCGATCGTCAACATGTCTTCGGTGGCTTCCAGCGTGAAGGGCGTGCCCAACCGCTTCGCCTATTGCGCTTCCAAGGCGGCCGTCATCGGGCTCACCAAGTCGATCGCCGCCGATTTCGTTTCCAAGGGCATCCGCGCCAATGCCATTTGCCCCGGTACGGTCGACAGCCCCTCGCTGCACGAGCGGCTGCGGGCAACCGGCGACTACGACAAGGCGATGAAGGACTTTATTGCTCGCCAGCCGATGGGTCGGATCGCGACCGCCGAGGAGATCGCCGCGCTGGTGACCTATCTCGCCGGCGACGAAGCGGGCTTCACGACAGGTCAGACCCACGTCATCGACGGCGGCTGGACGGGCTGAGGCTTCATCTCATGCGTCAGAGGCCCCGTCTTGCGGGGCTCAGACTGCTGACAAACCTCTGGCTTTGGCCGGAGGTTTTTGATTCTCATGTCCGTTTTCAAGAGTTTGGGCATAGGTTTTTCTTGTCGCCTTTTTCAGCGTCGACGAGGGACAAATATGCTGCCTATTGCAGGACGCGGCGGCATTGAGACGACGGTTGATCAGACTCTGATGCGCGGGTTGAATACCGCAGGACCGTGGTTCGTCTCGGGCCTTCCTCTGTCTCACATGGCGCGTGTTGCCGTTTCAGGCTCGCAGAATCACAACGAGGGTTGCCCTGACCGGCCGCCACGC
>NZ_FMAH01000037.1 GCF_900094545.1 Martinezella miluonensis
GTAACCGCCCGATTGCTACCGCCTGCCAGCCATCGTCGTGATGGCCTAAGACACGTGTTTAACGACGTCGTTAGCGACGTGTCTTAGGTGGAGATTGCGATGCGCGTTGAGATTCTTGGGCAGGAACGGCGGCGTCGATGGCGCGATGATGAGAAGCTCGCGATTGTGATGTCGGTTGAGGTTGCCGGAACCACCATCACCGAAGTTGCTCATCAGCACGATATTACGCGACAGCAGATTTACGCTTGGCGTAGCGAGTTGAAAAAGAAGGGGCTGCTCTCGACGTCTGCGAATGCATTGTTCGTTCCCGTCGACATGAATGCCGTGCAGGCCGATGTCCCCGAAGACAAGAAGAACTGCTGCGGGACGATCGAACTGCGATTGAGCTGCGGCCGCACCCTTCGCTTTGGGAGCGCGGTGGACACTGGCGCCCTGACGAAGCTTATCCGGGCGGTGGAAGCAGCATGATCGGGCCTGGGACCGGCGTTCGGGTCTATCTTGCGTGCGGGATCACGGACATGCGCAAAGGAATAGAAGGCCTGGCTGCGCTTGCGCAGGATATCCTGCGCCAGAAGCCGACGAGCGGTGCGGTCTTTGCCTTTCGCGGCAAACGTGGCGATCGTTTGAAGCTGCTGTATTTTGATGGCCAGGGCTTCTGCCTGTATTACAAGATCTTGCAGAAAGGGCGGTTCCCATGGCCTTCTGCGGCCGACGGGGCAGCCCGGCTTACGTCTGCCCAACTGGCGATGTTGTGGGAAGGGATCGATTGGCGTCGTCCTGATTGGGGGGCACCACCGGCCCGTGTCGGGTGATTTTATCCCACTGAAACCACTGGTTTTTATGGCAATTTCTCCTAGCGTGTGGTAGTCAGGATCATGTCTCGCGCGACGACAAATCTTCCGGACGATCCAGCCTTTCTCAAGGCAATGATTGCCGCTTTGCTGGCGGAAAATGCGAAGATGTCGGCCACATTGCAAGCGCATGACCAGTTAATCCAAACACTGCGGCTGCGCATCGCCAAGCTGAAGAAACAGGTCTTCGGCAAGTCGTCTGAGAAGATTGAGCGTGAAATCGAGCAGTTGGAACTGGCGCTTGAGGATCTGTTGATCGCCGCCGCTGAGGCCATTACTGCCCCAATCGATGAAGTTGATGAGGCGGCGTCGACAGTGCCCCTGGCGGATCCGTCCGAAAAGACCATGCGCCGACGCCCCCGCGTGTCGGACACGGCGGTCCGCGAGCGCCGAGAACTCGATCCCGGCTCCTGCTGCCCGGATTGCGGAGGAGAGTTGCGTCTTGTCGGCGAGGACACCAGCGAAATCCTCGATATGATCGCCGCGCAGATGAAAGTCATCGAGGTTGCTCGGTTGAAGAAGTCCTGCCGCTGCTGCGAGAAGATGGTGCAGGTGGCAGCACCCAGCCGTCCGATCCCGGGCAGCATGGCCGGCGCTAGGCTCTTGGCGTACATTCTGGTCTCGAAGTTCGACGACCATTTGCCGCTATACCGTCTGAACGAGATTTTTGCCCGCATGGGTGCCGACATTCCCGACAGCACGATGGTCGATTGGTGTGGTCGTGCGATGCAGGTGCTTCAGCCTCTCATCGAGCGGATCGAAACGGCGATCATGGCAAGTGATCTCCTTCATGCTGACGACACGCCAATCCGGGTGCTGGATCGCTCGCTGCGAGACAAGGGATTGGGCAAAGGCGTGAAGAAGGGCAGGCTCTGGACGTATGTTCGCGATCAACGTCCCTGGTCTGGCGCTTCCCCGCCCGGTGCAGTCTACTATTTTGCTCCTGACTGGAAAGAAGAGCACGTTCATCTTCACCTCAGGCAATCAAGCGGCATCCTTCAGGCTGACGGCTACAAAGGATACGGCAAGCTGTACTCACCTGGAGAGAATGGAACGTCTCGCTTTAAAGAGGCGGCCTGCTGGGCCCATTGGCGACGAGACTTCCACGACATCTGGACATCAAACAAGTCAGAGATCGCACGGGAGGCTCTCGATCGTATTGGTGCTCTTTATGACATAGAGCGTGGCATCAACGGCCAGCCTCCTGATATCCGTCTTGCCGCGCGTCAGGTCCAGAGCAAGCCCAAGGTCGATGCATTCCGCCACTGGGCTGAAGCTCAACTAACCCGCATTCCAGGCAAAGGCGATCTGGCGACAGCTTTCCGATACGGTTTGAGCCGCTGGGCTTCGCTCTGCCTGTTCCTCGAAGACGGTCGCGTTGCGATCGACAACAATGCCGCTGAGCGGGCCCTGCGTCCGATAGGCGTTGGAAGACGCAACTGGCTCTTTGCGGGAGCCGACACGGGAGCGGAAACGTTGGCACGCGCCATGACGATCATCGAGACGGCCAAGATGAATGGTCTTGACCCGCAAGCCTATCTGGCTGACGTGCTCGATCGTATCCACGATCACAAGATCAATCGGTTAGACGAATTGCTTCCGTGGAACTGGTCGGAGATCACCACAATCGACGCAAAGGCAGCGTGATGGCGACAGTTACCCACGTCCGTACGATCAAATTTGTTGCCGAAATCCTCGAAGAGGACGTGGAGCTTCTTCAGGCCATCGTCTCCAACGATGATAATCTAAGCTACGGCAGCATCATCTCCGTCTACACCGGGGACGATGAATCCATGACCGCACTGACGGACGACGGTATGGAAGAGCTGGAGCAGATGCTCTCCCACGCTCGCCGCTCAACCGACGAGTGGAACGACTTCCTCGACAGCTTTGTCGACGACAAAGAACTCATCGCCCGCATCAAAGCGAAATCTCCGCGGTAACAATCGGCCGGTTACGAGCCGCCGAAGGCCTCAGCAGCATAAGGCGCTAGGCCAAACGATGGATTTCCATCATTAACGCGACGATATCGGCCTGTTCTACGCCATAATGGTCGGTTGGTGGACGGATGATCGGCATGTCATTGCCATATGCCACCGGAATGCTTGTCATCGCCGCGCATCTCGGCTGGCAAACCAGGCGCCTCGATCTTAGCTCCGGCGCACCCTGCACTTGGTCTAAGATAACGGTATCTGACGAATGAAGCCGACTGGGTCCGCCTTCGCTGACGGTAAGGTCGTGTCGTCATCTAGGGTAAAATAGGGGCGATCTGCCTGAAGTAGGGTTCAAGCCAACGTCGTCTTGCCCCAGTGACGGGGCTGTTCACGAGTACGACTGGTGTATTGTCCAAGGCAACCCGAATTCGCTCGGCTACACCTCTTGGGTAAAGCAGGTCAAGAGGGACTTTCGGCTTTCAATCTTATTTTCCTACTGAGCGTTACGAAATTCCGATATCGCCGGTGCGCTCGACTCGGAATTTATGTGCGTCCAGTTCGGATTTCAATTTCGTCCGATTCGGAATTTATAGTCGTCTGTTTCAGAGTCTGGTCACAGCCGGAGATCAGAACCAGTTCAACGAACGACAGATATCATAGGCAATCGCGAGCCACGCAACGATAATTGCCGCAAACATGATGAGCGCAACCCTCATATTTCCATGAGGTTCTTTGAAATCCGCGACGATGCCTCTTGTATCGGTGGAGCTTACTTTTCTCGCGGGCCAGCCCACCCTGGTTAGCACTCTTCTAAGCAAGCTGGATCTCTTGACGTTTCTCTGTGTCAGCGCGGGATCAGGTAAATGTATCGATCGGTAGCATTGGAAGGACGAGAGCTTGCTAGCAGTGACCATGCGTGTCACTGACAAGCCCGTACAAATGCACTCTTGAAAGCATCGGGAACTCGGCCTCTAAAACCGAAAGAAGAGCAGCTTGCGCTGCCTTTATGAGAGACGCCACCTGCGGTGTATCGAGCTCACTGGCGACACCATCCGCATACTGCATCATTCTGACAAGCGCCAAGATCTCGCCCTGACGTTCCTGTTCTTCAAAATCGGTCACTCTTAGAAGCTCCACCAAATGATTTGATAAGGGGAGATTGGCACATTTCGACCGATGAGATGCGTTGCAAAAGCGTTGCACACGCAACACATGCATTAAAGATCAACTACATACGGTAAAATTGCGGGAAGAGCTTGCGCCACAGGGGCGTCGCATTGAAAGACCAGTCCACCGTGCGTGCCTGCGACGGCGCATCGGCAATTGCGCGCATAAGCTCGATTGCATCCTGACGCTTCTGGTCAGTCCACGCTTTTGCCACGAGTGCCCTCACCCGTCCTGTGTCCATATCGGCGGCTTCGGCAACACGCCTCCACGTCCGATCTTTGAAAAACACACGCCGGGCTGCCCGGGAGAGCCGCAAGGCCTCTCCCTTGTCGATAATAGCTTGGCCAATCGCAGCCTCGATTGTCGCATCGGCATTGACCAACGGCACCGACAAGGCAGGATAGCCGAGTTCCGCCGGGCCATGGAGGAGAGCGACGTCGGCATCCTCCTCACGGCGCCCGGACGCATAGTCTTCGAAGATCCGGCCGACGCCGACCATGCCGTAAACCTGGCACTCTACGGCGCGGAGCGCTCCCATACTGGCTGCACCAAACACGGGAACACCTCGGGATAAGGCAAAGAGCAGCTCCTTATGCCAGACCGGCGCGACGAACTCGAACTGACCGTCGACAAGGCCGATGGCGGTCGCACCATCCTCGAGGGCTCTCACAACGTCGCCCTGGCATGCCGGCGGTCGTATGACCATCGTGCTGTCTGCGAACGCTTTGGCATCGGGCAGGCTTGGTCCCACGAAGATCACTTTCATAGGAAACCCTTTGACAGTGCGCGGCTGCCGAACCGAATTCGGCGTCCCCCCTCCGGATGTTCGAGCTGTGGCGCGAAGACTTTTGCAACCGATGCCGGCAACCATTCGGGTGCGAGCTCGATTGCATAAAGCCGGTCGATACCGTGCCTCAACAGGGCCTCGACAACCTGGTCGAGCGCATCTTGCGTGGATTTGGCCGCCATCGTCGGCAGTTCGCTCAGGTTCGTAGCGCATCGAACCCGGAACGACTGCAAGTGGGCGGGGTCGGCGCGGCGTGAAAACAGCTCCGGCACAAGATCATCCCTGGCCCCGGCTATGAAGGTCATCCGGGACTGCACGGCCTCGGAAATTGCTCGGGCCGCGGCCACATTGGGGGACAAGGAGGCTCCTGCTCCCATGGTCAGGTCGACATACCTTAGCGAGCCGCCATCGCCTTTCGGCCGCAGTAATGCAACGACGGAGGCGATGGATAGATCACTCGTGACATCGAAAAGCGCGAGATCGAAGTCGGCTGCGAAAATCTTCTCCAGCATCTCGCGAATATCGTCGTCTTCGATGCTGTGCGGGTCTATCCGGCGTGCATAACGACGCACCGGGCCGCCAACATCCCAAAGGACGCAAGCATCCCGCTCTATCCGCTCCAGCAACCCATGCAGGACTGCCTCGTGCCAAGTGTTCCCTGACGCCAATCCGTCCGATGATACCCAAAAGCGAGGACTGACATTCGTTCGGTCAAGATGAACGGTGTCGAAAGGTATGAACGTAACGGCGTTGCTGGCCAGATCCTGAGCCTGAGCCCATCTGATCTGTTCACTGGCCTCTACCGGCTGCGCCCCGGTTGCCAGCAGCACATCCAAACAATCCATCGCATGACCGCTTGCGGCAAGATCATCTCGACTTGCCACAAGCGCTGAACAAGATGGTTGGGTCGCGACCGATCGCTCAATCGCTTCCATCACCGCCGATGTCTTTGCCGAGACATCGTCCAGACCTTTGCCCTGAGCGATAACGATCGCCTTGGAATTCGGAGCGTAGGCACACCAAACGGGAATGCCTATTCGATCGAGCTCGGTCTGGCGGCCAACGCGTGTTATACCAAGCCGCGCCAAATGGGGCGAAACCCTCGAAAAGGTTTCGCCAGGAGGGCACGCTCTAAAATTGTCTGACACCGGTCAACGAACGCCTAGCCCTCGTAGAGGCCTGACGCCGCAGAACCTGCTGAACTCAGCGCCACAGCGAAATCGACATCTTTCGCGACTTTGACCCCTTTCGCCCGCCAGGATTCCGCCGTCGCCAGCTCGCCCGACAGCGGCTGCGTGTATCGAACAACAGTCCCCTGCTCAAGGTCAGCCAACCAAAGACCCTCTTCACCATCAATCCCAATCAGCACCGCACCTGCCACAATCTCTTCCTTTCAAAAACCGGCCTTCAGCAGACCTTCCCTATAATGCTCTGTCTGCCACTTTTCCTTGTTTGGAATCATCGACAGCCATGCATCAAGATCGAAATTCGGGTTGTCGCGCAAGGCGCGCAGCCGATGTGTCTTCGCCTTGGCAAGATTCCCCAGCATCGCCCAACTTGCCGCCGCAAGCCTGCTTGCTGGTCCCGGGTCTCTCATCTTGTCCAGATACGCCAATGCTTCGGTATACTCACCAAGGAAATAGCTGGCTCCTGCCGCAGTCCAATAATAGTAGTCTGGGGCGAGCGGATTGAGATCAAGAGCGGTTGAAACCTTCACCAATGCCGCTTTCGGATTGGCGCCATGGGTGAGACAGTCGGCGTGGCTACAGATCACATCCGCATAGTGCGGGCTAAGCGCCTCAGCATTCGACAAGGCCTCGAGGCTGCCGTCGATATTTCCGCGGTAGAGCCGGGCGACGCCAATTTCCTTGAAGCCTCCGGCGAACTGATTGTCATCGCGGATTGCATCCCCAGCCATTTTTTCCGCTTGATGCAACAGATCGCCATCGCCGCGGGCCGTCAGAACCCATTCCATCGTCAGCGTTCTCGCGATGCCCGCAAGTGCCGCCGCGAAACCCCGCTCGTGATCGAGAGCCTCCTTGAAATGCTTGCGCGCGCGGCGGACATTCTGAAGGCTCAACCGGGACAGGCATTGTACGCCCTCAAGATAGGCAAAATAGGCCTGAGGCTTGCAGCTAAAATCGGAAACTATGTGATGGAAGGCGCCAACACGCTCGATGATGGAGCTCTGGATCGCCGTGGCGATCGCGTTGCGATGCTCCGTTATGGCCGCGTTATCCAGCTGGACGCGCGTTGCCCAGACAATTTCGTCCCGCGGCATGAAAATCAGCTGCGCGAAAAGGCTGTCGCCCGTCCTCTTCGTATCGAGCGCGTAGACGACATTATGTTGCCTGAGAAGCCCGGCCTTGTCGTTTGAGGAGCGGATCTGCTCGGCGGTATAGGGAGCGACTACGGATACGCTTCGATCGACGCAAAGGCTGATCGTCAGGTCTTCGATGACCGCGTTTGCGACCGATCCGGCTCGCTCTGAATCCTCCAGCGTCTCAGGAGGAAGCAGGGCGATACGCGGCATCCGGTTGTCGGCGGCGATTGGAATCGTATCTTGAGCCGGATGGCTCGAATTCGGATCTTTCGTTTCGCCAATCAACTGGATGTAAGAGGTGATTTTCTCGCCAAGCGCTACCCTAACCTCATCATCGGTCTGGTCTCGGTCCAGCAGAAGTATCGCCGCTCGCTTCAATTCACCGCGATGTTGGGGCGAAGAGGGGTGGTTCAGTGTCTTGAAGAATTCGGCTCGCAGCTCCCCTGCGAACCTTGCCCGAACGTCGCGTACCCAGACAGCCACAGCTGCGGAGCCGCTGCCGTCCGCGGGTAGAAAATTCTTGGCGACGGCATCCGTGAGCGCGCTAAGCCTGGCAACGCCGGAGGTACTTTCGATAGTATCCAGGTCGCACCGTAATGCGTCGAAGTTCAAAGTGATGTTCGTCGCAACGCCGCCGATCAACGGCTTGGGAGATTTGGAGGTCGCGGTCGCCAACCGCAGCAGGGTCGACCTCAAATTGGCGCCAGCGGCCTGAAGATTACTGGACCAGAGAAAAGCCGCCAACTCCTTCCGCGGCATCGATCGTCGGCCATCGTAGAGATAGGCAAGCATGAGCAGCGCCTGTCTCGGCACGTTTACACGATCGCCCTTCTCATCATAAAGGGCGCAGCTGCCAAGTGTCGTTAAATGAAATGTCATCTTGCTAGGTCAGCGCTCGTTGTCAGGTTCGGATGATTGCACACAAGCGAGGATCTTCTCCCGCAACCGATTGTCCTCGATCCCCGATAAGGCTGTCCGCAGAACGGCCTTGTGATGCTTAGCAAGTCGAAAATCAGCCAGCGCTTCCTTAGAAGGAAAGGCGTCGTCCGATGTACTTTCGAAGAAAAATATGACCGGAATATCGAGGATTTCCGAAATACGTAGAAGACGACTAGCACCGACTCTTTCAGCACCGCATTCGCATTTCTCAAGATGTTGAGGGCTCATGCAAAGCTTTTCGGCCAATACATCCTGCGCAAGTGACAATTCCTTTCGGCGCAGTCGGATGCGTGATCCAACTTCAACATCGATCGCATCCGGCTTTTTGTCCATGAGGAAACCGCTAGAAGAGAAACTGCCTTCATGTTGGCAGGTTTCCCTCGAATTCACAATCTTCCAGCAAGCCACTCATAGTCAATTTTGCACTGTGTCTAGAGGTTTCCTAGCGCTATCTTGAGAAGATGGCAGGGCGCTCTTCACCGCTACAAACGGCATCGACGGCGTCTGTCTTACGACGCATTAGAAGAGTGAGGAGGGGAGAGGCCGGTGTCGCGTTTATGCGCGCTCGGTTTCCGGCTCGCCCAAGGTCAACGCGATACCCAGGCTGCCAGGCGTTTGCTGCGAAGACAGCTGAGGAAACAAGGGCTGGCGCCCAAATGGATCGTCACCAAAGGCTGCGCTATTACGGCGCGACCAAGCGTGATGTCATGCCGAAGGTCGAGCACCGCTCCCACACGGGCCTCGATAATCAGGCAGGGAATTCGCCCCCGCCGCTTCGAAAGCGAGAGCGGGCCGTGCAAGGGTGCATTGGGAAGCCGTGATCCAAGCCGTTGCATGATCTCAGACCACGGCGGCGCAAGTCACCAATCACGCGCTAACGCAACATCATTGCTCGGATTTCCACTACATCTTGCCAATGCTCTTCATGGCTTTGTCCAAATGCATCTTGCAATCGTCCATCTTTTTGGCCTTCATCGACTCCTTGGCCATCATCATTTCCTTGGACGCCATTGCCTTCTTTTCCTTCATCATCGGACCGGTCATGGCATCCACGTCGCTCTGTGCCTTCATCATGGAAGCATCATCGCACTTCATCATTGTGTTCGCCGCATGGACCGGCAATATGAAAGCGGACATCAGCAAGGCGGTCGCAATCGTAAATTTGAGCATATTCTCCTCCTCTTGATGGGCACAATTGCCCGCAGTCAGGCGTTTTCCAGACGCTTAAATTCCCGCGTACCACTCGTAGCCGCGGTCCTCCCAGAAACCGCCCTTGCCACCCCAAAGGCTGGCGAAGCTGTCTTTGATTTCAATGCGCATCAAATATTTTGCGTGTTTGTAGCCAAGATGGCGTTCGACTCTCAATCTGAGCGGCGCGCCGTGAGCCACGTCGAGATCTTTACCGTTGAGCTGATAGGCAAGGATTGTCTGCGGATGAAAGGCGTCGATCAGATCGACGCTCTCATAGTAGGTGCCGCTGCCGTCGATCGTCTGCTCGAGCTGGTCGGCACAGTAAAAGACCGCATAGCGAGCTCCCGGCCTCATGCCGGCACTCTGCAGGACAAGCCCGAGCGGTACGCCCATCCATTTGCCGATGGCGCTCCAACCTTCCACGCAGTCATGCCGGGTAATTTGCGTTCGCGATGGCAGCCTCTTCAGATCCGCCAACGAGAGCTCGACCGGGTGCTCCACCAAACCGTCGATCTTCAGCCGCCAATCTGCGAAACCAGTCTCCATCATCCGGGCATATTCTTCGCTGTCCGGCTGACTGGTTCCGTTCGATCTGAATGTAGGTGAGATGTCCGCTTCCGAAAACTCGCGGGCCAGCTTGTCCCTCGGGACCAAAAGTCGCTGGCTTTTCATTGTGAGCGTCTCTGCCATCTCCAGCACGGCTTGAACTTTGGCGTTTTGGGCGACCTCGTCGCAGCCGGTGAGGCTAATTGCGCCAAGTCCGGCAGCCGATCCGATCAAAAGACGGCGTCGCGTGATAGAGAACGTCATTTCCCGCCCCCTTCGCTTTCAATCCTGTAGCGGCCGGTAATCATCGAGCGCATGTTGTTCCAAAGACCGGAGAGGATAACCATGGTGACATGCACCAGAACGAAGAAAACGATCGACCAGGCGCAGATGAAGTGGATGGAGCGCGCCGACTGCCGGCCGCCAAAGAAATCAAGCAGGAAGGGGAAGCCAGCATCCATGCCGGGTGACATGGTCAGCCCAGTCGCAAGCATCAGCGGCAGCAGAATGAAGATAACAATCAGATAAGCGAGCTTCTGGAGAGCATTGTAGTGGCGTGCCTTTTCTCCTTTCGGGAAGCGCAGCCGTGCGTGATCGGCGATCTCCTGTTTGAGATGAGAGGGTGAGAGCTCGTCAGCGCTCGGCGCGAGATCACGCCGGAAATGGCCGCCCAGGAGGCCGTATAGCGTATAGATCGATCCATTGATCACGAAGAGCCAGGCAAAAAACAGGTGCCACCGACGGCCGGTCGCGAGATCCTGATAGCTCGGGATGGTCGCCCAGGAAGGAAAGCCGCGCTCGGTCACATCGCCGCCGACCCGCGAAAGGCCTAGAACGCCCGTTGTCGCGACGGAAAGGCTTCCGATGCGCAGGAAGCCACGCGTGCTGTCACCGTCCTGGACAGTCCCGATCGAAAGCCAGGATGGATCGGCATCGGCACCATACTGCCCCCAATACAGGGACGGATGCGCATTGAATATCTGTAGACCGCTCATCAGAAGCAGGCTTAGGCAAAGAACATTGAGCCAATGCGTAATGCGCGTCACCACCGAATGGCGGTTAATGAAGGTCGTCGTTGGGCTTGTCGGCGGCGGCGTTGTTTCCAGATGGTCCACGGTCGCCATGTTCGCTCCTCCCGAGCTGGCTACGGTACGGTCCTATCGGGTAATACGGGTGATAAAGTACTCTTGTTACAGGCGTCGCGAAATAATCTTCTACAGGCGGTCCCGGCCACATCGCCTAATAGCTTGAGAGATCTCGTCGAAGAATAGCTGTCCCAGCGATCACAAGAGTGTGAGCGTGTAACAAATGACCATTTCACTGCGAAGTGAGGATGATGCCATAGGGGGAAAAACGATGAAGCAATTCATGAAACTGATGCTCACTGGAACAGTCGTGTGCGTCATGGCGAGTGTTTCTCATGGCGCATCGAGCAACAACCGCTCCCTCACGGTTGTCGAGCTCTTCACGAGCCAGGGATGTTCGTCATGTCCACCCGCGAACAGCAACCTCATAAAGCTCAATAAGCGCGAGGATGTCCT
This sequence comes from Martinezella miluonensis, assembly GCF_900094545.1. Taxonomy (GTDB): domain Bacteria; phylum Pseudomonadota; class Alphaproteobacteria; order Rhizobiales; family Rhizobiaceae; genus Rhizobium; species Rhizobium miluonense. The sequence continues at coordinate 11,280 of NZ_FMAH01000037.1, forward strand.
CACGTTGAGCTTCGCAGTGACATATTGGGACTATCTCGGCTGGAAGGACCTATTCGGAAAACAGGAGTTTACGGATAGACAGATTGCATACGAGGCACCGTTGCATCAGTCAGGGCCCTTCACCCCGCAGATGGTTGTCAACGGGACGAAGACTGTGGTTGGGAACAACCTCGCCGAACTCACCGAACTTCTATCAACCGCTTCCCGCTTGACGGGACCATCCATTACCCTTGGCCACAGCCGCGCGGAGATAGGGCGCGGTGATGTCCCGAGATCGGCGGCGGACGTCTGGTTGATCCGATACGATCCGAACGTCGTCAACGTGCCGATCGCTCGAGGCGAAAACGCCGGTAGTACTTTGCCCCACACCCACGTCGTACATGCATTGAAGCCTCTCGGGCAATGGGACGGAAGCCCTGCCACATTCGATTTCCCGAAGGCGCCGGATGGCCTTCGCACGGCAATTCTGATTCAGGAGCAACAAGGTGGCCCCATACTCGCAGCAGCGACCGACTGAGCGGTGGCTATGCGAATTAGGGGCACCGAGATTCAGCATTCCGCGGCGGGTTCGGGCTGAGAATGCCAGAAGACATCGCGATCGTGGGCTTTGATAACTGCGAGCTGGGCGGCTCGTCTACCTCCAGCCTCACAACATATAAGCGACCCCGGCACGAAATGGTCGAGGCAATCACTGGGATGATTGACGGAACCATCGAAGTGAAGCAGGCACTCGGAATGACCGACGAGCATCGGCTTGCGGTGGAGGAAGTCTTGGAAAACCAAGAGGGGCAATACGGCAAACTTGCTCCCGAAAAGGGATTTCCCAACTTTATCCAGCTGCTCCGGCAACTGGCGGAGGAATGGAAAGAAAACTATCCTGACGGCTACAATGCGCAAGGATCAACCTATTACATCTGTGTGCCCGGGAGCCGCAGTTTCACCATGTGAAAGCCAAGAAGGGCCAGTCTGAATACAGACGATCCACACACCGCGTTCCATTCCGGCATGATTCAACGGTCACATGCTCGATCTCACTGATTACCTCCCTGCTCCGCAATCGCGATCAGAGGCCTGTCATTTTAAGGACCGCCTCAGGCAGACGCTCTCCCTGGACTTCGAACTTGGATAGCGCGTCGGCGATCTCCATCAGATCTTCTACCGTCAGAATCACGTCGAGCGCACCGAGGTTTTCTTCCAAGCGGTGAAGCTTGGTCGTGCTGGGGATCGGCACGATCCAAGACTTCTGCGCAAGGAGCCAGGCAAGGGCGATCTGTGCAGGCGTTGCATTTTTGCGGCCGGCAACAGCCTTGATGATATCGACCAGCACCATGTTTACCCTGCGGGCTTCGGGAGAGAAGCGCGGTACATGATTCCGGAAGTCGGTTGCATCGAACTTGGTATTCTCGTCGATCTTGCCGGTCAGGAAACCAGCGCCGAGCGGGCTGAACGGAACAAACCCAATTCCCAATTCGTCAAGCACCGGGAGAAGCTCGATTTCGGGGCCGCGCCAGAACAGCGAATATTCACTCTGCACAGCCGTGACGGGATAAACCGCATGTGCTCGACGGATGGTCTGAATACCTGCTTCGGACAGACCAAAATGCTTCACCTTGCCGGCAGCGACGAGGTCCTTGATCGTACCTGCGACATCCTCGATTGGTACGGCGGGATCCACCCGGTGCTGGTAGAACAGATCGATATGATCGGTTTTGAGACGCCTGAGGCTGGCGTCGGCAACGGCCCTGATGTGTTCGGGCCGGCTGTTGGTGCCAGCCCGGCGTTCTCCGGTTTCAAGGTCGATGTCAAAGCCGAACTTGGTCGCGACGACGAGTTCGTCCCGGATGGGAGCGATGGCCTCGCCGAGCAGTTCTTCGTTGACGAATGGACCATAGGCTTCCGCGGTATCGAAGAGCGTGACGCCGCGCTCGTGGGCGAGCCGGATGAGCTTAATCATCGCACCCTTGTCAGCTGGCGGACCATAGGCCGAACTCATGCTCATGCAGCCGAGGCCAAGCGCGGAGACTTCAAGGTTTCCAATCATTCGAGTTTTCATGGTCTTGGTCCTGAGTTCGTGATCATGGGTTGGGATGGAAAGGGTGCGGAACTTTTCCTCAACGATTGACCCATGCTGTCTGTTTGGTGGCATATCGCTCACCCTGAATTGAGATATCGGACAGGGCACGATCGATTTGGTTCACATCGTCGGACGACAGATCGATTTCGGCCGCGCGAATATTTTCCTTCAAGCGATGGAGCTTGGTGGTGCCTGGGATGGGAACGATCCAGGGCTTTCGCGCCAACAGCCATGCTAGCGCAATCTGCGGAAGCGTCGCCCCCTTTTCAGCGGCGATATCGGCAATGATATCGATGACGGCCTGGTTGGCGGAGCGTGCCTCAGGAGCGAAGCGAGGAATGGTATTGCGGAAATCGTTGCTGTCGAATTCCGTGCTACCGTTGATCGTTCCTGTAAGGAAACCTCGACCGAGCGGACTGAACGGCACGAAGCCGATACCGAGTTCCTCGACGACAGGAAGAACGGTGTGCTCAGGCTCCCGCCACCAGAGCGAATATTCGCTTTGCAGAACCGCGACCGGCTGAACCGCATGGGCTCGGCGGATATTGTCCTCACCCGCCTCAGACATGCCGAAATGGATGACCTTGCCTTCGGCAATCAGCGCCTTCACCGTACCGGCAACGTCTTCGATCGGCACAGCCGGATCGATGCGGTGCTGATAGAGAATATCGATATGGTCTGTCTGCAATCGCTTCAGCGATGCCTCGACGACTGCCCGGATATGGTCCGGACGACTATTGACGCCGCCCTTCCCGCCGTCTGGATCAATATGAATGCCGAATTTCGTGGCAATAACAACCTGATCGCGAATAGGCCGCAGAGCCTCACCCAGCACCGCCTCATTCGTGAAAGGCCCATAGGCTTCCGCCGTGTCGAAGAAGGTAATCCCGGCTTCGTGAGCATCGCGGAGAAATGCGATGGCGTTGTTCGTCTCCATCGGCTGTCCGTAGGACTGGCTGATGCCCATGCAGCCGAGGCCAAGTGCCGAGACTTCCAGACCGCTCTTTCCGAGTTTCCGCGTTTTCATTGGGCGCTCCTGTTTCGTGTAAGGTCAATCCGTTCTAGCGCCTTTCACTCCATTCGATTATCCGCTAAATAACACTTGCACCTATTGCCAAGAGCTATAAATGCCCAAGCCAGACCTCAATGATCTCGTCGCCTTCCTGACCGTCGCGCGCGAGGGCAGTTTTACCAAGGCCGCGGCCAGCCTCGGCATATCCCAGCCCTTTCTCAGTCAAATCATTCGCGATCTCGAGGCCAGACTTGGCGTTCGACTTGTCGCACGCACGACAAGAAGCGTGGCGCCCACGGAAGCAGGAGCCCGTTTGGCGAGCGCCATCGCTCCTGATCTTGAACATATCGCCTCCGAGCTCGACGCCCTCAGTGCTTTTCGCGACAAACCTGCAGGCACCATCCGCGTCAGCCTTGGCGAACACGCGGCACGGACCAGGATCTGGCCAAAACTGCCCGCCTTTCTCGAAGCCTATCCGGACGTCAAGGTCGAGTTGGCTATAGATCACGGTCTGACGGATATCGTAGCAGAAGGATTCGACGCCGGCGTTCGGCTCGGCGAGAGGCTTGCGCGAGATATGATCGCCGTTCGGATCGGTCCGGATCTGCGGATGGCAGTCGTCGGCTCTCCCGCCTATTTTGACAGGCACGGCAAGCCAACGACACCAAACGATCTGATTGAGCACCGTTGCATCAATCTGAGAATGCCAACCTATGGCGGCCTGCTGATCTGGGAATTTGAAAAGGACAAGCTCGCGCAAAACGTGCGCGTCGACGGCCAGCTTGTCGTCAACAGCACAGGCCACGCCCTAACCGGAGCTTTGGGCGGGCTCGGGCTTGCGCTGGTCATGGAGGATGTCGCGCGGCCCCATGTCGCCTCTGGAGAATTGATCCAGGTTTTGGACGAATGGTGTCCGTCCTTCGAGGGATATCACCTTTACTATCCGAGCAGACGCCAGGCGTCTCCGGCATTCGCGGCCTTCGTCAGTGCACTGCGAAGCTAAGAGCGCCCTGGGTTTCCAAGGAGCATCGAGATGGTCCGCGCGCCGAAGGACTTAGGGGCCAACGCATGACGAAACCGCCATCCACCGAGATGGATTGGCCGGTCACCTAGCTCGCGGCGTCGCTGCCAAGCACGCCATGCTTGGCGGCGTGATAGATGCCGCGTTCCGCGCCGCCGACAAGTCCACCGAATGACGGGCAATTGACGATACACCGCCTCCCTGCTTGCGCATCTGCTGCAATTCGAACTTCATGCAGCTCCATTCGCCGCGCAGATTGATGCCCATGACGCGGTCGTAGTCCTCGCGAGTCGTCTCGGCCGTCTCCGCAAGCACGTTCTGCACGCCCGCATTGTTGCAGGCTGCATCGAGCCGCCCAAATGCCTCGACAGTTCGCGCGACCATGGCTTCGACATCAGCGTCATCGGCAACGTCGCATCGGATGGCGATTGCCTTGTGACCTTGAGCGGTCAGGTTGTCTGCCGCAGCTTTTACAGCATCTTCGTTCCAATCCGCGAGCACTCCTCCGATAACCACTCCGCACGGCAAACATCGACCAATCTTATGATGGCAGACTATTCGACTGTTGCGTGGTATTGTGGAGGCGATCGATGAACGCAAAGACCGTTTTGGCTGCTGCCGTCCTTCAAGAGAATGCTATGGCGACAAGCACCAGACGATATGCCGTCCGCCGGGAAATGGATTCCTCATGGACTGTTTATGACGTGTTTACGGGCGTGTCGGCAAAGCCATCGACCTGGGAGCTTGAGAATTTGCCTGAGAAAGAAGCGCGTGTCTTCTGTGCCATTCTCAATGAAAAAGATGCCGCTCGCCGCATTGTCAGGGACCGGAAGTGAGATCGACGCCCCACGGAACTCCCGTGGCGTATCGACCTTTACCCCTTTAACAACCGTTATTTGCTTCGATCGTTCACCATAAGACGCAACCGACAGGTGACGTAAATCCCACCCCTTGGTAAACCTGCACCAACAGAACATTTGTCGTTTCTTTGATAAGCGCCGGAAACAGTCTCAACCTAATCGACATCAATCCTGGCACTGCCACAAGCAATAATAAAATATTTGCGGGCGAGTTCGGGGGCAGATCGATATCTCAGCGCCATCATGCAGGAATAAACCGCACTCCAATAAAGCTGACCTGAGCGTCTGCCAAAATCTCGCTGGAGATACCGCAACGCCTCTCTGGGGCCGTCTATAGCCCTGGTGCAGAAATCACCTTTATGGATGACGACTGGCGTCTCCCAAATCAGAGAAAATCCCACGTTGATGACGGAGCCCATTGATCTCTTCCTCAGGATCGCGGGCAAAAACCCTCTGCGGTTGCTGTTGCCCACTTGATGAATGAACTTGTCTGGCTCAGCGGGTACTGATTTTGGCCAAACGACGATTGCAAACGCCACACCCTCAAATCGTCGCCCTATCGCTGCGCCTTTTGCCCGTCGAGATAGCCGTGTTCAAAGGCTTTCGCGAGCACGCTTCCTTCTGGGTAGGGATTTTCTTCATCTTCCTTCTCACGCATGCCAGCGTCGCCTCCACGCTCGTAAGCTTCTCTGATCGCTTCATCGGAGACTTTCAAATCCGGAGATCCGATCGTTCCGGCTTTTGTCCGATCAGGCAACTGTGGCGCCAAGTCTAAGCCAGGCGGGACGACTGGATTTGGGGCGGTCATAGCTCTTTCCTCCTTGAAACGTGGAGCGGCGTGCGGGGGATGTTCAGGCTGACTGCGCGACTGTCACAAGCAGTCGTTCTGGCAAGAGCCTCGCTGCCACTGGAGCGCCGACCGCATTCGGGTAAAGACAAGGCGAGAGCGACGCTGGTGAAACACTATCGCTCTCCATTTAAGGCTATTTCATGCGCTGAGGCTTGCGCGATTTATCGGATTTGCCCTTACTGGAAGATGTTTTCGCATCAAAGGCCTGTCCGAAATTCGTACCGCCTAGATGCCCGCCGCCGCTCGTGTTGTTCACTTGGCGCAGCGACCGCCGAAGAATCTTCTCTGCATTTGTCTTCGTCATTGTGTCTCTCCAAAATAAAAAGGCCGGGGTTTGCCCGACCTTTCCAAAGGTCCGCGATCCCGCAATGCCAGTACATCCGTGGTCAAAGGGGGCGCGAGCCGATTGCTTGATTGATTATACAGATGCCAAGTTCTGCGCAGCGTTCTTGCCGTTGCGCGCATCTCGCACCAGCTCGAAAGTGACCGACTGACCTTCCAGAAGGGAAGACATGCCGGACTGCTCTACTGCCGAGATATGGACGAATACGTCCGGAGATCCATCGCTCGGAGCAATAAAGCCAAACCCCTTGCTGACGTTGAAGAATTTTACGGTGCCTTTAGTCATAACGATTTCCTTTCAATCGCATGAAATTGCGATGCCCGCTGTGTGCGCGCCATCGTGATCGAGCTTGAGAGGAAAGATTAGCAAATGCGCCTGCGCGCAGAAACAAAGCTAACGAAGCAAATCCGATAAACACAACATATGAGAGTTTTATGTTCGCAACAAGGTCACATTCTATTTAATTTCATAGAAAGCCTTGAATAAAATACGGATTATATCTTGAAATAGTCAATATTTATCCGAGACAGGACCCAAGTATTACTTCCTATCCTAGAAAAACGAATGAGGCAGAGAAATATCTACCTCTTCTTAGTTTTAATCTTCCTTTGTACCTCTGCAACTGGCTGGGCCATTCGCAAAGCACGAAGCTTCTCCGTCTTTTTATGACGGGCAGCGGTTTCGGCTGCGAGAATATCTCGCGCGGCAGAGGTGGTAAGCTCAGCCTTCGCCTGGGCAGAGACCTTTGTGGGCTTGAAAAAAACGTCCTTTGTCGCGGTCATGCTTCCTCCTTCTTATGGCTTCGATATTCGGACAAGAAACGAGCGTTGACCGGCTACCGGATTGTTCCGCTTGGGAGAGGGTAGAAGACCTTCCCGATGCGCCTGCTTTCGGGCAATCTGGCGTCTTCGGCGAACCGCTTCGGACTTTTCGCGAACGCGCTTTTCCGTTGGCTTCTCATAGGCCCGGCGCGCCTTCAGCTCTCGGAATATGCCTTCAAGCTGCATTTCTCTCTTCAGAACACGAAGAGCTTGATCGACGTCGTTATCTCTGACGCTTGCCTGCAAAATTGCTCCTTACGGCTGTTGCCGCCGTTGGTCCGGTCCGAATGGTGTGCGCGTTCACCCAACTGGATCCCGGCTTGCCTTCTGCAGTCCCTGCCTGGGTCGACAGTGACGAGGCGGTCAGATCAATGTCATCCTGCCCGATGCTACGCTCGAAGGTCTCGTTCTCAAATCGTACACGGTAACGGGACAAGCCCTTCTCTTCGGGCAGGCAGGAGAGGATGCGACCGGTGCCAATCGGATGGGCATTTCCAAGAATACCAGGCTTCAATTTGATGGTGTCGCCGGGCTGGAAGCGTCGGTTTCGCATATGGTTCTCCGAAAGAAGAAAAACAAAAGGCCGGGCGTTACCCCGACCTCTCACAGTCACTCAATTCAGCTGCCAGTACATCCGTGGTCAGCTGGAGCGAATGACAAATTCAAACCGCCTGAAGATTGTCGGCGGAGCTTTTGCCGGTTTTACGATCCTGCACGAGATCATAGCCAATCTTCTGGCCGTCTTTCAGCGAGCGCATCCCAGCACGCTCGACGGCTGAGATATGGACGAACACGTCAGTATCGCCAGCATCGGGCTGGATGAAACCAAATCCCTTGTCGGCGTTGAACCATTTCACGGTGCCTGTGGCCATCGTGATTTCCTTTCGAAGCAATTGTCGTGGTTCCCGCGCTACCTTGCGGGGTCAGATCGATTATTTGAGAGGAAATCCGAAGGAGCCTCGTGGCTCTTGAGCGACATCACAAGCAATGGTCGATAACGCCAATATAGGCTCTATTTCTGATTTGGCAATGTGTAGACTGATTTTATCGGCGAACGGCGATTATCACTGGCTGCCATTTACCGGATTGCCCGTGATTGTGCTGAGCGTACGGTTCCTGGTCCCGACATCAGGATCGACATGGATCGGCTCCTCTTGCCTCAACCAAGCCACATGATACCCGATATCCTCGGAAGGGCGGGCCATCCCATAATCAACAGCCAGCACATCGTAAAAAAGCGGCTTCAACTAGGTTCGTTTGACATCGCCATTAACGCGAACCGATTGCAGCCTGCAGATGCGATGGCTGCCCTGATGTCCTACCCCGCAGCCTGTCGAATGAGAGATAAATGACCGGCGTGGTGAACAAGGTCAGCACCTGCGAGACAACCAGACCACCAACGATGGCAATGCCGAGGGGAACGCGCAATTCGGATCCCGGCCCGGTTCCCAAAGCCAGGGGAACGGCGCCGAACAAAGCGGAAAGCGTTGTCATCATAATGGGCCGAAACCGCAGCATGCAGGCTTGGCGAATGGCGTCATATGGCGCCAGATTCTGCGTCCGTTCGGCGTCGAGCGCGAAGTCGATCATCATAATCGCGTTCTTTTTGACGATGCCGATCAACAGGATGATCCCGATCATCCCCATGATGGAAAGGTCCAAATTGGCAAGCTTCAATGCCAGCAGCGCGCCGAGACCAGCAGACGGGAGTGTCGAGATGATCGTGAGCGGATGTATCGCGCTCTCATAAAGAACGCCCAGCACGATGTAGACAGCCACGACAGCCGCCAGGATAAGCCATGGCTGGCTTCGCAGCGAGTCCTGAAATGCCTGCGCGGTCCCCTGGAAAGTGCCGATCACCGTCGCTGGCATGCCCGCGCTCGCCTCAGCCGCTTTGATAGCCGTGACTGCGTCGCTAAGCGCACTACCCGGCCTCAGATTGAAGGAAATCGTCGTTGCGGGTATGGATCCCTGATGATTAATGGATACCGGCAGCACGCCGGTCTTCAATGATCCAAGCATGCTGAGTGGAACAAGCTTTCCAGAGGTCGAAGACTTCACATAGAGATGCGACAGCGCCTCGGGCGACAGGGCAAACTGGGGCGCCAGTTCCATGACGACGTGATATTGGCTGACTTGCGTATACATTGTCGCTACCTGCCGCTGCCCGAAAGCGTCGTAGAGCGTTTGATCGATCTGAGAAACGCTCACACCCAGCCTGGATGCCGTGGAGCGATCTATATCGAGCGTGAGGCTGGTCGCGGCCTTCTGCTTGTCGGAAATCACGTCCTGGATTTCTGGGAGACCTTTCAGAACCTTGGCCATCGTCGCTGCCCACTTGTCGAGCTCTGCCGTGTCAGGGTCTTGAAGCGTATATTGATACTGCGAAGCAGAAGACCGTCCGCCGATCTGGACGTCTTGGCGAACCTGCAGACCAACGGTCAGGCCTTCCAGACCCGCCGTCGCCGTTCGCAAGCGGGTAAGTACTGCCGGCGCCGAGCTTCGCGTGCCGATTGGCTTCAAGTTGATCTGAAGCTGGCCGACGCTGGCTGACGGACTGGGATTGATCCAGTAAGCGACGTTGTCGACAGCTGGGTCATCCATAACGATATGCGCAAGCGCCTGCATCTTGGTCGACATGTCAGCAAAGGATATGTCGGTCGCTGCCTGGGCCTGCCCTTGAACCCATCCCGTGTCCTGCTGCGGAATAAAGCCCTTCTGTATGGAAACGTAGAGCCAGCCCGTCACCGCCATCGTAGCAACCGCAACAATCAGGATGGCGACATGGTTGCGAAGGACGACATCGAGTGCTCGTCCGTATCCCGCCGCACATTTTTCGAAAAACACTTCCGACCAACGGAAAAGCATCCCGTGCCGCCTATCGTGATCGTGTTTGATCAACCAGGCACACATCATCGGGGTCACCGTTAGCGAAACGAGTCCCGATATCATGATCGCCACACTGATCGTAACGGCAAACTCACGGAAAAGGCGGCCGACAATCCCGTTCATCAGAAGGATTGGAATGAAAACGGCAACCAGGGAGACAGTCATCGAAACGATGGTGAAACCCACCTCGCGCGATCCCTCAAGAGCTGCGTCGAAGGTGGACTTTCCCTCTTCGACATGGCGCATCACATTCTCGATGACAACGATGGCATCGTCGACGACAAACCCGACCGCAATGGTCAATCCCATGAGCGAGAGATTATCAAGGCTGTAGCCGGCGAGATACATGACGGCAAAAGTGCCGATCAGGGACAGCGGAATGGTCGCCGCCGGGATGATCGTCGCCCAGAGATTTCGCAGAAAGCTGAAGATCACCAGAACGACCAGGCCGATGGTAATGAGGATCGTGACCTTCACGTCGTTGACCGAGGATCGGATCATTCCTGACCTGTCGGCCACGACCGAAAGCTTGATGCCTGCAGGCAGCCCCGCCTCCATTTGCGGCAGCTTGGCCTTGATGCCCTCGATGGTGTCGAGCACGTTTGAACCAGCCATTTTATGGACATCCAGCATCACTGAACGGGTGTCTTGCAACCATGCTGCCTGATTGACATCCTCGGGAGCCGACACAACGGTCCCGAGATCCTCTGCTCGAATCGGCGAACCGTTCTTATAGGCGACGACCATCGAGCGAAATGTCGGGACGTCCATGATCTGGTCGGTCGCATCGAGAACGGTGGTCCGTCCGTTGCCGGCGAGCTGCCCCTTGGGCTGGTTGACTGTCTGAACGCCGACGGCGCTTCGGATATCTTCCAGCGTCAGCCCCCGCGCCGCAACCTTGTCGGGATCGAGCTGGATGCGGATCGCCGGCCGCTGGGGGCCGTGATAATCCACCAGCCCCACGCCATTCATCTGCGAAACCTGCTGGGCGATGATGTCTTCCGCATAATGATCGAGTTCGGTCGTCGGAATGCGGTCGGATGTAAGCGCCAATGTAAGGATCGTTGCTTCTGCCGGATTGCTCTTGTGGAATTCGGGAGCGGCCGGCAGATCCTTCGGCAGTTGACCGCTAGCGGCACTAATTGCGGCCTGAACGTCCTGCGCGGCGCCATTGATGTCCCTGTTGAGGTCGAATTGCATCGTAATCGAGGTTCGCCCCGACGAACTCGTCGACGTCATTTGAGACACGCCTGAGATCGTCGAAAGCTGATTTTCCAGCGGCGTCGCAACCGATATCGCCATGGTCTCGGCGCTCGCGCCGGGAAGAGAACTCGATATCTGGATTGTCGGAAAGTCGACCTGCGGCAACGATGCGATCGGCAGCAGTCCGTAGGCAACGGAGCCAACGATCAGAAGCCCGGCCGCCAGCAGGCAGGTTCCGACCCTGCGCTGGATGAAGATTTGAGAAAGGTTCATTGGACTGTATCCTCGCCGGCTGCTGCCAGCTTCTTGCCGTCAGAGCCTTTCGTCGAGACAACGGTTCCATCGACAAGCCGGGACTGGCCGGAAGTAACGACCGTCTCGCCGATGGAGACGCCCTGTGTAATGGCAGTGAGGCCCGAGTAAGCGTTCCCGGTGGTCACCGAGGCAGTGGAAACCTTATTGCCCGGCTTTACGATGAAGACATACGGTCCCGTTTGTCCATTTTGGATCGCCGACAATGGCACGACCGTCGAATTCGGATCGGTCCGCAAGGTTATGTTTGCGGTCACCAGCTCTCCAGGCCAAAGAGTCAGCTCGTCATTTGCAAACACGGCCTTCAACTTCACCATGCCGGTCGATGAATCGACTTGGCTGTCTATCGCACTCAGTTTTCCGTCGGCGAGATGCTTGGTGCCTTCGCGGCTGTATGCCGAAACACTCAATTGGCCCTTCGCCTGCCCAGTTATCAGATCGGGAAGATCATCCTGCGTCAGCGTGAATTCAACCGCGATGGGACGCATCTGCGTGACGGTCACAACGCCGGTCGCATCGGCTGCGCGGACGATACCGCCTTCCTGCTGCTGGCGCAGCCCCACCCTGCCGCTGATCGGGGCCGTGACGGTTGCAAATTCCAGATTGAGTTTCGCGGTATCGAGCACCGCCTTTCCGGCAGCCGCCGTAGCATCCATGACCTTGACTTGCGCGGCTGCTGTCTGAGCTGCCTGGGTGGTGCCGCTGCCCGTAGTCGTAAGCTTCTGCGCTCTTGTCTCGTCGATCTTGGCCTGCTCCAGTTGAGCCAGCTCCTTGTTGTAGTCCGCCTGCGCCTGCGCGACGGCCGCCGCGTAAGGACGCGGATCGATCGCTGCAAGAATGTCTCCTGCTTTGACATCCTGCCCTTCGGAGAAGACTATGTGTTGAAGCTGGCCGTCGACGCGGACTTTCACATCCACTGCGGTCAACGGAGAGACGATGCCGAGGCCGCTACGCACGACAGGCAGATCTTCTTTTGCCACTGTGGCTGTCTGCACCGGGACCGGGGCGCGTTCGGGTGTCGGTGCCCTCGTCTTACCCAGACCAGGCTCTGGCCAGTATACGAAATATGCAGCAGCGGATCCGGCCAACGCCAGAGCGCATATCCCCAGAAGATAAAATGATCTACTTGAGCTGTTTGACCCTGAAGGGGATCGATCCACGACAATACTCCATCAAGCGCTTGGATTTGCGCGGAAGCATAACGCCCGCCGCGCATTGCTTGGAATTTGACGGATCGCAAGTGGCTGGCAATTCGCGCCAGGATGAAAAATTTTTTATGTTTCGCCGATGGCGGGGTTCATGGCTTGATGAGATATCCGGCGCCCGGAACCGTGGTGATCATGCTTGTCGTTGCACCCATGTCGATCTTCTTGCGCAGACGATGGACATGCATGTCGACGATGTTGCCGCGAGGATCGAAGGCATAGTCCCAGGCGGCCTCAAGCAACATGGAACGGGTTACGACGGAGCCGGCGTTGCGCATAAGGGTCTGCAGAAGCAGGAATTCCCTGAACTGCAGATCGATGATGCGCTCGTTCCTGCGCGCGATCCGCCGCCGGATGTCGAGCGACAGGTCACCCACGACCAAGATATTCTCATGACCATCATTTACGAAGTGCTTTGTAATCGCCTCGACGCGGGCGAGAAGCTCCGAAAAGAAGAAGGGCTTGGCCAAATAGTCATCACAGCCGGCGCGCAATCCCTCCACACGATCCATCGAGCTGGCCAATGCGCTCACCATGATCACCGGCACATTGACCTTCATCTCGCGAAGGCGCCTCACGAGCTCGATGCCGTCGAGCTTGGGCAGCAGCCGATCAACGACCAGGCCGTCGTAAATCAACTCCATCGCGAGCGCGAGGCCGAGTTCGCCATCGCTCGCGACATCGACGACATGCCCGGATTCGGAAAGCCCGCGCTTCAAATAGGCCGCACTTCGGTCATCATCTTCAACTACCAGCAGGCGCATTCATTCCTCGTTGAAGATAACACATGATTCCGAGCGCTCGCGAAGATGAAATTGATTTCATGTTCAGGCGAACGAACATTCAACATTGATTATCTAGATAATACGCGGAAACTAGTCAGCGTTCTTGGAGGAAATGTGTCGAAGATACTCGTGGTCGAAGACGACCTGGGGACGGCATCGGAAATCGAGGCAGCACTTGTGGACCACGGCTGCACCGTTACGCAATCGCTCGATGGCCGGGACGGGCTGGTCAAGGCGATTTCAGGCACATTTGACGCTATCGTTCTGGACCGCATGTTGCCCGGCGCCCTTGATGGACTTGGGATGCTGGCAGCTTTACGCGCCGCCTCGGTACAGACGCCAGTTCTAATTTTGAGCGCCCTTTCGGCAGTTGATGAGAGAGTCCGCGGCCTCAAGGCGGGCGGCGACGACTATTTGACGAAGCCGTTCGAAGCGCTTGAATTGACGGCGCGACTGGACGTCCTCATGCGCCGGCGCACCAGCGCCACCCAGGAGACCGTCTTGAGGGTCGGCGATCTTGAAATCAATCTTCTGACGCATACCGCAAGCCGGGCCGACAACGTTATCGATCTTCTACCACGGGAGTATCAGTTGCTTGAGTATCTCGCTCGGCACTCGGGCCAAATCGTCACGCGCACGATGATGTTCGAGGAAGTATGGCACTATCGCTACGGCGAAGCGACGAATGTCATCGATGTCCATATCAGCAAACTTCGCAAGAAGCTGGATCTGCCTGGCCTTGCGCCTATGATCCGAACGCTTCGTGGTTCAGGCTATGTTCTCGATGCGGCCAATTGAACTTTTTAGAACAAGCGGTTTCCGGTTGGCGCTTGCCTTCCTGCTCGTGTTCGGCACCGCTGCAAGCGCGCTGTTTCTGTTTGTCGATTGGCAGATGCGGGACTTTCTCGACCAGAGAAGCGACGAATGGCTCACGCGCGAGATGCAATCGCTTCAAAGCTTGCCGGCAGACGCGATCGTCTCGCGCCTTTCACTCCGCAGCAAAGACCTGACGAACGCAGAGCGTCCATTTTCTCTCTTCAATCAGGATGGCAAACTCATCGCGGGTGTACCGCTCGCCTATCCGGAAAAAGCTGTCTTTGACACCCCCTTCGATTTCGCAGACCACAGCGCGGCAAGGAAAGATCATTACAGGGGATTGCTACATCGCCGTGCTGACGGCGGCTCCATCCTCGTTGCGCAAAGTCTGCATGAGCAGCGTGAGTTTCGGGAACGCCTTGAAAATGCGACGCTGTTCGCGTCGCTGACGACGGCGCTACTCGGACTTGCAGGCGCCATTGCCGTCGGCTTCGGCGCGGTTCGCCGGCTGGACGCTATGTCCGGCGCTGCCGCGCAAATCATGAAGGGCGACCTCAAACAGCGACTGCCGACAGGCCGCGCCGGTGGCGACATCGATCGTCTCGCCAATGTCGTCAACGAAATGCTCGACGAGATCGAGCGCCTGATGCAGGAGGTGAAAGGCGTTTGCGATAACATCGCCCACGACATGCGCACTCCGCTCACGCGCCTGCTGGGTAGCCTTGAGCGCGCGCGCCGGCGCGCCACCAATATCGAAGAATATCACGGCTATATCGATGAATCGCTCGAGGAGGTTCGCGGTATTCTGAAGACGTTCGGTGCGCTCCTGCGCATCTCGGAGGTGGAAGATGGCTTGCGAAGGTCGGGCTTCATTGACATCGATCTGAAAGCGATCGCACGCGATGCCGTCGATTTCTTTGAGCCCGCGGCCGAGGAATGCGGCGTCACTCTCGCATATGCCTCAAGCACCGACGAGCCTGCTGTTATCTCAGGCGACCCCAGCTTGATCTTCGAAGCGATCGCCAACCTGATCGACAATGCGATCAAGTTCACGCCAAGGGATGGGCGAGCAACCGTCCGTGTCGAAGGAAACGGGCGCGTTGCGACTGTTGCCGTCGAGGATACGGGCATAGGGATCCGCGCAGAAGACGCCGACGCCGTACTTCGCCGCTTCTATAGAGCCGAGAAAAGCCGACATGCCCCTGGTAATGGACTGGGATTGAGCCTGGTTTCGGCCATTGCGAGGCTTCACGGCATGCGCCTTGAAATCACAACACCAAATATTGGCACCTGCGTTCGTCTGGCAACCGATTAGGGTTGCTTTGTCGCAAGAAACCAGAAATCGTGAGCGGTTCCCCTCTGCAGTGCATCCACACTGTTGAAGTCGAAACGGTCACCCTGCCCGGTAAAATGATCGCCCGAAATTCGACGCGACGTCCGCTAAGGCCGAAAGCGATCACGGAAAGACTGCTGCTCCTGATGGGAATTGAACTGTAGACCCTGTGATCTCTACTACCGGGACAAAGCCTTGTTATGGAGCTGGACGGATTGTCCAACCGAGAAGATATGTGTCGCAGCGGCACGGCGGATCGGGCAGCCATTGCGCCGTAGAATAGCTGATACAGTCACGATTGCTGATGGTCCTTTTCGAGGATGGCTTCGAGGTCCGATATGTTGATCGGCACCATCTGTCGCGCCGAACCCTGCATGGCAATCGCCGGCAAATAGATGAAGGCAGCGATACGTCGCCATGCCAGCCGGAAAGCGCCTTCGAGAGGCTCCTCGTCGTAATCGACGCGATAGTCTCCAGCCGGCTGAGGCGCTTCAAAGCCCGGCAACAGGAACGGAGAAGAAAAGCAAATGACGGTTTGCGTGGTGCGATTGTTCATGATGGCAAATCTCCGCGGGAACACATAGATGCGGCTCCCCTGTCATTCGCATTAGAACAGGAACGATCCCGAGGCTGCCGACAGATCCGCGGTCAGCGATGGGTTCATTCCAATTCGAACGCAGCGACATGCGTGCCGAAACGGCGCGATGCATTCGCTATCGAGAATTCGGAGTGCATGGCGGGTCGTAGTCTCTGACACCGCGAAGCCAGATGGGCCAAATCAACGAAACTCATCGTTAATCCCCGATTGAGTTTCAATCAAGGCGCTCAAGCGTTTTCCTGATTTTTCTCAGAAAAATCTAAATTGAATATAATAATAAAATATCTTTCTCGTATTATTACTTCAAGAAAATACAAATGACCATCTTGGAATTTACCGTCAAAATTATGCGGTATTCCAGATATTATTTTCGCATATCTCTCCTTATCGAATAATATTTCCTAGCACTCCTATCAATCGAGCACCATCGATACTATTTAACAGTTGCAGCCGCTCTATGCGCCGGCAGCAGAAAGATTTCTCATGATATTCCGCCCGCTCCATGACCGCATCGCTATCCGGCGCGACGAAGCTGACACCAAATCCAAGGGCGGAATCATCATTCCCGATACCGCCAAGGAAAAGCCCCAGGAGGGCGAAGCGATCGCCGTCGGCCCTGGCTCTCGCGACGAAAGCGGCAAGCTGATCCCTCTCGATGTCAAGCCCGGCGATAAGATCCTCTTCGGCAGGTGGTCCGGAACCGAGGTCAAGATCAACGGCGAAGATCTGTTGATCATGAAAGAAGCCGACATCATGGGCATCATCGAAAAGACCGTCGCGACTGCCGACAAGGCCGACTGACCCGTCGAATTTTCGATCCCTTACCTCAAGACCGAACTGGGCAAAGACCATGTCTCCCAAGGAAATCATCTTCTCCACCGAGGCCCGCGAGCGATTGCTTCGCGGCGTGGAACTGCTGAACAATGCCGTTAAGGTGACGCTCGGCCCCAAGGGCCGCAACGTCGTCATCGACAAATCCTTCGGCGCTCCGCGCATCACCAAGGACGGCGTCACCGTCGCCAGGGAAATCGAACTGGAAGACAAGTTCGAGAACATGGGAGCGCAGATGGTGCGCCAGGTCGCCTCCAAGACCAATGAGCTTGCTGGCGACGGCACGACGACGGCGACCGTGCTTGCCGCCTCCATCTTCCGCGAAGGCGCCAAGCTGGTTTCGGCTGGCATGAACCCGATGGACCTGAAGCGCGGCATCGATCTCGCCGTTACCGCCGTGCTTGCGGAAATCAAGGCGCGCGCCACCAAGGTCGGGTCTTCGGGTGAGATCGCGCAGGTCGGCACGATTGCCGCCAATGGCGACGCCGCCATCGGCGAGATGATCGCCAGAGCGATGGACAAGGTCGGTAACGAAGGCGCCATCACCGTTGAAGAGGCCAGAACGGCAGAGACCGAACTCGATGTCGTCGAGGGCATGCAGTTCGACCGCGGTTATCTCTCGCCCTATTTCGTGACGAACACCGAGAAGATGCGGGTGGAAATGGACGACCCTTACATCCTCATCCACAAGAATAAACTTGGCAACCTGCAGGCGATGCTGCCGATCCTCGAGGCCGTGGTGCAGAGCGGCAAGCCGCTGCTGATCATCTCCGAGGATGTCGAGGGCGAAGCTCTTGCGACGCTGGTCGTCAACAAGCTGAGAGGCGGCCTGAAGGTCGCAGCCGTCAAGGCACCGGGTTTCGGCGCTCGCCGCGAGGCCATACTGGAAGACATCGCCGTCCTGACGGCCGGCCAGATGATTTCCGAGGATCTCGGCATCAAGCTGGAGAACGTGACACTCGACATGCTCGGTAGCGCCAGGCGCGTGCTGATCGAGAAGGACACAACCACGATCATCGACGGCTCCGGCGACAAAGAGGCCATTCAGACCCGTGCCCGGCAGATCAAGGCACAGATCGTGGAGACGACGATCTCCGACTACGACAAGGAAAAGCTGCAGGAGCGCCTGGCAAAGCTCACCGGCGGCGTTGCAGTGATCCGCGTCGGTGGCGCGACCGAGCTTGCGGTCAAGGAAAAGAAGGACCGAATCGACGATGCCCTAAACGCCACCCGTGCGGCAGTTGAGGAGGGTATCGTTGCCGGCGGCGGCGTTGCGCTGCTGCGTGCGAAATCCGTGCTGGCGGGGCTGACAGGCGAGAACGCCGACGTGACGGCGGGCATCTCGATCGTACGTCGTGCGCTCGAAGCGCCGATCCGGCAGATCGCCGACAATGCCGGCGTCGAAAGTTCGATCGTTATCGGAAAACTCATCGACGGCAAGGATCACAACCAGGGCTTCGACGCGCAGACGGAAACCTATGTCGACATGATCAAGGCCGGCATCATCGATCCCGCCAAGGTCGTGCGGACCGCATTGCGGGACGCCGGCTCGATTGCGGCACTTCTTATCACTTGCGAAGCCATGATCGCCGATATTCCCGTGAGAGAATCAGCCCACAGCGCCGGAAACGACGCCATGGGTGGCATGGGATACTGAGAACCGTGCCTGGAGCGTGGCCGGGGGCGGAAATCTGAACAACAACAAATGCGGAGAATTCCAATAGCCATGCAGAGCAGCGGCAAGACATCATCAGCCAGCGCTTCGACAGCTACCGGCCCCGTCCAAGACAATCCCTGTGTGGGCCTACGTCGTCACGGCGGCCGCAATGATCGTCATCGGCTTCAACTGAGTGGCTTGGTGATCGCTGGCACGCCGCGCACCACAGCAGCAATAGCGAGTGACTTTGCACGCGCGAACCTGGCGTCCGCCATCTATGCCGAACGCCTCGACGCCGCGCCGGATGCCACCACTAAACTCATCGAGTTCAAGGTGATCACCGGCAGCCGTAAGAAGCATCAGTTCGTCGAAGCCGGTGGCTGGGCAACCATGCGAGAGCAGACCTCGCTCGCTTGCCGCAGCGTTCAGGGCTGCACCACCGCTCTCGCTACGTAAGAACCAGTTCCCGGATGCGCTCCTTCATGCTTGAGCGGAGCGCTCCATAATTTGTCAGAGCAGGAGAATAACAAGTGATCCGTTTCGAGAAAAAGCCCGATCCGCAGCCATTGCCGAAGGATGCCGAAACCAATAGCGCGGAGCCAGTCCGCGATTCCACAAAAAAAGAGAGTAAGAAGACGAGTACAGACGCCAAACATCGTCGCGCATCTGAAACGACTGATGACGATCGCCTCATTTGAGCGCATGCTTAAGCTTCGGCCGGTCCCTCATCCTGAGGCCGGCTCCATCAATTTCAACGATCAAAGGATCGCCCCAATGGCCAAAGGACAATTGAGAAGCAACCGCGAGGCGCGGAAGCCGAAACAGGAAAAGACGACGGTAAAAACAGAAGCAAGCTTCGCCAACCAGCTCAAGGACGCCGCGAAAAGCAGCCCGCAGGGCGGCAAACACAAGAGCTGAAGTCCACACGGAATAGCGCCGAGGCGGGCGGTGACGCCCGCCGAGCTGACGCCCTTTACAGACCCATTCCGAAACCCAGAGATCCGGCAACGATGAACACTGTTCATGAGATCTATCGCTTCGACTATCCGCTATTCCTCATCAGGTCTGCCATAGCGATGGCCGTCGCCTTCCCGGCACTCATTACCATGCGTGGAATTATTCTTTGATCGAGACCACCGACCGCGACCCAAACCTTCTCCTTTCCAACGAAAGGGCATGGCTCAAGATCCTCGCCAGATATCGTCAGCCGCATCTCAAACGCAGCATTGTCGAGCTTGCGGCGACCGCCATCCCGTTCGCGCTTTTCTGGGTCGGCGCATGGGCGTCGGTTCACTACGGCTTCTGGCCCGGCTTGATCCTGGTCGTTCCGGCAGCGGCTTTTCTGCTGCGTCTGTTCATGATCCAGCACGATTGCGGCCATGGCTCGTTCTTCGCGCGTCGACGCGCCGACGACTGGACAGGTCGCGTGATCGGTGTCTTGACGCTTACGCCCTATGATTATTGGCGCCGGGCGCATGCGGAGCATCACGCCTCGGCAGGCAATCTCGATGAGCGCGGCGTCGGCGACATAACGACGTTGACGGTATCGGAATATAGCGCCCTATCGTGGTTCGGGCGGCTTAACTACCGGCTCTACAGGCATCCGGCGATCATGTTCGGCATCGGCCCGGCTTGGCTTTTCCTGTTCAAGCAGCGACTGCCTTTCGGCATGATGCGATCCGGTTCCCTGCCATGGATATCCACCATGGCGACGAACCTGGCAATCGCTATCCTCTCCGCGATACTGATGTGGGTTATCGGAATCCTGCCCTTCCTGCTGGTGCATCTGCCGATCGCTCTGCTGGCGGGGGCCGCAGGCATATGGCTCTTCTACGTGCAACACCAGTTCGAGGAAACGCATTGGTCGAAAGAACCGGAATGGCAGTTTCCATATGCGGCCCTTCATGGCGCGTCGCATTACGATCTGCCGCTCGCTCTTCGCTGGATCACCGGCAATATAGGCATCCATCACGTTCATCACCTGTCGAGCAGAGTGCCCTATTACCGGCTGCCGGAAGTGCTGAGAGACCATCCCGAACTGGCCGGCATCGGCCGCGTCACGCTGATGGAGAGCCTGCGTTGCGTAAAGCTGGTTCTCTGGGATGAACAAAGCCGACGCCTGATCTCGTTTCGCGATGCTGCAAAGCTGCGGCACGCCTGATAGCGGCGATTTAGCCGGTCATCATGGATGAGGCGCGTTGTTCCGGGCTCTGTTGCAAAATCAGCTTGCTGTTGGAAGGCGCGCTGAAAGTCATGTGATGAACCTCCAGGCCGCGTGTTCTAAAGACTGGCGTGAGATAACTTTGGGAGAATGAATAATGTGGATCACGCTATCGATCGAGAACGGTCCCATTGCCAGATTCAATATGAGCCACGTTACGCACTACATGCGTCACGACACTCAGAAAGGTTCCACGCTATATTTCGACTTTCTTGACAACAATGGCCATCCGAAGAAAACGCTTGTTAACGAACCGCCTGAGCGGATTGCCGAGCTGGTCGAGGCAGAGCAACAAAGATTGGCTAGCCTTGGTGTTGGTTCATGGATCCGGACATGAGCGGATGGCGTTCTTTGGTGGGACTGGCAATCCGGTCGTTTCTTTGTGCCAGACAGATCCCGGCTGACGCAGGCAAGTATGCGGTTGAGAACGGGACAGCCGCTGGCGACTTCCGTCTGCTTACCACAAAGCGATCAAGCCCGTGGCCGCTGTCCGATGATGGACTTGCATCGGCCCCATGGGGTCTCGACCAGCGCACTTTCCCCAGCCGGCAGTGGCTTGCCACATTATGCGACCGCGTCTCATCGTGCTGCCGCTGGAATATTCGCTGGGTACGCCTCACGACAAATTGGATGCGAAATACATATCGATCTGCTGTCAAATTAGTGGTTGCGACATGAGATGGCGAACGGGCGCTGCTCTCAAAGGCAGCGCTCGCCCTATCCCTCAAGAGCAAGCTTGCGGCTGCGGCTCGTACCGGTCGTAGAGTGATCTCAGTTTAGCCCGCTGGGTACTGGGCATGTTTTGTTGGAAGTCGCTTAATGCCCAGAACATGGCGATCCTCTCCAGCTGCGTCGGATTGACTATCCCGTATCGAAATAGGCCGACCAACCCGACAGCAAAACCCTCTCGGCTATAGTCAGTGTCGTCGAACCAGCTCTGTGTCGTCGCCGTATCGAACACCTGTTTTATGATTTTAAGTTGGCTTTGCGACAACTTTCCCTGCGCGAGACGTTTCAACTGTTCCATGATCGTCTCCATCGAAAGCCTACCCACAAATACATGTAATCGTCGCATGAGCTGAGATTATCATGCATAAGTTGAGTCTGCTTTACATTTTTCAACTAAAAGGTACTCACATCGAGCCGGCAAATCTGTCCCCCGGCGCTGTGCTGCTTTCGCAAGTTCGAGCGCCCGGCGATGAGGTAAGCGCAAAAGCAAGGCTAGCAATTGCGACGGTCAGCTCCAAATGCTTCACTACATTCCCGCCAAAAGAATAATCGGCATTCATTGCGCGGGAGCGGCTGCCGGCGGAATTGCGGCGGGGGCCATTCTCCTCATTCAGGCGTTCGTCAGCGTATAGTTTGAGGACGGGTGGGCCGGTCGCGCTCTATCCTTAGGGCCTTAAGAAGCGCGGCCTTTTCGAGCCGGCCGGCTACGTCACCAGTGGTAATCGGCCGGAAGACCGTCTCGGTCTTCTCACGGATTGGGCAGGTGAATCGCTTTAAGCGTTTAGACATGATCATAACCAAAGGTGAACTGGTGGAAGGCTAATGCTCAGAATGGCGACGGTCACAGCGATCAAAACGGATGTCTCAATCAGCAGGCGCGTTAAGCGCGATGTATTGGTGAAAACAATGTTTTTCATTTCTGCTCCTTGTTATAATTATTTTCTAGTAATTGGGTACAGTAGCACGATTTTTTGGAAAAAATTTATAAATTTTATGAAAGATTAATTTAGTTTCCTCATCGAGTCGTTGCGGAGAGGATGACCAAGCTAGGGACGCTTAAACGGCTTGTACGATTGGCGTCTTCAGCTTGAGACTGAGTAGTTGTCGGCAACTTATAATTGACGTTTCGCGCCTACATTCTTGTGCCGTGCATCGCCGGCGGCTTAATCAAGGCTTTGGCATCTCGGTCTTGCCGTGCGCCGGCAGATCTTGAGGGCCTCGGTGAGACCAACCGTGCCGGCTTAGAGTCCGCCGCACGCAATAGGGGCAAATGCCGAACGTTGGTCCGGCAGCGAAGACAACCCAACTGTCACTGTCAGTGAGGGCGCTGCCTAAAATTCTGATCTCTGGGCCGGGTGACCATTTCGATTTAAGGCGCGAGCCGCTGATCACCATCTCAATCGCAAGACCTCGTCCAGCTGAAAAACAGACATCTGGACAATGATGCGGGAGAAAGCGGTCCGCTACGGTAATGTTTTGATGCCCAGCGCTAAGTCCGCACAACGATCTGTGCAACTGCCATCATTTCCGCCAGGAGGCCACTCCGCGCCTTATCTTTCAACCTCGTGGCGAATCCACCCTGTTACGGGTTGGGCTGCCTCCAATGGCCGGTGATAGTGATCATCGCAAGCAGTTTCAGCGTATTGCCGTAATAGTCTGCATTTTCCACTGTTCGCTTTGTCATGTCAGTCCATAGTGCATCCAACCAGTTCTGGTTCGTTGCTTCAATGGATGCGGATACAGCAAACATCGATACAAAGGCCATTGCACCACGACCACTCTCGGCGACTGCATTGCCGCTGAGCTTGTAAGTACCGGCGATATTGGCCGGATCACCATTGGTTGCGCGCTTGATCCAACTATTGAGGGGTCGGAGCGCTGCGAGTGCCCGCTGATCGTCATTGAGCAGGTAGTCAACTGCAATGCGCCATGGATAGCGCGCAGCGTTCCAGGAATAGGCGCCATCATTCGGTCCTTCGAGAAAATTAGCGCCAGCCGGACGCGGCGCCGTCGGGAGGCCAACGATGAAATCAGGCATCAATGCTGTCTGCGAGCTGTATTTGCTGCGAATCTTGTCGATGATCGAATATGTTTCATCACGTACCGCATACCAAGTGCGGTCACCCGTCGCGCCGGCGAAAGCTTTGAAATGGGAGACCATGAAGTCGGAAGATCGAGTGACGGGGGCATATTGCATTTCATCTGCGTCATCGACCCAATCACCGATGCGAACGAAGCGACTGTCTGCATCGATCTCGTGTTTGCCGATTGAGGCAATGACCTTCAATGCCTCCTTGCGATAGTTCAAGTTGCCATCACTGCCCCACTTTCTATCTGCAAGAAGCAACGCATAGGCGATATCAAGGTCTCCGTCGGTGGCACTGTGGTCGCCGGCAACCTCGCGCGCATTGCCACAACCCTTGGTCTGGTTCCAGGCCATGAGACCAGGACCTGATTTGGCCGGATGGTCGTGAAAATAGTGGACCATTCCATCAAACACCGCATGCGCGGCCGGATCGAAGTCTGCCATCAGAACTGAAATAAGCATCCCATAACCATGGGCCTCGGAAACGGTGATCGTGGATTTTGCCGTCCCACCCCCGACCGACTTGCCGTCGGCGGTTACACCCACATAGTAACGGCCGCTTCCGCAGTCTTGCACGAGATAAGTTGAACGCCATTTTTTGTAGAAATCAACCAGGGATTGATCCAGCTGTTGCTGTGTAAAGCCTGTGGGTCGAATACCCTCGGCGGATTGGGCGTCACCCGCGGAAATCCCCAATGCCGGCGGTAACGTCATAAGAAGCGTATAGAGGCTCTTTCCGATTTTCATAAATCCCCCGGATTTACATGGGTCTTTCTTGGCGAGCGGATGCGAAAACCAACGGATCGCTTTCCGCTGATCATTGTCGTTGTGGAGCGCAATCTAATCAATTCTGTGTTGAATGTTTGGCTGTCGGCTTGAGCCAAGCCGTGCGGAAGTCGTTGCGCTTCGCGGCTCTAAAGAGCACCTGTTGGAGTTCTGGCCGCTTCGTCGGCAGCCATATTCTACTTTTCGGGCATCCTGCCAGTGATCCCGATTGAGTAATTCCTCGCCAGCAATACGCCCCGCCCAGAACGTAGCCGCCGCCGTGGATATTGTAGATCGCGGGCTGCGGACCGGCTCCGGTTGGGGTACAGATCCGCAGCTGGACGGGTGAGCCGCCATCGGGCGAGCGACGTCGACAATGCGGGGCGCATCCCCAGCCATGCCCAGCTGCCAGAAGGACTGCTCCACCGCCGCCCGCACATCCGCAAGGTTATTGGCATTGAGGCCAAAAACCGTTTCTTCAGGCAGGAACGGACGACCCCAAGCACCCGCTCAGTCCTCCCCTGGACCTGGCTCGACGAGTTCGATCAGCACATTGTCTGGCCCCTTCAGATAGACAACGCGCCGGCCTGCCCAGGGGCCGTTCGCCACGACCTGCGGCGAGCCGAAGGCGACCCAATCATGGGTCGCAGCGACGCAAAGCAAGGCATCGATGTCCTTCACCAACAGGCCGAGATGCGTGGCACCACTGTCGCAGGCCTGGAAGGCGAGCGCCTTGCGTCCGAGTGCCGTCTTATATTCCAGCAGCTCGACGACATGAGGTCCCTTCGCCAGCATGGCAAGGGCGATGGAGCCGTCGTAAACGCCCGTGACGTCGCGAACGAAGTCACTGTCCTGAAGTTCGTCGCGCCCGACCAGTTCGAAGCCGAGGATATCGATCCAGAAGCGCAACGAGGTTTCGAGGGACGTGACTGTGATCCCGACATGATGCACACAGATGCCGGATGCATCGTTACGCATGGCCACGCTCTTCCCGAAACAAGTAGAGCGCTTGCTGCACAGGGCGATCGGAAAAGGAAAAGAGTACGCTTTCGTCGTTACTCTCATGCCAAACCTGGTGCCACGAGGGCGCGACAAAGATGTCGCGCTTGCCCCATTCAATGACGGTGTCACCGATATGCGTCCGGCCGCGTCCCTCGATGGGCACGAAGACGGTGGCGTCGGTCGAGCGGTAGCGGGAGGTCACAAAACCCTTCGGCAGAAGTTGAATGAAGGTGCCGATGGTTGCCATGGCGTGATTTCCGGTGATCGGATTGGTGTAGCGCATCTTCAACCCATGGCACGGGTCCCAGGCATCGTGACGGCGCATGCGTTCGAGCGCATCGCGAGTTCGCTCGTAAGGGTAGTTGAAGACTGGTGACGTGCCACCGGCGGTGCCGTGGTCGACAGGCAGAAGGTTGGCGCCGTAGCGGGCATCGCTGTCGCCGATCGGCCGATCCAGCGGCTGCTCATCCCTGTCGAGATGCTCGGCGAACGAGGCGTCGAGGAATTGAACGATGGGAATATCGAGCCCGTCGAGCCAGAAAATCGGCTCAGAGCTTTGATTGCCATGATCGTGCCACGCCATCGGCGGTGTGATGATGAAATCACCCTCGTGCATGATGGTCTTTTCGCCGTTGACAGTGGTGTGGGCGCCGCTACCCTCCAGCACGAAGCGTAGCGCACTTTGTGTGTGCCGATGGGCCGGAGCGACCTCGCCGGGCAGCACGAGCTGCACGCCGGCATAGAGATCGGTGGTAATCTTGGATTGCCCGCGCAGGCCCGGATTTTCCAGGACGAGGACGCGCCGCTCTGCCTCCTTCGCCGTGATCAGTCCGCCGGCTTCGAGGATCGCCTCGCGGATCGTTGGAAAGCTCCAGTGCGCCGGGCGGCAAAGGCTGCGGGGGGTCGGGGTGACCAGATCGGCGAGTGACGTCCACAGCGGCGTCATGTTGTTGCGGCCGATCCGATCGTAGAAATCCTGGCGCAGGGCCTCAGTCGAGGCGGCCGTGTGTGGATCAGCCGACATGGGCGCCTCCTGCAGCGATGGGTTCGGCGACGGTCTTGCCGCGAAGGCGGATGGGGGCGGTTTCCTTGAGTAGCAGGATGACGACGATGCCGAGGCCAAGGGCATAAAGCGGAACCGCTGCCGCATGCTCGATGCCGTAATGTTTTGCGATGGTGCCAGCGATGGCAGGCGCAAAGCCGCCGCCAAAGACTTCACCGATGCCGATGACCATGCCGGAGCCAGTGGCCATCAGCCGGGCAGGCACGGATTCGGCCGTGATGGGGCCGACCGTCAGCGTAAGCAGAGCATAGAGGCTGCCCATCGCCACCATCATGCAAAGGAAAAGCACGGTAACATTGGCGCCCGCGCCGCCGAAAATCCAGAAGGCGCCGAAAGCGAGCACGGCCGACAGCAGCATGACGGGTTTGCGGCCGACCCGGTCGGACAGCGCCGGCAGCAGCAGGGCGCCGATCGCACCGCCGAAACCCATGGAGGACAGGATGAGACCCATCTGGTCCATGCTAAGGTGCAGGTGGTCCACCAGGTAGCTCGGAAACAGTGCTGCCACCACGATGATGCAGGTAAGCCAGAATAGCTGACAGAGAATCGCGAGCGGTACGTTCCGATAAGCGAAGACCTCGTACCAACGGTGCGTACCGGCGTCATGGGTTGTGCTGTGGGTCGCGATTTCCGCGGGCACCGGCTGCTCCAGGACCCGATGCAGGAGGTAGGCGACGATCAAGCCTGGAACGGCGACCATCAGGAAGATCCAGGGCCAGTTGACGACTTTGAGCAATTGCGTCACCGCGAGCGGCGCAAGGCCGAGGCCGAGCAGGGCTGGCATGGTCTGCTGGATGCCGACATTCAGCCCATGCCGTTTCGGCGGCGAGGCATCCATCGTCGCGATGATGCTGGCGGGCGTGAAGGCGCCTTCGGCCAGACCCATCGCCACGCGCGCTAGAACCAAGGTGACGATGCCCGTTGCAAGGCCGCTGAACCCGGCGATCAGCGAGAAGATGAATAGGGCCGGCACGATGATTTTCTTGAATCCGAAGCGGTCGGACAGATTGCCCGTAAAGAGGGAAGACAGGCCCCACGCTACCGCCAGCGCGCCGGTGATGATGCCGAGATCCTGGTAATCGAGGCCGAGATCGCGGGCGAGAACCGGCATCATCGGCACGATGATGAACCGGTCGACGCCGACGAGGCCGAGGCCGAGCGACAGCAGCGTCACCGCCTTCCATTCATATCCCTTCGGTCGCCCGGATCGGTCGACCGTATCATTTGCATTCGTTACGACGGGTATCATTCTGCATCCTCCTGGTTGGCTGGCAAAGCGCGTTCGAAAGCGGGCAGCGACAGCGCTGCGTCCGCGATGCGTTTCAATGTCGGAAAGGGAGAGAGATCCAAGGCGTAGGTTCTTGCGTTGATGACCTGCGGCACGAGGCAGATATCGGCGAGCGAGACCGCGTCGCCGTGGCAGAACCGGCCGGTCTCGCCGCTTGTCGAAAGTGCGGCCTCCAGCGCGCGAAATCCTTCGGCGATCCAATGATTGTACCAGCCGGCGACAGCCGCGTCCGGCTGGCCGAGCGGCCCGCGCAGGTAATTGAGCACCCTTAGATTGTCGATTGGATGCACGTCGCAGGCGATGAGCTGTGCGAGCGCGCGCACCCGTGCCCGGCCCGCCGAGTCTTTTGGCAACAGCGGCGGCTGGGGCCGCGTTTCGTCCAGATATTCAAGGATCGCCAAGGACTGCGTAAACGTCTGACCATCGATCTCCAACGCCGGCACTAGGCCCTGCGGATTGATGCGGCGATAGTCAGGCGAATTCTGTTCTCCGCGCCGGAGGTGATGGGGCGCGGTCCGGTAGGCCAAACCCTTGAGGTTGAGGGCGATGCGCACTCGAAACGAGGCCGAGGAGCGGTAGTAGCCGTGGAGGGTGAGGGGCGCACTCATGTGATCGACACCCGAAGCGGCGGCAGGCCATCGATGCGGGCTTTGAGCGTATCGCCGCTCACCACCGCACCGACGCCCTCGGGCGTGCCGGTATAGATGAGGTCACCGGGAGCGAGGTCCATGTAGCGCGATAGCCAATGGATGATCTCCTCGACCGACCAGATCAATTTGGACAGCCTGCTTTCCTGCCGGCGTTCGCCATTGACGTCGAGCGTCACCGTCGCCTCCGCGACGGCGTTCCAGCGGGCGACGGGAACAATCTCGCCGATCGGAGCAGAGTGGTCGAAGGCCTTGCCCATATCCCACGGCCGGCCCTTTTCACGGGCGGCGATCTGCACGTCGCGGCGTGTCATGTCGAGGCCGACGGCGTAGCCGAATATATGCAGGGTGGCATCCTCGACCGGAATGTCAGCACCTGCCCTGCCGATGGCGACCACGAGTTCCACTTCGTAGTGGTAGTTGCCGGTCATGCGCGGATAGGGAATGCGTGCGCCGTCCATCTCCACCGTGTCAGCGGGCTTCAGGAAAAAGAACGGCTCCTCGCGGTCGACCGCAAAGCCCATTTCCCGCGCATGGGCCTCGTAGTTCCGGCCGACGCAGTAGATGCGCCGGACCGGAAAGGTGCCTCCGCCGACGACCGGGACGGTCGGAACGGCCGGGGGCTGGAAGACATGGCTGTTCGTCATGACGCTCTCCGTCGATATCGGGGGGCTCACCAGGCCGTGAGGCCGCCATCCACCTTGATGTCCGTGCCGGTGACCCAGCTCGCCTCGTCCGAGACGAGGTAGACAATGGCCCAAGCGACATCCTCGGGCTTGCCGTGGCGGCCGATCATCGTGTTGGCCTTCATGGAGGCCTCGAAGCCCGGAAGGTTGTCAAAAGCGAACTGGGCGGCCGGCGTATGGATGATGCCGGGTGAGACGGAATTGGCACGGATCCCGTGCGGGGCGCCCTCATAGGCCATCTGGCGGGTCATCGAGAGCACACCGCCCTTGCCGGTGGAATGGGCGATCGCGCCCATGTTGCGGGTTGCACCCCAGGCGGAGATCGAAGCGAAGTTGACGATACTGCCGCCGCCGCGCTTGATCATGTGCGGCCAGACGGCGCGCACGGGCAGGAACACGATGTCGAGTTCACCCTTCAGCGTCTTGTGCCACTGCGCGAGCGTCATGTCGGGCACGGATGCGAACTCGACGAAGCCCGCCGCCGTCACCAGCGTGTCGATGCCGCCGTATTTTTGAGCGACATAGTCCATGAGGGCGCTCGCGCCCGCTTCGCTGGTGAGATCATAGGAGACGGCGTCGATCTCGAAACCGTCGGCCTTCGCGGTGGCGACGGTGCCGGCCAGCGCCTCCTGATTGACATCAACGCCGACGACTGAAGCGCCTTCCTTGGCGAACAGCAGTGCAGTCCCCTGTCCGATACCGCTGGCAGCACCGGTGACGATTGTGACTTTTCCCTTGAGACGATTGGGCATGTCATACTCCCTGAATGGTTGGTGATGGGGTCCCTGCCCCGTTTTCGGGCGCAGGCCTTCGCCGCCGCCGCTTTCGCGGCGAGGTCGGTGTTTTAAAAATCGTTTGGTAGTTGCCCTGCGGTGGTCAGGCTGCGACGGGCTGTCCGGCCTCGCCTGCCAGGAAATCGAGGAGAAGATCGCCCACGATGTCCGGCCGTTCGATATTGGCGCAATGGCCGCAACCCGGGATGACGGCGACCTTGCTGCCGGCAATTCGCTTTGCCACCTCGCCGGCATAGCCGGGCAGACGCAGCTTGTCTTCGGCCCCGGCGATCAGCAGGGTCGGCACCCCGATCGCCTCATAATTGGTCGCATCAGCCTGCCCGAATTCCTTGCGTTCCGGCGCATTCGGCGACCGGAAGCGCGCCGCCGCTACCGCCTCCCAGGCGCCGGGCGCAATGCTCAGGGCATGCCGCCGGCGCACATAATCCTCGTCGCTGTGCCAAACGCTGCCTTCGAAGAGCGACCGGAGGATGCCGACCATGCCCTCCGGGCTGCCATCATAATGGGTGAGCCGCTTGCGCGCCTCATTCTCCGGCATCCAGCCGCCGCCACTGATTGCGACGAGCTTGTCGATGCCGAAGCCGGGATGGCGTTCCGCCGCAATCTGCATAAGGAACGTTGCCCCCATGGAATTGCCGACGAATGATGCCCGAGCGACCGCCAGAACCTCGAGCAAGCGCGCCATATGCGCGATCATGCGCGCCCGCTTGCCCTCGAAGTCATGGATCTTCGCCGTCAGACCGAAGCCGAGCCAATCGGGTGCAATCACCCGGTAACGTTCCGCAAGCGTCGGTATCAGATATTCCCAGCTCAGCTCCGCACAGCCGCCGAATTCGCCGCTGTGCAGCAGCACGACAAGCGGTCCTTCGCCGGCCTCCAGGTAATGCGTGCGGATCCCGTCGACGTTCACGAAGCGGTTGCGATAGGCCTTTGCCGCCACAGGAACCTTCGCTGCGGCGTTCATGACCGCACCTCCGCCAAGGGTCGCAGGCGCCGCAGGCGTGCCGTGGCGTCCGGATGCATCATGTCCGGCATCCATTGTGCACGGCCGTTGAGCGCACAGACCACGCTGTCGACCCCTGGCAAGGCGCCAACCGCCTTTTCGACCATGGCGATGATGTTGGCGGCCTGCCAGCAGACGGGGCTGGTCAGCCGGAGCGTTACCCGCACCGCGCCACGATCGAGATCGATCGATTCGATCATGCCCATCTCCCTAAGGGTAATCGGCGCGCCCGTCGCGATGGAGCATGGGTCCACAACCCTTTCGAGGGCCGTGTAGATTGCTGCCTCGTCAAGCATAGGCTGCCTCCTTCATGGTCGAGAAGGGTGCTGCGACGCCGGCACGGCGACGCTTGGCGAACTCGTCGTCCTTCGTCGCGGCGATGCGCGATTCCAGGTCGAGGCCGGTCATGCGGGCGTAGTTGTCGAAGAGGATCTTCTTCTTCGCAGCCCGGTCGATCTGCGGCAGGCCCGCGCCGGAGACCAACTCGTCCGGGAAGGCGAACTTGTGCACGAACGCCTCCAGCAGCGGCTGCGGGTGAAAAGCCATCGCGCCGGTTCCCCAGAGAATGCGGTCGATGGCATTCGGCCCGCCGGGGCCGACGAGCGAGGCCATGATATGCTGGAAGGCAGCCGGCCGCGTCGCGGCGAGCGCGCAGGTGATTTCGAGATTGACATAGACATTGGGGAAGCGCGCGAGCTGCCAGGCGGTTTCTTCGGCAAATGCCATGCCGCCGTGAATGATCTCGAAGTTGAGATCTGGAAAGGCCATGCAGGCGCGGTCGATATCGTCGACGCGATAATGTTCCATGGCAACCGGACCAAGCGGCAGCGCCTTGTGAATTGCCACCACCTTAATGCCAAGCTCCTGCGCCCTCTGGAACAACGGGAAGGCCACCTCCGGGTCGTCCATCTTCCAGCCTTGGATTTCCTGGCCGACCCAGCTATTGGGATAGAGTTTCAAGCCGACGGGCTTGAGGATCTCGACCTGGCGCTCAAGTTCGTCGAGCGCGGCTGTGCCCGTCAGCGGGTCGACGCCGCAATAGGTAATCATCCGGTTGGGCCACCGCTTTTTCGCCTCGACGGCCTTTTCGAAACTGCAGAGGCCATCGTGGAAGGAGTAGATAGGCAAGGCGTGGTATACCGCGAGGTCCGTGTCGCTTTCGACAAAAACCTGATCGACCGTTTCCTCGATACTCCAGTCCCTATAGAATTGTTTGCGTGTCGGCGCATAACCGGGCAGGGCTGCAGCGATAACCGAGTCGTAAACAAGATCGCACAAAGGTTTGGCGAAGCGATTGGCAAAATTTCTCTCATCCATGTTGTAGGCGTGGATGACCGCATCTATCACGTTAAGGCCGTCTATCATCGGGAAACCTCCCATCTCGATTTCTGTTACTTGGATTGTTCTAAAATTTGCGATCTTCGTCCAACGAGGAATACTGACCTCGTGATCAGGATTCGAGATCATGGATTGCTGGCCCGCGACGCGCCGGCCTGATTCAATTGCACGAC
The DNA here is from genome assembly GCF_900094545.1 of Martinezella miluonensis. GTDB lineage: Bacteria > Pseudomonadota > Alphaproteobacteria > Rhizobiales > Rhizobiaceae > Rhizobium > Rhizobium miluonense. The sequence continues at coordinate 43,685 of NZ_FMAH01000037.1, forward strand.
ATCATGCGCCACCTCACGAAATGTGACCGTGGACGGGTTCGGCTCATCGCCTTTCCAGGCAAGGAGCAGTTCATACGGCGTGGAAAAGTCTGCCAGGTCGCGAAAGACGACTCCGGGCTGAGGAAGTTGCGCTACCCATTTCGGCACCAACGTAACGCCAAGCCCGGCGCTGACGAGGGAGAGCAGCGTGTGTAGCTGGCCGCCCTCCTGGGCGACGCGCGGAGTAAAGCCCGCCCCCGCGCATGCCGTCTTGAGCAGATCGAGGATGCGGCTGTTCATTTGAAGGGGAAAGGTCACGAAAGGTTCCGTGGCGAGATCCGCCATCTCGACCACAGCCTTCAGCGCCAGGACATTCGCCGACGGAAGGGCGACCATCAGGGGCGCCGAAATCAGCACCTCGGTCTTGACCGCCGCCGCAAGATGCGAGGGGCTGGGGATGATGCCGATATCGACCGTGCCGGCGGCAATTGCCTCCACCTGAACGTCCCGGTCCATCGGAATGAGCTTGAGATCGACATGCGGCCAACGCTCGCGAAAATCCCGGATGATGGGCGATAGCAGGGTCCATAGCACGTTATCGACGAAGCCGATGGAAAGACGTCCGACAACGCCGCTGGCCGACGCCTTAAGCCGGCGAACTGCCTCATCCGTGCGCTTGAGGATCTCGCGCGCTTCCGGAAGAAAAACCTCGCCGAGCAAGGTAAGGCTGACATCCTGGCGCGAGCGCTTGATCAGGGTAAAACCGAGTTCGTCTTCCAGAAGCTTCAATTGCTGGCTGACGGCCGATTGTACGACATGCACCCGCTCAGCGGCCCGGCCGAAATGAAGCTCTTCAGCCACAGCGACAAAGTAACGGAGCCTGCGCAGATCCATGACCGCCTCCTTCCCAAGCGCCTGATCGCTTGCCCAATCGGAAGGCTACACATCTAGAATTTCGGCAACAGCGGCAAAGATTCGAGGATTACGGTCGAGAAAATCGAACGATCGGTCGGCCGCGATACACGCAGTATCGTTCGATTTTCTCGACCATAACCACTCATTTTATTCGACTGTTCCCTCAAGCCGTTTGATGACAGCTTATTCCCAAGCCGCAAGGGCGACTGCATCAAACCAACGGAGATCAAAAATGGCGAAGGTACTGGTCCTCTATTATTCGACCTACGGACATATCGAGACGATGGCCTATGCCATCGCGGAGGGCGCCCGCAGAGCCGGAGCCCATGTCGATGTCAAGCGGGTTCCCGAGACAGTTCCAGAGGAGATTGCCCGCAACAACCATTTCAAGTTGGACCAGCAAGCGCCGATCGCCACCGTCGCGGAACTGGCGGATTATGACGCCATCGTCGTCGGAACCGGCACCCGTTTCGGCCGCATCACCTCGCAGATGGCGGCCTTCCTCGACCAGGCCGGTGGTCTTTGGGCGCGGGGCGCGCTGAACGGCAAGATCGGCGGCGCCTTCGCTTCCAGCGCCACGCAGCATGGCGGGCAGGAAACCACTCTGTTCTCGATCATCACCAACCTCCTGCATTTCGGCATGATGATCGTCGGCCTTCCCTATAGCCACCAGGGTCAGATGATCGCCGACGAGATCGTCGGAGGCGCACCCTATGGTGCCACCACGGTGGCCGGCGGCGATGGATCGCGCCGGCCGACCGAAATCGATCTCGCTGGCGCACGCCATCAGGGCGAACTTGTGGCCGCCGCGGCCATCAAGGTCTTCGGCTAAGCCGATCGGCCGGAGGTTCACGCCTCCGACCTACCCCACCTTACCAAGAAAATCGCAACGGAAACATCGTCCCGCAGGCGCGGGCGAGGAGCGAAGCCATGCTTACGGATTTCGACGGCAAAGTGGTTCTGGTCACTGGCGCGGGCTCGGGGATCGGGCGGGAGGCGGCAAGGCTGTTTGCCGAGCGCGGCGCGCATGTTTTCGCGGCCGACCTCAACCGGAGCGGCCTTGAGGAAACGAAGGACATCGCAGCGGCGGGAAAGATCGAGATCGCCCGCGTTGACGTTTCGAGCGAAGAGGAGATGAAAGCCTTTCTCGCGGGCATCGAAAAGGATGCCGGCCGGCTGGATGCGGCATTCAACAATGCTGGCATCACAGGCGGCACTCACCGCATTGAGGACTACCCGACCGAGGACTTCGACCGGGTGCTGACCGTCAACCTGCGCAGTGTCTTCCTCGGCATGAAATACGAGATCCCGTTAATCGCGAAGACGGGTGCGGGCGCTATTACCAACACGGCCTCCGTCGCAGCACTGACCGGGCCGGGCGGCATGAGTGCCTATGCCGCCTCCAAACATGGCATCCACGGCCTGACACGCGTCGCGGCGATGGAGAACGCCAGCCGTAACATCCGCGTCAACGCACTTGCCCCCGGCTGGACCGAAACGCCGATGGTGGTGGCCAACAGCGCCCAAAACCCGGCCTTCGCCGAGCTTGCCCGAAAAGCTATCCCCGCCAAGCGGGGCGGCCAGCCGCGCGAACTCGCCGAGGTCGCCGTGTGGCTCAGTTCCCCAGCCGCAAGCTACGTCTTCGGCCAGATGATCGTCGTCGACGGCGGCATGACCATCGGCGGTTTCGAACTTTAACCCCTGACATCGAAGGATAAGACCATGACCAGAAGTGCAGAAAGCGAAGCGGCGATCGCAGTGGTTCGCCGGAACACCGAAGAGGTGCAGGGAAAGGGCAATTTCGCCGTCTTCGACGAGGTCTTTTCCGAGGATTTTCTCGACCACACGCCGCAGCCGAACATGGTGCCGGACAAGGAGGGTGTGCGCGGCCTCTATGCCGGTCTGCGCAAGGCTTTTCCAGATTTCCACGCGGTCATCCACTGGCAGACGGCCGAAGGCAACCTCGTGACAACCTTCAAGACCTACTACGGCACCCACCGGGGAACCTTCCTCGGCATCGAACCGACAGGCAAGACGATCCAGTTCGAGACGGTCGATGCCATGCGCGTCGTCGACGGCAAGATCACGGAACACTGGGGCGTCGCCAACCTCTATTCGCTCGTCGGCCAGCTCGGCCTCCAGCTTCAGCCGAAGGGCTGAGCCATCCCCTCATCCCGAAGGACCATTGCCATGAGTGACATTCTGAAGAACAAGGTGATCGTCGTGACCGGCGCTTCGAGCGGCATCGGCCGCGCCATCGCCATCCGCGCCGCCGAACATGGGGCGAAAGCCGTCATCGTCGCCGACATCACCGAGGCGCCGCGCGAAGGCGGCCGGCCGACGGTCGAGGAAATCGAGGCGATCGGTTCGGCCGCCCGTTTCGTGAAGACCGACGTCAGCAAACGCACCGACAATGATGCACTTATCGAAGCATCGGCCGAATTCGGCGGCGTCGACGTCATGGTCGCCAATGCCGGCATCACGCTGCGCACGGATGGCGCGGATGTGCCGGAAGACGATTACCACCGGCTGCTGTCGATCAATCTCGATGGCCCCCTGTTCGGCGCGCAAGCTGCCGCCCGCCAGATGAAGGCGAACGGCAAGGGCGGCAGCATCGTGCTGATGGCCAGCATGGGCGGCATATCGGGCGCCGGCATCACCGTCGCCTACTCCACCAGCAAGGGCGGCGTCGTGCTGATGGCGAAATCGCTTGCCGACGCGCTCGGCCCTGACGGCATCCGCGTCAACGCCGTGGCACCCGGAACCATCGATACCGAGCTTCTGCGCACCAGCCCTGGCATCGCCGAGGCATCGGAAGGGTTTCGCAAGCGCACGCCGCTACGCCGTCTCGGTCAGCCTTCCGAGATCGGAGACGCGGTCGCCTATCTCGGCTCAGACCTCTCCAGCTACGTCTCCGGCATCGCTCTTCTCGTGGATGGCGGCCTGCTGGCGGTCCTCTGACCTGCAAAGGATTCTTGACCATGAAAGCCCTTCGTTTTGAACAATTCGGCACACCGGATGTGCTTGTTCACCGGGACATCCCCGTTCCCGCGCTCAATGCCGGCGAGGTGCTGGTCAAGGTGCACGCGGCGGCGATCAATCCGAGCGACGTCAAGATCGTCAGCGGCCTGTTCGGCGGATCGGTTCCGCGCACGCCGGGGCGCGATTTTGCCGGCGTGGTCGTCGAGGGCGTGCTTGCAGGGAAGGACGTATGGGGCAGCGGCGCCGGCTTCGGTTTCCGCCGGGACGGCGCACATGCGGAATATGTCGTCCTTCCGGCAAGCTGGCTCTCTGAAAAGCCCGCCGGCCTGTCTATGGTCGAGGCCGCGGCGGTCGGGGCGCCCTTCATCACGGCCTGGCATGCGCTAGTCGATGTCGGCTCACTGAAGGCGGGCGAGACGCTGCTGATCACTGGCGGCCTCGGCGCCGTCGGACGTGCTGCCATACAGATCGCCCGCCATCTCGGTGCCCGCACCATCGTCGCAGCCAGAGGCAAAGCGGTGAGCGAGGCCGATGAGACCATCGACATCTCAAAGAAGGACCTGCCAGAGGCCGTGCGCGCCTTGACCTGGGGCAAAGGCGCGGATGTCGTGCTCGATGCGGTCGGCGGGCCACTCTTCGAGCCGGCGCTCAAATCGCTGGCGCTTGGCGGCCGCCAGCTTGTCATTACCAGTGTCGGACAGAAACGCGTCGAGTTCGATCTCGCCGATTTCTACCACAACCGGTCGAAACTGCTGGGGGTCGATACCGCCAAGCTCACCGGCGAAGAGATCGCCGGCCTTCTCGACAAGCTGAAGGTAGCCTTCGACGGCGCTTCCTTCAAGAAACCGCCGGTGCGGCCATGGCGCTTCGACCAGGCCGCCGACGCCTACCGCAGCACCGCCACAGGGGAGGCTGCGGAAAAGAATGTTCTCGTCATGCCCTGACCCGGCCTACCACCGGTTGGAATAGGTCATGTCATCGTCTTCCGCCTGCTTCTCAAAATGCGAAATCAGGAAGCGGCCGGCAGGGCCGGGCGGGACATCCGTGCGATGCACCGCCTGAAGCCGGTACGGCCCTCCCTTGCAATCGGGCAGGTCGAGATGAACGAGGCGGCCCGCCCGGATATCATCGCGCACCATCGGCTCGGGCATGTTGCCCCAGCCGATGCCCTCCTTCAGCAGCATATGCTTGGAGCCGAGGTCGGCCAGCCGCCAGGTGCGCGCGCTGACGACGCCGAGCTGGAACCCTTGCGTCAATGTCGAGCGATCCGTCAGCACCAGTTGCACATGTTCGCGCCCGGCCCCGGGGAGATTTTTTCCCGCCTTCGCCAAGGGATGAGACGGTGCGGCCACCGGAATGAGGTGGACGAAGCCGGCGCCGATCCGCTCCAATCCATCGACCTCGATGTCGAGCGGGCCGCTGATGCCGATCACCGCCCCACGGTTCAGCACCATTTGCGTGACCGCGCCCAAAGCCTCAACATAGAGATGCAGCGTCACGGAGGGGAAGGCTTCGCTGAAGGCTTTCAACGCATCGGTTACGCGCGAGGCGGGCAGCATGACATCCAGCGCGACATGGATTTCCGGCTCCACCCCTTCGAGCATGGCCCGTACTTTCGCCCGCAGCCCATTGACGCCGTTCGAGACGATCCGCGCCTCCGCCAGCACCGTTCGCCCCTCCGTGGTCAGCTGCGGCTTCTTCGTCGTGTCGCGATCGAACAGGGAAACGCCGAGTTGCGCTTCCAGATTGGCGATCGAATAGCTGATGACCGAGGTGGCACGCCCCAGCTTGCGCGCTGCCCCGGCAAAACTCCCGACATCCACCACCGTAAGAAACACCTTGAGCTGGTCAAGGGTCGGCACGCCGGGATTCTGCATATCTATTTCCTCGAACGTTTTCGTCCAATTTATGTCAGTTTTTTCCGCAAGCCACCAGCGGTAATTTGCAGCTCGACAGCAACATCCCCTCGCCTTCCGGCCGAGCCGGGATCGTTGAAGGAGTTTTGAAATGACATTCGCCTCGAATGCCCGCATCGAACAGATCATCCTTCCGGCGACGCGCGATCTCGGTGGTTTTTCGGTAAAACGCGCACTGCCCTCGCCGCTGCGGCGATCCGTTGGCCCCTTCATCTTCCTGGACAGTTTCGGGCCTGTGACCTTCGGCCCCGGTGCCGGCATCGATTCCCGGCCGCATCCGCATATCGGCCTTGCGACGATCAGCTATCTGATCGACGGCGAGATCATCCATCGCGACAGCGAGAATTACGTCCAGGCGATCAGACCCGGCGAGGTGAACGTGATGACCGCAGGCCGAGGCATCGTTCATTCCGAGCGCAGCAGCGATACGCTGCGGGAAACGGGAGGACGTTTGTTCGGCTTTCAAAGCTGGGTGGCGCTGCCGGTCAGCCACGAGGAAACCGACCCCGGCTTCCAGCATTTTGGCACAGGGGACCTGCCGCGCATCGAAGGCGAAGGCATCGATATGCGCCTGGTCGCCGGCTCGCTGCACGGCCGGCGCGCGCCAACAAGAACCTTCTCCGACCTGTTCAATGCCGACGTGGCGCTTGTCGCCGGCGCACGCTTCCGCGTCGACGGCGAGCATATCGAGCGGGCTGTCTTCGTGGTCAGCGGCACCATTGAAGTTTCCGGGCAGGACGAACGGTTTACCACGGACCAGCTGATCGTCTTCAAACCCGGCGCGGAAATCATCCTCAAGGCGATCGGGCCTGCGCGGCTGATGTTGCTGGGCGGCGAACCGCTTGCCGAGAAGCGACACATCTTCTGGAACTTCGTGTCGAGCCGCCGCGAACGCATCGAGCAGGCGGCCCTCGACTGGCGGAACCGCGTGTTCCCGGGCGTGCCGGGAGAAACCGAGTTCACGCCGCTGCCCGTTGGGCCGGCGAACATAGCGTAACCTATCCCCAACCAACAAACCCAAAAGGAAATCGACCATGACTTACGCAATCATCGGCTCGGGCGCGATCGGCTCGGCTCTCCTCACGCAATTCTCGTCGAAGGGCATACCGGTCAAGGTGGCCAACAGCCGCGGTGCTGCATCGCTGGATGCCACCGCAACGAAATTCGGCAAAACGGTGGTCCCCACCGACATCGCGGACGCGCTCGCGCAGGATATCATCATCCTCGCCGTGCCGTTTACGGCGGTGCCTGATCTGGCGAAGATTCGTAAGGACTGGACGGGCACGATCGTCGTCGACGCGACGAATGCGATCAAGTTCCCGGAATTCCGCCCCGCCGATCTCGGTGGCAAGCTTTCGAGCGATATCGTCGCCGAGGCTCTGCCCGGGGCGAAAGTAGTCAAGGCCTTCAACACGATCCCGGCCGCGGTGCTGGCTGCGGATCCCGCCGAAGCGTCGGGGCGTAGGGTCGTCGTGCTATCCGGTAACGATGAAGACGCAAACACCAGTGTCGCGGGTCTTGTCGAGATGCTTGGCTTTGCCGCCTTGAACCTCGGAAGCCTCAAGGCCGCGGCGCCTGTGCAGCAGTTCGGTGGTCCGTTGGTCGCCGTCAACCTGATCAAGAAGAGCTGACGCGGCCCCTCGGCCATCGATTCCCACGTCCGATCTTCGACCCCCTGTCGCCCAACGGCGTCGACATCGTCTACGAACTGGTGGGCGCAGCGACCTTTACCGCTACGCTGAGCACGATCCGCGATGGCGGGACGATCGCCCTGATCGGCGTGGCATCCGCCTCGTGCGCGGCAGCACTGGCCAGCATGTAACGAAGGACAACCTGCAAGCCGGCGCCGACGAAGTGTTTGAAGCCTGGCGGAACGGAGTGTTCGGTACGGTCAGCGCTCAAAAATATCCGCTGTCCGAGGCGCGCGCATGCCGACATTCTCGAACGCCGCAGCGGCGGTCCGATGGTGCTCGTCCCCTGATCCCTACTTGGAAGGAAACCTCATGTCCGATTGTGACAATCTCCATCCCGGCTTCCGGGACATCGCAAAGGCCGAATATGGTTGTCGCCAGCACCGGCGCCTTTCCCTAGTGGAAGCGCTTGCCGCAATTGTTGTCCTGCTGCTCGTCCTCGTGACCAATTTTCACCGCTCGACCAACGACACCAATGCGGAGGCAACGCCCATGGTAGCCGCTCTCGGCAATACCAGTGCGGAGTTCGCGCCAGATCATTGCCGGGAGTGCTTCCCCGCTCTGCAGTTGCAGGGAAGATGACGGGCATCACCGTGGAAGGTGACGCCATTTTTCCATGCGCTCGCTGAAATCGAGCACGTCGCCATCGGCGGCAAAGACGCCGTCGCCGCGGTGATGCAGGGTTCGCCGCTCTTTGCGGTCCGTGTCGACCCACAGCCGTTCGGCTTCGAGAATGAAGAGGTTGTAGGCGTCTACGGTATCGACGACCCTGCATTCGATGTTGGCAAGGCATTCGCCGATCAGGGGTGCGGCGACGCTGCGGGCCGGCTGTAGCGTCAGGCCGAAGCGTTCAAATTTGTCGACGGTATCGCCTGAGCAATTGCCGATATCGACGACCGTCCTTGTAAGATCGATGGTCGGGATGGCAATGACGCATTCGCCGGTCGACCTGAGCGCACTGTAGCTGTGATCCCAGGGCCCGATCACGCAGCCGATCAGCGGCGGCTCGTGCTGGATCATCATGTGGAAGCCCATCGTCATAATGTTGGGCTTGCCCTGGTGGCTGGTCGTCACGAGCACGATCGGACCTGGTTCGAGCTGGCGAAAGGCCCCGGAGGCCGGTACTTCCTTCATGGGAAAACTCCTTGATCGTCGCCCTCCCCATCCTGGACAGGAAGGGCGATGTCTAACGATAGGGTTACCAGCCTTGTTCGACCGGCAGGACGAAGAGTTCGGCAACGTTGACGTGGGCCGGCGCCTGCGCGGCGAACAGGATGGTCTCGGCAATGTCGGCGCTTTGCAGGAAAGTCATCTGTTTGGCGAGATCGTCCATCTGCTGGCGGTAGCCGGGGTCCGTGATCTGGTCGTAGAGTTCGGTCGCAACCGCGCCCGGCTGGATGCAGGTGACGCGGATATTGTGCTTCTGGCCGACCTCCATGCGCAGCCCGTCGGAGAAGGCGGTCACGGCATGCTTCGTCGCGCAATAGACCGACAGCCCCTTGAACACCTTGCGGCCGGCGATCGATGACGTGTTGAAGATGTGGCCGGAGTGCTGTTTGATCATCTGCGGCAGCACGGCCGCCGTCGTGTTCAGCAGGCCCTTCACGTTGACGTCGACCATGCGAAGCCATTCGGAGGTCTTGAACTGGTCGATGTCGGAAAGCGGCATCAGGCCGGCATTGTTAAAGAGAATGTCGATCGCGCCATAGGCATCGACCAGCGTCTTGACACCGGCTTCGACGGAGGCCGGGTCGACCACATCCATCTCGATGACGAGCGCTTCGCCGCCCTTTTTCGTGATCTCGGCCTTCAGTTCTTCCAGCCGATCGGTGCGCCGGGCGGCGATGCCGACCTTCACACCGGCTCCGGCGAGCGCAAGCGCCGTTGCCGCGCCGATGCCGCTCGATGCGCCGGTTACCAGCGCGACTTTACCGTTTATGTTCGTCATGATCTGTCTCCTTGTTGCTTGCAAACCCGCTCCGGAAGCGGAGAGGTGTTCGCTTTCGACAAGGAGAAATCTATAAAACCAGGGCGTTTTCCTCTCTCGGCGGCTTGCCGAGGCTGTCGGGATTTTGCTCCAATCGCTGCTGACGGGCCGCCTGCAGCCTAGCCCCTGCGATAGTCGCTTGGCGAAAGGCCCGTTTCGCGGCGGAAAATCTGAGCGAAGTGGCTGGGGCTGGAATAGCCGACCGTCAGGCCGATCTCGATGATGCTGGTGTCGGTTTCCTGCAGCAGTTGTTGGGCCTTGGCCACCCGTTGCCGGATGAAATAGTGGGAGGGGGGAAAGCCGGTCGCTTTCTTGAACAACCGGCTGAAATGAAATTCGCTGATGCCGACCTCCTGCGCCAGGCGGCCGAGGTCGAACGGTTCGTCCAGCCGGTCCTCCATGAAGGCGATCGCCCGCCTGAGCTTTGCGCCGGGTAAGGCGTTTTGTTGACGCATCTCGGTATCGACGATCGCGTAGTGGCGCACGAGATGGACGGCAAGGCACTGCGCCAGCCCTTCGACATAAAGCGGGCTGCCTCCGCCATCGGCCGCCAGTTCCTCGTGGAGAAGGCTCAGGATATGTGAGAGCGTCGTGTCGCGGCCGCCGGAGACGTCCCTCAACGTCACGTTCCCGCCGTCCTTGCCGAACATCGCTTCGACCACCCGCTCAAACAGCGGCACGGAGACATAGAGGTGCATCACGCGGAAGGGCTGATCGCCCTCGGCTTGCCAGCGCATTTCATAGGGAACGGGCGAGCATGTCAGGAAGAAATCGCCAACCTCAACGCGGTTTGCCATCCACTCGCCGCCAAGATCCCGCTCTTCGACGACCGCACTTCCGGACATGATCCAGACGATGAGCGGCTCGGCGACAGCAGGCACCAAGAAGGGATGCTGAACGCGGTGGCGCGACAGTACCTGCACGAAGACGTCTCTCCATGCCGGCCCATCGCCGCTGACCAGCGTGTTTCCGCTAATATAGTTTTCGAGCCCGACGGGAGAGGTCCGCCCGGGAATTGGCGGGCCGGCGGATGGTTCGTCCAAAGCCATGATCGTGTCCCCCCATCGGCGGCTCACGCCAATGTGGCGCTGGAAACAAAGATATCCAGCGCCACAGAAAAGGAAAGAACCGAGGCTTCGCCGCTTAATCCGCTTGTCTACAATGCGGCAATGCCCCCCTTACCATGCCATCTCAACATCCGTGGAGGATACCGGCCTATGCCTACAATCATTCGCAATGCAGAGACCCGTGATCTCTCCTTGATAGAGAGGCTGTTCGAGTGCCCACCGTGTCCAAAAGACACGGGGCTCAAGATTTAGATTTTCTAACAAAGAACACAACGCCAGCCTGATTGTCAGTTCCTGAACGGCACGAATAATGAGCTTCATCATGGGGTGGGCGAGTGGAGATTTACCAAAAGCGTATGGAACACTGTCAGCTCGAACCATCTCATTCCGTTGCATGCGCTCGCGACGAGCGTTGCCAAGGTGGCTTGCCTGCCGATCCCGTCGGCCATGAAATCGACTGCATCTTCAAACCTCCGCTGCGCGCTCGATCGCAGACGGTGGCAGACGGAGCGCACCGCGCCATGAGCAGCAATCAAAAGGATAGTGAAACATATGTCGGCTGACTTGGATGCCCGGTTCCGCCCCTTCAAAGTCGTCGCAAAGGTGCGTGAAAGCTCAACCATCACGTCCTTTCATCTGGCCCCTCTGGATCGCCAGCATTGGCAACCTTTCGAGGCCGGGCAGTTTCTCACCATTCAGGTTCCGCAGCCGCTGACCGGCGGATACGTCGTCCGCAACTATACGGTCTCGTCGGCGCCCAGCGATGAAGGTAAGTATCGCATTACCGTAAAGAGAGAGGCTGCCCCGACGCCAGGCGCGCCCGACGGCTTGGCATCGTGCTGGCTGCATGACACGGTTGAAGAGGGTGCGATCGTCAACATTGCCGGTCCACGCGGCGCCTTCAAACTCAATAAAGCCAGCAACAGACCTGTCATCCTCTTGTCCGGTGGCGTCGGCCTAACCCCGACGGTCTCGATGCTGCAAGTGCTGGCGACGGAAAGCAATCGTCCGGTCTGGTTCATACATGCCTGCGACGGCGGAGCCGTCCATGCGCTCGACAAAGAAGTCGAAGTTTTGGCGGCCAGCAGGGCCGGTATTCACCTTCACTATTGCTACCGCTTTCCCAGCGACGACGATGTACGACAGGGCCGCTTCCATTCGACGGGATTTATCGCGCGGGAAACGCTGCAAAAGCTGCTGCCGCTCGACGATTGTGAAGTCTACATGTGCGGGCCACCGCCCTTCATGCAGGCAATGTATGATCTGCTGTCGTCCCTCGGCGTCGACGGCAAAAGAATTGCCTACGAGTTTTTCGGACCTTCGTCGCTGCTATCACCGTCTCAGCAACGAGACACGCCCGCCGCAGATACACCCATCCCCGAGCCCGTAAGCGATGCGACCGACAACGGCATCGAAATCACCCTGCAAAAATCGGAGGCGAAGTTCGCATGGGATGGGTCTTCGGTATCGTTACTGAGTTTCCTTGAAGCTCAAGGCATCGAGCCGTCGTTTTCCTGCCGGGCAGGCGTCTGCGGAAGCTGTCTCCAGGGCCTGGTTTCTGGAGAGGTGGACTATGTCGAAGAACCTCTCGATGACGTGCCACCGGGCCGGGTTCTCCTCTGTTGTACCAAGCCTGTGAGCTCGATCGTTCTTGATCTCTGAGCCGAAATCGACCCGAAATTCATCTCTCAATTCTATGGAATAGTGATCAGTATGCTCCGACTCAATCCGAACGTCGCCGAACTGCCGCCCTACAATGCTGGTATGAATATTGCGGTTGCGCGGAATAGAACCGGCCTTACCGATATCGCAGCCCTTGCCAGCAATGAGAACCCGCATGGGTGTTCACCTGATGTAGCAACCGCGTTGGCGCAGCTGGATCCCTCCCGATACGCCGATCCGGCCTGTACCGCTCTGCGCAATGCTCTCGGCAAAAAGCTAGACATCGCCACAAGCCGTATTGTGGTCGGCAACGGCTCGGAGGAGATGATCGCAGCCGTTTGCCGAGCGGTATTGCGGCCCTTTTCCACCGTCATGACGGTATCGCCCGGTTTCGGGCTTCATGAAATCGAAGCACGGGCAAATGGTGCAAAAGTCGTCAAGGTATCGATGACGGAAGACCTCAAATTCGATATCGAGGCTCTCATCGATGCGCTGCGAAAAAAGCCGTCGATCTTCTTTCTCTCCTCCCCCTCCAATCCCGTTGGTCCGGCACTTGATAGAGACGGCCTTTCCCGTCTCATCGCCGCAACACCCAGGGAAACGCTGCTGGTATTGGACGAGGCCTATTTCGAGTTTTGCGACGCGAAGACGCCGGACGGCCTGCAATTGCTATCAGGCAGTGGAATTTCCCATGTCGTGCTTCGAACATTCTCAAAGGCCTATGGCTTGGCCGGGCTGCGCGTCGGCTATGCCACAGCGTCCGACGAACGATTGGCGCAGGCGATCTCATCCGCCAAGACACCCTTCAACGTCAATGCAGCCGCGCAGCTTGCAGCGGTGGCAGCACTTGGAGACGAGGGCTGGATGCGTCATTCGGTGGCCAAGGTTACCGCGGAACGCGATCGCATGGCCCATAAAGTCCACTCCCTCCGCCTGTTCGCACCGGAATCGCAGACGAACTTTCTCTTCATCGACGCCGGTTGCGACAGCGCCACTGCATTCGATCATTTCCTGTCGCATGGGATCATTGTGAAGCCCTGGAAAGAGCCGGGATTCGAAACGTTCATCCGCGTTACGATCGGTCTGCCCATCGACAATGATCGCTTTCTCGATGCCTTGAGGCTGCTGAAGGCAAAACATCCTGAAGCGAGAACCGCATGATGAGCGGAGCAACGATCGAGGGACCGACGGCGCTATCATCTTCCTTCCTTGGTGAAATTCGCCAGATTGTCGGCGCTGGCAACTTGAAGGAAGGCGAAGCGATTGCGGCTCTGGATTACGGCGTCGCTGCGGGAAATCTCGGTGCAACGGCTGTTGTCCTTCCTGCTTCCACAGAGGAGATTGCGGCGATCGTGAGATGTGCGCTTGCCCATCGTGTGCCGATCATCACACAGGGCGGGCGAACAGGACTTGTCGGTGGTGGGCTCTCGTCGCCTGGGCAACTCGTTCTTTCGACCAGCCGGCTGAACCGCATTGTCCAGCTTTCCCCGATCGAGCGGGTCGCGGTTGTCGAAGCCGGCGTGACGTTGCAATCGCTGCAAGCAGCATCCGCCGAACACCGGCTTGAGCCCGGAATCGATTTGCCCTCACGAGGCTCGGCGACCATTGGCGGCATGGTATCGACAAATGCCGGCGGCATATCCGCCTTTCGATATGGCGTCATGCGTCATCGGGTTCTGGGAATGGAAGCCGTGCTGCCGGACGGCTCGATCTATTCCGACCTGACGCGGGTAGTGAAGAACGCGGCGGGATATGATCTCAAGCACCTGTTTATCGGCGCGGAGGGAACGCTGGGCATCGTGACGCGAATAGCCCTTAAATTGGAACCGCTGCCTGCCGCGACCGCGACCGCCCTCTTCGGCCTGCCGTCAGTCGCGGCAGCGCTCGACGTCACAAATTCCGGCCTTGCCGTTCATCACGGTCATTTGCGCGCCGCCGAAGCGATCTGGAGGTCTTATTTTCAGCTCACCTCGAGCGAACACCTTTGGTCTGCGGTCGATTATGACCCCAATCATCCCGTCAACCTGCTGATTTCACTCGGCGGTGGCGACGAGGAACAGCTTCAGATGGAGCTGGCACAGATCTATGAGAAGGTGGCGGAAAAATACCCTGAGATCTCGGCGGTGGTCGCCGCGTCTCAGGCACAGGAGGCACAGCTGTGGAGGTTGAGGGAGGATACCGATCTCATTTATCGCAAGCATGCCGGCGCTCCCTCTTACGACATATCCGTGCCGCTATCGGAGATAGACAGCTATTTGCGCCGCTGCCTGTCCGAGCTGCATCGTATCGACCCACAGTTCGATCCTTATGTCTTCGGCCATCTCGCTGACGGTAACCTGCACATTGTGTTGAATGCTTCAGCCGCAAACATGCCGCCTGAAAAGACGGCCGCGGTGGAGGCCGTGCTTTACGGCGGGATCGCGGCTATCGGAGGATCCTTCTCGGCGGAACACGGCATTGGGTCGAAGAGGGTTCACTCTCTCCGCGAAACGGCCGATCCGACAAAGTTTGCTTTCATGAAGCAAATAAGAGCCGCCATCGATGCCGCTTCCATCCTCAATCCGCGCAAAGTGACCGGATAGCCGGCGGATTAAAAAAACCGCGCCTCCTTGCGAAGGCGCGGCGAGGAAAAAGAGTTGCTTAGCCGATCCGGTCAATCCGCCAGAACACCGTTCTTCTTTGCGGTCCAGGTCGCAACATAGTCCATCAGGCCCGGTGACAGGCAATCATAGGGCTCCAGCCCCACTTCCTTCAACCTTGCACGCACGGCCCCCATCTGCGCCGGCGCGAAGCCAGCTTCGATGATCGACGAGACAAATGCGGCAAAGCCGGGTGCGGCCCAGCCCTTTTCTTCGAACCGCTCGGGATGAATGAAGGACAGGCCCTTGAAAGCGTGATCCCGCTCGACGGGGCCGTACATATGCACCCCGCACTCCTGGCAGGCGTGACGTTGGATCAGGGCGTTTGCATCGACGACCTTGAGCTTGGCGTCACCTTCAAGCACGGTGACATTCTCGGTGGGCGTGACGGCAACGACTGAGAAATTGGCGCCTTCGGGCTTCCAGCACTTGGTGCAGCCGCAGGCGTGGTTGTGAGCCACCTGCCCCTTGATACGGATTTTCACAGGATGGGCGGCGCAGGCACAGATAAGCGTCCCGCCAGCAAAATCGGCGCTCTCCGGCGCGATGCCGTTGTCGATAGCCGGGTGGATGGAGATAGCATGGGACATCATATTTCCTCCGTTTCGATGTCATTTCTTCAGGCAAAGTCTCTGGTGCGAGCGACAGGATTGTACGGGGCCATTGCGGCCAGCCGAGCCGCACCTCGCGACCATCTGGCGTGAAAGTCGCAATAAAATGTGCGGAGCGTAGCGCCCCAGAATTCTCGCACATGGTCGCTGAATGGAGCGCCAGTGCGGATGAGACGTAGCGGCGGGTATATCGTAAGCGAACCTTAGCATTGTTCGGAGCGCTTTTCGTCACGCTGAGCAACATCCGGTTGTCAGTAAATCACAGACCCTCGACACTCTCCCCGGGGTCCCTTTCCTATCCTCAGCGTATCAGGTCAATGGCCCCAAAACGGTTCCTCGACGCCCATCAACGTCCTTCGTGCCGCATCAAATGGCGCTCGAGTGTCCGGACGAGCGCGATGAGAATGAGGTTGATGACGAGGTAAATAGCGCCGGCGATCGCGAAAATCTCAAAGATCGCGTAGGTTTGGCTCATCAAGCGCTTGGCATATCCGGTGATTTCAAGAACGGTAATCGTCGAGGCCAGACTCGTTCCTTTAACGACCAGAACGAGTTCGTTGCCATAGGCGGGCAGCGCCTGCCGGATTGCCAGCGGAAACTCGATGCGGCGAAAGCGCAGCAATGGCGACATGCCGCCGGCTTTCGCAGCTTCTTTGAGACCCGCCGGTATTGACATCAGCCCGCCTCGCAGGATCTCCGAGGTATAGGCGGCCGTATTGAGCGCCAGTGCCATGACAGCGCAGCGCGTGGCATCGCCTATCACCCACCAGGCGATGGCATTGCCTCTTACAAATGGCAGCTGTGCAAGGCCATAATAAAACAGAAACAACTGCACCAAAAGCGGCGTCCCACGGAAGGCCATGCTGTAATATCTTGCGAAGGCCGCAAGAAATCTGTTTTCGGACAAGCGCATCAGCGCCAGGCCAAGGCCGAGGTTGAAGCCGATCAATACCGACACGACGGTAAGGACAGCTGTCGTCAAAAGCCCGCGTGCAAGCACCGGAACAGTCTGTTGAATCAATTCGAAATCCATCGGCTTACTTCCTTGATCGGAGCTGGAGGAAGCGCTCGGCGGAGTTGAACCCCGTCTGACTAACCACCGTGATCAGTAGGTACACGACGGCAGCAATCAGAAAGAAAATCAGCGGATGTCGCGTAGTTCCGGCGCCGATAAACGCAATCCGCATCAACTCCTGCAGCCCAACAACGGATACGAGTGCAGTATCTTTAATGGTTGTCTGCCATATATTGTTCATGCCGGGGATCGCTATCCGTAGCATCTGCGGCACGATTATTCGCCTGAAGATACGGCGGCCGGGAATACCGAGCGCGCGAGCAGCCTCGATATGACCGCTTGGAATTGATGCCAGCGCGCCGCGGATGACCTCGGTGGAATAGGCGCCGGAAATGGTGCCGATTGCGACGACAGCGATGATGAACGCATATCCGCTGTCCGCCAGACCGGCATAGCCGAATGCCGACGCGACCTTCGTCACGAATTCAACCGACGAGAAGAACAGCAGGTAAATGATAAGCAGCTCCGGCACCCCTCGCACGATCGAGGTGTAGACATCGATCACAAGCGTCAAAGGGAAGATCCTCGCCCATTTGACGACGCCGCAGACGACCCCGATGCCGATGCCGGCCATCATGCTGACGATGCCGACTGCTATCGTGATTGCAGCTCCCTGCAGAATAGCTGTCACCCAGCCATTCTGCCAAACTTGCATGAGACCAAAATCCATTGGATCTGCCTTAGAATTGCGCCGAGCAGCCCCCAAGACCAATTTGGATCTGGGGAATGCTGCAGCATGTCTGGATAGTGCGGACCTTCACGCTCTATCGCCATTGAGCGTGAACGAAGGCAAGGCGAACGCCTCGCACTTTAAGCGAGTGCGAGGCTAGGCATCCGTTAGTCGCAAGGCCGGGAAATATCAGACTTGAACCATTTCTTGCTTGCCTTGCCGATGGAACCATCGGCCACCAATGCGCAAAGCGCCTTGTCGATCTTGGCCTTCAGATCGGTATTTTCCTTGGCAATGCCGACACCGAGACCTTCACCAAGCGACGGATCGAACTTGCCCGGGATCTTCACATCGACAAACTGAAAATCCTTGCCGTCCGGCTTGGCCAGGAAATCCTGCAGTGCCGATGCATCCGCAAAAGCCGCGTCGACGCGACCGCTGGCGAGATCGATCTGCAAATTGTCGAGTGTGTCATATGTTTTCAGGTTGGCCTTCGGCACGCGCTTCTCGATGAAGTGCGCGTGCGTCGTTCCCGTCTGCACGCCAACCGTCTTGCCATCCAGCGCCTTCAGGAGGCTGTCGACATCCTTGATGCCGGCCAGATCAGATGTTTTCGGCACGACGAACATATTGGCGAGATCGGCATATCCGACGGAAAAGTTGATTTCCTTCTTGCGATCCGCGGTAATCGACATTCCGGAAATGATGACATCGAAACGCTTTGCCTTCAGCGCCGGTATGAGGCCATCAAAGGCCTGCACGACGAAATGGCATTTCATCTGCAGCTTGGTGCAAAGCAGGTTGCCGACATCAGCATCGAAGCCGGTGACGTTTCCAGCGGCATCGGCCATGCTCCACGGAGGATAGGCACCTTCGGTTCCGATGGACAATTCCCCTTCGGCCGCGCAGGCGCTGCCGGCAAAACCGGCGAGCAACGCGATGAGTGACAGGACTTTGAAATTCATCTGCAATTCCCCTTATTGATTTTTCGTTTGGGTATTTGCCGGGCTTCGACCCGGCAATTTGGATCAGCCGCCGGTCATAGTGTCCGCGATAGGAACTGGCGTAGGCGTTCCGATCGCGGATTGCTGAACAACTCTGCTGGGGTACTCTCCTCCTCCACTTTTCCTTGGTGCAGGAAGAGAATCTTGTGCGATACCTCGCGCGCGAACTGCATCTCGTGCGTCACGAGGATCATGGTGTTGCCTTCTTCCGCCAGTTGGCGGATCACCCGAAGCACTTCACCGACGAGTTCCGGATCAAGCGCCGACGTCGGCTCATCGAGCAGGATCACTTTCGGCTTCATCGCCAGCGTTCGCGCAATGGCGGCACGCTGTTGCTGTCCGCCGGAAAGCTGCCCGGGATATTGAGCATGCTTCTCGGAGAGCCCGACTTTCTTCAGGAGTTGATGCGCGTGATCCACGGCATCGGAGCGCCGCTCGCCGAGCACATGCACGGGCGCCTCTATGATGTTCTCGAGGACCGACATATGCGGCCAGAGATTGAAATTCTGGAAGACCATTCCGACACGAGCGCGAATGCGCTCCACCTGACGCATGTCTGCGGGTATGGATCTACCGCCCCCGAGGGCCTTCATGCGTATCTCTTCGCCGTCGACGACGATGCGGCCCCTGCTGGGCTGTTCGAGAAGGTTAATACAGCGCAGAAACGTGCTTTTTCCCGATCCCGACGAACCGATCATCGATACGACCTCGCCCGGATCGGCGGTCAGTCCGACACCGGTCAAAACCTCGTGCGTACCGAAGCTCTTATGCAAATCGTGAACTTCGACGGCCGGCCGCTCGTTCCTCTTGGCCTTTACGGGAACCGCCGGCGGCCATTCGGGCACCGCTGTATTGGCCACCGCCGGCTCGCTGCCTGAAGTCGGACGACCGATGGCGTTCAGTTCCGTCAAGGCACGATCGAAATAGCGAAGGCTTGTTGCCAGACAGTTGCGTTGCCATTCCGGATCTTGCGGGATGAATGCTGCTCTCAAGGTATCCTTGATCTTCTGTCCGAGCGGTGATGCGACGGAACCATAGAGATGCAGCCAATTGTCGGCCTGCACCGCGTCCATGACGACGGACCCTTC
Source organism: Martinezella miluonensis (assembly GCF_900094545.1). GTDB lineage: Bacteria > Pseudomonadota > Alphaproteobacteria > Rhizobiales > Rhizobiaceae > Rhizobium > Rhizobium miluonense. The sequence continues at coordinate 62,971 of NZ_FMAH01000037.1, forward strand.
TAGAGTTCCGCACTCGATGACAAGAGGCATCACGCGGCTTTGAGGCAAAGCCTTGCGCACTGCCGCTGACACATAGCCGGTTGCGGTGGCAGCAATACCGGTATCAGTCGTGGCAGCAATTCCCGTCTTTACGATCGAGAGCGCCGGCCCATAAATGCTCTTTCCCCACCGCAAACCATCGTGATCAACTTCCGCCACCGATAGGAGCGCCGGATAGCCATAGGGTCCGGCACCCGTATGCAGGTCGAAAACGATCACATCCGAAGCCTGCTGGGAAAACGTGCGCAGAATGTCGTTGAGCGTGCGGTTCGACCAAACGGGACCGTCGCCACCGTAGAACATTCCCTCGGGAAATTCGTACTGCCCCGCATTGACGATTGCGGCTATCCCGGCATGCCCGCCCAAGGACTTTTTCGCTTGGGCAAACAGCTCCTCGGCTCGATCCCGTTTCGGTCCGACCCATTCGGCACAAACAAGCGCCTGATGAAGTTCAGCGTATTTTTCATTTCGCGGAACGCTACCGTCCCAATCGATAAAGTTCCGATTGAGATCGACATTGTCTTCGTTGACCCGTCTGCTCCAGGCAGTTCCCCAAGGGTTGATCAGGTGGACGAACAGAATTGCAGTGTCTTTCGGCAGTTGCCACGGACAGTTTGCCGACAGCCACTCGGCCTGACAGGCCGAACCGAATTGGCCCTCCACCCCATGCGTGCCGGAGATGATAACGAGCATCTTCGATGCGTTCCGCTCGCCCAGATGCGCGACATCCGTGAAGAGACCTTCCCCATCCGGTCCATGGAGAGGGTGCTGATATTCAAACAATGTCGCATTGGCTCGCCGGGCCGCGGCCAGGAACCGTTGCCGCAATACTCCATAGCTCACTGAGTAAAGCTCAGCCTGCCGGATATGGCGCATCAGATGGTACTCCCACTTTGAGTGGACGACGGACCAGGTCCGTCATTCTCTTTTTTGTTCCCAAGATTTTTATTGTGCGTCTCGACAGGCCAAAGCCATTGTGAGGTTATTTTGCGAGCCGAGACGGCATTCGCTAGGCACCTGCACGGCGCTGTTGCGCGTCCCGAGTCATTCCGCAGCAACGCGGTTGGCGCCCTCGCCTTCAATCATTTGCGCCAGCCTGCGGCGAAAGCGGAGTGGCCCGACATCGATCTTGAGGTCCAGGTTCGGGGTCTGCATAGTTGCGATACCGTGATGAACCGCCTCGAGCACAACACGGTCTTCCTCAAAGGCACCCCGCACGGATTTGGCAAATCGCGCCGACACATCCGCATCATCGGGAGCAAAGTTGCGCATCTGAAACCAGTAATATTTGGTGCGGTTCTCATCCACCGGCGTCATGAAATTATAGCTGTCCATGAGGAAGGTATTCGACGGCAGATCCCGCCCTTCGCCGCCGGCCCCGGACGGTGTGAAAATTGCCTTGATGATCGCATTGCTCGGATAGCGAACTTCATAATGCTGCTTGCGATCACATTTGCCTTCGAACTGCAGGAAGGGCGCATAGAAAGGCGCCGGGTCCGAATCCAGCATCCAGCGCCAGACCGTGACACCATCGCTCTTCACGGTGGTTTCCAGCGGCGTTTCCTCGCAGGCAGAACTTGCAAACGAGCTTTGATGCACCCAGGCGACATGCGACGGATCGAGAAGATTGTCAGTCATGTAGAGGTAATTGCAGTTGAGCGTCATCGACTCGCCGCGATTGACGCCCCAAGCCGGGTCGTCGAAATGTTCGACGTGAAAGATATCAGCCGGATCGGCCTTCTCGGCCTCTCCCATCCAGACCCAAACGAGCCCGTACCGCTCTTCGACAGGATAGGAGCGAACGCGGGCCACATGAGGGATACGCTCTGCCCCTGGGACGCGCGTACAGGTGCCGGAACAGTCGAACGTCAGTCCATGATAGCCGCATTCGACGTCATCTCCCTTAATTCGCCCCATAGATAGCGGCAGTTTACGATGAGGACAGGCATCCTCCAGCGCAGCGATCTTGCCGTCCTGCCGCCGGTAGAGAACAAGATTCTCGCCAAGCATTGTGACCGACTTGAGTTCGCGACAGATTTCGTAATCCCAGGTAGCGACATACCAGGCATTCTTGAGAAACATTGAGGCCTCCTGTTCCTTGCTCGACAAGGTGAAGTATTTTCGTTGGGAACAGCGGCCACAAGCGCCTCGCCATTACGTTCTAGTTTAGATAATCTAAACTAGATGCTTGGAATGGAGATCCTTGAACGTGACTATGCCCCCACTTCACGCCTTGCAGGCATTTGAAGCAGTTGGTCGCTGCGGAACCATGACCACCGCTGCAAAAGAACTGGGCGTGACGCCGAGTGCCGTCAGCCAACAGGTACGAAAGTTGGAGGAGTGTCTAGGCGTTACGCTCCTGGAGCGAATAGGACGACGCGTCGAGATGACCTCATGGGGTGTTCTTCTTCACAAGGAAATTGCCGTGGGATTCGCCCAGCTGACGCACTCCGTCGAGGTGCTCGAACGTGCCCGCAGCCAGAGTGGTATCGTCCTCACCGCTCTGAGCTCAGTGGTCAACAAATGGATCGGCCGAAAGATCTTCGAGTGGAAGGTCCTCCACCCGGACGCCAATGTCAGAATCATTGGAAAAGACGAAGAGCCGAGAATGGCCGATGGCCAAAGTGATTTCCGCATCACTTACGGAAAAAGGGCGGAGGTTCACACCCACTTCACCGTGCTTTACACCGATTGGGTGGTCCCTGCCTGTTCGCCACGGCTGCTTGGAATGCACAAGCTGAATGCCCCTGCGGATATCCTCACCTTTCCCTTGTTGAACATCGAGTGGGAATCACATTACAGCCGCCCGCCGCAATGGAGTGAATGGGCACAGCTCGTCGGCGCCGCCTGCAATGATAAGCCCTCCGGCCTTTTCTTCGCATTGTCGAGCAATGCGATCGACGCGGCGGTGAACGGCCACGGCTTCGTCCTCGGACAGGTGTCGATGATCGAGGACGAGCTGAACGCCGGTACGCTCGTCGTTCCCTATGACATTCGCATGCCATTGCCGGAAAGCTATTACCTTGCCTGGGACCGAGCAGCACTCGAGAAACCCTATGGGAAAGAGTTTCACACCTGGGTCATGTCCATCGCAAAGAAACAATCCGTCCGATCGGCCCCAAAATCCAATTCTGTTGTTTAGACGCAATAAGTGGTGCCTCGACGAGGCCGCCATCAACATCAGCGAAAAGGAGTCCTGGCTCCGTCGAGATGTATCACGATTGCGCTGGCCGGTTCCCCATATGAAATTCACGACGCCTTGCGAGCGTCGTGAATATTTTTGTATTTCGCTTGTGACTGATCGCACGATAGTTATCGTGCCACAGCCATTAGCTCGCGTGATAAGCCGCAATGACCGCAGAGACTTGATCTGTGTTCATGGCTTGCAGCTGCGTCGCCGTAATGGCGTGCACCTGGTCGCTCGACATGCTCCCGATATCCGTTGTCGAGAGACCACCGAGTGCGGTCGTGCTGATGGCGGCGATGTCGGATGTTGAGAAGGCCGCAATGTCGGCTGTCGACAAAGCACCGATCTGGCTCGAATTCAAAGCAGCGGTCTGTGCCGTGCTCAGAGCCCCGACCTGAGCGGAGCTCAAAGCACCGACCTGGGCGGTCGACAGACCGGTGACAGACTTCGATGTGAGAGCGCCGATTTGCGTGGTCGAAAGACCCGCGACATTGTCGGTGGTCAGAGCTGCAACCTGTGTCGCATTGAGGGTAGCGACCTGAGCCGTGGTCAATGCACCGACCTGTGTCGAGGTGAGCGCATGGACCTGGGTGGTCTTCAGGGCTGCGACCTGAGCCGTGGTCAGGGCTGCAGCCTGGTCGGACGACAGGGCGGCAACATTGGCCGTCGACAGACCGCCGAGAGCCGGGGTATTGATGGCGGCGATGTCGGCCGTCGAAAG
>NZ_FMAH01000078.1 GCF_900094545.1 Martinezella miluonensis
ACGCAGCAGCCACATCGTCTCCACATTACGCCGGCATTCACGCTCCAGTCGCCGGGAGGAGCGCACCTCGTTGAAATAGCCGTAGATGTAGAGCTTCAGCAGATCACGCGGATCGTAGGGGGGACGACCTGTCGAGGCCTCAACCGCTCGCCTGAATCCGAGCTGCGCAACATCAAGCCCATCGACAAAGGCATCGATCACCCGCACCGCAGCATCTGCCGCAACGTAATCCTCGATCCGGGCTGGCAACAGCGACGTCTGACCCCGATCAGTCCCTGAAATGTATCCCATGAAAATGGCCGCATCGTTTCCAATGCGGCCACCTTAATTGATTTGCCGGACTTCTCACACAGGCTGCTCGGGCCGCCCTTTTTGCTGTGCCAAAACAACACTTGCACAAGCTTGGCAAGCTCTCCTGGCAATGCAAATTATGCAACCTCCCCATTGCCGTTTTAAAAAAAGCCCCTATAACTCGCAGCGCAGCGATTTTGGAGAGTTAGCTGCAATGCACGGAAATTTTACTGATTTTGGACAGGATTAACCTGCGGCTTGGCTTGGCCATGACCTTAACGGGTTGGAGTCGTCCGAATTTATTACTTGAAAACGACTTCGCAGGTCGGATCACCATCCGAAGACATTGTTGAGAAATAACAACAACAGAGATGCGGCTCTGTTTTCTTCATGACGGTGCGGCGGGCAAACAGACCTTCCACCCGGTTCATCTGAAATTCAAACGAGACGCGCAGGAGCCTATGCGCTCAAGTGGTGGGGATCAGCTTGTTCAAGATTGCCAAAGCAAATTTTGCCGCACCGTTTGCGCCTGGTTCGCTGGCGTTCGATAGCCACGATCCCGATCTCCTCGCGCAATTCTGCGTTTCCGAAGGCTGGACCGGCGACCTGTCGAGCGGCCTCATCAAGCTCGGGCAGTGGAGCACCATGCTGCATGGGCTGACCTCTTCCGAGTGCGGCCTCCTGAGCCTGATGCACTGTTATGACGCGCAGGACCGCGCGCGCATCCTCGACCTTTTCGAACAGGCGGCAACCGCCGCATCCAGCTTCTGCTATTCCACCACGACCCTTGGCGCCAATGGCCATCGCCAACCGATCTTCTGTGTCGGCGAATCCATCGCCGCGGATGGGAGACACGCCGGCAGCATGGTCGGCATGTTCCTCTTTCCGCGCTTCAAGCTGGAGCCGGGGAGCCAATTGGCGACCCGGCAATAGGCCAGGATGGAACGAGCGCAAGGGCATCCGCCCTCATTGCGCCCAGGCAGCATCAATCCCGCTTTGGAATGTTCAGGCCAACCTGGCTTGCGGGACGCGCAAGGGCGCGCTCCAGCCAGGCCATGACTGCGGGGAAGCTTTCGAATTCGAGAACTTCACGGCCACCATAGAAGACGTCGACTCCGCGAACCCAGGGAAACGTCGTGATGTCGGCGATGGTATAGTCGTCGCCCATAATCCACTCGCGCCCCTGCAGGCGGCTTTCGAGAATACTCAGGAGACGCTTGGCTTCGTCGCGGTAGCGCTCGACCGGATAGGAGTTGTTGGCGACCTTATCGGCGGCAAATTTGAAGAAATGGCCGAACTGACCGAACATGGGGCCAACGCCTGCCATCTGGAAGAAAACCCATTCCAGCGTCTCGTAGCGCCTGGCGGCATCCTGAGGCATGAGCTTGCCGGTCTTCTCGGCGAGATAGACGAGGATCGCACCGGATTCGAACAGGCCGATCGGTTTGCCGTCCGGGCCATTGGGATCGATGATCGCAGGGATGCGGCCGTTCGGGTTCAGCGAAATGAATTCCGGCGACTTCTGATCGTTGGCGCTGAAGGAGACCAGATGCGGCTCATAGGGGAGACCAAGTTCCTCCAGCGCGATCGAGACCTTCACGCCGTTCGGCGTCGGCAGCGAATAGAGCTGGATGATGTCCGGATTGCTGGCAGGCCAGCGCTTCGTGATCGGAAATGACGAGAGGTCGGCCACTGGAATCACTCCTTAAGATTATGATTTGGCGATGAATTGCCGCCACCATAGCCGATATCGCACGGATGGAAAGAGGGCGGTAAATCCGCCATTGTTCAATGATTGTGAACTAATTGTACGCAGTTGTTTATCTTTTCAGCCACCGAAAAATCATGGATATCAGTCTCCAGAAATTGTCGCCACTCAGTCCAAACCCAATTCACTGGAGACCGTCATGTCCAATAGCAACAACATCATCATTCTCGTGGCGCGCATCCTGCTCGCCTTCATGTTCATCTTCGCCGGCTTCGGCAAGCTGACTGATCCGGCCGGCACCGCAGGCATGATCGCCGGCGCCGGCATGCCCTACGCAACCCTCCTCACCTACCTTGCTGGCGCGTTCGAATTCGTCACGGGCGTCTGCGTCCTGATCGGCTTCCAGATCCGCATCGTCGGCTGGCTGCTCGCCGCCTTCTGTGTCTTCACCGGCATCGTCTTCCATCTGGGGACAGTCAACGTTCCGGATTTCCCGGCTGCCGCAAACGGCTGGATCAATGGCCTGAACTTCGTCAACTTCCTGAAGAACGTCACGCTCGCCGGCGCATACATCATGCTCGCCACCAACGGCGCAGGCCTCTACTCGGTCGATGCACGCCGCGGCGCTTACGCAACCGCCTGATCGCTGAGTATCTCCCAAGACAAAAGGCCCGCCGGAATTCCGGCGGGCCTTTTGCGTGAATAGAAAACTGGAAGGTCAGAGCGCGCTGCGCACGGCTGAAATGATGCGCTGGACCATCGGATCGCCTTCGTGGCTTTCCTTGCGCGCGCGCACCAGGCACGCCTCCGAGCGCAGGATGATCCCATCCGACAGGATCTTCAGATGATTGGCCCGCAATGTCGAGCCCGTGGAGGTGATATCGACGATGATGTCGGCGGAGCCGGCGGCCGGAGCACCTTCCGTCGCACCGAGGCTTTCGACGATACGATAGAGCTGGATGCCATGCTGGCTCGAAAAGAACTGCTGCGTCAGCCGCCAGTACTTCGTCGCGACCGTCAGCCTGTGGCCATGACGGGCACGGAAATCAGCGGCGACATCGCCGAGATCGGCCATGGTATCGACATCGAGCCAGATTTCCGGCACCGCGACGACGACATCGGCATGACCGAAGCCAAGCCTTGCGCAGAATTCGACGCGGCGATCGGCCTCCGCCATGCCTTCGCGCACGAGGTCTTCGCCGGTAATGCCGAAATCGACGCTGCCATTGCCGATCTCACGCGAGATTTCCGAGGCCGACAGGAACGCGATCTCGACGCCTTCTAAGCTTTCGACACGGCCGCGATAGGAGCGATCGTTACCAACGGCGACGATGGGCATGCCGGCGCGCTCGAAAACAGCCGAGCAATCGTCCTTCATCCGGCCCTTGGAGGGCAGCGCAATGGTGATGGTCATCAGGCGACCCTCGCGGTTTCGATGCGGTCGAGCCAGAGCGCGAAGCCGACGGCGGGGATATGGTCCCTGGCGCCGAGCAGGGTCATCAGCCGATCGAAGCGGCCGCCGCCGGCGAGCACCGCGCTCGATCCTGCCACCGTCACTTCGAAGACGAGGCCGGTATAATAATCGAGGGGACGGCCGAAGGCCGCGCGATAGTCTATCTTCGAGGCGTCGACACCGGCTTTGGCCAATGCGGCGACGCGGGCATCGAAGCTTTCCATTGCCTTGCCGAGCTTCAGGCCTGCCGCATCGGCAAAGCCGGCCAGGGCCGCAGAGGCGTCCGCCAAAGGCACGCTCAGGGACAGGAACTCTTCCAATACGAGGAATGCGGCGTCATCGAGCCGCGTTTCGGACAGGACCAGCTTCTCGCGAAGACGGCGGGCGATCTCCTGTGGCGAGCGGCTGGCATTGGTGGAGTAGCCGGTTGCCTGCATGGTGGCATCGATATGCCTGATCAGCCCCTGCTCGTCGCCGCGGCTGAGGAAATCGAGCACATGCGCGTCGAGCCCGGTGACAGGCTGCGGGCTTGCCAGACGCGCCAGCAGCGTTTCGAGCTGCATCATGTTGCCGAAGGCGTGGATCAACCGCTTCTGCCAGCCGGATGGCAGTCCGAGCGCCTGCACCACAGCCTCGAACACGGCCTGATCGCCAAGCGTCACCGAGAGCGGCTTGCCCGGAACGAGCCGGTTCAGGAGACCGATGGCATCGCCGATGGCGCGCGCATCGGCGCTTGCGGTGTCGCCATCGCCCAGATCTTCGATGCCGGCCTGATAGAACTCATGGCCGCCTTCGCGGCGCTGGCGAAAGATCTCGCCGAGGTAGGAATAGCGCTTCGGCGTGCCGGTCGCGGTTTCGATATGGCGCAGGCAGACCGGAATGGTGAACTCCGGACGCAGGCAAAGGCTGGCGCCGGTTTCGCTTTCGGTCATGAAGATGCGCCGGCGAAGATCCTCGCCGGCCATGTCGAGAAAGGGTTCGGCCGGCTGGATGATGGGCGTATCCACCCGCTCCGTCCCGCGAACGGCGAACTCGTCCAGCAGATCGCCGGCAAAATCTGGAAGGTTGATCAGGGGCATGGGATAAGAACTCCACTAAAGCCCCTCATCCGGCCTGTCGGCCACCTTCTCCCCGTTTGGACGGGGAGAAGGGGATGGGCGCGCCTTCTATCTCCCCTCACTTCTGTGGGAGCCGATGGACCGCAAGAAAAAAGGTCGTCCCCTCTCCCCGTCAACGGGGAGAGGGCTAGGGTGAGGGGCAAAGCCACACGCTCAGACATTGCCGAGCGCCCTCTTCCGGTCTTCCGCCTGCGCCGCCAATATTGCCTTAACCTTTGCGATGAGCTCGGCTTCCGGCACGGTTTCCTGCGCGACACGGGCTTCACGCCAGCTTGCATTGTCCTCGATCTCGCCGGAGAGGCGCTTGCCTTCGATCAAATCCTTGATCTGGACGACGCCCTCAGCGCGCTCGTCGCCGCCCTGGATGATGGCGATCGGGCAGCCCCGACGGTCGGCATATTTCAGCTGGTTGCCGAACTTCTTCCAGTTGCCCTGGAACATCTCGGCGCGGATGCCGGCAGCACGCAGCTGCTGCGTGAAGCGCTGGTAGCGGCCCATGGCATCGACATCGCCATCCATGACGGTGACGAGTACGGGCTCGATCACCTCCTCAGTGCCGAGCTTGCCAAGGTTCTTCAGCGCCGTCATCAGGCGCGAGACGCCGATGGAGAAGCCGGTGGCCGGCACAGGCTGGCCCATGAAGCGCGAGACGAGCCCATCATAACGGCCGCCGCCGCCGACCGAGCCGAAGACGACCTTCTCGCCCTTCTCGTTGGTGACATCGAACGACAGCTCGGCCTCGTAGACTGGGCCGGTGTAGTATTCGAGGCCGCGAACGACGGACGGATCGATCTTGATGCGATCGGCGTGATAGCCGGCGCTGATGACGAGGCTGCCGATAAAATTCAGTTCGTCGACACCCTCGACGCCGTTGGACGTGCCGGCAACCAGCTCGGCAAGCTGAACGGCACTTTCGGCATAGTCCTTGATACCGACGAAGAAGAGCACCTTCTCGATCTGATCGGCATTGAGACCGGCACCCTTGGTAAAGTCGCCGGACTCATCCTTGCGGCCGGGGCCGAGCAGCAGCGCCACGCCCCCCGGACCGAACTTGTCGAGCTTGTCGATGGCGCGCAGCACGTTCAAGCGCTGAGCAACCTTGTCATCGCCGCCGAGGCCGATCGCCTCCAGCACGCCGTCGAGAACCTTGCGGTTGTTGACGCGGATCACATAGTCGCCGCGCTTGATGCCCAGAGCTTCCAGCGTATCGGCCATCATCATGCACATCTCGGCATCCGCCTGCACGCCCGGTGCGCCGACGGTATCGGCATCGAACTGCATGAACTGGCGGAACCGGCCCGGGCCTGGCTTCTCATTGCGGAAAACATAGCCGGCGCGATAGGTGCGGTAGGGAAGCTGGATCTCGTTGAAATTCTCGGCGACATGACGGGCAAGCGGCGCCGTCAGGTCGTAGCGCAGCGACATCCACTGCTCGTCGTCATCCTGAAGCGAGAACACGCCTTCGTTCGGCCGGTCGCTGTCGGGCAGGAACTTGCCAAGCGCATCGGTATATTCGAACAGCGGCGTTTCGACAGGATCGAAACCATAATGCTCGTAAACCGCCCGGATCTTGGAGGTCATCTCGTTGACAGCGCGAATGTCGCTGGCCGAACGATCGACAAAGCCACGCGGCAGGCGGGCCTTGAGCTTCTGCGGTTTCTTCTGTTTGTCGCTCATATCTAAGGTAATCCGGTACGGGAACAGTGGCGGTTAACTAGCGGATTGGGCTGAATGCGGCAAGGATTGTTCTATGCTAACGACGGACAAACGGACAAAAAGCCAGATGAGGCGAGATAGACACCATGCCACATGCAATCGTTCTGAAATGTGCCAATGACAGCGCCGCTCCGGTTTTGGATCTCTGGCGGCAGGCAAGCAGGTTCGAAACCACGCCATCCATGGAGGCGCTGAACTATCCGCCGCATCTCACCCTTGCCGTCTATGCGGATATCGCTCCCTCCTCGCTTTTTGCGGCTATTCAAAAAGTCTTCAGCGAGATGCCGCCCTTATCGATCGAATTCTCCGGCATCGACCATTTCGCAAACGAGATGCTGGTGCTTTGGGCGCGTCCTGCAGACGATCGAGTCTTGAGGAAAATACACGCCGCCATTCACGACGAGATCGATCCCGCCCTTTGCCATGAGCATTCCCGTCCGGATCGGTGGCAACCGCATTGCACGATCGCGATGAAGATCCCAGCGAACTCGGCGGAACAGGCGCTGAAATGGGCTGCGGGAACGCCGGCCCGATTTACGCTCACCTTCGACACGGTGGATTGCATAAGCTTTCCGCCGGTCGAGATTCTGAATGAGGTCAAGCTGCTGCCTTGATCGCCTCACAGTGTCCCCAAGATGCGATTTGTGCGTGCTTTGGCAGCCGGCGCAGCTCGGCTCCCGCTCATGCGCCTGCTTACGATCCTGACGATGTTGATTGCCTGGCTGAAGAAGCACGGCAAGTAATTCATTCGATCATGGGAGGCTGCACGCGAGCGTCGCCTCTCTCACCGCTCAGTCCATGATTCCAGGCAGGCGTGTTGCCAACTGATCGATGACCACGCGCAAAGGCGCTTGGTGTCCATCACGGCATCGACCACATCATAGAAATCGCCGGCGGGCCGAACTTCGCTCAATCGTTGAAGGCGGTAGCGCCGCATGGCCGGATTTCGGTCATCGGCGTCCTCGAAGACTTCGATATAATCGGTCCTGCGGCACCGCTGCAGTTAACGTCTCCGGTCGTGCAAGGCATCGGTGTCGGCCATCGCCGCTCGCTCGAGGATTTCGCGCGCGGTCGACAGCATCGGCCTGAAGCCCGTCATCGACCATCGCTACGGCCTCGGCGAGGTTCCGACAGCCTTCGATCATCTCGATCGCGGTCCCTTCGGCAAGATCGTCATCGAGCTGTAATAGCCGCCGGGCCGCCACGAAGAATGGCAGCCCGGCTTCTGCATGATATCAGGCTTTCGGCTCGAAAGGCTGCGGCACCCGCAATGTGCCCTGGCGGGCGAGCATCCAGGCGGGATATTCGGGCGCAAGCGCACTGACTTCATCGAGCTTGGCCATATCGTCGGCATCAAGCTTCAGCTTGACTGCGGCGAGATTCTGATCGAGCTGGTCGAGACGCTTGGCGCCGATGATGATGCTGGTGACGAAGGGTTTAGCCAATATCCAGGCAAGCGCCACGGTTGCAACGCTGGAGCCGTGCTTTTCCGCCACTTCACGCATGGCGGCAACGCAGGCCCAGGCACGGTCCTTGTCGACGGGCGGGAAATCGAAGCTTGCACGCCGGCCCTCGCCATTGCCGGGAGCGCCGGGACCATATTTGCCCGAAAGGAGACCGCCGGCGAGCGGCGACCAGACCATCAGTCCAAGCTTCTCTTCCGCCATCAGCGGCACGATCTCGCGTTCCAGATCGCGGCCGGCGATGGAATAATAGGCTTGCACGGTTTCAAAGCGAGCGAAGCCGCGGCGTTCGGAAATGCCGAGCGCCTTGGCGATGCGCCAGGCCTGCCAGTTGGAAACACCGACATAGCGGACGAGGCCGCGCGAAACGAGATCATCCAACGCCCGCAGCGTCTCGTCGATCGGGGTTACCCGATCCGTGGCATGGATCTGATAGAGGTCGATGTGATCGGTCTGCAGACGGTCGAGGCTTGCCTGCACCGAATCCATGATATGGCCACGCGAGGCGCCGCGGTCATTCGGCTTGTCACCCATGACACCATAGACCTTGGTGGCGATAACGACATCCTTGCGGGGCACGCCGAGGTTTTTCAGGGCCTGGCCAAGCAACTTCTCGGAGTTGCCGAAGGAGTAGACATCGGCCGTGTCGATGAAATTGATGCCGGCGGCGAGCGAGCTTTCGACGATCTTGTCGGCCAGCGCCTGGTCGACATCGGCGATCGCACCCCAGAGACTGTTGTTGGGACTGGCTTCACCGAAGGTCATCGTGCCCAGGCAAAGTTCGGAGACGAACATGCCGGTATTACCGAGTTGATTGTAACGCATAGGAGAAAATTCCCTTGTAGCCGGCTGGAACAGGCTTCCGGCCGATGAGTTCTTATCTCTTGGTTATAATTTGGCCTCGGCACGGCGGCGGCTTGTTCGCGCCGCCTTGGAGAGGTCACCAGACAGTCGTCGAAGCCCGGCCCGGAAGCCGGCGCGATCGAGACAGTATCGACATAATGCACCGGAATCCGATTTCAACGCGAGACCTGCTATCGATCACGATGCGGTTACCAGCACTTACACTTGCGTCCCGGACGGCGGAGGATAGACTCCGGAGTTCATCCCTTAAGCGGAACGGAAACACCATGACGCAACGCCCGCTCACCACGATCGGCTTCGATGCCGATGACACGCTTTGGCAGAACGAACAGTTCTACCGGCTGACGGAACTGCAATTCACCGATCTACTCATCGATCATGCCGACAGCGACCATATTTCTGCGCGACTGCTCGAAGCCGAGAAGCGCAATTTGCGCCACTACGGATTCGGCATCAAGGGCTTCACGCTGTCGATGATCGAAACGGCCATCGAAATCACGGAGGGCGAGGTGCCGGCGACCGTCATCGCCCGGATCCTCGACATCGGCCGCGATCTTCTCGCTCATCCCGTCGAAACGCTGCCGCATGTGCGCCAGACGCTGGAAGCCCTGTCCGGCAACTATCTACTGGTGCTGATCACAAAGGGCGACCTTTTCGATCAGGAGCGCAAGCTTGCCCAATCCGGCCTCGGCGATCTTTTCGATGCGATCGAGATCGTCTCGGACAAGAACGCCTCCACATATCGCCGCATCTTTTCCAAGGTGGGAGATGGGCCTGAGCGAGCGATGATGATCGGCAATTCGCTGAAATCAGACATCGTGCCGGCACTCGCCGCAGGCAGCTACGGCGTCTTCGTGCCGCACGAACTCACATGGTCCCTCGAACATGTCGAGGAGCCGACCGAAGCGCCGCGCTTCCGCAAGATCGGTCATCTCGGCGAGCTGTATAGCGTGATCGAGGCCTTGTCTTAGGCCTCACTGTCCCTGCTTCGATCGCGACGGGAAAAGCGTCGGCCCTTGATCCTTCTGCTGATCGGCAGGCTGCTGCTGCGAGGCCGGCGGATTGGGATCGATGAGGATCTCGTAGGGAGCGCCGAGACCGCGGCGGCGGGTGACGCGAGAATAATAAGGCTTGATCAGCCAGGTGGTATCTTCGTTGAGGGTGATGTCGGCGGTGTCGCCATCCTCGTCCGTGCCGAAGAAGGATTCATCATCGTTCGACGACAGATCGAAGATCGCCATAAAGGTGTATTTGCTCTTCGAGCTGAAGGTGATCCGCACATGCTGACCCTTCTTCAGCGGCAGCGTGTAGACCTTGCCCTTGCCGAACTTCGTCCAGCCCGTCAATTTTTCGAGAACGGCCGGGAAACCGAGTTTCTCGATCTTCTCGCCACGATCAAGCTGCGGCAGCGTCTGGCGAGGGGCATCCTCGGCGCTGGCGGCTGCGGCGCCGACCAGTATGAGCATCGCTACCGAAAGGCCGAGCAATATGCCTCTCATGGCCGCACCAATGCACAGCGCATCGCCTCCACCTCTTTCCGGCAATAGCAGCCTTCGATGTGATCGTTCACAAGGCCCATGGCCTGCATGAAGGCATAAACTGTGGTCGGGCCGACAAAGGTCCAGCCGCGCTTCTTCAGATCCTTCGAAATCCGCACTGAGGCCGGTGTCGTCGGATTGGCGCGAAGATGCGCGAAGTCGAAGATCTCGGGACGCTCGGCGGCGCCCGGCTCATGGCTCCAGAAATAGCGTGCGAGCGAACCGAATTCGTCACGCAGCTCGATAGCGCGGCTTGCATTGTTGATGGTGGAAACGATCTTGCCGCGATGGCGGATGATGCCGGCATCGGCGACGCAGCGCTCGATATCGGCCTCGTCGAATTTGGCGACCTTTTCGAAATCGAAGCCGGCAAAAGCGGCGCGGAAGTTCTCGCGCTTGCGCAGGATCGTCAACCAGGAAAGGCCGGATTGGAATCCCTCCAGGCAAATCTTCTCGAAGAGCCTGATGTCGTTGACGACAGGGCGCCCCCATTCCTCGTCATGATAGCGCTGATATTCCGGCAGGTTGCCATGCCAGAAGCAGCGATCTCTGCCATCCTCGCCGGTGATGATGCCCGTTTCAGCCATTTTAGCGATTCGTCTCCCATTTCAGCGCGCACCACCGGAAACCGGCAAGCAACTATCGGATAAAAACAGATCAATCAAACGTTTAAAATCATAGGCGGATTTCAACGAACGCGCATTCCGATTCCTGATTTACCATTTGCAAACCACATTTCCAAACCAGGCGGTAACCCTGATAAAGCTTTATCGGCTTCTCGGCATTTTGATGAATAGATGTTTACCATTCGCTCGCGCGCAGGTGGCACCATAGTCTCGACCGGGTGCTGTCGCGCCCATCCTCGGCCCATGTGTAGAGAGTTTGTCCGATGATGAAACATGTCGTTCTGTGCGCCGCCGGCGCTCTGAGCCTGCTTGCCTCCACCGCCTTTGCCAACGATCGCTACCAGTCGCGCCCGCCTGTTATCGTCAGTCCCGATCTGACCGCCCCCTGGGTAACGCAGCTTAGCGGCGGCGGCGTGCAGCCCGTCGTCTATGCCCGTCCAATGGCACGCCGTGCAGCCGATCCTCGAATGGAACAGCAGGCCTATCCGCAGGTGCGCCAGGTGGTGCAGCCGCGCGGCCTGTTCTCGCGCCCAGTCGTGCAGCAAGTTGCGATGACCCGCCCGCAATATCCGGCAGTCCGCGGCCAGGTCGACCCGCAATTCCTGCCACAGATCGTCGACTACCAGACGAAGGAAAAGCCCGGCAGCATCGTCATCGACACCAATAATCGCTTCCTCTATCTGGTGATGGAGGGCGGCAAGGCACGCCGCTATGGCGTCGGCGTCGGCAAGCCCGGCTTCGAATGGGCCGGCGCGCATACCATCACGCGCAAGCAGGAATGGCCGGACTGGACGCCGCCGTCCGAGATGGTGGCACGGGAGGCCGCAAAGGGACATTATCTGCCGGCCCGCATGGAAGGCGGCGAAGCCAATCCGCTCGGCGCGCGCGCCATGTATCTCGGCTCCACTCTCTATCGCATCCACGGCACCAACGCGCCCTGGACGATCGGCAGCGCCGTTTCCTCCGGCTGCATCCGCCTGCGCAACGAAGATGTCACCGACCTTTACAACCGCGTGAAAGTCGGAACGCGCGTCATCGTGATGTGATCGACCAGCCATCGGAAAACAGCGCGGTGCGCATGGCCGAGGGAGGCCTCAAAGTTCGTCGCGCCGACGTCACCTTTCTCTACACTATTGCTGCGGCTATTCCTCAATCGCTGATAGAAGAAAAGCCTGTTTTTCCGGACCAATCTTTGCAACCGGCATTTTGATCTTGATCCCCTCGTAGGTTTCGGTAGTTTCTTGCCGACTTCAGCGAGGGGAATGCCATATGAGAACAGGACTATCCGTCGTAGCGGCAGGCGTCGTTGCGACTTTTCTTCTTGCGGCCTCGAATGCCGCTGCCTTTACCGCTTCTGCTCCTTCCGCAACGCCAGCCGCACGCAGTGACGTGGTTCGGGTCGCGATGGAACCGCAGGGCCAGGTCAAGCCGCAATTCCAGCGTCGGATGGTCAGGCTGTCGACCAACGAGGTGCCCGGCACGATCATCATCGATACCAATAACAAGTATCTCTATCTCGTCGAAGGCGACAACCGCGCAAGACGATACGGCATCGGCGTCGGTCGCGAAGGCTTCGGATGGTCGGGCGTGGTCAAGGTCGGCCGTAAGGCGGAATGGCCGGGCTGGACGCCGCCGCCGGAGATGCGCGTCCGCGAAGCCAAGAAGGGCCACAAGCTGCCGTCCTATCAAGAGGGTGGTGAGGACAATCCGCTCGGCGCACGCGCCATGTACCTCTATCACAACGGCAGCGACACCGCCTTCCGGATCCACGGAACGAATCAGCCCTGGAGCATCGGCCTGAACATGTCGTCCGGCTGCATCCGCATGATGAACAAGGATGTGACGGATCTCTACGATCGGGTTCCGATCGGCACCAAGGTCATCGTCGTCGGTCCCGGCAACAAGCAGGGCGAAGTCAGCTATCAGGATCGCGGCATCGACGTGCTGAGGACCTTGTTCGGCGGTTGATAGACCGGCCGATCCGCCACTTCTGCGCAGATCCGAGCATAAAGAGCGCCCCGAGCAAATGACACGGCAGAGCCGGCATGCTCGGGGCGCTCGCGACCTCGTACAAATACCGCGTGTCCCCGCCGTTACACGCACTGTTGCGTCATTGTTACAGCCGCAAACCTATCGCGCTACCCTACCGATAAGGGTCATTTACATTCAGTTTCATGTCAGCTCTCCTACCTAAGCCGTCGCTGCTTACCAGTGACTGCAATGGACGCATAACTGACGCGTGTTTAGCTAGCGACACTCTGCCATTCGGGGATTCTACATGCATCGTGCATTTCGTTTCAAACAGCAGGCCGTATCCGCACTTGCGATTTCAGCGTTCTTGTTTGCTGCCGGCTCTGCCTCGGCGGGAATGCAGCTCTCAGGCTATGGCGGCTTTCAAGGCGCGACCGGCGGCAATGTGAAGACATCGGACGGTGCCGATTTCGACCCTGACTGGTCCGGCAAATCCTTCAAGATGCCACCCTATTTCGGCTTCCGGGGCATCTGGTGGCTTGACGATTTCGGCAAGTCGAACTGGGGCGTGTCGCTCGACTACAGCCATGCGAAGGTTTACGGCAATCTCGGCAATACGCCCGGCTGGTCGCACTTCGAGTTCACCGACGGCTTGAACATGCTGACGCTGAACGCGCTCTATCGCTTCCAGGACCCGAGCCGCAACTGGACGCCCTATGTCGGCCTCGGCGCCGGTATCAACGTGCCGCATGTCGAAGTCACCCGCGCCTCGGGCACGACCTTCGACTACCAGTTCGGCGGCGCATCGCTGCAGGCACAGGCCGGTGTCAGCTACCAGCTCTCCCAGCACTGGTCGACCTTCGTCGAATATAAGGGCAACTACAATTTCGTGAACGACGTCTCGATCGACAGCGGCGATACGCTCAAGACCAGGGTCTTTACCCACGCCGTCAACTTCGGCGTCTCGTTCAACTTCTAGAGCAATTCCAGGAAAAGTGCGCAGCGGTTTTCCGTCCGGAATTGCGTAAAAACAATGAGTTAGATGGTGTAACGGGCGGAGCCCGGCCAGCCAGGTTTGAATGGCTGGTGGTCGTCCCTCACAATGATGGTGTCGCGGAGTCAGGAGAGACCTGCTCCATAGCATCACGGAGAGACGACCATGAAGCAGTATGCCGGCATCGACGTATCATTGGAATACTCAAGTGTGTGCGTGGTGGATGCGGATGGCCGCATTGTGCGTGAAGCAAAGGTCCACAGTGAACCCGATGCGCTGATCGCCTGGTTTGGCGAGCACGGCGTGGCGATGGAACG
>NZ_FMAH01000023.1 GCF_900094545.1 Martinezella miluonensis
CACGACAACCCGGCAACCGCCGCGCGCCGTAGCGTCTCGCGCACCGTCGAGGGCGCAGTCCCAACCCGCACCGCAATCGACTTGTGCCCAAGTCCTTGCTCAAAGCGATATCTCAATATCTCGCGGACACGCCGCATCTCCACTCTCTCCGCAGGCATCCCGTTCCTTCCTCGTCAACGTCCAAGGAAGAAACTTCACACCGGCAGACCACCCTTGCCAGATGCCCGCCAAAGGGGGCGCAATCATCTCGGAATAAGGGGGCGACTATTTCTCGGAATTGGGGGGCGACATCATTTCGGAATCAGGGGGCGGATTGCCTCGGAATTTGCATTCTATCGGCGGAAAACAAGCGTCAGCTTTGGATCCCGGAGGGATTTGCCCATGGCTTCCTGACATTGAGCGATCACGCCGAATTCGTTTACAAGACCACGAACTACTATGCGCGAGAGAGCGACCGCGGCATTTGCTGGAACGACCCGCAAATCGCCATCGATTGGAAACTTCATGATCAGCCGATACTCTCGTCGAAGGATCAGTTCCAACCTTGCCTCACAGATGCTGAATGCTTCGAGTGAAGTACTTCGGTATGATTATTCGCACTGAGAAAAGCATCCTCAAAGCTTAGCGCAAGAGGTCAGTCTGCGCGCACCCTTGGCGCGCAGCGGATGTTCTCTTAGACGTAAGGCCCGCTTCGATGAGCAGCTTACGCCGCTCCAGATTAGCTTACACCTAATATGGCCTTGATAACCCCGGCCTCGGGCCGCAGCCATTCCTTGAAGAGCGCCGGTCCATCGTCCAGCGAACCCTGATGCGTGTTCAGCGCCGCCGTGGGTACCTTGCCGCTTTCCATCTGCTTTACAACCTCCGCAAAGTCGTCCGGCTGCGCATTCCTGCTGGCAAAGAGCGTGGTTTCGCGCTTGTGAAACTCAGGGTCCGAGAAGGTAATGTCGTCGCGCACCACGCTGACGAGCACGTAGCGGCCGCCATGCGCGACAAAGCCGAAGCCGCGTTGCATGGCTTTGGCGTTGCCGGTTGCGTCGACGACGACGTCGAAAAAGTCGCCGTCGGTCAGGCGTTTTGCTTTTGCTTCCGCGTCGTCATTGGCAAGCAATGTCCCGTCGGCACCGAGTGCGGCGAGGGTGAACTCCAATCGGTCTTCGCGTATGTCCATCACGGTGACATCTGCACCGCGCGCCTTGGCGAAAATAATGGCGGACATGCCGATTGGGCCGGAGCCGACGACAAGGACGCGGTCCTTGGCCGTGATGCCGCCTCGCTTGACGCCGTGGGCACCGATCGCCAGGAATTCGATCATGGCGGCTTCGTCCAGCGAAGCCTTGCCGGCCGAGATGACATTCTGCTCCGGAAGGCACATGAATTCCGTCATACCGCCGTCGCGATGCACGCCAAGCACGGAAAGGCTCTGGCAGGCATTGGTCACACCGCGCCTGCAGGCGACGCATTTGCCGCAGGCGAGATAGGGAACTATGTAGACGTTCTCGCCATTCTTGAGGCGGCTCGATCCATTTGCATCCTCGACTGTGCCGGACAGCTCGTGCCCCATGACACGTGGATATTCGAGAAAGGGGTGCTTGCCCTGATAGATGTGAAAATCCGTGCCGCAAATGCCGACGCGTCTGATGCGCACCAAGACCTCACCCTCTGTTGGAGTTGGGACATCGCGCTCGATTAGCGAGAGACGGCCGGGTTCATTGCAGATCAGTGTTCTCATGATGATGCACTTTCGAAAGGCCGGCGTGCCGGCCGTTGGTGTTACAAAATAGGTGTCTGGCCGACGTCGCGAGGCGAGACCCAGGCTTGGTTCTGTTCATTCATCGCGTGTCCGGTCGGATTTGCCGCCGTGGCTCGAAACATCATGGCGCAGCCTCAACCAGCGGGTAGCGCGCTGCGATTTCTCTCAGCACCGGCGCGCTCGAAGGACTGCCTGCTCTGCCCGCCCATTCCAGGAAGGCGTGAATGCGGCGGCCAACTTTTTCGCGATGATGCTGACTGATATCGGCGATGCGATGGTCCAGAAAGGGATTGCGGAAACGGTCGATCGTCGTCGCGACATAGCTCTGCGCCACGTCGCCCATGCCGTTTGCGGCAAAGCCGGGCAGCACTTCGCTTTGATAGAGCCAATCCAGCCTTGCGCGTATGTCCTTGTCGGCCAGTATCGCGCGCACGGTTTCCTCCGCTGGCCGGTTTTCGCGCTGCCAGATCTCGGCAAGGAAGGTGTGGCCGAGATTGAGGATATGCAGCTTCAGGCGCTCATAGGGTTCCAGATCATCGGTCAATACGATGTTTGCGTGGGTGCATGGCGGGCGAACGCCTGGAGCTCGCTTGATCGCCCACAGCGCATAGGGTTCGGCAACAGCGCCAATCGGCTCGATCGGCTCGGAAACGATTCGGTCGACCAGGGTCTCCGCGAAAGCGACGCTGTCATCGAGCCAGGTATAGAATTCAGCGGGCGCGGCGTTGAGTCTGGCGCTATCGATCACAGCATGTTTAAGGACGTGGCCATTGCCAGTGACGAGCTCACAAGGAAGGATCACCAAGGGGCGAGCGGATGCCTGCCAGCGCTTGACGAGGAGAGCTGCGAGCTTGGCGGGGAAGGATCTCGGAATCTGGCCATTCACGCCAAAGCCGTCTTCCTCTGGTTGGGTCTGGTAGCCGGTGTCGCCGGTATTGGAGATGATGAATTCGGCATCCTCGGCAAAGAGCTTTGAGAGCTCTTCCCAGTTTTCGTTGGCAGATAGACCGCGCTCGACGCTAGTGACTTGCACGGATTGCTCGACGGGCTGCCCTTCCGACATGCCACGGATGGCGACTGGATAGCCCTCCGCATTGTTGAAAGCTTCAACGCGCCCGCTACGGCTGCTGGCGCCTGAAACCTGAACAACGGTGATGGGGCCGACATCCTGGCCCGATTGCCGCGCTTCATGCACGAAGAACGCCGCATGCGCCTGTAGAAACCGGCTGGTGCCGAACTGGATGATCCGCGAGCTCACGCCAAGACCCTCTTATGCTCAATGCTGATAAATATGGTCGCTTGATCAGGGCGATATGCCGACTTCAAGCATTTCTCCCATAATATGTTTTTTATCTATAGAAAACAGTTAAGCGATCGGCAGTCAAATGTTTTTAATGGCAATAGATAAACGCTATGACGCGACACCCTCGACCGAACATCGTGAGCACGATTGCGTGTTTCGAGCAGCGCAACCATGAATTCGTATCGGCGGCTATTTGAAAACGCCGCTTAGAGCTGGGGCGCCGGCCGCGCGATTTTTCTCTGGGGTATCCGACCCTTGCCGCCACGTTCTGGCGCTATTTCTTCATGAAAATCACAATAAAATGTCATAAAATTTGTGATTTTGTCATTTCTATTTGTTATCAGCGCGGGGAGGTGATGCACTCCGAGTGCGAGCGTCGTGCTTGCCGGAGTTCGAGGCAAGCAGGATGTCGACAGCGAGTATTCTGTTTGTGCGGCGGCTCAAAGCAGATAGCATCATCCAAGCGATCATAACTGCCAACTATGACCCAGGGAGAGAGTTGAATGGCACGTATCACCTTAAGGCAATTGCTCGATCATGCCGCTGAAAACGGCTACGGCGTTCCTGCTTTCAATATCAACAACATGGAACAGGCGCTTGCCATCATGGAAGCTGCCGATGCCGTCAGCGCACCCGTGATCATGCAAGCGTCTCGAGGCGCAAGGGCCTATGCCAATGACATCATGCTCAAGCACATGATGGATGCAGTCGTTGAGATCTATCCGCATATTCCCGTTTGCGTGCATTTGGACCATGGCAACGATCCCTCGAGCTGTATGACGGCGATCCAGGCCGGCTTCACATCGGTCATGATGGATGGTTCGCTGAAGGCGGATGCCAAGACCCCGGCCGATTGGGATTACAACGTCGGCGTGACGAAGACGGTTACCGACATGGCGCATCTCGGCGGCATTTCCGTCGAGGGTGAACTCGGCGTGCTGGGATCGCTGGAAACCGGTATGGGCGAGGCGGAGGACGGTCATGGCGCGGAAGGCAAGCTGTCGCATGATCAGTTGCTCACCAATCCTGAGGAAGCGGTGAAATTCGTGCGCGAGACCAAGGTCGACGCGCTGGCGATCGCCATGGGCACGTCCCATGGCGCCTATAAATTCACCCGCAAGCCGGATGGTTCCGTGCTGGCGATGAATGTGATCGAGGAAATCCATCGCAAGCTGCCGACTACGCATCTTGTCATGCACGGCTCCTCCTCGGTTCCTGAGGAATTGCAGGAGATCATCAACAAGTATGGCGGTCAGATGAAGCCGACCTGGGGCGTGCCGGTCGAAGAGATCCAGCGCGGCATCAAGAATGGCGTGCGCAAGATCAACATCGACACCGATGGCCGCATGGCGATGACCGGCCAGATCCGCCGCGTGCTGCAGGAGGATCCGAGCGAATTTGATCCCCGCAAATATATGAAGCCCGCCATGGCTGCCCTGACGAAACTCTGCAAGGAACGCTTCGAGCAGTTCGGGACCGCCGGTCATGCCTCGCGCATCCAGCCACTGACAGTCGCCGAGATGGCCAGGCGTTATAAGTCCGGTTCGCTCGACCCGGTTTTCTCCTGAGCCAGTAGATCAGCGTGTCGCCGGGATTGCCGCCCGGCGCACGCCTTCTTCGGTCAGCACCTGACCGTGAAACTTTGCCAGCGACGTCACGACGTCGTCGATTTCCCTGCTCAGTCGCTGTGCATCCCATTGCAAGGCCACAGCTGCGATCGCGCCGATTTCACGCAAGCCCTGGATCGTCAAGAGACCTTCGATCGCCATTGTCGTGCGGCGGAAGACAATATCCGAGAGATGGACGACCAATTCTTGCCGCGAGATCCAATCGATCTCGAGCGTGCTATGGCGTTGCGCGCCGCTGATACGTTGGCTGTCGCTATACTCCGAACGATGGGCAAGGATCGCCGCTGCCGTCGTGCCGTATCTGCTCAACAGCTCATCGGCCCTGCTTGCCTCCACGCCGGTTTTTGCTGCCATCGATCGGATCCAGCTCGTACGCTCATGGGAGCCCACCGGATAATCCCGTCCGCCGCCGATGGCGAGGCGCTCGGTCGATCTCTTTCGGCTGCGTTGAAGGCGCGTCAGCACAGTATCGGCAACCTCCTCGGCAAAGCCGCGGAAGGTGGTCCATTTGCCGCCGACGAGCGAGATGATCGGGAAGGGGCGTCCAAGCTGCGGCTCGAAGATGGGTGCGGAGTGATCGCGGCTGATCAGGCCCGGTGACGAGGCGTCCGAGGCGGGCAGGGGGCGGATGCCGCTATAGCTATAGGTCACCTGGTCGCGCTCGAAACGCAGGCTCGGCAGAAGCGACCGCACGCTGTCGAGGAAATAGTCGATCTCATGTTCTTCGCAGCGCACATTGTCGGGGTCGTCGCAGGGAATGTCGGTCGAGCCGACCAGCGCTTGGCCGAGATAGCCATAGACGAGGCAGATGCGGCCGTCGTCGGCCTCGAAATAGATCATGTGGCCGTTCAG
Source organism: Martinezella miluonensis (assembly GCF_900094545.1). Taxonomy (GTDB): domain Bacteria; phylum Pseudomonadota; class Alphaproteobacteria; order Rhizobiales; family Rhizobiaceae; genus Rhizobium; species Rhizobium miluonense. Next base: position 5,537 of record NZ_FMAH01000023.1, read on the forward strand.
GCTGCGCACCAGCTCCGGATGATCGAGCAGGATGTGCGAGCCTTTGGTGCCGCCGATGAGATGATGAGCCGGTGCGCCGAGAGCGGCATTGACTTGATCGATCCAGGGGCCGGCGGCGTTGACGACGAGCTTCGGCTTGACCGAGAAGGCATATCCATCCGCGCGTTGGAAGGTCAGTAGGCCTTCTGCCGCGGAAACGAGCTTTGTGGTATTCGCCGCCAGCGAGCCCTTGTTCGCCTCAAGCCCATCATTGACCAATTCATAGACCAACCGCTCCGGTCGGCTGATCTTAGCGTCATAATAGATGCCGCCCGCCACGATCTGTGGTGTGACATGCGGCATTTCCTTTAGGGCGCGGCCCTTCAACAGGAACCTGTGGCGGGGCATGACGCGGTTGCGCGACCCGAAGAAGTCGTAGAGCGCAAGTCCGATCTTGATGAGCACTGCGCCACGGCTGCGCGGAGCAGTCGTCGATCCGACAAGCGTGCGAAGGGCCGCCGGTATACCACGCATCCAAGAGAAGATCGGCACGAATGTCGGTAGCGCCTCGACGCAATGCGGCGCGTTCTTCAATAGAAGGTTGCGCTCAAGCGCCGATTGAGCGACGAGTCGGAATTCGCCGGTTTCCAGATATTTCAGGCCGCCATGGATCAGCCGTGATGGTGCTGCACTCGTTCCAGAGCCGAAGTCGGCTTTATCGACGATCAGGCAGTTGATGCCCTGGGCCGAGAGATCGCGAAACAATCCGGCACCATTGACGCCGGCACCGAAGATGACGACGTCGATCCCTCCGTCTTGAAGTTGCGAGAAGCGTTGTTTCAGATCGGCGGCCATATCGGTCATAACATTATCGTCCTGCTGAACTGCCGCGAAAACAGCCGGTCTGCGCGGCGTAATTGGCGGTCTAGTCTTGGGAGTGTTGAACTGCGAGATTGCCGATCCGCGGCCAGAGCGGCGACATCGCCTCGGCGATGTCGCGAAAGAGGTCATAGCGGATGCGATAGGCGGCACTGCGGGCGGAATCGGGATAATAGGTTCTGGCGATCTTGCCGACATTTCGGGGATCGCTTTCCGGGTTGGCGTAGACGCCGATCCCGGCGCCGGCACAAAGTGCTGCACCCCAGGCGGCTGCCTCGTCGGTTTCGGTGACGGTAACAGGCATGCCGAACACATCGGCAAACATCTGCACAACGAGCGGATTGCGCGACACGCCACCCGCCAACCGTGCCTGATTAAAGGAAAAACCGTCACTTAGGGCATCAATGTGAATCTTGTGGTTGAAGGCGATGCCTTCAAGGACGGCACGCAGCATGTCGCCGCGATCATGCCAGCCGCCAAGCCCGAAGAAGCTGGCGCTCGCATCGGCGCCGTAGGGCGAGCCGAACAGATATGGATGGAATAGGGCGCTCGACGGACGGTTGAACGCAGCCTCGATTTCGGGCGCCAACACGGCGTGGATCGATTGGCCTGAAGCCTCTGCTCCTGTACGCTCGCCGGCGCAAAGCTTGTCCAGGAACCAGTCGTAATTGGCCGTCGATGCCGGTGAGATCGACATGTTATTCCATTGTCCAGGCGCGATGGCATTGCGGCAGAACCAGCGGGGGTCGGCGCGCGGCTCCGACGAAAGTGTCTCATTGATCGAATAGGTGCCGGCAATGACGGCGACGACGCCGTCGGCATACCCGCCAGCGCCAAGGGCGGAGGCGGTCACATCATGCAGGCCGGCAACAACGGGCGTGCCCTCGGCAAGGCCCGTCCGCCTCGCGACGGCTTCGGTCACGTATCCCACAACCTCGTCGGATCGCGAGGCAGGCGGCAAGGCACCGATCATCTCACCGAGGTCGAACAGTTTCAGGGCATCCGGCGAATAGTCCTGCGTCGAAACATTGGTAAAGGAGGTGCTGGCCTCCGTCCGGTCGGTGCCGGCAACGCCAGTCAGGCAGAAGCGTAGCCAGTCTTTGCAGCTGAGGATATGCCCGATTTGTGCAAAGCGCTCGGGCTCATTGGCCTTGATCCAGGCAAGCAGCGCTGATGGGGCCGAGACATGCGGCAATTGACCGGTGAGCGTCAGGGCTTCGTCGGCAAGCGGGCTGTTCAACCATTGTTCGACGATCGACCGGGCGCGACTGTCGAGGGAAAGAATGGCGCGCCCGAGCGGCTTCTTGGCCTTGTCGACCAGATAGATGCCATCGCCGTGGGCAGTGGCGGCGATCGCCTGAATATCACTGGCGGGGCGGTTGCTGAGCTTGATCGCCTCGGCTATGGCGTCGGCCGTTCGGGTCCAGAGTTCCTCCATGTCGCGCTCAACGTGGCGGGCCTTCGGCATGAACTGGGTCACACGGCGGCGGGCGACAGCAATCGGAGTTCCATCGATATCGAAGATGACGGCCTTGGTGACGGTCAAACCGCTGTCAATTCCGAGCAGACTCGGCATTCTCATTACTCCCGATCGTGAGCGACGTAAGGCGGCCCCTGCCGGAGCCGTCCGTCAGGATCGCTCCTTGTCGCCCTTGGCGACGACCACATTGATATTCTTGTTACGCATGCGCTCCAGATGAGCGGCAGGTGTCTTCTCGTCGACGATGACGACGTCGAATTCGCTCAAATGCGCGAAACTATGCAGGGCCCGTCGTTCGAACTTGGTGTGATCCATCAGCAAGATGCGCCTGGCCGAACTGTCGAACATCGCCCGCTTGATGTCGACGATCTCGGGCGATTGATGAAACACGACATCGTCGATGATGGCTGACATGGAAATGAAGGTAACGTCGGCCCGCAGCCGGTTGATCTCGTTGATGGTCATGCGCCCCATGAAGGCGTTGCACCAATTGTAATACTGCCCACCAAGCGCCAGCAGGTTGACGTCATGCATGTCCTTGAGCGCATTCATCAGCGTCAGCGAATTGGTAATCGCCGTCAGCGGAACTTTGGCCGGCAACTGCGAAGCCATCTGCAGGACGGTGGTGGAATCGTCGAGGAAGATCGCCTGGCCCGGCTCGATGAACTGCATGGCGGCGGCGGCAATCATCTTCTTCTCACTTGCCTGTCGGTTGGCGCGGTAGACGTCACTCGATTCAATCAGGCTGGTCGCGGCGGCGGAGACGATGCCGCGCGTCTTTCGGAACAGTCCTCGGCTGACCAGCTCGTCAACGTCGCGATGTGCCGTCATCAGGCTGATACCGAACCGATCCGTCAGATCTTCGATACGCATGGAACCTTCCGCCATGACGGCTTCGGCAATCATCTGGCGTCGGGCGATCTGACGGGAGTGCCGGCTGTCGCTCGGCAACTCGTCTTGCAGGAATGATACGGGGCTTGTCTTGTCTTTCACGTTGGCCTCTGGCGCTGTGCCTTGCGGATGTTAATTTGCTGCAGCGAATGTCATGCTATGGGAAAAGAATAGAAAGAACAATTCGCTACTAGGGTTTCCGCAAGTTGTGTCTGACGTTCAGCCAGGGTGCCGCCGATAGCGGTCAAGGGGTTGGGGACGCCGGCTTGCGGCGCCCCCGATGTCATTACTCGGACAGAACGAACGGTGCCGTGTACTTCGCGACATTGTCCTTGGTGATCAGGAGGCAATCGAAAAGCTGCTTTTCGCTCTTGGCGCCGGTCTTGCCGGTCTTGATGAAGCTATCGGCCTGTTTGACGGCTTCTTGCGAGAAGACGGCAACCGGCTGCAGAACGGTGTACTGCAATTCGCCGGACTTGATAGCGGCGACCGCGTCCGGCGAACCGTCGAAGCCGCCGACCTTGACGTTGGCGAGTTTGCCGGCTTCCTTGAGGGCGGCGATCGCGCCGAGCGCCATTTCGTCATTGCCGGAAATCACGCCGCTGATATCCGGGTGAGCCTGCAGCATGGACTGCATCTTGTTGTGGCCCTGGGTGCGGTCCCAGTTGGCGACTTCCTTGGCAACCTTCTGCAGATCGGGATACTGCGTCAGTACGGTTTCATAGCCGTTCGAACGGGTTGCGGCATTGTTATCCGAGGGAGCGCCGAACAGTTCGGCATATTTGGCCTTGTCGCCAATAGCTTCGACCCATTGCTGTGCACCGATGGCCGCGCCCTGGGCGTTGTTGGAGACGAGCTGGGCCTTGGCAAGGCCTTCCTGGTTGATTTCGGCGTTAACGAGGAAAACCGGGATGCCGGCGGCCACGGCCTTCTTGACCGCACCGACGGAACCATCGGCATTGGCCGGATCGAGGATGATGGCAACCGACTTGTTGGTAATCGCCGTATCGATCAGGTTGCTTTCGGTATTCGTGTCGCCCTTGTGGGCACCGACTGTTGCCGTGTAGCCAAGCTTTTCAGCGGTCGCCTTGGCGACATTGCCTTCCGTCAGCCAGTAGGGGTTGGACGGGTCGTTGACGATAACGGTAATCTGGCCGGCGGCCCATGCAGCTCCTGTTAGAAGCGGTGCCACAGCAACCGCTGCCATGACAATGCGCAAACCTTTTTTAAACATTAGTCTCTCTCCCTTTTGATGAGCTCTGGTGATGCCGGCGAACCGGCCGTTCTTTCTCCGGCCGATGCATTTCATCGGTCGGTGACAAGGTCGTATGGAAGTGTCAGCCGGATTTGGTCCGCCGTCCGTACTGGATGCTGTTCATGAGAACGGCGAGCACGATGACCGCGCCGGTAAAGACTGTCTGCCAGTAGGCCGAGACGCCGATGATCACGAGACCGTCGGACAGGAAGCCGATGACGAAGGCGCCGAGCATGGTGCCACGCGTCGTGCCGCGTCCACCCGTCAATGCGGCACCGCCGATGACGACAGCGGCGATCGCCGTCAGCTCGTAGGTGGTGCCGGCGGTGGGGCCTGCGGAGGTCAGCTGTGAGGAGAGCACCAGGCCTGCGATAGCGGCGCAGACGCCCGACAGGACATAGACGACGATCTTGACGCGCTTGACCGGCACGCCGGAAAGATCGGCCGCACGCTCGTTGCCGCCTGAGGCATAAAGCCAGCGGCCGAAGGCCGTGCGGCTGAGGACGAGGCCACAGATGATAGCCAGTGCTGCAAGCACGATGACGCTGATCGGAATGCCGGCAAGCCGATTGAAGCCGAGCCAGCCGAAGCCGGTATTGCCGAGCTCCGGACGACCGCCAAGATTGTTGTAGGTAAGACCGTTGGTCATCAGCAATGCGATGCCGCGGGCGACGTAGAGCACGCCGAGCGAGGCGACGAAGGCGGGGACGCGCAGATAGGCAACCAGCACGCCGTTGACGGCGCCGATGACGGCTCCGAAAGCGCAGGTCAAAACGACGACGGCCCAGACTGGCGGATAGAGAATGACGCCAAGGCTCGAAAGAGTGACGCCCTGCATCAGGAAGCCGGCGGCGCAACCGGCAAGGCCGAGCGTCGAGCCGACCGACAAGTCGATGCCGCCATTGAGGATGACGAGCAACATGCCAATCGCAAGGATACCGAAGATGGCCACATGCGAGGACATGGTCAGAAAGTTGCCCAGCGTGAAGTAATTGGGCGACAGAAAGGAGAAGACCGCGATGATGACGATCAGCGCGAAGAAAGCGCGCCCTTCAAGGATCAGCCGTACGATATTGAAGCTTCGCCGCTGTTCGTTCGAAATGGGTTTCTTATCTGTGATGTTCGTGACTGACATAATCAGTGCTCCATGAATGCGGCTAGTGCGCGACCACTGCTTCGCCAGAGGCGGCCATGATCTTTTCCTTGGGGACGTCGGGACCGAATTCGGCTGATATCTTGCCGCGGTGCATGACGATGATGCGATGGGCGATGCTTAGGCATTCGGCGACTTCCGACGTCGAATAGATCACCGCCAGACCTTCCTTGGCGCGCTCTGCCAAAAGCTTGAAGACCTCGGCCTTGGCGCCGATGTCGATGCCGCGGCTTGGCTCGTCGAGCAGGATCACTCTTGGGTTCGTCGCCAGCATCTTGCCGATCACGACCTTCTGCTGGTTGCCGCCCGACAGCGAACCGATCGCCGCAGCGCCGCCATCGGTCTTGATGTGAACCTTGCGGATGGACTGGTCCACCAGTGCCCGCTCGCGGCCGCCTGAGGTGAACAGACCCTTGGTGAAGGCGCCGATGCTGGCAAGCGACAGGTTCGAGCCGACGGTCATCGTCTGGACGAGGCCGTCGCGCTGCCGATCTTCAGGCACCAGGACCAGGCCCTGCGCGATGCGGCCGGCGATGCTCAGGCCGCCAATGTCGGTGTTGCCGAGCAGCACGTGGCCGCCGCTCGATCTCAGGCGTCCAGCCACGCATTCGAGCAATTCGGTGCGCCCGGCACCCATCAGGCCGTAGATGCAGACGATTTCGCCGGCGCGGACCTGAAGCGACATGCGATCGACCGCATTGTAGGCGGCGCCGGACGGGCCTGGAACGGTGAGGCTATCGATCGTCAATGCGACGCTGCCCATCTTGTGGCCGGCCGGCGGGCTGCCGAGATCGAAATTGTCACCGACCATGTTGCGCACGATCCATTCGAGATCGATGTCCGTGCGCTCCGCATAGGCCGTCATGTTGCCGTCGCGGAGCACCACGGCGTGGTTGGTGATCTGGAGCGCCTCTTCGAGATGGTGCGAGATATAGACGATCGATACGCCGCGCTCCGTAAGGTCGCGAATGACCTTGAACAAGACCTCGACTTCCGTGGCGCTGAGCGCCGATGTCGGCTCATCCATGATCAGAATGCGTGAATTGACCGAAAGAGCGCGGGCAATTTCGACGATCTGCTGCTGACCGAGACGCAGATCCTCGATCGGTGTGAGCGGATCGATATTTTCTTCCAGCTCCTCCATCAGGACCCGGGTCTGACGCTCTTCTTCGGCAAAGTCGACCACGCCGCCCTTCATGATCTCGCGGCCCATGAAGATGTTGTCGCGAACGCTGAGATTGGGCGCCAGGCTCAATTCCTGGTGAATGATGGAAATGCCGCAGGAGCGCGCATGGGTAGACGAGGCGAAGCTGATCGGGCTGCCGTCGAGGATGATTTCACCAGAGGATGGCTGGATGACGCCGGAAAGGATCTTCATCAGCGTCGATTTGCCGGCGCCATTCTCGCCAAACAGCGTAGTGACTTCGCCGCGCCGAATATCGAAGTTCACGCCTTTGAGCGCATGGACACTGCCATACGACTTAGCGACGTTGCGGGCAGCGAGAACGACTTCGCCCTTTGCCACTCCATTTTGCGGGGCCTGGCTCATTTCACATCGACCTTTACCGGCGTGACAAGCCAGTTCTTCGGATTGATGAGCTTGAAGACACCGACAATCTTTGCAGTCTTGCCCGTCAGCTTCTCAGGATCGATGCTTCCAAGGGTTGCCTTCTTCATCTCGTTGTTGATGGCGGAGCCGGCATTCTGATATTCGATCTGATTGGTGAACTGGCCGAATTCGATCTTGCCGGTTGCATCGCGCAAATCTGTACCATTGATGGCGGGGCCGGTTTGTATGCGGACGGTGACACCATCCGGCATGCCGTCGACCTTGAACTCGTTAAGGTTGGCCTTGCGGTCGCCAAACGTGCCGCTGAGCGAGACTGGAAGCACGGGGCCGGTCGTGGTTGCCACGCCATATTTCTCGCCGGCAATCTTCTTGTCGGCAAGCACGGCGGTGGCGAGCGCCACCGCATCGACGGCCCGTTGCGCCACATCCATCTGCACCTTCGGGAATTCCTGGGCGCCATAGGCATCAGGTTGGAAGCCCTGTTCGCGCACGTCGTGCTCGGAGCCGATCTTGACCACTTTGGTATCGGCGGCAATGGCGCCAATCACGATCACGATGGCGGCGGCGCCCGTTATGATCTTGAGCTTGGAGCCTGTCGGCTTGGCGGTTGCGTATTGAATTTGCGTATTCATGTTCAAACGACCTTCGGCGTATCGGCCGGATTACTTGCTGGAGAAAGAAAGGCGCTGCGTTCCCGGCAAGGATCTATCGAAGACCGTTGCTGCCCATTAGAACATGCGGGCACTCCGCTAGGCTTCGCTTCAAGCCGTGATTGGAAAGGGAGTTCGACATCGGGATCCTCCTCAGCATATCGGGTGACCGTCTCCTCCAGTCATCCGTTTCGCTTCTGCAGCCGCTGATCTGCGGCCTTTGTGATAGAGTTGTGTTAATAACTGTATTTTGTATGTTATAAATTTCAGAGCCTGTCAATCGCCAAATATCGTGTTTCCTGCGTTCGTCATCATCTTGCAAGTTAACGTTCGCTGCCTTTGGTGGGCTGCAACTTTAGCTTGGAAAATCAAGCTTGAGATCGCCATCTCCGCCGCTGATGCGGTGTTGGCTTTGTGCAAAGCTCGGAAATAAGCCATTGATATAGAGCTATAATAGCAAAAAATATGGCGGGTTCGCCGACTCTCCGCGCGGATCACGCTTCTGGCGTATCACGCAATGGAATTCCCTTCCTCGGCTGGCTGCGACGATTCCTCCTAGGCATGATCGGGGAGTTGGCAATGCCTATTTTATATGAAAAAAATTACAACACCAGAAAATTTTTACTGTGACAATGATAGCTTTATGTTATAAGTGGGCAATCGCGTTACTGGATTGCGATTGGGTGAGGGGTGATCATGCGATCGGTCTTATTGTCTGGTCGTGGTGTGGGCACCTTCGCAGCGAAGGCTCATGTCAAAGGGCGAGCCGGGAGGAATGAGATGTTTTCTGTGAATGCTTGCGTCCCTGTCGCAGGGCGCGTGGTGATGGGATCGGCGCGCAATGCCTAAGAGTGACGGGATCATCATTGGGATCGATGCGGGAACCTCCGTCCTCAAGGCGGTCGCCTTCGACTTGTCTGGTCGGCAGATAGCTTCGGCGTCAGCCCGAAATCGATACGAGACGGGCGAAGATGGTTCCGTCACGCAGTCGTTGGGCCAGACCTGGTCCGATTGCGTCAGTGCTCTGCGCGGTCTTGGCGAAACGGTGGTGAATCTTGCCTCTCGCACCGCAGCCATAGCCGTGACCGGGCAGGGGGATGGCACATGGCTCGTCGGCGCCGGCAACGCTCCGGTTGGAGACGCCTGGCTCTGGCTCGACGCGCGTGCCGCGCCGACCGTGACGCGGCTGAGCGCCGGGTCCGGCAACCGCGCCCGCTTCGAGGCGACTGGCACCGGGCTCAATACCTGCCAGCAGGGTGCGCAGCTTGCCCATATGGATCGCCTCATGCCCGAGCTTCTCGATCGGGCAGAGGCGTCACTGCATTGCAAGGATTGGCTTTATCTGAACCTGACCGGCATTCGCGCGACCGATCCGTCGGAGGCAAGCTTTACTTTCGGCAATTTCCGCAATCGCCAATATGATCCGGTTGTGATCGATGCTCTCGGTCTTGCACGCAGGCGTTCGCTTCTGCCTGAGATCATCGACGGCACCGAAATCAGCCATCCCTTGACCGCCGGGGCGGCAAAAGCGGTTGGATTGCTTGCCGGAACTCCGGTGTGCCTCGGTTATGTGGATATGGTTATGACCGCTCTCGGCGCCGGCGTGCGCACGGGCGGTCAGAACGCGGCCTGCTCGACGATCGGTTCGACGGGCGTGCATATGCGCGCCAAGGCCGTCCCCGACGTTCAACTCAATGACGAGGGGACCGGTTATGTCATTGCCTTGCCGATCCCGGGCATCGTCACGCAGGTTCAGACCAATATGGGCGCGACGATCAATGTCGACTGGATCCTGCGGATAGCGGCGGATCTGATCTCTGAGGGCGGTCGCCAGGTTTCCTATTCGGACCTCATTCCGCGTATCGATGCCTGGTTTGCCGAAAGTCGCCCGACAAACCTTCTCTATCATCCCTATATTTCCGAGGCCGGAGAGCGCGGCCCCTTCGTCAATGCGCATGCGCGTGCCGGCTTTACCGGGCTTTCGACACGTCACGGCTTCGCCGACATGCTGCGCGCTGTGATCGAAGGGCTCGGCATGGCAACGCGCGATTGTTACACGGCCATGGGCGATATGCCGTCTGAATTGCGCATCACGGGCGGTGCTGCCCGCTCGCGCGCCTTGCGCGGTTCCCTGTCCGCAGCCGTCAATGCGCCGGTGAGAATTTCCGACCGCGAGGAGGCGGGAGCTGCCGGCGTCGCGATGATGGCGGCGGTTGCGGTCGGCGCCTATCCGGACATGGACAGCTGCATTGCCGACTGGGTGACACCCTTGCTTGGTGAAGCCGAAGCCCCGAACGCCGGGGATGCCGAGCGCTACGACCGCCTGTTTGACGCCTACAAGGATGTACGCGAAGCGATTGCGCCCGGCTGGGACAAACTTGCCCTGCACTAGCCAGCATAGCGCCCCGCTGCCCGTGAAGTTTGATTTGATGATGCCAGAGGCATCCGAAGGAGCACGACATGACTGAACCCGAAATCTTCGATCTCTTCGTGATCGGCGGCGGCATCAACGGTGCCGGCATTGCCCGCGATGCGGCCGGACGAGGCCTCTCGGTGATGATGTGCGAGAAGGGCGATCTGGCGGAAGGAACGTCGTCGCGGTCCGGCAAGCTGGTGCATGGCGGCCTGCGTTATCTCGAATATTACGAGTTCCGACTGGTGCGCGAGGCCCTGATCGAGCGCGAAGTGCTCCTCAATTCCGCAAGTCATATTATCTGGCCGATGCGTTTCGTGCTGCCGCACAGCCCGACGGATCGTCCTGCATGGCTCGTTCGCCTTGGCCTCTTTCTCTACGACCATCTCGGCGGCCGCAAGAAGCTGCCGGGCACGCGTTCGCTCGATCTGCACCGCGATCCCGAGGGAGCGCCTATTCTCGATCAGTACTCCAAGGGCTTCGAATATTCCGACTGTTGGGTCGATGACGCTCGCCTTGTTGTCCTCAATGCGCTCGATGCCGCCGCCAAGGGCGCGCAGATCCTGACACGCACCGCCTGCATCAGTGCCCGTCGCGATCAGAGCGGCTGGACCGTTCAGATGCGCGACCAGCATTCCGGCGAAGTGCGCACTGTGCGTGCCAAGGCGCTGGTGAATGCGTCGGGACCCTGGGTCAACGACATCATCCATCGCGTTGCCGGCTCCAACAGCAGCCGCAGCGTCCGGCTCGTCAAGGGCAGCCATATCATCGTTCCGAAGTTCTGGAACGGACAGCAGGCCTATCTGGTCCAGAACCACGATAAGCGCGTCATCTTCATCAACCCCTATGAAGGCGACAAGGCGCTGATCGGTACGACCGACATTCCCTATGAAGGCAGGCCCGAAGAGGTGAAGGCCGACGAGAAGGAAATCGATTATCTGATCGCGGCCGTGAACCGCTACTTCAAGGAAAAGCTGCGCCGTTCAGACGTGCTCGAAAGCTTCTCCGGTGTGCGGCCCCTGTTCGACGACGGCAAGGGCAATCCTTCGGCCGTGACGCGCGATTATGTCTTCGATCTCGACGAGACCGGCGGTGCGCCGCTTCTCAACGTCTTCGGCGGCAAGATCACGACGTTCCGCAAGCTTTCGGAGCATGCGATGCAGAAGCTTGCCAGGTTTTTCCCGAAGATGGGCGGCGACTGGACGCGCAGCGCCACTCTTCCCGGCGGTGAGATCCTGAATACCGACTATGTCGCCTTCACCGATAAGCTACGCACGGCTTATCCCTGGATGCCTCGCGCGCTCATCAATCACTACGGACATCTCTATGGCGCGCGCACCAAGCTGATCGTCGGCGACGCCCGTTCGCTTGAGGGGCTTGGCCGTCACTTCGGCGGCAATCTCTACGAAGCGGAGGCGCGTTATCTGGCCGCCTCGGAGTGGGCACAGAAGGCAGAGGACGTCCTCATGCGCCGCACCAAGGAAGGCCTGCGCATGACGGCCGAGGAGAAGGCGGCATTTTCCGCCTGGTTCGACGCCGAACTGGCGCTGGCCGCCTGAACATTGCCGGGAGACGACATCGATGCCCTTGACCCTGTCACTCAATACCAACCCGCTGGTGAACCGCTTCGCGGAGCCTTCAGACCTGATTGAAACAGTCGCTCGTGATCTTCGCATCCGCGATCTGCAGCTGACCCACGAATTCATCAATCCGAGCTGGCAGGCGTCGCTTATCCGCCGTCTGACGCGCGACATGCAGGTAGCGCTGAGGCGCACCGGCGTTCGCGTCACCTCCGGCATGACCGGTCCCTACGGCCGTCTCAATCATTTCGGTCATCCGGACAAGGATGTCAGGCGCTACTATGTCGACTGGTTCAAGACCTTTGCCGATATCACCGCCGACCTCGGCGGCCATTCCGTCGGTACGCAGTTTGCGATCTTCACCTACAAGGATTACGACGATCCGGCGCGGCGCGAGGAACTGATTGAGATCGCGATCGATTGCTGGGGCGAGGTGGCCGAGCACGCCCGGGCGGCCGGTCTTTCCTATGTCTTCTGGGAGCCGATGAGCATTGGACGCGAATTCGGCGATACCATTGAGGCATGCCTGTCGCTACAGAACAGATTGACGAAGGCGCCATTCGCCATTCCGATGTGGATGATGGCCGACGTCGACCATGGTGATGTCACTTCGGCCAATCCCGACGATTACGATCCCTATGCATGGGCACGCGCCGTTCCGAGGGTTTCGCCGATCATCCACATCAAGCAGAGCCTGATGGACAAGGGTGGACACCGTCCCTTTACGGCAGAATTCAACGCCAAGGGCCGCATTCAGCCGCAATCGCTGCTGAAGGCGTTTGCCGAAGGTGGCGCCAAGGATAACGAGATCTGCCTGGAGCTGTCGTTCAAGGAGCGCGAGCCGAACGACCGTCAGGTCATTTCGCAGATTGCCGAAAGTGTCGCCTTCTGGGCACCTCATATCGACACGGGCCTCAGTGATTTGCATATCTAGCTATAGAAATGATCTGGTCTCGAACCAGCAGTCAAATCGGTCACGAGGCGATGTCGAGGAAACCAAATCGGGATCTAGAAGTGGGCGGAACCTTATGCGTGAGACAATGAAAGGGAACGGTCTATGACGGATGCGGATGCTTCGCTCGCCGTGCGGGCGGCTTGGTTGCATTATGCCGGCGGACTGACGCAGTCCGAGGTGGCAAAACGGCTCGGTGTTCCCTCCGTGAAGGCACACCGGTTGATTGCGCGTGCCGTGGCCGACGGCGTCGTGAAAGTCACGATCGACGGCGATATTGTCGAGTGCGTCGAGTTGGAAACGGAACTAGTGGCGCGCTTCGGTCTGCAATATTGCGAGGTCGCGCCTGACCTTGGCGAAGACGGCTACGAGTTTCGCGCTCTTGGGCAAGCGGGTGCCGGATTTCTGCGCCGTGAGATCGAAAGCGGCAACAACAAGGTCATTGGCCTTGGCCATGGCCGAACCCTTTCTTCTGCGGTTCATCATATGTCGCGCGTCAGCGCCAGGGATTTGCGCTTCGTCTCGCTGCTCGGCGGGCTCACGAGAAACTATGCCGCCAACCCCTATGACGTGATGCATCGCATCGCTGAAAAGACCGGCATGCAGGCACATGTGATGCCGGTGCCGTTTTTCGCCAACACCCGCGAGGATCGCGATGTGCTGCTGGCGCAGCGCGGCGTGAGGGAGGTTTTCGATCTGGCAAATGGTGCCGAATTGAAGCTGGTCGGTCTGGGCACCGTCGACACGGAGGCGCAGCTCGTGCTCTCGGGTATGGTGGAACCGCGTGAGATCAAGGAAGTCACCGCCGCCGGTGGCGTCGGTGAAATCCTCGGCCACTTCTTCGACGCCGATGGCAATATCCTAGAGACGACGCTTTCGGCGCGCACTCTTTCGGCGTCGCTGCCGCGTTCGAAAAAGGAACGGCTGGTGGCGCTTGCCGGCGGGCTGCCCAAGGTCGAGGCCATTCGTGCGGTTTTGAAAAATCGTTGTCTCTACGGCTTGATTACCGATGAAAGAACGGCGCGGGCCTTGTTGAACGCATAGGCCGCCCTCGCTCCAGCAACGTGAATTCATCTCAATATCACAATACCAATGTTGAATTGTGATATATAAATGTTATATCTTCTTTGGTTCCATTGGCAAATAGCCGGAGAGCAAGGTGAAGCGAGAAGAGCGCCAGCAATTGATCATCAATTTGCTCGTCGAGCATAAGACCGTCGATCTCGACGATCTGGCCGATCGTTTCGCCGTGTCCAAGATGACCATTCACCGGGACCTTGACGATCTCGAGCAGGCCGGCGTGCTGCGCAAAGTTCGCGGAGGCGCGACGATCGATGCCGGCACGCAGTTCGAGAGCGATTTCCGCTTCCGAGAGCGGCAGGATCATGAAGAGAAGCTCAGCATGGCGCATTGTGCGCTGGATCTCGTTGAGCCCGGCATGACCGTTATGGTCAATGACGGGTCCATGGCCGCCGTTCTCGGCGAGATGCTGCTGCAAAAGCGCCCGTTGACGCTGATCACCAACAACGCAGCGATCATAGACCGCATGAAAAGCGAAAGCGGCATCACCGTGATCGCGCTTGGCGGCGTCTATTCCGCCAAGTTCAACGCCTTTCTCGGCGTCGTAACCGAGGAGGCGCTGTCGCGGCTGAGGGCCGACATCGCTTTTCTGTCGACGCCGGCCATCTCCGGCAGGCTTGCCTATCACATGGATGATAATGTCGTGCGCGCCAAGCGCGCCATGATCGCCTCAGCCGCCAAGAGCTGCCTGCTCGTCAGCCATCAACGCATCGGTCATACGGCCCTGCATGTGATGGCCGATCTCGCCGATTTCGATGCCATCATTACAGATCGCGCACCCGATGCCGCCATTCTCGATCAATTCCGTCGTGACGGCATCACTCTTACCATTGCTTCGAACCAGGATATGACATGACAGAGACGCCCCGCTATTGGATCGGCACCAGCTGGAAGATGAACAAGACGCTGGCGGAGGCGCGCGCCTTCGCCGAAGCCTTGCGTGCAGCCGATGCTCTTCGTGACGCGCGTATCCAACGCTTTATCATTCCGCCGTTCACGGCCGTTCGCGAAGTAAAGGCGATCCTGTCGGAAACCTCCGTCAACGTGGGCGCACAGAACATGCATTGGGCCGATCAGGGCGCATGGACGGGGGAAATCTCGCCGCTGATGCTGAAGGATTGCAATCTCGACATCGTCGAGCTTGGCCATTCCGAACGTCGCGAGCATTTCGGCGAGACCAACGAAACCGTGGGGTTGAAGGCCGAGGCCGCGGTTCGCCATGGTCTGATCCCGCTCATCTGCATCGGTGAAACGCTGGAGGATCGCGAAAGCGGTCGTGCAACGGAGATCCTGAGCGAGCAGGTTGTCGGCGCGCTCTCGCAGCTTTCTGCATCGCAGAAGCAGGCTGAAATTTTGCTGGCCTATGAGCCGGTCTGGGCGATCGGCGAAAAGGGGATTCCGGCCGAGCCTTCCTATGCCGATGCGCGCCAGGCCGAAATCATCGCGGTCGCGCAAAAGGTGCTCGGCCGAAAGATTCCATGCCTCTACGGCGGATCGGTCAATCCGCAAAACTGCGAAGAACTCATATCCTGCCCGAACGTAGACGGGCTCTTCATCGGGCGCTCCGCCTGGAACGTCGAAGGCTATCTCGACATTCTCGCCAAGTGCGCCGCCAAACTCTAAGGAGACACATCATGAAGCTTGCTATTGCTGGAGACAGCGCCGGCGAAGGCCTCTCCAAGGTTCTCGCCGATCACCTGAAGGACCGTTTTGACGTCAGCGAAGTGTCGCGCACGCAGGAAGGCGCCGACCCGTTCTACGCCAATCTCGCCGACCGTGTCGCCTCCGGCGTCATCGACGGCACCTATGACAAGGCGATCCTCGTCTGCGGCACAGGCATCGGCGTCTGCATCTCGGCCAACAAGGTGCCGGGTATTCGCGCAGCGCTCACTCACGACACTTATTCCGCAGAGCGTGCTGCGTTGTCGAATAACGCTCAGATCATCACCATGGGTGCCCGGGTCATCGGCACCGAACTTGCCAAGGCGATTGCCGACGCCTTCCTGGCGCAGAGCTTCGACGAGAAGGGCCGCTCGGCCGGTAACGTCAACGCCATCAACGAGGTCGACGCGAAGTACAACGCTCGATAAAGACCGTCTCCCAAGACGCGGAAAGCCCGGCCGCTCCTTCCGATCGGCCGGGCTTTCCTGTATCCGGCGCCGAGCTGACAGTCCGCTATCTGGCGCTTCGGCCCGCCAGCCACTGCTTGAATTCGACATTCGTGTCGGTCTGGATAGCACCGACGCCGGCTGCGACGAGCGCCCCCCAGACGCCATCGGGATACTTAAGAGCGCGGCTGTCGTTGAAATCGAGATTGTGGGAAACGTCGAGCGTATTGATCCACAGCCGAATGTTCTGGCGTTCGAGCTCTTCGCGGCCGGCCGCGAGATCAGCAATATCGGCAAACTTGACCTCGACCATCGGCGCGCGCAGCTGCTCGATCCGCCGCAGATCGTCGGCGAACTTGCCGGGCCTGACGGGGAACATCGGCATGTGTGCGATGGCGCCGAACCAGTCGGCGGTAAGCACCGGAAAGCTGCCGCTCTCAGGATCGACATCAGACTTGATGATGACGTGATCTTCCGCACCAAGCCGCCGGACCGCCGCAATGACCAGCGGCAGTTCGTGCGGGAACTTCGTATCAATATTGACGAAGACGCGGCCGCGCGCCTCTTCGAGAGCCTCCTCCAGCGTCGGCACTCGTTCGTCGGTTAGTGGTGCATCCTCGCCGCCGGCACCGGCGCGAAGGCGCGCATCGCGAACGGTTGAGAAGCTGCTGGCGCCGACCACGCCCTTGTCGGAGGTGGTTCGGTCGAGCGTCTTGTCATGGATGACGACAAGGCGGCCGTCAGCGGTCGCTTGCGTGTCGATCTCGACGAATTCGACGCCTAGCTCGGCAGCAGCCCGGATTGAAGCCAGCGAATTCTCCGGCGCTGCCGACCACAAACCGCGATGCGCGATGGTAAGAATGTCCGGATTGGAGCGAGACAGAAGGTCGTAAATGTCGGTGCGTGGCGCAAGAGCGGCGGTGGTCTGGCTGGACATGAAGGTGGCTTTCTTAAGCGAAGGGTTTTCCTTGGCGGTCGAGGAATGCAAACGCCAATGGTTCTGGCGCCGACCTTTCGCTTTGGGGACAGGCGGCGTAGTTGCCTATTAATACACATAGAGTGCAGTATTTGTGACAACCGTGCAGAAAGGCGCTATCGCTGGATTGCAAGCAGGCGTGCGAGAGGCTAAGGCGGGATTGCAGGATCGAGGATTAGGTGCATGATTGCGTTCGAGAAATCCCCGTTGGCGAGTGAAAACGAACGGCTGATCCTTGATATTGTTCGTCGCCATGAGCCGATTGCGCGCGCGCTGATCACAGGGCACACCAATCTCACGCAGCAATCGGTCCATCGCCTGGTGGAGGCACTGATTGCACGCGGTCTGCTCCGCACCGCGGCACCGCTTAGAGGCGTGCGTGGTCAGCCAAGTCCGACGATCGAACTGGTGAAGGAGGCGGTCTATTCCGTCGGCATTTCCATCAACACCGACTCAGCTATTTTGTCGCTTGCCGATTTCGGCTGCAACATCGTCGCGCAAGAGATGCTGAAGATGGTGCCGAGCGATCGCCGCGAAACGCTCGCCGCGCTCGCGGGAACACTTCAAGACCTCCTGGAAAGGCATGGCATACATCGTGATCGCCTGGTTGGGCTTGGTTTTGCCATGTCGGGCTTCTTCGTGCTCGACACGCATGTCTTCAACGCTCCCGAACCCTTGCGGGACTGGTCATTGATCGAACTGCGCCCGGAGCTGGAAGAGATTTTCAAGCTGCCGGTATGGCTGGAAAACAACGCCACGACAGGCGCGATCGGCGAGAGCCTGCGCGGGGTCGGGCGCTGGTGCCGAACCTTTGCCTATCTTTCCTTCAATTACGGATTTGGTGGCGGTCTCGTTCTGGAGGGTAAATCCTATGTCGGCTTCCACGGCAATGCCGGGGAATTCAGCATGATCTACACACCCGACGAAATGTCGCGGAGACCGGCCTTGCAATACCTGATTGCTGCTTTGCGTGAGAATGGCGTCCACATTGGCTCGATCGAAGAGCTGCGACAAAATTTCGATCCGGCCTGGCCAGGTGTGGAGGGCTGGCTCGCAGATACGATGCCTATGCTCGATCGATTGATCGCGGCATTAATCGGCGTGCTCGACCCGCAAGCCATTGTCTTTGGCGGGCAATTACCTCAGGAATTGGGGCGGATGATGATCTCCCGCGTGCTCATGCCATCTGAGCGTCGCCATCGCTATGGCGTCGCGCCAAATGAGGCGCGACTGGTCCTCAGCGAAACGAAGGGAGATGCCGCCACCCTCGAGGCGGCTTTACTTCCGTTAAAGTTCGTTTACTTTTTGTAACATTGCGGCCTTAATCGGCGCGCATTTGGGTGAGCAATGTGGCGCCGACCCCCGCGGACATGTGAACGGCGGACATAGCTAACCTCGGAAAGCAGGCCTTGGGCGCGACAGGAAACCGGATATCCGTTCCGCTGCATGACAGATTCAGCGGATTGTCAGAAGGCGTTGATAGACCACCGTCGGAATTTGCTGGACGACCGCAATTGGCGCGTAAGACTGCTATTATCATCGGCAATGGAAGGCTGGAGCGTGATCTTTCCAAGGTCATCGACGATGCCGAGTTTGTCATGCGCTTTAACGAGCCGAACCTCCTCGACGACAGGAGCGGCTCTCGCACAGATGTGCTCGTGCTGGCGGCGTCGAGCAAAGCTTTGCATAAGCGGATGGTCGATCCGGCCTTTCTGGAAAATGCGGCGCTCAAGTGCGCAAAAGTACTGATGCTCGCCTACCATCCCGAGATCATCCGCAAATATCACCCGCAGCCCAACATCTTCCAGCGCTTGAGGGGTCGAAGGGCCGATTGGACAGCGCAAGCGATTGAACTTATCGGGCATGCCGGCAAGGAGATCCGCATCATGCCGCCGCAATTCTATGCCGAGGGCTGTGCTGAGCTCGGTATTGCGGCGAACCAGATGCGGACCGTCTTTCCAAGCACCGGCTTTCTCGGCATCTGCTATGCTCTGGCCAATTTCCCCGCCTCCGAATGGGATATCCGCCTATGCGGCTTCGGTTGGAAGGGGTGGAGGCGGCACGACTGGCAGAGTGAGCGCGCCTGGGTCGAGGACAAGATTGCGAGCGGCCGCATCGGCATGCTTGCGTGAGCCAGGCGAGATCGACTTCATTCAGCTATGGATTTGAAAGGGCATGGCCCTTTATTACTGCCCTAACAGGCTGTTCAGCTCAGATAGCCTGTCATTGACCAGCCAGCCATAATAGTTCTCTTCCGGCAGCTTCTTCCCGCCGGACGCATCCGACGCTTGCCGCAGGGCAAGGGCGCGCCGGCGCGGTTGCCCGACATTATAGAGCGTGGCAGTCAGGCCGGGATTTTCACTGATATCAAAGCCCTGAGCGCGATAGACATCCATGGCATCCTTGACGATCGCTGCGATGTAGATGACGCTGCGGTCGGGATCCATGATATCACGGTAGATGGCTTGCGGATCCTCGGCCGATAGCTTCGGCAGGCCGCTGGTGGCATGCACGAGATCGGTGACCTCAAGCGCGGTCAGCGGGCTGATCTGACCAAGGCCAAAGGTTTGCCCCGCAAAAAACGGCTGAAAGAAAGCGCGCTGGAACGTCATGTTTTCATAGGTGACGCCGTCGATGACCTTGCCGCGAAAACTCTTGTCCCAGGTTTCGTCGCGGCATTCCCACAATTCGGCGCTGCCGGTGAAGGCGTCGCAATGGGCGAATTCCGGCTTCTTTATGAAGGACTGGACGCTCACATCCTTGTAGCTGAACTTGAAATCGGCCTGAGAATAGGCGAGGGCCTTTACGTAATAGGACTTCACCCTGTTGACGATCGTGATGTTGTAGGTGTGTTCACCAACAAGCGCGCCGACGATATGGATCGGGTCGATCCTATAGGCCTGTGCAGCCTTCTTGATCGAAGCGATCAGCTCCTTGTCTTCGCGAAGCACACCGACGATCTTCTGGTATTTTTCCTCGTAGCTCGTGTTGAAGGCCTTCGCCCGCAATGCCGATGTGTTGGGGATCGGCGGCTGTGTGCTGTTGCGATTGCCGGGCGGCACACGCACCAGATCATGCCCGAAAGAGGCGGCCGTCAGGGCAAGAACGAAAAGAAGACTGAGTGCCGGAATTCTCGACAGGCTTGTACGCATTCGCAAGTAGACTTTCAAAAATGTTCCCCGGCACGGGGATGATCTTCATAGTCGAACAGCCCGCAAAGGCAAGGGCAGGCGCTTCTTCTGTCCGGCGAATCACAATAAACTTTGCATGAAGCAGCTTCTGGCTGCATTGGTGAATGGCAATGCTGCCGAGGCGAGTTTTAGGCCTGCCGTCCTGGTTTTCGGGAGGATTTCGTTGAAACATCTTGTTATGGCAGGAAGTATCCTGCTTGCGGCCGCGCCGGGCGAAGCCGTACCGACGATGGCTGATGTTCCAGCCCTTGCCAAAACCGCCGTTGCGCGAAGGATCGATGTGCCGGCGTCTGCCATTCACATATTGAGCGCCAAGCCGAGTGAGCGAATGCCTGGCTTTGTCGTCTGCGGCCGCGTCGATACAGCCTCCGGAGCAGGGGACGGCGAGCGCTTCTTCGTGATCATACCGGGTGATTTTGCCATACTGGATCAGGATGGCAAAGGCTTGGTCGATACCTACTGGTCCGCCAATCACTGCGAGTGAGAGGCCAATGCCTTGCTGATCATGGCGAGCTGTTCAGGCGTGCGTCCGGATTCAAGCCGAACCCAACTATTCGGATTGTCGGCGGACTGGCGCTTGATGAAGGTATAGCCCGTGCCCTCCCAAGGTTTGACCGTGTCCGTGAGGTTGTCCAGGATAAGGTCGCCATCGCTCGTGCGAGCCATCAGGACAAGATGTCCCTCGTTATTCCTGTCGAGAACAACGGTCAGCAGCAGTGCGGAGCGGGACCAGCCTGCTTCGATAAGCAGCTTCTTCTTGAGGATAACGTAGTCGTTGCAATTGCCGGCGCCGTCGTCGGGATAGGTCCACCAGTTGATGATGCCGAGTTTGTAGATGCCGTAATGGTCGTTGTCGCCGACGCCCCGGATCTCGTGATTGACGAGGCTGTTGACCTGCTGCAATTGCCCCCAACGCTCCTGGTCGATCGTGACGAACTCATCACTTTTCTCGCCCGCCGCGCATTCCGCCGGCTGTGCCGAACAGAAGCCGGCCCAGCCGACCGGTACGCTCGCATCCGTGACCACCCGTGCAAATTGACGGGCTGGCGTATTCGCGGCATTCGCCACCGGCTTTGCAGTGGTGACTGTCGAAAACGACAGGCCGGCTACGAAGAGAAGGCTTGCAGCGATGAGGAATGAACGCATAGTCGGCTCCATGAATTGCGCTCATGAAATCCGATGCGGTCAAATTTATTCGGAAGAAGATCATTCGCATTTTAGCGAAGTCGCGTTTTGGGCTGCCATGAACCATAGCGCTGATGCCGCATAGCGATTTTTCCTAGGCGAAGGCACGGCGACCCAGCTGGTCGAAGATTGAGCCGCGAGCGGAAAGATATGTGATTTCATCGACATATGACGATTGCCGAATGGTCTTGACCGCGTTTATGATTTGGTTACTTCAAATAGCGGTCCCCGGCATGAGGGTGCCGGGAGCGTGCGGGAAACACATCGGGAGGCTTTATGATCGACGATATTCTCGACCGGATGACGCTTGAAGAGCAGGTTTCGCTGCTCTCCGGTGCCGACTTCTGGACCACGGTGCCGGTTGAGCGGCTTGGCATCCCGAAAATCAAGGTCACGGATGGCCCGAACGGTGCGCGTGGTGCAGGCTCGCTGGTTGCCGGTGTCAATGCCGCCTGCTTTCCTGTTGCCATCGCCCTCGGCGCGACTTGGAACCCGACGCTCATCGAGCGCATGGGTGTGGCTATCGCCGGCCAGGCCAAAAGCAAGGGCGCGTCTGTTCTACTGGCGCCAACGGTCAATATTCATCGTTCAGGCCTGAATGGACGCAACTTCGAATGCTATTCGGAAGACCCTATGCTGACGGCGGAGCTTGCCGTTGCCTATATTCAAGGCGTGCAGAGCCAAGGTATTGCCGCAACGATCAAGCATTTCGCCGGAAACGAATCCGAGATCGAGCGGCAGACGATGTCTTCGGATATCGATGAGCGCGCCCTTCGCGAGATCTATCTGCTGCCGTTCGAGAAGGCGGTCAAAAAGGCCGGTGTCATGGCGGTCATGTCTTCCTATAACCGGCTGAACGGAACTTATACAAGCGAGCATCCGTGGCTGTTGACTACGGTTCTGCGCGAGCAATGGGGCTTCGACGGCATCGTCATGTCCGATTGGTTCGGTTCTCATACGACCGCCGCAACGGTCAATGCGGGGCTCGATCTGGAGATGCCGGGGCCGGCGCGCGACCGCGGCGAAAAGCTGGTGCAGGCGGTGCGCAACGGCGAGGTCAAGCTCGAGACCGTGCGCATGGCCGCCGGGCGTATCTTGAAGCTACTCGAGCGCGTCGGGGCCTTTGAGAAGGCTCCCGACTTGAGCGAGCATGCACTGGATTTGCCTGAGGACCGGGCTTTGATCCGTCAATTGGGCGCAGAAGGTGCCGTGCTTCTCAAGAATGACGGCATTTTGCCGCTCAAGAAGGCCGGGCTTGGACACGTGGCAGTCATCGGGCCGAATGCCGCAGAGGCTCGGGTCATGGGTGGCGGCAGCGCTCAGATTGCCGCCCACTACAGGGTGAGCCCGCTTGAGGGGATCCGCGAGGCGCTGTCGAATGCCAACAGCATCCAATACGCTGCCGGCTGCCGCAATAACCGGCTCATCAACGTCTTTTCCGGCGAGATGCGAGTGGAGTATTTCAAGGGCCGTAGCTTGGCTGGCTCGCCGGCTGCGATCGAAACGGCTGATGTAGGCGAGTTCTTCTGGTTCGATCTGCCGTCGGCGGAACTTAATCCGAGCGATTTTTCCGCGCGTATGACGGCATTCTACACGCCCGCCGAAAGCGGCGAGCACATTTTCGGCATGACCAATGCAGGTCTCGCAAAGCTCTATGTCGATGGCAGGCTTTTGGTCAATGGTTTCGATGGCTGGGCGCGGGGCGACAATTATTTCGGGACGGCTAATGTCGAGCAACGTCAAAGCATCCATCTGGAGGCCGGTCAGCGATACGAGGTCGTTGTCGAATATTGTGCCTTGGGGGCGACTGGGGAAGGCATCAATCTGACGGCCGTGCGCTTTGGCGTGGAGAAGCCGCTCGGCGACGCCGATATGGTAGCGGCTGTCGAAACCGCCCGGGCTGCGGACGTCGCATTGCTATTTGTCGGCCGTGACGGTCAGTGGGATACCGAGGGGCTCGATCTACCCAATATGCGGTTGCCAGGCCGCCAGGAAGAGCTGATCGAAAAAGTGGCGGCGGTGAACGCCAATACCGTTGTCGTCCTGCAGACGGGTGGTCCGATCGAGATGCCATGGCTAGGCAACGTCAAGGCTGTGCTACAAATGTGGTATCCAGGCCAGGAACTGGGTCATGCGGTTGCCGATGTGCTGTTCGGCGATGTCGAACCCGGTGGCCGCCTGCCGCAGACCTTCCCGAAGCAGTTGTCGGATAATTCTGCGATGACCGGTGACGAAACCGTCTATCCCGGCAGGGATGGTCATGTTCGCTATGCCGAGGGGGTCTTCGTCGGTTACCGTCATCATGACACGCGGGGCGTGGAGCCCTTGTTTCCCTTCGGCTTCGGCCTTGGCTATACGCGTTTTTCCTGGGGCACGGCGGAGGCATCGGCGGCGCAGATAGGCCCGGAAGGCATCACAGTCTCTGTCGACATCACCAACATTGGCGACAGACGAGGATCGGAGCTCGTGCAGCTCTATGTGCGCCCGCTCGCTGCGACGGTTGAGCGGCCGGACAAGGAGCTGCGTGCCTTTGCCAAGCTTCAATTGGCGCCGGGCGAGACGGGTACGGCCTCGCTGGTCGTGGGCCCGCGCGATCTCAGCTATTTCGATGAAGAGACGAAAGCGTTTCGCGCCTCAGCTGGTCGCTATGAGCTTCTCGTCGCTGCCAATGCCGCCGACATCCGCTCTACCGTTACGATCGAACTCGCAAGGGAATGGATCGGCGAGGCCTCGGACCGTTCGATCTGACAGTTAGAACGCAACGGTGGCTGGGTTCAAGATGATTGGTGAGGCGTAGAAGTCCTATGCCTCGCCGGCGCGGGTTATCTTATCGTTGGAAAGACAGTTTCACCGACGCCGCATGCGCTGCGGCGGGACGCGACCCGAGAAGGAGGAGGCAAGTTCTTCGTCTGCCGTCTGTTCCATTTGAAAGATCTGCCCGATGGGCTTGGGTCTTCCAAGGAAGAAGCCCTGTGCCTCATCGCAGCCTTCGATGCGAAGAATTTCCAGCTGATGGTTGGTTTCCACGCCCTCGGCCAGAACCGGGATGTCGAGGCTCTTGCCGAGGGTGAGCACAGCGCGAACGATCGCCTTCGCCTGAATGCTGTTGTCGACCTCGTTCATGAAGGAACGGTCGAGCTTGATTTTGTCGAAGGGGAATGAGCGCAGCGTATCGAGCGATGAATAGCCCGTTCCGAAATCGTCAATGGCTATGGTGACGCCAAGCGCCCGGATCTGTCGCAGCACATGCAGCGTCCGGGTCTTGTCGGCGATGATCGTCGACTCTGTGATCTCCAGTTCGAGCCTCGACGGCGACAGGCCCGTTTCCAAAAGGATCGAATGGACAAGCTTGGCGAGGTCTGCATGCGCGAACTGCACGGGTGAGAGATTGACGGCGATCTTGTAGGGCTTGCTCCAAGAGGCCGCCTCCAGGCAAGCGTTTCGCATGACCCATTCGCCGATGACGAGGATCGTGCCGCTTTCCTCAGCGATGGGGATGAATTCCGAAGGCGGCACTGCGCCGCGTTCGGGGTGATTCCAGCGGACCAAAACTTCGTAGCCGCACACCTCTCCCGTCCGAACGGAAGTCTGTACCTGATAGTGCAAGTCCAGCTGATCCAGCTCAACCGCGCGCCGCAGATCCTGTGCAAGCGTGTGGCGCGCGCGTGCCGCCTCGTCCATTTTGGATTCGTAGAAGCAGACGGCGCGACCGACATCGGCCTTGGCGCGATACATCGCCAGATCGGCATTGCTGATCAGGCGTTCCTGGTCGTCGCCGTCATCGGGATAGATGGCCACGCCGATGCTTGCGCCGGTTACGGTCTCGAAGTCATCGATGCGGATGGGTTCGAACAGAAATTTTTCCAGTCGCGCCACGAAATCCAGAAGTTCGCTCTGATTCTGGAATCGCTTCGCGGCTGCAAATTCATCGCCGCCGACGCGCGCGACGAACTCGCCGTCCTTGATAAGGCGGATGAGTCGGCGTCCGATTGCCTTCAGCGCCTGATCGCCCGCCTTATGGCCGCGCAGGTCGTTGATTTCCTTGAAGCGATCGAGATCTATGCCGATTACTGCGAGCCTTGCGCCATCTTCCTTCGCACGTTCTAGCGCGCCATCGAGATAGTCGTTGAAGCTGCTACGGTTGGGTAGGCCGGTCAAAAGGTCGTTCAGCGCCATGTGCTGGAGCTTCTGAATGGATTCCTGTGAGGCGCGTTCGTCGATCATATAGCTGGCAACGCCCGTGCCGATGACGAGCAACCAGCCGCCGGCGACCGCTACGGCCATGGCTTTCAGCGCATAGGAATCGACAAGACCGGCGCCGGTGGCCAGCGGCGTGACGGAGACGGCTGTCATCGCGGTAAAATGCAGCAAAACCACAGCCAGAACGAAAAGTACGAGCGCAGCCAGCGACCAGTGACGCCATGGCCGACGGATTGCTTGATTGAGGGCAGCTGCGGCCAGCGTTACCGAAAGGACGACGGAAGTGAAGACATAGCTCTTGTCCCATTCGACGATACCATCGACGTGGTAGGCCATCATGCCGGTGTAATGCATAGTCGTGATGGCGAGCCCGACGATCACGCCGCCTAATTCCGGAGCGAACCGCGGCAGGCGCGACAATGCGATTGCAATCCCCCCGGCGCATCCGGCCACGGCGAGCAGAAACGAAGCCATTGTGAGGATCGGATCGAAGGTGACGGGTGCGCCGACCTCATAGGCCAGCATAGCGATGAAATGCGTGCACCATATCGACGCGCCTGCAGCTACTCCGGTCAGAAAGATCCAGCCGCCGCGTTGAAGTCCGTGCGTCTTTTCCGCCCGCCGCAACAGGTTGAGCGTTATCCAGCTGCCGCTGACACAGACAAATGCCGCAAGAAATACGAGCCACAGATTATGCGCTGTGACGATGCATGAAAGGACGCGCACTTAAAGAATCCCAAATCTGGTCACTGCAGGGACGTCCATTTGATTTGCGACCCTCACAACTGAAATTGCTGGTTACGCTTTCGCGGGCAAACACTAAAGATCGAGTAAATACAATCTGCGCAAATTGTCGGGAAAACTGCTGTTCCATATGGGTTTCTCGATCGTCGCGCCTGCGTGTTATTTACGGAAACGTCAATGCGCTGAATAAATTAGATCTTGTCTGCCGACCAAATCTGGGTCGCTAAATGATTTCGACCGCGCAAAAGTATATTTTTTGCCTTTAGGTAAATTTTACATAAATTCTGATGCACTAAAATAGAAATACATCATTATCGGAATGTCAATCTTTATTTGCGATACTATTATTAAGTATATTTGAAAGTACTGCTGCTTTCTGCATATGCGCTATTTGTCTATCTAACCTCCACCAGAGAGAGCTTGTTCGTGAAGATATTGAAAAGCTGCGTAAAACCTTTTCGCATGCTATGTAAGCAATCTCGAAAATTGATTGCCGACAGGTCAGGCAATTTCGCGACCATAACTGCTCTCCTCGCCGTTCCGCTGATCGTTGCGGCTGGTCTCGCGATCGACGTCACCGATGCGATGCTTATCAGGAACGATCTCTACAATGCGGCCGACGCAGCTGCTGTCGGCGCCATCGCGTCGTCTTCTCCCGCCGTTGCGGCAGCGATGGCCATGACCAGTGACGGCACCGTCACCGTTGGCCAGGATGACGCGAACAAGCTTTTCTTCGGCCAGACGTCGAGCGATTTGCAAAATGTGCCTGTGAGCGTGAATATTGCGGTGACGAGAGCCGCAAACGTCGTGTCCTCCAGCGTCAGTTTCTCCGCAAGCGTGCCGACAACGCTGATGCAGTTGATGGGGCAAACCTCGATCCCGATTGGTGGCGTTGCATCCGCGCAATATCAGATGGCAAGCTTCATCGATTTCTACATGTTGCTGGACAATACGCCGTCCATGGGCGTTGGGGCGACTTTGAACGATATTACAACCTTGCAGAGCCACACCAGCGACACTTGCGCTTTCGCCTGCCACAATCTCGATACGACGAACAATTATTACAATCTCGCGAAAAGCCTCCACCTAAACATGCGCATCGACGTGGTGCGGCAAGCAACGCAGTCGCTGACAGACACGGCGACGACGAACCGCCTCACTCCCGATCAGTATCGCATGGCAGTCTATACCTTTGGAAGCAAAGCCGAGGCTGCGGGCTTGACCAACGTCTCCGCACTCTCTTCGGATATGACGCAGGTGAAGAGTTCCGCCGGCGCCGTCGACTTGATGACCACTCCCAGCCAGAACTACAATAGCGATCAGGACACGAGCTTTGATACCATGCTCACCCAGATGAAGCCGATCATCGGCACTGGTGGGAGCGGAGCCTCCAGCGCCGACCGGGCGAAGGTATTGTTTTTTGTGACCGATGGCGTGGGCGACAGCCACAAGCCGACAACCTGCACCAAGCCGACCACCGGCGGCCGCTGCCAGGAGCCGCTCGATACGTCCTTCTGTCAGCCGCTGAAGAACCAGAACGTCAAGATCGCCATTCTCTACACGACCTATCTGCCGCTGCCGCAGAACGCCTGGTACAATACCTGGATTGCACCATTCCAATCGCAGATCGGCACGAACCTGCAGAATTGCGCTTCGCCTGGCCTCTACTTCGAAGTCAGCCCGACGCAGGGCATCACGGACGCGATGAATGCACTGTTTCTGAAGGTCATTCGCACGCCGCGGCTCACTGGCTGACGGCGTGCTCGCGCCCGACCTGTCGGACCGTGTCGATGAAGGCCCTGAGTTTCGGCGCGAGCTCGGCGCGACGTGGAAAGTAAAGAAACAGACCGGCTTCCGTTACGGCGTGGTGAGGCAGGAGCTCAATCAATCTGCCGGCGGCAATGTCCGATTGGACCAGAGGCTCGAACACATAAGCTATGCCGACGCCTGCCAAAGCCAGCTCGATTGCCGAGTGAGATTCGGTGACGATGGCCTGGCCTTGCACCGTGACGGCCACATCCCGTCCGTCTTCAACGAATTCCCATTGATAAAGGCCGCCGGAACGAATGAGCCGGTAGCCGATGCAATTGTGGTTTGAGAGGTCGCCGAGCGTCATCGGACGGCCGAAGCGACTGACATAATTGGGCGAGGCGACAACGATCGACCGGAACGGCGGCGTGAGGCGTACGGCGACCATATCTTGCGCGATCATCTCTCCGATGCGGATGCCGGCATCGAAGCCTTCCGAGACGATATCGGTCAGCCGCTCGTCGGAAAAGATCTCCACCTCGACTTCGGGATAGCGTTCGCTCATGGCCGCAATCACGCGCGTGACTGCAAGCGGCAGGCAGACACGGGCGGCGTTGATGCGCAGCAGCCCGCTCGGCCTTCCGTTGATCGCACGGATGCGCTCGATCCGCTCGTGAATGTCCTGCAAAGCAGGGGCCACCGTGCCGATCAGGTCCTTGCCGGCCTCCGTTAATGCGACGCTGCGTGTCGTGCGTGCAAAGAGTGGCTGACCGAGCCGCTCTTCCACCAGTCGGACGGCATGGCTGACGGCTGAAGCGCTCATTCCCAGCTCGTTGGCGGCAGCTGCGAAGCCACGGCGGCGCGCCACGGCGACGATGATGGGCAGGTGTGTAAGCAAATCGCGATCCATTACTGAGCCATATCGCATAATGCATGCGAATTAAATGATCTTATAAAAAGAACGAAAGTCGGCGAACTTGTCTCCATCAAAACGCCCGGCGCCATGAACGATCCAACGAGGCCGAGCGCTTCAAAGAGGAGCACACCTATGAGCATGGAATTCTATACTCTCGGCAATAGCGGTCTGAAGGTAACCCGGCTTGCTCTCGGCACCATGACATTCGGCACCGAATGGGGTTGGGGAGCAGATAAGGAAGCGGCGCGCGCCATCTTCAACGCCTATGTCGATGCCGGCGGCAATTTCTTCGATACTGCCGACGCCTATACAGGTGGCACGTCGGAAAGCTGGCTCGGCGAGTTCATCGCCGAACGCGGACTGCGCGACGATGCGGTGATTGCGACCAAGTTCACCATGAACCTTACCGCACAGTCGCCAAACGCCGCCGGCAACGGTCGCAAGAACATCTTGCGAGCCGTCGAAGGCTCATTGAAGCGGCTCAACACTGACCATATCGATCTCTATCTGATGCATTGCTGGGATCGGCTCACCCCACCTGAAGAGGTGATGCGCACACTTGACGACCTCGTTCGCTCAGGCAAGGTGCTCCATGTCGGCCTGTCCAATGTGCCGGCCTGGTATGCCAGTCGCGCTCAGGCGGTTGCCGACTACCGCGGTTATGAGCCGATATCGGCCTTGCAGCTCGAATACTCGCTGGCTGAGCGCAATATTGAAAACGAATTCGTTCCGTTTGGCACACGTTATGGCGCGGGCATCATGGCCTGGAGCCCGTTGGCGAGCGGCCTTCTGAGCGGCAAGTATCGCGCCAGCGGCAGCCAGCAGACGGAGGGTCGGCTTGAGACGGTGCGAGGCACGGCAAATCCCGGCTTTCAGAAATTCACCGAGCGCAACTGGGCAATCGTCGCGGAACTGGAGAAAGTGTCGGCCGAGCTTGGGCGCAGCATGGCGCAGGTGGCGGTTAATTGGGCCATGACACAACCGGGCATTGCCTCGATCATCATCGGGGCAACGATGCTTAGTCAGTTGAAGGACAATCTTGGAGCTTTGGATTTCGAGATTCCGCCGCAACTGCGCCAGCGGCTAAACGATGTCAGCGCCTTACAGCCAACCTTCCCCTATTCCTTCTTTGGATCGGAGATTCAGGGCTCTATGACCGGCGGGCAGACGGTGGGCGGGAAGCCGGCCGGCTACTATCCGGATCTCAATATTTCGGGAAAATTTGCAGGAGTGAGCTGAAGCGGTAAGCCAGGATCAGCTAGACGCGGGCGTTCTTCTCTACCAATTCACCAGCGCGATGCCAAATGGGGAAGGGAACCTTATGGGATGATTGCCAAGCGATGGCAGCAAGACAACTGCTCGACGTCAAGACTTATCGTGCAGGGCACTGTCCGTAACTTTCGACTCCGATTTATCCATGTCGGGGTCAAAAACCTCTGAAAGTGTCTTCAAGATCCGCAGCACGCCCGGATGGTCGCAAGTATAATATCTGAACTGTGCTTGCCGGCGTACCTTGACGATCCCAGAATGATAAAGTCGTGTCAAATGTTGGCTCAATGCAGATTGGGATATTCCAAGCTTTTTTGCCAGACTATTGACGTCTTCTTCGTGGTCGGACAGGTAAATACAGACCTCCAAGCGTTTCGGATTGGAAAGCTGGCTTAGAAGATCCGCGTGATAGATGAGGCGGTCATCTTCTGTAGTTTCATCTGAGTACATGCCGCATCCGATCGTCTATGGGTGTTTAAGCTTTGAAGTTCAGGCACCAAACGATAATCAATGCAAAAATTGCAAAATTATGTTCTGAGCCATTGCAAATATATTGCACCCTCGCCGAGCGACTGAACCTCCCACGGGGCTGATCACCACGGCGCAACCCTCGTCAATCGACAATTAGGGTCGTATTGCATTTTGTGAATATGTCGGCGAGCGGTTTTGCAATTATCCTGTAACAAAATCGAACGAACTGCCTTGTTTTTGTCCGGCTTTTGACATCGCACTGCAAATTAAGTGGTCTATCTTATGCTGGTACGAACAGGAGATAGCGATGACGCACAGGGACCTGACGATCACTGAAGTTCTCAAAGACCCGCTGATCCGCCAGATCATGCGCGCGGATCACATCTCTGTTACTGGGATGGCAAGCTTGTTGAAGGACGCGGCGCGCAGGCAGCGGCGTGCGCGAGAGTTTGCCTTGTCCGCTGATTTCGCACAGATCGCCAGTGCGGCCGCACGGACTGTTAATCAGGCCGATTTGCGCTGATATCGCTGCTGTCGGCTATGGGTTCGGCGTTTCGCAGGTCAGGTTGACTTCAATTTCCGTTTTGGGGCCGCGCTGCTTTATATGCGGTGGCATTGCCTTTCGGAAGAGATGGCCGATTATCCAAACGGCGCAAAAGCGAGCTCCCTTTTCTCCCGCGATGGACAAGATCAAGTTCACTGACGAGCTTTGCGCCACCCTCGCGGCGCTCCAAGGTAATCTTGCGGCTGTGAAGGCTGCCAACTCGGCTCGGTGTGCGACACTGATAGTGGTGACCTTCGGCAATTCATGGATCACCATGTCCATCATGTTGTCCCGGCTCTTCTCATCGAGCACGATGATGTCGGGATTGTGCAAAAGGAGACGTGCGAGGGCGAGGCGCTGCTTTTTGCCACCCGACAATGTTTGGTCCCAGGGCGCATCTTCCTCGATCTTGTCGTTCAGATATTCGAGGCCGACCTTCTCCCTGACGGCCTTGATCTCATCTAGCGTCCAGTCATCGGCTGCATGGGGGACGCGACGACGCGGCGAAGCGTGACCGACGGTATATATAGGGCCGCTGCGGCGGCATAAACAATCGGCGATTGGGATGGAAATTGACGCTGCCGTGACCAGGGCCAGAGACCGAAAATTGCTCGTACCAGCGCGCTCATGCCCATGCGTTGAGAAAACGACGCAGCGTTCTGCCGCGCCATTTCCTGCTGCAACGCGGAGCGCTTGCTCCGGACCCCATTAGGAAATTGTTATTCGAGCCGCTTATTCACCAACGGCGTTGGCGATACGGCAAAGATTTTTGCTCATGTTCGGGGCCACTTGCCCCTGTTGCACGATGAAAACCACATCGACTCGGCTGCCCTTGTCATTTTTGCGGACCACGACGCGCAGGGTTTGTGGCCGTCCGGATCCGCTCGTTTCCTGCTGAGCCGTCAACGTGCCGAGCTTCTTCTCCACATTCACATCGACAAAGCCCTCGGCCAGAACCGCGCCGGAAACCTTGTCAAAGGCCGCGTTCGGATTGACTGACGGAAAAACCATCCAGGTCTTGTAGGTGACACCCGTGACCAACGGAACACCGCTGCTCTCATAGTGGCTCGCGCAGGTGTCCGCCAAAGCCGGAGACGCCGAGAGAACCGCAAGCGCAAATGCAAAACCTATCCTTGTATGCATCATTGTGCAGCCTTTTTGATTGATCAGAATGGGGCGACAAACCAATAGTGAGCAATTGATACTATCATGCCGCGAATATGTCTATCTGCGACAGCGCGCATAAATGGAAGATTTCAGACGGGAGCCTTTCGCGGCCTGGTGGACTGACTATGGCAAATGAAAACGGTGCCGTCGGGGCGGCTATGGATGAGCTGCGGTTCCGCCTTCCACAAACGTATCCTTCATCGCACGCAGGATGATTACCGCTGATGCCGCGCCAGGATCGATGTGTCCGAGCGACCTTTGCCCAAGACGGGCCGCCCGGCCGCGAGCGGCAACCATGGAGCTCGTCGAATTCGCACCGGTTTCGGCAGCGTCCAGAATGGCGTTCCACATGCCGGCGACTTCAAGCGAGCGTGCCCTGGCATCGATGGCAGCTTCGGCTGCGGGGATCCAGGCGTCCAGCATGGTCTTGTCGCCTCGCTGGCCCTTGCCGCGCTGCTGAATGCCCGCGCGCATCTCGTCCACAATCATCGCCTGGGAGGCCGGGGAAAGTGACTCATCCGTCTTCAGTGCCTGTGCGGCTCGGCGGAAGGCTGTCGCGTAGAGCGGGCCCGTCGATGCGCCGACGGCATCCAGAAAGGCGGAGGCTGCAACGGCAAATATCTCGGAGGGTAGCGCCTGAGCAGGGTCCAGCTTCGTCAATTCGGCGTTCACCGCCATGAAGCCGAGGGACATGGTGATCCCGTGATCCGCGTCTCCGATCGCACCATCAAGCTCGGAGAGACGGTCTTTCTCTGCATTGATTGCGATGGATATGCGCTGAAACATGTTGCCCAGGCATCGCGCGGCTTTTTCCGACATCGTCTTCCTCCCGGTCCCAGCAGTTATGTAGGCCGCCGGGCTCATTCTTATATGATCATCCGACCCTCAGAGCGAAGGTGTCGCACGGATGGTGCAACAGCTCCGTCAGCTCCTGATCGAGATGCAATATGGATATGGATGCGCCGACCATGTCGAGCGACGTACAGTAGTGCCCCACCCAGTTCGCGTCGATCTTGATGTCCTTGGCGCTTAGCCTCTGCTCGACGCGTCGGAACAGAATATAGAGTTCCATCATCGGCGTCGCGCCAAAGGAGTTGATCAGAACGGCGACACGGTCACCGGCGGCGGGCTTCATCTCGGCAAAGATCCGGTCCAAGACGCGATCCGTGATCTCGTCTGCACTCATCATTTTCTCGCGGGTAACGCCGCGCTCGCCATGGATGCCCATGCCGAACTCGATATCGTCCGGGCCGATCTCGAAATTATGCCGTCGTGTCTGCGGCATTGAGCAAGGCTCCAGCGCGACACCCATGGTGAAGGTTCGATCGTTGGCCTTGCGCGTCGCGGTTTCGCAGGCATCGAGCGACAAGCCCTTGTCGCAGGCAGCTCCGGCAATCTTGAAGATGAAGAAATTGCCGGCAACGCCGCGCCGTCCTTCTTTATCCTCGATGGGCGACGATGCGATGTCGTCGGTCGTCAGCACCGTGCGGACGTCGATCTGCTGTTCCTGCGCCATTTCGGCAGCCATTTCGAAGTTCATGACGTCGCCGGCATAATTGCCGTAGACGAAGAGCACGCCTTGACCGCCTGAGGCTGCCTTGGCGCATTCGAGGATGGGCGTCGGGGGAGGCGAGGAGAAGATGTTGCCGATGGCAACGGCATCGGCCAGACCCTTGCCGACATAGCCGAGAAAGCCGGGTTCATGGCCCGTACCGCCGCCGATGACGAGGCCGACTTTCCCAGGCCGGGGACCATTCCGCGCAACCAGCGCCCGGTTCGATCCCTTGATTGGTGCGATGTGAGACGCATGCGCCTTGACGACGCCGTCCAGCATCTCGTCGACGACGTCGTCGGGATTGTTGAGGAATTTCTTGATGTGCGTGCGATAGTTGCTCGGCAACGCCACGCTGTTGTCTGCCCGTGGACGCTGGGTCGCCTTCTGATCGAGGGCCGTGACGCCATCGGCGTTCAGAATGCCTCGACCCGTGGCGGCGTCCGTGATCAGTACGTTGATATAGCCGCCGCGCAGCGCGGCAAGGATCGCAGGCACCTTGTCGAAACCACCGGCGACAGCGATGCGCAGGCCGATCGATTTCAGCATGTCGAGGGATATGCCGATGGTCCGCTCATCGAGAGGTCCGGCGACGGGCTGGCCCTTCGTATCGATGAAGCGCCCGGCAACGACACCCACTGCATTCTTGACCAGATAGTCCTGCAGCGAGACGGATTCAAAAAAGCCGCTGCTGTGGATGGTCGAGTTTGGCCGCAGCGACGACACGCCGAAGACCGCCTTGTTGGCTTTGGAGAGCACCGCAAATTCATCTTCGATCAACGGTTCCTGCAACAGGATATCACGGACTTCCGTCGTCGAAACGATGGCTGGAGCAGTAATGTTGACGAGCTTCCCACCGGTGGCATTTGCGAAGGCCGCCGCGCAAAGCTCCGGCGTATAGGCAAAACGCGCCCGTGTGCCACCCGTAGCCTGAACGACAGTGACATCCTGCAGGTTCGGAACATTCGCCTGTTCACCGATTGCAAGGACCGTGCGACCCCAAGCGACGGCGAGCGTATCGCCTGACTTCAGCAGCTTGGCAATCGCCTGCGCACCAGCCGTTCCCAGGCGGTCGATCAATGGGCGTGCCCCATCGTCGCTGGGGACGACAAGACAGTCGTGCAGCCCGAAATGGCGTTTCAGTTCAAGCGCGATCGAAAGGGAGCTCAGGCGTGACGGTTCGAGCGAGATATTGACGATGCCGCGGCTGCGCGCGTCAGCGAGGTAGCTGTTCACGGTCGCCCGGGAGATACCCATGATGTCAGCGATATCGCCCTGGGTCCTGCCGTCTTCGTAATAGAGCCAGCAAGCCCAGACGTAGGGGTCGTCGCCATAGCGCAGCGGCATGCTGTCGGTCGCGTCCGGCACGCCCGTTTTGCTTGCACCAGTTTTGCTGACCGAAGATGCCTTACCTGTCATGACGATTCACTGTTCCCTTTTCCCGCCCGAAGATGGAAGCAATAGCGCATGTTTGCAAATGCTTCTTCTTGAGGGGGCGGCGCGCGACCCCACGGTGGATCGAGGGATCGCGCAGCCTTGGGAGAGCCCGTTATTGCAGTTGAGCGCGAGCGCCCAGGGAAAGCTCTTTCAGGATGACCGCGCAGGAGGTCGCACCGGCATCCAGCACGCCGAGCGAGCGCTCGCCCAGCCGGCTGGCGCGGCCAATCTTGGCGACCAGATTGAGCGTGGAGTCACGGCCAGCCTCGGCAGCAGCCACCAACGCATCGAGCGCGTCGGCAAACGACTTGCCGGCAGCATTTGCCGCGTCGAAGGCCTCGATCGCCGGAACCAGCGTGTCAAGCAACGTCTTGTCGCCGACCTTTGCTGAGCCGATCGACTGAATGCCTTCGAGCCCGGCATGAAGTGCTCGGCTATAGGCTGCGCTGTCGATCGCCTCGATACCTTCGAGCTTTTCGGCAAACTCGGTGAACATGATACCATAGAGCGGGCCCATGGAGCCGCCGATCTCGGTCATCAGTACGGTGCCCAACGTTTCAAGCGAAGCCGCAAGCGACTGGTTCTTGCCCTTCAGGCGCTCCGCGGCCATGCCGAAGCCCTTGGCCATATTCACACCATGGTCGCCATCGCCGATCTTGCCGTCGATCTCGCTGAGATAGGCGCGGTTCTCGACAATGCGATCAGCCATTGCCAAGACGATGTTGCCAGCCGTTGTGTTGTTGAATGTCTGCATGCGTGCGCGCCCCTCAGAGCAGTGTCGTGCACTTGACCTCGACGTCCAGAAGCTCTTTCAGCTCCTCGTCGAGCGCCATCACGGTCAGCGTCGCGCCGACCATTTCGAGCGACGTGAAGTAGTTGCCGACATAGGTCTTGTAGATTTTCAGGCCCCGTTCGGAGATCTTCGCCTCGATCGTATCGTTCAGGATGTAGAGTTCGTTGACCGGGGTCGCGCCGAGGCCCGATACGAGGACGGCCACTTCCGTTCCGGCTGCCAGATTGTGATCGTCGAGCACGATCTGGCACATGGCTTCACCGATCTCGGCTGCTGTCTTCAACGGCTCCACGCGAACGCCGGGCTCGCCGTGATGACCGATGCCGACTTCCATGGTGCCCGGCTCGATCTGGAAATTGGGATGACCGACGGCGGGCAGGGTGCAGGGACCGAGTCCAATACCGACCGAGCGGCAACTGTCGATCGCTTTCTGCGCGGCAATGCGGACTTCCTCAAGGCTTGCTCCCTTTGAAGCCTTGGCGCCGCCGATCTTCCACATGAAGATTTCGCCGGCCACGCCTCGGCGCTTCTCGCGCTCCTCCGCCGGTGCGGAGCAGACATCGTCGTTGGCAACAACGGTGACGACTTCGATGCCGTCCTTTGCGGCAAGCTTCGTCGCCATCTTCACGTTCATGTTGTCGCCGGCATAATTGCCGTACAAGCAGATGACGCCGCGACCGCCATTGGCCTCCCGAATAGCGTCATGGAAGCTTTTGGCCGTCGGAGAAGAAAAGAGCTCGCCGACTGCGACCGCATCCAGCATGTTCCTGCCGGCATAGCCGATGAATGCCGGCTCATGACCCGAACCGCCGCCGGTGACCACGCCGACCTTTCCAGCATGGGGCGCATCCTTGGCGACGACGACGCGCGGATTTTCTGCTAGACGGACGATGTCCGAATGTGCCTTGATGAAGCCTTTTACAGTATCTTCAACGACTTCATCGGGATTGTTGACGAACCGCTGCATGGTCACTCCTGTCGAATTGTCGAGCATTTGCGCTCAGAGAATGGTGTAGCCGCCGTCGATCAGCAGATCGGCGCCGTTGATCATGTCCGCGCCCGACGACGAGAGGAAAACAGCCGCAGCTGCAATCTCCTGCGGGAAAGCGAAGCGGCCGGTGGGGATGCGCTTCTTAGCTGCCTCGCCCTTTTCGCCGGCCCAGGCCTTCTTGCCGAGCTCGGTCAGGACGATGGTTGGCGAGATGGTGTTGACGCAGATGCCGTGCTTGCCCCATTCGGCGGCGAAGGTCTTGGACATGCCGATAACGCCGAACTTGGAGGCGCAATAGGCGACATGCTCTTCGATGGCGACAGTGCCCGCCTGGGAGGCGAGGTTGACGATCTTGCCGCCTTTGCCAGCGGCGATCATGGCGCGACCAACAGCCTGGGTGACCAGGAACGTGCCCTTGAGATTGATGTTGATCGTCTTATCCCAATGATCCAACGACAAATCCTCGGCGGGCGCGAGAAAGACGACACCGGCGCTGTTGACGGCGATATCGATGCCGCCGAAATGCGAGACAACGTCGCTCACTGCCTTGTTGACCGAAGCGGGATCAGAGACATCACAGGCAAACGGTGCGGCTCCGCTGCCGATTTCGGATGCCTTGGCCTTTGCCATATCGACATTGATATCGAGAACGGCGACCTTTGCACCCTTGGATGCGAACGCTGCCGCAACGGCAGCGCCGATGCCGGAGCCGCCGCCCGTGACGAGGGCGATCTTGCCGGAGAGCGGGAAGTTCAAATCGATGTCTGGAGATGTCTCGGTCATCTTATTCAAGCCTCTGTCTTTAGGGGAAGCGGGGCGAGATCCTCGCCCCGCCGCATTCATTTTACTTGCGGGTTTCGAGCAGCTTGTCGACGTTCTCTGCCGTTACCGGGGTCCACGGAACATTGTAATTCTTGTTCTTGCCTTCGTTGAACGGCATGTCCGGATACTGCTGCCAAATCTTGGATTCCGGCTTGTAGTTGCTTTTCTTGGCTGCGAAGATCGCAAGATCGAGTGCGCCCTGCGCCTGTGCGCTTGCGTCCTGCAGGATGGAGGTCATCGTGCCTTGCTTGACGGCGTGGAGTGCATCAGTGATGCCGTCGATGCCGGCAATGGAGAAATCCTTGACGTTGAGCTTGGCTGCCTTGATCGCTTCGATCGCGCCCAGCGCCATCTCGTCATTCTGGCCGATAACGCCGTTGATCTGACCCGGATGCGCCGTCAGCCAGTTTTCCATCAGCGTCTGCGCTTCTGCGCGCGACCAATTGGCCGTCTGGTCTTCCAGCACCTTCACATTCGGGCACTCGGCAAGCGCCTTCTTGTTGCCCTCGAGGCGCGAGATCTGCGCCGATTGGCCGATCGGGCCTTCGAGGATGACGACATTGCCCTTGCAGCCGAGCTTGTCGAGCACGGTCTTGGCTTCCATGTAGCCGGAAACCGTATCGTCGGAGCCGACATAGGACGACAGCAGATCGGAGTTTACGCGGGTGTTGGAGCCGACGACCGGGATACCGGCGTCATGAGCGGCCTGAACGGCGGTCGCTGCGGCTTCGATATCGATCGGGACGAAGATGATCGCATCGAACTTCTGCGTGATCATCGTATTGACCTGTTCCTGCTGGACGAGCGCATCGTAGCGACCGTCGAAGATGGTCAGATCAACGCCACCGCTCTTGACGGCAGGGTGTTCTTTGAGCGCTGCCGACCAGATCTGCATGAACTCGGCATTCAGGCCATAGGGGGCCGCGCCGATCTTCAGCTTCTTCTCCTGAGCAAGAGATGGCGAAGCCAGAAGTGCAGTTGCTGCAGCAAGAGCAATAAGCAATTTCTTCATTACAATTCTCCTCCGTTGAAAGTCCGGCGGCCGTCGTGACGCGCCGTTTGGTTTCCTGGTGCGAACACAGGGATTTCTTTGGGCTCAGTTGCCCAGATTTCTCTTTTGGTCGAGCATGACGGCGCCAACGATGAGCGCCCCTTTGAGGACCTGCTGGTAGTAGGATTGGATCCCCATCAGATCGAGGCCGTTATTCATGACGCCGATGATCAATGCGCCGATAAGCGTGCCGGTGATGCGACCGACGCCGCCGGAGAGGCTGGTGCCGCCAATGACGACAGCCGCGATCGCATCGAGTTCGTAAGCGATGCCGGCCTGAGGCAGAGCTGAGCCGGTGCGGGCAGCAAGGATCATGCCTGCCAGCCCGGAAAGGCCGCCGGAAATGACATAGACCAGGAAGCGCAGCTTGCTGACATTGATGCCCGAGGTGATGGCAGCATGCGGATTGCCGCCGACGGCATAGATATACCGGCCGAAGCGCGTGCGGTTGAGGACCCACCAGGCGATGATGAAGACGATGGTGAGCAGGATGACGGGCATCGGGATGGACAGAATGCTGCCGGTACCGATCCAACGGAAATCGGGGGTGAGGGCCGGAACCGGCTTGCCGCCACCATAGATCAGTGTCAGGCCGCGTGCTGCCGAGAGCATGCCGAGCGTCGCGACGAAGGCTGGAACGGCGAAGCGCGAAACGATGAGGCCGACCAAGGCGCCACAAGCGACACCGACCAGCAGCCCGACCGCGAGCGCGACATAGGGCGGATAGGGGGCGCCAACGATACCGGCCGTCGCGGAGGTGGTCGCGAAGCTCGCGCTGACGATACCGGTGAGCGCGACCACGGAGCCGACGGAGAGATCGATGCCGCGCGTCAGGATGACGAATGTCATGCCGATCGCCAACACGCCGTTGATCGAGGTCTGCAGCAAGACGTTGGAGATGTTACCGGCCGTCAGGAAGTATTGGTTCGAGACCGAGAGAACGGCGGCGAGCAG
Organism: Martinezella miluonensis; assembly: GCF_900094545.1. Lineage (GTDB taxonomy): Bacteria > Pseudomonadota > Alphaproteobacteria > Rhizobiales > Rhizobiaceae > Rhizobium > Rhizobium miluonense. Next base: position 45,539 of record NZ_FMAH01000023.1, read on the forward strand.
CAGGAAAGCGAGAAAGATCCCGTATTCCTGAATGATCAGTCTGCGCCGGTCCGAGCCGAACCAGGAGTTGGACTGATTGTTGTCAGTGGCGGTCATTGCAAATACCTCTTGTTGCCGGGCGCTGTTTTCTGGGCTTCGAGCTCTGTCGCATTCAGGTCGACAGATGCACGAGCGCTTGCGCGTCGGCCTCCTCCCTCTTGAGAATTCCGGCAGAACGCCCCTGACGCATCACCAGGATGCGGTCGGACATGCCGAGAACCTCGTCTATTTCGGACGAGATCATGATGACGGTGCCGCCTTCGGCGGCGAAGTCGCAGATGATGCGATAGATCTCGCGCTTGGCACCGACATCGACGCCGCGCGTCGGCTCGTCCAGCAACAGCACTTTCGGCTTGCGCAGGAACCACTTGCCGAGCACAACTTTCTGCTGATTGCCGCCGGAGAGGCCGGAGACGGGCATGCTGTCGCGTGCTGCCTTGATACCGAAGTGCTTGATCATCTCCTGGCTGGCGCTGGCTTCCGCCCGGCGATCCATCGAGAAACGCGGGCTCATTTCAGGAAGACTTGCCAGGCAGATATTGTTGCGCACGCTGTCGATGAGGTTAAGGCCGGTCAGCTTGCGGTCTTCCGTCACAAAGGCGATGCCGTGCTGCATGGCTTCGGCAGGCTTGCTCACGGAGATGGGCTCTCCGGCCAGCTTGATCTGGCCATTATCGACGGTATCGACGCCGAAAATGCAGTTGAAGATCTCGGTTCGGCCAGACCCCATCAGGCCATAGATACCGAAGATCTCGCCCTTATGGGCGGTAAACGAGATATCGTTGACCTTGCCTGCCGCCGTCAGGCCTGCAACTTCCAGCCCGGGCGTTGCCGTCGGCACATTGGTCTTGATGTATTCCTCACCAAGCTCGCGGCCGACGATCATGCGGATGAGCCCGGGCCGATCGATATCGGCGAGAGCGCCGCTGCCGACATAGGAACCATCGCGGAAGGCTGTGTAGGAATCGGCGATCTGGAAGATTTCAGATAGCCGGTGCGAGACATAGACGACGCCTTTGCCCTCGGCTTTCAGTCGCTCGATGGTCGAGAACAGCTGCTGCGCTTCCTTCTCACCAATCGCCGAAGTTGGCTCGTCCATGAAGATCACTTCGGCATCGTGGCTGAGCGCCTTTGCGATCTCGACCAGTTGAATCTGGGCGACCGAGAGATTCATCATGAATTGGGAGGCACGGATGTTGAACTGCAGTCGGTCGAGCAGGGCCTGCGCATTTCGGTTCATCGTTTTGAAATCGATGCCACCGAACCGCGCCGATGGTTCGCGCCCGAGATAGATGTTCTCCGCAACGGTCATATGCGGGATGGGGCTGAGTTCCTGCTCAATGATGGCAATACCGGCGGCGAGGGCTTCGGCAGGGCTTGCATAATCCACATCCTTGCCGCGGCGGCGAATGGAGCCGGCATCGCGCTTGTGGATGCCCATCAAGATCTTGAGGAAGGTCGACTTGCCGGCACCATTGCCCCCGCACAAGGCGTGGACGGAGCCGGGGCGCAGCTGAAAGCGCCCGTCGCGCAATGCAGCGACGCCGCCAAAGGACTTCTTCAGCCCCTCTACTTCAAGCAGGAATTCCACGTTCCCCTCCGCACGCTGAATGCCGGTCCAAAAGATCGACTGGAGCCAATCTCTGTCTTCGAGCACTGATGTTTACAATATTCGAGTTACGTTAGACAAATGTCAATATGGCAATTCAGATTTAACGAAACGGCGGTTCTGGCCTTTTTTGAGAAGGTGGCGGTTTCGGAGAAATAGGTTTCGAAATTTGTCTTAATTATTTGATATTTCATCACAAATAATAGTTACGCATGCTTCTCTATCGGGTGGTCTGGAAGGCTGGGCTGATGACGCTGATTGCTGCGGACGGAGGGATTGGCTCTTCCGGGCGTCTCGCATCGTGATGTGGAGAGCGTGACACCGAGGCGGACGCTTGCTTATTTCCAAGCCGCCTTGCAGTCTCTCTTTGCAACGTCGGGAGCAGGAGGGTCGGGAATGCTACCGCTCAAAATTTCGGTCCCGTTGTGCGGGCTGGATCCGGAAAGTTGATCTCGCCGTATTACGGCAGCGTGGTCGCGACTATGCTTGCCAATGAGAACGTGAGCCGCTGATTGCCGCTGGCACGCATTCCATGTCATATTATGAATTGACGAGTGACTGGATAACGAAATGTTATCCGGAGAGGCTCGCGGCGGCCGGATGGAGCAGGAAATGACGATAATCGGCCGAGGCCGACAAAGGTTGGCGCAACAGGTCATCGACCAGCTGCGTCAGCAGATCGAAACGGGTAAACTTCAAGCGGGTGATCAGCTTCCCACGGAGCCGCAGTTGGAGGCGACATTCGGCGTTAGTCGCACGGTCGTGCGCGAGGCGATCGCCGATCTGCGCGCCGCAGGCCTCGTAAAGCCGGTCCAGGGCAAGGGTGTATTCGTTTCCGAGATGACGGCACGACCAGGGTTGGTGTTGACGCCGGTCGAGATCAAGAGCATTCCCGAGACGCTGGAATTGCTAGAGTTTCGCATGGCCGCCGAGGGCGAGGCGGCTGCGATTGCGGCCTATCGCAGAACCGCCGAACAGGAAGCCGCCATTGCTGCCGCCAACCGGAAAATGGCGGCTCTGATAGAGCAGGGGCTTTCGACGGTCGAAGCAGATTATGAGTTTCATCTGGCCGTTGCGATCGCCACCAACAACCGCTTCTACGTCGACGTACTCCGGCATTTCGGTGCGCGCACCATCCCGCGCGGGCAATTTCCGACATTGCCGGAAGCCAATGATCGCGCCTATCTGGAGAAGGTTCACGCCGAACATACGGAAATCCTCGCTGCAATCGCCGAGCAGGATCCCGATCGTGCGCGTCAGGCGATGCGGGCCCATATGACGGCGAGCCAGCGGCGCTACCGGCAACTGGCGGAGCAGCAGCCTCAATAAGGCTCGACTCCCAGTGAGAGTCATATTATGTCATATGATATAAGTTCCGTGGGAGATGCAGCGGGTGTATGTGGGAACACAGGTCGAGGCGCGAGACGATGATGACTACCGGGTCTTTGCGCAATTAGGGGTAAAGCATATCTGCGCGGACCCACCGGGAAGACCGGATCGCTGGACGCTGTCCGATCTCGAGCGTCACCGTGACAAGATCGAAAGCTTTGGGTTGGTTCTGGACATGATCCAGCTGCCGCTGCCCTCGCAGCCGATCGAGAAAGCCTCCTATCCCGACATCCTGCTTGCAGGGCCTGATCGCGACCGACAGATCGATGCGGTCTGTCAGTTGATCGAGGAAGCCGCCGCCGCCGGCATCCCTTCCGTGAAATACAATCTCAATCTCATCGGTATTCCGCGTACGCCGGACGAGCCCGGACGAGGAGGCTCGATGAATGCGAGCTTCCGTTGGGACAAGACCGACCGTGAAGCCGCACCCGGCCTCGCGGGCGTTTTGTCGGAAGACGAAAACTGGGAGCGCATCGACTATTTCCTCGCGCGCGTTGTTCCCGTGGCTGAAAGCAATCGCATTCGTCTGGCGTGTCACCCGCACGATCCCTATACGCCACCTGGATATCGCGGCGTGACGCGTGTGCTGGGCTCCGTGGAGGGCCTGAAGAAATTCGTGCTCATGCGCGAAAGTCCCTATCATGGGCTGAACTTCTGCCAAGGCTCGATCGGCGAGATGCTCGACAATCCGCGCGAGGAGATTGACGACATCATTCGCTGGTTCGGCATGCGCGGCAAGATTTTCAACGTCCACTTCCGCAATATCCGAGGTGGCAAGCTATCATTCATGGAGACCTTCCCGGAGGAGGGCGACATGGACATGGCGCGATCCGCCCGGATCTACAAGGAGGTCGGTTACCGATACATGCTGATGCCCGATCACGTCCCGACGATCAGCGGCCGCGATCCGACCGGCGTCGCCTTCGCTTTCTGCTACGGCTACATCGCCGCCCTTCTGCAGACGCTTGAACAGGCCTGAGATTTGATGGTCCTACTGACCGAAAAGAGGATTTCTCCATGAACCCGAATGAACTGAAGAAGGCCGTTGGCAGTGGGCTGCTGTCCTTTCCCGTCACGCACTTCAATCAGGATCTGACATTCGACGAGGCGAAGTATCGCACTCATGTCGAATGGCTGGCAGGTTACGACGCGGCGGCACTCTTCGCCGCCGGCGGAACGGGTGAGTTCTTCTCTCTCAATCCTGCAGAAATTCCGCAAGTTGTCCGCGCCGCCAAGGCCGCGGCCGGCAGCACGCCTATCGTTTCTGGAACCGGCTACGGCACTTCGCTTGCCGTGGAAATTGCCAAGTCGGCGGAAAAGGCCGGCGCGGACGGTCTGCTGTTGCTGCCGCCCTATCTGATGTTTGCGGAGCAGGCCGGTTTGATCGCTCATGTGAAGGCGGTCTGTAATGCCGTCGGTATCGGTGTCATCGTCTATAACCGCGACAATGCCGTGCTCAGTGCCGAGAGCCTGACGCGCCTGGCAGACGAGTGCTCCAATCTCATCGGATACAAGGATGGCGTCGGCGATGTCGACAAGGTCATCGAAATAACCACGACGCTCAAGGATCGCCTGGTCTATGTCGGCGGCATGCCCACCCATGAAGTCTATGCGCAGGCCTACTTCGCTGCGGGCGTGACAACCTACTCGTCGGCCGTCTTCAATTTCGTGCCAGCGCTGGCGCAACGTTTCTACAAGGCCCTGCGTGCCGGAGACCAGGCAACGGTGGACACGATCCTGAAAGGGTTTTTCTTCCCGCTCGTCAATTTGCGCAATCGCAGGAAAGGATATGCAGTCTCGATCATCAAGGCGGGACTGCGCGTTCTCGGCAAGGAGCCGGGTCCAGTAAGGCCGCCTTTGACCGATCTGACGGCGGAGGAAATGGTCGTGCTGGAGAAGATCGTCGCCGCGGCCGGATGAGATTTGCTAGAAGGTCCGTATTATCGATAAGCCATGCCGGCCGTCGACGCCCGGGTGAGGTGAATTATGAAACAAGATTCCTTCAATACACCTGCCCGGATCTTCGTCTACGTCTCTGCTGCCACCGCAGGGACGATAGACATATACGCGATGGATGACGCGACAGGCGCGCTCACGCCGGTTTCAGCCTTCGACGCGGGCGCGATGGTTATGCCGACGGTCGTTGCGCCAGATAAAAAGCATCTTTATGCGGCCATTCGGGCGCAGCCGTATCGGCTGCTGACTTTGGCGATAAATCCTCTAACCGGCGAATTGGTACAGGAAGCCGTTGCTCCTCTGCCCGATAGCATGGCTTACATTTCCACGGATCCGTCGGGCAGCTTGCTCCTCGCCGCATCCTATGGCGGCAACAAGGTTGCAGTGCTGCGGATCGGCGGAGATGGGCTCGTCACTGACGGAGAGGCGCAGATTATCCCCACCGGGCGCAACGCGCATTCGGTCGTTAGCGACCGGAGCGGCAGGTATGTCTTTGCGACCAATCTCGGTTCGGATGCCGTACTGCAGTTCATTCTCAACCCCGAGACCGGTCGGCTGGAGGCAAACGACCCACCGCATGTGACGACGGGGTCGGGTTTCGGCCCGCGTCATATCGTTGTTTCGCCGGACAACAGATATGTCTATGTCCTCACGGAATTGACCGGCCATGTCATTCACTACGCACAGGATCAGGCCAAGGGAACGTTGGTTGAGGTCGAGAGCGTACATTCCGTTCCCGATAAGGCTGGGCTGTTTCCAGGCGTTGCACCGCCGGCTCCTGCGCCAATTGGGACGACAACGTCGACTGTCAGCCAGGCGCATGACAGCAAACCAAAGGTTTGGGCTGCCGATATCGCCATCACGCCGAACGGCAAGTTCCTCTATACCACCGAGCGAACCACGAGCACGATCGCGCTCTTCCATGTGGACGGGCAGGATGGAACGCTGACCTATGTCACCAACAATCCGACGGAGCGGCAGCCGCGCGGCATTCGCATCGACCCGTCGGGCCGGTTCCTGGTAGCGTCTGGCGAAAAGTCCGATCGGCTGTCGGTCTATTCCATTGGCGAAGCCGATGGCGAACTCTCTGCCGTCGGCAGGTATCCGGTCAATGCCGGCGCGAACTGGATCGAAATCGTGACGTTCGCCTAAGATGATTGCAGGGCATTGCCCGCTTGTTCAGCCGTCCTGACAATAAGATCTTCAACCTCGCGAGGGGGAAGGGGTCTGGCAAAGAGGTAGCCCTGAAACATCTCGCATCCGGCACCAGTAAGGAAGTGCATCTGTTCCTCCGTCTCCACTCCTTCGGCAACGACCTCCAGCTCGAGAGTTCGTCCAAGCGATACGATGGCGGAAGTGATAGCCATGTCACCCGCTTTACTGGGGATATCGGCAATGAACGATCTGTCGATCTTCAGTCGGGAAAGTGGGAAGCGGCGAAGCGTGCTCAGGCTTGAATATCCCGTGCCGAAATCATCGATCGCCAGGCTGACGCCGAGTTGCGTTAACTCGTGCATGCGTTCAATGGCGCCTTCGACGTCACGCATGATCAGGCTTTCCGTTAGTTCGAGTTCGAGCCATCGGGGTTCGAGGCCGGCAGATTGCAAAGCGGAGGCGACCTGGTTCGTCAAAGAGTTCTCAGTAAACTGTCGAGCCGATACATTCACGGCCATGCGTAGTGCAGGAAGGCCCCGGTCCTGCCAGGCGCGGGCTTGCCGACAGGCTTTGCGCAGAACGATATCGCCGATCGGAACAATTAGCCCCGTTTCCTCGGCCAGGGGAATGAATGCCCCCGGGAGCAGCAAGCCTTCGACAGGATGTTGCCATCGCACCAGCGCTTCGACACTGATCACGTTGCCGCTGCGGATGTCCTTTTGCGGCTGATAATGGAGCACGAACTCGTCTCGTTCCACTGCACGCCGCAATTCCTCGATGCGGATCAGCTTGTTGCGGGCTTCCTCTCCCATGGCAGGGGTAAATAACTGAATGTCGTTGCGGCCGGACTCCTTGGCGCGATAGAGCGCCATATCGGCATTGGCGAACAGCTCTGAAGCCGTGTCGCCATGTTCGGCGGAGCAAGCAAAGCCGATGCTGCAAGTAACCCGAATTTCGACGCCGTCGATGGTCAAAGGTTCGGAGATGGCTTCTCGAACAGCTTGCAATCTGTCGCAGACCGGGTCGAGGTTCTCCTCCAGGACGATGATGAATTCATCGCCGCCGATCCTCGATACGAAGCCGCCGCTTCCGATGCACGTCGATATTCGCTGTGCGACCACCTTTAGCAATTCATCGCCGGCGGCATGTCCGAGACTGTCGTTGACCAGTTTGAAATTATCCAGATCGACGAAGGCGACTGCCACGAACTTTTGTTCCTGCGAGGCGCTTTCCAGGAGATCCACGAGCTTACGGTCGAGCAGCGTACGATTGGGCAGGCCGGTGAGAGCATCGTGTTCGGCAAGAAAGGCGATATGGGCAATGTCATGGTGTCGATCGATGGCGATTCCTACCGTTTGCGCCACGCCTGCGAGGAATTCCATGAGGCCGGTTTCATCGCCATCAGTTTTTTCGATTAACAGCGCCCCGTGCCTGCCGCCGTCCCGTGAGAAAATGGGGAATTCAATGGCTTCGCCGGCGAAAGTCTCTGCTTGAGCGCCATGCACAAGGAAGTGAATGCGTTTTCCTTCAAGCAACCGTTCGAGGAGCAAGCGGGCATCCTTTAGAAACGACCAAAGCTCGACCCCTCTGGCAACATCCTGGAGGAGCTTGGTCTGTGCGCTCATCAGCTCTTCCGCACGCTTGCGGACCGAGATATCGCGCGACGCACCCACCACGCCGATGATATTACCGCTTCGGTCCCGCAAGGGTACGCGGGACATCATCAGCCATCCCTCGCCTCTCAGGCGCCTTTCTTCGACACCGAGATCCGGCTCGCCTGTCTCCATGACGTGCTGCTCGACTTCGTCAATTTTCTTGGCGTCGGCCACCGGATGAATTTCCGCATCCGTGAGGCCGATCAGCTCCTCGACATGCGTGAAACCATTGTTGACGACGATAGCGCGATTGGCAAAGAGGAAACGGCCGTCTCTATCTTTGGCATAGATGAAATCCGGAACGTAATTGATCATCGCCTCGAGCCATTCGTATCGCTCGGCCAGCGACAGATATTGAGCCCGAAGCAATTCGAACTTTTCACGGAAACGCACGTCATCACCGTTTGGATCTACGATCATCGATTGCGGCGATTCACCCGGTTGCTGCGTCATCAGTATTCTCTCACTTGGCCAGCCGACAATAGCGGAAACCGGTTATGCAACAGTGAAAAGACATGCTCCAATTTGGCCATCATAAACAAAGGGTTAAAGCCGCGTTGCAACAATTCGGAATCCCGTGTCGATGGGCACGGTGAATAAACTGCGGCTTTGCGCCTCTGTCTGATGTCCCGATCCTAGATCTGCTCCGCGGGTTGATCTATCCCGTCCGGGAGCGGCGCCGCTGCGCCAGAGGCGCAATTCGAAGACTGCGATGCAAGTTTCCACATGCCATTTCTCCCGCAGGCTGGAATGGCTGTGTTGTGGATTTTGATTGTCAGGAAACGGAGAAGATCCGATCGAGACGCGGTTCAAGTCTGGCCGTATCGATCACCACTGGCGACAAGTCTTCCCTTACGCAACTGCGCCTTGCGGCGCAGAGGTAAAACCGGTTAAAGCCCGGTGGAGAAAAACAGGCATTCAGCAGAGGAAATATCATGAATCTTCACAAAGCCGGCACGGATGGCAATCTCGTGCTCGTCGGCGTGGCTCTGATGTTTCTTGGCGATTTCATGTTCGCGCTGAACGATGCGATGGCCAAATGGCTGGTTGTGAGCTTCTCCGTCGGACAGATTCTTGTGATCCGCTCGCTTGGCTCCTTCATCATCCTCACGCCTATGATCGCGCGGCAAGGACGCGATGCGCTCTTTCGGATCGAGCGACCGCCATTACAGATCCTGCGGGTGGTGTTGACGACGGCCGATGTCGGCCTGTTTTATGCCGCGGTCGCCTATCTGCCCCTTGCCGATGTGATGACCTTCTACATGGCCGGTCCCATTTACGTTGCAGCGATCTCCCATTTTTTCCTCGGTGAGAGGATCGGTTGGCGGCGTTGGTTGGCGGTTTTCGTCGGCTTTATCGGCGTGATGATCGCGCTCAGACCTTCGGCGGCAATGCTCTCATGGCCATCGATTTTCGGCCTGACAGGCAGCCTCGCTTTTTCGCTGACACTGGTCCTTGCCCGGCGACTGCGGCAGACCAATGATGCGACGCTCGTGGCGTGGCAAACCGTTGGTGCTCTTCTCGCGGGCTTGGTGCTGAGCATCGGTAATTGGCGCTCCGCATCTGCGCTGGATTTAGGCGCCATGCTGGCGCTCGGCGTTGTCGCGGGGACCGCCCATATGCTGATCACGCGTTCACTGAAGCTTGCGCCTGCGTCCTTGCTTGCCCCGCTGCAATATACGCTGTTGATCTGGGCGATCGCGCTCGGCTTTCTGTTCTTCGGTGATATCCCGGATGCTCAGATCCTCGTCGGATCCATCATCATCGTGCTTGCCGGCCTATTCATCTTCCACCGGAAAAACCTTACCGACAGCATCCCCAAGGATGCCGTCGCACGAGATGGGCATTGAATTGGCGGTTTCCGCCTAAGGATAGAGGCCGCATCCGGCACGCTACGGCTTTTTCTTTGGCCTTGCGGAGAATGCAATAGCAGCCCGCTCTCAGCCGCTACTCAGCCGTTGGGTAATACCACGCATAACCAAAATGGTAGCGATCCGGATCTCTCCCGTAATAATAGGGAAGGCCAATATCCTGTTGCGCCGGCAATTGAATTGCCTTTCCGAATTTTGCTTCAAACCATTGTTTCAGCTCATCCGGCATGGACGATTGCTGTCCATTTCGCTCGTTCCAGACCAGCAGGATGGGGCTTCCCCCCATAGCCTGACGACTAAGGTCTGATGCGGAATATTCTGTGGAGATCACGGGTGTGTTTGGCATGTTGACACGGATATTACCTGCCTTGTGCCATGTCGTCGTCACAACGGCCAAGGGCTGTTTTCCTTCTGCCCCAATAACTTCGTTCAGGAAGGTCGCATAGGGCGTGTTCAAATGCCCATAGGAATGAAAGAACCGTGCAAGAAGGATGTCTGCCGCAATTATGATGGGCAGAGCCACCATCAAAGTGAGGGGTATAAAGAGAAATTTCTTCAACTCGGCCTCGCTTTGGCTCCCCGCGGCGTCGAGCTTCAGACAGAAATAGAGCGGCAGCAGAAACAGAAATGGGAGAAGCCAGCGATCACGAAATTCGGTGAGCGTCACAATGAAGATCAACGCCACCAAGATAATCGCGGTGCTTGCGAGTATCCTTCCGATGAAATCGCTCCATTCGCTTCTGGCGCGCAGCGATCGCAGGAAAGCTTGGCGAAAAACCAGGAGGAAGATCAAGGTCGTGGGGATGGCGATCTCCACGGTCGTTTTGACCAAATCGGCAATTCCGTGGGCGATATCGGATAGCTTCCCGCCAGCCCCTTGTTCCGACATGGTATTGACCGTGGTGGTCAGGACCAGATCCATATTGGATACCATCCACACTGCGTGTGGCAGTACAACCAGAACGGAAATGGCCAGCGTCACCAGGACACGGATATCAAGAATCCGCTTGCGTCCCTCGGGGTGACAGAGGGCTGCGACAAAGACGCTCATCACGACGAGAGCGAAGTTGTACTTCGTCAGCATTCCAAGCCCGGCCCACAGACCGATCATCGCATAGGAGATGAGGGTAGGTCGACGAATGGTTGTCACCACGAAATAGATGAGCATGACAACCGCAAGCAGCGTCAGCACCGTATGGGTGAGGTCCCTTTGTGCCTGCCAGAATATCTGCGGCATCGTCAGGAGAGACAGCGTTCCGACCGCCGCCAGCTTTTTATCAACCACGAGTAGGCGCAGCAATTTATGGTAGCTGGCATAGACGAGAAAGAGCAGGAGGTTCTTCAAAATGACGAAGGATGCGACGCTCATGCCGAAGACATGGAAGACGCCGTATTGAAGCCAATTGTAGAGAGGCGGCTGGGCGTCGTATCCCCAGGCAAGCCATTGTCCTACAAAAAACTGCTGGGCTTCATCGATCCGTAGCGAGCCGGAGATAAAGATGCGAATGGCGGCCTGGACTACGAAGTATGCAGCCAGAGCCCAGGGCACCCATCCAAAATCGGAGGATACCTGGTTACCGCTAATGGATGCTTCCTCTTCGAATGCGTCGATAGCGTTGCCATTCTGCAGAGGCTTCATCCCGATCTCCCGCATTTACCAATATCGTCACCCGGGCAATGTCACAGATGTTGCCGGTGCGCAACGCTTTCCGTGTCACAGTCTCACCAAGACTTGGCTCAGACGGCGGATAAATATGCCTTAGATGATCATGATTCCCCGGTGTTTGGCCATATGTCCCGGCTCTGTATGAGCTGTGATGGCTGCCTTCAAGCGTTGCAGGAGCGCCAAAAGGGGGTATCTCAAACTGACGTCGCCCGTCGCGAGAAACTCGCAAGAAATCGGCAATACCGTCGTGCGTTGAGCAAAATACGTCCTTCGGGAGAATTACGTCACTTCCGGATGCCCGAACAATTCGCCTTCTTCCGACATCGCTGCAGTAATTTTGCACACGTGCTCAATTTTGTCATGCCGCGGTTATGTTTGCCCCCTAGAGCGGACTGGTTACGTTTTCGCGGGTTTTCAACGCGGCCATCAATATCAGTGATGACGCGTCAAAGAGGCCACACACCGCTCTTCCGGAGAGATGAAGAAAATGACCATTTTGCGGACTCTGAAATCCATCACTGTCGCGGCCGCTATTCTGGCCTCGACTTCCGTATTCGCATTCTCCAAGGACGTTTCCATCAGCGTATGGGCCGGCGGCACCGGTCCGAACGATGTCTATCGCCTCGACGCCATCGAGATCGCAGCCCAGCAGCTGCAGCGCCAGGCCGCTCTCAGGGGGCAAGACCTGAAGATCACCGTCGAGAAGAAGGCCTATTCCGGCTGGGATGACTTCAAGCAGGCGCTGACCCTTGCCGCCGAAGCTAAGACCGCCCCGAACATCGTCGTCAGCGGCCATGAGGACATTGCGCCCTGGTCCCAGGCCGGCCTCATCGTTCCGATCGAGAATTACGTCGACCTCGACGCTTGGCCGCTCAACGGCATCTACGAGAACCTGCTGCAGATTGCCTCCTACAACGGCACCGTCTACGGCATCCCGCAGGACGCCGAATCCCGCCCGATGTTCTTCTGGAAGCCGTATATGAAGGCGATCGGCTATAGCGATGCCGATCTGGACGCACTGCCGCAGAGCGTCAAGGACGGCAAGTACACCATGAAGAACCTGCTCGAAGACGCCAAGAAGATGCAGGACAAGGGCCTTGTCCAGCCAGGCTACGGCTTCTATCCACGCAACAGCAACGGCCCGGATTACTGGCAGTTCTACACCAGCTTCGGTGGCACGATGGAACAAGACGGCAAACTCGTCTTCGACAAAGCTGCCATGACCCGCACCTATCAGTTCTTCGCCGATGCCGTGAAGGCGGGCGTCACCAAGAAGAACCATATCGGCATGCCGAGTGACCAATGGTGGAAGGAGGTCGCCACGGGCAAGGCCGGTACATGGGACGGCGGCACCTGGCACTATGCCCGCCTCGTCAACCAGGAAGGTCTCAAGGACTTCTTCGGCAACGTGATCTTCACGCTGATCCCGGCAGGCGAGGGCGGCAAGGCCAACACACTGACCCATCCTCTCGTCTACCTCCTGACCGCCGGTCACGACAAGGAGGACACCGATATCGCCGCTCAGCTGATCACGATTGCGTCCGAGCCGCGCATCAATGCGCTGCATGCGGTCAAATCCGCTCACCTCGGCATTTCTCAGGCTGAATCCCAGGTCGATTTCTACTCGGCCGACCGCTGGACCCGTGAAGCTACCGAGCGCCTGCTGCCGCATGCCAGTGCAATGCCGAACAATTCCGATTTCGGCACCTATTGGAACATCATGTGGAAGAATCTTCAGGCATCCTGGACCGGTGACAAGACCGTCGACGCGGCTATCGGCGATGCCGAGAGCGAGCTGAAAAGCACGCTCGGTGGCAAGATCGTCATCCGCTAGGATCGAAGCACTCTTCCGGGCGGCGGCGACCCGCTGCCCGGTCGGTCGGCGAGGAGGCTTCCATGAAATCGTCCAGAACACTCGGACTGGTAATGATCGCGCCCGCGGCGATCATGATCGTTCTCTTCTTCCTGCTGCCGGTCGTTCTGACGGCGGTCTTCTCGATGACCAACATGACGACCGCGACGGGCATTTCCGGCGGCGTCTACCAGATCGCGCCCAATTCGCTGATCACGCTGAAATCGGCGATGCCCAACATCGCCGCCGAAATGGCCGAGCCGCGCTATACGATAGACGAGGTGGGCCTCAAGGCCGTGGAACGGCTGGGCCTTGCGCCTGGCATTGCTGCGGAATTGCGAGCCAAACACACCGGCGAGGTCTTCCCCAAGCGCCGCGACGCTGAGCGCATGATCAAGGATCTTGCCGAACGGCCTTCGACACGTGATGTCAAGCAAATTTCCGAACAGTTCAACCGCTCTGTCCTCAACACGCGCTTCGACAGCAAGGAGCAGCTCTTTTCAGCCCTGGATAGTCTAGGGCTTGAGCTGGCGCCGGAACTGAAGGAAACCGTCGCCAAGGCCACCTATACCGGCTGGACCTGGACGACCGACAACTTTTCGCGCATGGCCAACTCGCCCGATATGGCGCGCGTATTGCTGAATACCGCGCTCTATGTCGCGCTGGTGCTAATGCTCTTCAACGTCGGTTATGCGCTGCTGCTCGCGATCTGGACACATTACATGCCGGCGAGGCCGGCCTCGATCTTCCGCGGCATCTGGCTCCTGCCGCGCATCACCCCGGTCGTCATCTATGTGATGCTGTGGAAATGGCTCGCCTGGGATACCGGCTTCATCTCGATCCTGATGGGCAAGTTCGGCTATCCCCCGAAGAACTACCTGCTCGACAGCGCCTACAATGCCTGGTTTTTCGTTGTGCTGATCAACGGCTTCATCGGCGCCTCGATGGGCATGCTGGTCTTCTCCTCGGCGATGAAGGCCATTCCGAAGAGCCAGTTTTATGCGAGCGAAGTCGACGGCGCGTCGCGCTGGCAGCAGATCCGCTACATCATCCTGCCGCAGATGCGCTGGCCGATCCTCTTCGTCACCTGCTACCAGACGCTTTCGCTGCTTGCCTCCTTCAATGAAACCCTGCTCGCCACCAATGGCGGACCGGGAAACGCGACCGAAATCTGGGCGCTCGCCGCCTATCACACCGCGCTCAAGAACTATGCCGGCAACCTCGAATACGGGCTGGGTGCCGCCATGGCACTGGTGCTCGTCGTCATCGGCGTGACTTTGTCGCTTCTCTATCTGCGCGTCTTCAACTACGGCACGCTTGTCGCCAAGCCCCTGATCGAGGATTGACCATGGTCGAACGATCGCAGCCCCCGGTAAATTACCGCAGCTGGCCCGTCATATCGGTGCTCACCATCGCGAGCCTGCCGCTGCTCTTGATGTATGTCTATCTTTTCCTCGACACCGTGACGGTGAAGCAGGCGGACGCGCTGCTGCCCTCCGGTTTCACACTCCAGCATTGGCGCTTCCTATGGCAGACGACGGAGGGCAAGGCGAACATCTGGCAGGTGACGGCGAATACGCTGCTCTTTTCGGCCTGCACCACCAGTCTCGTCCTCATCGTCTCGTCGATGGCGGGCTACGTGCTGTCGCGGCTGAATGTGCCGGCACGTGGCTTTTTCCTTGCAGGCGTCATGGTGCTGCATGCCTTTCCGTCGGTGACGCTGATCATCGCCATCTTCATCGTGTTGCAGGTGATCGGGCTCTATAATTCGCTGATCGGCGTCATCCTGGTAAAGGCGGCGATCGATCTGCCGCTCGGCATCTGGCTGATGAAAGGCTTCTACGACACCGTGCCCTGGGAGATCGAAATGGCTGGCGTCGTCGACGGCGCTTCGCGCTTTAGGGTGTGGCGCAGTCTCGTGCTGCCGCAGGTCCAGCCCGGTATCATGGCGCTCGGCCTGTTTTCCTTCCTCTCCGGCTGGGGCGAATTCATCCTGCCGCAGGTGCTGGCGCCAGGCAACCAGGTGCAGGTGCTTTCGGTTTATCTCGCGGACTTCCTCGCCGACGACAACAATTATGATTTCTACATGTTCAAGGCAGTCGGCGTCTTCTACCTCGTGCCGGTGCTGCTCGTTTACGCACTCTTCAACAAATACCTCATGAACATCTATGGCAGCGGGAGCAAAGGCTGATGCGCATCCTCCTCGACAATTTTTCGAAGAGCTTCGGCTCCACCAAAATCATCGAGAACATGCGGCTCGAAGTCGGTAGCGGCGAGATGCTGGCGCTGCTCGGCCCCTCCGGCTGCGGCAAGTCAACGACGCTTTTCGCTATCTGCGGCATTCACCGCCCAACCGGCGGGCGCATCCTTTTCGGCGACCGCGACGTCACCGATCTGCCAAGCCAGGTCCGCAATGTCGGCGTCGTCTTCCAGTCCTATGCCCTTTATCCACACATGACGGTTGCCGAAAATATCGGCTTTCCCTTGAAGGTGAAGGGGGTGCCGGCTGCCGAAATCCGCAAGGAGGTCGACCGCATCGCAGCGCTCGTCCAGATCGGCAACCTGATGGGCCGGCGACCGGCCGAGCTTTCCGGCGGCCAGCAGCAGCGCGTGGCGCTCGCGCGTGCGCTGATCCGCAAGCCAGACGTGCTGCTGCTTGACGAACCGCTCGCCAATCTCGATGCCAAGCTGCGCCTCGAAATGCGCTCGGAAATCCGCCGCCTGCAGCGCGAGACCGGCATCACCGCCATCCTCGTCACCCATGACCAGGTGGAGGCGATGAGCATGTGCGACCGCATCGCCATCATGAAGGAAGGCGAGATCGTCCAGATCGCCACGCCGGCGGAGATGTACAATGATCCGAAGACAGCTTTCGTTGCCGGGTTCCTCGGCAATCCGCCGATCACCTTCCTGCGCGGCGTCATGGACAAGGGCGCCTTTGTCGTCCCCGAAAGCGAGATTCGCGTGCCCCTGCCTGCTGCCGTCGACGCTTCCGAAGGCACGAAGCTGATGCTCGGCGTGCGGCCGGAGCATTTCACCCCGACGGGCGACGTCGCCGTATCTGGCAAGATCACCTTTGCCGAAACTCAAGGCCGTGAGAACCTGTATGACGTGCTTCTCGCTGGCGGGCCGCTACTGCGCTCGATCCAGCCGGTGCGCAACGACATTCACGTCGGCGACGATGTCCGCTGGGCGATCGACAGCCGCTGCATCCTTGTCTTCGACGAAAATGGCAGGCGGCTCTGATGGCCCGCGATTTCTCGGCGTTCTTTGCGCGTTACAGCTGGCCCTCTGGCAAGGGGCGGATTCCCTTCTGCATCGGCCATCGCGGCGCTAGCGGCCACGAGCGCGAGAATACGATCGCCGCCTTCCGCCGGGCTGCTGAACTCGGCGCGGAAATGTGGGAACTCGATACGCAATTGACCAAAGACGGCGTGGTCGTGGTTTCGCATGACGACCACCTCGACCGCGTCTTCGGCATTGACCGCCGCATTTCCGAAATGACGGCTGCCGAACTCGCCGCCCTCGAAGGCGTCGACGTGCCGAGCTTTTTGGAAGTCGCCGCTCTCGCTCGCGAGACCGGAACTGGTCTCTATGTCGAACTCAAGGCGCCTGGAACCGGCATGCTCTGTTGGCAGCATCTTGCCGGGATCAACCAGCGCTTCGCCTGTCTCGGCTCCTTCGATATCGCACAGGTGCGCGAACTCAGCGACGCGGGCTGTGATTTTCCGCTTTCCGTGCTGGTCCGTGTCGGCCATGATCCGCATAGTCTCGGCGACGAGGCCGGCGCGGATATCCTGCATCTTTGCTGGGAGGGGGCTGGCGAGCGTCCGCAGGACCTGGTGACCGACGCGCTGATGCGCCGCGCCTTCGACGCGGGCCGCGAGATCGTGCTTTGGCACGAGGAGCGGCCAGCCATTCTCGATGACATCATGAAGCTGCCGGTCCTTGGCATCTGCACGGATCTGCCCGATCTGATGCGGCCTCCGGCGATGAGGGAAAAAGCAGTTGGCAGACAAGGATAAGGGGCCGCGCAAGGTAACGTCCTTCGACGTGGCGCGTGTGGCCGGCGTCTCGCGTGCCGCCGTTTCACGCGCTTTCACGCCGGATGCCAGCGTCTCGCCGAAGACGCGAGAGAAGGTCTATCAGGCTGCCAAGGAACTCGGCTATCGCGTGAACTATCTTGCACGGAGCCTGACCAACAAACGCTCCGATCTCGTCGGCCTCGTCGCCGCCGGCCTCGACAATCCGTTCCGTACGCTGCAGATCGAGCATCTGGCAAAGGCGTTGCTCGCCCGTAATTTCCGCCCCATCCTGCTGCCGACCTCTCAGGAGGCGGATACTTCGACTGTTATCGGCCAGCTGCTGCATTACGCCGTATCGGGTGTCATCGTCACCTCGGACGCGCCGCCGACCGAGATCTGCGAGCAGTGCGCGGCCGAAGGCGTGCCGATCGTGCTGATCAACAAGGGCAACGACATCCCCTTTGTCGACCGTATCATCTCGGATGACCGTATGGCCGGTCATCTGGCCGCCACCCATCTGATCGACAGTGGCGTGCGAAAACCCGCCGTGATGGCCGCACCCGCGATATCCTATACGGCGCGGCGGCGCAGCGAGGCGTTCATCGCGTGCTGCGAGCAGCTCGGTGCCGAGGCGCAACTTCTGCAAATCAAGGTCAACGACTACCAGAGCGGCTATGATGCGGCGGGTGAACTTGCCGCATCCGGCATCGACGGGCTGTTTTGCGCCAACGATTACATGGCCTGCGGCGTGATCGACCGCCTCATGCATGGCCGCGGCCGCAACGATGCTCCACCGCTGCGCGTTATCGGCCATGACGACATTCCGCAGGCGAGTTGGTCCGCCTACGACCTCACGACCATCCGCCAGCCCTGCGACTTCCAGGCCGAACAGACCGTCGATCTGTTGATGAGCCGGATGGCCGAACCGGACCTGACGGCACGGGTCGAACTCACGCCGGTGACGCTGATAAAAAGAAGGACTGCTTGATGAATTCCGCATTCGACGCCGCCGCCATCCGCGCGCGGGCGGAGGTCGCGATCACTGTTGCCCTCGAGGTCGGACGGGAGACCGCCCGGTTTCGGTTAACCCGTCATCCGCTGGCGCCAGGCGCGCTCGGTCGCCAGTGCCTCATCGGTGGTGATCTGGTCTGGTTTCAGCGCCATCAGCGCCGAGAAATTCGTCCACTCCTCTTCGCTGAAACCAGCCTCCGGATCTCTCAGGGTGAAGGTCCAGGCATCGACGCGTTTGCCCTCGTCACGGCAGAGACCGATCATATCCAGGCCTTCCTTGGCGGCATTGAGGATCAGCGACCAGTGGAGATAGATTGTGTCAGGTTCGGTTGGGCCGCGCAGGTCGGCGCGTAATTCCATCTCGACAGCCTTCCAACCGCCGACTTTCCTAATGTCGTAAAGCTTATCGGACGGATCGATGCCGCGCAGCACCTCGGGAAGCTTCTCCTTGACCGCGACGATGAGGTCGAGGCTGCCACCGCTGATGATCACCGCGGCAGCGATATCTCGGAAATTCTCGGCAAGATGCCGTATGCCGCGCGCGCCGATCGCTTCAAAGTCGTCCTTCATATCGAATTGCAGCAATGCGGCCGGATGCGTCGATTGCATCATGGCAGCGAGATCCTCGCTGAGGATCAGCGGCCGCCCTCCGTCCTGCATCCTAATATCGCTTAGGTCGGTAATGCTCTTCCCGGCGATCGGTCCGTGTCCTGTTGTCTCACCTTCGAGCTGCTTATCATGCAGCACGACGAAGCCGCCATCGCCGCGCACACGCATATCGAGCTCCATCGAGGCGCCGACGGTAAAACCCTCCGCCATCACCTCGGCAGAAAACAGTGGATCGGAAAACCGCTTGCGTAGGCGGTGCCATTTCAAGCGAGTGCGATGCCCCTCGTGCAAAATCTCCAGGCCCTGCGCATCCTGCAATCTCGTCATCTCCAGCAACTCTCCATGATGCCACTCTCCTGGCTTGACGAGCCGTGATTATCAAGGGTCGGAGGCGGCTTTCATCGACGGGATGGCCGGCCTGTCTGAGGTGCGCGTCGGCTGTAGTTCAACCGCAATGCGGCTGAAATCAGCCCAGCGGGCGACAAAGCTGGGCCTACGGGCGTCCCAAAAGCCGTTCTCTTAGGCGTCGAATGACGTCAGGCCGGAGGCCTGCCGCGGCGAGATAATCCGCCGCAGAATGGTAGTCCTTTTCTATGAAGGCGATCGTCGCGGCCATGGTCGCGGGATCGCAGGCAAGCAGTGGGCGGAATTTCTCGATGTCGGCACCCCGCGCGAGGGCGCTGGCAAGTATGTCGTCGATCAACGGCTCGATCAGACGGCCGGTGAGCGAATAATCTTCGAGAATGCTTGCCGTATCGACGCCGGCGTTTGCAAGCAGCAGGGCGGCGATGATGCCGGTGCGGTCCTTGCCCGCCGTGCAATGGAAGAGCACGACATTGTCACCTGCCTCGGCAATCAGCGTCAATACGGTGCATATGGCTTCTTGGCGTTCCCGCAGGGCTTGGACATAGAGATCGAGCAGCGTGTCGGTGTCGGGTCTGTAAGGGGGCGCCAGCGTATCGAACAGCGAGATATTGTGATAGCGCACTGCCTCGTTGCGACTGAACGGATTGGGCTGATGCGTGAGCTCCGTCGCATTGCGCAGGTCGATCACGACCCTCACGCCTTCCCCGATCAGGGTCGCCATTCCTTCCTTATCCAGGCGGTGCAGCCCGTCGGAGCGAAGGATCCGTCGCCAGAGCGTGGTCGTCGTGCCGGCGGAATAACCCCCGAGATCGCGAAGGTTGTAGGTGCCCTTGATGGGCAGGTGACGCATAGCATGGAGGTCCATCAGCGTATTCCCGATTTCATGAAGGAAGAAACGACCTGCCGCTGCAGTACAATATAGAGGATGAAAACCGGCAGGCTAGCCATAGTGGAAGCGGCCATCAGCGGCCCCCATTGTGTGCCTTCCGAGCTCATGAACATCTGAATGCCGATCTGGATCACACTGTTTTCCGGTGTGCGGGAGAGGAGAAGCGGCCAGAAATATTCATTCCATGTCGAAATGAAGATGAGGATGGCAAGCGACGCGATCGTGCCGCGCAGATTGGGTGTGATCACCTCCCAAAGAGTGCGCCAGCTGCCGGCACCGTCCATCCGCGCCGCCTCCAGCACCTCGTTCGGAAAGCTGCGCATCGCCTGCAGGAGGAGAAGTACGGCGAGCGCCGAGGCGAAATGCGGCAGGATCAAAGCGGTCACGCTGTCGAGCAGGCCGAGATTGGCGACAATCAGGTAGTTCGGGATCATCACGACCTGCAGCGGCACCAGCCAGGTAAGCGCGATGAGGATATGGACGATCTTGTCGCCACGAAAGCGCCAGCGTGCGAAGGCATAGGCCGCCAGCAACCCGGTGAGGAGCTGGATAACGGTGACGACCGCCGACACGATCAATGTGTTTATCAGCATGCGCCCGATCGGGATGGCGCCGAGCGCATAGACATAATTGTCCAGCGAAGCCGCGGTCGGCCAAAGGCTTTGTTCGAAGACGCGATTGGCCGGCCGCAGCGATGTTATGATCATCCAATAAACGGGGAACAGGCAAAGGAACGACAGGACGATCATAATCGCGTGGCCGGCGGTCTTCTCGGCTCCAAGGATGAGACTGCGGCGCTTGCGCATGCTCGGCCGGGTGAGGACATCAGTTGTCATAGAAGGAAAACCTGTCGATCAGTCGGAACAATAGATATGCCAGGATGCTGAAGCCGATGAAGAGGACGACGGCGGCCGCCGAACTCCAGCCGACCGAAAGGCTGGAGAAGCCAAAATCCCAGAGAAGATAATAGATGTTGGTCGTCGCCCCGAGCGGCCCCCCGCCGGTGAGCACATTGATGTAGGAAAAGCTCCACTGCGCGCCGAGCAGGATGGTCATCATCACCAGAAACAGGACGGTCGAGCTGAGGAGCGGCAACCGGATGTCGCGGATAATATCCCATCGACTGGCACCATCCACGCGGGCCGCCTCGATCAAGGAGGGATTGATATTGGCGTTTGCTGCAGAAAGGATCAGCGTCGAAAAGCCGATTAGCTTCCAGCCAGTTAGCACAATGATCGTCCAGATGGCGATCTTCGGGTCTTGAAGGAAACGTGGTGCGAAAATTCCCATGGCCTTAAGGGTCATGGACACCATGCCGTGACCAGGGTCGAGCAACCAGCGCCACAACACCGCCGCGACGACAGGGGCAACGATCATCGGCACGAAGATCATCGCCCGGTAGATGGTGCGCGAGCGCGCCGGCAGATCGGCGGTGAAGATGGCAATCGCCAGCGGCAGCAGGACGGCGATAGGAAGCAGGCCGACGACGTAGATTCCGGTATTGCGCAAGGCCTGCCAGAACTTCGGCAGAGAGAAGATATTGATATAGTTGGTCCAGCCGATAAAGGTCACCGGCGAGGTCGCCAGCATGTTCCATTCGTAGAAGCTCAACCGGAAGGCATCGATCAGCGGCCAGTAGATCCAAAGGACAAAGGTCGCAATCGCAGGCGACAGATAGAGCCATGGCAGATAGCCGCGCCGGCGAGCCTGCCGATGGGACCTGCTCGCTGCGACCGGCGATGGGGTGGAGGCGGTTATGGTGGTCATGGCGTGGTTGTCTGCCCCATCGCTGCTAGTCTCTCGGTGCGGGTCGAAGATATTGCTTGGGCTGGAGTGACCTCCTCCTGCCGACAGGCGGGAAGAGGCCGCTATCGGCTCAGTTGGAGTTCTTCGGCATCAGTGCCTGGGCAGTGTCCTGGGCCGTCTTCATTGCCTGAGCGGGATCGCCGCCACCGAATACGGCCTGTTCGGCGCCATCCATCATCGCCTTGGCAATCTGGCGATAGTTGGGGCCGGGGAAGGATTCCCAGGGTTCCAGCACGTCCAGCTGCTTCAGGTTAGGCTGGACGAGCGGATGCTCCTTGACCCAGTTACCGAGATATTGCGGATCGTTGACGATATCGGTGCGTAGCGGCAGATAGCCGATCTCGGAGGTGATGACCGTGTAAGCATGCTTGGACGTCATGAATTTCATGAGCTCCCAGGCAGCGCGCTGCTTGAGCGGATCAGGGCTCATGATGACCAATGCGCTACCGGAATTGTTCGGCCGCACCGGCTTGTCGCCGAAGCGGGGCATGGTCGTGGCGCGCAAGTCGAAATTGCCCGCGGCACCCTTAACGAGATAGGCCTGGATGGCGGAGGTCTGCAGATACATCCCAACCGTGCCAGCAGCCATCCCGTCCATTGCGGCATTGATGTCGAGGTTGGAATAGACGCCGGCAGTATAGAGGTCGTGCAGCATCGAGACCGCTTCCACGGCCGCTGGTGCGGCAAAGGTCAACTTTTTGCGATCGGCAGAGAGCACGTCGCCGTTGTTGGAGCGGATCAGCCCCTGAAACAGCCAGTCGCCCGCAGATGGTCCGAAGATGCCGGTGGCGAGACCATCCTGGCCGGTCTTGTCGACGATGGCCTTGGCTGCGACCTTTATCTCGGCCCAGGTTTGTGGCGGCTGGTCTGGATTGAGGCCCGCCTTGCGAAACAGGTCGGCATTGTAGAACAGGACCGGCGTGGAGAAAGTATAGGCGAGACCATAGGTCTTGCCGTTATAGACCCCAAGCTTCAGACCTTTCGGCGATATGCCCTCGAAATGAGCCGTAAGTTCCGGGGAGGGGACGGCGTCCTCAAGTGCGATAGCACCGAGATTGTTCACGAAGAAATCGAGGTCGGAGAACACCATCTGGGCGATGTCAGGCCCATGACCGGCGGCAACGTCGGCCTGGATGCGGGTGCTGATATCGGACGATGGAACACCAACGCCGTTGACCTTGATATTCGGATTGGCCGCTTCGAATTCGGTAATCAGCCGCTTGGTGGCTGCGGCGCCATTGCCGGTCGAGGCAAGGTTGTAGTTGTAGTAGTTGATGGTGACCGGTGTTTCCACCTTGGCCGGGATCTGGCCTGCAACCGCTGCCGATGCGAGCGTCGCAAAGGCGAAGCTCGCGCAAAGGAACATTCTGAGTTTCATCTTGGAAATCTCCCCGATCATTCAGCAGCGGCAAATGCCGCCTGCTCTTCATACTTCCTGAGGATTTCGGTCATGTCGGCGAAGGTGAAGCTGTGCAGTTCGCGCCGCTCGGAGGGCTGAGGCACGAAGGAAACCGTCAGGCCGGATGGACGCACGGTGCCGATTGCGAAGGATGCACCGGATAGCATGCGCAGGCCTTCATGCAGATAGAGCACGTCGGTGGCCGCATGCTGACCGATGCCGACGATCACCGGGATGCCGTACCAGTTGCTGACGCGGTCGAAATGGATGTGACCAGAGAGAATGCCGATGATGTTGCGACCTTCGAGAAGAGTGCGCAGCTTTTCGGAGTCGGCGATAGCAAGCGATTCCCACTCGAGATCCGGATTGGCGTCGAGCGCCGGAGCGTGATGCATGACAAGCAGCTTCGGCAGTTCGGGGTGGTTGGCAAGCTCGGCTTCGAGCCACGCAAATTGCGAGGCCTCGAAGCTGCCGCCGACCTTGAACGGATGGCTGGAATCCATGACGACGATGTGGACGCCGTCGATCACGGAGGCATGGTCGTAGGGCGCGCCGAGGTCCTCGGTGCGGTCGGTCATCGCCGCGTAGAAGCCATCGCGCTTGTCGTGGTTACCGAGTGCGTAAAGCACGGGAATACCGAGGTTGGCTTCACCCATGATGCGCTTCAATTCCTCATAGGAGCCGACATCGCCGCGATTGGTCAGGTCGCCGCTTGCGATGATGAAGCTTGGGCTTGGTGTCAGCCGTTTGACGTCGGAGAGGATGGCGACCAGCGTCTTCGATGTTTCCGAGTAGAGGTGATCGTCCTTTACCGTCGGGTCGGAGACATGCAGATCGGTGAGGTGAACAAAGGTGGTGTGTGCCGTCATGATGTCGGTTCCTGTGCGTCGTGCGCTTTCCGGTGGTTGTCTTGAAAGACGCTTGCCTGTTAGACGCCATATCGATACACAGGCGACATGACAGGTGAATGAAGGTTCATTCAGAATGGAATTAGATCCCGCCCGACGCGAACGCATCCTCGATGCCGCCGCCAAACTGATCGTTGCAAACGGTCTGCAATGTTCCATGGCAGCGATCGCGGATGCCGCCGGGGTGGCGACCGGCTCGATCTACAATTACTTCAAATCGAAGGACGATCTCATTCGCGGGGTCTATGCGCGGCTGGCTTCAACCGTCGCGGCGCATCTCATTCCTTCGCCTTCGGATCCAGACGGGCCGCGCGAGCGTATCATCCGCTACATATACGACTATATCGACTTTATCTGGCAGGATCGTCAGCGCGCACTCCTGTTCGAATATCTCTCCAACGTGCCGCTGATTTCGGGCGACGAACTGAATGCCATCTTCGATGAGGTGACACAGTACTCCGTTGGCCTGATGAGCGCGGCCAAAGCCGCCGGCCTGCTGCAGGATCTTCCGTCCTCGACGATGTCCGGTTATATCGGCGGCGGCATTCGCAACACATTGAAATGGCGTCGCTTCAATCCGGCCCCGCTGTCGGACAAGGAACGCGATGAAATCGCGCTTATGTCCTGGAATGCCATTGCAACCCTGACCGAGAGGGCGACGAATTCTCCTCTGAGCGATTGAGTTGAAGACTGTCGTGCGACTACCGCTTTGGAGGAGCGTGTCCTGAACGGGCTGTAATGGCCCAGCGTTGCATAGGCGCAAAGCAACGCTAGGAAGATAGTTTAAATAGTCTGTCTAACTATTTGATAGTTTTATTCTGTTAGGCGCTCTCTGCATGGCCAGTTTGCTCCGAAACATTCAGCCATAAGCAAGCCATCTAGGTTAAGGCGCTTGCCAACTCCGTAAGGTGCGGCCCAAACCACCTATGCTATTTGCCGGCCGGTCCACCGCGCCTCCGGTCCAGGGGCGGTCGCATCACGACGGATGAAGTCTAGTAGATGCGTCTAATTGTGCGCTGCGGCATCAATATATGACGCATGGCAGGTTAAAATAGTCAGTTTTTCGGAAGTTGCCGCGTTTTTCTTCATGACCAAAAGTCATATTAATGCGGATCGCGAAGGCGATATCTGGATATACTGTTTCTTAATCAAGAACATCTAGATTTTTAAAGATGCAACCGGCTCAAATTGTTGTTGGCCGCTCGCGGAATCTTGTTTCTTTCAGAGGCACGTGGGGGCGCGCCGAGTGATCGCATCGCCACCCGATAAGGTGGTGATATGATTTTGAAATCTGCAACTAGCCGCAATATTCTCTCGGTAGCCGCATGCGGCGTAGTCGCGACGGTGGCAGCTTCCGCCATCCTTATTGACTCTGCATATACGAATATTCGCCAGTCGAGTCTCAATGAGATGCAGCAAATCGCCCGCACCACGGCAGCCGGGTCGGAAAAGACGCTTGGAGAGGCGATCACCGTCGTCAATTCGCTGGAAACGGTCCTGTCCACTATGAAGGACGCCGGCGACGCAAACCGGACGACAGCTGATAAAATCCTGAAGAATATGCTTGACGGCAATCCGACGGCGCTCGGCGTCTGGACGGGTTGGGAGCCGGACGCCTTCGATGGGAAGGACAAAGACTTCGCCGGCAAGGAAGGCCACGACGCAACCGGCCGCTATATTCCATATTGGGTTCGCAGCGGCGGCCAGATCACCCACGTCCCTCTTGCTGACTATACGGTGTCAGGCGCAGGGGACTACTACCAGCTCCCCTTCAACCAACGAAAGACCGTTGTCATAGAGCCTTATTCCTACGCGATCGACGGCAAGCAGGTGCTGATGACTTCCATCGCCAAGCCGATCATGGTCGATGGAAAGCCTGTGGGTGTTGCCGGCCTGGATATGGCTCTCGACGATGCTCAGAAGGCCATCTCCGCAATCCATCCCATGGGGACGGGCTTCATGAGCCTCGTTACCAACGGCGGAGGAATGATCAGCCATCCGGACGCTGCGCTCATCGGAAAGAACATAAAGGATGGCGGCGCCGAGACAGCAGGCTGGGATCGGCTGATTGCCAATCCCGGTACGGAACATGAAATAACCGGTCCTGATGGTGGGATTTATTTTGCCATCGCCGAGCCGGTGAAATTGACCGACACCATATCCTGGTATGCAGTTGTCGTGGTGCCGAAGGCCACGGTCTTCGCCCAGGTTAACAGTGTCGTCAGAAACGCTGTCGTGGTCACCTCGATCGCTGCCATTCTACTCGGACTTGCCGGCTGGCTGATTGCGCGGAAATTTATCCGTCGCATCGAGAACGTCATCGGCGAAACCGATCGGATCGCGAACGGTGACCTTAATGTCGCGTTGAAGGATCGCGAGGCTCGCGATGAAATCGGAGACCTCTCGCGCTCGCTGCACATCTTGCTGGAAAGCAACCGTGAGAAGGTCCGGCTGGAAGCCGAGGCGGAAGTCAGTCGCGCAACACAGGAGACAGAACGGGCCGAGCGTGCCCGTATCAACGACGCCCAGGAAGCGGAGGTGAAATTCGCCGTCGGTGAGCTTGCCGCCGGTCTCATACAGCTTTCGGACGGCAATATGACGGTCCGGCTCGACCAGCCCTTCACCTCGGCGCTTGATGCAATCCGCGGCAATTTCAATGCTTCGGTCGAGAAACTGCAAGCAGCCATGATCTCCTTCTCCGAAAACGCGTCGGTGATCCAGAGCGGGTCGGAGGAAATCCGCACAGGCGCGGACGATCTTGCGAAGCGGACGGAGCAGCAGGCGGCCTCTGTCGAGGAGACTGCTGCAGCGCTTGAGCAGATCACCACCTCGATCAAGGATTCCACAACGCGTGCGGAGGAGGCGGCAGCGCTGGTCGGACGCACGAAAGGCAATGCCGAGCGATCCGGCCAGATCGTCCATAGCGCTGTCGAAGCCATGACCGGCATCGAACAATCCTCCCAGTCGATCTCCAACATCATCGGCGTGATCGACGATATCGCCTTCCAGACAAACCTGCTGGCCCTCAACGCCGGTGTCGAAGCTGCTC
Source organism: Martinezella miluonensis (assembly GCF_900094545.1). Lineage (GTDB taxonomy): Bacteria > Pseudomonadota > Alphaproteobacteria > Rhizobiales > Rhizobiaceae > Rhizobium > Rhizobium miluonense. The sequence continues at coordinate 72,793 of NZ_FMAH01000023.1, forward strand.
GCGCTGGCGAAGCCGGCAAGGGTTTCGCCGTGGTAGCACAGGAGGTCAGGGAGCTGGCGCAGCGCTCCGCCACTGCGGCAAAGGAGATCAAGGCGTTGATCCATTCGTCTGGCGATCAGGTCAAAAAGGGCGTCAGCCTGGTCGACCAGACAGGCGAAGCACTGCGCGCGATCGTTCAGGAGGTCCAACTGATCGACACCAACGTGCAGGCGATCGTGCAATCGGCACGTGAGCAATCGACAGGCCTCCAGGAAATCAACACCGCCGTCAATCAGATGGACCACGCAACACAGAAGAACGCTGCGATGGTGGAGGAATCCAATGCGGCGACACACACGCTGGCCAGCGAGGTCTCATCGCTCTCTGCCCGCCTCGCCCAGTTCAAGTTAAGCACTGCTGCGGGGAGGGTGGTTTCGCTGGGTGCTTCCATGCAGAGAAAAAATGACACGGTCTCTCATGCCGCTCCGGCTGGCAGAGCTTCCGGCGCAGGCGCCCAGCCCTCCGGTCAGCGAGCATTGGGCGAGAAACTGAGATCTGCCTTCGGGAGAACCTCGCAGGCGGCAAGTCCGGTCTGGGAAGACTTCTGATCGGTTTTGATCCAAATCGGCCGTTCGGCAAGGCTATCGGACCTGCTCCGGAAGAGCGGGCACTACAAGCCTGCCGGCTGCCGAACGGTTCGCTGGTCAGATCGCGGTAAAGCCGTTGTCGACGAACAGGTGAATTCCGTTGACAAAGCTGGATTCATCCGAGGCGAGATAGAGAGCGGCTCGCGCCACATCTTCCGGTTCTCCAATCCGGCCCTGCTGTGCGGCGATCGCTTCATCCGAAACGTCGACGCCAAGCGCTTGCAGCTCGGCGACCTCGCGCAAGCCATGCGGCGTGCGGATAAAGCCCGGACAAACGGCGTTGCACCGAATGTTTCGATCACGGAATTCGACGGCAATGGCGCGCGCGAACATGTGAACAGCACCCTTCGTCGTATCGTAGAGTACCTCCATCGGCGTTGCCGCGACGGCCGAGATCGATGATGTGCAAACGATCGAGCCGCCACCTGCTGCAATCATCCCAGGCAGAACGGCTTTGGTCATCAGGAACATCGAGCGCACATTGACAGCGTGCAACCATTCCCAATCTTCGAGTGTGGTTTCGAGAAACGGTTTGATGACGATCGTGCCGGCGTGATTGAAGAGCACGGTCGCGGCACCGAAACGGTCCTCGATGCCTTTGACCGCAGCATTGACGGCTGCTTCGTCCGAAACGTCGGCAACCCAATAGTCGGCGGTGCCACCGGCATTGCGGATCGCCTGTACCGTCTCAGCCGCCGCGGCGCCATTTCGGTCGATAATCGCGACCTTTGCACCTTCGTCCGCAAACAGGCGCGAGGCGGCCCCACCCATCCCGGTCGCTCCCCCCGAAATGATCGCAATCTTGTTCTTGAGCCGGTCCGTCATTTCCCCCCCTTGGCGTTTCCCGCTTGGTGCGAACCAAAATGGCGCGCAGCACAAGTCGACGCTTCAAGGATCTCTTGAATCTTGGAGCTTGTCGACATCGTTCTGAAACAAGCGCATTCAATCGCCTCCGTTGCCTTGCTCCACATCGTCATTGATGTGCTCCGGCATTCACCGGCGCAGACCTGAAGGCCAAAACAAGCAGTGGCAGCGTTCGTGCGATGGTTTGTTACGCGGCTCGTGGCAGAAGGGATTTCAGGTTTGCGTGGGCCGCCAGCGCCTCGATTGGCGGAGTGACGCGCTTGGCAATCAGCATCTCGCTCAGCTTGATGTCCTTGGCGACTTTATTGCCAGGCCCGACGCCGCTTGCAGCGACCAGCCGCTGGTCTGCATCGAGATGAAACAGGATGAAGGCGCCGTCGCCCAGATCTCTCCGAACGGTCATCCGTCCCTCATCGACAAGACCTGCGATCTGTAGTGTGTGATCGAACTGGTCGGACCAGAAATAGGGGACGGCCTGAAAACTGCGTGCAGCGCCCATCAGATTAGCTGCTGCAAGAATGCCCTGATCCTGGGCATTGCGCCAGGCTTCGAGGCGCAGCCGGCGTCCGCCGTAGAGGGGATGCGGAAAGGAACAGCAGTCGCCGGCGGCATAGATATCCGTCACCGACGTTTCCAGGCGCTCGTTGACCGCAATGCCGTTATCGATTGCAATCCCGGCCTGAGCGGCAAGCTCGGTGCGCGGCTGCGCGCCGATCCCAACGACCAGCACATCCGCCGCGATCACATCTCCATCGGAAAGGGAGATACCGACCTGCTGCTCGTCCGCTTCGATCCCCAGAACCGCCACACCGCATTTCAAGGCCACGCCGTTGCGCTGATGCAGGGCTGCGATCGTTTCAGCGATCGATTCTGGCACGCCGCGCTTGAGAATGCGCTCCTGCGACTCGATGACCGTGACTCTCGCTCCACGCCTGCGCGCGGAGGCGGCGACCTCAAGACCGATGAAACCGCCCCCAAGCGCACCCACATGCATATCGGCACGGATCGAGGAGCGAAGCGCCAGCGCGTCGTCGATCGTTCTCAGATAAAGGATCCGGCCGCTGGAAGGCGCGTTCGGTAATTGCCTGGGTGTCGCCCCCGTCGTCAGCAGCAATTTGTCGTAAGGCAGCGCCCGGCCATCCGAGAGGATCAGCTGCTTTCCGGATGTGTCGATGGCGCTCGCCGATGCTCCGCCGATATGCTCGATTGCCTGCGCGCCCAGCACGGCGTCGTCGAGAACGGCGGACGCTTTGGGCTCTGCCTCATCGAGCAAAACCTGCTTGGAAAGCGGCGGCCGCTCGTAGGGAAGATGCACCTCGTCGCCGATGAGGGTAATGGAGTGCTCGTAGCCGTTCCCTCTGAGGCTCAGCGCGGCGCGGGCGCCGCATTCGCCGGCGCCGACGATGATGATGCCCGTATCGCCGCTCATACTCCGACACCGATCATGACGCGATCGCCTTCCACTCTGACCGGGTAGGTTCTCAGATTGATGCAGACCGGCGCGCCGCGTGCCTCGCCGGTCTTGTAGCTGAAGCGGCCATTGTGCTTCGGACACTCGATGATGTCGTCCATGACGAGCCCATCGGCCAAATGGATCTTTTCATGAGTGCAAAGCCCATCCGTCGCAAAATACTCGTCGTCAGGGCTGCGATAGATCGCAAAGGTTTTTCCGGCGTGATCGAAACGGACAACATCCTCCTGATCGATTTCATCGGCAGCGCAGGCATCAACCCAGGTCGTCATTTCTTCCTCCTCATTGCAGCTGTCACAAAACGCGAAAGCCATCATCTGATGCTGGGAGCAAGTCGACATTGCGCTTTGATCGCGCTTGGTTTTCTCCTCCCGGCTGGTTTAGAGCATGCGCGAGATAGGCCTTCACTTTCCACGCCGATTATGATCATTTTTCATCAAGGAGGAGCGGAATGAAGAAGGCACGTCTTGTGGATATCGCCGCGGCTGCAGGTGTCGGCATTGCGACCGTGGAGCGCGTTCTGAATGAACGCGGCAGCGTCAGGCCGCAGACAGCGGAAAAGGTGGTACTGGCAGCCAAGCGGCTGGGTTATAAGGGGCTGATACCAAGCCTTTATCGCGGCACGATCCGCATCGAGGTTGTCTTGGTGCGGCCGGAATCACCGTTCTTCAGCAGGCTCAATCGTGCTTTTGAGCGGGTCGCCGCCTCGTTGGATAGCTCGATTACAGTCCACCGGACCTTTATCGAAGAGAGCGACATCGAAAGATTTGCCGCACATATCGCCAATAGCGGCATTCGACGGCATGGCTTGATCGTCGTGGCCATCGATCATCCGAAAATCAGAGAGAGCTTGCGAAAGGCGCGCGCCGCCGGCATCGAAGTCGTCCAGATCGTCTCCTACCTCACCGGTAGGGATGACGTGTTCGTGGGGATCGACAATTATGCCGCGGGCCGAACCGCCGGATTCTACATGTCGCGCATGCTTCGGCATGCGAAGGGAAGCATCGTCGCTATCTGTCATAGCTGGGCTTATCAGATTCACAAGGAGCGCATTCGCGGCTTCTCCGATTATCTCGGGTCCGATGGCAGCTCCGCACTGCAGTTTTCAGAGGTGGTCTTCGGCCTGGATGACGATGTGAAATCCGCCGAGATGATGACGCAGGCGCTGCGTCGCTGTCCGGATATTGTCGGCGTCTACAATGCCGGCGGCGCCAATCTCGGCGTCGGCTCAGTGCTTCAGCGTCTTCGGGAACAGCGAGGAAGCGAGTTCGTCTGGATAGGGCATGAACTCAACGACGAGACTCGCCGCTTCATATCATCGGGGCTGATGACGCTCGTTCTCGATCAGGCGCCGGAAACCCAGGCAAGGCGCGCGTTGGATACCATCCTATCGCGAATGGGGATCATCGACGTGCCTGTCAGCGAGGACCCGGTGCCGTTCCTGACCTATACGGCAGAGAATATTGGCCAACATCAAGTCACCGATAAGTGATAAATCCGGAGCCTGCGGAAGGAGGGCCGCAGGCTCCGGTATTTCCCGCCATCATCAACCGCTTAAATCGGTGGCGGGGGGAGAGCGAAAATGATGCATATGGAACACTAAGGTCACTCGGCAGGGCCCTGATATCGTTGCAATAGCCGCAAAGATCTGGCCGGCCGTAGTCCGCCTCAGCTCGGTGTGCCGGAGCGGCGGGCCTGTTTCTCTGCATATTTCTTGGCGCGCTCCATGAAGCGCTTGTTCATACGGTCCTCGGCCTCTTTCGAGCCGTCGTGAAAGGTGCCGAACCACTGGTCGAGCGGGATGACACCGTCGGCGTAATTGCACTCGAAGAATTTGTGGTGGAGATAATGATCATAGGCGTGGGTATCGATCCCAGCATCCTCACTGATCACGATCTTGTCGAAGCCGGCATGGCCCGGTGCTGGAGCGAGAGCAGCATGCGTCAGATGGAACAAGGCGTGGATCGGATTGGACGGTACGATCCAATGGATGAGAACGCCCGAAAAATACAAAAGATGCTCGACTGGGTGCATCGCAAGCCCTGACCAGGGGCCGGGGTTGACGTTGTTGTGATGCAGCTTGTGGACCGCGTGGTAGAGCGGCGGCCAGTGGATCAGACGATGCACGAGATAGAAATGCAGATCGCGGAATGCCGGGATCAGCAGCATAATGACAATGCAATAGATCGGGTGCTCGGCAAAATCGACGTAGGGAATGATGCCATTCGCAAAGGCCCAAAGTGTCAGCACCTCGAAGGCCGTCCAGAGGGGTATGGCGCTTGCGAAGGTCCAGATTACATTGTCGACGGTCTGGTTGCCGAAGAGGAAGGCAGAGTTATCCTTCGACGGCCACTTGCTATTGTATTTGAAGCTCGTGCCCTGCTTCTTCTGCATATAAAGGCGCAGGTGAAAGGCGCCGAAGAACAGGAAAACCAAGGTGGCATTGCGCAGGAGAAGATAGGCGATCCAGCCCGGCGCCAGTGTTTTCATCGTCTCCATGGAGGGCGTCGCATAGAGCCACAACAACGTCGCGACAACGGCGTAGACGACATTCCAGGGCATCAGGTAGCCGGGATAGCCGAAGAACCATTTCAGGAATGCGATCGGTTTGGCCGGCCAGATGAAGACAGGCGGATATTGCAGAAGCTTGTTGGGTTTCCAGTCCCCGCGCTTGTCGCGCGTGCCGTATAGCGTGTCGTCCATGAGGTGCCTCCCAGTTGGCGGAACTATGCGGTCAGTGTCAGCGGCGTCGGCTGGAAACGACAGCATTGATTTGATGAAATTTGCTCACGGCGGCGGAAAGTGCGCCAGCCTGAAGTCGGGGGCGAGAAGGAGAGACCGGAGGCCACTCCTTCCCGTGCATCGCCAGCCGTGCTCCTCGTTGCCGGCGCTTGCCTCTTCAGTTGAGGCTTTCGAACTGAACCATGTTGTCCTTCGTCACCAGCTTGAAGGGGATCCAGACTTCCCTGTCGATTTGCTCGCCCTTGATCGCCTTCACCGCTGTATCGATGGCGCCACGGCCTTGCGCCTTGGCGTCCTGGAATACGGTTACCTTGAGATCGCCTGATTTCATTGCCTGCAGCGCATCCGGCGTCGCATCGATACCTGCAACGATCGTCTTGTCGGTCGAGCCGCCGGCGTTCTTGATCGCGGAAATAGCGCCCAGCGCCATCTCGTCGTTATTGGCGATGACGGCATTGAATGTCAGGCCGGAGGTCAGCCAGTTCGAAACGAGATCGGCGCCATCGACACGGCTCCAATTGCCCACCTGCTCGCGCACCACCTTGATGCCGCTGCATTCGCTTGATTTCAGTACGTCATGCACGTCCTGCGTTCTCTGGCGCGCGGCCTGGCTGCTGAGGTCGCCGACCATGACGACGACATCGCCCTTGCCGCCGAGCATGCGACAGACTTCCTTGGTCTGGAGCGTGCCGGATTCGGTTTCATTCGATCCGACGAAGGCCTGCTTCTTTGCGAGCGTCGTCAGGTCGGTCGGCTGGATGTTGACGTAGATCAGCGGAATGCCGGCCTCTTCTGCTATCTTGCTCATGGCCGGCGTGCCGTCTGAATCCACCGGATCGACAATAATGGCCGAGACGCCGCCGGCTGCGAAGTTGCGCACCTGATCGAGCTGCTTGTTGACGTCGTTGGCGGCGTCCACCACCTGCAGGTCGAGGCTCTTGGTCTTGGCATAGTCCTGCATGCCATTGGCGATCAAGGTCTGGAAATTGGTCGTGAGGTAGCCCATAGAGACGCCGATCCGATCGGCGGCATGAGCTTGTGACGACAGCACGAGAGCGAGCGCGCTTGCACTCAAAAACTTGAACATGTTTTCCTCCCAGGAAACTGCGGCCCAAGTGACCGCTAGGCAAGAGTTAACGATGGAGCCGGTCGGCGTCCGAGAGTATTTTGATGAAAAACCATCACGCCGCTGGCTCTCGGCCAAGCGAATACATCCGCTTTGCAATGAAACGCGGCCATGATCAAAACCCATCATCGCGCTGACTGGCAAAGCCATCGAATTCATGATCTGAGCAGCTTACTGGTACGGGAGGAACTATGCAGGATTTGCTCATATTCCAGTCGCTTTGGTCCATGGAGCGACGCAGCGCACGATTTCCGGAGCTTTCTCTGGAGGAGAATATCGAAAAGATCGCCGCCGCCGGTTTCGATGGCATCAGCACCCATTGGTATGATCGCAATCTCGTTGCTCGTATTGCAGGCCTCCTCAAGCAGCATGGTCTGCAGGCGGAGGGGCAATGCTTCCCAAAGACCGTCGACGATCTAAAGCCCGCGCTAGAGGTCGCCGCCGAATACAATGTCCATCATATCTGTCTCCAGCCCGACGTGCGGTTGCGGCGGCTTGAAGATTGCATTCCCCTGCTGGAAGGCTGGCAACGGCTGGCGGAAGAGGCCGGCATCGACGTCTGGATCGAGACGCATCGCGACCGGATGACGACGGATCTGTTCTTCACGCTCGACCTGCTCGATCGGCTGCCGGACCTGCAGCTGCTGGGCGACATCTCCCATTTCCTGGTCGGCCGGGAATTCGCCTGGCCCGTATCCGACGAAAATCACGCCCTTATTCATCGGATACTGGATAGTTCCTGGGCCTTTCACGGCCGCGTTGCTTCCCGTGAGCAGGTCCAGATCGAGATTTCCTTTCCGCATCACAGGCCTTGGGTCGATCTTTTCCTCGGCTGGTGGGACTATGGCTTCAGGAGCTGGCGCAAACGCGCGGCCAAGGATGCGACGCTTGCCTTCACCTGCGAGTTGGGACCGAAACCCTATGCCATCACCGGAAGGGACGGCGAAGACACCACCGATCGGTGGGAAGAATCCCTGCTTATGAGGCAGGAAATACGTGATTTGTGGGCAAAGACGTCAAGCTAGCAAATCAAACGAAATATCAGCGATAGACTACTGATTCTGGAGGGATTTCCATGGACGTAAGAGCAGCCGTAGCGGTGCAGGCCGGCAAGCCGCTTGAGGTGATGACGGTTCAGCTTGAGGGGCCAAGAGCCGGCGAAGTGCTGATCGAGGTCAAGGCGACCGGTATCTGCCATACCGACGATTTCACCCTGTCGGGGGCCGATCCCGAAGGCCTGTTCCCGGCCATCCTCGGCCATGAGGGTGCCGGCATCGTCGTCGATGTCGGACCGGGGGTGACCTCGGTGAAGAAGGGCGATCATGTCATTCCGCTCTATACGCCCGAATGCCGCGAATGCCCCTCCTGCCTCAGCCGGAAGACCAATCTGTGCACGGCGATCCGCTCGACCCAGGGCCAGGGCCTGATGCCGGACGGCACCTCGCGCTTCTCGATCGGCAAGGACAAGATCCATCACTATATGGGCTGCTCGACCTTCGCCAATTACACCGTGCTGCCGGAGATTGCCGTTGCCAAGGTCAACCCGGACGCGCCTTTCGACAAGATCTGCTATATCGGCTGCGGCGTCACCACCGGCATCGGTGCGGTCATCAACACCGCCAAGGTGGAGATGGGCGCAACGGCGATCGTCTTCGGTCTCGGCGGCATCGGCCTCAACGTCATCCAGGGCCTCAGGCTTGCCGGCGCCGACATGATCATCGGCGTCGATCTCAACAACGACAAGAAGGAATGGGGCGAGCGCTTCGGCATGACGCATTTCGTCAATCCGAAGGAGGTCGGCGACGACATCGTGCCCTATCTCGTCAACATGACGAAGCGCGGTGCCGACCAGATCGGCGGCGCCGACTATACCTTCGACTGCACCGGCAACACCAAGGTGATGCGCCAGGCGCTGGAAGCCTCGCATCGCGGCTGGGGCAAGTCGGTGGTCATCGGCGTTGCCGGCGCCGGCCAGGAGATCTCGACGCGTCCGTTCCAGCTGGTGACGGGCCGCTCGTGGATGGGGACGGCCTTCGGCGGCGCCCGCGGCCGCACCGATGTGCCGAAGATCGTCGACTGGTACATGGAAGGCAAGATCGAGATCGATCCGATGATCACCCACACCATGCCGCTGGAAGACATCAACAAGGGCTTCGAGCTCATGCATTCCGGAAAGAGTGTCAGGGGCGTCGTCATCTACTGACGGGGTCGGCAAGCTAGTCGGAAATTTATTGGCAATCCGAGCGACGGATATGCCGATGACCATCGTTCAAGAATCACGCCGATCTCGGGATGAGGTCGGCGGCTTGAACAGAATGGCCTTCAGGCAAAAGGATATGCCCATGACCCGCAAGCTGCTAAGTGTGACCGCCGCCGCTCTCTTCGCCCTGTCCTCGGCGACTGTGGTTTTTGCACAGACGACCACACCTGCGACCACCGCAACGCAGGCTCCCGTCACCGCCCCATCCGCTTCGGCACCATCTTCGGCCATGCCGTCGAAGGATGAAATCAAAACGGCGCGGCAGGCCTGCCGACAGGATGCGACCGGACAGGGCCTCAAGGGTCAGGCACGCAGGGATTCGGTCAAGAGCTGCCTTCAGCAGAAGTACCCGGTCCTGGCGAAGCGCAAGACCTGTCACGATCAAGGCACGGCCAAGGGTCTGGAAAAGAAAGCGCTGCGCGACTTCGTCAAGCAGTGCATCGCTGCTGGCTAAGCTGCGGCGAACCTCTGCTCGGATTTCCATCCGCCACCAAAATATGGTCCGTCAATATCGGGCGGACCATGGCATCCCAGGCAAGAGCCAGTTCTTCCACAGCGCACCCTTTTCTAGAAGACGATCGTCCTTATCTCTTTGTCAGGGCAATATGTTTCGGGGCGCACAGTGTTTTTTCACAGGGACCAGCTTTCATTCGGTATCGTCTTGCCGGCTCAGACGAGAACGCTTGCCGATGTGCAATTCGATGTTCAGCTCGGCATCGCTGGCCATGCCGACAGATTAGGCTTCGATGCATTGTGGGTGAGGGATGTTCCCCTCAACAGCGAGAGCTATCCCGACCCGATCGGACATGCGGATCCATGGGTTTTCCTCGGAGCGCTGGCGACCGCCACTTCCAATATCCGCCTGGCGACGGGCGCAATCGTCCTGCCGTTGCGGCATCCTCTTCATATTGCCAAGGCTTCGCTTTCTGTCGCGGCCCTCTCCAAGGGACGGTTTGTTCTGGGGCTCGGCTCCGGCGACCGGCCCAGCGAATATGAAATGTTCGGCAGAGACGTTGAAAGCCGCAAGGCTCTTTTCCAGACCCATTGGGAGCGCCTTGCCGCAGCGCTGCGCCCCGATCAAGCCGTCATCAATGAAGATGGCCAAGTTCGGGGCGATTTCGCCATAAGGCCGAGCTTGCAGGGGACGAGCATCCCGATGGTGGCGGTAGGTTCGTCGGCACAATCGCTTGAATGGATCGCGCGAAACGCGGCGGGATGGATGACATATTATCGTTCGCTGTCCGTGCAGAAAGATCGGTTGACGCTCTGGCGCAACGCGCAAACGAAGGTCACGACCGAGTTTCGTGGTTTCGGCCAGTCCATGGTTCTGGAACTGCTCGACAAACCCGATGCGACATATGAGGAGATCAATCTTGGAGGCAGGACAGGTAGACGAGGGCTGATCGATACACTGTCGGCCATGCGCGAGGCCGGCATTCAGCATGTCGCATTCAACCTGATTTCGGAAGGCAGACCGGCCACCGAGGTTATGGATGAAATCGCCGCAGATATCATGCCGGCGCTGCGCTAGGCGACTGCATTGTCAACCCGGCTGCTGCAGATTCGGCAATGTCGTAGTCTGCGAGAGACGCAAGTTACCATCGCCAGATAGCATAAAGATAGTTTCATTTTAAAACTACGAAGGGCGAAAATTCGCCCGGCTCACCGTTTCAGATCTATAACTCAGTCGAAGCGCCGTTAGGACTGACGGATGAAGTCCGAGATCAAGCTGGCGACTGTATTTGGGGCGTCCTCAAAACAGTAGTGCCCAACGCCGGGCAGGCGGATGGTCTGGGCGGCCGGGAAGATGGCCGCAAACAGCGGTAGGAAATGCTCGGCGCCAAGCGTGCGGTCCGCGTCTCCCCAGATTGCCAAGGCGGGTTTGGTGCGGATCGCCTGGTTGGCCGCGGCATCGGGCGTCTCGAAGCTATGGGCGCCGGTGGCAAAGCCCTTTGCCCAGCCGATCGCACCAACGCAGTCTGCTGGATCCGCGAAGGGCGCGCTATAGGCGGAAATCCAGCCATCGTTGATGATGGCATTGTTCTCGAAGCCGTTGAGCTTGAGCGTGCTCAGGATATTGAAGCCAAGCTGTCCAAGCACCGCCTCGAGACTGCCTTTCGCATCCGCTTGCATGATCCATTGGAACCAGGGCGAGGTGCTGGCATTTGCCAGGACCCTGTCGAGAAGATCTGCTTGGCCGAACGGCGTTGGTGCATTGGCTGAGATCACCCGCCGAATCCGGCCTGGATGCCGGGCAGCAAGCCCCATGCCGACCGGGCCGCCGAAATCGTGCATGACGAGCGTAATTTCGTTCAGATCGAGCGCGAGCACGAAGCGCTCCAGGTTGTCGATGTGATCCTGAAGCCAGTAGCTACGGTCTTGCGGCGTTTCGCTCCTGCCGAAGCCCATATGGTCCGGCACGATCACCCGATGTGTCTGGCTGAGGACAGGAATCAGGTGGCGGAACAGATAGCCCCAGGTGGGTTCGCCATGCAGGCATAGCACGACCCCACCGTCTCGCGGTCCTTCATCGACATAGTGCATCCGAAAACCGGGTGCGTGGGTGTAGTGCGGCGCGAATGGAAACGTGCCGCCGAAAGTGGCGTCGGATGTGTTCATGGGAGAGAGTTCTTTCGCTGAGGGGCGGCTGCGCGCGATGGTCGTCACGCAGCTCGCTGTGAGGCTAAGCGTTGGGTTTTCGGCGTGTTTCTAAAGCGTCGCCGCAAACCGCTTGATATGGGCTGCAATCGCCTCCGCCTGCTCCTCAAGCGCGAAGTGGCCGGTGTCGAGGAGGTTGAAATCGGCTTTCGGCAAGTCTCTTTGATAGGGGTAGGCGCCAGAGGGCGGGAAGATGCTGTCGTTTTGGCCCCAAACGATCAGCGCCGGCGGCTGATGCTTGCGGAAGTAGCCTTGCCATTCCGGATAGAGATCCGGATTGGTCCGATAATCAAAGATGAGATCGAGCATGATCTCCTTGTTGCCGGGGCGGTCCAGGAGAGCTTTTTGCAGCACCCAGCTGTCAGGGCTTATGTTCGAGATGTCTTTGACGCCGTGGGTGTAGTTCCACTTCAGCGCCTCATCCGAGGTGGCTTCCTCGCGAATTTTCCGGAAATTTTCCGGCGAGGGATCGCGCCATAGCGTCCTGGGCAGTTCCCAAAAGCTGTCTGGCAAACCTTCCTCGTAGGCATTGGCATTTTGGACGATCAGAAACGAGACCTTCTCGGGGTGCCGCGTGGCGAGGCGATATCCGACCGGACCGCCGAAGTCCTGCATGTAGATCGCGTATTTCCCGAGGCCGATCCTGTCGGTGAATTTCTCCATCACGTCAGCCAGGTGGTCGAAGGTGTAGGAGAACTCGTCGCGGGATGGCGCCGAGCTGTAACCGAAGCCCGGATAGTCGGGAGCAATGAGATGAAACTGATCGGCCAGGCGATCGATCAGCTCGCGGAACATGAAAGAGGATGCGGGAAAACCGTGCAGGAGCAGGATTGCAGGGCGATTGGCGTCGCCTGCCTCCCGATAGAAGATTTCGACCCCGTCAACGTCGATGCGGCGATACTGCGTCATGGGAACTCCTCCATTATTCCAGCTATGTGGCTGCAAGCAGGTGTGGTTGCAGATTAAAACCACAAGCCGTGTATCACTTGAGGTTTTAGTTTGCAACCTCTATATTTTTGAGGGGTGGATCGCGTTGATCACTCCGGACGTCGATAAATAGAGTGCGAGCCGAAGGCGATGGCAAAGAGAATTAGTCATAAGGATTCGATATGCGGCGTCGCGAGGCCGCTTGATGCCATTGGCGATTGGTGGTCTTTGCTGATCGTCCGCGACGCCTTCAACGGCCTGCGGCGCTTCGGAGAGTTTCAGAAGAGCCTGGGTCTTGCGAAGAACATTCTTTCAGCCCGGCTACGCAATCTCGTGGACTACGGCATCATGGATGTAGCGCCTGCATCGGATGGCAGCCCCTATCAGGAATATGTGCTTACGGAGAAGGGGCGAGGCCTATTTCCGCTTCTTGTCGCCCTTCGGCAATGGGGCGAAGATTTCTTCTTCGAACCCGGCGAGAAGCATGTGCTTCTGGTCGATCGCAAGGTTGGTATGCCGGTGCGAAAGCTGGAGCTTCGCTCGCAGGACGGCCGGGTGTTGGGACCGGAGGACACCGTCGTGACATGGGTACCAGAAGCAGGTGACGTGAAGCCCGCGCCGTAAGAACGGCGCTCGAGGATTGCCGCGATGTCGCAGCCCGCGAGATCAACGCGTTTGCGTCATGACTGGCATGGAATCACGCTATTCCCATTGGACGGGCGGGAAACAGATGTTCGGCCATCAGGTCGATGAAGGCGCTGACCTTCAGCAAAATCTATGAGGTCGACGGACACAATATGCGGAATGGGATCGCATTGTTCCCAAGTCGACCACTCGCCCAGAATCGTTGTCGGCTCGCCGCCGGAGAATGCCGCTTCTTAAGCTCCGATCAGTTTCTTGCTCTACGCAAGGTTTCCGAAGGGCTTTTTGTATGGGCAGCCGACAGCACTCGATCCCAGCCGCGCGCCGGAAGGTGCCGCGATCCTATGGCTGCAATTGCCCGATACGCCCCGTTTCATCAAGGGCGATGCCGCTGGCGAAATCGAGTGCCCCGCCGATGGCCGCTGGACAGAGGTATTGCGCGAAGCCTTTGCCGACCGCATCGAGGCCATGCTGCGCCGTCACATCGAGAATTTCGACGAAGCCTTGCTTTCACGACGCTGCTATTCCCCCCCGCGATCTGGAGGTCCTGAATGTCAATCTCGTCGGCGGCGACCCCTATGGCGGCTTCTGCGGGCTCGACCAATTCTTCCTCTGGCGCCCGTTCAAGACCTCGATCAATCACAAGACCCATGTGCCCGGCCTGTATCACATCGGCGCATCGAGCCACCCCGGACCTGGCTTGGCGGGAGGATCAGGTTTCCTGCTGGCGTCGTCACTGAAATAGACGGCGGCTGTTCGCGCGAGAAGAATTGACGGCGGTGTCGGCTTCATCTCGCTTCAGCGACGATCTAAAGTCGAGGCCTGGAGTCCGATAATCGACTGAGCATCGGCCAAAGCTCACTTCCCAAGATCCTTGTATTGCGACGGCGCTCTCTTTCGCCCCGCACCTCGACTGCGCGAACTTCCTTTGATGGATTTAATGCAAGGGTAGAGCGTTTCGCAATGAGCCTGCCCATCCGGGCAGGTTCGCTAAGTCTGCGGCAAATGCTAATATTCTAAATACCGGCTCGGGCACCACCTACGAGCCGGATTGCGCAGCGTCCGGCGACGATAGCCATGCCCCAATCATTGTCGTCGGACACGCGCCCTTTTTCTCAGCAAGCCAATGTGCTCTTTGCTGCGGCCGACGGGTCGTGATCTTGATCCTCCTGCTCCCGCCGCCCTTCTTCTCCTGCATGCCCGTTGGTTTGAGCAAATGAAGGCTGCCAGTTCAGTTTCATAGCGCGCATCGAGCGTCGCCTCCGGGCGCTCAGCACCAAGACATTACGTGAGCCTTGCAAAAGCAGCATGCCTCGCTTGCAGGCATGTGCATTTTATTTAGGCGGGTAAATGCATATCTAGCGGTCAGACACAAAGGAGACAGAGATGAGAGTTATCGAGAAGATTAAACGTTTTTCCGCAGTCCGCAAAGCAATCCGTGAGCTTTCCGCATTGGACGACCATGCGCTCGCCGATCTTGGCATTTCCCGTTCGCATATCGCTTATGCGGTCAACGGAACCCGTGGCATCTAAGCGTTATCCGGACGCTTTTCCTGCCGGCTGATCGAACTGAGCGAACCGTGAAGCGGATTGGGATGGAAACATCCCGTTGTTGCCGCCGGCTCGCTGAGAACTAGCTTTCCAGAAGCACAGCGGAGGTTTCTGGAGTTTCCAGGCGGCTTTAATGCCGCCATTTGACTTTGCCCCGTGCAGTTTATCTCAACGGCGAAGACATGCTCCGAACCAGCATCCCCGCAATGAGCCGGCCCTGGTAGTTTACCGCACACGCTGGCCTCGCGAGACGTCGCCGCAAGGGTTTATCCGATGCAGTCTCGGCACGGCTGGCTTCGGTATCTCAATCGCCAATTCCGGCCTCTATAGCGATAGTCCGCCAGACTGCTGTTTCGCATCGGATAACGATACCATCAACATTGCCAATGACGCCGTCTCTTAGACAAGGATAGGCAGGCCAGTGCGAAGCCGGCCAATCAGGGCGAATGATATGTCGTTGCCCATTGCAGAGAGTTTAGTTTGGCGCTCCTATTCGCGCGGCAGGACACCGCGCAAAACCGTTTCAGCGATCGTCTGGGCCGCCATTTCATAGTCCTCGACTTTCAACCGGGACTTTTTCAAGCCATCGGCGGCAATCGGTTCGAACTCGGCGTAGAACTGCGTTGACGCCCAGAGCATGATGAACAGGTGTCGGGGATCGACTGGCAGGATTTTGCCTTCGGCAATCCAGCCCTCGATCACGGCGACATGCTTATCAGTGACGTCGCGAATATGCTGGCGATCCTTCTTCTTCAGAAAGCGAGCACCCTGGATGATTTCGCTGGCAAAGAGCCGGGTCTCGGCGATGTTCTTGCGGGTATAATCGAGCTTGGCGCGAATGTAGAGGCGAAAGGCATCGGCCGGCTCGCGATCGGCGGTGATGAATTTCAGTGCGTTGTCCCATCCGTCGAGCAGGTGAGCGATGATCGCTGTGTAGATCTGCTCCTTCGACGAAAAGTAGTAATAGACGTTTGCCTTCGGCAAGCCGGAGGCTTCCGCGATTTCTGCAATCCGGGTGCCGTCATAGCCCTTGCGCGAAAAGATCTCGATTCCAGCCTTGATGATCAGCCGAATGTTGCGCTCGCGGATTTTTTCGTCCGGTTCATTGTGTTCGCGTGGCATGCCCGCTCCGTCTTCCAATTTCCCATGCTTTGGACCGGCACTTGCAAATGGCAACAGCACACATTCGCCAAAGCCCGCTTTTCCACTGAAAAGCAAGGGCTGGCACCAATCCAAAAAGTTGACGATGTGATCAGGAAAAACTGACCAAGTCGTCATTTTTTTACTTTTAATAAGTTGACACTTTGGTCAGGTTTTGTCTAGTCTTCATCCAGCAAGCGAAGACGCGGGGGACGATTTCGTGCCAATGACTTTAAAAGATGCGATGGCGGAAGCGTTTGCCGGCTGGGAAGGGGATCTGCCGCCCGACTGGCGCGCCGCCTTGGGTAGCGTTGGCGATGATTTCAGCCGTATCGACGCGGATCTGGAATTCGAGGCCTGGGAGCCGATATTTCCGGTGCGCCGCGGACGCCATTTTCCCGGTCAACCCAAGGGTGCGCATGCGCTCGCAGCCTTCGACGGGATCGCGCCACAGGAAGTCCGTTGTATGATCCTCGGCCAGGATCCTTATCCAGAGCCGGGTTTTGCCACTGGTCGCGCGTTCGAGGCGGGCAATCTCGCGTCATGGAACGAGCTCGACAAAATGTTCTCGAAGAGCATCCGTGCCTATATGCAACTCATCGCCGCAGCGCGGACCGGTAATCAGAACCTTTCCGAAAGCTTCGAGCGCTGGCCGGACGTCCGACAGATGCTTTGCGATCCGGATTGCGGTTTCGAGGGGCCAAGCGCGATCGGTGACCGTTGGGTTCGTCAGGGCGTGCTTCTGCTCAATGCTTCGCTGACGCTTTCGCGTTTCAAGGTCGACGTAGATCCGCATCAGGCGAGGGGACATCTGCCTTTTTGGCGACCGCTGATGCTCAAAGTGATCGCCACCTTGCGTGAGCGCGATCAGCCGATCGTCTTCATAGGCTTTGGCGATGCCGCGGCTGACATCCTTGCGGAAGCCGGCCTCAGCGAATGCGTATCCGGCAACTGTGCCTTGATTTTACGCGATCATCCCGCTTTTGCCGAGCATGTACTCGGTCGGGAAAATCCATTTCTTCTTTGCAATTCCTATCTTGAGGCGAGGGGCGCAAGCCCCGTCGCATGGTAAGCCATGACAATTTCGTCGGAATACGACTACATCATCGTTGGTGCCGGCTCCGCCGGCTGCGTGCTTGCGAACCGCCTGTCGAAAGACCCGAAGACCCGCGTGCTGTTACTTGAAGCAGGCGGCAAGGATCGCAATCCGCTGTTTCGCCTGCCTATGCTGATGGGCAAACTGTTTCACTCGGGCATCTACAATTGGCATTATCACACAGAGCCGGAGCCCTCTCTCAATAACCGTTCGCTCTATTGGCCACGCGGCAAGGTTCTCGGCGGCACCTCCACGATCAACGGCATGATCTATGTCCGCGGCAATCGGCACGACTATGATCGATGGTCGCAGTTCGGCCTGCCTGGCTGGTCCTATGACGAAGTCTTGCCCGCCTTTCGCCGTTCGGAATTCCATGTGCAGCGTAACGGACAGTTTCATGGGGACGGAGGCGAACTGACGGTCTGCCGTGCGCGCGGTCACAACCCATTGATGGATGTGTTTTGCGAGGCGGGGCAACAGGCCGGTTATCCCTTGAATGACGATTTCAATGGCGAGACGCAGGAAGGTTTCGGCCGCTACGATTTCACCATTCGAAAAGGCAAGCGCTGGTCCACGTCCTGGGCTTTCCTTCGCCCTGCGATGCACCGCGCCAACCTCACGGTGATCACGGGTGCTGAGACCACACGCCTGCTGATCGAGAATGGTAGAGCAACCGGCGTCGAGTATATTAAAGCCGGAAATGTGTCGGTGGCGCGCTCCGCGGGCGAAATCGTGCTCTCTGCCGGGGTTGTCAATACGCCCAAGGCACTGCTGCTATCGGGTATTGGTCCGGCCGACGAACTGAAGGCAATTGGAATCAAGCCGCTTCTCGATCTACCAGGGGTCGGCAAGAATCTTCAGGATCATGTCGATTGCGTTATGAGTTGGGAGTGCCGTCAACCCATAACCCTGTTCGGCGATTTACGCGCCGACAAGCTGATCCCCGCCGTCGCACAGGGAATGCTGTTCGGCGAAGGTATCACCACGACCTTTCCCTATGAGGCCGGCGCATTCGTCCGCTCCAATGATGGATTGGTCGCGCCCGACATCCAGCTCCACTTCATGCCGGCGCTGGAAAAGACTGCCAATCTGCATTTTCCCAATCCGTTCCGTAAAAAGCAACGTGTCGAAGCCAATCATGGCTTCACCATTCGCGTCGGGCCGGTCAATCCGGTCAGCCGGGGCGAGATCACGCTGCGATCCACCAATCCCACCGACAAGCCGAAGATCCTCGCAAACTACCTGCGTGACGATTTCGACGTCCGGACCATGATCGACGCCATTCGATTGACGCGCGATATCGTTGGCCAGAAGGCTTTCGATGGTTATCGCGGACTTGAGCTGGCGCCTGGGCCAGCGGCGAAAAGCGATGCTGATCTGACCACGTGGCTGCGCGCTACTGCCATGACCACCTTCCACCCCGTCGGCACGGCCAAGATGGGCAACGACCCAATGGCCGTTGTCGATGCAGAGCTCAAGGTGCACGGCATCGATGGCCTACGAGTGGCCGATGCCTCGATAATGCCGATCATCTCCAGCGGCAACACCAATGCCCCAGCCATCATGATCGGCGAAAAATGCGCCGAATTCATCCTGAACGCTTGAAGGAAGCAAAAGAATGATCCTCGAACACCGCACCTATACCTTCAAACCGGGCACGGTCGACAAATGGATGAAGAAGTACGAAGCCGAGGGCCTGCCGATCCAGAAGCGGCATCTCAACCGGTTCGTCGGGCTGTACGTTTCGGAGATCGGGGTGCTGCACACCACCGTGCTGATGTGGGCCTATGACAGCCTTGCCGACCGCGAGGCACGTCGCCAGGCCATGTATGCCGATCCGGAATGGCAATCCTTCATTGCAGGCGTCTGGGCGCTTGATGCCATCCAGAAGCAGGATGTCATGATCATGAATCCGGCGCCCTATTCGCCGCTCGCCTAGGAAAATTTAGTAGCGCGACTTTAAACAACTAAAAGAGAGGGAACTGCACATATGAAAAACACCAAAATTGACAATGATCTTTCCCGCGGGTTCGATCGCCGTACTTTCCTCCAGCTCGGCGCCGGCGCGGCAGCGTTCAGCCTGGCCACCGGGCTACTGCCGGAAGCGGCGCGGGCAGCCGGCGGTCTGGTTGCGCTGGTTCATACGCAGGCGGCCGGAGACAACGGCCCGGTCGATGCGATGATTGCGAAGCTCAAGCAGCTGTCCACGGAGCAGGGTTTTACCTATCGCGCCGTCTACGCACAGGATCCCGCAACCTACGAGACCGTGTTCCGCACGCTCGGAGATGCCGGCGCATCCATTATCGTCTCGACCTTCAATGAGGTTGCGGAACCATTCAAGGCGCTTGCCCCTTCCTATCCCAACACCAAATGGATTCAGCTGTTTGCCGACCCCTTTGAGCCGGCCATCCCGAACGTCGTCACGGTTTCCTATGACTATTATCTCGGCTGCTACCTTTCCGGCGTTTTCGCCGCGAAGATGTCGAAGACCGGCAAGATCGGCTTCATCGGCGGCGTCTCTATTCCGCCGCTCAACGCAGACTTCAACGCGCTGAAAGCCGGTGTCCATTCGGTCAATCCGAATGCCACGGTGACAGCTGCTTTCGCGGGGTCGTTCCAGGATCCGGCCAAGGGTCAGGAAATTGCGACGCAAATGTTTAACGATGGCATCGACTATATACAGACCGATGCGGCAGCCACCGATGGCGGCATCATTTCTGCGGCCAACGAGAAGGAAGGCCGCATGGTTAGTTGCCTGTCGCCGGCACAATTCGCGCTTGGCCCGAAATCGGTGATTTCGATCGTCGGCCTGGATTACGGCGTGTCGCTTTACAACGAGGTCGGCAAAGCGCTGGGAACCGGATGGAAAGGTGGCACCCACGAACATACCGGCCTTGGAACCGATGTCATCAACTTCATTCCCTCGCCATTGTTTGCCGAGCATGGGCCGGCTGCGCTGACCGCGACGGCAAAGGAAGCCTTGAAGGATGTCGACAAGGTGCGTGCCGGCATTCTCGGCGGTTCCGTTAAGGTCGACTTCAATACAACCCTATAGGCGCTGCGTTAGCCGGCCGCACGAGGGCGGCCGGTAGGGTATCTGAGGTCCCGGCGGCAGCGTCGGGACCGTTGAATCATGTCGGAAAGCTCTTCATGTCCAATCATTCCCCGCCTGCACTCGCATGCCGCGACGTGACCGTTCGCTATGGCGATGTCACGGCGCTCTCGGAAGTTTCGATCGAATTCGAAGCCGGCCTCATTCATGCCGTTCTTGGCCAGAATGGAGCGGGCAAAACGACATTTGCCCGCGTTGCGTCCGGTCTCGTGCAGCCGACAACGGGGAGGGTGGAGATCGGAGGACAAGCGATCCGCACCGGCCATGTGCGTGACAGCCGCGAGGCGGGTGTCGAGCTTGTTCATCAGAGCTTCGCCTTGCCGCCGTCATTCACCGTAGCTGAGGTGATGGAATTCGGTGCACCGGGCCATGGCGGTTTCTACTCGCGCAAGGCACTGGCGGAGAAGTGGCGTCCGCATTTACAGAGCCTCGATATCCAGGTCGATCTTTCGCGGCGCATCCGCGATCTGCCGGTCGAAACTCAGCAGAGCATCGAAATCGCTCGTGCGCTCGTCACCGATGCGAAGGTATTGATCCTCGACGAGCCGACGGCAGTTCTCTCTCCTGCTGGCATCGACATGCTTTTCGCCCGAGTGCAGCGGTTGAAGGACCGCGGCGTTACTGTCATTCTCATTCTTCACAAGATCCGCGAAGTACTGGGCATCGCAGACACCATCAGCGTGTTGCGCGGCGGCCGGCGGGTGGAAGGCCCGGTACCGAAAGCAGATCTCTCGGCCGAGCGCCTTACGGCACTGATTGTCGGCGACGCGGTCCGATCACAAAGTGCAAAGGACAGGGATGCGCTGCTTGGTATTGAGCAACCGCATGGCAAACTGCCTTTCAAGCATTCCGTTAATGCAGCGCAGGCACCGGCATTGACGCTGAAATCGGTCTCTACCGTCTCGGACGACGAAGGCGCGCCGCTTGAGAATGTCAGCCTGTCCGTACGGCCCGGAGAAATCGTCGGCATTGCCGGTGTCGAGGGCAACGGGCAGAAGACATTGGTTCGCGCCATCGCCAACCTGGCGGCACTTTCGTCCGGCACGATCACGCTTTCCGGGCAGGATGTCACGACAAAGACAGTAGCCGCTCGCCGCAACGCCGGGCTGCGTATCATTCCGTTCGAGCGCAATGTCGAGGGCCTCAGCCTGACCAGCTCCTTGTGGGAAAACTGGAGCGCGCGCGAATTGCTCCAGGGTTCCCTGCTGCAATTCGTCAACCCCGCGCGTATCCGAAAGCTTTGCGATCGTTCCCTGAAAAGCTGGGGTGTCCATTATCATGTCTCCTCGCAACCCGCCGGCTCTCTGTCGGGCGGGAACGCTCAGAAGGTTATTCTGGCCCGTGAAATCGATGCGGATGCCAAGCTCATCATCGCCGCTCAGCCGACACGCGGACTCGATATCGGCGCCACCGCCTTTGTTTGGAAGTCCCTGCGAGCGGCGCGCGACAGGGGAGCGGCGATCCTGTTGATCTCTTCGGATCTGGACGAACTTTTCGATATTTCCGACCGCGTGTTGGTCATGCTGTCTGGCCGCGTCGCCGGTGAGTTCGTCGAACCATACGATATCCACTCGGTCGGTGCGGCTATGGTCGGGGCAACATCGGCGAGAAAGGAAGCTTGACGATGAAAAGCAGGATTGTCGTCATTCTCCGCAGCCTGATCTTCGTGGCCCTCTCGCTGATCCTCTGCGCCGTGATTTTCCAGTTTGCCGGCTACAATGCACCACAGATGCTGGTTGCTGTCGCAGATGGCGCATTTCTGCGTCCGGGCGCCGTCGAGCAAAGTCTGAGATGGGCGTTGCCCTTGTTCATCACGGCTGTCGGCGTCAGCATTTCCTTCCGTGCCGGTTTTTTCAATATCGGCGCGCAGGGGCAGTTCTATGTCGGCGCGATCGCTGCCGCCTTTGCGGCAGAAGCCTTGCGTGGCGGTCCTGCGCTCGTCGTCGTTCCGCTGATCTTTCTGGCAGGCATGACGGGTGGAGCGCTTTGGGCGCTTTGGCCAGGCCTGCTGAAACTGCGCTCCGGTACGGATGAGGTCATTACCACGCTAATGGGCAACTTCATGGCTGGCTTGCTTCTGGTCTATGTAACGTCAGGGCCATTGAAGGATCCGTCCGGCACCGGGCAGCAGGCTTCGAGCCGCCCGATCGATGCGGCCTATCGCATCTCCAACTCGCTTGGGCTGTCCCCGACGATCATTGGTATTGCGTTTGTCGTGGGGATCGCGATGTGGCTTCTGGTCAATCGCACCGGCTTTGGTGTCCTGGCAAGCCTTGCCGGCCGAAACGGCACCATGGTGCGTTGGCAAGGTGCAAAGCTCTGGCAGCTCGGATTGTCGAGTTTCATCATTTCCGGTGCGTTGGCAGGCCTAGCGGGAACGATCGAACTGATAGGCCCCAACGGCCGCATCGCTTCCGGATTCCTGCCGACGCACGGCTTCACTGCCATCCTGATCGCGTTGGTCGCCAATCTCTCGGTCGTCGGCACCGCCGCCGTATCCGTCTTCTTCGGAGGATTGGCATCGGCCGCGCTCTATCTGCCTATCATGGCCGGCTTGCCGGCCGCGGCGATCGACATCATCAATGCCGCCATCGCGCTGTTTATCACCGCCAGGTCCAACGTCGTCGAGAAGCTTCTGCGTCTGGGAGGACGTCCGCAATGAACGACATCATCATCGCCATCCTGCGTTCGGGTACGCCACTGGTCTATGTGACACTCGCCGGAGTCATCGCACAGCGTGCAGGCGTCTGGAATCTCGGTCTCGAAGGCCTGATGATCATCGGCGCTTGCGCCACCATCCTCGGAATCATGCTGACGCACTCCTTTATCCTGGCCATATTCATCGCCATTCTGCTCTGCGTCGCAGCCTCGATGCTGCTGTGGTTCGTCATCGAGAAGCTAAAGGCCAATCCGATCATTGCCGGGCTCGGTCTGACCGGTCTCGGCGTCGGCGGCACGGCGCTGGCGGTCGAAGCGATCTTCGGCAGCCAGGGGACAGTGACGGCTCCCTTCGGGGTGCCGAAGCTTGGCCCGGCTTTCGGTTCCTACGGTGTCCTGTCGATCTTCGTTGCAGCCATGCCTTTCGTCGTCTTCGCCATGTGGTTATTGCTACGTCGCAGCCGCTTCGGTCTGCAGCTTGCAGCGAGCGGCGAGCATCCCTTTGCCGCGCGGAGCGTCGGCATCCAGCCGCAACGCATGCGTCTTGTGGCCTTGTCAATCGGCGGCATGCTATGCGCCATCGGCGGAGCGGAACTGGCAGCGGGAAGCCTGCAATTCTTTGCACAAGGGATGACGGCCGGACGCGGCTTCATGGCGTTCGCCGCTGTTATCTTCGGTGCGGCCCATCCGGTTGGCGCCACGCTGGCGGCGTTCTTCTTCGCTATTGCCAGTGCGCTCGGCATTCGCGCACAGTTGATGTTCGGCGAGAAAGTGCCGCACGATTTGTTGCAGGCGCTTCCTTACCTCGCCACCGTGTTCGGCGTCTGGCTTTCCGGCCGGCTAAGTGGTGCCAAGACTGCGGGAAGCTTCGGCGAGCTGAAGGACCAATAGGGGAGAGAAACGGCCATGAACAAGACCCTGATCCGCAATGCCAATATCCTCGCGGTGGATGCAGCACATGGCACGAAACCCTTCTCCGGTGACCTTCTGGTCGAGGGCGGATTGATTGCCGCAATCGGCCCCGATCTGGCCCCGCCGGATGGAGCGCGCATCATCGATGGCCGCGACCGGCTCATCATGCCGGGGCTCGTCAATGCTCACACCCACTCCAGCGAAACCTTCTTTCGCGGCCGCTACGAAGGGATGCCGTTGGAGATTTGGCTGCTCTACGCCTATCCGCTGCTGATGAACGATCCGATCGGAAAGCGGCTGCTCTATTTGAGAAGCTTGTTGCTGGCGATGGAATCGCTGCGCAATGGCGTCACCACTCTCTGTGACGACTTTTTTGATCCGCCACGCCATAATCTCGATCGGCTCGGCACGGTTTTCCGCGCCTACGACGATGCAGGCATCCGCGCGAATGTCTCAAGCGCGGCCATGAACATTCATACGCTTGATGCTTTACCT
This sequence comes from Martinezella miluonensis, assembly GCF_900094545.1. Taxonomy (GTDB): domain Bacteria; phylum Pseudomonadota; class Alphaproteobacteria; order Rhizobiales; family Rhizobiaceae; genus Rhizobium; species Rhizobium miluonense. The sequence goes on from NZ_FMAH01000023.1 coordinate 97,073, forward strand.
TTCGCACGCGATGTGATGTCGGCGGGGTTGCAGTCTCTACTCGATTTCGGACCACCGATGAAGGCCGAGGCCTATGTCGATTTCTGCAAATCCGCCTTCGACAACCTGCACGGCCGCGCCGGACGCGTGAATTTTATGATTGCGCCATCTGCTCCCCAACGCTGCACACCAGATCTCATGATGGCCTGCATGGAACTGGCGATGGAAAAGCACGTGCCGTTCCATACTCATGTGCTGGAAACCCGGACGCAGGCGATTACCGGCCATGAGCTGCATGGCAAGAGCCTCATCGCCTACATGCGGGACCTGGGCCTTCTTCGACGCAATACGACGATAGCGCACTCTGTCTGGGTCAGCGACGACGACATGTTGCTGATGGGCGAGGCTGGTGTCTCGGTTGCCCACAATGCCATATCCAACCTGAAACTCGGTGCTGGCATCGCGCCAGTCAGGCGCCTTATGGATGCAGGCGTCACGCTGGGCCTCGGGACTGATGGCGTCTCATCCAACGATACGGCACGCATTTTCGACGTCATGCGCGTGGCAGGTCTTATCCATTCTGTTTCAGGACCGGATTATGGCAAATGGGTCACGGCCGACGAGATCCTGCGCATGGCAACGATCGGTGGCGCAAAGACGGCAATGCTCGAGCATGTCACCGGCTCGCTGGAGATCGGCAAATCCGCCGATCTCATGATTCTCAATTTGCGGTCCTATCCGTTCCTGCCGTTCAACGATGCGGCGAAGCATCTCGTCTATTCAGAAAACGGTTCGTCCATCGAAAAAGTCATGGTCGCCGGCCGTATCGTCATGGAGGACGGCCGCCTGACGACCGTGGACGAGGCGGCCGTCTTCGCCGAGCTGGCCGAGCTCGTGCCGGCGTGGCTGGAAGAGCATGCCGAACTCGAACGCCGCAATGGCATATTCGCCCCGGCCATGGCCGAAATTCACCGCCGTGCGACGCTAGCAGAATTGCCACTTTACCGCTATCAGGGCGATCTCCCATTTCTGGGTTGAACCACGCCACTCATAGAAAGGTGTTTCTATCGGAGAGGCAAAGGCGATCCTATGTCGATCGCTGCGGGGCAGTTGCGAGTGCTAGAGCGAGAGTGGTTCTAACTCATTGAGTAAGATAGAGAAAATCGCCTCCTGCCTTGTATTGGCGACTGCCGCTCTGACATCGGAACTATGTGCCCGTCGCAAGCTTGCGATTTTGGCGGCATCAAAATTTAGGCCGACGACACAGCGAAGCGGCGGCGCGGTTTTGAACGGTTGCTGAGCCACCACGAGGTGTCACCGATAGGTTCGCAAGGAAATACTAGAACGTTCCAAATTTTGGCTGCCTTCACGATCTAAGTGGCTATAGCCGCGTAGGGCTCATCAGTAAATACCGCAAAAATAAGCATTTTTCCAGTTATATCGGAATGACCCAAGGATTACGCATCGACTTTGATGATTTTTCCGACTTGACAACATTGGAACGTTCCAATTATTAACGCCGATATGGCTCGGGCCTTGGAGAACCTCATGAAAAATGAACGGGTAACCGTCATTGACATCGCGAAGGCGGCAGGTGTGTCGAAGTCGACGGTCTCCCTCGTTCTTCAGGGATCTCCGCTGGTCAATGACGGTACCCGGGCAAAGGTTACGGCTGTCATGCGCGAGCTCGGTTACGTCTATAACCGCGGTGCCGCCAACCTCAGGCAATCCAGCTCGAAGTCGAAGATCCTCGGCGTGGTTGTCAACGACCTGACTAATGGGTTCTTTGCCGAGCTTGCCGTCGGCGTCGACATGGTGGTGCAGTCCGCTGGTTTTGTTCAGTTCCTTTCCAATACCAGCGAAAGTCTGGATCGCCAGAGTGAGGTCATCGCCTCCATGCGCGAGCATGGAATCTCGGGTCTGATATTGTCGCCGGCCCGCGCAACGACCGCGGCTGATCTCAAGCCGATCGTGGCTTCAGGCATCCCCGTCGTCGTCGTCGTGCGCAACGTGCCGGGAGCTCGAGTGTCATCCCTCGTATCGGATAATCAGCAAGGCACATTTGCCAGCGTGCGGCATCTCGCATCCCTTGGGCATCGGCGGATAGCCTTCCTGGGAGGGTTCAACGATACCGCCGTCTTCGAAGACCGGCTTCAAGGGTATCGTGCTGCTATGGCAGCCCATGGCATGAAGCCTGACGATAGCCTTGTCGTCCCGTCCGCGCCCTCCAGGGCAGGCGGTGTTGATGCCATTGGACGAGCGTTAGCCATTGACGTCAAGCCGACGGCCGCCGTCTGCTTCAACGATGCGGTTGCCTTCGGCGTATGCGATGGGCTTCGCGCCAAGGGCCTGGAACCGGGAAAAGATTTTGCGGTGGTCGGCTTTGACGACGTCATCGAGGCGAAAACAGCGGTTCCGGCGCTGACGACCATTTCGGTCGACCCACAGGCGATGGGCCGGCGGGCCGCTCAGCTCCTCTTGAAGCAGATCAATGCCGGCAAGGCCGAGGCGGAATCGATCATTTCGTCCGTGCGCCTCGTAGTGCGCAGCAGCTGCGGGGCAGAAGGCGCTGATCCGTCCGTTAAAGTTGAAACAGGACTTTAGATGAACATGAGCAAGCATATTACGCCGGCGGAAGCCGCAGCCCTTATTCCGGATGGCGCCATCGTTTCGGTGTCGTCATCCAGTGGACTAGGATGCCCCGATCTTATGCTGAAGGCGATCGGCGAACGTTTCGAAACGACCGGTCATCCGCGCGATATCACCACACTTCATCCGATTGCCGCTGGCGACATGAGCGGCATCAAGGGCGTGGACTATATCGCCAAGAAGGGACTGTTGAAGCGCATCCTCGGCGGATCCTATCCGTCCGGCCCGTCCAGCGCCGAACCGCCACTCATTTGGCAGATGATCACCAATAACGAGATCCCCGCCTATAATATTCCCTCGGGCATCATGTTTGATATCCACCGCGAGGCTGCCGCGAAGCGTCCAGGGGTTTTGACCAAGGTTGGCATGGATACCTTTGTCGATCCCAAGCGCCAGGGCTGCGCCATGAACGAGCAGGCGACCCGGGAGCCCGTGGTCAAGCGCGTGTCGTTTGAAGGTGACGACTACTTGTTCTTCCCGTCGATCGTGCCGCAGGTTGCTATTATCCGTGCGACCACGGCAGACGAGCGTGGCAATCTCACCTACGAACACGAAGGTGCCTATCTCGGCGGTCTTGATCAGGCTCTGGCCGCCCGCAACAATGGCGGCGTTGTCATCGCTCAGGTCAAACGCATCACGAAGGAAGGTTCGCTAAAGCCCCATGATGTGCGCGTACCCGGGATGCTCGTCGACTACGTCATCGTCGATCCCGATCAGAAGCAGACGACGCAGACCCTCTACGATCCCGCCATCTCAGGCGAAATCTTCCGTCCGCTCGACAGCTTCAGTGTTCCGGAATTCAACATACAGAAGGTGATCGCCCGGCGCGTGGCTCAGGAGCTCCAGACCGGAAGCTGCGTCAATCTTGGTTTTGGTATTTCCGCCAACGTGCCGCGTATCCTTCTCGAAGAAGGGCTCCATGGCGCCGTCACCTGGGTTATCGAACAAGGCGCCGTCGGCGGCGTTCCGCTGCTTGATTTTGCTTTCGGCTGCGCATCGAACGCCGACGCCTATATGCCGTCGCCATATCAGTTCACCTATTTCCAGGGAGCCGGCTTCGATGCCTCGCTGCTTTCCTTTCTGGAAATCGGCAGCGACGGTTCCGTCAACGTGTCGAAGCTGTCCTTCCGTCCGCATGTGACCGCGGGTGCCGGCGGCTTCGTCGACATCACGGCGCGAGCGAAGAAGATCGTCTTCTCAGGCATGTTCAATGCGGGAGCAAAGCTCGCCATCAACGACGGCAAGCTCGTGATCGAGAAAGAAGGCAAGCTGAAGAAGCTCGTCAACGAGGTGGAGCATGTCACCTTCTCGGGCAGGCGCGCTATCGAGCAGGGCCAGGACATCACTTACGTTACCGAGCGCTGCGTCATGAAATTGACGCCGAATGGCATCGTACTGACGGAGATCGCTCCGGGTGTCGATCTGCAGGAACACGTCCTTAGTCAATCCGAATTCCCGCTCATCGTATCGGAAGACCTCAAGATCATGGACGCGAACCTATTCGCTGAGGCGAACATCGACCTTTCGCTTCCAAAGAAGGATGCCCGTGTTCTGGAGGGTGTCTTCCATGGCTAGCGGTACGGTAAGGGTCGAGGTCGAAGGCCATATCGCGACGATGACGGTCTCGCGGCCGGAGAAGCTGAACGCGCTCGACCTCGATATGCTCAAGGCCCTGTCCGATGCCGCGGACGAGGTGGAAGCTAACGCTCAAGTCCGCGTCGCGATCCTGACCGGCGAAGGCAAGGGTTTCTCGGCAGGCGGCGATATCAAGGCGTGGGGCGGCATGCGCCCGGAAGAGTTTGGTCATGCCTGGGTTCGTCACGGCCATCGCATTTTCGAGCGGCTGGCCACGTTGCGCGTTCCCCTTATCGCTGCTCTCAACGGGCACGCGCTTGGCGGTGGTCTTGAACTCGCTGGTGTTGCCGACATCCGCATAGGGGAGGAACACATCAAAATCGGCCTGCCCGAAACCGGCCTTGGCATGGTTCCGGGGTGGTCGGGTACCCAACGGCTCGTGAAACGCTTCGGAGCCCAGATCGTGCGTCGCATGGCGCTCGGTGGCGAAGTCTTTACCGCCGAGGAGGCGCGTGGTCTCGGGCTCGTAGATGCTGTTGTCGCGACCGGCAAAGCTGTCGTCGCGGCGAACGAATACGCGGCGCGTATCGCCGCCAGAGGACCGGCGGCCCTCGAAATAGTCAAGCTCATGATCGCCTCCGCCAATGACGAGGACAACGGCACGGCAGTCGAGGCTCTTGGGTCGATCCTCGCCGCGAAGACCGGCGACCTCAAGGAGGGTGTCGCTTCATTTACCGAGAAGCGCTCTGCAAAATTCAAAGGAGAATGGTGATGACGGTACTGGTGACGCCAAAGGCTCTTGCCGACCATAAGGCTCGAGACTTCAAGATGCTGATCGACGGCAAATGGGAGGCCGGCGCTTCCCAGCCAATCGAGCGCATCGCGCCGAGCCACGGCATCGTCGTCAGTCGTTTTCCGACGGGCACAAAAGAAGACACGGTGCGCGCCATCGCTGCGGCACGCAAGGCGTTTGATCGCGGCCCATGGCCCAGAATGACCGCGTCCGAGCGCTCGGCCATCTTGTTGAAGGCGGCCGATCTCATCGCCGCGCGCTCCGAGGAACTCGCCTATCTCGATGCCATCGAAGCCGGTAAGCCGATCTCGCAGGTTCGTGGTGAAATAGCGGGTTCGGTCGACATTTGGCGCTATGCCGCGGCTCTTGCCCGCGATCTTCATGGCGAAAGCTATAATACCCTTGGAGACGGCACGCTCGGCGTCGTCCTGCGTGAGGCGATCGGCGTTGTCTCCATCATCACGCCCTGGAACTTCCCGTTCCTGATCGTCGGTCAGAAGCTGCCATTCGCGCTGGCAGCCGGCTGCACAACGATCGTGAAGCCGTCGGAGCTGACGTCGGGATCGACGCTCGTCTTGGGCGAAATCCTCCAGGAAGCCGGTGTGCCCGATGGCGTGGTCAATATTGTCACCGGTACAGGGCCGGAGGTCGGCGCCATCATGACCTCGCATCCGCAGGTCGACATGGTTTCCTTCACCGGTTCGACGGGTGTCGGCAAGCTGACGATGACGAACGCCGCGCAGACCTTGAAAAAAGTGTCTCTCGAGCTTGGAGGAAAGAACCCTCAGATCGTCTTCCCGGACGCGGATCTGGATGCGTTCATCGATGCCGCGGTATTCGGCGCATATTTCAATGCGGGCGAATGCTGCAACGCCGGTTCCCGACTGATCCTGCACAAGAGCATCGCTTCCGATGTCGTCAAGCGGGTCGCGGAGCTCGCAAAAGACGTCAAGGTCGGCGATCCCCTCGACCCGTCCACTCAGGTCGGCGCGATCATCACGCCTCAGCATCTTGAGAAGATCAATGGCTATCTCGCTGGCGCAAAGGAGAGCGGCGCGAAAGTAGCCCATGGCGGTCAGGCTCTCGATTTCGGCATGGGTCAGTTCATGGCGCCGACCATTCTCGAAGCAGTCACGCCGAACATGGCCGTGGCTCGCGAGGAGGTCTTCGGACCCGTTCTCTCCGTACTGACCTTCGAGACGACGGCCGAAGCGATCGAGATCGCCAATTCCATCGACTACGGCCTGTCGGCCGGCGTGTGGAGCCGCAATTTCGACACCTGCCTCACGATCGGCCGCAAGGTCCGCGCCGGAACGGTCTGGATGAACACCTTCATGGATGGAGCGTCGGAGCTTCCGTTCGGCGGATACAAACAATCCGGCCTTGGCCGTGAACTCGGCCGCCATGCCGTCGAAGATTATACCGAGACCAAGACGCTCAACATGCATATCGGCGCCCGAACCAACTGGTGGATGCCGCAGAAAGACAAGCTGGCCTGACAGCCGGCAAAGGACTGCGCCCGAGGAGGGCGGGGAAATAGTGCAGGAATGGTTCCTGCACTTCAAACTTGAACTGGGAGGTTCTCAATGCGCAAGTTTCTGACGACGACGGCGGTATTGGCGCTGGCGGTTGGTGGTTTGGGCGTATCGGCTCGGGCTGCGGATGTGAAGGAAGTGCAGATGCTGCA
>NZ_FMAH01000007.1 GCF_900094545.1 Martinezella miluonensis
CCGACGATGACCGGGATGCCCGCCTTGACCAGCCGTTCCACGCCTTCCATGCGCTGGGCATCGCTCAGAAGCGGCCAATCGCCCATCGAGCCGCAATAGACCACCGCCGACATGCCCGCGGCGATCAGCGCCTTGCCCTTCTTGACCAGGGCATCGAAATCGGGGCTGCGATCGGCCTTGCACGGGGTCATCAGGGCCGGGATCACGCCGGAGAAAATGCTGGATGTCATCTGTCTATCCTCTTGGCTGCAAGTGCATCGGCAACGATGTCCAGCCGCATTCCCGGCCGCACGTCACCCTGTCTCAGCAGACATACATCTTTGTATTCAATTTGTCGACAAGAAATATGCAGCCGGCGAGACAATACGACTTCACCACTTCGCAGCCTCAAAGATTCAGAGCTTCACATCCAGCCGATCCCCGCGCACCAGCAGCTTCTGAACCTGCGCCACAATCTGTTCCGCATGCAAGCGTGCCAGGCGCTCCGCGAGCTCAGTATCGCGCGCAGCAATGGCGGCGATCATCTCGTCATGCTCCTCGACGAAGCGGCGCGGCAAACGATCATTGTAGGACTGGTAATAGAGACGAAGGATGCGCCGGCCTTCGTTGAGCAGGCGGCTGAAAAGACCCGTGAAATACGGGTTGCGACCAGCTTCGGCGATCGCAAGATGCAATTCGGCGTTGGTGGAGATCATTGCAAGAGCATCTTGCGCCTCGACGGCAGCGGCAAATTCCGCCTGGCGTGCACGCACGATCTCGAGATCCTCCGGCCGATGATATTTCGCCGCAAGCTGCGTCGTGACGCGATACATCAACACCAACGCGTCGAAATAACTATGCATGTTGAGGAAATCGATCTGCGACACCATGGTCGAGCGGTTGGGCAGCGTATCGATCAGCCCCTCGCCTGCAAGCCGTACCAGAGCTTCGCGGATCGGCGTGCGCGACATGCCGAAGCGCTCGGAGAGCTGCACCTCGTCGATAGGGCTGCCCGGCGGCAATTCCAGGTGCAGAATCTCGTCACGCAAGATATCGTAGACCACCTTCACGCCGGAGCCGCGCTTGCGCTCGTTCCGCAGGCTTGTTTCATTATCCATGGCTAGCTGACCTCTTCTTTCAGCGTGAGAAATAAAGGGGCATGCCTAGTAAATCAACGGCGCTCTGAATAGTGCCGTACAGCTCTGCAGCACGCCATGTGTAGCGGCTGTTATCTTTGGCGAAAATTGCAATTGTCGACCTCAAAACGCCACATCGGGGGCAGCAGGAGCTACCCCCGATATCACTGGCAACCGAAAGGATCGCTGAGTAGTTTTCAACGCGGCCGGCGGATCGCCCGCACTTTGCCGCCGCCGCCGCTGCCGGCGAAGAACCGATCCCTACCGTCGGATTCGAGGCCCGAAACGCCAGCGCCCTCGGGCATTTCCAACCGCTCCAGCACCTCGCCCGTCACTGGATCGATACGGCGAATGTCGCTTTCGTCGCCCTCCCAGGTCCCGTGCCACAGCTCGCCGTCGACCCATGTGACACCGGTGACGATGCGGTTGGATTCGATGGTGCGGCGGATAGCACCGGTCTCGGGGTCGATCTCATGGATCTTGCGACCGCGATGCTGCCCGACCCACAGGCTCCCTTCGCACCAGGCAAGGCCCGAATCGCCGCCGTTGCCGGGCGCTGGAATGGTCGACAGCACCTTTCCGGTCTCAGGATCGACCTTATGGATCCGGTCCTCGGCGATCTGATAGAGATAGCGCCCGTCGAAAGCCGTGCCCGCATGCGATTCCACATCGATCGACCGCACTTCAACGCCGCTCTCAGGATCGAGGGCATGCAGCTTTTCACCGGAGGCGAACCAGACATGCCTGCCGTCGAAAGTAACTCCGTTCACACGGGGCGCGTTTTCAAACGGACCATATTCGCGAATGATCTCAGCTTGAGACTTTTTCATTGCAACCATCCTCCAGTCAGCATCTGTTGAACTTGATGGCTCCGACCCTAGTCGCTCGGCAGCGGGCCTGGGAGTAACAATGTTGTCGGGAAGCCGACGACAGGCGGCATCATCCAGCGGCGGGCACGACCATTGCCGACACTCTGCACCTTGCCGGCCGCGGCAAGAGCGTCGAGCGCTCGCTGCACTGTCCGCGGGCTTGTTGCGAGCGCAATCGCCAGTGCCGAACTCGACCAAGCCTCGCCATCTGCCAGCAAGGCGAGCAGGAAAGCATGCTCGGTCTCCATGGGCGGCGCCAGCACTACAATATCACCTTTCCCGCGCAGCGTGAGTACGAAGCCTTGCGGCGTCGCGTCGATGTCGGCGAACGGCTCCAATGCAGCGCGCAACCTTCCAATCTCGACCCTGAGCCGTGCCCTATGGGATTCGTCGGCATGGCGGGCGCGGAACGCGCGGGAAAGCAACAGGGCACGCGGCGCATCCGCCGGCGCAGCCTCGGCCAGGACGCGCGCCAGCACGAACAGCACCGGCCGGCTCGCCAGCGACAGGACCTCACTACCACGACGCACGACATTACGGCAGGCATCGACGACCAGCGTGCCGGAGGATAGCAAGGCCTCGACTTCACCCAGCGACAGCAGGCGTTCAGTGCCGCCCGCGATCAGCCGAGCCGCTGGCGCATCAAGTGCCCGCGCGGCATTGCGCACTTCGACATCGAGCGCGGCGATATCGGCCCTCCGCGCGGCTTCCGCTGCCCGGGCCAGCGCGGCACGCGCCGGTTCCGTGCGCAGGCGGCGGATGGCGATGCCGGCGACCGCAAGCTCATGGCTTGCTCTTGCAGCCGGCGGCAATGGCGAGGGATCGAGCTTGGCGAGCAACCGCTCGGCCTCGTCGAGATGGCCGACAAGCAGCAGGCGGCGTATCTGCAGATTGCGGGCATGGGCCGCATTGATACGATCGCCGTGTTTATCGAGGACGGCGCGCGCGGTCTCCAGCGCCTTTTCCGGCCATCCGAGATCACGCGAGACAAGGGCAATCTCTGCCTGAGCAACGATACAGCGAGCGCGGGCGACGGTCTCGCGCGGACCAAAAGCGCGCGCGGCATTCTTCAGCAGCGCCTTGGCTCGATCAAGGTCCCCCAGCTGAGCCATGGCAATGCCGCGGAGCGCCAGCGCGGGCGCATCGTCGCGCAAAGCCACGCGCTTCATGGCTCCGAGCGCATCCCCGGCAGCAAGCGCCTGTGCGGCAGCGACGATCAGCGAGTCCATCGAAATCCCGTCACACTTGTAACTCCCACCCCTCGGGACTTCAGCCGTAAGTTATTCCCCATCGGCAGGCAAGACGCTGTGCCGGCAGTGGCAAATCCAGCAAATCAAGGAGATGAACCATGACGATGCATAGAACAGGAACACGCAATGAATGGCTTTCGGCGAGGCTTTCCCTGCTGGAGCAGGAAAAGGAGCTGACGAGACGCAGCGACGAAATCGCCGCGCACCGTCAGCAATTGCCTTGGGTCAAGGTGGAGAAGGACTATCGGCTTGAGACCGAGCAGGGCGTGGTCCCGCTCTCGGCGCTCTTCAAGGGACGCTCGCAGCTTCTCGTCTATCACTTCATGTTCGGGCCGGATTATATCGCCGGATGCCCGTCCTGCTCGTCGATTGCGGACGGTTTCAACGGCATTGCCGTCCACCTCGAAAACCACGACGTCGCCTTTTCCGCCGTGTCTCGAGCCGAACTCGGGAAGCTGCGCGAATTCAAGCAGCGCATGGGCTGGACCTTCGACTGGGCCTCGTCGGCAAACAGCGACTTCAACCACGATTTCAATGTCTGGTTCACCCCGGAGGAGCAGCGCGACGGCGGCATCGAATATAATTACCGTCGCGAGCCGCCGATGCCCGAAGCTCAGGCGGGCAAGACGGTGCAGCAATGGGAGCTGCGTGGCAGCGAAGGCCCGGTCGAACTGATGGCATCAATGACGGGGACGGATGTCGCGACCTACACCCGTGATCGGCCAGGTGTGAGCGCCTTCGCGATGCAGGACGGCGCGATCTATCACACCTATTCGTCTTATGCCCGCGGACTGGACGGCCTTTGGGGCATGTATCAGTGGCTTGATCGCGCGCCGTTCGGCCGCAACGAGACCGGCGTCTGGTGGCGCCATCATGACCGCTACGGAGCGCTCTGATGTCCAGACTGTCCGAAACTCAAGAAAGGGCCGGCGCACGCGCCGCCGGCCTCCTTCGGTCGGCGACTTCCAGACGCTGGCTTCAGCTGGCCGCATCACCGACCTTCGCCGCTATGGCATTGCTGACAGCCCACGATGCGGCGGCCGACATGATCTGTTCCGCGCAAGGCAGCTCGATGCTGGGTGGAATGGTACCGATGTATCTATTGATGAGCCTGTTCCATAGCGGACCTTGGTTGGCGCTTTTTACGAAAGAAACGAAGGCATGTGGGCTATGAGCCCGCGCTATTGCCCACGGCGATTGATCGCGCACTCTTGTTCGCTCTCACGCTTCCTTTTGATCCAGCCCAATCTTCTACGCAGAACAGATTGGTCGCCGCCTAGCTGGACGTCGTTTGGCGAAATCAGGCAAGTGACGACCGGAGCCTTTGGGATCGCTGCCAAGGCCCCCTTAGTATTAGGGTCTTGTTAACCATATTTGCCTTATAAATCTTTGATCGAAAGGCGCGTTCGCTTTTCCAGCTCATGCGAATAAGTCGATAATGTCGATCATTCATGCTCTAAGCGCAAATAGCGGCCGCCTCGTGAGGCTCTCCTTCGGTCCGGGATCGCGCGGACGCCGTCCCGTCCAGGCCACAGGGCATAGCAAGCTTGCAAAAGCCCGCATCGTGATGCTCAGTGGTGGATTGATCGCGGTCTATGCCGTGATCTTCGCCAGACTGACCTTATTCGGTATGGCGCCGAGGGACGACACGTCATCGATCCCGCCAGAACGCGTGACTGCCGCCCGCCCCGATATCGTCGACAGAAACGGCGAGCTGCTGGCGACCGATATTCGTACGGTCTCGATGTTCGCCGAGCCGAACCGTGTCGTCGATGCCGACGAAGCGGTCGAAAAGATAGCCACGGTTTTTCCTGATATCGACCGCAAATCCCTCTATAAGAAGCTCGCCGACCACCGCTCGCACTTCGCTTGGCTGCGCCGCCAGCTGACGCCGAAGCAGCAAAGCGAAATTCTGGCTCTCGGCATTCCGGCGATCGGCTTCCGGCCGGAGGTCAAGCGCTTCTATCCCGGCGGACGCACCGCCGCCCATATTCTCGGCTATGTCGATATCGACAACCACGGCGTGGCTGGAATGGAAAAATATCTCGACATGCAGGGCCTGTCTGATCTCGATTCCACGGGCCTGACGAGCCAGGATACGCTGCAGCCGGTCAAACTTTCGGTCGATCTGCGCGTTCAGAACGTCGTGCACGACGTCGTCAGCAGTGCGCTCGATCTCTACAAGGGCAAGGCGGCCGGTGCCGTGGTGCTGGATATCCACACCGGCGAAGTGCTCGCCATGGCCTCGGCCCCCGATTTCGACCCGAACGACCCGCAGGCAACCGGCAGCGACGGCTGGCTCAACCGCATGTCGAATGGCACCTTCGAAATGGGCTCGACATTCAAGACCTTCTCGATGGCGATGGCCTTCGATGTTGGCGCGGTCAAGACGAGCGATACTTTCGATGCTTCCGCGCCGCTGCACTATGGCGGCTTCATCATTCATGACGACCGTGACGTGCCGCGCAGGTGGCTGACGGTGCCGGAAATCTTCCGCTATTCATCGAACATCGGCACTGCCAAGCTGATGGATCGTGTGGGCATGGAAAACCAGAAGGCCTATCTCACCCGCTTTGGCCTTTTGACCAAACTGAAGACCGAATTGCCGGAAGTGAAAATGCCCACCCAGCCCCACGTCTGGAAGAAGATCAATTCGATCACAATCTCCTTCGGCCATGGCGTCGCCACCACGCCGCTGCAGACTGCGGTCGCCGGCGCGGCACTGATGGATGGCGGCGAGCTGATCGAGCCGACCTTCCTGCCGCGAACGCGCGAGGAAGCCGAGAAGGTCGAAACTCCGATTGTCAAACCGGCGACAAGCGACATCATCCGCTCCCTGTTCAAGTTGAACGGCCAGGAAGGTTCCGGCAAGCCTGCCAACGTCCCCGGCTATCATGTCGGCGGCAAGACAGGCACCGCGAACAAGGTCATCCACGGCGTCTATTCCCACAAGCTGAGCTTCAACTCCTTCCTTGGCGCCTTCCCGATCGATCATCCGAAATATGTGGTGCTCGCTTTCGTGGACCAGCCGCTGACCGGCGAACATAACCTCACCTTCGCCACCAACACCGCAGCACCGATGGTGCGCGACATCATCAAGCAAGCAGCCCCCATGCTCGGCGTGCAGCCTGATTTCGGGACGAACTTGATCGCCTCCTATTGAGGGTGCCACGGGCTACTAACAGCAGACGGCGTCGCGACAGCGCAAAATCGGAGAGCTGCGCTTTATCCGGCAGTGCTTGGGACCGTCATCAAAGTTCGGAGCCTGCCGTAGAGCGACCTGGCTGTTGATGGTCGACTTGCCCACGCACTTCGTTTCCGCGTTTCAGGAGATTGAGGATTGGGCACAGCCTCTCCACGGTCGACCGCAGCCGGGCAATGTCTTCGGCGCTCGCGGGAGATACCAGCGTCACCAGATAACTTATATCCTGGGGATAGACCGGCACGTTTTCATGCCCTTCGGCACCGCCGCGTGCATCGATCGTGGCGGAGACTTCCGCGTGGAGGGATTCGAGCGGCACGCGCTGATCGGAAGCGTGGATCAAATAGGTATGCGTCAGGCAGCTCGAAAGTGCGCCAAGCAGCAGCTCCGGTGATGAGGGACCCAAATTGTAGCCGGCGAAATCGGGCGGGCTATCGGAAATAACCTGAAAATCCCGAATTCGGATCCGACGCACGCCACTGCGACCCTCAGCACTCGCGCTGGCCTTTAAAGTGACCGCGCCCAGCTCCCCAGATTTCACGCGTGCACGCCGGTTCAGCAGAGCCGCCCGCTTCTGCCCGAGATATTCATTCAAGGTTGTCATTGCCGCCTACCCTTTGTCTATCGGTTCCATTCGTTGCCGGCTTCGGCCGGATCGAAAACGAATGTGCGGTCAATTTATAACCGCGGGGCCAATAGATAGTCTATAAAAATTATAGACTATCTATCAGCATGGCACGAAGAATATTGCTGGCGTGGGTCAATCTCTGAAAATTCTTGGCGACGTGACGTCCCGGGAAAGAGGGACGAAACTCCGAGAGCCGTCAATGTCGATGGGGACGGCAAATTGGAATTCTTTTCCATGTTTATGGGGTCCATTTGGAATCAATCGGAATCGTCATCCCCATTGGCGCACTATATAGATCATAAAATTAGTAGACTAAATACTCCCGCCGTCGGATGCGCTGCTTGCCGATCCCGAGGTTGGCTGAACAAAACAAACGCAATCTCATATATCCATATCCGGAGATCCCACTCATGCCCGCTACGGCTCAGCCACTCGTCCTCGATCACGCGGTCATTGGCGTACTCGACAAGCTCGATTCCGCCGCAGCGATCTATCGCAAGCTCGGCTTCGCGCTGACGCCACGGGGCTACCACACGCTCGGCTCCATCAATCATCTTGCCGTCTTCGACGGCAACTATCTGGAGCTCCTCGGCTTCCCGTCGGAGAGCGAGAAGACGAGGACCGATCTCTGGTCCTACCCGTCAGGCCTTAACGGTCTCGCCTTTCGCACCAGCGATGCCGCGGCCTTACAAGGTGAATTGGTAAAAGCCGGCAAGCCGGTGACGGACTGGAGGGATTTCTCGCGCCCGGTTGATGTCGATGGCGTGCCAAAGCCGGCAAGCTTCCGCACCTTCCAGATCGGCGGAGAGGTGATTTCCAATGGTCGTTTTTTCTTTTGCCAGCACAACACGCCGGAACTCGTATGGCGTCCGATCGATCAGAACCACCCGAACGGCGTATTGAACATCAGCGATGTCTTCATCGTCAGCCGCGCTTCTCAGGTGATTACCGGGTTGCTCGACGGCTTTCCCGCAGCGGCTCCCGAAGCCAACAAGGATAGTATCTCCATACGGGCCGGCACCGCTACCATCCACATCCTGTCCGAAGACGGCGCGAGCGCCCGTTTCGGATCCGCCATTCCCCAGGGTTTCGAAGGCAACGAGCGCAAGGTGGCGCTCGGACTGAAAGTGCGCTCACTGAACGCCGCGGCAGACGCTCTGGTTCTCGGTGGTTTTTCACCCAAGCCTTTCGAAGGTGGCCTGCTCGTCGAGGCCGAGGCTGCCAACGGTGTCGCGCTCTGGTTCAGGGAATAATCCAAATCACTCACGCCGACAAACGCGCGACCGGCCGCGAAAAGTTCTATTATCTGGATAGCAAAATCAGACCCGGGAAACACAGGCATGGCAAACCAACCCATCTCCACACGCATCGTCCTTGCGTCTCGCCCTTCAGGAAAGCCTGTGGCCGCCAATTTCCGGCTTGAGCGAGAAGCGGTTCGGGATCTCGCCGAAGGCGAAGTTCTTCTCCAGATCCTCTATCTTTCGCTTGATCCCTATATGCGCGGCCGTATGGACGACGCAAAGTCCTATGCCAAGCCGGTCGAAGTCGGTGGAGTCATGGAAGGGGGAACGGTCGCGCGCGTCGTCAGCAGCCGCGACGCGGCTTTCGCGCCGGGCGATATCGTCCTCTCGCATTCCGGCTGGCAGAGCCATGCAATCTCGGACGCCGCCGCTTTGCGCAAGCTCGATCCCGAGGCGGCGCCGATCACGACTGCGCTGGGCGTTCTCGGCATGCCCGGCTTCACCGCCTACGCGGGGCTTCGCAACATCGGCAAACCGAAAGCCGGCGAAACGCTGGTGGTTGCAGCGGCGAGCGGTGCGGTTGGCTCCGCAGTCGGCCAGATCGCCAAGATCTTCGGCGCGCGCGCCGTCGGGATCGCCGGCGGGGCAGATAAATGCGACTACATCCGCAACGAGTTCGGCTTCGACGCTGCGATCGACCACCGGTCGAGCGATTTCGCCAGCCAACTCGCGGCGGCTTGCCCGAATGGGATCGACATCTATTTCGAGAATGTCGGCGGCCATGTCTGGAATGCGGTGTTTCCGCTGCTGAATGACTTTGCGCGTGTCCCGGTCTGCGGGCTGATCGCGCATTACAATGAAGGGTCTTCGACCTCTGAGGGTCACAATCAACTGCCCACCGTGATGCGGGCCGTTCTTCGCCAAAGCCTGACGATAAGGGGGTTCATCCAGCGCGAATTCGTCGATCAGCGCCCCGATTTCTATCGCGAAGCGGCAAAATGGATCTCCGAAGGACGCCTCAAGTATAGAGAGGACATCGTGGACGGGCTTGAAAACGCTCCCGAGGCCTTTATCGGCCTGCTGGAGGGAAAGAATTTTGGCAAGCTGATCGTGCGTATCGCATCCTGAGCCCAGCCTTTGGCGCATAGGCAGACGCCTGCGGCTTCTTGCGCGATCCGCATGCCGATGGCTGTCGTTTGCGCCCATTTCTCCTGGCGAATTTCAAAAACTGCCTGGAAATGCTGATGTGGCAGAGCCATGCGGCGCCCTGGCGAATGGCGATTGGCCGCAAGCGCGAGCTACTTCCTCACGACAAACAGGGAGAGGGCGATGCCGCAAAGGATGGCGATGAAGCAGATGGCAGGCATGAGGCGGTGGAAGGTCGCAAAATTGCGCCCGCGCCTCGGATCGAAGTCGCACCTCTCGACTGAAACGTCATTGACGTAGCGATCGCCGCTTAAGCCAAGAGCGTGGCGCCCTTTTCCCGTTAACATGAAGCAGAGACCGAAATTGCCATTGGCGTCGCCAGCGCGGATGAGGGAGGAATCGAGCGCACGCTTCAAGAGAAGCCCTATTTCGGTATCCGGGGTGTGGTTTCCGGAGAACTCCAGCAAGCCTTTGCGATGGATGGCATCGAGGAATTCCAACATGTCGGAACCGTTGTCTGGCTTCATCTTCCATCAGCCCGCTCTGTAAATGGGAGCGGCCCTTTCCGGCGGGAACTTTGGCAAAGCCGTGTGAAGATCCTGTCGAGACTGCGTCGAGAATTCATGATCCATCCCGAGGCGATGAAGTCTCGCAGGCTCAGTAGCGCGGGATGGTCACACGCACAGTCGTGCCGCCGCCCTTGCGGCTCTCGATCGTGGCTTTGCCGCCATGCGCCTCAGCAATCGCCTTGACCACGGACAGACCGAGCCCGGACCCTCCGGCCCTCCGGCTTCGGGCTTCATCAGCTCTCCAGAAGCGCTCGAAGGCGTATTCCTGCTCCAAAGGGGTCATTCCCGGTCCGGTGTCCGAAACCTGCAGAATGGCAAATCCACCCCTCATGAACGTCCTGACCTCGAGGCGCGAGCCAGGCGCATAGCGCGCCGCATTGTCTATCAAGGCGAGAACAACCTGCCGAACCCGCGCGCGATCCGCGTTGAGCGGTGCACTGAGCATGTTGACAACGACCTCTAGCCTCTGGGCAGACAGCGCCGGTCTCATTGTGTCCAGGGTATCGCCGACTTCTGCCGCCAGATCGAAGCTTGAGATCTGCAGCTCCATCCGGCCGGCATTCATCAGCGAGAGGGTCTTGAGATCCTCGACGATGCGCGTCAGGGAATCGATATGCTTGACTAGGCCGAGAAAGGCATCCTGGCTCGGCTCGTATACGCCATCGGCCAAACCCTGCATGCGCCCGCGAAGAATCGTCAGCGGCGTGCGAAGCTCGTGGGCGATGGCGGAATTCGAATACTGGAGTTCCTTCTCGGCCCTCTGCAACTTCTCTGCCATCTGGTTGAAGTCCTCGATCAGGCGATCGGCTTCGCCAAACGTCCCTTGCCCCGTGGCCCGGCCGGCGAAATCGCCCTCGGCGATGGTGCGGGCGGCGTGTGCCACGGCGATGAGCGGCTTGACCAGCCGTCGGGCAAGCCGCCAGCCGACATAGGCTCCGACGGCCTGGCCGATCGCGACATTGATGGCGAGAACCACGAAATCGGTCGGAGCCCATTCGTCGCTGCTGATGGCTCCGGGAAACAACCAATCCCAGACCCAGCCGTAGATCAGGAACCCGAAGAACATGACCGACAGGGAAACGAACGCGACGATCGTGGTCGACCAGATGATCTGTCGGTTGAGACTATTATTGACCGAGGTCGCCAAGGCGGTAGCCCACTCCTCTGACGCCGTTGAGAAGATTGCCGACGCCGGCCGCTTCCAGCTTCTTGCGCAGCTTGCTCATGTGGCTATCGACCGTCCTGTCGAGGGCCTCGCCTTCGGGAAGGCAAGCGTCGATGATCTCGCCTCTCTCGAAGGCCCTGTTCTGATAGCCAGCCATGAATTCAAGGATCCGGAATTCCGTACGGGTCAGCGGCAGGAGGACGCGCTGATCACCATTGTCTACCGAGGCCACATGCGCAACCGGATCGACCGAGAGCCTTCCGATCCGCAGAACCTTGTTGGCCATGCCGCCGGCGACGGAGCGCCTGAGGATCGCACGGGCCCGCGCAACCACCTCGGCCGGGTTGAAAGGCTTGACCACATAATCGTCGGCTCCCGCCCGCAGACCCTGCAGCCTGTCCACGTCGTCAGCCAACGCGGTCACCATGATAACAGGCGTGTCGCCGCGTTTATGGATCGCTGCAAGGACAGCATAACCGTCGAGCTTGGGCAGCTTGACGTCGAGAACGACCAGATCGGGCCGAAGGCGCTGATGATGGGAAAGCCCAATCTCTCCATCCGACGCCGTCAAAACACGGAATCCCTCGCGTTCGAAATAGCGCTCGAGGATATCGGATATTTCCGGCTCGTCCTCGATGATCAGTACAAGAGCGTTTTCCATACGCACCTCCTGTCCTGACAAAAGGCGTCATGAAGCCCCGCGTCAACATTCATTTCGCATCTCCATGAAACCTCCACATACGCTCCATTGAAACGCAACAGTTGTGCTGTCTAGCGTAAATTAGCGAAAACCGCAGAATAAAAACACGAATGTTCGAAAGAACCGAAGCCGCGAGCTTGCGAGACAATTTGTCCGGAAAGACATCCCCTTCGGTCCAGACAGGAAGCCATCAATGCTGATGAACAAGGGACTGCACGGGCGAACGACGCTGCTGACGATTACGGCGATGCTCGCTTTGGTGGCAGGTCATGCATCCTCCCAGGAAGCAACCCAGATGCCGCCACCGGCGGTCGGGGTCGTTGAACTGAAGGCACACGCCGTTCCCGTCATGAGTGAGCTTCCCGGCCGCATTGCCGCAACCAGGGTTTCCGAAGTGCGCGCGAGGGTCTCGGGCATCCTGCAAGAGCGAGTCTTTGAGCAAGGCAGCCTGGTGCATAAGGACGATGTCCTTTATCGGATCGATCCGCGCCTGTTCGAAGTCCGCGTCGCCAGCGCCGAAGCGGCGCTGAAGAAAGCCAAGGCGATCCAGGCCAATGCCAAGCAGCAGCTTGAACGCCAGCGCCTGCTCCGTGAGCGCAATGTCGTGAGCGCGGTGGACTACGATACGGCTGCCGTCGCCCTCGATCAGGCCGACGCCGACGTCGCATCCCAGCAGGCTGCCCTTGACGAAACCAAGATAAACCTCGGCTACACCGAGGTACGCGCGCCAATCACCGGCGTCATCGGCGGCGCTCTTGCCACCGAGGGAACGTTGGTCACGGCGGATAGCACCTCCAATCTGGCGCTGATCCAGCAAGTCGATCCCGTCTACGCCGACTTCACCCAATCGGCGCAGCAACTTCTTGCGCTCAAGCAAGCGGTCAGCGAAGGCAAGCTCGAAAGCCCGGCGCCAGGCCAGGCGCGTGTCGAACTCGTCTTCGACGGCGGCAAGGTCTACGACCAGCCCGGCAAGCTCCTGTTCTCGAACGCGAATGTCGATCCCAATACCGGACAGGTGACGCTGAGAGCAGAGTTCCCCAATCCGAAGCGCGATCTCCTGCCGGGAATGTATGTCCGCGTGCGCATCGAGCAGGCAGTCCAGCAAGCCGGCATCACCATTCCGCAAAGGGCAGTGACGAGAGATGCCCGGGGTAATCCGCAGATCTTCGTGCTCGCCTCCGACCAGACGGCGCAAGTGCGCAATATCGTTCTCGGCGCATCCCTCGGCTCCGAATGGATCGTCCTCTCAGGACTGAAGAATGGCGAAACAATCATCGCCGACGGGGTCCAGAAGGTCACGCCGGGAGGCAAGGTAGTCGCTGAACCCTGGTCGCCGAAAAACGCCGACCAGAACTCCTCAGACCAGGCCGCGAAGTAATTCAGACATGGCACAGCTCTTTATCAAGCGACCCGTTCTCGCATGGGTTTTCGCATTCTTCATCATGATCGCAGGGATCATTACGATTCCGTCGTTGCCGGTCGCGCAATATCCCGCGGTCGCGCCTCCGCAGCTCTCGATCTCCGCCTCCTATCCTGGCGCGTCTCCGCAGGAAATCTATCAGGGGGTTACCCGCCTGATAGAAGAGGAACTCAACGGCGTTCATGGTATCGTCAACTTTGAATCGACCTCGGACAACTCCGGTTCGGTGAGCATCAACGCGACTTTTGCATCCGGAACGGACATCGGCAAGGCGACGGTTGACGTGCAGAACGCCGTCCGCCGCGTCGAGGCGCGGTTGCCGCAGACGGTGCGAACACAAGGCATTCACGTCGAGGAAGCCAGCGCCGGCTTCCTGTTGATCGCGGCTCTGACCTCCACCGACGGCAAGATGGACGAGATCGCGCTCGGCGACTACATCAACCGCAACATCCTCGGGGAACTTCGCCGTCTCCCGGGTGTCGGCCGCGCGCAGGTCTTCGCTTCGCAAAGAGCACTTCGCGTCTGGATCGACCCGGACAAGATGGTCGGTCTCCATCTGACGGCAGCCGACATCAGTGCTACGATCACTGCCCAGAATGCGCAGGTCGCCGCAGGTCAGATTGGAGCCACTCCAAATCCGATCGGCCAGGATCTCACCGCGACCGTCATCGTCGAGGGGCAGCTCAACAGCGCGAGGCAGTTCGGCGACGTGATCCTTCGCGCCAACCCCGACGGCTCGACTGTGCGTCTGCGCGACATCGCCCGCGTTGAGAACGGCGCCGAAAACTACTCCACGACGAGCCGGCTCAACGGCAATCCGAGCGCTGGTCTCGCCATCCAGCTTTCCTCGACCGGCAACGCCGTCTCTGTTTCGAAAGCGGTGAAGGCGAAGATGGACGAGCTGTCGAAGTTCTTCCCGAAGGGCGTCGAGTATTCGATACCTTACGATACCAGCCCGTTCGTCAGTGCCTCGATCGAGAAGGTCGTCCACACGCTGATCGAGGCGATCGCGCTCGTCTTCATCGTGATGTTCGTCTTCCTGCAGAACTTTCGCTACACGATCATCCCGACCCTCGTCGTCCCGGTCGCGCTGCTGGGGACTTGCGCCGTCATGTATGCGACGGGTTTTTCCATCAACGTCCTGACCATGTTTGCCATGGTTCTGGCGATCGGCATCCTTGTCGACGACGCAATCGTTGTGGTCGAGAACGTCGAACGCATCATGGCCGAGGAAGGCTTGCTGCCGAAGGCAGCGACGCAGAAAGCGATGAAGCAGATCACCGGCGCCATCCTCGGCATTACGCTGGTGCTCTCCTGCGTCTTCATTCCGATGGCATTCTTTCCGGGCGCTTCCGGGATCATCTACCGGCAGTTCTCGCTGACCATGGTCGTCTCGATCATGTTCTCCGCCTTCCTGGCGCTTTCACTGACACCAGCGCTTTGCGCCACGTTCCTGAAGCCGATCAAGGCTGATCACCACGCGAAGAAGGGGCTCGGCGGCTGGTTCAATCGCAAGTTCGACGGGATGACTGCCGGCTACACGAAGACCGCCGCCGGTCTTGCGCGCCGGTCGGGGCGAATGATGGCCGTTTACCTCGCACTCGTCATCGGCCTCGGCTACATTTTCGTCAACTTGCCGGGCTCCTTCGTGCCGGAGGAGGATCAGGGCATTCTGATCGTCGACATTCAGGGACCGCCAGAGGCAAGCGCCAATCGCACGATCGCGTCGCTGAAACAGATCGAAGCCATCTTCAAGGCCGAACCCGCGGTCGAAAACATCTTCGCCGTTCAGGGCTTCAGCTTCTCCGGAAACGGCCCGAATTCTGCCATCGCCTTTGTCACGCTCAAGGACTGGAGCGTTCGGCCGGCTGGCAGTTCGGTCCCGGAGATCGCCGAGCGCGTCAATGCCCAGCTCGCCGGATTGAAGGACGCCACGTCCTATGCGCTCTCGCCGCCGCCGATCGACGGCTTCGGCACGACGAGCGGCTTCTCCTTCCGGCTCCAGGACCGCGCCGGGCGCGGACAGAAGGCTCTCAAGCAAGCGGCGGACGAGCTGATGGCAAAAGCGGCCCAAAGCGGCGTGGTGACGAATGTCCGCGTCGAAGGCATGCAGGAGGCGGCTCAGATCATGCTTGCGATCGACCGCGAGAAAGCAAACACCTTCGGCGTCAGCTTCTCCGACATCAACGAAGCCATCACGTCGAACCTCGGCTCTTCCTATATCAACGATTACCCGAACGCAGGCCGCATGCAGCAGGTCATCGTGCAGGCGGACGGCCGCAGCCGTATGCAGGTGGAAGACATGATGAAGCTGAACGTTCGCAACGCAAGCGGCGGGATGGTGCCGCTTGCGTCGTTCGCGACCGCCGACTGGCGCAAGGGCGATCCGCAGATCGTCGGCTACAACGGCTATCCGACCGTCCGTATCACCGGACAGGCGGCCGAGGGCAAGTCTTCCGGCGCAGCGATCACCGAGATGGAACGCCTCGCATCCGAACTTCCCGACGGCTTCGGCTACGAGTGGTCCGGCCAGTCGCGCGAGGAAATTTCCTCCGGCAACCAGGCACCGATCCTCTTCGGCTTCAGCATCCTCTTCGTTTTCCTGCTGCTGGCAGGTCTCTACGAAAGCTGGTCGATCCCGTTGTCGGTCATGCTGGTGGTGCCGCTCGGCATCATCGGATGCGTGCTGGCGGCTGTACTGCGCGAAATGCCGAACGACCTCTACTTCAAGGTAGGCCTCATCGCGATCATCGGCCTGTCGGCGAAGAACGCCATCCTGATCGTCGAATTCGCCAAGAACTACCATGCCCAAGGCAAGTCCCTGCTTGAATCGGCGGTCGAGGCGGCCCGTGTCCGCTTCCGTCCGATTGTGATGACGTCGCTCGCCTTCACGCTCGGCGTCGTGCCGCTGGCGATCGCTACTGGACCAAGTGCGGCCAGCCAGAACGCGATCGGCACCGGCGTCCTCGGCGGCATGATCTCGGCAACCCTCCTCGCCGTCTTCTTCGTCCCGGTCTTCTTCGTCTTCGTGCTGTCCTTACTGCGGACCAAGAGACCGGTCGATGACGATGCGGGCGCTGACGTCCCGCCCGCATCAGCCGCCCATCCCTAACCGGATGGGCGGCATGATCTTCATGCTGCATAGGAGCTGACAAATGCACTCAAGTCGCTGGCTCATCCTTGCCGCCGTAATGATGGCATTCACTCCCGTCGTCGTGGACACGACGATCCTTCACATTGCAATCCCTTCCCTCGCCGTCGCTTTGGGCGCCTCGGGAAATGAAGTGCTGTGGATCATCGACGTCTATCCTCTGGTCATGGCGGGCCTGCTCGTCCCCATGGGGACGCTGGCAGACAGGATCGGCTACCGTCAGATACTCTTGATCGGGCTCGGTATCTTTGGTGCTGCTTCTATCGCCGCCGCATTCTCGACCTCCGCCCTGATGCTGATTGTGATGCGAGCGGTGCTCGGGATCGGTTCGGCCATGATCATGCCTTGCGTTCTTGCCCTGGTCCGGCAGGCGTTCGAAGACGACGCCGAGCGGGCAACGGCGCTCGGCATCTGGAGCGTGGTCGGCATGGCTGGCGCTGCCATTGGCCCTCTCATCGGCGGCGTACTGCTGGAGCATTTCTGGTGGGGTTCGGTCTTCCTCGTCAACGTGCCTATCATGATGCTGGTTATCCCGGCCGTCTGGAAGCTCGTCCCCTCCCAGCCAGGCAACTCTGAAGCGACGTGGAAGCCTGGACAGGCCTTGCTCCTGGTGGCCGGCTTGATCCTTACCGTCTACGGCATCAAGTCCGGCTTCAAGGCAGGGCTGGACCTTCAAAGTGTCGTCATTCTCACGAGCGGTGTAGCGCTGCTGGTCTGGTTCTCCCGCATACAGATTTCGTCGGAAAACCCAATGCTCGACCTGTCACTTCTGGCGAAGCCGGCGATCGGCACCGGCCTGATCATGGCTTTCGTTGCCAGCGGATCGCTTGCCGGGTTCGAGCTCGTCTTGGCACAGGAACTCCAGTACGTCCTCGACAAGACACCCCTCGAAGCCGGTGTGTTCATGTTGCCCATCGTTGTCGCCGCGGCAATCGGCGGACCGGCGGGAGGCCGGCTCGCCAATCGGTATGGTCTTCGCGCCGTCGCCTCACTGTCGATGGCGGCTGCCGCACTCGCCCTGTTTGCGATCTCGATGTCTGATCTGGCGGAGGATGTGTATGCCGTCGCCGTCATCCTTGCGATCCTCGGCTTTGCGCTCGGCGTCGGACTTCTCGCCTCGTCCATCGCGATCATGGGAAGCGCTCCCGCGGAGAAAGCCGGGGCCGCAGGCGCGCTCGAAAGCTCCGGATACGAGCTGGGTGGAGGCCTGGGCATCACGATCTTCGGCGTGTTGGTGAATTCGATCTACCGCTCGTCCTTTTCCCATCCTGCCGATGTCGATGGCGTGTCGAACTCCATCAGCGAAGCGATGACGGCTGCTCGTGACATCGGCGGCAGCGCGGGATTGGAGATTGCGGTCGCCGCCAAGGTGGCGTTCGGGGCTGCTCACAGCTCAGTCCTGATGCTGGTGGCCGCAATGATCGCCGTGCTTTCCGTCTTGATCTTCGTTGCGCTTCGAAACGCACCGATATCGAATTCGGGAGCCCATTGATTTCCCTCGTATGGAGATCCTGCGCGATACGGATCGCCATGGATCCTGGCGGCCAAAATGCCGCCGGGATTTTCATCCCCATTCAAATGCTCTTCGCGCCTTTCAATAGAAGAAGCTATGCCGTGATCCCAACGGCAAATCGGGCGAATCCCGGACTTAGGCGTCTTTCCAGCGGGAAAACGTCGCCGCCTGCCCGCGGTGATTTCCACCATCGTCGATGAGCTGCCAAACAATACCGTCCTCGATCCAGAAACGTCGTCCGGATTTTGCGATCCTCAGTCCGCGATAATCGGAAATGAAGCCGTTGCTGGTCACGGCATCCAGCAATCGCTGGCGCTCCGCGCGGTTGGGAAGCTCAGCCGAAAGTCGCGAGGGCAAGGTGACGAACTCGTCCCATGGATATTCGAAGCAATTCTGGCCGGCTTTGTTGGCATAGACGAAGCGCGGATCCGCGTCGGTATTGTGCGCCACGACCACGAAGGGAGCATCGTGATAGAGCCAGTCCGGCCCAAGGCCTTCGGGGACGAGCGGAACTCCAACGATGCGACGGAAACTGCTCGTCAGCAATTCGAAGAAGGCACGATCGGCCGATAGATGTCCGGCATTGATTTCGGGTGCGCTAGTCATTCATTCCCTTCCCACTGGGGACCGATAGATATGTAATCTGCTAAATTGCTATCGGATCGATGGCAGGTGAAGTAGCATCGCAGATCCGAATGACGAGCCTGCAATGAACGCCCTACCCGCCAGGCATACGAAAAAGATTGCGGCGGACGGCAAAAGACGGGAGGCTCATGTCATCCATTTGCGATGTTCGGCGAAGCGCTCCACCAGCAAATCGATGAACAGCCGCACCTTGGTCGGCAGATGGCTGCGGTTCGGATAGATCGCGCTGATCGTAAACTCCACTGCGCGATAATCGGGCATCATGCGCACAAACCGGCCGGCGGCAACATCTTCGAAGACGATGAAACTCGGGGCAAGGAATATGCCCTGCCCACTCGCCAACAGAAAACGCAGGGTCTCGGCGCTATTGGTGACGACATTGCCCGAAATCTTGGCGCCTTGCTGGTTGCCGGCAGCATCCTCGAAACGCCATTCGTCGCCATAGGGATAATAGGCATATTGCAGACAATTGTGCTCCACGAGATCCGCCGGCACCTTCGGCATGGGATGCGTATCGCGATATTCGGGTGAGCAAACCAGCATGTGGCGCCACGGGGTCAGCTTGCGTGCGACAAGTGTCGATTCCTGCGAGGGCAGAGTGCGGATCATCAGATCGTAGCCCTCCTCGATCATGTCGATCGAGCGCTCGCCGACGTTGAAGTCCAGAGAGATCGCCGGGTACTGCGTCATGAATTCGTTGATGACGGGGAGCAGGAAGCGAACGATCGCGCCGCTGGTATAGATCTTCAGCGTGCCGCGCGGCATGGTGTTAAGCGCGCCGGCTGCCCGATCGATTTCCTCGAGATCGGCGAGGATCTGCGAGGAACGCTCGTAATAATATTTCCCGGTTTCCGTCAGGCTGACCTTGCGCGTGGTGCGGTTCAAAAGCCGCACGCCGAGGCGATCCTCCAGCGATTGCACATGGTTGCCCACCATCGTGACGGACATGTTGAGCCGGCGGGCAGCAGCAGAAAAACCGCCGCATTCCACCACCCGGCCAAAGACTGTGAGGCTGGTCAGCCGATCCATTTGATCCTCGGATTATCCACTCTGAATTGATGATCCTTCCAGATTCGAGGAGATTATCAGAAAGACCATTCGGACGCATCTTGACCCCATCAAAAAGGCCCGTTGCAAGTGGGCTGCGATATTGAAGGAGATGGACAAATGGTCGAACTGCCCCGCAACGAGGTGTTCAAAAACGCAAGCCAGGCCGAGGTCGCGCCGGCGGGCGAGGTGACAAAGTCTCCCGGCGCCGAAACTCCGCAGGCACCGGCTGCCGCGGCCCCCGCTTCCACCGTTGCAAAGGCTCCCGGGACGGGCCGCAAGCTCATCAAGCGTGGGATGCTCGTCGCCGCCTTGCTGGCCGGGGCCGCCTTCGCCGCCGACTTCGGTTATTACTACTGGATGGTCGGCCGCTTCATCGAATCCACCGACGATGCCTATGTGAAGGCGGACTACACCGCGATCGCCCCCAAGGTCGCCGGCTACATCAAGGAAGTGCTTGTCAGCGACAACGACACCGTCAAGGCCGGCCAGGTGCTTGCCCGCATCGACGACCGCGACTTCCAGGCTGCCCTTTCCCAAGCGAAGGCGGACCTGAAAGCTGCCGATGCCGCCATCGCCAATATCGACGCGCAGATCGTGCTGCAGCAATCGCTGATCGGACAGGCCAAGGCAACCGAAGCCGCTTCTCAGGCCTCGCTCGATTTTGCGCAGTCCGATGCCGCCCGTTCGGCTCGGCTGATCAGCAACGGCGCCGGCACGCAATCGCGCGCCGAACAGACACAATCGGCTCGCGAACAGGCGGCCGCCGCCGTCGAGCGTGACCATGCCGCCCTTGTTGCCACCCAGAACAAGGTGCCCGTGCTGCAGACGCAGCGCGATCAGGCCGCCGCCCAGCGTGATCGCGCTGAAGCAACAGTCCGCCAAGCGCAACTCAATCTTTCCTACACGGACATCGTTGCCGCAGTCGACGGCACGGTCGGCGCCCGCTCGATCCGCGTCGGACAGTACGTCACGTCAGGCACACAGCTGATGGCGGTCGTACCGCTGCATTCGGTCTATGTCGTCGCCAATTTCAAGGAGACGCAGCTGACCTATGTGCGCCCCGGCCAATCGGTCGACATCAAGGTCGACAGCTTCCCCGACGTTGCCATCAAGGGCCATGTCGACAGCCTCTCGCCCGCAAGCGGCCTCGAATTCTCGCTGCTGCCGCCGGATAATGCCACCGGCAACTTCACCAAGATCGTCCAGCGCATTCCGGTGAAAATCGTGATCGATGATGAACGCCTGGCCGGGCTATTGCGCTCCGGCATGTCGGTCGAGCCCGAAATCGACACCAAGGCCACACAGACGTCTTCCGCCAAAGCTGAGGGATTATCCGGCCACGCTGGATGATCCTTCCCGTTCTTCGTCGATTATCGCCCCAACACTGTCATGAGATTATTTCGGCATGAGCCGGAAGGAGCCGCATCATGGCCACTCTTCAGATCGCCGCAAACAACAATTCCGCCGGGCCGGCCTCTACCGCATCAGCCGCCGCCGCGAAGCCCGCCATGAGTCCGCTGCGCATGTGGATCGCCGTCATCGGTTCCACGCTCGGCGCCTTCATGGCCGTGCTGAACATCCAGATCGTCAACGCCTCGCTTGCCGACATCCAGGGCGCAATCGGCGCCGGCACGGATGACGGCGGCTGGATTTCGACCTCGTACCTGATCGCCGAGATCGTCGTCATCCCCCTCAGCGCCTGGCTTGCCCGTGTCTTTTCGGTCCGCATCTATCTGCTGACCAATGCCATCCTCTTCCTGCTGTTTTCGGTCGGCTGCGCCTTTGCCGCAAACCTGCAGCAGATGATCGTGCTGCGCGCCATCCAGGGCTTTTCCGGCGGCGTGCTGATCCCGATGGCCTTCACCATCATCATCACGCTGCTGCCGAAGCCCAAGCAGCCGATGGGCCTCGCACTCTTCGCCCTCTCTGCGACTTTTGCGCCGGCGATTGGCCCGACCATTGGCGGCTACCTCACCGAAAGCTGGGGTTGGCAATATATATTCTACGTCAATCTCGTGCCCGGTATTCTGATGGTGGCCATGCTTTGGGTGTCGCTCGACCGTGCGCCGATGAACCTTTCGCTGCTCGCAAAGGGCGATTGGCCTGGCATCATCACCATGGCAATCGGTCTCGCAGCGCTGCAGACAGTGCTTGAAGAAGGCAACAAGGACGACTGGTTCAGCTCTCCATTTATCGTCCGTCTGTCGGTTATCGCCGCGGTTTCGCTGACGCTCTTCCTCATCATCGAGCTTCGCGCTGCCCATCCGCTGCTGAACCTGCGCCTGCTGGTGCGCCGTAATTTCGGCTTCGGCATGCTCGCCAATTTCCTGCTCGGCATTGCGCTTTATGGTTCGGTCTTTGTCCTGCCGATCTATCTCACGCGTATTCAGGGTTACAATTCGGAGCAGATCGGCCTGGTGCTCGCCTGGACCGGTATTCCGCAGCTGATCCTGATCCCGCTGGTGCCACGGCTGATGAAGCGCTTCGATGCCCGGCTGCTGATCCTTGCCGGCTTTGCCCTCTTTGCCGCCTCGAACTTCATGAATGTTTACATGACTGGCGACTATGCCAGCGATCAGCTCTTCTGGCCAAATATCGTGCGCGCCGTTGGCCAGGCACTGGCTTTCACCCCGCTCACCGCGATCGCCACCGCCGGCATCGAACAGGAAAATGCCGGCTCTGCCTCTGCGCTCTTCAACATGATGCGCAATCTCGGCGGCGCGGTCGGCATTGCGGCACTGCAGACCTTTCTCACCAAGCGGGAACAGTTCCACTCGAATATCCTGACGAATTCGGTTTCGATGTTCGAAGACGCAACGCGTGACCGTGTCGCCAGGCTCACCAACTATTTCCTGAACCATGGGGTCAGCGACCAGGCGCTTGCCACGCACAAGGCCATCGTCGCTATCGCCGGCAGCCTGCGCAAGCAAGCCAACATCATGGCCTTCAGCGACACCTTCTATCTGCTCGGTGCCGCACTCGTCGTCGCCCTGCTCGCCAGTCTGTTTCTCAAGAAAGCCGGTCATCTCTCCGGTGCCGGCGCGCACTAGGCGCCGCACCGAAACAGGAGGAAACAATCATGACCATGCTGCTGGACATATCTCAAACCGCAATACCAAGCTCCAAGATCACGCATGCCGGCATCAATGCCGCGGCGACGCTGAGCCTCATCGAATGGCTGACCGGAGATGAGTGCCACGCGCTCGATGAAGTCGGTCTCATCTCTGGGCTGGGGCGCCGTTTGCGGGCGATCGGCCTCCCCATCGACCGGCTGACGCTACACTTGATGACGCTGCACCCCGAGTTCATCGGCCGCACCTTCGCCTGGGCGCCCGGCGAACCGATCGAGATTCACGACCGCGAACACGGGATGCGCCTGACGATCGCGAATACACCGCTCCAGAAGGCTCTGGAGACGCGCGAAACGCTGATTGTCGGCCCAGGCGAAAGCCAGCACGGCCGCTGGCAACATATCGACATCTTTTCCGGCCGCGGACTTGTACAGCTGATGATCGCTCCGCTCTGCAATGCCGACGGGCCGATCAGCTCCGCTGCCTTCGGCACGAAACGGCCGAGCGGCTTTACATCAGCCGAGCAGCAGGTGATCGCGCGCATCCTGCCGGCGCTACGCAACGCCACTGAGCTGCGCGTTCTCAGGCAATGCGAGCTCAGCCTGCTCGACACCTATATCGGTCCCATGACAGCAAGCCGGATCCTTGCCGGGCACATTCGCCGTGGCGAGATCGAGTCCATGGAAACGGCACTGCTGCTCTGCGATCTGCGCGGCTTCACCGAACTTTCCAACCGGCTGCCCGGCAATGTCGTGCTCGGCCTTCTGAACGCCTATTTCGACAAGGTCGTCCCCGCGATTACCCGAGAAGGCGGCGAGGTGCTGAAGTTCATGGGCGATGCCGTTCTCGCCTTCTTTCCGGGCATCGATCCGCCCGGCGCCTGCAACGCCGCACTGGTGGCTGCGCGCGCGATCCTCGACGACGTGGACCGCTTCCAATATGACGACATCAACATCAAGGTCGGCATCGCGCTGCACTATGGCGAGGTCAGCTACGGCAATGTCGGCTCCGGCAGCCGGCTCGATTTCACGCTGATCGGCCCCGACGTCAATGTCGTCAGCCGCATACAGAGCATTTGCAGCGAAAGGGGCGAGGCGCTGCTGATATCCGAAGCCTTCCGCGAAAAGGCACATATCACTGACGCGGTTTCAATCGGGCCGCAGCGGCTGAAAGGTTTTGCCGATGCGATGGAGCTATTTGCCCTCGCAAGCTGAGGGAGACGCCGGAGATGCAAGTTCACGCGCTCGTTCCGGCAGTTTGGAAACAATGCGAAATCATGATCAGCGAGCCGCGGTAAAACGAAAAAAGCCTGCCGCGGGAGGAGGTGCGGCAGGCTTTTCGAAAACCGAACAGCGACTCGGGAGGAGGA
The DNA here is from genome assembly GCF_900094545.1 of Martinezella miluonensis. GTDB lineage: Bacteria > Pseudomonadota > Alphaproteobacteria > Rhizobiales > Rhizobiaceae > Rhizobium > Rhizobium miluonense. The sequence goes on from NZ_FMAH01000007.1 coordinate 24,105, forward strand.
GCGCCGCTGTTCCTACAGACGTCCCTGGGAGGAGGAGTGGGCCGCCTGAAATCCGAAGCGCTGCGGGAGGAGGTGCATCGCTTCGATGATTTGGATCATACTCGAACTACCGGAGATTCATAGAGTTTATGCTGCACTGCAGCTATGCACAAGATGCAAACCAGAAAGGCGTCAAGTCAGCGCAAAAAACGAACAGGCCTTCAGCATGGCAGGCTGACGCAAAAACGCCCGCATTTTCAGCGGGCGTCCGGAGGCCTCAAAGGCCGAATGTGATGCGATTAGCGTGCGATTGCCGCGCGGGCAACGCTGCGGATATCAGCGCGGTCGATACCGAGGTCCTGCAGTTCGCGGCTGGACATGCGGCCGAGTTCGTTTACGGTCTGACGGAACTTGCGCCAGTTGTTGAAAGAGCGTGCGACGTTCATGATAATCCCCTTTCCTGAGGGCTTCCTGACGTCGGCAACCTCGTTTGGTTCCGGCGTCGTTTCGACGATTTGAATATAGGATCTTCAATCGATTTAAACCAGCGACGATCCCGCACTGCACCCATGCATCAAACGCATCTCTTTGACGCTTTTTGTAGGAGATGGGTATTTTTTAGGCTTAAGGAGGCGCTGCTCGGATCGTTTTGGGAGCTAAACCTGAAGCGCCGATGTTTCGGGAGAGCATAGCTCAATGATTGCCTATCGGACCCGTTCTGCATCGTCGGGCTTGCGCAGCAACAGATGACCGCTTGCGGCGACTTCCCTCAACCGCTCCAGCGACGTATCTCCGGTCAGGATGACGGCCGGCACCGAGGTGGGCAAGGAGGAGACGCAATCAAGTTTGCCCATCACCTCAAGCGTTCCTGCGTTTGCCTTCCAGGAGATCAAGGATGGAGTTGGCGGCGTAGAGTACATTGGTGCCGGGGCCGAACACCGCGCTGACGCCGTGTTCGAGCAGGTAGTCGTAGTCCTGACGCGGGATGACTCCACCGACCACGACAATGACCTGATCGGCCCCCTTCTCCTTCAACGCTTCGACGAGCTGAGGCGCCAGCGTCTTGTGACCGGCGGCAAGCGAGGACATGCCGATCACCTGAACCTTTTCCTTGACGGCGAGATCCGCAGCTTCGTCCGGCGTCTGAAACAGTGGCCCGGCGACCACGTCGAAGCCGACATCGCCGAAGGCCGAGGCGATGACCTTGGCACCGCGGTCATGGCCATCCTGACCGAGCTTGGCGACCATGATCTTCGGCCGGCGCCCCAGCGATGCAGTCACCTCGGAGAGGCGGTTGCTGAGCGTCACGAGCTCGGGATCGCCGGCATAGGCGGCACCATAGATATCGCTGACCACTTGGGGAACGGCCGAGTGATCGCCGAAGACCGTGCGCATGGCGTCGGAAATCTCGCCCACGGTCGCACGGGCGCGGGCCGCATCAACGGCAGCTTCGAGAAGATTACCCTCGCCCGTTGCAGCAACCGTCTTCAGGCGTTCGAGAGCCTGTTCGACCGTCACGCCATCGCGACGCCTGCGGGTTTCCTCGATGCGCTTGATCTGAGCGCTGCGGACGGCGGCGTTGTCGATCGCCAAGATCTCGATCTCTTCCTCCGTCTCCAGCCGATACTTGTTGACGCCGACGATGACTTCATCGCCTCGGTCGACAGCCGCCTGCCGGCGCGTCGCCGCCTCCTCGATCAGCCGCTTCGGCAAGCCTTCGTTGACGGCCTTCGTCATGCCGCCCAGGGCCTCTACCTCCTCGATCAGCGCCCAGGCCTTGTCGGCGAGTTCCTTGGTGAGGCTTTCGACATAGTAGGAGCCGGCAAGCGGATCCACGACGTTCGTTACGCCGGTCTCATGCTGCAGGATGAGCTGAGTGTTGCGGGCGATGCGCGCGGAAAATTCCGTCGGCAAGGCGATTGCCTCGTCGAAGGAGTTGGTGTGCAGGGACTGCGTGCCTCCGAGCACGGCGGACATGGCCTCGAAGGCGGTACGGATGATGTTGTTGTAGGGGTCCTGTTCCTGCAGCGAGACACCGGACGTCTGGCAGTGCGTGCGCAGCATCAGCGATGAAGGCTTGGCCGGCTTGAATTCTTCCATGATGCGCGTCCAGAGCAGACGCGCCGCCCTCAGCTTGGCCGCCTCCATGAAGAAGTTCATGCCGATGGCGAAGAAGAAGGACAGGCGACCGGCGAAATCGTCGACATTGAGGCCCTTGGCCAGCGCCGCCCGCGCATATTCGCGGCCGTCGGCGAGCGTGAAGGCAAGCTCCTGCACCAGCGTCGCGCCGGCCTCCTGCATGTGATAGCCGGAGATGGAGATGGAGTTGAACTTCGGCATCTCCTTGGCTGTATATTCGATGATATCGGCGACGATCCGCATCGAGGGTTCGGGCGGATAGATGTAGGTATTGCGGACCATGAACTCCTTCAGAATATCGTTCTGAATGGTCCCGGAAAGTGCGGCACGCGGCACACCCTGCTCCTCGCCGGCAACGATGAAGTTTGCCAGGATCGGGATGACGGCTCCGTTCATGGTCATCGAGACGGAGACCTTCTCCAGCGGAATGCCGTCGAAGAGGATCTTCATGTCCTCGACGGAATCGATCGCCACGCCGGCCTTGCCGACATCTCCGACCACTCGCGGATGATCGCTGTCATAGCCGCGATGGGTGGCGAGATCGAAGGCGACGGAGACACCCTGCTGACCGGCGGCGAGCGCCTTGCGATAGAAGGCGTTGGAGGCCTCGGCGGTGGAAAAGCCGGCATATTGGCGGATCGTCCAGGGACGGCCGGCATACATGGTGGCGCGCGGGCCTCTCGTGAAGGGTGCAAAGCCTGGCAGCGAGGAAAGATGCGGCAGGCCTGCCGTATCCGCCTCGGTATAGAGCGGCTTGACGGCTATTCCCTCAGGCGTTTCCCAGGTGAGCGTCTCGGGCGATGCCTTGAGCTCCTTCTCGGCCAGATCAGCCCATTCCTTCAGGGATCGTTCAACCATCATTCGAACTCCAGAATTAGCTCGTCGACCGCAAGGCTATGCCCTACTTTCGCTTCGATACGTTTAACGACACCCTTACGTTCCGCCTTCAAGGCATTTTCCATCTTCATGGCCTCAACCACTGCCAAGGTTTGACCCGCTTCGACGACACTGCCTACCTCGACACTGAGCGAGGTCAGAACTCCCGGCATCGGGCATAGCAGAAGCTTGGAGGTATCCGCCGCCAGCTTAATAGGCATCAGGCGGGCAAGCTCCGCAACGCGTGGCGACCGGACACGAGCAACGATCTCCGTCCCCCGCCAGCGCAGGCGGATCGCCGACCCCACCAGATCGACCTTGACGCCCAGTATATCGGAGCCGACCGAAAAAGCGCAGTGCGTTTTGCCGGGCAGCCAGTCGCTCGCCACGCGAAGCACTTCGCCGTCCGCGAACGATACGTCCGTATCGCCTTCCATCGGCAGCATGCAAACCTCGAAACGCCACTGGCCGAAGGATACGACCCAATCCTGACCGATCCGCCGGCGATGATTGCCGATCGTTCCAGAAATATCCGCAGCGCGAGCCTGAACGATCCGGTTGATCGTCGCGGCAACGGCGGCAAGCTTGCGAGCCGACGCCTGGTCGGGCTCGACGCCGTGGAAGCCATCGGGGAACTCCTCGGCGATGTAACCCGTCGTCAGCTGACCGGAACGGAAGCGCTCCTGATTCATAACGGCGGACAGGAAGGGCAAGTTGTGTCCGATCCCTTCGACCTCGAAGTCGTCGAGAGCATCGCTCATCGCATCGATCGCTTCTTCGCGGCTGGGTGCCCAGGCGCAGAGCTTCGCGACCATGGGGTCGTAATACATCGAGATTTCGCCGCCTTCATAGACGCCGGTGTCGTTGCGCAGGATGGCGCCGTCGCTCGTTCGACCCTCGGCCGGCGGACGATACCGCGTCAATCGGCCGATCGACGGCAGGAAGTTGCGGTAGGGATCCTCGGCATAGAGGCGGCTTTCGATCGCCCAGCCATTCAGCTTCACATCGCCCTGGCCGAAGGACAGACGTTCGCCGGCCGCGACCTTGATCATTTCCTCCACCAGATCGAGCCCGGTCACGAGTTCCGTCACCGGATGCTCAACCTGCAGGCGCGTATTCATTTCGAGGAAATAGAACTTGTTCTGCTTGCCATCGACGATGAACTCCACTGTCCCGGCGGAATTGTAGCCGACGGCCTTGGCGAGCGCGACGGCCTGCTCTCCCATGGCTTTGCGGGTCGTTTCGTCGAGGAAGGGTGACGGAGCCTCCTCGATCACCTTTTGATTGCGGCGCTGGATGGAACATTCCCGCTCACCGAGATAGACGACATTGCCGTGCTTGTCGCCGAGCACCTGAATCTCGATATGGCGCGGTTCGGTGATGAACTTCTCGACGAAGATGCGGTCGTCGCCGAAGGAGCTTTTGGCCTCGTTGCGCGATGCCTGGAAGCCTTCGCGCGCCTCTTCGGCGTTGTGCGCGATGCGCATGCCTTTGCCGCCGCCGCCCGCGGATGCTTTAATCATCACCGGATAGCCGATCTCATTCGCGATCAGCACCGCTTCGTCGGCATTTTCGATCAGCCCCATATGTCCTGGCACCGTCGAGACGCCCGCGCGAGCCGCCAGCTGCTTGGAGGTGATCTTGTCGCCCATAGCCTCGATCGCACCGACAGGAGGGCCGATAAACGTCACGCCTTCACGCTCAAGCGCGGCGGCGAAATGTGCGTTCTCGGAGAGGAAACCGTAGCCAGGGTGCACCGCGTCGGCACCGCTCTGACGCACGGCATCGATAATCCGGTCGATGACGATGTAGGACTGGTTCGAGGGCGATGGGCCAATATGCACGGCTTCATCCGCCATCGAGACATGCAGGGCGTTGCGATCGGCATCGGAATAGACGGCGACTGTCGAAATGCCGAGGCGCTTGGCGGTCTTGATGACGCGGCAGGCGATTTCGCCGCGATTGGCGATCAGGATTTTCTTGATCATGGGAATGGCCTGTCAAAGAGGTATCGTGTCGTGCTTCTTCCAGCGCGCGTCCACCTGCTTGTTGCGAAGCGAGGCAAAGGCGCGCGCGATGCGGCGACGGGATGAATGCGGCATGATGACTTCGTCGATGAAGCCTCGTTCTGCTGCGACAAACGGATTGGCGAACCGCTCCTCATATTCGCGCGTGCGGGCAGCGATCTTCTCCGGATCTGCCAGATCGGCGCGGTGGAGAATTTCCGTCGCGCCCTTGGCGCCCATAACAGCGATTTCGGCGCTGGGCCATGCATAGTTCACATCCGCGCCGATATGTTTTGACGCCATCACATCATACGCGCCGCCATAGGCTTTGCGCGTGATCAGCGTCACCATCGGCACTGTGGCCTGGGAATAGGCGAACAGGAGCTTGGCACCATGCTTGATCACGCCGCCATATTCCTGTGCCGTGCCGGGAAGGAAGCCGGGCACGTCGACCAATGTCAGGATCGGAATATTGAAGGCGTCGCAGAAGCGAACGAAACGCGCAGCTTTGCGCGAGGAGTCGATGTCGAGACAGCCGGCCAGCACCATGGGCTGATTGGCAACGACACCCACTGTCTGTCCTTCCATGCGCATGAAGCCGGTGATGATGTTGCGCGCAAAGGCCGCCTGCAGCTCGAAGAAGTCGCCCTCGTCGGCAAGGGCGTGGATCAGCTCCTTCATGTCATAAGGCTTGTTGGAGCTGTCGGGAATGAGCGTGTCTAGCCGATTTTCCAACCGGGCCGGGTCGTCGTGGAATGGTCTGACCGGCGGCTTCTCGCGGTTGTTCAGCGGCAGGAAGTCGAAGAGCAACCTGATATGCTCCAGCGCCTCGATATCATCCTCGAAGGCGCCGTCGGCAACCGAGGATTTCGAGGTGTGGGTGCGCGCTCCGCCAAGCTCCTCCGCCGTGACGATCTCGTTCGTTACCGTCTTCACCACGTCGGGGCCGGTGACGAACATGTAGGAGGAATCCCGCACCATGAAGATGAAATCCGTCATGGCCGGCGAATAGACGGCACCACCTGCGCAAGGTCCCATGATGACGGAAATCTGCGGCACGACGCCGGAGGCCTCGACATTGCGCTTGAACACCTCGGCATAGCCGGCAAGCGAATCCACGCCTTCCTGAATGCGCGCGCCACCGGAATCGTTGAGGCCGATGACCGGCGCGCCGTTCCTCATGGCCATGTCCATGATCTTGCATATCTTCTGCGCGTGCGTCTCCGACAGGGAGCCACCTAGCACGGTAAAATCCTGAGAGAAGATGTAGACCTGACGGCCATTGATCGTTCCCCATCCGGTCACGACGCCGTCACCCGCGATCTTCTGCTCCGCCATGCCAAAATCGGTCGCGCGGTGAGTGACATACATGTCGTACTCTTCGAAGGAGTCTTCATCGAGAAGCACTTCGATGCGCTCGCGCGCGGTCAGCTTGCCCTTTCCGTGCTGGGCCGCAATTCTTCGCTCGCCGCCTCCCAGCCGCGCCTCGGCGCGCCGGGCTGCGAGCTGATCCAATATCGTCTGCATGATGCCTCCCTCGATATGCCGAAGTCATAGCGAGGGTCCGACCGCGAGAAAATCATTGAACGCGCAGATATGCGGACTTATAAAAATTCAAATTAACAATTGCGAAGTTGCGAAGATGGCCATCGGGAAACTCTTCATCGGCCGGAAAGTCCGGGAACTGCGTCTGGAACATGATGCAACGCAGAGCCAGTTCGCCGAACGCCTCGGCATCTCACTGAGCTATCTTAACCAGATCGAAAACAACCAACGTCCGGTATCTGCCGCCGTCCTTCTGGCCTTGGCCGACAAATATGGGCTCGACATTGCAGAGCTTTCCACCGGCGAGACCGATCGACTGATGTCGGCGCTTACCGAGGCGCTTGGCGATCCATTGTTCGAATCCTACTCGCCGACATTACAGGAGTTAAAGCTGATCGCGCAGAATGCGCCGGGTTTTGCCCGTGCGCTAGTCAGCTGTCACCAGGCTTATCGGCGCAACAGCGAGCAGCTTGCCAGCCTCGACGACAGGCTCGGCCGCGCTGCGGCACTCGAAGCGACGCCCTATGACGAAGTTCGCGACTTCTTTCACTATGTCGACAACTATGTGCAGGAACTCGACACCACGGCGGAAGCGCTCGCCCTCAAACTCGGCCTGCAGGGCGGGGATGGCCAGCCGATCCTGACAGACTATCTGGACAGTCAATTCAGCGTTCGCGTCGTGCACGGGCCATCGGCCATGAATGCGGTCCGCCGCTACGATCCGGCGGGACGGGTGCTGACCCTCAATCCGTATGCCCCGGCCGAAACCCGCACATTCCAGATGGCCGTGCAAGTCGCACAGCTCTACGCCAGCGAGGCGGTGGAAAACATCGTGCGCCAGGCAGGGTTCCGCAGCGAAGAGGCTGGCGAGGTCTGTCGCATCGGCCTGCACAACTATTTTGCCGGTGCTCTCCTCATGCCCTATCAAGGCTTCCTGAAAACCGCCCGCGACCTTAGGCACGATATCGAGCTGCTTGCCGCCCGGTTCGGGACATCCCTGGAGCAGGTCTGCCACCGGCTATCGACGCTGCAACGCCCGGGCATGAAGGGGATCCCGATCTTCTTTGCCCGCATCGACCGCGCCGGCAACATTACCAAGCGTCACAGTGCAACCAAGCTGCAATTCGCGCGCTTCGGAGCGGCCTGTCCGCTCTGGAACGCTCATCAGGCCTTCGAGACACCGGGCCGGTTCATTCGCCAGCTTGCGGAAACGCCAGACGGCGCCCGCTATCTCTGTCTTGCCACGCATGTGAGCAAGGGAGTCGGCGGGTTTCGTACGCAGCGCTCCAGTCACGCGCTGGCGCTCGGCTGCGAGATTTCCTACGCCAGCGCCTTCGTCTATGCCGACGATCTCAACGTCACCGACAAATCCGCCTTCGAACCGATCGGCATATCCTGTCGAATATGCGAGCGCAGCAATTGCGCCAGCCGCGCCGTTCCACCTTTGCGCCGAAGCATCTCCGTCGATCACAATGTCAGAGAGACGACGCCCTACCAGCTGTCGTAGGACCCGCGCCGCGCGGAAAACGGCAGGGCCTCGTTCAGCACAGCGTTCAAATCCTGACAGGCTCGCAAGGACCCGATGAGCCTCCGGCCACGAGCGGATGCGAAAGGGCTGTCATGATGCCGCGCAATTCCGCCAACCCCTTGAGGCGGCCGATCGCCGGATAGCCAGGGCGCGTCTGCCTGATGTGGTCATCGAGAATATTCTGGCCGTGATCGGGGCGGAAAGGGATCTGCCAATCTTTGCGGCCCAGCCCTTTCCGTCTGTTCTCTTCGGCAAGCGCCGCGGCGATCACCGCCACCATGTCGGTATTGCCCTCGAGATGAGCCGCCTCATGGAACGAACCGCCATGCCGGTTGTCTTCCAGCGCGACGTTGCGCAGATGCAGGAAATGGACGCGATCGCCGAGCCTTGCCATCATGCCCGGCAGGTCGTTGTCGCGCCGCGCGCCGAGCGAGCCGGTGCAAAGCGTGATGCCATTGGACGGGAGATCGACCGCTTCGACCATGGCGCGGTAGTCGGCTTCGGTCGACATGATGCGCGGCAGCCCCAGCAGCGGAAACGGCGGATCGTCCGGATGGCAGCAGAGCCGCATGCCCAGCTCCTGTGCGAGCGGTGCGACTTCGCTGAGGAAATCGATGAGATGCGCCTTCAGTCTTTCAGCAGACAAGCCATTATACTGCGCGAGATGATCCTTCACCTCGTCGATCGTCATGTGGATCGCAGCACCCGGCAGGCCGGAGACGATATTGGCAACGAGTTGCCTCTTGCGCGCATCGTCCATTTCCGAAAAGCGGCGCTGCGCTGCATCGACGACGTCAGGCTCAAGTTCTTCGCGCGCCGCCGGGCGTTGCAGCAGGAACAGGTCGAATGCAGCGAAATCCACCGCATCGAAACGCATGCAAGTCGCACCGTTTTGCAGGCGATAGGCAAGATCGGTGCGCGTCCAGTCGAGGACAGGCATGAAGTTGTAGCAAATCGTCTGCACCCCGGCATCGGCGAGGTGGCGAAGGCTCGTCTTCCAGCTGTCGATATGCGCTCGCCACGGCCCGCTCTGGCGTTTGACATCCTCGGAGACCGGCAGGCTTTCGACCACATTCCAGCTCAACCCGGAGGGACTGCCGTCGCTCATAACCGAGAGTTCGCGCTGGCGGGCGGCAATATCCTCCGGCGTCCACACCTCGCCGGGAGCGCGATGATGAAGCGCGGTGACCACGCCTTCAACTCCCGCCTGTAGCATGTCGTCAATCGATACCGGATCGGACGGGCCGAACCAACGCCAAGTCTGCCGCATCATCTGTCCCTTTCTTCAGTGCATATGCCGTTTGGTAAAGCGGGGAATCGAAATCTCGCCCAGCCTATTCCTTCATGCCGCTCGTCGCGACACCTTTGACGAAATTGCGCCGCATCGCGCCGAAGAAGATGACGCTCGAAATGAGCGACAGAGCGGCGGCGGCGCTGAGGCGGCCGAGATCGACGATGAAGCCGGTCTGGAACAGGGCCAGCCCCACCTCAAGTACGCATTTGCCACGCGCCATGTTGATGACCATGGGCCAGGCAAAGGTGGTCCAGGCCTGGAAGAAGGCAAGGACGGTCAGCGTCCCGATCGGACCGCGCATCAGCGGCAACACAATGCGAAAGAAAATCCACCATTCGCCGGCGCCATCCACACGCGCGGCTTCCAGCAATTCGTCGGGGATCGATGAGAGGGCGTATTGCCGGACAAGGAATATGCCGAAGCTCACCACGAGATAGCGGGCCAGGAGGTCGGCAGACATGCATTGAAGCTTCTTTGCGATGCGATCGAGCACCGCGACAGCCCGCAGGATATGAAGGTTGTTCTCGGCGCGCGCTTCATACTCCGCGACACCGCCGGTCCGGCTCCGGCCGAGCACAAGACCGATGGAAGCGGGGCCTGACGATCAGCCGTCGCCTTTATTTTAGAGATCGCTGATTTTCCCGCCGTCGCGGCAGCGTCGGGCGCAGGCATGTTACTGGTAGCGCGAAGCATCCGGAGCAAGCCCATGGAATGAGCCGCCTCCTCTCGCCTTACGCCCGACCAAGCCCATTCCCGGCCGAAGCGATCTTCAGCAGGCTGGAGGTTATCGCTTCGCCGTCATGCTGACCACGGCTCCAGGCGTCCTCGAACTCATCCCGGATAAGCGCATATCGAGCCGTGTCCGACAATCCGTCCGTCAGGTACGGGAATCTGCCAACCGTCTTTTCGAAGGGAAAAAGCACCCGGTTCGCCAGAATGTGAGAAAACAAGTCCGAAGATCCACCGCGTTGGCGCCACTGGAGATCAAAAGCCGATAGCACATCAGCCAATGTCAGCCCGATCGTCTCGCGGCATTGCAGAATGTTGCCGATAAGGACCTTGGGACAGTTGACCTGCTCGACAGCAGCGACGACGCCGTCCACCAGAAGATGCGGAATAACGCTGGTGTAAACACTGCCCGGCCCGAAGGCTATGAGATCTGCCCGGGCTATCGCGTCGAGAACGGCGGAGTTGGCCATCGGTCGCTCACCACTCGCGCGATCAAGGTCGAGTTTGGCGATCCCGATCCTGGCATCCTGCTCGGACATGGTCGTGATCGCGTCCTGCGGCATCACCATTCTGCCATCCGTCAACGTCGCGGACAGCACAAGATCGCTGTCGATGGAGGATGGCCAGACATTCCCATTGATGCCACACAGCTTTCTAAACACGAAAATCGCCGTGTTGACATCGCCGTTGTGGGCAAGGCATGCGCCGGTCAAAATGAAATTCCCGATACTGCCGTGTCTGAAATCGAAATCCTCGCCAACCGCGGAAGCGAATGTGTTGAGGTAGTTCAGGATCGCGCCGCGTAGCCCCGGCTCCATTCTCTCGAGCAGCGGATGACCGCCCTTGGCGTAAAACAGGAATTCGTTCCAGGCGCCCTCGAGACCGAGATTGGCCGAAAGCCGCGCATTGCAGATCTTCACGACATCGCCGGCACATCCCTCCCCATGAGCCATCGTCATCAAAGCCTGCCTGATGTCGCCGACAGAGAGAATGCCCAGCCGCTCGCGGATAATCTTGGAGCTTCCGCCGCTGTCCCAGGCAGGTACGATGCGCGTGACCTCGGCCCCGTTCCGGCACAGAGCGATGTTGATCGAACGACACGCGCTGCCGCCGGAAAACAAGACGATTCTCTTCATATCCTCTCCCGTCAATCTGGAGGGAAAGGATATAGCGCGCCGACGACCCGAAAAGATAGGACGTCGTCACGAATGCTGACACGGATGTCATAAACGCATTACTAGGCCCACCGGGCCGAGCCCACCCTATCGATCGTGAAGATGCTTCTTCAAGAACGAACGGGTTCGATCATGGGTCGGATTTTGCAAAATCTGCTGCGGCGCCCCCTCCTCCACGACGACACCGCCATCCATGAAGACGATTCGATCGGCCACTTCGCCGGCAAACCGCATCTCGTGGGTGACGATCAACATCGTCATGTGCTCCGCGGCAAGCTGCTTCATGACGGCATTAACCTCGTCGACCAGCTCAGGATCCAGTGCTGATGTCGCCTCGTCGAAGAGCATCACCTTTGGCTGCATGGCCAGCGCGCGCGCAATCGCGACACGTTGCTTCTGGCCGCCGGATAGCCGCGACGGATAGGCATCGACCTTGTCGGCCAACCCCACCTTGGACAGGAGCTCCACCGCCAGTTCGCGGGCAGCCTGCTTCGTCAGACCCTTGAGCTTGATGGGGCCGAGCGTGATGTTTTGAAGGACAGTCAGGTGCGGAAACAGATTGAAATGCTGAAACACCATGCCCATCTGCTGGCGCACGGCATTGATGTGCCGTTCAAACGCATTTCCCTTCAGCGCGCGATTGACCAGCTCGCCATCGAGCCAGACTTCTCCACCGTTCAGCACTTCCAGATGATTGATCGACCGCAAAAGCGTGCTCTTGCCCGAGCCGCTCGGGCCGATAATCGCGATGATCTGCCCGCGGGAGACGGAAAGATCGATCCCTTTGAGCACTTCGAGCGCCCCATAGGCCTTGCGGGCACCCTTGACTTCGACCATGGGCTTAGCGGCGCTCATCGTGACATCTCCACCTTGTTTTCAAGAAATTGCAGTCCGGCTTCGAGGACGAGGTTTGCCATGTAGTAAATGCCTGCAACGGTTAGATAAAATTCGAAAGGCGTATAGGTCTCGCTGATGGCGAGCTGAGCGCTATAGACGAGCTCGGCAATGCCGATGATGGAAACGAGCGAGGTATCCTTGAGCAGCACGATCAGATTGTTTCCGATCGGTGCGATCGTCTTGCGGAGCGCCTGCGGCACGATGATGTAACGCTGGGCCTGGCCACGGTTGAGGCCGATCGAGCGCGCGCCTTCCATCTGTCCGGGATCGACCGAAAGGATACCGGCGCGGAAGACATCGGCGTTGTAGACGGCGAAGTGCAGGCTGAGGCCAATAATGCCTGCTCCAACTGCCGGAATATCGATGCCGATCTGCACGAGTCCGTAATAGATCAAATACAATTGCAGCAGGAGCGGCGTCCCCATGAAAAGCCAGGTGAGGAACCGTATCGGAAAGGCCGCTATCGGCGGCGCATAGAGGACAATGAGCGCGAAGGCTATGCCGAGCGCGAGGCTCACGACACTCGAGCTGAGGAACATGACGATCGTCCACCAGAGGCCGGTCGTCAGGAGGCCGAAGTAGGGCGTGACTACGCTGAAATCGAGATTTTGCATATGGGCATCCTCACCTTGGCGCGAAATGCAGATCAAGGCGGTCAATGAAGAACCGAACCGCGTAGACCATCACGATGTAAAGCGCGGCGGATACAGCGAAGATTTCGAAGGGCTTGTAGGTCGAGCTGATGAAGCGCTGAGCGGTATAAGTGAGCTCGATAACCGATATGGTCGACACCAGGGCCGATCCCTTGATCAAGGCAACGGCATTCACGCCAAGCGGCCTGATCATCAGACGCGCCGCCTGCGGCAGGGTCACCAGCCACAGGGTCTGGCCGCGCCCAAAGCCGATCGAACGCGCAGCCTCGGCCTGTCCGCGGTCGACATTGACGATGGCGCCGCGAATGGATTCGGCCATATAGGCGCCGATGTTGAGGGCAAGGCCAATGACCCCGGCCGAATATGGCTCAAGCTCGAGCCCGATTTGCGGGCCGCCGAAATAAAGGACGAACAGCTGTACGAGGCAAGGCGTGCCCCGAAACACGCTGACATAGGCTCGGGAAAGACATCGGGCGACGAAGAAACCCGACAACCGGCCCGCCACCAGGACGACTGCGATGCAGAAGCCAAGCAGAATCGCAAGGACGGAAATACTCAATGTCACCCACGCGGCCTCCAGAAAAAATGGGAGGACGCGCTGCATTAGCGCCAAATCCATAGAAACGCTCCGAAAAGTCATAGTGAATGGGCCGGAGACTTAGCCGGCCCATACCGAAATGCCAGTTAGCGAATATCGCTACCGATCCATTTCATCGAGATCTTTTCATAAGCGCCGTCAGCGAGCATGTCCTCGAGAACCTTCTGCATCTTTGCCCTGAGTTCCGGATTGTTCTTCCGGATCGCAATGCCGAGAGCGACACGTCCGCCTTCGATATTCGGGGTATCGAGAATGCGAATCTTCTGTCCGGTTTCCTTGACGGCTACCATGACCGGAACGCTATCCATCACGAGAGCGTTGATGCGTCCGGCCTCGAGATCGACGAGCATTTCGGGAAGGCCCTTGTAGGAGCGCACCGTCAGATTGCCCTGGGCTCTTGCCCATTTCTCATGCGCGTCTCCGAGCGTCACGCCCACGGTCTTGCCATTGAGGTCTTCGAGCTTCTGGATCGAGGAATCCGCCTTCACCACGATCGCCCTGCCGGCATGATAATAAGGGCCGACGAAATCGACGGCCTTTTCGCGCTCCGGCGTGATGGTCATCGACGCGACAACGGCATCGTACTTCTTCGCCAGGAGGCCGGCGATGATCCCATCGAAGGGCGTCGTGATGATTTTGGTCTTGAGGCCCATACGCTCGGCGATGGCTTCACCGATCGAGGCGTCGAAGCCGACGACCTGGTTCTGATCGTTCGTGAAGCTGAAGGGCGGATATTGGCCGCTCATGGCAACGCGCAACTCGCCGGAGTCCTTGAGGCTCGTCAGCTCGTCGGCGTGAGCATGGGATAGGGAAAATGTCGCGGCAATCGCAACGGTCGCGGCAGCTATCAGCTTCGTAAGCTTTTGTTTAAACACGTCAGGTTTCCTCTGTTGGTATTTTGTTTGGTTTTGTCGGTTTCCCAGCAACCTTCACCGAACAGAGTTTTGCATAGCCATTTCGGCCAAGCACCAAGCAAGGTGTCAGCGTACCTGACACATTGCCGGAATCGGCCGGCATTATGTCGCCAGGCGCCTTTCGCAATGCCATCGGCCACCGAATGAAGAAAAGGGCGAGATGGCCGATGCATTGCGCTGGCTTCGATGAGCAAAGCGGGTAGGCCGGAACGGCAAGTGCCACACCCCTCGCTGAAACCGCTCAAAAGCAAAAGGCCGCACTCCCGACCATTGCTGGAACGGGAATACGGCCTTCCAAGTCGGCCTGCCTGCGCTCCAGGAACTACCTGAGAGCTGCTTCGAAGCTCGCGTTCAGAACATCGAGCAGGTGATCGGCATTTGCCCGGCTGAAGATCATGGGCGGGCGCATTTTCAGGACGTTGTCGTGCGGTCCTTCGGTTCCCATCAGGATGCCGCGCGCTCGGGCGCCATCGTTGATCTTTCTGGCAAGAGCCGTTGCCGGCGCCTTCGTCTTGCGGTCGGTGACCAGCTCGATCCCGAGGAAGAGACCGAGACCGCGAACATCGCCGATGATGTCGAACCGATCCTGCATCTTGCGGAAACCGTCGAGGAGATAATTGCCGACATTCAGGGCATTGTCCCGCAACTTGTCTCGCTCGATCGCATGGAGGACTGCCAGTCCCACGGCGCAGGAAACCGGATTGCCGGCGAAGGTGTTGAAATATTCCATGCCGTTGTTGAAGCTGTCTGCGACCTCGCGTGTTGTGACGATCGCCGACATCGGATGGCCATTGCCGATGGGCTTGCCCATGGAAACGATGTCCGGAACCACGCCCTGGGTCTCGAAAGCCCACCAGTGACTGCCGACGCGACCGAAGCCGACCTGCACTTCGTCGGCAAGGCAGAGGCCGCCTGCCGCCCGCACCATGGCATAGACTTCCTTCAAATATCCATCCGGGAAGAACACTTGGCCGGCAACGCTCGGGATCGATTCTGCCAGGAAGAACGCGGGAGCCCGCCCCTTTCTGCGCATGCTTTCAATCTGTTCGGCAACACTTTCGGCAAAGCGCTCGCCATGCTCGGCCACGGGCCACTCTTCCGAGGCATGATAGCTATCCGGAATAACGGCCTCATAGACATGCTCGGGACGGCCTTTGCCGCCCTTGCGCTTGTACTTGTAGGGACTGAGGTCGATTAGCTCCTGCGTCGTGCCGTGATAGGCCCAATCAACGACGATCGCGTCGTTGCGTCCGGTGTGGTTGCGCGCCATACGAAGCATCAGGCTGTTCGCCTCGCTTCCCGAGCACGCGAAAGAGGCAACCGACAACCCTTCAGGCAAAGTTGCGGTCAGACGATCGGCATACTCGACAATATTGTCGTGCAAATAGCGCGTGTTGGTGTTGAGCAGCCCGGCCTGGCGCGAAAGCGCTTCGACGACGTCGGGATGCACGTGTCCGAGATGGCAGACATTGTTGAAGCAATCCAGATAGGCCCTGCCGTAATTGTCAATCAGCCAGGTGCCTTCGCCGCGAACGAACTTGATCGGCTCGGAATAGGAAATCGAAAGATTGGGCAGCAGCAGCTCTTTGCGCTTGGCCACCAGCTCTTCCCTCGTTCGGCCATCCTGACCAAATGTTTCGGGCGGGATACCGGCGAGCGTCGACGCGTCGGGGAAGAGTTCGGCCCAGACATCGAGATAGGCAGTTTCCCCAACGCCGAGAATGTCGGTCGCCGTCAGCTGGACGTCGGTCGAGATCTGGAAATGCAGATGAGGAGTCCAGCCACCGTTTTCATGGATATCGCCCATGTAACCTACGAGCGCGCGGGCTTCCAGGCGCTGGCCGGGCTTCAGCCGGGTGAGAGCCTCGTGCGCCATATGGCCCCAGAGGGTCACGAAAGGAGGGCAGCCTTCGGGGGCATGCTCCAGTGCGATAAGCCCGCCATAGCCGAGCGGCTCATGTTCGATCTCGACACTTTTCACGATCCCGGCCAGCGGCGTGTAGAGCGGCGTTCCGGCGGCCATGAAGAGATCGACGCCGAGATGATGGATGCGCCGCCGGCCCTCGATGAAACGTGATTCAAAGGCCTTATCGGTGTAGACGGTTCTTTTCTCGCCCCACGAGCCCACGCCGAGTTCGATCTTGTGTTGTTCGGAGAAATCCGTCCACCATTTGGTCGCCTCCTGCGGACGCTGTTCGGCCGAGGCAACGGTCATGACATGCGACGCGTCGCCGTAAGGGACGATCGCCTTGCTCATCGTGGCGGCCGCAGGACGGACGACATCGGCAAAGCTCTTGCGGTTGTCGGAAATCCAGCGGCGGACCGCGCCGGCACCATCAACTGCATCGAAGCCGCACGCCTTGCGCAGAATGGCCGTAGCAAATCGCGGGTTCATGGCATCCATCTTTTCGAGCAGACGCCAAGCCGGCGCCTCGCTGATCGCAAGATATGGATTGTCATCCGTCTGATCGTGGCGGGAAGCGGAGAAGGTGACGCTCGTCACCAGGCGCATGGCGATGAGGTCGAACAGAATGTCGATCTCTTCAGTCTGCAGAGGATATTTTTCGTGGAAGCCGGAGGCCAGGGCCGCCGCCGCGCCGATCGGATCCTCCATATCCAGGATCGAATAGGCGCAGGCGATGGCGACTTCGGCGATCAGGACGGTGTGGACGGCATCGCCGAAATCGATGAGACCGGAAATTCTTTGATTGTCCTGCTCATCAACCAGAACATTCCAGTCGTTGGCGTCATTGTGAATGACCTGCGCCCGCAGCCCCGAGAGCTTGGGTTCAACGAGAGTTTCGAAGCGCTCAATGAAGCGCTCGAGGATCACCCGCTTCTCCGCGTCGCGGACGAAATGCAGCCGTGAACGCGCCCGCACCGCATGACGCAGATCCCAATCCAGCTCGCGCAGCGCACCGGGATGAATGAAGCCTTGCAGCGCCCGATCGAGTTCGCCGAGCGCTCGGCCGAGGCTGCGCATCAGATCGAGCGTTCTGCCGACCTCCGCAAGCGGCGTGCCCGCCAGCCAGCCGACAAGCCGCAAGGCATGCGTCTCTCCATTGGCAGCGACCGTGGACGCCAGAAAATCGCCCGAGAGGCTCGGCTTCAGATGCGGAACCACAAGTTCCGAATTGGCGCGGGCAAGGTGATGCAGAAGAGCGGTTTGGAATTCGCTTTCGATCTTCGGCTCGCTGGAATTGACGATCTTCAGGATCCAGCCGGCATCGGTTTCCATCTTCAGTCGGTAGTTGCGGTCCCGCTCGCTATCGAGCGGGGAGGCCTTGGCCGTGACGCCAAATATTTCCTTGGCGAGCTTCTCGGCATCGCCTGCGGACAGTTGAGGAGCCGGATGGGAGAGATCTGTCATAGTTGTTGTTTTTCCAAGCTATTTTTCTTTCCGACAGCTTGGCACGCAATCGGTTTTCAGGCATCAAGTTTCCTGCCGGATCGAGCAAGTATCCTGTCGGATCGAACCGGCACTCTGTCGGAATGGACCGGCAGACGTTCGGCCTCAAAGTGAGAAGACCATGCGTGACCTTGACGCCAAAGATCGCGAAATACTCGAAATCCTGTCAAAGGAAGCACGCATCGCGGTGAAGGCACTGGCCGGCAGGATCGGCCTGTCGAGGAGTGCGACAAGCGAACGGGTCACCAATCTCGAGCGCAGCGGTGTGATCCGGGGCTATCGCGCCGACATCGGCGAGATCGACGCCAATGTCATCCGGGCGATCCTACTCGTCAGCCTCAAGCGCACGCCGGCGCTCGGCCTACTCGACCTGCTTGCGCGTCATACCGAGGTACGCCGCGTGTCATCCGTGAGCGGTCAGCTCGACCTCGTTGTCGAACTGGAGGCAGCATCCATCAACGACCTCAACCAGGTTCGCGACCTGATCGCCAGCCATGAGACGGTGGAGGACATCACGACTGCCGTGGTGCTGCGACGCGACATCGACCGCGAGCCACGATAGTCCGAATATTCTCAGCTGCTGTTTGCCAGAGCAAGACCGGCGCAGTTCCCGATGGCTTCAACACGCCGCATGTGATCTCCGGCGAGCTGGATGCGCCATGCCGAGCGAGCTCAGCACTATGGCTTTGCTTTAAGATGGTCGGTGGGCAGCGCCGTCGTATATTTGATCTGGCTGAGCGCGAAGCTGGAGCGGATATTGGCAACACCCGGAATGCGGGTGAGGAAATCGACCACGAGCGCCTGAAACTTCATGAGGTCCTCGACCACCACCCGCAGCATGTAGTCTGCTTCCCCCGTCATCAGGTAGCATTCGACGATTTCCGGTTTGGTCTTGATGGCGGCGTTGAACACGTCGAGCGATTCCCGGTCCTGCTGCTTTAGCGATACCTGCACGAAGACGTTGACCGCCAGCCCCAGGGATTGCGCATCGACCAGCGCCACCGACCCTTTGATGACGCCGCTCTCCTTCAGATCGTTGACACGTCGCCAGCAGGGCGAGGCCGAAAGGCCTGTCGCTTCCGCCAGTTCGGAAATGCTCATTTCGGCATTCTGCTGCAACAGATCGAGGATTCGAATAGTGGCCGTATCGAGGGAAGGTTTTGGCGTAGGCATATTTGACCGAGAATTGATGATTTTTCGAAAGAGGATTTTGCATTTTCTCTAAATCCGGTCAACTGAGACCAATTTAACCTCGAATTCGGGTGTAGCATTTCAAAAGGTCTGAGATGTGGGAGAGAGTCGACGATGGGTGGAGCGTCCTTGATGCCAGCAAAGCTGGAATGCCTGAAGGATTTGGAGCGGCAGGCTCTGTGGCACGCATGCTGGATGATCCACAATGCCAATCATCTGCGCGAAAAAGGAGAGGTGAAGGTCGGGGGACATCAGGCTTCTTCGGCATCGCTCATCTCGATCATGACGGCCCTCTACTTCCACGTATTGCGGCCGGAGGATCGCGTCGCCGTCAAGCCGCACGCCTCGCCCGTTTTCCACGGCATCCAGTATCTGATGGGCAACCAGACGCAGGAGAAGCTGCAGAATTTCCGCGGCTTCGGCGGCGCGCAATCCTATCCGAGCCGCACGAAGGACATCGACGACGTCGACTTCTCCACCGGCTCCGTCGGCCTCGGTGTCGCAATCACCGCTTTTGCCTCGATCGTGCAGGATTATATCGCCGCCAAGTCGTGGTCGAAGGGGCGCCCGGCGGGCCGGATGATCGCTCTGGTCGGCGATGCCGAATTGGACGAGGGAAACATCTACGAATGCCTGCAGGAAGGCTGGAAACACGATCTGCGCAATACATGGTGGGTGATCGATTATAACCGCCAGAGCCTGGATGGTGTGGTGCGCGAGGGATTGTGGCAGCGCATCGAAGGCATTTTCACCGCCTTCGGCTGGGATGTGAAGGTGCTGAAATATGGCGCGCTTCAGCAGGCTGCCTTCAAGGAACCCGGCGGCGAGGCGCTGCGTGGCTGGATCGACCGCTGCCCGAACCAGCTCTATTCCGCGCTGACCTTCCAGGGCGGCAGCGCCTGGCGCAAGCGGCTCAGTGACGAAATCGGCACGGAAGCGGGCGTTGCCGAACTTCTCGCAGTTCGCAGTGACGAGCAGCTTTCCGACCTTATGAACAATCTCGGCGGCCATTGCGTCGAGACGCTAACCCGCACCTTCGAGAGCATCGACCATGACCGGCCGACGGTGTTCCTGGCCTATACGATCAAGGGCTGGGGCACGCCGCTTGCCGGCCACAAGGACAACCATGCCGGCTTGATGACCAAGGCGCAGATGGAAGCCTTCCAGACCCGCATCGGGGTCAAGCCTGGGGAAGAATGGGAAAAATTCGGCGCGATCCGCTCGCCCGAGCCGGTGCGCAACTTCCTCAAGACCGTCCCCTTCTTCTCCGACGGCAAGCGGCGCTTCAGCGCGCCCAAGCTGCCCTCTGCCGGGCCGATCTTCCTCGACGATCGCGAATTGTCGACGCAGGCCGGCTTCGGCAAGATTCTTGACGCACTTGCGCAGCGCAACGACGCGCTTTCCGCACGTATCGTCACCACGGCGCCCGACGTCACCGTCTCGACCAATCTCGGCCCCTGGGTCAATCGTCGCGGCCTCTTCGCCCGTGAACAGCTGGCCGATACGTTCCGCGACGAGCGCGTGCCGTCGACGCAGAAATGGGAATTCGGACCGGCCGGCCAGCATATCGAGCTCGGCATTGCCGAGATGAACCTCTTCTTGCTGCTCGGGGCCGCAGGCCTCTCGCATTCGCTGTTTGGCGAACAGCTGCTGCCGATCGGCACCGTCTACGACCCCTTCGTGGCACGCGGTCTAGATGCGCTGAACTATGCCTGCTATCAGGACGCACGCTTCATGATCGTCGGCACACCTTCCGGCGTGACGCTGGCGCCCGAAGGCGGTGCACACCAGTCGATCGGGTCGCAGCTCATCGGCATGAGCCAGGACGGATTGGCAAGCTTCGAACCAGCCTATCTCGACGAGCTGTCCGTCATTATGGATTGGGCGTTCGACTACATGCAGCGCGATGGCGATGCGACGCACGACCCCCGCACCTGGCTTCGGGACGAAACCGGCGGCTCCATCTATCTGCGCCTGACGACGAGGCCGCTGGAGCAGATAGCGCTGCGCCGCGAGGACGCCGCCTTCCGGCAGGGTGTGATCGACGGAGCCTATTGGTTGCGCAAGCCTTCCGCCCGCACTCGCATCGTCCTTGCCTATCAAGGCTGCATCGCGCCGGAAGTGCTAATGGCGGCGGGAAGCATGGCAGAAGCATACGGCGATGTGGCGGTACTGGCAGTCACGTCGACCGATCGGCTGAATGCCGGCTGGACGGCTGCGCAGCGAGCGCGTCGCCACGGCCATTTTGGTGCTCATAGCCATATCGAAGCGCTGCTCGGCAGCGTTTCCCGTGCCGCCAGCCTGATCACCGTTACGGATGGCCATCCGGCAACGCTTGGCTGGCTCGGCTCGGTGCATGGTCATAGAACCGTGTCGCTCGGCGTCGAGCACTTCGGGCAGACCGGAACGATCGCCGATCTCTATGCCCATTTCGGTATCGACACTCACGCCATCGTCGAAACGGCCGAAGCTCTGACACGCAGCGAAACCGCCATACCGTTAGGGGTGAGCGCGGCCTAACGCCGTGCAAGACCGTGAGAGCGAAGCGCTCCAGAAGAAACGGGGGGACCGATCAAAAGGCAGGATCTGGCGATAGGTTCGGCACCTGACCGATCCCCTCGGCAGATCGCCAGGCTCTTGCACGTCACGACGTTCAATCAGCCGACCATCGCGGATCGCATCCCTATACGACGCCGACGCGCGATCAGAAGCTTGAAACTCTCTTTGCCTTAAGCTTCGTTCTCGCAACGGTCACATAAAAGTAGTTCTTGAGCTCGGACAGACAGGCCTTCACCTTGCCTTCGACCACATTGCGATCCCCTTTGGTCACTTCCGCTTCGCCATTGTGATATCGCATCAATGCATCAATGTTTTGATCGCAATCGGTCATTTGCTTCTGCAAACCGTCGGCCTGGCGCTCGGCATCGAGCGGCCATCTGTTCAGCGCACCGCTGGCAACTATCATCATAAAGGCGCCAGTCGCGACTAGCTTCAGAATGCCACTCATCATGCCTCGCTAGAATCCCCGGCGCGCAACTGCCAGAGATTGTATTCCAGGCATAACCGGAAATGCAACCAATCACACAACGACAATCATGGATTGTCCTTGACGACCGCCTTTTCAGGGCATCCGCGATCGAACCGCCTCATCGACAAGAGCATGACCATTGTCGTATGGCGAGAAGTCCGAAAGCCCTTCGCCGCGGCGTACCCGTCATAGATCGGAACCGGCGAACGCGACTGTATTTCTGCCGCTTGCTTTCGCCGCGTAGAGATTTCTGTCCGCCGCGCCAAGGCAGCTTTCGGCGTCGAAGCCTGCTACGCAATAGACCGCGCCGATGCTTGCGGAAACACGCACGATCGCGCCCGAAGGAGCGCGGACGTCCAAACGCGCGATGGCGAGCCTGATCTCCTCGCAGCGTTTAAACATGTCTTCGGCAGCCATATCCCCGAAGAAGAGCACGAACTCCTCGCCTCCCAATCGGCCAGCTATGTCGCTGCGACCGCAATGGGCGTTCAACACCTGCCCGGCTTTCCGCAAGACTTCATCACCGGTAGCATGTCCATATCGGTCGTTGATCGACTTGAAATGATCGAGGTCGAGAAACAGCAGCCCTCCGGACATGCCCATTTTACTGGCGCCGGTCAGCTCTCTTTGAAAAGTCTGGCGGTTGAGAACGTTTGTCAGCCCATCCGGCCGTGATTGCAGCCGCAGCTCTTCATAAGCCCTGGCAAGCTCCATGACTGCGCTCGAAGCGATAGACTCGGCCCGCTGCAGCTTCTCCGAATGACGAAAATGAACGGCCGAAGCCGGGATGGCGATTGCCAGCGGACAAAGAATAGCCATCGCCAAGCCGGCGCCATCGACCTGGCCGCCGAGAAGCGGAACGACACTAAAGCAGATTGCCAAGGAGGCCATAAGAGACAGGAGGCCGGTCAAAACGGCCTTGAAGAGGACAATACGCATAGCAAGACCGGCGGATCGTTGGCACCGGGGTCCATTAGCGATGATTTCCTTAAGATCCTCTACACGAATACGTAAAAACCCATTTATCCGTATCGGAGCCATGCGCTCCCCGGCTGGGCGGGCTTGTTATCGACATCAGGCGGGTATGCGCGACGGAGCGTCTAGCGGAAAGCGATCTCTGGCTGCATTATTGTACACAATAAAACACGATTGCACTTCTTTTTCACGCCCTTTGGTTACCGCATCCAGCGCGTACGGCACAGAATTGCCTTATAAATCCAATCTCGCCGAGAATATTGGACCGAACCTCAAACGTGATGTTGTTATGGATTCACTTTCATTGTAGACAATCATTGTGTGCAAACTGGAGCCATGCGGAGGAGCGTGGAATTGCACAAACTTAAAAAATGGGAGGAATCTTATGAAACGTGGGATCTTATGGGCGGGTGTCGCATGTGCGCTCACCACCCTTGGCGCGCTGGCGCCGACTGTTTCCCGGGCAGATACGCTCGACACGGTCAGACAGCGCGGCAAACTGGTATGCGGCGTATCGCTGGCCAATCCGGGCTTTGCAGCGCCGAACGACAAGGGGCGGATGGAAGGGTTTGATGCCGATATCTGCCGCGCCGTTGCCGCTGCAGTGTTTGGCGATGGTGAAAAAGTCGATTTCGTTCCCACCAACATCAACACTCGTTTCCAGGCCCTGCAATCCGGCGAGATCGACATCCTGTCCCGTCAGACGACGCTGACTTATTCTCGTGACGCCTCGCTCGGTCTCGATTTCGGTCCTTATGTCTTCTTTGACGGTCAGGGCCTGATGGTTCCGAAGTCGCTGGGGATCAACAGCGCCAGGGAACTGAAGGACGCGGCCATCTGCACCCTGCCGGGAACGACCACCGCTCAGAACCTCAGCGATTTCTTCGCGGCCCAGGGCGCCAAGTTCGAAATGGTCGTCTTCGAGAGCCCCGACGAAAATCGCGCGGCCTTCTTCGGCGGCCGTTGCGAAGCCATTTCCTCCGACCGCTCTGACCTGGCCTCGATCCGTGCGGTTGCCAACAATCCGGACGATTACGTCATTCTTCCCGAAACGATTTCGAAGGAGCCGCTCGCTCCGGCGGTTCGGCAGAACGATTCAAACTGGCGAGACATCGTATCCTGGTCTGAATGGATGGTGATGGCGGCTGAGGAAAAGGGCATCACTCAGGCCAACGTCGACGAAAAGTTGAAAACCAGCGACCAGGAAATCCAGCGTATGCTCGGGGCAACGGACGAACTCGGGCCGATGCTCAAGCTGGACAAGAAGTGGGGCTACAACATCATCAAGTCGGTCGGCAATTACGGTGAAATCTTCAATCGTAATCTTGGCGAAAAAACCCGGCTCGGCCTGACGCGTGGTCCGAATGTGCCGTGGAATGCCGGGGGTCTGCTCTATGCCCCGCCCTTCCGTTAAGGAAGCCCGTCCCGTGCTCGTATTTCGAACACGGGACATCCTCTGCTCTCAAATTTGACCGGAAAAGCGCATGGCTTTGTTTCATGACGTGCGGTATCGCGCGCTATTCTATCAGTGCCTGGTCGTCGTGCTTGTTGCCGCACTCGCCTGGTCGATGTTTACGACAGCCGGTCACAATCTGGCAAAACAGGATATCGCGACGGGTTTCGGTTATCTCTCGAGACAAGCAGGCTTCGTGATCAGCGAAGCGGCGATCGCTTATGAGCCAACCGATACCGTTGCGCGCGCACTGCTGGTCGGGATTGCGAATACGGTGAAAGTATCGCTGTTATCGGCAATCCTCGGTACCCTGCTCGGGCTGCTGGTCGGCATCGGCCGAATGTCGCGCAACCCTTTGCTGCAGCGGCTGATGCTCGTCTATATCGAGGTCCTGCGCAACGTCCCTTTGCTGCTGTATCTTCTATTCTGGTATGCCCTGGTCATCAACGTTCTGCCGCCCGTACGCGCAGCGTTGGAAATTGCGCCGCACATATATCTTTCCAACAGCGGGCTTGCCATTCCCGGCATGTCTTTCGTCGGCGGTTCTGCCGCTCCATTGGCCGCAATAGCCATCGGCTTGATGATAGCTTTCATCGTTTATCGCATTGCGTTGCGTCGGCGTCTTGCTCGCGGTCGATCGAATTATGGCGGGATAATTGCACTTGCAGCCGCTATTGCCCCGCTTTTTCTGGTCTGGCTTCTATATGGCATCAGCCTGAGCTGGGATATCCCACAGCAAGGTCGTTTCCGCTTGAGCGGCGGCCTTCAGATCCGGCCGGAATTCGTAGCACTTCTTTTCGGTCTTGCGCTGAACGTGTCGGCAAACGTAGCCGAGATCGTGCGTGCCGGCATTCAAGCCATCAGCAGGGGGCAATGGGAAGCCTCCATGGCGCTGGGTCTCTCACGCGGCCACGCGCTGCGCTTGATCATCCTGCCCCAGGCGCTACGCATCATGATCCCACCGCTGACGAACATTTATCTGACGGTCTTCAAGAACAGCTCGCTTGCGATCGCTATCGGCTACCCCGATCTCGTCATGGTGTCGAACACAATCATGAACCAAACGGGGCAGGCCATGGAAACCATAGCGCTGTTCATGGCGGTCTATCTCGGCCTTTCCATCACCATTTCGCTCTTCATGAACTGGTACAATACCCGCATCGCGTTGAAGGATCGCTGACAATGACTGATGTTGATCTCCCTTTGACCGCGATTGCACCGCAACGGCCGCCCAAAAGCCAGGCCAACTGGATGCGGACATGGTTCGGAACACCCGGCAACACCTTGATCACGCTTGTCTGCGTCGGCGCCCTACTCGTGCTGGCAAAACTGGCGGTCGATTGGCTACTTGTAAAGGCCACATTCGCGGGAACACCGGCCGATTGTAAAAGCGGTTCGGGCGCGTGCTGGCCGTTTCTTGCGGCGAAACTACGCTACATGCTTTTCGGCTTCTACCCCTTCGAAGAACAGTGGCGGCCGCTTTTGGCATTGTCCTTGTTCCTCGGCGGCGCGCTGGTGTCGATGCTACCATGGCTATGGGGGCGAGCATTGTTTGGCGCTTGGTGCCTGGCGCTGATACCAGCGCTATATATCCTCATGGCTGGCGGCGTTTTCGGGCTGGTGCCGGTGCCAACAAGCCAATGGGGTGGCCTTCCGCTCTCGTTCCTGCTCTCGTTCGTCGGACTTGCCTGCGCGCTGCCTCTCGGAATCTTCCTGGCTCTTTCCCGCGTATCCGAACTCCCGATCATCCGCATCCTCGCGGTCAGCTTCATCGAGATCGTACGTGGCGTTCCGCTGATCAGCATCCTGTTCATGGCCACGGTGATGCTGCCGCTCTTCATGCCTGAAGGCGTCACCATCGACAAACTGGTTCGGGCGCAAGTTGCCATCATTATCTTCGCCGCCGCCTATATCGCCGAAATCGTGCGCGGCGGCCTGCAGGATATACCGAGGGGTCAGATCGAAGCGGGGTCGGCGCTTGGCCTGCATTACTGGCTGGTGATGTTCAAGATCGTGCTTCCACAAGCCATGAAGAAAGTCATCCCTCCGCTGGTCGGCCTGTTCATCGGCTTCTTTCAGGACACGACGCTTGTGACCATCGTCGGCCTTCTCGACTTCCTCGATACCGTGCGGTCGGCCATGCGTGATCCCGCATGGCAGGGCATTGCGGTGCTCGAAAGCTATCTCTTCGCGGCCGCCTTCTATTTCACCTTCAGTGCGCTGATGGGCAGCTATAGCCGGTTTCTGGAGCGCTATTTCAAGACAACACACGACTAGCGAAGACCGCTTGGCTCAAGTTGCCGACGAGCTGCGCCTCGCAGCGCACTTTGTCATGCTTCGCCGGCAATTATAGGCCGCTCCTTGCAGACGTATCCAGTTACCGGACAATCGCTTCGGCCCGTGCAAGGGCGCTTGCAAAACCGTTGAGGGAAACCGGGAAAGTGACGATCTGTCCGGTGTCGGCAGCGATCGCATGGATCTGCAGCGTCTTGCCTGATTTCAACAATGAAAGGCGCAGTGCATCGATATCAAGATCGACGAAGCAGCCGGCCGGCAATGCCGTGCGGAAGGGGATGGCGGGAGCCCGGCTGCCCTCGTCCACCTGCAGGACAACGCCCTTCTGGAACAGGAGCCCGAATGGCAGCACCAAGGTGCCCGTCACCCGCCCCGCATCGGGACGCAGTTCGATCAACAGCAGCCGTTGGCGTGTGTCGTTGTGGATCTGCTCCTGGACGATCACGCAGGATTTCTGCGTCGACGTCTCGTTGGCCTGGACCGCACCAAGGACGAGCCAGTCACCATGAACCTCGCGCAATGCATCGGCTCCACCCGGCAGGCGGGTCGTTCTGTCAGTGGTGGCTTGATCGGTCATGGTCATTCTTTCGTTGAGCCTGACGCTTTGGCGATGCAGGACAGGCAGTGGATAGATCGCGGAAATGCGGGATGCTCGTCTGGGCGCCCGCGTGGCGAGGGAAGAGGGCATGTGGATGGTCACAACTACTTGGTCAGTTCCGCAACACGGTTGAGGGCGCCGGAAAAGCCCTTAAGGGAGACTGCGAACGTCACCGGCTTCGAGGGATTTATTGCCGAAACGGTGACATTGAGCGCCTTGCCAGCTCTGAGCTTGGTGATCGTGTCAGCTTCCAAAACCAGCGGCACCAGGCAGCCTTGCGGCACGCAAGTCGAAAACGGGAGCGGTGAGCCGATGGAGTTGTCGTCGACCTTCAGCTGCGCGCCCGGCGCAAGTGCGAGCCCGAGCGGCAGAAGCAGCACGCCCTGGAACTTGCCATCGGCCGCCTTGCCGATCTCGGCCGTCAGCACGGCCTGATTGGTCTGGTTGTTTGTCTGGACCTGCCGGACGACACAGGCCGGCGCATTGTTCTGTATCTGGCAGACCACGCCCCAGTCGTCATAGGTCTCGACGAGCGAACTGGCGCCGCCTGGAAGGGAGGCCGCGCTTACCGACTGGGCCGCCAGCATGCCGACGGCAAACAAGGCACCAGCCAGCGAAGAGTAATGGAATGGAATCATGATCAAAAATATCCTTGTGGTCGCAAGTTCGCATATACTTGAGAGACATTCTGAAATGACTGCACCAGGTCCGCAGCATGGCTCGCTCCATCGAGGTCGGCTGCGCCGATAGCAGGATCCTGCTGGGGAGCATCATGCGGATGCGGGTAGTGGGCCACGTCGTCGTCTCAGAACTGGAATGCAGCAGCAACTGTAAATCGATTGTCGTTGGAGCCGTCGCCGAAGCGCTCGACGCGGCCATATTCGAGGTTGACGTTCATGCTGTTGAAGCTCGTCTGTTCGGCCGCCGCCAGCCGCAGGCCGAGGCCATAGGCCGCGCCGCGCGAAAAGCCGCTCTCCAGCGCCGTCGGCTGGTAGAGCTTGACGCCGCCATAGGCGCCGAACAGGTAAGGCGAGACCACCACGGCCCCGGCCGTGCTCGTTCCATCGGCAAGGTTCGTTCCCTGCTGCGCCGGCAATTCCGGCCAGCCGAACGGCAGAGTGAAGCTGGTGGTGAACGGGAACTGCGCCTCGGCGCGCAGCACGAAGCCGGCGTCACCCTGCATCGAGCCGGTCGGGAAGCTCGACAGGCCCGAGGAGGAGACAAGGCCGATCTGCTCGGAATTGAGCAGCGGCTGGCCGAAGGATGTCTGCGCCTTCGCGCGGAGATCGAAGACCAGATGCTCGGCGACCGGCTGGCGATAACCGAGGTTGACTTCGACCTTCTGGAAATCGGCATCCGCCCCCTGCCGCGACAAGGGCGTACCGCTGGCATTGGCGTCGGCCGCACTGCGCGCGCCGAGCCCGTTGATGCCGAAGGAGCCGGTAACACCGGCGCTGACGAGCGCATCGCCCGATACATACCAGGACAGATCCGCCCCCGTGCGCAGGATGCGCAGCCGATCCTTCGACAGGGCGATGCCGCCGCCATTGAGCAGCTGCAGCTCTTCGTTCTGCGCATCGAAGCCGCCATTGAGATTGAGGGTGAACTCCCGCGAGCGGATCAGCGGATAGGAAAGCCGTGCCGAATAGCGGGTGAAATCCGACATGAACTGCAGCCCGAACAGGCCAGCCTCCGGCGTCGTGCGCGAGGCGGTAGCCTCCAGGTTCAGCGTCAGCCCGTCGAGGCCGATCGGCAGCGTCACGCCGCCGGCCAGCGACCGGTTGCGCGGTGCGCCGGTGAAATAGCCCTCGTCACCGCCGAAACGCGGCGCACCCGAGGCTCTCAGATAGAAGAGTTCGCCGAAGCCGAACACGGAATTGAAGTCGAGACCGACGCCGGTGTTGTAACGGCCGAGCGCATTGGTGGAATTGTTGTCGCCCGAGATGAAGCCGGTGACCGGCTTGTAGCGCGCCTCGATGGTCAGCACGCTGCCGCCGGCCTGCGTGCCGCGCGACAGCGTCGAGCGCAGCACCGTGCCCGGCAGGTCGCCGGCCAGCAGCAGCCGCCGCTCGATCTCGTCGCTGGACATCCCCTTCTCGCCCACCAGCGGCGCCAGCATTCTGGCAATGCGCTCGCGGATATTGCCGGGAAGATGCGAGGTGTCGATGCTTTCGACGAAACCGTTGATGACGACGATGCGCAGCACTGCGCCATCGACCAGGCGCTGCGCCGGCAGCACCACACGCACCAGGCCATATCCCTTGGCGGCATAGGCGCGCTCCAGCTCGCCGGCCGCCTCGAACAGCGCCGCCGCCGTCACGCGGCGGCCGCTCAGGCTGTTCGCCACGCGCGCCTCGTCCTCGGCAAAGCCCGGAAGACCGCCCTCGACCTTGACGGTCTTCAGGCGCACCGTCAGCTTCTCCGCCCCCTTGGGCGCCACCGGGCCGGAGGCTTCGGGAATGACGATACCGCTGCTCTGCTTCTGCAATTGCGGCTCAAAGCTCTGCGGCGTCACCTGCGAGGCCGTCTGCGCAAACGCCGAGCCGATCATGACCGATGAAAGGGCAACCGCCGCAGCAGCACCGAGCGCTGCGCGCTGCGAGCGCAATTTCCATTTACCGAAAGGCACGTTCCCCAATCCCTCAGTCGTCTATTTCGATCTAAACGTCCGACAGATCGGCCAGCGCCGCCACGCCAAGCCGATCGTCCTCGCCCCTTCGGCCTCAGGCCGCATCATCACTCGTTCCCATGTTCAAGCGATCACGTACCCGGTCTCGAACACGATTGTGGCGGACGCTATGCAGATTCTCGCCTCCTGTCTCCGTCCATTTCTGACACTTCCAGATTTTCTCTTGCATGATCTCAAGTCCAGGGGACACCCGCACAGGTATAGTGAAGGATGGCCATCAATATCGACACCGAAATCGGGAGTTACCGGCCGTGTTCTGCGATCAAATTACAACCTGTAATTTGATCGGCATTGACTTCTCGCCTCATTGATAGATTGAGTGGCTAACCTATGAACACCATATGCTTTCAAAGGGGAGGTTTGCTGCATGAGTGTCGTTTTTTCCCCCATGTCTCTCAGCGACGCCCGCTCCATCGTTGCGCAGCATGGTCCCGGTGCCCTGCGCGAAATCGTTATGGCGCGCGCCGCCGACAATCACGACAACGCCATCATTCAAACGGACGCCACCGCCCTCCCCGCATCTGAAAGCGGGCCACTTGCCGGCATCGCCTTCGGGGTGAAGGACAATATCGACGTGGCGGGCTATGCGACCACCGGTGCTTGCCCCGGGCTCGCCAGGAATCTGGCGACCGACGATGCGGCCGCCGTCGCAGCGCTTCGTTCCGCCGGCGGCTATGTTCCGATCAAGCTCAACCTTCACGAGCTCGCATTCGGCATCACGTCGAATAACGCTGTCTACGGCCCTGTCCGCAATCCGTTCGATCCGGAACGCTGCGCAGGCGGCTCCTCCGGCGGTAGCGGCGCGGCCATCGCCCGCGGTGTCGTGCCCTTCGCGCTCGGATCCGACACGGGAGGTTCCTCCCGCATCCCAGCCGCCTTTTGCTCCGTGGCCGGATTGCGGCCTTCGACCGGGCGATACCCGGCAGGAGGAGCTCTGATCCTTTCGCCGACCCGCGACACGGTCGGGCCGATGGCTGCAAACTGCACTGATCTGGCCGAGATCGACGCGATCATTTCCGGCGAACATCTCCTCCCGGAACTGCCGGACCGGCCTTTGCGCTTCGGTGTACTCTGGGACAAGCGTGGATTGTCTCAGAGCGTCGACGAGGCGATCGCCGGCGCCTTGAGCAAACTTGCTCGTTCCGGCGAAATCAGCCTCGTTCCGATCTCCTCTCCGGAATTCGAAGATGTCGATGCACGCATCGGTGGACCAATCGTGTTCAACGAGGCTTTGGAGTTCTGGACGGACTTCTGCGCCAAGAAGCTCGGAAAGACCCTGGCCGAATTCACCGCCACCATCGGCAGTCCCGATGTCCGCACCATTTTCGAGCGGCTTCCGGCGCTTGCCGCCAAGACCAGCGAGGCCTTTCTATACGCACGCGGGAGCGGCTTGGCGTCGCTGCGCAACACCTATGAGCAACTCTTCCATGACCGGCGCCTCGATGCGATCATCATGCCCACGGTTCCTGTCCAGCCTCCAAGGATCGGGGAAGACTCGCGTATGCAAACAGACGCGGGTTCCATCCCGACATTCCCGACAGTCACTAGCCATGCGGTACTCGCAACCTTGACGGGGGCACCTTCGATCTCGATCCCCGCAGGATTGGATAGAGACGGTCTGCCCGTCGCGCTGATGATCGATGGAAAACGCCTTGCCGACCGCGCATTGCTTGCGATCGCGTGCAAGGTCGAGGCCCTGCTTGTCCAATAAACCCGGGGGCGTGCGCCGCCAAATCGCGCGCGCCATGCGGAGATGTGGGGAGTTTCCAGCCGAGATGCGGCCGTCATAGGGTTGGCCGCATTCGAACCCTTGTTGGCACCATTCAAACCCCCTGTCCGTTTGAATGCCGACCCTCATTCCACGACTATCGAGCCGGTCCCGATGGGTCGGTAACGCGCTCGTTTGACTGACGAGAAGACCGGTCCGTCTACAGCCAATTCAATTGGAGACGAACATGACTGACCGCAAACTGACCACTGCGGCGGGAGCACCCGTCGTTGACAACTTCACGCGCCCTACCAGGCTTGTCCTTCCATATCCAGCAGGAGCCGGTGTCGCCAAGGCGCTGGAAATCCCCCTTGAACAAGCCGCAGAATAGGAGCCGAAAAATGTCCCGCAATTCAGAAATCATCGCAGGTATCACGATCCCCGACAGCGCAATGGCAAAGGCCGCGACCGAGCTGGTCCGGGATACCGAAACAGACCTGCTCTATCACCACTCTCGCCGCGTCTTCCTGTTCGGCGCTCTGACTGGCGAGCGCAGGGGCCTGAAATATGATCCGGAGCTTCTCTATATCGGAGCGATGTTCCACGACATGGGCCTGATCGATTCCTACGCCAGCGAGACAGAGCGCTTCGAGGTGGATGGGGCGAACGCCGCACGAACCTTCCTCGAGGCCTATGATGTCTCGGAACGCGACGTCGACGACGTCTGGGATTCCATCGCCCTCCACACGACACCCGGCATTCCCCAGCACAAGAGGCCGACAGTCGCTCTTGTTACGGCAGGCGTCGAGATGGATGTGCTTGGCCTCGCCTATGACGACTTCACGCCCGAACAACGACATGAGGTCTGCAACTGCCATCCGCGCGGCCTCAGGTTCAAGCATGGCATCCTGTCTGCGTTCTGCTACGGCACGATCAAGAAGCCGGAGACGACGTTCGGTAACGTCAAGGCCGACGTCCTTTCCCGCATGGACCCGACCTATAAGCGAGTGGACTTTGCAGAAATGATCATGGGTTCGAAGTGGGATAGCTGAGAACAGCTGCGTCCTGAACGGCGGTCGGAGGCAACACTCCGATCGCCATTTTCTATAAAGGTCTTCTGAAGCTTGCCCGATATTGGCCGGGTGTCACTCCGAGCCTCTTAGCGAAGACCTGCCGCATGCGGTGCGGCGTTCCGAAGCCGCATTGGTAGGCGATCTCCTTCAACGCCAGAGGACTTCCTTCCAGCAAGTTCCTGGCCGCATCCACCCTTGCCTGCTCCACGAAATCGCCGGGCGTCGTCTTTGCCTCCTGCAGAAAGAACCGCGCAAAGTTGCGTCTGCTCATGCCCGCATGGTCCGCCAGCTCGCTGACCGACAGCTTTCCGTTCAGGTTCGACATGACGAACCTATAGATGAGCGCGAGCGGAGAACTATCGTCCGGAGGTGCGGCTATATAAGGGCTGAACTGCGACTGGCCGCCTTGCCGCTGGGCAACCACCACAAGACGCTTGGCGACTGCCAGAGCGACAGCGCTGCCGTGATCCCCGTTGACGATAGCCAGAGCCAGGTCAATCCCGGCCGTGACCCCCGCCGATGTCAGCAGAGCGCCATCTCGAATGTAAATTCGGTCGCGATCGACCTCGGCGAGAGGAAATTGCTGCGCCAGCGCATCGGCATTTTGCCAGTGGGTAGTCACATGTTTTCCATCCAGAAGGCCAGCATGGCCGAGAATGAACGCGCCCGTGCAAATAGAACCGTAGCAAGTCGCAAGCGCAGCCAGCCGCCGCACGCAGGACAAGACTACATCATCAGGCGCTTCACTCGGAAGCGCCGGCCCGCCGGCAACGAGAACCAGATCGAATTTCCGGGTCGCAGCCTCGTAGCTCGTATGCGCGGCCATCGGCATGCCGTTGGATGCGCGGAAAAGCTCCGGTGGTCCTATCAAGGTCACGTCGTAACGACGCTCGGAGGAGACGAACGCATTCGTTTCCTCAAACACATCCATCGGGCCTGACACATCGAGTGCCTGAACATTGGGAAAAACCAAGATCGCGACCGAGGGCATCCGCTACTCCATACGCCAGCCGCCGCCGAACGATTGATATAGGGATGGCACGGGTGACCGCGGATACTAGGGAACGGCCTATGTCTGGTCAAAGCTTTAGATAACCGGAGGCTGACGAACCCCTCTCCGGCAGGTGAACGCGGCACTAAATCTGTCCGCGGACGATCCGCCTGGACGGCATGATCGGCTCTCCCGCTTCCTGACGAGCAAGCCAATATTCGAATAGATCAGGCGCCTCACATTTTGTAAGCTACAACTAACCTAATCCGAGCTGTATCTACATTTTGAGTGAGCGGCGAAGAGCCGCCAGACTGTCCACACGGAATTGCCCCGTCACATCCGCATCCTTCTGGAAATCGAAAGCGTGAAATGCTCCGGGGTAGATATGCAACTCGGTCGGCACTCCCGCCCGGATAAGGCGTCGCGCATATTCCAGATCCTCCTCAAGGAAGAGATCCAGCGTACCGGACATCATGAAGCAGGGTGGAAGCCCTGCCAAATCGCTGGCGAGGGCCGGTGATGCATGGGGCGAAATCTCATTCATCCCGGGGCATGACCCAGAAGAGACGTCCATCCGAAGCGGTTCATCTTTGCCGTCCAGACGAATTCGCCGGTATAGGGATGTGGGTCGGCGGCACCGCAGGTGCGATCGTCGAGCATCGGATAGGCGAGATGCTGAAAAGCAACGGGAACCTGCTTGCGATCGCGGGCGAGCAATGCCAGAGCAGCGGCCAGCCCGCCGCCCGTACCGCCTTGCCTGCCGCAGTTACCTAACATGTTTAATAACATATTATTCTGCCGGCTTGGCTACCGGCTTTATTGGATTGCACCGATGGGAAAGCGGCCTCGAAGTCCTATGCCAGCTACATAAATCAATGGGGCGTCCGCGCCCTTGAACACCGTTGACGCGTAATATCAGCATCGCCGCAGGCAACACTTGCCGAAGCAACTTTGTCGGGGCAGATTGCAACGACAACGGAGATGGACGCATGACACGGGACGATAATTCGGACTTTGGTGCGGGGGGTATCTCTCCGCGTTGGACATCCAGCGCGAAAAGCGGCGTTGGCACGGCACTCTCGCCGGCGTGCCGCATCTGGTTCACGCTAAGCCACGGCATCCTCAACGAAGTCTATTTTCCGCGTGTCGACTGCGCCTGCACGCGCGACATCGGCCTGATCGTCACCGGTCCGGACGGCTACTTCTCCGAAGAAAAGCGCGATACCGAAAGCGTCGTCACGACAATCGAAGATGGCGTTCCGGCCTATCGGCTCATCAATACCGCACTCGACGGACGCTACCGCATCGTCAAGCGCATCATCGTTGACCCAGTGCGCAACAGCTTGCTTCAGCAAATATCGTTCGAAGCCCTGCAAGGGTCTGTTCACGACTATCGGCTCCACATGCTTGCCGCTCCACATCTGGTCAACGCCGGCCGTGGCAATACCGGCTGGGTAGGAGATTACAAGGGCACGCCGATGCTGTTTGCCACGGGATCGCATGGCGTTTCGCTGGCGCTTGCAGTCAGCGGCGGATGGCGGACAGCATCCGCTGGCCATGTCGGCATTTCCGACGGCTGGCGCCAGTTGCAGGATGCCGGCCAGTTGGATCCGCAAGTCTGTCATGCCGCCAACGGTAATGTCGCACTGACGGGCGAAATCGATCTGGCGTCCGGCAGCGACACCGTTCTTCTCTCGCTCGGCTTCGGTAACCGTCCCCAGGAGGCAGGTTACAACGCGCTTGCCAGCCTGCAGGCGGGTTATGAGGAGGCGGAGCGCAGTTATATCAGAGACTGGCAGGCATGGCAGAGTACGCTATTGCCGCTGGACGAACCGAGAGCCCCGCCACCCGAACTCAATCGCTACCGGATATCGACCGCCGTGCTGGCAACGCACCGGCCTCTGTCCTTCGAAGGACCGGCAGTCGCCTCGCTATCCATTCCCTGGGGGTTTGCCAAGGGTGATGAGGATCTTGGAGGCTATCATCTGGTCTGGCCGCGCGATCTTGTCGAGACCGCCGGCGGCTTCCTGGCAGCAGGCGCTCCACAGGATGCGCTGCGCATTCTTGCCTATCTTCGTGCGATCCAGGAGGCGGACGGACACTGGCCGCAGAACGCCTGGCTCGATGGCGAGCCTTACTGGACCGGCATACAGATGGACGAATGCGCCTTTCCGATCCTGCTCGCCGACGCGCTGCGCCGTGAGGGAGCGCTCACCGGCGATGCGCTCCTAGCCTATGTTTCGATGGTCGAGAGAGCGGCGTGCTATGTGGTCGTCAACGGCCCGGTAACGGGTGAGGACCGCTGGGAGGAGGACGGAGGCTTTTCTCCCTTCACCCTCGCCGTGGAGATCGCCGCACTGCTTGCCGCCGCCGATATTCTGGAAATTGCCGGTCACGATCACAACGCCGATTACCTCAGGCAGACGGCCGATGCCTGGAACGATCAGGTCGAGCGCTGGACCTATGTCGACGCCGATGCCGCCACCGCCGATCTTGGTGTGAAAGGCTATTATGTGCGCATCGCACCGCCCGACATCGCCGACGGCGCTTCACCGGCCGATGGCTTCGTGCCGATCAAGAACCGCCCGCCTGCCGACTCATATCTGCCGACGGCCCGCGTCGTCAGCCCGGATGCCCTGGCTCTGGTTCGGTTCGGACTGCGGGCCGCCAATGATCCACGCATCGTCGACACGGTTAGGG
The DNA here is from genome assembly GCF_900094545.1 of Martinezella miluonensis. Taxonomy (GTDB): domain Bacteria; phylum Pseudomonadota; class Alphaproteobacteria; order Rhizobiales; family Rhizobiaceae; genus Rhizobium; species Rhizobium miluonense. The sequence continues at coordinate 60,548 of NZ_FMAH01000007.1, forward strand.
TTATCGACGCACAGCTCAAATGCGAGCTGCCGCAAGGCCCGCTCTGGTATCGCTATACGGGTGACGGCTATGGCGAACAGGCCGATGGCGGGCCGTTCGACGGCACCGGCATCGGCCGGCCGTGGCCACTGCTCGCCGGCGAACGAGCCCATTATGAACTCGCTGCCGGAAGGCCGAACATGGCCAACATGTTGCTTGGAGCCCTTGAGGGATCGGCCGGACCAGGCGGGCTGTTGCCGGAACAGGTCTGGGATCAGCCCGATATGCCCGAACGCGGCCTAGTTTTCGGCGAGCCCTCCGGCAGTGCGATGCCGCTCGTCTGGGCGCATGCCGAGCACATCAAACTGCTGCGTTCGCTGCGAGACAATGCCGTTTTCGACATGCCCCCGCAGGGCGTCGAACGCTATGTCAAAAACAAGACCACAGCGCCCTTCCTGCTTTGGCGTTTTAACAACAAGACATTGCAGGTTCCCGCGGGCAAGCGCCTAAGGATCGAAGTAATGGCGAAAGCGATCGTTCGCTGGAGCTCCGATGGCTGGGAAAGCGAAAGCGACGTCGAAACCCGCCAGAACGGCTTCGGCATCGACGTCGTGGAGCTTGCGACGGAGCGGCTGCCCAAGGGCACTGTCATCGCCTTCACCTTCTATTGGCCTGATACCGACCATTGGGAGGGCGTGGACTTCGCGGTAACAGTGACCGACGGCGAGTAGGCGCCATCGGCAGCAGACCTTTCTGGAGGGGAGACGCATCGTGAACGTAAAACCTAAATCTCCTAAGCAGTCGATGTCCACCGCGCGGAAGGATCTCGTCGTAATGGCGATCGATCTTGGCGGCTCGCGCGTCAAAGCGCGTCTGAGTTCGGGCGGCGAGCGGCGAGCGGCTCCGTCCGGCATGACGATGTCGGCGCAGAAGATGGGCGAGACAGTCAAGGAGCTTACCGCCGACTGGCAGTATGACGTCATCGGCATGGGATATCCCGGCCCGGTCATGGACAACAAGCCGGCGGTGGAGCCGCACAATCTGGGACCCGGCTGGAAGGACTTCGATTTTTCAGCCGCCTTCGGCAAGCCGGTCAGGCTCGTTAATGATGCCGTGATGCAGGCGATCGGCAGCTATAAGGGCGGCAATATGCTGTTTCTGGGGCTTGGCACCGGGCTGGGTTCGACAATGATCGTCCATCACGTCTGCTTGCCCATGGAACTTGCACACCTGCCCTACAAGAAGGATGGCACGTTCGAGGATTACGTCGGTGAACGTGGCCTCGAAAAATATGGCAAGAAGAAATGGCGCAAGTCGGTCGAGAAGGTCGTCGACAAATTGCAGGCGGCGCTGCTGCCGCATGAAATTGTCATTGGCGGAGGCAATGTCGACAAGCTGGAAAAGCTCCCCGATGGCTGCCGCGCCGGCGACAACGAGAATGCTTTTCTCGGTGGCTTTCGCCTTTGGAAAGACGAAGACTTGCGGTTCTAGGTCAGTAACGGAAAAGGCGGCCCTCGACGGCCCATCCCGGCCCGCCAGCTATTTTTGATTCAGATAACACGCCGGGGGAAAGTCCCGTCGGCGGGCCTACCGCCGACGGAAAGCCCATAACTGATGTTGATTGGACTTTCGCCTGTAGGTCGACGCCAGCGACGAAGCAGGGAACGTGATAGGCCGCCAAACACGGTTGATGCCAAGCGGGCAAGGCTTGACGCCAGCGGGGGATGAAGATCGAGCCGAAGCTGGTGATCGTACGGCATTCCCCCTCGATGTCGATATAGATTTCCGCGCCCAGATCGCGCGGATTGTCGAGGTCGCTGCCGGTCCAGATCAGGATCTCGTCATAATCGTGGATGTGTTCGGAAACCCAATGGATCGGCTGTTCGGTTTCCGCGATCCAGATATGCGTCATATGGATCGGAGACTTCGGCTGCACGAGGCTGCCGACAAGTTCGAACTTGCACACCGGCATTTCAGGCGAACGTAACCGGCTCATTGGGCCGGCAGCGGCTCGCCGAGCGACAGCATGAGCCGGTTCGCCCAGTTGAAGAAGGCGGCCCCATGGATGACGTCGGCGATCTCCAGATCGCTCAAGCCTTCGTCCCGCAGCTTTCCGATCTCTTCCACTCCGAATTTAGACGGCGTCTCCGTCAGCGCGACGGAAGACGATACGATCGCATTCCAGCGACTGCCGAGATCCGTGCCGGTGCCCTCATCGAGCAGACGCTGGACATCGTCGCTGCGCTTCGAATGATGCGAGGCAAAGCGGGAATGAACGGAAGCGCAGAATATGCAGCCGTTGGTGCGTGACGCGGCGGTTGCGGCAAGCTCGCGTTCGGCGCGCGGCAGCCCGGCCTCGACACTGTAGAAGATATCCTTGTCGGTTTTCGTCCGCGCCTCGAGAATCTCCGGATCGCGGGCCAGAAGCATGAAGTAGGGCGACTTGGCGCGCGACGCATCGACGAGCCCTCGCCAGTGACGCTCGGTCAGTTCTTCCTCGGGAAGCGGGCTCAGCCAGGGTGTCCAGCCGATTTCCTTCTGGGTGAAAACATTGGGCCGGTCTTCGATGGCGGGATGAATGACGGTGTCGGTCATAAGAACTATCCTTCTACAATTAGGCCGAAACAGCCTGCTCGATGCTGGCGGTGCTCAATGCGCTCAGACCGGCGACCACCCGAATTTGGAACGAAAGAAAGGCAACGATTTGCGATAGCGTCACGACGCCCGTCGTCGTCCAGCCGGCATTCAAAAGCCGCTGCAACGCCTCAGCACTCGCTTCGCGTGGGCGATAGACGAGAAGATGGGCATGTTCGAATGCTGCGGAGAGTTTGCTGCCGAGAGCCAAGCGCGTCGCTTCCGACACATGGTAGACAAGCCCCTCACGATCCTCTGCAGAAAGCGGTCCCGCAGGATAGTGCCCATAGGGGCCGACAGTGCGGCCACCATCCGCTTCCGCCTTGACGGCATCGATCAGCGCGCGCGAGCTTTCCGCCTTCTCCAACGCAGCCAGATAAAACCGGCTCACATTATCAGCCACATGCAGACCGGCGACGAACGATGCCAGAGCAAAGCGTTCGCTGCGACTTACATCGCCCTCATGGGCAGGCTCGAAGAGAGCTTCGTAGCTCTTTTGAGCATTATCCCGCGTTTGCGGCCTTGCCGTTCTCAAGGCATGTAGCGAGGATCCCTCGCGGATGCCTGCCAGCAGATCGATGACGTCAGTTGTCGACGAGGTCATGGATATACCTTCTCTTTATTGGTTCGTGTTTCACGCGGAGGCCGCAAGTTGCGGACCTTTGTTGGCGAATATCTGCGGCAACCAGCCGAGGGCGGGCGCAACCTTCTGCGAAATCAGCTCGAGGGAGCGAAGGATGTAATCGTGCGGCGGATCGATGGAATGCACCTGGAAGACCAGATCCGTGACGCGTTCAAGGGCAGTATCTGCACGCAAGGAGGCGATAACATCCTCGGGCGTGCCGACATGCACATCGAATGCCTTGATGAGATCAGCCGTCGTTTCGCCGCGAACCTTGAAACCGCTGGCGGCAAAGCGCTCGGCACTCCGGCGCAGGCCGATATCGGCAAGGCGAAGCGCTTCCTTGCGATCATCGGCGACGAAGAGGCTGCGTGATCCCAGTATCCGCGGTGCTCGACCCTTCGGCAGAGCCGCGAAATAGGCATCGATAATGGGATTTTGCAGATCCCAAAGCTCGGCATCCGGCGTCTCGTCCGGGCGCGGCTGCGTGCGAGACAGCATCAGGCCGTCACCATCTTTGCCAGCCCGCTCGCCGCCGCCGACGGAAAAGGTTGCCTGCCAAACCCTGTCTATGAGATGCGGCGCAACCGGATAGAGATGGTTGCCACCGGCAAGCTCCTGCCCGGCCCACGCATCGCGAATGAGCGTCAGATACTTGCCGTAGATCGGCCCGCGATCAGCGCTTTCGATTCCAAAGGGGAGAAATGCCTGTGGCGTGCCACCCGTGCCAAAGCCGACCTCCAGACGCCCTTGCAGCAGAAGGTCGAGCACGGCGGTGTCTTCCGCAACGCGGACGGGATTTTCCATCGGCAGCGTGATGACGCCCGTCCCCAACCGGATGCGCGACGTGCGCGAGGCAAGACCGGCCAGGAAAACCAGCGGCGCCGGTAGACCGCCCTCTTCGCCATTGAAGTGATGCTGCGCCACCCAGGCACTGTCAAAGCCCTGCGCTTCCGCATGAATGATCTGCTCGCTCACGAGCCGATAGCGCTCGGCAGCATCAGCCTGATCGAGGACGCGGCTGAAAAAGCCCAGTCGTTTGGGAGAAACTGGCGTGCTCATGACATTATCCTGCATTGCTTTGGGGCTGGTGAAGAGCGATCGAGTATTTCTTGCCGGGAATGGCCTCGATCAGCTCGCGGGTATAGTCGCTACGAGGATTGCCGAAGACCTCTTCTACAAGGCCGTCTTCGACCAGCTTACCGTTGTGAAGAACCGAGACCGTGTCGGCGATCTGACGCACCACGGCGAGATCGTGCGAAACGAAGAGATAGGTCAGACCAAGCTCGCGCTGAAGACCATCGAGCAGTGAAAGGATCTGCGCCTGAACCGTCACGTCGAGCGCGGAGACCGCTTCGTCCAGCACCAGGATCTGCGGATCCAGCACCAGCGCGCGGGCGATGGCGACACGCTGACGCTGACCGCCGGAAAGCGCATGCGGCCGCCGCTGCAAGACATCCGCCGGCAAGCCGACCTTCTCGATGACGGCCGCGACCTTTTCCAATCGCTGCGCCCTCGGCAGCGGGTCGAAGTTCAACAACGGCTCTTCGACAATTGCGGAAATCGTCTGGCGTGGATCAAGCGAGCCGAAAGGATTTTGATAAACGAGCTGGATCTTCTTGCGGAAGAGCCGCAATGTTTCGCCGCGCAACGACGCCAGATCAAGCCCGTCGATAATGACCCTTCCGGCCGTCGGGCGCTGGAATGCGGAAACGATGCGAATGGTCGTCGTCTTGCCGGAACCGGACTCTCCGACGATCGCATGGGTCGTGCCGCACTTGACGCGAAAAGATAAATCATCGACCGCCTTTAGGCCGCCATCCTTGCCGCCGATGCCGAACTCCTGCACCAGCCCTTCGACCACGACGATGTCATCGCCCCGCCCGGCCTTCGCCTCGACGGAATTCGCGGGAGAATGTGATTGAGCGACATTCAGCGAAGGTGCATCGGCCAGCAGCCGACGCGTATAGGCGCTTTGCGGGTTCTTCAGAAGCTCGGCGGTCGGCCCCTGCTCCTGAATACGGCCATTCTGCAGGACAACGAGCCTGTCGGAGCGATCGGCTGCGACGCCGAGATCGTGCGTGACCAGCAGAACGGCTGCCCCATATTCACGTCTGAGATCGTCGATCAGGTCGAGGATGTGCCTCTGCACAGTCACGTCAAGCGCGCTGGTCGGCTCGTCGGCGATGATCAGCGACGGCTTGAGGGCAATGGCGATGGCGATCAGCACGCGCTGCCGCATTCCGCCCGAGAGTTCATGCGGATATTGGCGCGCACGAAGCTCAGGGTGGCTGAGGCCGACACGATCCAGCAGCTCGATAGCCTGCAGATAGGCAGCGACGCGAGGCGCCCTGCGATGAATGACCAGAACTTCGGCAACCTGCTCGCCGATCGTCCTGACGGGATTGAGGGAATTGCCGGGGTCCTGCGGCACCAGGCTGATGACGGAACCGCGGATCGCATCGAGCCGCTTTTGCGGCCAGCCGGCAATATCCTGGCCATTGAGCCTGATCCGACCGCCCTCGAGATGGCCGTTCTGCGGCAGCAAGCCAATGATGGCTTGAGCCGTCGAGCTCTTGCCTGAACCGGATTCACCGACCAGCGCAACGACCTCGCCGGCATTCACGGTGAAGTCGATGCCATGAACCGCCGTGCGAGAGCCGCTGCGATCGCGATAGGCGATCTTCAGGCCGGAAACATCCAGCACCGGCACGGCAGACTCATTTGTTTTGTCGGATGTCTTATGGCTCATCTGCCAATCTCCGCGATCGAACGGCTGATACGATTGATCGAGATCACCACGAGCACGACGACGAGGCCAGGCGCCGTCGTCAGCCACCAGGCGGTTGCGATGTAATTGCGCCCTTCCGCGATCAAGAGCCCCCATTCCGGCGTTGGCGGCGGCGCCCCATAGCCAAGAAATCCGAGTGTCGACAGCTGGAGGATGGCCCAGCCGGATTGGAGTGCGGCGAAGGCGATCACTGACGTCAGCGAGTTCGGAAGAATATGGCGCCACAGCACGCGGACAAACGTGCCGCCGCTGCCGAATGCAGCCTCGACATAGTCGCTTCGCCGAACCGTGACGACTTCCGAGCGAACCAGGCGCGCAAACTTGGCAATCAACGTGCAACCGACAGCGATCGCGGCATTGACGGTCCCGAAACCAAGGAGAACGATGATGCTGAGCGACAGCAACAGGTCGGGGATCGACAGCATCACATCGACGATGCGCATGATCACCGTTTCGATCCGTCCGCCGAGCGATCCCGCCAGTACGCCCAGCACCGTACCGACGACGAGCGCGATGCCGACAGCGGCAAGCGCTCCCGACAGAGAGTGGATCGAGCCATAGACGATGCGGGCGTAAAGATCACGGCCGAGCGCGTCCGTGCCGAGAATATGAGCGGCGTTTGGCGCCTTCAGGTGCTGGCCGGGCAACCCTTCCACCGGGTTGTAGCTCGTAAAGACGCCGGGAAAAAGCGCCCACAGGACGGCCACGGTCAATATGAATATGGCAAGAAGCAAGCTCGGCCGGAAAGGAAGCGAAAAGCGGCGCGCAAGCGGCCTGCCGTCTTCGCGGGCCGGCTGCGCCGACAGGCTTTCCGGAGCATCGGCATGTTCGAGCGGGCGATGGAGATCCGCTGTATAGAAATTCGACATCAGTTGGCTCCAAGCCTTGCTTTGAGGCGCGGATCGAGGATCGGATAGAGCAGGTCGACGATCAGGTTGATCGTGACGAAGGCGGCCGCCGAAATCACGACGATCGCCTGCAGCACAGCGACGTCCTGTGCATCGACCGCATGTTTCGTCAGATTGCCGATGCCGTTCAGCCCGAACACCGTTTCGGTAACGACCGCCCCGGCGATCAGCTCGCCGAACAGGAGGCCCGCAACCGTCAGCACCGGAAGCAGCGTATTCTTGGCGACGTGGCGCCAGAGGACCTGTCCGTGCGAAGCGCCCTTGGCACGAGCCACCGAAATGAAGGGACGCGTCAAGACCTCATCGATGTTTCGCAAAATGATCTGCGCGAGTGGCGCCGAAATCGGAATGGCAACCGTCAGGATCGGCAGGACCAACCCCTGCCACGGACCGGGATCGATGACCGGCACCAGCCGCAGCCGAAACGAGAAGATCTGGATGAACATGATGCCGAGCCAGAAGGTCGGCACGGATATGAACAGCGATGGCAGCGACTGCATGAAACCACGCAACCAGCCAAAACCGGATAGATTGGCCAGGATGGCGATGACGACGGCGAGGATCGCGGCAAGCAGGAAGCTGAAGCCGGCGAGAAGCAAGGTCGACGGCAGGCTGACGGCAAGCTGCGAGCTCACGGCGACACCTGCCTGCAGCGAATAGCCGAAATTGCCGGACAGGAAGCTCCATACCGTATGGATATATTGCTGCAGCACCGATCCATCGGCCCCATAGGCGGCTCTGATATCGGCAAGCTGCTCCGGGCTCAGCCCGTAATCGGGGCTCTGGAACTTGATGAGGATCGCATCGCCCGGCATCGATTGCAGCAGCACGAACGAAACGGTGAAGGCGGCCCAAAGAACAAGCAGGGCCTGTCCGATCCTCGTTAAGATGTATTTCGTCATGGCGAATGGCCTGTCGTTATGAAAATGCAGCCCGGCCTACGGACGGGCTGCAGGAGATGCTCAGTGCGCGGCAAGCCAGACGCTGTAGAAGGAGGGCCGGCCGACAGCTTCGAAGGCCACGCCCTTGACGTAGGCAGCTCCCGCAAAAACCTGCGGCTCCTCGAAGAAGGGAATGACGTAGGCGGCATCAAGCAGATAATCCTGGGCAGCCTTTGCCGCCGCCAAGCGCTTGTCGCGATCCGTCTCCGAAGCGATGGCTTCCAGAAGGCCGTTCAACTTGTCGTCCGAGAAGGTTGCCTTGGCATTGAGACCACCCTTCTGGAGAAGCGCGTCGCGGTTCTTCGGATAGAACTGGCTCTTGATGACGTCGGGATCGGCGCGGCCTACTTCGGCGACAACCAGCGGCGTCTTTGCCGGATCAACATTGTCGGTGACCAGATTTCCGGAGGTGCCGGCAAGCACCTGAAGCTTGACGCCGATCTTGGCCCATTGCTGGGCGACAAGCTGCAAGACCGCCTTGTTCTGCGGCTGCGGCAGAGATTCATAAACGGCGAGCGACAACGGCTTGCCGTCCTTCTGGCGTACACCGCCCGTACCCTTCTTCCAGCCGGCCTCATCGAGCAGCCTTTCGGCAAGCGCCTGATCGTGGGTGAGCTTCGAAGACAGATCGTCGTACCCGGCCGCCGCCGACGAAATCACCGACTTTGCCTGCGGATAATTCACCGAAAACAGCGTGTCGACGATCTCCTTGCTGTCAGTCGCATGCAGCAGCGCCTGACGCACCTTGAGATCGGCGACAAGCGGGTTATCCGGCCGGAAGGCAACGCTGTCGTTCACCCCGCGCGTCGGCGCGGCATAGATCGCAAAACTCTGATCGCTCACCTGCTTTTCGTCATAGGCCTGAAGCTGGCGAATGAAATCGGCCTGCCCCGAAAGCAGCGCGCCGATACGTACGCTGTCTTCGCCGGTGATGATGTACTTGATGCCGTCGAGATAGGCGCGGCCCTGATGCTCGAACTTGGCCGGACCCCAAATGTAGTCGGAACGTACCTTCAGCGAGAGCTGCTTGCCGAGCGTCTCGCTCTCGACGACAAAGGGGCCGGAGCCGATGATTTTCGTCGCATCGCCCAGCTGGTCAAAAGACAAAGCGAGCGTCTTCAGCGAGACGAGGCCGGAACCGATCACCGACGTCCCCTGAAGGAAGCCGGGCGACGGCTTCTTGAAGTAGAACTTGACGGTATGGGGATCGACGACCTCGCTGTGATCGTAATTGTTGATCACCTCGGAGGCCGGCTGCTTAAGCTCCTTGTTGCCGAGGCCGAACGTGTCGTAATTCTTGGCAACGGCGTTGGCATCAACAGGTGTTCCGTCGGAGAAGGTCACGCCCCTGCGGATCTTGAAGGTGTATTCCGTGGCCTTGTCGTTGACCGTCCAGGATTCGGCAATCCAGGGCTCGATCTGCAGCGTCTTCGGGTTCTGATATGTCAGCTTGTCGGTGATCTGGTTCAGAATGCCGCCGTTCGGGTAGAAGCCGCCGGCCGGCGGATAAAGATTGGTATGGGCCTGCTGCTCCAGGTAAATCAGCGTGCCGCCCTGTACGGGCTTGCCCTCATCGGCGGCGAATGCGACCGATGAAGCAAGCAACGATAGGCCGGCAGCCAGAGTAAATGCCTTGAAATTGGCTGCGATCGTCATTGAAATCCCTCGAAAACTGAATGCTCACCGAGGGTATAGGAGGCATTTGACTAATCCAATATAGTCCATGGAATTAGTCTTCTATTTTTCGCAAGACCGTTGAAATAACATCCGCCAAGTTTCCGTTCATCTGCAACTTGCTGTCTCGTCGGCCTGATGACGGGTGCGATCGCCTCGCCGTTCGATGGGCAGCGCAGCACCCTCGAGTTATGACGGTCAGACCAAGGGGACGCCGCCGGCCTGCCATTAAAGGACATCATCCCGACGGGCGGAACGGGCGGCATGCTCTTTGCCCGGTATATGAGCACCTTTCCTCGCACCCGAACACCGCCACAGCCTTGCCCGCCCGGCTAGCCGCCCCAAACGAGAAACGTGGCGGTTCAGCCCAATCCAACAAATCCGGCATAGTTCTCCGCAATCGCCTTGCTGAGGATCGAAGAATAGGCTGCGTGGTTTTCGTCGTTGGCCGTAACGCGCCCATAGGAGGGCTTCTCGAAGCTCGTGATCGGCAACAGGGCCAGTGGCGTCGAGACCGGTGTGAGGTGCGAACCCTGCCCGGCGCGCAACGTCGTCAGCAGACCGAACATCTCACCGGTAATGCTGGGACGGGACAAAATCGTCATCCGATATTGCCCGGATGAATTCGTCACGAGATAGATATGCCCCGACAGATGCGGAACCGATACCGAACCCTGTTGTGAAAACGAGGCGTCGCTGCGCTCGCGTTCCATAAAATTCAGGCGCGTGCTTTCTCCATTCCAGGCGATCTCCGTGCAATAGGCAAAAATCGCCTTCGGATCCCCGAAGGATGGCCGAAGCGTCAGATAGGCGCCCTCAAGCCATGAAACCGAAGCGCGGGAATAGGCGCCCAGTTCTTCCGGGGCATGACCGGGCCTGTCGTTGACCGGCGTCGATTGCGCCCCTCCCGCTTCGCGCAGGACAACCCCCATCGCCTGCTCCAGACGAATGATGGTCGCAAGCGTGAAGGGGCGATGTCCGGAAAGAGCCTTCTCCAGCGTCGAAAGGCTGATGCGCGCATCATTGGCGAGACGCTGCCGGGAAATGCGCCGCCGAGCAATCTCTTCGCGAACCAGCTCTGCCACCGCAGTATTCTGATGATCGGATAGATACGGGTCGCCCTGAACCATGCACTCGTTTCCTGATTGCGTAATTCTCTTCACAATTCCACACATACCCGCCAGCGACAAGACCGTTTGCGGCAAGATGCGGACGAAACAGGGCAAAGCTTACGCTGGCGAGAAAATAGCCTTTGTTGACAATGGCTTCAGTCATTCTCCAACGAATAAAGGAGCCTGTCATGTCCGCCTCGCCAAGCATCTCACGCCACCAACACCGGCGAACCGTCCTCACAAGATTCGGCCTGTTACTATGGTTCAGCAACGCGATCCTGCTACCGGTGCTTGCCGTCATTTTCGCGCTGCTTCACCCCCTGGAATCGCACGCCCAGCCGGCAGCCTTCGTCACGCCGAACGAGATGGGCGCCGGCAGCCTTCTCCTGCAGACGACACAGGAGGGCAGATATATCGAGGCCCCACGCCTTGCGACCGATGTCGACATCGACGTCAACGGCCCGACGGCACGAGCGGTTCTCACCCAAGCCTTCGAGAACTCGACCGACAAATGGGTCGAAGCTCTCTATGTTTTCCCTCTGCCGGAAGACAGCGCCGTCTATTCCCTGAAGATGATCGTCGGCAACCGGGTCATTGTCGCCGACATCAAGGAGAAGCAGGCCGCGCGCGCCATCTACGAGCAAGCTCGCAAACAGGGGAAGAGAGCCACTCTGGTGGAGCAGCAGCGACCGAATGTCTTCACCAATGCGGTCGCCAATATAGGCCCGCATGAAAAGATCGTCGTGCAGATCGAATATCAGCAGGCGGTACGCCTGGCGGATGGCCGCTTTTCCCTGCGAGTTCCGTTGGTCGTCGCACCGCGCTACAGCCCGCAGGGTGCATCGCCGATCACGCAGCAAGCCGACCTGAAGGCCGGCTGGGGACGAACCCAGGACCGCAAGTCTCGGAAGGCCGGCGACAAGCCCGTCTCCGCCCCCCTGATGGCGCCGGGCAGTGATCGCACCAACCCTGTAACGCTGAAGGTCAATCTCAATGCCGGCTTTCCGCTCGACGATATCAAAAGTCTTTATCACACGGTCAAGATTGACAGGTTGAACGACAGCGCACGGCGGATCGTTCTGGACGGTGACGCGACGGCCGACCGCGACTTTGTGTTCGAATGGAACGCAGTCGCCAGCAATGTGCCAAGCGTCGGCCTGTTCCGCGAGCATGTCGGCAAGGATGACTACGTGCTTGCCTATGTGACGCCGCCGGCAGTGGCGACGCCGCAAAAGGCCGATCGCGAAATCGTCTTCGTCATCGACAATTCCGGCTCCATGGGCGGCACGTCGATCCAACAGGCAAGGGCGAGTCTCGATTATGCTCTTTCCCGGCTCGAGCCGAGCGATCGCTTCAATGTTATTCGCTTCGACAACACCATGACCAAATTCTTCCCGGATTCGGTCTTGGCAACGGCTGACAATATCGCCTCGGCCCGCCGCTTCGTCACCGGCCTGGAGGCTGCCGGTGGAACGGAAATGCTGCCGCCGCTCAACGCAGCGCTCGACGACAGCCATCAGGCCAATGGACTGCGTCAGGTCGTTTTCCTCACCGACGGCGAAGTCAACAATGAGCAGCAGCTTCTCGATGCAATCGCAAGGTCACGCGGACGCTCGCGCATCTTCATGGTCGGTATCGGTTCGGCGCCAAACACCTATCTGATGAGCCGTGCCGCCGAGCTCGGCCGCGGCAGCTTCACCCATATCGGTTCGGTTGCCGAAGTGAACGAACGCATGCGCACCCTCTTCGACAAGCTGGAAAATCCAGCCGTCACCGATGTCGCGGCTGTCTTTTCGGAAAAGAACGTCAGCCTGTCGCCCAACCTCCTGCCCGACCTCTATCATGGCGAACCGCTGGTCCTGGCTGCCCGCATGGGCAAAGCCGCCGGCACCCTGACCGTCAGCGGAATGATCGGCGACCGGCCGTGGACGATCTCGCTGCCGCTCGATCAGGCAAGCAATGCCAGAGGCATCTCCAAGATCTGGGCACGCCGGCAGATCGACGATGCCGAGGTCAATCACACCCTGGGCAAGATCACGCAGACGGAAGCGGACAAGCGCATTCTTCAACTGGCGCTCGATCACCATCTGGTCACGCGCCTGACCAGTCTTGTCGCCGTCGATGCCAAGCGCCCGCGCCCTGCAAACGCGCCGCTGACTGAAGCTGACATTCCCCTGCAGCTGCCCGCCGGCTGGGATTACAAGACGCTCCTTGGCGTCGGCGCCACTCGCGACCCAAAGGTAGACGGCAAGCGGCATCAGACGGGCGATAGGTCTCAAGGTGTCGACGGCGACGCGGAGATGCAGGTCGAGCCAATCTCCGCACCGCCTGCGCCGAACCTTCCCCTGCCGCAGACTGCAACACCTGGGCAGCTCTTCATTCTTCAGGGATTGCTTGCTCTCTTGCTCGGGGCATCGCTTCTGGCCTGCGCATCGCGGAGTAGCAAGCCATGATCGCCGCCGATCGCATCCAAACCACGGGGAGCGCGCCGGCGCGCTCCCTTCTCATCGCCGCCGCCGGCATTTTGATTGCGATCGGTCTATTCGTCGCCGCACAGGGAGGATGGATTTATGCCAAAGCGGCCGTTGCGCAGGTTCTATTGGAGCGAGCCTTCGCACAAAGCATGACGACTGGTTTGCCGGTCAAGCCCTGGAGCTGGGCCGATACCTGGCCGGTGGCGCGCATCGAGGTTCCGCGCCTTGGCGTTTCCGCCGTAGCGCTCAAGGGCGCAAGCGGCCAGGCGCTCGCCTTCGGTCCGGGACATCTCGACAATACACCACAGGCGGGCGAGGAAGGTACGGCAGTCTATGCCGCGCACCGCGATACGCACTTCGCTTTCCTCAAAGATATCAAGGAAAACGACCAGATCCGCATCACGCGCCGCGATGGCCGATCCGTTATGTTCCGCGTAACACACATGGCCGTAGCGCGCTGGGACGAGGCCGAGATCGATCCGAACGCGCGCGGCGTTCACCTCGTTCTGGCGACGTGCTTTCCCTTCGATGCCGTGACATCGGGTCCGCTTCGCTATCTGGTCTACGCCGATCTCGACGAAAGCGTCGCGCTGTGACAAAGCGCGAGCCAATTACCTGCCGCCGATGAGAACGGTTTGAAGGTGGTTCGGAATGTCCAAGTTAGCGTTGCATCAATTCCGTCTCATGGCGCCGGTTGCACGACACAGGCCGCGCCATCGCCGAGGCAGACGACGGTACCGTCGAAGCGCGGATCAACGATATAAGGGCTGCCATCATTGCCTGTCCCATCGCCGGCGAAGGTCGGGACGCCGTCTTGCCCCTGGACCGGCGGCAGCGGCGGCGTATCGGGGGCGAAGCTGCGCGGCGTGTTGATGCTTGCCAGCTCCGTCGTCGGGCTTGTGGCGGTCACCGTCAGTACGCCGCCGATGAAGCTGAGATCGTAGTTGGCCGAGGCTGTCAGCGTTCCTTGGCTGATGGCATAGCTGCCCGGTCCGGAAACTCGGTCGGCCGCGGTCGCCAGCTGACCGAAGAGGCGGTCGCCATTGACGAGGCCGGCAGCGCCGATCGTGTAGGTGAAGAGCGGATTGGCGACGCCGCTGAACCGGCTGGCGTTGTTGGCGGTCACCGTGATGGCGCGCGGCGTCACCGTCAGATTGCTGCCGGTGTAGCCGATGGCGTAGTTGGCATTGCCGAGCGTACCGAGACCGATCGCATAGGTGCCGATGCCGGAGCCGGTCGCAGCCGAGCTTGCAAGACTGCCCGTCAGCGTGTCGCCATTGATGAGGCCCGAGACGGTGTAGCCGAAGACCGGATTGGCATCACCATAGATGCGGCTTGCATTGCTCGCGGCGACGGTGAGCGCGCGCGGGGTGATCAGAAGATTGCCATCAACGAAGGTCAGGTCATAATTGCCGGAGGCGGCAAGCGAGCCCTGGGTGATCGCATGGTTGCCGACATTGGAGGTGGCGGTGGCCGCCGTGGTCAGGCCGCCGGCAAGGCTGTCATTGTTGACGAGACCTGCGCCGCCGATCGTGTAGCTCAGCGCCGGATTGGCATCGCCATAGGCACGGCTGGCATTGTTGGCCGCAACCGTGATCGCCCGCTTGCTGATCGTCAGGTCCGCAGCGGTGAAGCTCAGATCGTAATTGCCGGAGGCGGCAAGCGTCCCCTGCGAAATGGCATAGATACCGACATCGGAGGCAGCCGTCGCCAAGGTCGTCAGGCCGCCGGTGAGGCTGTCATTGTTGACGAGACCTGCGCCACCGATCGTGTAGCTCAGCGCCGGATTGGCATCGCCATAGGCACGGTTCTGATTGTTGGCCGCAACCGTGATCGCCCGCTTGTTGATCGTCAGGTCCGCAACGGTGAAGCTCAGATCGTAGTTGCCGGAGGCGGCAAGCGTCCTCTGCGAGATAGCATAGACGCCGATACCGGAAGCAGCCGTCGCCACGGTCGCCAGGCTGCCGGTGAGGCTGTCATTGTTGACGAGACCTGCGCCACCGATCGTATAGCTCAGCGCCGGATTGGCATCGCCATAGGCACGGCTTTGATTGTTGGCCGCAACCGTGATTGCCCGCTTGTTGATTGTCAGGTCTGCACCGGTGAAGGTGATGGCGTAGTTTGTGTTCGCCAGCGATCCTTGCGTGATGGCATAGGCACCGACATTCGAATATAGCGCCGCCGCGGTCGACAGCGAGCCGGAGAGCACGTCATTGTTGACCAGGCCCGCACCGCCAACCGTGTAGGTCAACGTTGGATTGGCGTCACCATAGGCTTTCGACAGCGCATCCGCCGTCACCGTCAGTGCCCGCGGGTTCACGGTGAGGTTCGCCCCGGTATAGGTGATGGCGTAGTTTGCGTTCGCGAGCGAGCCCTGCGCGATCGCATAGGCACCGACATTCGAATACTGCCCCGCTGTCGTCGACAGCGAACCGGAGAGCATGTCGTTGTTGACCAGGCCCGCACCGCCAACCGTGTAGGTCAACGTCGGATTGGCGTCACCATAGGCTTTCGACAGTGCATCCGCCGTCACCGTCAACGCTCGCGGAGTGATTGTCAGGTCGGCGCCATGATAAGTGATCGCGTAATTGGCATTGCCGAGGCTGCCGAGAGTGATGCCGTAGCCACCCACATTCGAATACTGTCCCGCCGAGGTCGAGAGCGAGCCGGAGAGCGTATCGTTGTTGACGAGGCCCGAGCTTGCGTAGGTCAGCGTCGGGTTGGTATCGCCATAGGCCTTCGACCGGGCATCCGCAGTCACCGTCAGCGCCCGCGGGTTGATGGTCAGGTCGGCGCCGTTATAGGTGATCGCGTAATTGGCATTGCCGAGGCTGCCGAGAGTGATGCCGTAGCTGCCCACATTCGAATACTGCCCCGCCGCGGTCGAGAGCGAGCCCGAGAGTGTGTCGCTATTGACGAGGCTACCGCTGGTAATGTTGTAAGTCAGCGCGGGATTGGTGTCGCCATAGGCTTTCGACAGTGCATCCGCCGTCACCGTCAAGGCTCGCGGGTTCACGGTGAGGTCCGCCGCGACATAGGTCAGGGCGTAGTTGCCGGACGCTGCGAGCGTCCCCTGGCTGATCGTGTAGGCACCGACATTGGAATACTGCGCCGCCGAGGTCGAGAGCGAGCCGGTGAGCATGTCATTGTTGACAAGACCTGCGCCCCCGACGGTGTAGGTCAACGTCGGATTGGCATCGCCATAGGTTTTCGAGCGTGCATCCGCCGTCACCGTCAGCGCTCGCGGATTCACAGTGAGATTGTCCCCGACATAGGTCAGGGCATAGTTACTGGAAGCCGCGAGCGTCCCCTGGCTGATCGCATAGCTACCGACATTGGAATATTGGCCTGCTGTGGTCACCTGCGAGCCGGAGAGCGCGTCGTTGTTGACAAGGCCCGCACCCCCGACCGTGTACGTCAAAGCCGGATTGGCGTCGCCATAAGCCTTCGACTGCGCGTCCGCCGTTACCGTGATCGGCCGCGCCGTGACGGTTTCCGTCCCAGGGAGATAGACGAAGCTGTATGTTCTGCCGCCGGCGCTCGTCACAGCCGTGTTGCTGACAGTCGCGCCGTAGTTGCCGACACCCGAGGTGCCGTCGGCGCTGGAGACGACCGTGGCGGGAGTGGTGACAAAATCGCCAGGCTTCACGCCGTAATAAGTCGAGATCTGCGTCCCGCCGGCGTCGCCGTAGACGCGGCTGGAGGTGGCCTTGACTGCGATCACGTCCGAGGCGCCATAAAGCCTGGCATAGGAACCTGAGCCGGCCGGCGCCCAGACGGAAGCCAAGTCCCAGCCCAGGGCGGTAGCGCGGGCGTTGAAGGCGGTACTGTCCGGCGGCGCGCCCCCATCGCTGTCGATAGAAATTGAGGCCGTGATCGTGCCGCTAGGGGCGTTAATTGCAACGAGATTGCCAAGGTTGGCGTTCCAGTAGGTGCTTAACGCAGCGCCGGTGGCATAGGTTTGGTTGATTGCGCCGCCATTGAAGGCGACGAGACCGCCGACGTAATAGCCGCTGCCCGAGGCGCTGCCGGTGGCATAGGCCTGGCTGATTGTACCACCATTGATGGCGGCGAGGCCGCCGACGTAGAAGCTGCCCGAAACGCTGCCGGCGGAATAGCTCTGACTGATAATGCCGTCATTGATGCCGACGAGCCCGCCCGCGCGGTCGCCAGCCGTAACGCTGCCGGCCGCAGAGACATAGGCCTGACTGATCGTACCTGCGTTGCCACCGACAAGACCACCCGCAGTGTAGCCGGAGACGCTGGCCTCAGCCCAGGCTTGGCTGATTGCGCCTTGGTTGATGCCGACGAGCCCGCCGGCACCATGGTCCTCGTCGTTGCTCCAAACGCTGCCGGTGGCGGAGGCCCGGCTGATCGTGCCATCGTTCCGGCCGGCGAGCGTGCCGACGTAACCGAAGCCCGAAACGCTCGCACCGACCAGACTAAGATTGGTGACGCTGCCGGTCGAGCCGATATAACCGAACAGGCCAACAAAATCAGTGCTTGGTCGATTGATGGTCAATCCGGTGATCGTATGGCCGGCGCCGTCGAGACTGCCGGTGAAGGTGGTGCCGTAGGTGCCGATAGGCACCCAGCCGCTGGTGGAGAAGATGTCGGCGGCGTTGGCACCGGATGTTGCGCTGGCATCGATATTACCCGCGAGCTTGTAGCCGCCGGCGAGGTTCGCGCCAGCCAGCACGAGTTGGTGCAGGTTGGAGATGCTGATGATACCGTTTAGATCCGCAGTGGCCGCTTCCGACCGCAGGATCGGCCGAAGGTCGCTGGACTGGTACCAGACATTGGCAAAATCCCACCCGAAATAGCTCGACGCACTGCGCGCCTGTGTCGTGGTCAGGCCGGTGACGCCGGCAGTGCTGGGGGTGTAGCTGACACCGTAGGGCTGTCCGGTCGTGCCCATATCGAAATACGAGGCCGTGATCGTGCCGCCGATGGTGGAGCCGACGAGGCCGCCGACGTAATGGTCACCCGAAACACTGCCAGAGGCCCAGGTCTCGCTGATCGTGCCGGCGTTATAGCCGACCAGGCCGCCCGCAGAGTTGCCGGCGACGCTGCCGGCAGCATAGGCTTGGCTGATCGTGCTGAAAGAGGAATTGGCGCCGACGAAATTGCTGCCCGAGACGCTGGTTGTGGCATAGGCCTGCCTGATCGTCCCGTCGTTCTGGCCGACGAGCCCGCCGACAATGTGGCCGTTGGCGACGACGCTACCCGAGGCATAGGCTTGGCTGATTGTGCCTAGATTATCGCCGGCGAGGCTGCCAACATAGTTGGATCCCGTGACACTGGCACCGAGCAAACCAAGATTGGTAACGCTGCCGCCTTGGCCGATCATGCCGAACAGGCCGACATAGTCAGTGCTTGGATTGTTAATGGTCAGCCCGGAGATAGTGTGCCCCGCGCTGTCGAAGCTGCCGGTGAAGGCGGCGCTGCCGTTGCCGATGGGCACCCAGCCGCTTGTGGAGAAAATGCCCGCGGTGTTGGCGCCGGATGTGGCGCTGGCGTCGATATCGCCCGCGAGCTTGTAGCGGCCAGCGAGGTTCGCACCCGCGAGCACAAGCTGGTGGAGGTTGGAGATGGTGGCGCCGCCGTCTGCATCCGGCGCTGCCGCTTCCCAGCGACCGATCGGGCGCAGATCGCCGGACTGGTACCAGTCGGTGGAAAAATTCCAGCTCGAGTAGCTCGACGCGCTGCGCGCCTGCGCTGTGGTCAGGCCGGTGACGCCGGCGGAGCCAGAGTTCGTGCCGACGCCGGATGACTGGCCGCTCGTGCCGGTATCGAAATAGGAAGCCGTAATCGTGCCCAAATTCCGCCCGGCAAAACCGCCGACGGACAAGCCACTGCCCGAGACGGCACCTGTTGCACAGGCTTGGCTGATGTCACCATAGCTATCTCCGGTGAGGCCGCCGACGAAATTGCTGCCCGAAATGCTGCCGGTAGCATAGGCTTGGCTGATCGCACCATTGTTATAACCAGTGAGACCACCAACGAAACTGCTGCTCGAAACGTTACCGGTGGCATAGGCTTGGGTAATCGTGCCGTCATTGTAGCCCACGAGCCCGCCGAAATACACGCCGTTACCCGAGACGCGGCTAGTGGTATAGGCTTGGCTGATCTCACCCTTGTTCAGGCCAGTAAGCCCGCCAGCGTACCAGCCGGAGCTCGAGATGGTGCCGGTGGCGTAGGTCTGGCTGATCGCGCCGTAGTTCTGGCCTGCGAGCGCACCGATATAGGTTCGCGCCGAGACGCTTGCGTCGACCAGGCCGAGACCGGTGACGCTGCCATTTGAGCCGATGTAACCGAACAGGCCGGCAGCGTTCATGTTCGGCCGGTTGATGGCCAGGCCGGTGATCGTGTGACTACGGCCGTCGAAGGCGGCGTTGTAGCCATTATGGTCGTTGAGGATCGTCCAAGAGGCATCCACGCCGATGGGACTGAAACCGCTTCCTCCGTTCCAGGTCGCAGTGCCGGAGGCGTCAATGTCCCGCGTCAGCGCCCAGCTGGCGTTGAGATAAGACGACAATGAACCAATGCCTTGCAGCCCGTAAACGTCCTGCAACAGGTAGGGCGAGGTACTGCTGCCATCACCGCCGGTGACGCGCAGGAACGAGCCGCCTCCGATCATAAAGCTCGCCGTCGCGAAATTGGGTAGTACTGCAGCGTTCTGCACCCAGTTGCCCGAGGTCAGGTTGAACCGGGCGACCGAGACCGCCGCGGGCGCCGAGATCGTACCGCCGGAGGCGAGCGTCAAGCCGCCGGCTGCAGCACCGATCGCAGCATTGATGTTGATATTGTTGGCCGCCGACAGCGTTAGCGTAGCGCTCGAGTTCCACGCGATAGGAGCCGTGACCGTGATATTGCCGTCTTGTGCGCCAGACGAACCCGTCGTCACCGTGACATTGGCCGTCTGCAGCGCATTGGTGAGCGTGTTGACATTGATGACGCTGTCATTGCCGCTGGCTGTGAAGCCGGAGGAGTTGCTGTCCGTCGCCGTCGAGATCGTCACATTGTAGGGATCAAGCAGCAGATTGCCGACGGAACCATGCGCCGCCGTCAGATCGGTCAGACCGGCATAGGAGAGAAGCGCCTTGCCCGAGACCTCCACTTCGCCGCCATTGCCGGAGAGCGCCCCGCCCCTGGCCGTGATCGTGCCGGCAAAGCCCGTCAGATCATCCGACCACAGCACGACATTGCCGCCATGGCCGGTGGTGATCGCATCGGCACGGATGACCGTATCGGCATCGACCGTCAGCGTCTCCGCATGCTGCAGCGTGCCCTTACCCTGACGCTCGCCACCGACATTGACCGTGCCGCCGCCGGTCTTGCCAGAGGCATTGATCTTCGCACCGGCCAGCGTGATCTTGCGGCCCGTCACCTGCACCTTGCCGCCCGAGCCGTGCCTGCTGCTCGCATCGATCTTGCCGGTAACAGCAACCTCGCCATCGCCGCCAGACAGCACGATATCGCCGCTTCGCCCCGACACACCCCTCGCCTCGATCGTCCCCGACATGTTGACCGCCTGCCGCGCCATGTCCTTGGCCGCTGCCGCCGTCAGCTGCACCGTGCCGCCCCTCGCCGAGATCTTGCCGCTGTTCTCGACCAGCGCCCCACTGCCGCCCGCCTTGGTCGGTACTGCCACCTGCAGAAAACCGTCGCCGGACAGATCGAGCGTTGCCTGTTCGCCGGATCCGAGGGCCGCTTTGCCCATCGGTACGGTGATGACACCGCTATTGGCGACCGTGCCGCCGATCAGCGCCATGTAGCCGCCGCGGTTGATGGTGATCGCACCGGCATTCGTCACCGGCGCCGAGGCGCCATTGCCGGTGAAGCTTCGCTTGCCGGCCATGAAGTCGTCGTCGGAGATGCCGAGCGTCGAGGCGACGAAGGCCCCGGCCTTGATCGTCCCGGTCTTGGTAATGGCAATGCCGTTCGGATTGATCAGGTAGACCTGGCCATTGGCGTTGATCTGACCGGCGATGGTCGAGCTTGTCTCACCGGTGACGCGATTGAGGATGGCGGCATTGGCATCGGGCTGGACGAAGGTGACGCGGTTGCCCTTGCCGACATCGAAGCTCTGCCAGTTGACGACGACGCTGCCGCTCGTCTGGTTGATCGTCAGTGCCCCTGCCGACGGTGTCCCGATGGTCGCACTGCCGGCCGCCACCTGCCCGCCCGTCGGCAGCGACTGCGCCAGCACCGCCGTCGAATGCACCAGCGCCGTCGAGGCCAGAAGCCCGGCCTGGAACAGACCGCTCCTGAAGCCACGCGCGGATTTCGAGAACACTCGTGCAGACATAAATTCCCCCGGCCCGAAATTGCAGAGTTCGGGTTCACGGCGATCAGAAGCCGCTTGCCATTCTCGTGATTCCGTATTTGTTGTCGTCCATGCGCTTTTTGGCAGCACCAGCCGGGAGACGTCCTGATTGGCCGTGGCGGAAGCCCTGAAATTTTGCTGAAATTCCGCTGAAACCCACGAATATTCATGGTTTTTGGCTGACTTACGTGATTAGTGGCACTGTGCCGGAATATGGAACTATCGCAGGAGAGAGGGGGATCGGTGCTCCAATTTGCCGGCTTTGAACTCGATGAGAAGCGCTCCGAATTGCGCAGGCTCGATGGTGAAACTATCAAGCTGAGGCCGAAGTCTTTCGATTTGCTGCGCCTGTTTGCGACCAGACCCGGCAGGGTCCTCAGCAAGCACGAATTGATGACGGCGATCTGGCCGGACGTTCACGTCGGCGAGGACAATCTGTTTCAGTGCATTCGGGAAATTCGCGCAGCACTAGGCGACGAGAAGCGCGAATTGATACGCGCGATCGCGGGGCGTGGCTACCTGTTTGAGGCCGAGGTGTCGGGTTCGACCGACGCCAACCCACAGCAAGCAGTCCTCTCGAAAATCGGATCTCAAACCGAAAGCGAGCTGACGGTAGGTTGGCGCAGCAGCAAGGTGCGGCGCCGCGCCGTACTGATCGCTATGGCAGCGGTCGGCGTGACGGCTTTGACAATTCCAGCAATGATGCTTCCCAATATTTTCGCAGCTTCGCCACCAAATGTGGCAATATTGCCCATGGCAATGGCGAGCAGCGATCCGGCGGTCGCTCGAATGGCGGCCGGCGTCATTAGTGACCTGACAGACGGGTTGGCAAAAATCGAGACCATCCGCGTGGTGGTTCCGCCTGGCGCGGCCATAAAGAAAGCCGATCTTGTCTTAAACAGCGAATTGGAAAAGACCGAAACGACATGGAGCCTGCGCGCCCATATGATCGAACCGGCAACCGGCGCGGTCAAGTGGTCGACATCCCTATCGGTTAACCTGACAGACATTGATCCTCAGCTCCAGCGAACGCGCCTGACCGCCGCTATCGGCGACGCTCTCGCCCAGCGGATCAACGCGCTTCTGACGTCAGGCAATGGTTCAGTGGATGGCGGGCCGACGGGCACCGCCAAAGCCACTATCGAACAGGCAACCGCCTCGATCAATCACACGACGTTGGAGCGCTTTCGCACCGCTGAGGCGATGCTGGAAAAGGCTCTTGCGGACGACGCCGACAATGTCGATCTGCGAGTTGCGCTTGCGGCCTTCAAATTACGCGGGATTCAGTTGTCGTGGTTTCCCGACACGGAGCGCCAGGCGGTCGTCAATGGTGTCGGCGTAATCATGGAGCGCGCATTGCACACGCATCCCAACTACATCCCGGTGCTCGCAACACATTGCCGGTATCTGTCGGCGACGAACCGGTTCGCCGAGAGCCTGGTGGCATGCGGAAAGGCGCTCGCTCTAGACCCCTGGGACGGCAGCGCGCTCTACCTCACCGGCCTCGCACAGATCTTTTTGGGGCGCTTCGATGATGCGCTTGCGACGTTCAAGCAAGCGGACCGTTTCGATACGCCCCAAGTCGCGCGCTGGACATGGGGGATCGGAGCGGGCTGGGCTTGCATGCTTATGGGCCGCGCCGACGAAGCGCTGCCCTGGCTGGAGCGATCGATCAAGATCACGCCGGCCAGCGGGCGCATCTATTTTCTGATGGCGGCAGCCTATCAGCAACTGGGCCGAATAGCCGAAGCAAAGGTCGCCGTTGCAAAAGGGATGGAGCTTAGACCAGGTTCGACAGCGCTAAATGCACCGCCGCCCAGCAACAACACAAGCCCTGTTTTTCTCAAGGCCCAGGAGCGCATTATGAGACTCATAGTTGAGGCCGGGTTGCCCGAGAAGTGATGATCCAGCGGCAAAGGTGAAGCGTCGAGTTTTGGCAAAGATTGAGTATCGCGCTTACCGCCAGACATGGCCGAGAACGCGAGTGGCCAGGTGCAAAATTGCTCGCTCTGAGGAGATATGCCGGTTGGTTTGAGGCGGGCCGAAGGCTGCGTCTCGGCATGAATCCACAGCGATATAGCCACATGCCGGCAACACCATGAACTGTGGCGAACGAAGCTATAAAATCAATCGTAATGCACCGAACAAAGACGGTACCATTGGAATGGAACCCGCCCATTCAGCCCCTAGCGACTGAAGGAATGCCCTATGGAAAGCGAGCAGATAAGCCCTGTCACCTGAGGTTACTCAGGTGACAGGGCGGGCCGCCGACACGAGCGATGCTAGTGTCAGCAACCGGGGGCGAAATGGCAATAACCCAAATCAAACGCTTAGAACATTGGACCTTAGTCTGATCACACGCCTGATACGAAACTTCCTCGAAAAATAATCCAATTCATCAAGCGCAATGTCGGTAGAAATTGATTCAACACCATCACAACCAGCCTGCATGGGATGATCGTCTCCGAGCACGACGGTCTTGAGTGGCTGTACCAGTATGGTGACCTGGATCTCGGCGAACACGATTACGGCGTTTTCCTGTAGGGCATTCGCACCGTCGTCATGGGGCGTGGCACGTATGATTTCATCGCGAAGGCGCCGTCGCCTTGGGCTACGCCGACCAATGCGTCATCGTGGTCACCTCCCGACCGATCGATGATCCAAAGGCACCTCTCATTGTTCGTAGCGATGTCGATACTCTCATCGCGGAGCTGCGTGCACTCAATGACGGTGACGTCTGGATGCCTGCTGGCGGACAACTGCAGATGGCTTTCATGGAGCGTGGCGCTCTGGATGAGATCGAAATCTATGTAATGCCGGAACTACTCGGCGGTGGCCTTCCGCTCTTTCCGCTCACCGGTTTTCGTGCAAGTCCTAAGCTCGTAAGCGCCAAAGCGCTCGACAAGAGCTGCGTCCGGCTGCATTACCGAATGGAGCCTAAGAATGCCGCTGAGGTTAGTTTTGCTGGTAGCGTCGAGTAGTATACTCGTGATCCGCAGCACGGCGAAAACGCAAACTGAGCTGTCAATCAGCTCGTCCTCAAGCCCTTCGCTACCAAGCTTACAATAGCCTATGTCGGCTCTGCCGCAGCCGTAGCGCGGCCACGCAGCCTGCGGCGCGTACCGGACGGGCTTTCGGAAAAGCTTGCCCTGTAGCTGCGGGAAAATGCCGAGGCGGAATTGAAGCCGGTCGCGGCGGCTATATCGGCAAAAGAATCTTTGGTTTCGATGACCTTGCGTCGTGCGGCATTCAGTCGGAGTGCCAGATAGTGCACATGCGGTGGCGCGCCGATGCTATCTTGAAAGAGCGCCTGCAGGTGGCGGGCGCTGACGCCGACGCGCCGCGCCAGGCGCGCCAAAAGCAATGGCTGTTCGATATGGTCTTCCATCAAGCGGATGGCCTGAGCGACGCGGGGATCGCGCATGCGCAGACCGGCGGTCGACGGTGAGAGTTCCACCGCATTTTGGCCGGATGCCGGCTCGTAGATGAACAAACGGCTGACCTCGAGCGCCAGCGAATAGCCCTGCCGCCGGCGGATGATTTCCAGCATGAGATCGACCGTCGGCAACGAACCGGCCGTGGTAATGCGCTTGCCGTCGATCACGAAACGGTCCTTGACGGCCCTCACCTGCGGATAGGCAAGCGCGAAATCGTCGAAATCCTCCCAGTGCACAGCGGCCGAAACATTGTCGAGCAGGCTCGCTTCGGCAAGCAGCCAGGTGCCGGACTCGATGCCGGCAACCATCGAACGGTGGCGTGCGGTTTGCGACAGTTGCATTTTCAACGCCTGCGTCGCGCTGCGCTGCCAATTGTAGCTGGCGAGCACGAAGAG
The DNA here is from genome assembly GCF_900094545.1 of Martinezella miluonensis. Taxonomy (GTDB): domain Bacteria; phylum Pseudomonadota; class Alphaproteobacteria; order Rhizobiales; family Rhizobiaceae; genus Rhizobium; species Rhizobium miluonense. The sequence goes on from NZ_FMAH01000007.1 coordinate 85,844, forward strand.
CGGCGCCGTATCCGAAGTCGACCGGAAACCGGACGATGCGGGCACAGGGATCTGGCTGGTCGTTTCCGCCGGCGAACCATCCGGCGTGAAGAGCCGCCAGCGATAAAGCTCCGCCCCGGAAATACGGTTGGCCCCGCGCAATGGCTCGATGACCGAAGCGATCAAAATCAGGTTCGTCTCCGGGAGGATCAGAAGGTCGATGTCGAGCGTCTCATTGGCTGATGTCAGCATTCAGCATTCCTTTGATCGTTCCGAAACTGTATCGAATACTTCTGATAATGCAAAGCAAGAAGGCGTCTCATGGCTCGTAATGTCCTCAATACGAGGGAGAACAAAAATGCCTCTTGCGATGAATCGCGACGTCTTCATCACCTGTGCCGTGACCGGTGCCGGCGACACGGTTTCCAAATCCAGCCATGTTCCGATCACTCCCAAGCAGATTGCGGAATCCGCGATCGATGCCGCCAAGGCCGGGGCAGCGGTGGTTCACTGCCATGTCCGCGATCCGGAGACGGGTGCTGCCAGCCGCCGCAACGATCTCTACAAGGAGGTCACGGACCGCATCCGTTCGGCCGATGTCGATGTCGTGCTGAACCTGACGGCCGGCATGGGCGGAGACCTGATTTTCGGCGATGTCGAAAGCCCATTGCCGTTGAATGCCAGGGGCACGGACATGGCGGGCGCCACCGAGCGTGTCAGCCATGTCGCCGAATGCCTGCCGGAAATCTGCACGCTCGATTGCGGTACGATGAATTTCAGTCTCGGCGACTATGTCATGACCAATACGCCCTCGATGCTGAGGGCCATGGCGAAGAAGATGACCGATCTCGGTGTTCGTCCTGAGATCGAGGCCTTCGATACCGGTCATCTCTGGTTTGCCAAGCAGCTTGCCGAGGAGGGTCTCATTGAGGACCCGGTTCTCATCCAGCTCTGCATGGGCATCCCCTGGGGGGCGCCCGACGACCTGAACACCTTCATGGCGATGGTCAATAACGTTCCCAAAAGCTGGACCTTCTCGGCCTTTTCCATCGGTCGCAACGCCATGGCCTATCCGGCGGCTGCAATCCTTGCCGGCGGCAATGTCCGCGTCGGGCTTGAAGACAATCTCTATGCCGGAAAGGGCATGCTCGGGACCAACGCGCAGCTCGTCGAAAAGGCCGTGCAGGTGGTCGAGGGCATGGGCGCGCGCATCATCGGCCCCGAAGATGTCCGCAAGAAACTGAAACTGACGAAGCGCTGAGGCCGGCATGACCAAGATCAACAAGGCTGCCTGCATCGGCGGCGGCGTCATCGGCGGCGGATGGATCGCCCGCTTCCTGCTGGCGGGCATCGATGTCGATGTCTACGATCCGCATCCAGAGGCGAAACGCATCGTCGGCGAAGTGCTTGCCAATGCTGAAAAAGTCTATGCGATGCTGACCGGCGCACCGCTTCCGCCGCGCGGCAAGCTCACATTCCGGGACACGCTGGAAGCGGCCGTAGACGGTGCCGACTGGATCCAGGAAAGCGTGCCCGAGCGGCTTGATCTCAAGCGCAACGTGTTGACACAGATCGATGCGGCCGCACGGCCGGATGCCTTGATCGGCTCGTCCACTTCCGGGCTGCTGCCGACCGATCTGCAGCGCGACATGCGCCATCCCGAACGGCTCTTCGTCGCTCATCCCTACAATCCGGTCTATCTCCTACCGCTCGTCGAGATCGTCGGCGGCGAAAAGACCAGTGCTGCGACAATCCAGGCCGCCATGGACAGGCTGCCGCCGATCGGCATGAAGGGCGTGCATATCGCCAAGGAGATCGAGGCTTTTGTCGGCGACCGCCTGCTGGAAGCGCTCTGGCGCGAGGCGTTGTGGCTGATCAAGGACGATATCTGCACCGTCGAGACGCTGGACGATGTCATCCGCTATTCCTTCGGCCTGCGTTGGGCACAGATGGGGCTGTTCCAGACCTATCGCATCGCCGGCGGCGAAGCGGGCATGCGTCACTTCCTGGCGCAGTTCGGCCCCGCATTGCAGTGGAACTGGACAAAGCTGATGGACGTCGTCGATCTCGATGATGCCCTCGTCGAAAAGATCGGCCGGCAGTCGGACGAGCAGGCCGATGGCCTGTCGATCCGCGAACTGGAGCGCATCCGCGACGAAAACCTCGTTGGCATCCTCCAAAGCCTGAAGGGAAGCCACGGCGGCAAGGGCTGGGGCGCCGGCAAGCTGCTCAAGGATTTCGAGCAGCATCTTTGGTCGGCAGGCGGCGGCGAGAAGCAGGGCTTGGACATCGCAAAGCCGCTGCGTCTGATCGACACCAAGGTCAGCCCGGCCTGGGTCGACTACAATGGCCATATGACCGAGCATCGCTATCTGCAGGTGTTCGGCGACACCTCGGACGCGCTGCTGCGCCTGATCGGCGTCGATATGGACTATGTCGAGCGCGGCCACAGCTACTATACGGTGGAGACCCATATCCGGCATCTCGGCGAGGCCAAGCTTGGTCAGGCCATCCATTCGACTGCGCAGATCCTCGCGTCTGATGAAAAGCGGCTGCATGTTTTCCATGCGCTGCACGACACAGTGAGCGGCGATGTCGTCGCCACCGCCGAACAGATGCTGCTGCATGTCGATGCCAAGGCGGGCAAGGCCACGGCCGCACCGGAGGAGGTGCTGGCCAAACTAAGGCCGATCGTTGCGGCGCATGCCGCTTTACCGATGCCGGAGGGAGCCGGCCGTCATGTGGGACAAAAACGCTAGGGGGAAGCGATCGTGAATTTCGGACTCAGCGAAGAACAGGAAATGATCGTCAAGACGGTCCGGGACTTCGTGGAGACGGAGATCTATCCGCACGAGAACGAGGTCGAACGCACCGGTATTGTGCCGCCGGATCTTGGGCAGGACATCAAGCGCAAATGCATCGAACTCGGCTTCTATGCCTGCGGCTTTCCTGAGGAGATCGGCGGCGCTGGCCTCGATCATCTGACCTTCACGCTTGTGGAGCGGGAACTCGGCCGGGGCTCGATGGCACTGACAGTCTTCTTCGGCCGCCCCTCAGGCATTCTGATGGCCTGCGAAGGCGAGCAGCGCGAGCGTTATCTCCTGCCGGCCGTGCATGGCGAACGCATAGACGCGCTTGCCATCACCGAACCGGACGCCGGCTCCGACATGCGCGGCATGAAATGCGCGGCACGGCAGGATGGCGATGACTTCGTGCTCAACGGCGCGAAGCATTTCATCTCGCATGCCGATGTCGCCGATTTCGTCATCGTCTTTGCCGCAACCGGCGAGGAAGACACTCACAGGGGTGTCAAGAAGAAGATCACCGCCTTCCTGGTCGATCGCGGCACGCCGGGGTTCGAGATCCTGAAGGGCTATGACTCGGTCTCCCATCGCGGCTATCACAACTGCATCCTGAACTTCACCGATTGCCGCCTGCCGAAGTCGCAGGTGCTTGGCGAGGTGCATCGCGGCTTCGATCTTGCCAATCAATGGCTCTACGGAACGCGGCTGACCGTCGCTGCGACCTGCGTCGGGCGAGCCCGCAGGGTCTTCGACCTTGCGCTGCCCTATGCCGCCGAGCGCAAGCAATTCGGCAAACCGATCGGTGCCAATCAGGGCGTGTCGTTCAAGCTTGCCGACATGATCACCGAAATTGACGCCGCCGACCTCCTGACATTATCAGCGGCCTGGAAACTGGATGCCGGCATCCCGGCCAACCGCGAGATTGCGTCGGCCAAGCTCTATGCCTCGGAAATGCTTGCCCGCGTCACCGACGAAGCGATCCAGATCTTCGGCGGCATGGGATTGATGGACGACCTGCCGCTGGCCCGCTTCTGGCGTGACGCTCGCGTCGAGCGCATCTGGGACGGCACCTCGGAAATCCAGCGGCACATCATCAGCCGCGACCTGCTTCGGCCGTTCGGAGCATGAGCCCATGACGCAGCGCTCGCTCGACCGTCTCATCCGACCCAGAACGATCGCCGTCTTCGGCGGCCGCGAGGCGCGACGCGTCATCGAGCAATGCGATCTCATGGGATTTGCCGGCGAGATCTGGCCGGTGCATCCGACACAGGAAAGTGTCCTCGGCCGCCGTTGCTACCGGTCGGTCGCCGAACTGCCTGACGCGCCTGACGCCGCCTTCGTCGGCGTCAACAGGACGCTCACCGTCGATATCGTGCGCAATCTCTCCGAAAGGGGTGCCGGTGGTGCGGTCTGCTATGCCTCTGGCTTCAGCGAGGCGGTTGCGGAACTTGCGGATGGGGCGGATCTGCAGCGGGTTCTCGTCGAAGCCGCCGGCTCCATGCCGATCGTCGGGCCGAACTGCTACGGCATGATCAACGGTCTCGACGGCGCGCTGCTGTGGCCGGATCAGCATGGCATTGTGCGCAGCGAGCGCGGCGTTGCGATCCTCACCCAATCTTCGAATATCGCCATCAATCTCAGCATGCAGAGGCGCGGCCTGCCCATCAGCTATCTGATGACCGCGGGCAACCAGGCGCAGACCGGCCTGTCGGATCTCGCCCAAGCCGTTCTCGCGGATCCTCGCGTCACAGCGGTCGGCCTGCATATCGAAGGTTTCGGCGATATCAGGGCGCTGGAAGCTCTCGCAATGCGCGCCAGGGATTTGAAGAAACCCGTCGTCGCGCTGAAGGTCGGAAAATCCGAACAGGCGCAGCGCGCCACCGTTTCGCATACGGCCTCGCTCGCCGGCAGCGATGCGGTTGCAGACGCCGTTCTCAATCGCCTCGGCATCGGCCGTGTCACGACGCTGCCGGAGCTGATCGAGACGTTGAAACTTCTGCATGTCGCAGGCCCGCTTGAGAGCAACGCCATTTCCTCGATGAGCTGTTCGGGCGGCGAGGCCTCGCTGATGGCCGATGCCGCAGTCGGTCTCAATGTCGAGTTCCGCGCCCTGAAGGCCGAACAGCTGCCAGCGCTTCGCGCGAGCCTCGGCCAGATGGTGACGCTTTCCAATCCGCTCGACTACCACACCTTCGTCTGGGGCGATCTTGAGCGGCAGACGGAAGCCTTTAGCGCCATGTTCGCCGGCGGCTATGCCCTCAATCTCCTCGTTCTCGACTTTCCGCGCGAGGATCGCTGCGACGGCGCGGACTGGATGATCACCGTTTCGGCCGTCGCCGCCGCCGCAAGGCAAACAGGTTCCCGCGCCGGCATTCTGGCGACGCTGCCCGAAAACATGCCGGAAGCCATCGCCCAGCAATTGATCGAAGCCGGCATCGTGCCGCTCTGCGGCATCAGCGAGGCCTTGGCGGCAGCAGACATTGCCAGCGGGATCGCCGACGCCTGGGAGAGACCGCAACCATTGCCGCTCCTCAGCACGCGGACCGAAGCGGGCGAAATGGAAACGCTGAGCGAGGCTGCGGCCAAGGCCGAGCTCGCAGCCGCAGGCCTTATAGTCCCGCGTGGCAAGACCGCCGCTACGGCGAGCGAGGCGGCCGACTGCGCAGAGCAGCTCGGCTTCCCGGTCGCGCTCAAGGCGCTCGGTGTCGAGCACAAGTCCGATGTCGGTGCCGTCAAACTCAACCTATGGGATAGGAATGGCGTCCGAGATGCGGCGGAGAGCATGAGCCATGTCGCTCGCGGATTTCTCGTCGAACGCATGGTCGATCGCCCTCTTGCGGAATTGATCGTCGGAGCGGTCCGCGATCCGGTCGTCGGCTTGACCCTGACGGTCGGTGCAGGCGGAATCCTCGTGGAATTGCTTGAAGATTCCGTCGTTTTGCCGCTTCCGGTCACGAAAGCCGAGGTCATGGACCGGATTTCGCGGCTCAAAGTCCGTAAGCTGATAGAAGGTTATCGCGGCAATGCGGGAAGCAGTCTTGAAATGGTTGCCGATGCCGTCGTATCAACGGCAGAATATGTCGTAAAGAATGCCGCACGGCTAGAGGAACTGGACATTAATCCATTGATGGTTCTACCAGAATCCCGCGGCGTCGTGGCCGCGGATGCTCTCATCCGGCGAAGGAGGTAGCAGAAGTTGCAAGACCCCATTCGCACCCGAAGCGACAACGGTATTCTTGAGGTCATCATTAACAGGCCGAAGGCGAATGCCATCGACTTGGCGACGAGCCGCAATATGGGGCTGATCTTTCGCGACTTCCGCGACAACCCGGATCTGCGTGTCGCCATCATCACCGGTGCGGGCGAGAAATTCTTTTCCGCCGGCTGGGATTTGAAGGCTGCGGCAGCCGGCGACGCGGTTGACGGCGATTACGGTGTTGGCGGCTTTGGCGGTCTGCAGGAGTTGCGCGATCTCAACAAGCCTGTCATCTGCGCCGTCAACGGCATCTGTTGCGGTGGCGGCCTGGAGATTGCGCTTTCCACCGATCTGATTATCGCCGCCCCGCACGCCACCTTCGCGCTGCCGGAAATCCGCTCCGGTACGGTGGCAGATGCTGCGTCGATCAAATTGCCGAAGCGCATCCCCTATCACATTGCGATGGACATGCTGCTGACCGGTCGCTGGCTTAATGTCGAGGAGGCGCATCGCTGGGGCTTCGTCAACGAGATCGTCGTGGCCGACAAGCTGATGGACAGGGCGTGGGAACTGGCCCGCCTGCTCGCCAGCGGCCCGCCGCTCGTCTACGCTGCCATCAAGGAAATCGTCAGGGAAGCGGAGGGAACGACGTTTCAGACTGCCATGAACAAGATCACCAAACGGCAGTTTGCGACAGTCGATGTCCTCTATTCGAGCGAAGATCAATTGGAAGGCGCGCGGGCATTCGCCGAAAAGCGTGCCCCAATCTGGAAAGGAAAGTGAGAGGCGGCGGCAACCGCTGCATTTTCCCGCATGGTCGCGGGCATCAGGCTTCAGGCGGAAGAGGAAACCGCTTCTTGAAGCACGCTGCCCGAGAATTCTGTCAACATGACAAAAAAGAAGGAACAGGGGAATGAACGACTACACGAAATATCTGGCAAGCCGTGTGACTTCGGGCGGGCTTAGCCGCCGCGAATTCATGGGACGCGCAATGGCAGCCGGCGTGACTTTGGCACTCGCCGACAAACTCTTTACCGAAAGCGCAATGGCGGCCGAGCCGAAGCGCGGCGGGCATCTGAAGCTTGGCCTCGAAGGCGGTGCTGCGACCGACTCCAAGGACCCGGCGAAATTCCTGTCTCAGGTCATGTTCTGCATCGGCCGCTGCTGGGGCGACATGCTGGTGGAATCCCATCCGCTGACCGGTGCCGCCGTTCCTGCATTGGCCGAATCCTGGGAACCGTCGAAGGATGCCGCCACTTGGACCTTCAAGATCCGCAAGGGCGTCAAATTCCACAACGGCAAGGAGCTGACGATCGACGACGTCGTCGCCACGCTCAAGCGCCACACAGATACAAAATCGGAATCCGGCGCGCTCGGCGTCATGAAGTCGATCAAGGACATCAAGGCTGATGGCGGCAATCTCGTCCTGACGCTGACCGAAGGCAACGCCGACATGCCGTTGCTCCTGACCGACTATCACCTCGTCATCCAGCCGAATGGCGGCTATGACGATCCGCTCGCGTCGATCGGCACCGGCCCCTACAAGATGGTCAGCTTCGAGCCTGGCGTGCGCGCCACGCTCGAGCGCAACAAGGACGACTGGCGCACCGATCGCGGCTTTGTCGACAGCGTCGAAATCATCTGCATGAACGATGCGACGGCTCGTATCGCCGCCCTGTCGTCCGGCCAAGTCCACTACATCAACCGCGTCGATCCGAAGACCGTCGATCTTCTGAAACGCGCGCCGACTGTCGAGATCCTGTCCACCGCCGGCCGCGGCCACTACGTCTTCATCATGCATTGCGACAAGGCGCCCTTCGACAACAACGATCTGCGCCTGGCCCTCAAATACGCCATGGACCGCGAGACCATGGTCAAGAAGATCCTCGGCGGCTACGGCAAGGTCGGCAACGATTTCCCGATCAACAGCACCTACGCACTCTTCCCCGAAGGCATCGAGCAGCGCACCTACGATCCGGACAAAGCCTCCTTCCACTACAAGAAATCAGGTCATAGCGGATCGGTATTGCTTCGCACCTCCGAAGTCGCCTTCCCCGGCGCCGTCGATGCGGCCGTTCTCTATCAGGAAAGCTGCAAAAAGGCGGGGATCACCATCGAGGTCAAGCGCGAGCCGGGTGACGGCTACTGGACCAACGTCTGGAACGTCCAGCCCTTCTCCACATCCTACTGGGGCGGGCGGCCGACGCAGGATCAGATGTATTCCACCGCCTATCTGTCGACGGCGGACTGGAACGACACGCGCTTCAAGCGCCCGGACTTCGATAAGCTTCTGCTACAGGCCCGTTCAGAACTGGACGAAGCCAAGCGCAAGGAGCTTTACCGCGCCATGGCGATGATGGTGCGCGACGAAGGCGGCGTCATCCTGCCGATGTTCAACGATTTCGTGAACGCCTCCACCAAGCAGGTGAAGGGCTACGTCCACGATATCGGCAACGACATGTCGAACGGCTACGTCGCGACCCGCGTCTGGCTGGACGCCTGATGCCCGAACCGGGCGAATAGGCCCTCATCTCAGAGGAAGCCGGGACCGCGGATGAATTTCGCGGTCCTCCTGACGTTTAAGCGCGAGGCATCGGCCATGTCCAATTCACCCCCCGGAACCGTTTTGCCCGGGCTGAGGTTCAAGCAGCGTTTTCCGCTGCTGTCCCTCATCATCGAGCGTTGCCTGCTCAGCATCGTCCTGCTGTTTGCAGTCTCCATCCTGATCTTCGGCGGGCTCGAGGCCCTGCCCGGCGATTTTGCCACCACCTATCTTGGCCAGTCGGCCACTCCACAGGCGGTCGCCAATATCCGTCAAGAGCTCGGCCTCAACCGCCCCGTCGTCACCCGCTATGTGGAATGGCTCGGTCACGCGGTGCAAGGCGATTTCGGCACCTCGTGGGCCAGCAAGAATTCCGTCAGCGAGCAGATCGGCAAGCGGCTCGGCAATTCGCTGTTTCTGGCCGGCTTTGCCGCCTTGATCTCGGTGCCGCTGGCCGTCTGCCTGGGCATGCTGGCCGTCCATTTCAGGAACCGCATGCCGGACAAGATCATCAACGTTATCTCGCTGGCCGCGATCTCCCTGCCGGAATTTTTTATCGGTTATCTCCTCATCATGTTCTTTTCCGTCAAACTCGGAGTCGCGACCTTTCCCGCGACGGTCTTCGACGGCATGGGCTTCCTCGATCGGTTGAAGGCGATCGCGCTGCCGACGGCCACCCTGGTTCTGGTCGTGCTTGCACATATGATGCGCATGACGCGGGCGGCCATTCTTTCCGTCATGTCGTCGGCCTATATGGAAACGGCTGAACTGAAGGGGCTGTCCGCCTTCCGCGCCATCGTCAAGCATGCCGCGCCCAATGCGCTGGCGCCGATCATCAACGTCATCGCGCTGAACCTTGCCTATCTCATCGTCGGCGTCGTCGTCGTCGAAGTGGTCTTCGTCTATCCCGGCATGGGCCAGTACATGGTCGATGCGGTAACGGTTCGCGACATGCCTGTCGTCCAGGCCTGCGGTCTGATCTTCGCCGCCGTTTACATCTTCCTCAACATGACGGCCGATATTCTCGCCATCGTCGCCAACCCGCGTCTGAGGCATCCACGATGAGATTAAGAGATATCCCCATCGCCGCCTGGATCGGCATCATCGGCATCCTGCTCGCCTTCATCTGCGCGATCTTCGCCCCCTGGATCGCCCCCTTTGGCGAAACCGAGGTTGTCGGCAATGTCTGGCAGCCCGCCGACGCGCAATACTTCTTCGGCCTCGACAATCTCGGCCGCGATATCCTGTCGCGTCTCATCTACGGCACCCGCACGACTCTGTTCGTCGCGCTAACGGCAACGATCATTTCCTTCTCGCTCGGCATTATCCTGAGCTTTACCGCCGCCGTCTCGCGCGGGTTGATAGACACTGTCTTTTCGCGCTTCAACGATTTGATGATGTCGATCCCGACGCTGATCTTCGCGCTCGTCGTGCTCGCCGTCCTGCCGCAGAACCTGATTGTGCTGATCCTCGTCATGGCCATACTCGACTCCACCCGCGTCTATCGCCTCGGCCGCGCCGTGGCGCTCGATGTCGCGGTCATGGAATTCGTCGAGGCCGCCAAGCTTCGCGGCGAAGGCAAGATCTGGATCATCTTTCGCGAGATCCTGCCGAATACGCTGTCGCCATTGCTGGCAGAATTCGGGCTGCGCTTTGCCTTCTCGATCCTGTTTCTCTCCACCTTGTCGTTCCTCGGTCTCGGCATCCAGCCGCCGTCGGCCGACTGGGGCGGCATGGTCAAGGACAACAAGGACGGCATCATCTTCGGCATTTCCGCCGCACTCGTGCCGGGTTCCGCCATCGCGGCGCTGGCGATCTGTGTCAATCTGGTGGTCGACTGGCTTTTAAGGCGCACCTCCAGCCTCAAGGGAGGGCGTGGCGATGCCTGAGCTTCTTTCCGTTCGCGATCTCAAGATCGAAGCAACCAGCTATCCGCCCGGCGAGCCGCCGAAACGCGTCACCATCGTCGATGGGGTCTCCTTCGACCTTCAGAAGGGCAAGGTGCTCGGCTTGATCGGCGAGTCGGGCGCCGGCAAATCCACCATCGGCCTGTCCGCACTCGCCTATGGCCGCGGCGGCGCCGAGATTACCGGCGGCCAGGTGCTGCTTGACGGCAAGGACATCCTGCCGCTCGGCAAATCCGGCATCCGCAGGATCCGCGGGGCGCGGGTCTGCTACGTCGCGCAATCGGCCGCCGCTGCCTTCAATCCGGCGCATCGGCTGGGCGATCAGGTGGTCGAAGCCACCGTGAAGCACGGCCTGATGACCAAGGAGGAGGCCAGGAAGCGGGCGCTCTATCTCTTCCGGGTGCTTGGCCTGCCCAATCCGGAAACATTCGGCGAGCGCTATCCGCACCAAGTCTCGGGCGGCCAGCTGCAGCGCGCCATGACCGCCATGGCTCTCTGCTCCAATCCCGAACTGATCGTCTTCGACGAGCCGACGACCGCGCTCGACGTGACGACGCAGATCGATGTGCTGGCGGCGATCAAGCACGCTATCGAGGAGACGCATACGGCGGCGCTTTATATCACCCACGACCTCGCCGTCGTCGCCCAGATCTCCGACGACATCATGGTGCTGAGACACGGCAAAATGGTCGAATATGGCAGTGTCCAGCAGATCATCGAAGAGCCGAGGCAGGATTACACTCGCGCCCTCGTCAACGTTCGCCAGGAGGCAAGAGCCGAAGCCAGCGACCAATCGAGTGCGCTTCTGAAAGTAGAAAATATCAGCGCGCAATATTCGAATGGCTTCAAAGTATTGCACGATGTTTCCCTGCATGTTCCCAAGGGGCAGACGCTGGCCGTGGTCGGCGAGTCCGGCTCCGGAAAATCGACGCTTGCCCGCGTCATCACCGGCCTGCTGCCGCCGAGCGACGGTCGGATTTCGTTCGACGGTAAGCCGCTCACACCGGCTTTGAAAAGCCGCTCGCGTGAGGAATTGCGGCGCATCCAGCTGATATACCAGATGGCTGATACCGCCATGAATCCGCGCCAGACGGTACGCGATATCATCGGCCGGCCACTGACCTTCTACGACGGCCTGCATGGTGCTGCAAAGACGGTGCGGGTGAAGGAACTGCTCGATCAGATCGAGATGGGCAACGGCTTCATCGACCGCTATCCGGCCGAGCTTTCCGGCGGCCAGAAGCAGCGCGTCGCGATCGCCCGTGCGCTCGCGGCCAAGCCGGAGCTCATCCTCTGCGATGAGCCGACATCGGCGCTCGATCCGCTGGTTGCCGAAGGCATTCTGAAATTGCTGCTCAAGCTGCAGGAGGAGGCCCATCTCTCCTACGTCTTTATCACCCATGATATCGCCATCGTGCGCGCCATCGCCGACAGTGTCGCCGTCATGCATCGCGGTAAGCTTGTTCGCTTCGGCCCGAAATCCCAAGCGCTATCGCCGCCTTTCGATGACTACACCGACCTGCTGTTGAAATCCGTGCCTGAAATGGAGATCGGCTGGCTGGAGCGCGTGCTGACGACGCGGAAGATGGAGAGCGCCGGAAATTGAAGGCTCGACATCTTCAACACCAGAGCGGTTCAGTTTTTCACGGAATCTCAGAGCCGCTCCAACTTATTGTTTTTACGCAATTCCGGACGGAAAACCGCTACGCGCTTTTCCTGGAATTGCTCGAGCGGTTCAGCATTTGCTCGCTTTCATGTCGATAGAGAGCTCAGCGGATAAGGCGTTCGCTGAGTTCGTGAGCCAATGCGCTGGCATTACGCCCAACGATCATACTCTGGTGATTACCGGAGACGTCCACCCAATCCGCATGAACAAGAAGGTGCCCCCATATAGATTTCGGATCGCAATCGACCGGAGAGCCTTGCAGACTGCGATAGAAAGTTAGCTCCCCGTCGTAGCGGCTCGGCTTGTAAAGACCTTTCATGCGCAGGAGTTGTCTGGCAGCTGCATCATAGCGCGGGGGATACTCCCCCATCCATTGCGGCGCCAGTTCCGGATAATAGGCTGTACGTGGGTCAGCGTAGCGGAAAGAGAGCGGCTTCAACTTTTTCGCGAGGTATTCTCGTAGTTCGATAGCCGGCCGGCTAGGCGTTGTCGGCTCCTGGCCGCATGCGCGTTGATCGGTTTTCGTTAAGTTCCTCTTTCTGCTCCGGGCTCTCCTCCAGCGTTGCCGCATGAACTTGCCCCAGATCATCAGCGGCCATTCCTGTTCGCCCAGCGGGGTATCGAGCATCCCGAGGAATGCAATCTCTTGCTTCTGCCTCCTCAAGGCACGAGCGAGCTCCAAAGCAAAAGCACCGCCAAAGGAATAGCCCAGCAATCGATAAGGCTCTCCTATCCCCGCTGCTTGTAACGCTCTCAGTGTGCTTTCAATCTCATCCTGCACCGTTGCCGGATATTGAGGACCGCGGCTGAAGTCCGTCAACGCGATGCCCAGGATCGGCCCGGGAAAGCGAATTGCCTTAATGAGGTGTTGCATTTCTAGAAAACAGCTTGCTCCGCCGGCGAATACCAGCAACGGCGCGGCGCCTTCCCCACCTCGGAGTTCTATGATTTTTGGTGAGGCTGAGAGGTCTTTATGATTGGAAATTGCAAAGCTAAGCGCTTCAAGGGTGCGATGACGATAGAATACATTGACATCCATCTCCTCTCCGGTTTCGCTCCACAAGCGCTTTATGAAATTCAATGCTCGATTGACTGAAACAGTATCGGGAATGTCTGTGTCGCGACCCAAACTGATCTTCGCCTCTTCGCGAAACAGATCGCTCAGGTAAGTACCCGGGCTGGAATCTAAACCCGCTCCCGCAGAGAAAAACATCTAGGCGCCCCCGAATGTCAAAGTATGCGTCACCAAACGCTATGATAGATAGCATTCTTATAAAGCAATCATCAATATATCCCGTAAAAGCATAGCTTCTTCTCTGGCTTTAAGAGGTTTGACCGTCGAGCAACCGAAAGGTCAGCCAGCGTTGTTCCCGGCCTGGCCGGCGGCGAGCTCTTCCGCGACCAACGCCAAGCCCACTTTCAGGCCGACTTGCGCCATCACATTCCGGAGCCAGATACATAGCCGGATTTGAGGACCTCGTTGCGAAAATTGGCGTCATCAATATTCTGCCGGCACCGCATAGACCTCGGCGGATGGATCGGCGAGAAACGCGCGTACCGTCGGTGGCAGCTGGCGTGACGATAGCGGTAGAGGTCCGCAGCGCGACAGAAGTTCACGCAGGTCAGGCTCGGCGCCGACATGCCGCCAGATCATCCGCGAAGCATAGGGGAGGTTTTCCTTTCGCCAGGAGACCCCCATTGTCGTTCCACGCAAATAGACGCGCTGGTGCTCGTCGAACGGCAAAAGGATCGTCTGCGACAACATGGAGTTCGGGCCGACGACACGCTCCGTGATGAAAACACGGTTCCTATGAAACGCCGCTAAACCCACATATTTTGAAAACTGTTGAATGCCGTTTCCAGGGTCACGGAGACGCTCCATCGACTTGACGTGCACCAACCCACCCTGCTCGGTAAGGCGGCTGCATGAACACACGACCATTCCCGGCCACGACGGCGAGCGGTGATAGGTCTGGTAGTAGCCGATATGACGCCTCAAGGCAGTCAGATTTCCCGGGAACGCCTTTAAGAGTTCCGAACTTTCATTGAGGCCGAGCGTCGGTCCCCGAAGCCGTTCGCGAAAGAGCTTCGGAGCGAGGAAAAAGTCCCCTGCTTCGAGATCGAAATATTTGGCAATGCGCGCTAGATTATGGGCAGAGGGTCTCGTCTGGCCATTTATGTATCGGTTGAATTGTTGCCGATTGAGATCAACCGCGCGGCAGATATGCGAAATGGAACGCTGCGTGGCACAGGCAATTTTGAGGTTCTCGACTAGGTGAGGCATCGGCGGCTCCATCTGGCGATATCAAGCGTAAACTCGCTTAAACATGCGTCAAGTCGCGAAATTGCGCGAGCCGGCCTGACCTCTACGTTTCCCTCTTAGAAAACTGAAAAAGAGGGAACTGTAATGACGCGTCAAAAGGATCAACTTTCGCCCCTGAAAATCGGCCGCCGCCACTTCCTCGGCGGTGCCGTCGCCTTGGGTGCGTTGCCGAGCCTTACCGCAAGCTTGCTGATGCCGCGTGACGCTCGCGCTCAGGAAAGGAAACAGGGCGGCCATCTGAAGCTCGGACTCAAGGGCGGCGCCACCAGCGATGCGCTCGATCCGGCAACATATAGTGCCTCCGTGCTGTTCGTCGTTGGCCGCCTCTGGGGCGATACGCTTGTCGAATCCGAACCCAAGACCGGCGCGCCCTTGCCGTCGCTGGCCTCCTCCTGGACGCCATCAGCGGACGCATCCGTCTGGACTTTCAAGATCAGGAACGACGTGCAGTTTCACGACGGCAGCAAGATGACCGTCGCCGACATCGTCGCGACGCTGAAGCGGCATGCAGACAAGAATTCGCAGTCAGGTGCCCTCGGGCTATTGGCCTCAATCACCAGCATCGAAGAAAAGGCCGGCGATCTCGTCCTGACGCTCGCGGAAGGCAATGCGGATCTGCCTCTCCTTCTCACCGACTACCACCTGATCATCCAACCGAAGGGTGGCGTCGAAAAGCCTGCGGCCGCCATCGGCACCGGTCCTTACATTCTGAAAAACTTTGAGCCCGGCGTTCGCGCGGCGTTTGAGAAGAACCCCAAAGATTGGCGTACCGACCGCGGCTTTGTCGACAGCGTGGAAATACTCGTCATCAACGACAACACTGCCCGCATCGCCGCCCTGGCGTCCGGTCAGGTCCATTTCGTCAACAACGTCGACCCAAAGACCGTTGCGATGCTGAAGCGCGCACCGAATGTCGATATCGTCCGGAGTGCGGGCAAAGGCTTCTACAGTTTTCTGATGCATTGCGACACCGCACCTTTCGACAACAACGACCTTCGTCTCGCGCTGAAATATGCCGTCGACCGCCAGTCGATCCTGGACAAGGTGCTGGGCGGCTACGGAACGATCGGCAACGACTATCCGGTCAACGCAAATTACGCTCTCGCACCGACCGATATTGAGCAGCGGCCGTATGATCCCGACAAGGCCGCCTTCCACTTCAAGAAATCGGGTGTCGACCACCCAATTCTGTTGCGCACATCCGACGCGGCCTTTGCTGGTGCCGTGGATGCGGCGATCCTGTTTCAGCAGAGCGCGCGCAAGGCAGGGATCACAATCGACGTCAAGCGCGAACCCGAAGACGGCTACTGGACCAATGTCTGGAACAAGCAGCCCTTCTGCGCCTCCTTCTGGGGCGGTCGCCCGACGCAGGATTCGCGCTATTCCACATCCTATCTATCGACCGCCGAATGGAACGACACGCATTTCAAGCGCCCTGAGTTCGACAAGATGGTGCTACAGGCTAGGTCCGAACTCGATGAGACCAAGCGCAAGGAACTTTATCGGCATCTGGCCCTGATGGTGCGGGATGAGGGTGGCCTGATCCTGCCCGTCTTCAACGACTATCTCATGGCCGCCACGAAAACGCTGAAGGGATATGTCGACGACATCGGCAACGACATGTCCAACGGCTACATCGGCAGCCGTGTGTGGTTTAATGCTTAAACTTCTTCGAGATATATGACCATGACTGAGCGCAGCTACACCACCATCGAGAATCACTGGATCACCCTCAAGGACGGCACGCGCCTCGCCGCGCGCATCTGGATGCCGGACGGCGCGGAGAGTGATCCCGTGCCGGCGGTCTTCGAGTTCCTGCCTTACCGCAAGCGTGACGGAACGAGTCCGCGCGATGAATCCACCTATCCGGTCTTTGCCGCAGCCGGCATCGCCGGCGTGCGCGTCGATATCCGTGGCTCCGGGGAGTCCGGCGGCATCATCGACGGCGAGTATACCGAGCTCGAGCTTGCCAATGCCTGCGAGCTGATTGCGTGGATTGCAGCACAACCCTGGTCGAACGGCTCGGTCGGCATGATGGGCATTTCCTGGGGCGGCTTCAACTGCCTGCAGGTCGCGGCCCTGAAGCCGCCGGCACTGAAAGCAGTCATTTCGATCGCCTCCACGGTCGATCGCTACAATGACGACATCCACTACAAGAACGGCTGCCACCTCTCCGCCCAGCTTTCCTGGGCGGCGACCATGCTCGGCTACCAATCGCGTTCACCCGATCCGGCCATTGTCGGAAACGACTGGCGGGATATGTGGCTGCAGCGCCTCGAGCAGGAACCCTTCTTCATGGAAGAGTGGCTTCAGCACCAGCGCCGCGACGACTTCTGGCGCCACGGCTCGATCTGCGAGGATTTCGCGGGTTTCGATATTCCCGCCATCGTCGTCGCCGGCTGGGCGGACGGCTATCGCAATACGCCGCTGCTGGCCGTGGAAGGGCTCGGGGATACGGCAAAGGCGCTGATCGGCCCATGGGTTCACAAATATCCGCATTTCGCCTGGCCGAAGCCACGCGCCGATTTCCACGGCGAAGCCATCGCCTGGTGGAACCGCTGGCTGCGTGGTGAGCGCAATGGTGCGGAGACCATGCCATCCGTGCGCGCCTATATTCTCGATTCGATAAAACCCGCGACGCGTCGTGATTTTGACCCCGGCTTCTGGATCGCCAAGCGAGAATGGCATCCGCCCGAAATGCAGTGCTTCTATGTCGAGCAGTTCGGCACGTTGATGGAAGGCATGCCGATCCCGCATGCGCCGGAACATCCCGTCTATCTGCGTTCGCCGCTCGACACAGGAACCGCTTCAGGCGAATGGTTTACCCTGAAGCCGGACGCGGAAATGGCAATCGATCAGCGCGTCGACGACGCCGGCTCCCTTACTTTCCAGACCGCGCCGCTGACGGTGGATCACGACTATCTCGGCCGCCCGGTCATCACATTGACGCTGCGATGCGACGCCGAGACCGCCAATCTCTGCGTAAGGCTTGTCGACATCCATCCGGACGGCACGGCGACGCGTGTCTCCTTCGGCGTGCTCAATCTCGCTCATCGCAACGGCAATGCCGCGCCCGAGCCGCTGGCCAAGGGTGAGCGGACTACGATTACCCTGACGCTGGATGCCTGCGGCTATCGGTTCCGTAAGGGGCACCGCATTCGCCTGTCGCTATCGACTGCCTACTGGCCGATGGTCCTGCCGCCCCCCGAGGACCCGGGCTTGACGATCGACATCGCCTCCATCGGCCTCGCCCTGCCGCTGCTCGGTGCGCATGAGCTTATCGACGTGAAGCAGCCTGACAATCTCGATCCGTTGCCTAAATATATCGAACATGCGCCTGCTTCGACGAAGCGCCAGGTGGTTCGCGATCTCTCGGCAGGCCGTACCCGCTATGAAATCCATGAGGATACCGGCCTTTCCGAGCACCCCGGCACCGGACTTTCGACGCGGCAGCTGCGCGAGGAAGTGTGGTCGATCGCAACGGGCGACCCGCTGTCGATGACGGGCATCTCGACCTGGACCTGCGACATGCAACGTCCGGGCTGGTTCGTTCGCACGGTCGCGACATCGTCCATATCCTGCTCGGCAACGGACTGGATCGTCAGCGCCTCGGTCATCGCCTATGAAGGAGAAACCGAGATTTTCCGGAAGATATTTGCGGAGAGGCGTATCGCGCGCGACCTAATGTAGGTTAGTTCGAACCAGCAAATCGGCTTGCCGCCGCGCATATGGCGGCAAAGCCGGCACGCGCGCCCTCACTCATATGTCGCGCCCGCAGCCAGGCATGTACCATCTGAGGCTCTTCGCGGAACCAGACTTCGACACCCGCCTGAGCAAGACGCGCCGCATAATTGCGGCCGTCGTCGCGCAGCGGATCGAAATGCGCCACGGTAATAAAGGCCGGCGGAAGACCGGCTACGGAAGGTGAAGCAAGCGGCCCGGAGACCGGGTCACCTTCGGGCGCCTGCAGAATGCTCCGGTAATAGCTGACATCCGCCGTCGTCAGCCCCGGCGCATCGGCCATCTCCTCATAGGAGCCGGAGACAAGGTCGCCGCCCAGCGCGGGATAGATCAAAATCTGGCCGACAACTCCCGAAAGCCGCTCTGCTTTCGCCCGCACCGCCAGCCCTGCCGCAAGATTGCCGCCGGCACTATCACCGATCAGCACGACCGACTTCTTCTCCGCGAGCAGCTGTCTGAGGACACTGAAACAATCGTCCGTCTGTGCCGGCCAGCGATGCTCCGGCGCAAGCCGATAATCGACGGAAATCAGCTCGGCTCCGGCATGATCGGCGATCTCGGCGCAGATGGCATGATGGCTCTCGAGCGAGCCGACGACGAAACCGCCGCCGTGGAGATAGAGCAAGATCGTCTCCGTGCGGATATTGGCTGGATGGTATCGCCTGACCGGGATGCTCCCCGAGACAATATCGTCCCGCGTGTGCAAGCCCTTCGGCAACGGGCGATCGAAACGGGCGCACAGGGCATCATACCATTGGCGTTGCTGCGCGATGGATGCCGACACCGCATCCGGAGGATAGAAGGAATCGCAAATCGCCATGAATTCGAGGATTGCCGCTTCTGTCGGCATGGGACGCTGCAGAGAACTCATCGGAAACCCTCAACATTGGCAGGAGGCTATTGTAGCCGCTTCTACAATCAATACGCCTATCTGCTTACGGCCAAGATCGTCACAGTGACGACATTGTGACTGGCACAATCGCAACGCCTGCGCGCTGTCCGTGGAGGGCGCGTGGCCATGTCCGGATGGCGCATCGGAAACCGTTGAGCCCATGCTTTAGAGAGCGGCGCTTGCCCGCTCCGTCACATCCGCAAATGGCAGCGCGCCTATCCGATCTCCACAGCTCGATGAGCTGACCACGCCATTGGGCTGGCCGCTAAAAGAACGAGGCCGTCTTATCCGCAAATCGGGGCGTGCGCTTTGATGTAGTCCCAAAGACGGTTGGCGACCGGCCCGTGCGGGCGGTCGCGGCGTCGCGCCGCCACGAGTGCGATATCCATGCCCGGGAAATGCCGCCCCGCTATGGAGAGCAGGCGCCCGTCGCGCAATTCCTCCTCGATCATGAAGCGAGGCAGATGTCCCCAGGCCATGCCGCGAAGGACGATCTCCTTCTTCATCGCATGATCGGCGACCGTACATTGCGGTGCGCCCTCCACCACGTAGAAATTGGTTTTCGGCGTATCCCGGGCCGTGTCGCGAATGATGCACTGGGTCAGTCCGCGCATCTGTTCGGGCGAGATCAGATGCGAGGGGGCAAACGGCAGAAAGTCAGGGGCGACCACCGGCACGAAGGAGATCGTGCCGAGATCGATCCATTCGAGGCGCGGATCGGACTTGTCGATCCAATGGAGGATCAGATCGGCCTCGTCTTCGAAAAGCCGTTCGGACGGACCGCCGATCGTCTCGAAATGCAGATCGAGCCGCGTGTTCGGGCAGCGGGGGAAAAAGCCGCCCAGCAATTGCAGGCCGTTATGCAACGGACAGGTATCGCCGAGGATCACGCGCAAATGTGTCTCCTCTCCCATTGCGAGCTGGCGGGCGTGCACCCGCAGCGCCTCCATTTCGCCGAGCAGGGCCTGCGCCTTGCGATAAAAGGAGCGGCCAGCCTCAGTGAGGTCTACCCGGTAGCCGCTGCGATCGAGCAGGGCGACGCCGAGGTTAGCCTCGAGCTTGGCGATGGCGGCAAACACGGCCGTATGCGACCGATTCAGCGCGTAAGCGGCGGCTTGAAAGCCGCCTTCGCGGACGACCGCGTCGAAGCACTGGATTTCCTGAAGTGTGAATGGTTGCATTGTAGATAATGATTACAATGACTTTCCAATCTTTTCAATTTTTATTGAAGCTGGAGGAAAGTAGCGTCTAACCGTTCTCGACAATGCGCACCGCTTCCCCGGGACCAAATCCCCGCGGCAAGGCGGAAAGCGCCAACAGCAAGAGAAGGACCAGTCATGACGAATAATTCCGCCCAGCTCGCCACGCTCAATCACCAGGAGCCGGCCGCCTTGTCGTTCTTCACCGCCGGCGACGGTGTCAGGATCGCCTACAGGATCGATGGAGCGGACGACCGCCCGGCGCTCATCCTCGCCAATTCCATCGCGACCACCTTGCATATGTGGGACCTCCAGATCCCGAAATTGGCCGGGCACTTTCGGGTTGTCCGCTATGATTACCGCGGCCATGGCGGCTCGGATGTGCCGGCTGGCGCCTATTCGGACGGGCGGCTCGGCCGCGACGTCTTGGAATTGATGGACTGGCTCGGGATCGAGAGGGCGCATTTCCTTGGCCTGTCCCTTGGCGGCTGGGTCGGCCAATGGCTTGCCATCCACGCACCGGAACGCATCGACCGCCTGATCCTCAGCAATACCTCCTCCTATCTCGGCCCTGCCGAAACCTTCGACCGGTCGATAGCCGCGACGCTGGCCGCGCCGGACATGAAGGAAGCTGCCGAAACTTTTCTCGGCAATTGGTTCCCGAAGGCGATGATCGCGGCGAATGGACCTGTCATTGAGCAGTTCCGGGATATGTTGCTGAATACATCGCGCCCAGGCCTTGCCGGCCTGTTTGCCGCCGTCCGTGACGCCGACATGCGCCGCACCATCGCCCTCATCCAAAGGCCAACGCTAGTGATCGCCGGCCAGTTCGATACCGTGACATCGCATGCCATGGGCAAAGCAATCGCCAGCACGATCCCCGGGGCGAGGCTGAAAACCTTTGCTGCCGTGCACTTCTCCAATATCGAGTTTGCGCAGGCGTTCAACGAGGAGGTCCTGGCATTCCTCGATGCGCAACCGGCCTGACGGCGGGTTTGCTGGTACATGATGCCCGATGTAGAGCCGTAAGCTTCGCCTCACGACTCTGCATCGGGCGCCACTTAATATGCGACATGCCAGAAAGTTAAGGCGTTATCGTTCACCCGAGTCGCCGAGCCCGGTTTATCCTGCAGCCCAAGTCCCCAGACAGAGCAGGGCTCCCAGAAGACCCAGGGCCGAAGAGCCCCACCAGACAGGGCGCTTTCGGGTGAGCGCGGCCACCGCCCCTAAGGCGATCGATATTTGCAGCATAGCGACGGAATATGCGTAGAAGTGATGACGATGAATGAGCTCATTGGCTTCATCATCCTTCTGGTCTCTCACTTTCTCAAGTTCCTGTGCTTGAGCGCCAGCGGCCTTCTGCTCGTCCGCATATCGTTGGATCGTTTTATCAAGATCAGGAGGTGCTGACTTGCCGTCAGATGCTAGAAGCTGCTTCTGCGTTTCAACGATCGCTGCCTTGATGCCTTTTGCCTGATAATAGGCCCACTGGTCGGAGGCCTGAGCCTGCTTCTGCGTTGCTTCGGTCTTAAGGGCCAGCGCCTCGTTGATGGTCCCCCCCGCCAGAAGCGAACCAAGAGCCGCAAGGGCAGCGAAGAACGCCGTCGTCAAAGCGATCAAGCGTAGCAGCGAGGCGGACTCTTTCTCGATCTCCTCGTCGATCGCTTCCCGCAATTTGTCGGTATCGACCTCAATCTCCTCAGGCATCGTGCAGCTCCGAAATTTAAACAGAAGGCCGGCATTGCTGCACGGATCATTTAGCGATCATGGCGTAGCCGAATTGCGATCTCAATAGCAGGTTTGTCTTCGAGATGTCTTTCGAACACAATGTTGCTCGCCGTCATCCTCTCAAAAGGATGAGTTCCTGGGTGAGAGACTGGCCGGACCGCGCAGCGCAACGCGTTGCCCCGACACTGTAGCTAACACGGAAAGCGGGCGACTGAGCGTCGCCCTAGTGTTTGCTGCTCATCGATTCGTATGCGGCAGGATGCTTATTCAACCGAAACAACTTCACCCGTGCGCCGATCAATCACAACCTTCAGGTCGTCGCCATCTCGGTCCGAACCTTCGACGATGAAGACATTTCGTCTGCGGGCAACGTCATCCACCTCCCGCATGCCTTCACCCCGTGCGATACGAATGGCCTGACGTTCGCTAATACCCATGTCAACGGGCGGCGGCTCCATGCCGGGATTGACCCGTACGCCGCCAGGGCCGATCTCAATGCTTTGTGAGAACGATGGTGTTGCTGACATGATGGTCACTACTGCAATCGCCGCTATGGCAAGACTCTTGAACATGGGGGGTATCCAGAAAATTATGGGAATCGTGTCGTCAAATTTTCTCTCGCTGTTTCATGGCAAATAATCAAGAGCCGGATTTACTCCTGATAGTCTTCGACGCCGACTTTGCGAGAAATTTACCCGATCATCGCGCCAGGACGGTCGCCGCTCTGCTCGTGTGAGACTGTGGAAATCGGATGCCCTTTGAGGAGGATGTAAACTTATATTCTGCAGCCCGCAGAAGATCATCGATCAGTTTCATGAGATCCGTGTCCCGCAGGCCCGGGAAAGCCAGAGCGGCCTCGCCCATAAGCGTGGAGAGAATGACTGCCGGTGGATAGCTTGCGGTGACCAGAGCCGTAAGACTGTCAGCCAGGTCGTTCATTGCTTTGAGTGCGCCGCCAACCACATCATGTGTTTGTCGCATTTGGGATTTCTCGTTGTTGATCCAACGAAATCCCGGTAGCAGCCCGCGTCTTGCGCAATGGTATAGATAACCGGCTGCATTTTAACGATCTGCCGCTGGGTAGGCATGCCGGCAAACCATCCAACCTGTGACTTGATCCGGGGATTGCAGGTCAAATAAGTGCCGGTTGACCGAGCTTATGATAAAGGCAGCCCGCCATGACATCATCCTCAATCACGGCGGCGCCTGGCTGAGGGGGAGGTGATTTTTCGTCCGGATGGTGCCGATCTGAAGTGCCATCTGTGATTGTGAATCAGACTATGGTCTGAATGCCCAAGGCATAGGTCCAATGGCTGTGGAAAGGTGAAATTTCGGCGATATTGTAGTGCGCGATGATTTGCCGGAACGACCGCGGCCGTGGTGACGGACGTTTTGTGAAGGAGGTGCGCAGAATGTCCGCTCTGTCATTGATACTGCCAACGTCGACCCTATGTTAGCCGACGGCGATGCATAACCAGACCGATGACAACGATCGATTTGGCAGCAATGTAAACGATGATGATGCATGCTCGGTCAGAGCAAATAGCTGGAAAAAGAAGAAACAACACGGAAACGCGCAATCATCAGAATATCTTCCGGTTCGGAATAACCAATTGATGGGATAGAAAATTGAAACCAGCCATAAATACTCCCCCAGCAGGCGAGACACCGAAAACGAGATATATGGAGGCATGCATGTTTGCGATCGAGCCTTCCATCGAGAGCTTGTTTACCGCAGCATTGAAAGCTGGTTGGGATCGCGAGTCCATCCTTCTGGCAATCATAAATAGCGCCATAAGCAATGCTGAAAAAATACAGTCACCTTCTCGAATGATGCATTCATGAACGATAGCTTGTTGAGCAAACCCATGTCAGACAGAACAGTACACCTAACCCAAACAATGCAGTTTTATTTCGCATTCAAGGGTGAGATGAAAAGGCTGAAGGAAGTCTTGGAGCAGGAACGGCGAGTGTGTGGAGAAACAATCGCGACCTTCTATGATGCACGCAGAAATGTACCGTTTGCATTCGAGATCACCCGCTTCGCCGAATGCAGGAAACAGATGGATCGCCTCCTGACAGAGGCTGAGGAAATCGTTGAAGATCTAAATGCTGCTTCAGATACGGTCGCGAATACAAGCTTCGAGACTGCAGGGCCCTCGCGGGCGTCATTGACTTGACGACCTCGGGAAATCGATTGCGCAGGATGGAGCACAATCCGTTGCTCCTATCCGAGATACCGTCGCCATCGATTTTCAGCCAACTTCATCATCCAGACTCAGGCGCAACTGGCTGCATCTCGCACTTGAGCGCCAAACGACATCTGGTTATCGGTTGAACCGAAGCTTGGCGGTAAATCGAATCTCCCACCGTTGATTGCTGCGCGGGTCCCTTGTCCGACCTTTTACCAGCCGAACAGCAGCGCTGCGCCGGTTTGTCCATCGCCGTCCTGCACGATCTGCGTGTCGGTGTTCCTTCCGAATTGGAAGACCCCGTAGGAGTTATCGTTGCCATTCTGCCGCAGCGTGGCGGAATGTCCGTTGCCCCGTTGGTTAACAATGCCGACGTTGTCGCGTCCATTCTGTGCAACGCCGGCATAATTGTCTTGTCCACGTTGACGGATGTCGGCACCGCTCCGCACATGCTTGTAGAAGGAATAGGCTCTCAGGCCGAGGTCCATCATGTCGGCATCCTCTGCGCTCTGGGGTGAGAGATAAAACCCTATCGAACCACCCGCATTGGCAGGGCCGGCCAGCGCCGAGATACCGAGAAATGCTGCAATCGTGGCAGTGCCCAGAGTAGTGGCAAACTTGCGGTTCATGGATGTCTCTCCTTGTTCGGCCATCACCAGCCAATGTCTCACTCTCGCAAAACCAAGCTGAACCGTGCCGGAAGACACCATTCACCTGCCATTTAACTGGCCGGGCAAAGGAGGCTCGCAGACAGGTTGGGAGCTTCCACGCTGCTGCGGTTGCCAAGCAGCGAAAGCCACCCAGCGGTTCCTTGAAACGCTGAGTGGCTCTAAAGTTTGGGCGTATGCAATTCGGACGGAAAAGCCGCCGCGCAGTTTTCCTGTGATGACATTCAGAACGTACCAGTCGCCTGCTTGCTGCAGCTCACATTCGTTCCGTCCAGCTTCAGCCTAAGCTTTACATCGTAGGAAGCACGGGCTGCGCTGACGCTCATTCGGCCGAGCGATGCCGTGCGACCCGCCAATACCGAAAAATCGCCGCTCTGCTGGATGTTCGAGGAGCCCCCGTCGCCGCCGCCGGAGACGCTGACGCTGTAAGTGCCGCTCACGTCCTTGTCGGAATGCACGAGAGGCTCGAGAAATACCGTATCGCCGTCAGTTCTGTCGCGGATTTCGCAGCGAACCGGCCCGGTCTGCGACCGATCGGCATCGAGCACGGCAGCGCTCGCCCCGACGGCAACCAATCCGGCAAGTGTAACCGCCACGACGACGGAAATGCGTCTGTCGGAACTAACCATAGATCGTCTCCTTGTCATAGTGTGGGGAGCGGCCGGGAATGAGGCACCCCGGCCCTCGCCAAGCCGAGGTTAAGGGCAGGTCTGAACAAATGCGGCGACATTGCCGCCACCGCCCTGGCTTACATTGGCGCTGCAACCGTGGCCAACCTGGACGCCTGCCGTGATGTTGTCGTTGCCGTCCTGCGTCAAGATTGCTGTGTGGTTCGAGCCGAACTGGCCAATGCCAGCCACGTTGCGGCTGCCATATTGATAGGTCGCGCCGTAGTTATCGTTGCCCTCTTGCCCAATGGCCGACAGGTTGCGATGGCCATATTGTTGCCCGATGGCATTGTTGTAGCGCCCCTCCTGGTAGAAGCGGACACGGTTGCTGTGGCCGTTCTGCGCGCCACCGGCAGAATTATGCCAGCCGTACTGTTCGATACGTACGTCGTTTGCCAAAGCAGGGGTAATTACAGTGCCGCCGATGGCAGTGGCAACAAGGATGCTGATAATCGACGTGCGGATCATTTTGGCTCTCCTACTGTGCGGATATGACCGCTGTTGAACGACTCCTTGATAAAACTCTGATCTGGAACAGATGCTGAAGGGAGCGTTCATCGAAAATTCATGGCGATAGCCTTCAGGCGGCGATGTGCATGGGTTGGGTGCTGCGCACTCATAGGTACGTCAAACGTCTCAGAGATAGGCATTTGGCAGAAATTGAATGCTGATTGTCATTGCTGCCAGCTTGCGCTCATCGATAATCTCCGGCGCACAGCCAATCGGAGTTTCTTTGATGACCTCTTTGGATACCGGAAGACGCAACGCCTGGATTCTTGCCGTCTGCCAGGCCTTCTATATCTGCGCCATTTCCGTCGATCTGACGCTGACCGGCATCACTGGTTATCAGCTCGCGCCGGACAAATTTCTCGCTACATTGCCCTTCGCGCTGATCACCGTCGGTGCCGCCATTGTGACGGTCTTTGCCGCCTTCATCCTGCAGAAGCTGGGACGGCGTTTTGGCTTCGCACTCGGCGCGCTCTGCGGTGCAGTCGGCGGCCTTGTCTCCGTCTGGTCGATCCTGCATGCCGATTTCTGGCTGTTCTGCCTTGGCACCGCTGGCGTTGGCGCCTTTCAGGGGTTCGCTCAGTTCTATGCGATCGCCGCCGCAGACTCGGTCGGCGCGAGCTACAAGAGCCATGCCATTTCCACCGTTCTTGCCGGAGGTATCTTGGCGGCGCTGATCGGTCCGATGCTGGCGACGACGACAAAGGATCTGCTCTTCGGCATCGCCTTTGCCGGCGCCTATCTTCTTGTGGCGGCGCTTTCCCTGCTTTCGGCTATCGTTTTCCTGGTTTTCTTCCGCGATGTCGGCATCGTCAGTAGCTCGGAGGCGGGGACCGCGCTTCCACCGCGGCGCCTTGGCGAGATCGCCAGCCAGCCGATCTTCATCGCCGGCGTCGCCACGACCATGGCGGGTTCCTCGGCCATGCTGTTCGTCATGACCGCATCGCCGCTGGCCGCAGTCGCATGCGGCTTCAGCATCGAGGATGGCGCGCACATCATCCAATGGCACTTGCTCGGCATGTTTGCGCCGTCTTTTTTCGCGGGCCGCCTTGTCAGCCGCTTCGGCGTCGCTCCGATGCTATCCGCCGGCATGGCGCTGATGGCAACCTGTGTGGCGATCGCCACCATCTCGACCACGCTCACCGCATTCTATCTCGCGCTCGCCGCCCTCGGCCTTGGTTGGAACGTACTTGTGGTCTGTGGAACGACATTGGTATCGCAATCTTATCGCCCGTCCGAGCGCGGCAAGGCGCAGGCACTGTCCGGATTGCTCGGAAATCTCTCGGCGACCGTCGCCACCCTGTCGGCGGGCGCGGTGCTGGAGAGATACGGCTGGTCGACAATCAATCTGCTGACTCTGCCCGTGCTTGCCGTCGCTCTGCTGCTCGTGCTGAGATGGCGCGGCATCAACCGCTCAACGGTGGGAGAAGGACTTGCCTGATCGCCTAATTGTTATGATCGCTTATGATGGCGTCAATCTGATTGATATTGCCGGGCCGCTTCAGGCCTTCGAGTCCGCAACGTTGCAAGCGAAGGATACGGCGTCAGGCTATCGGATGGTAACGGCCTCGGAACGCGGCGGTGCCATCCGTACCGCCCCTGGCCTGATGGTAGAGACCCGGCCGCTCGATGAACTGATCGCCTCCGACATCGACACGCTCATTGTCCCGGGGGGACTTCCCGCCGACGGCGTCTTCGGGCTCGACCGGCTTGTTGCTTGGCTTGCGGTGACCGGTCCTTCCGTGCGCCGGCTCTGCTCCGTCTGCACAGGCGCCTTCCTGCTCGGCGACGCCGGCCTACTCAACGGAAAGCGTGCCACCACGCATTGGTCACGGTCGGCAGAACTGAGCCAGCGCCATCCGGCGATCCGCATGGAGGCCGACTGCATTTTCGTCAATGATGGCCAAGTCTGGACCTCTGGCGGTGTGACCGCCGGTATCGATCTGGCATTGGCACTGATCGAGGCCGACCTGGGCCATGCCATTGCCGCCGCGACGGCGCGCCAGCTGGTAGTTTTCGTCAAGCGGCCTGGCGGCCAGAACCAGTTCAGGACGCCGCTTGCGCAGCAGCATCGTTCGCCTACAACCTTCACGCCACTGCATACCTGGATGGCAGAGCACCTGCACGAGGATCTCCGTGTCGAAAAGCTGGCGGAGAAGGCAGGCAAGAGTCCTCGCAACTTTGCCCGCCTCTATGCCGCCGAGGTGGGATGCACACCGGCGCGGGTCGTAGAATTGATGCGACTGGAGGCGGCGTGCCGTGCACTCGAAGAAACCGGCCGGCCTTTCAAGGCGATTGCGGCCGATGTCGGCCTCGGCAACGAGCAAAATCTGCGGCGCGTCATGCAGCGCCAGTTCGGTATAGGCCCTTCGGACTACCGGGCGCGCTTCAGCGGGCGACTGTAGCTTCGCTTTTGGTCGTTGTGAAAACGTGCTCCCGTGGCAGGGCTCCGATACGCCATAGCGTGGCCAGGATGCCAAGAGCCGAGCGTTTCTTATGTCGCGCGGCGTCGAAGCCCGCGTCTTAAACGGTTTGATCGGCAATCGCCCGGCAACCCCGGTGTCGTGGCATGTCCGACGACAATGATTGAGGCATGCTATCGTCGTCGGACGCTGCACTATCCGGCTCGCGGGTGGCGTCCGGGCCGGCATTTGGAATATTAGCATCTACCACAGGTTTAGCGACCTGCCCGGATGGGCAGGGTCGGTTCCGCGCTCGATTGGCCTACTGTCCTGATGTTCCTGCGACGGCCCTTCCTTGGCCGTTGGAGGGCAGCTCTTGTCCCGAGCTGCACACGCTATTTCCGAACCTTGCCAACGGTCAGCCGGCCGCTGCTCCCATCGGACAGCGTTACCTTTCCCCATGCCGACATGAGGTCCGCCGCTCTCGTGACTTCGATCCGCCCCGTGCGGCCATCCGAGCATTTGACCGGCAGGGCGATTGTCGGGCGCCGATCCGTCAGGTCGTAAGTGCCTGAGCATTTTGCCGAACGCCGTGACGACTGAACCGAAAAGCGGCCGTTGCTACCCGATGCTATGGTCGAGCCCTTGAACGTCTCGCCGGAATCCATCTTAGCGGAAGCCGGAAGAACGATGTCGGCTTGCCTGTTGCTCTGCGGCTTCGACGGTCTCGAACCGGCAATCCTCAAGGCCCTCGCAATGCTCGGGGTCATGACACCACTTCCGGCAAATTGAACATAGTCGTCATAGGGAATGGCGCCTCTCGCAATAGCAGTCAGGACCCGGCGGCAGAACTCAAAACGAACATTGGCCTCAGGCACGCCCATGAGCTTCGCTAGTCTTTCCTGCACCTGCGGATTGATGCCGTGATGGCTACATTCCTCGATATTCCAGTTGAGAGCCGAGGGATCGCTCAGCACGTTCTTATCGTTCTCGTACCCACTCTTGCGGGCGATTGCTCCAGCATTCGCCGACAAAGGAAGCGCGACCATTGCGATGGCCGCCAAGATCATGAGCCTTTTCATTCTACCTCCCATTGCGCTGTTGATATGTTTAGCGTTCCCGCATGGCTTGTGAAGTGCCATTAACGGGTGAGGAGAAAAGATATTCGACTATCCCCCGCTTACCGGTCTGACCGACCTCTGTCAGCCCGACTTTGAATTACCCGGCTATCGGTTGGAGGGTTCTATTGCTATGCTTTGACCCTAGCAATTTTGACCGCATCGGCAGCCGCGACGCGATCGGCATCCGGCCGAAGGACCTCTATCTTGGCGATGCCCAGACGGGCGGAGCATTTCAGGCCAGGGTCCGTGTGCAGGGTGTCGAGCTGGTGGGGGCAGAAAGCTATGTCTACGGCGTTCTCGCCGATGGCCAGGCGATCGTGTTTCGCGTCTCCGGGCGGCCGCAGATTGGCATCGACAGCGAGCTTACCGTCGCAAGCTCAACCAATGTCCTGCGTTTCTTCGTTAGCCGGGGTAACCGAACGCAATAGCCATTGTGAAACATTGCTGTGCGCTTGCAACCGAAGCCGCTGCGTGGCTTGGCCTAGCTTTCGCACGGACAGGTGGGAGTTTCCTGGGCGCGATTGTTCGATATATGCAGGCACTAACACTAACATCGAACTCGGATCACCCAACAGGGCAGACCGATTGTGCATAGGCGAAGTCGGCCCGATTAGTTCGACGGAGGGACCTCAGTGGTCTTTGTAATCCACCTCCAATTTTGCAATGGCGTCTTCTGATCTGCCAAGCGCAAAGTTATCCTCCGGTTTCTCATCTCGGATTAACGATTTTACGATAGGAATTGTCCAAGGGGAGCATCATCGAAAGCCGGTGAAACATGGAAAATGCAGCAGATGACACCGAATTGAGCTTCCATCGCTCCGGTTGCCGTCTAGCGTCCGCCTCGCAGGCTCCACTCTACTCCTTGCTGGAGCGACTCCACGCCGTCCTAACAGGTCCTTTTGACAGGCAGACCATTTGGCAGCTGCATCGTCAGATCAATCAGCAGGCTGCGCTTATCCGCGAGGCCGACATTGCCCTGGCCGGCGCCGAGATCTTCGAGCGCGCCTCCGTGGCTGCATCCATGGGCACATGGCGGTGCGAACTGCCGAGCGAGCAATTGACGTGGAGCGGTGGAACCTATGACCTTTTCGGCTTTCATCGCAGTCATGGACTTGTGCGTGGCGACATCCTGAGAACCTATTCGGAGGAATCCCTGGCCCGTCTGCAGAAAGTCCGCAGTGATGCCATCGAAACAGGCTCTGGCTTTAAACTTGATGCGGAAATCCAAGGTCCGGATATCGGGAAACGGTGGATCAGAATATTCGCCACGGTCGAACGCCAAAATGGGGAACCAATCCGGCTCTTTGGTATCAAGCAAGACATTACGGAAGAAAGAACCGTCTTTGAGCATATGCGGCATCTCGCCGAACACGACGTAATGACGGGGCTTGCCAACCGCACTCAATTTCAAGTGCAGCTTGCCAAGATCTGCGGGCCAAGCGGATCAGGCGGAGCCCTGATGCTCATTGACCTGGACGAATTCAAGGAGATCAATGATACGCTCGGGCATGGCGCTGGAGACGAGTGCCTGATCGAATTCACGCGTCGGCTGTCGACGATATGCCAATGCGCTGATCTGATTGCCCGCATTGGCGGAGATGAGTTTGCGGTCCTCTTCAGCCCCGCCACCGATCGGCACACCATCGAACGCGTCGCTCAGCGTTTGGTTGACGCGGCAAAGGCGCCGATGAACTATTCCGGGTCCGTTTTCAATGTCAGCGCTTCCGTTGGGGTTGCCTTTGCAGAGGGCGAGACGCCGACCGCTCTGTTCACGAAAGCCGACCACGCGCTCTATGCCGCAAAAGCAATCGGCGGCGACGCCTTTCAAGGCTGAAATGACGTTGTCTTCGACGTAATCGCCAGCAGATAACCGGCGCATGCGGCCCGCGGTCTGGCCAATATATGCGATTGAGGGGAATCGAACCGAGAACCCGGTGCTCACGCAGGCAGCATAAGGTGAATTCGCCTTTTAGAAGACAATTGCCAACTCGTGAAAACTGAAAAAAGGATGACGTGCGGTGCGCGCCATCCTTTCTCTAATTTCGTTGTGCCGGTCCCTAAAGTAGCGTCAACTTAATGATCCGCCGGCAACGGCCCTGGTCACGTTGCAGCCCCGACAGCGGAGCCGCGAGTGCTTACACGAAGCACGTAGTAGACTGCCCCACCAATGCCGACGCCGAAGAACCAGCCATAGGTCGCCCACCATTCCGGCAGGATCGACGTGAAGGTCGGCAGGATCGACGAGAACAACGCTCCAACCACGAGAGCGATAAAGGCATTTCTATGCCAGCCGGCCTGGAACCGAAACTCGCCACTTTCCTGGTAGAGCGCAGCAACATTTAGCTCGCCTTTCCGGATCAGATAGTAATCCACCATCATGATCCCGAAGATCGGGCCCATGCTCGAGCCGATGAAGTTGACGAAGTGCGCGGCACTCGTCTCCCACGGCGCGAAGGGATAGAGTATCAGCGCGATCAGGGCCGCAATATAACCGCCCCGCTTGAAGCTGATCTGCCGAGGGAAGACGTTGGAAAAGTCGAATGCCGGCGAGACGAAGTTTGCGACAACGTTGATACCGAGCGTTGCTACCGCAAAGGTCAATGCAGCAAGCAGTGCCAAGAACCAACTGTCGAATTTCGCCGAGATCGCCTCAGGATGTAGCAGCACTTCGCCGTAGACGGTGAAGGCAGCGGTCGTTGTCACACCAGCGACGAGGCAGAAGGCAAGCAAGTTAATTGGCAGGCCCCAGAGATTACCCCTCCGCAAAGTTTTTACGTCCGTGGCATAACGCGAGAAGTCGCAGAAGTTCAGATAAAGCGCTGCAAAGTAAGTGATCCAGGTGGCGGCCACGGCTGCAAGCGCTGGGAAGGAACCCGGCTCACCGGGTACACCTGCGTCCTTCGTCTTTTCCAGCAATACGTCACGCGGGATTTCACTACCGAAGGAGAAGGTGCCTGCCTTGACGATCAAATAGATCGCAAGCACCAGCATCATGATCCAGACGGCGGGACCAGCCAGATCCTGAAATTTGCGCACCGTCTCCATGCCGCGCTGGATGATCAGAAGCTGCAGCGCCCATACGACGACGTAGCAGATGACCTCGAGCGTTGAATGGCCGAGCAAATGGCTGTTTTGATGGTACGCTAGAATGCTCTCGTTGCGGATGAGAAGAGCGACGATGGCACCCGAGGCAGCCGCAGTCTGAGCGCCATACCAGAAGCAGGCGACGACAGCCCGCACCAGTGCGGGGACATTTGCGCCGAAGGTTCCAAAGGAAGCGCGGGCAAGAACAGGGAATGGCACGCCCGTCTTAACACCCGCATTGCCGACCAGGCTCATAAGGAAGAAGATGACCAGCGAGCCGATACCGATCGCGATCACGAAGTTGATGAAACTGCCGCATAGCAGGAAGAGACTTGCGGCAAGATAATATCCCCAAAGGCTGTGAACGTCCGACGTCCACACATTGAAGATACTGAACGCGCCCCATTTCCTCTCTTCGGCAGGCGCCAAGTCTTCGTTATACAGTGAAGGCGATGGATTTTGTATTGTCATTTCCCCTCTCCCCTATGTCTCCGAGTCCGTTGGACTCGAGGAGCAGCATGCTCCCAAAACGGCCATGTGACAATTGGGATATGGTAAGTGTTAGGATACGTAGAGTTCCGTTTCAAAGAACACGGAATGCCGCCGAGGAGTCGAGGCTCGAATCTATCGATGCGACCGGTAATTTTAGACTCACCATTGATGAAATGAGCGAAATCGCAAGATTGGCGGCACCGAGAGCCGAATTGCAAACCCACCCGGCCTCGCTCCAGCTTAAGACTGAGACCGGCTCGTGCAGTCTCATTGCGATAGTCGCACTGAAGTGATCCAGGCGCACACGCCGAGCGGATGCAAGAATGCGGTCCACCCAAAGCCACGACAAAGCTGGCTCAGCGCGAGGCCGGCAAGCGCCTAGGCCAGCGATGCTGGTTCCATATCCGGGCTAGCGGACAGGACTGCTTCCTTTAGGGCGCGCGAATAGGGATGCTGCGGATTGTCAAGCACAGCGCGCGCACCGCCTTGCTCGACGATCTCACCCTTTTTCATGATGATGATGCGGTCACTGATGTAGTAGGCGGTCGCTAGATCATGGGTGATGTAGATGATCGAGAGCCCAAGTTCTTTCTTCAGCTGGCCGAAGAGGTTGACGATCGCCATTCTGAGGGA
Source organism: Martinezella miluonensis (assembly GCF_900094545.1). Classification (GTDB taxonomy): domain Bacteria; phylum Pseudomonadota; class Alphaproteobacteria; order Rhizobiales; family Rhizobiaceae; genus Rhizobium; species Rhizobium miluonense. The sequence continues at coordinate 119,588 of NZ_FMAH01000007.1, forward strand.
GGCGTCGACCATGGAAACGGGCTCGTCGGCTACCAGCAAGCGTGGTTGCGGTATGAGCGCACGCGCAATAGCCGTGCGTTGCAGCTGGCCGCCCGATAGTTCATGCGGAAACCGGCCCTTTACCTCGGCAAGCGTCAGGCCGATATGGGCAAGCGCATTGTCCGCCATACGCTCGACTTCCGTACGGCTCGGCCGATTGCCATCGGGCGCGAAATTCCTCGCCGTTTCGAATAGATATCGATCGACCCTCTTGAGCGGATTGAAAGCCTCGAAGGGGTTCTGAAGGACGGGCTGAACCTCGCGCATGAAGGCGCGCCGGTCGGACCTCCCATGAATGGCAACGGGCATACCGCGAAAATTGAGTGCACCCGATGTCGGCGCCGTTTGACCGAGGATCATCGACGCAATGGTGGATTTGCCGGAACCGGATTCGCCGACGATAGACAGGATTTCCGGCTCTTCTCCCAAGGTCAGGCTGACATCGCGCACAGCGGTTATCTGGCGGCGGCTGAGCATACCGCCCTGCCGATAAATTTTGCTGACATGCGAGAGTGAAAGAAGATCGCTCAAACCCGTCCTCCCGTCACTGCGAAGCAGGCAACGCGACGATCAGGTTCGATGGCTACCATCGGCGGCGCTTCGCGACTGCAGATATCCATGCGCTTGGGACAACGTGGATGAAAGCGGCATCCCTCCGGCGGCATGGCGAGATTGGGCGGTCTGCCCTCCAGCGAGGGCCGCGTGGAGGCATCGCCGATCCGTGGCAGGCTTGCGACCAGATGCTGGGTATAGGGATGAAGCGGCAGTTGAAAAAGCTTGCGCGTCGGCGCTTCCTCGACCAGCCGCCCGGCATAAACGATGCCGATACGGTCGGAGACGGCGGCGTGAACGCCCATGTCGTGGGTGACGAACAGGAAGGATGAGCCCATCTCGTGCTGTATCTCGCGGATCATCGACAGCACGTCGCGCTGGACGATGACATCAAGCGCCGTCGTCGGTTCATCGGCGATGATGAACTCCGGCGTCAGAATGGTCGCGAGCGCGATGGTCATGCGTTGACGCATGCCTCCGGACAACTCGTGCGGATAGGCATCGAGAAGATGCGCGTCGAGTTTCAATCGCTGGAGATGGGTGCCCACACGGTCGAAGAAGGTGCTGCGATCGACCTTCATGTGGCGGAAAGCAAAATCCGTGAATGAATGCCGGATGCGCCGCACGGGATTGAGCACGTTCATCGATCCCTGCATGACATAGGACAAATGCCGCCAGCGAAGCGATGCCCGCTCCTGCGGCGTCATCGCGCAGATATCCTGCGTTCCGCCATTGAAGTGAAATTTGACAGCGCCGGAGACGACGCGAAGCGGCGGTCGGATGGCACCCGCGATCGTCTTGATCAGCGTCGTCTTGCCGCTGCTCGATTCACCGGCAACACCGTAGATCTCACCGCGACCGATCGACAGGCTGACATCATCCACCGCGCGCACCTCGCGATCGACGCCATAGAGGAAGGCTCGATAATAGGCCTTGAGGTTGCTGACCTCGACGACAGCCTCCATACCTAGCCTCCCATCCGGTTCAAACGACTGCGCGGGTCGTTGTATTCATTCATCGACATCGACAGCAGGAAGAGCGCCATGAACAGAACGACGATGGCAGCCACGGGTGCTCCGACCCACCACCAGTTTCCGGCGATCAATGCCGAATGGGCATTGGCCCAATAGATCATCATGCCCATGGTCGGCGTCTCGATATCGGTAAAGCCGAGCACCGAAAGCGTGATCTCCATGCCGATCGACCAGATCATATTGTTCATCGTTGTGGCGAAGACGATCGGCAGTACATAGGGCAGATGCTCCTCGACGAGGATCTTACGCATGCTCATGCCGGAATAGATGCTCTGCGTGGTGAAAGGCCGCGTCTTGAGGCTGATCGCCACCGAGCGGATCAAGCGCGCGTCATAGGACCAGCCCAGCGACGCCATGACGACGATAAGCACCGTCCAGGTCATTTCGTCCTTGAGTACGAAGTAGAACAGGATCAGCAGCGGAAACTGCGGAATGACCATGATGCTGTCATTGATCGCCATCAGCACGCGATCGAGGGCGCCGCCGGCATAGCCAGCCACCAGTCCCACGACAAGCGAGATAATGCGGGACAGGAAGGCGACACCGATGCCGAAATAGAGGGTGTTGCGGAGCGCTACCGCGAGTTGCCAGAAAACATCCTGGCCACGCGATGTCGTGCCAAGCCAGTATTGCCCATCCGGCGGCATGTCCGGCGGCAGCAGATAAAGATCGGAAGGGCCGTAGGGTGAGAAATAGGACAGGATCACCATTCCGACGATAACGGCAAACAAAAGCAAACCGCAAAGGAATTCGGCATTCTGGCGAGCGAGGTCGCGAACGATCGTCAGCATGGCCTACTCCACCTTGATGCGCGGGTCGATCAGCGGACCCAATATGTCGACGATGAAGACTGCCGCGGCGACGCCGGCGATCGATAGCGCACTCAGCCCCAGGACAAGGCTGTAATCGCCGGCATGGACGGCCGAAATCAGAAGATTGCCGATGCCGGGATAGCCGAAGACGATCTCCGTGATGACGGTGCCGTTGAAAACAGCGCCGAGCGACATGGCAAGGCCGGTAAACTGCGGCACCATGGCATTGCGTGCGATATAAGACCTTAAAATCCTGCGCTTCGGCACGCCGCCAAGCTCGGCAAAAACAACGTAGTCCTCGGTGATGATATTGGAGACGAGCGCACGCATGCCGATGAGCCAGCTGCCGGTCCCGACGAGGATCAAGGATAGCGCCGGTAGGATGGAATGTCGGAGAATGTCGAGCACCAGTGTGAAGGACAGCTCCAGACTGGTGTTCATCTCATAGCCGCCGTTGATCGGCAGGATCGGCCAGATGTAGCCGAACAAGATGATCAGCACGAAGGCGAGGATGTAATAGGGTATCGGCTGCATGGCGATGAAAACGAGGCTCACGGCCTTCAGTATCATGCTATTGCGATAGTAGCCGGTGAGCGCGCCGATCATACTTCCGAGCAGGAATGTGATGATGACGGAAACGGTCATCAGGCCGATGGTCCAGGGCAGCGCCCTTGCGATGATGGCGGAAACGGGCGTTGGAAATGCCGAGAGCGACGGCCCGAGATCACCGGTCGCGAGGCGGCCCCAGAAATGCAGATACTGCTGCCAGATGGAGCCCTCGAGACCGTAGAGCTCCCTGAGCGACTGGCGCATCAGTTCGACGGCGCGGGGATCCGATTGGCCCATTTGCTGGATTGCGCCAATGCTTTCCTCGACCGGATCGATCGGTGTCAGATGCGTGATGAAGAAAGTCGCTGATATGCCGAGAAAGACGACGAGCAGAAACTGGCCAAATCGTTTCAACACGAAAACTGGATAGGACGTCATGCCGTCGTTTTCCTTGCTGCCCGCACTTCATCTCTGATCGAAAAGATCGCCGGACCTCTTTTCGTGCCCGGCGACAGGTGCCTGACGCGGCGCGTTCGCCGCGTCAGGGTCGGGAGAGCTAAGGTTGCGCCGGCTTGAGCTTCACCATCATCAACCGGGAGTTCGCCCAATTGGGAACCGGGTCGGTATAGGGGTCAGCTATGGTCGGATAACCCTTCCAGTAGGTCGTGTCCATCGAGGTGAACACGTTGTAGGACATCAGCGGAATGGTCGGCATCTGCTGCGCAACGAGCTTCAGATAGTCCTTGCCGAGTTCGATACCCTTCGGATCATCGGCGCTGATGCGACGGATGTTTTCGATGATCTTGTCGAGTTCGGGATTGGACCAGCGCTGCCAGTTGCGCGGCGCCTGGTTTTCACCCTTCTTCGCGACGAACTCGGAGTGCCAGCTGTCGAGGAAGAACGATAGATCCGGATCGCCGCCCCAGGTCTCGACGCTCCAGGCGATGGCAACCTGATAGCTGCCGGGCTGTAGCCCCACTTGCCAGAGATTTGTCGTGGGTGCCGCCTTGGAGTCGATCCCGAAAGCTGCCCATTGCTGGGCAATCAGCGTTCCGGCGCGGGTGAAGACCGAGCGAGTATCACCCTCGACCGTCAGGCGGATCTTGAAGGGCTGACCGTCGGGTGTCATCCATTTGCCATCGATCTTCTTGAAGCCGGCCTTCTGCAGAAGTTCGGCGGCGGCCTGCGGATCGGGCTTCCACCAGCCATAGCCGAAGGCATTGCCGATCGCGGCCGGATCGGTCGGGATCTGATCTTTGTACTTCGGCTGCTTGCGCAGGATATCGGCGATCTGCTGGCCGATCGTCGGATCGTATGGCTTGATCTTGCGCTTGCCGGTGTCGATCTCGAAATTCTTCAACCAATCCTGCAGCGGAGCCTGATAATCCGTCATGGCGATCGCCGTTGGCGGAACGCCGAGCGCGGAAAGCGTCGCTGTGCCGCGATAACTTGCCATGTCGACGGCCTTGATGTCGATCAGCAGCGCCAGTGCCCAGCGTACGTCCGGATTCTGGAATACGGGATCCTGGGTGTTAAAGATCACCGCTGGCAGGGTCGGGTCTGGATGCGCGAAGGGGAAGCCGGGGAACCAGCTTTCGGCCGTTTTCGATTTCTCCTTCAGCGTGAACATGCCTTCGGGCGTGTTGTCGTGAATGATATCCAGATTGTGTTCGAGCTGTGCGATGGTACGCTTGTCCGGCGGGCCTGGATCGACATAGGAGACATATTTCGGAGCCGGCTCGCCAAAGCGCGCGAGCGAGGTGCGCTGCCAGTCGTCACGTTTCTCCCAGGTATACCATTTGCCCTGCGGATCATAGGCCTTCAGCTTGTAAGCGCCGAGCGAGACGGGATTGGCATTGTCATAACGTACGGGATCGGCGACCTTCTCGAAGACATGCTTCGGCATGATCCAGGCGCCGTTCCAGCGAACCGTGAAGATAGCGTGAAAGCGCGAATTCGGCTTTTTCAGCTTGAAGACAACGGTATAGGGATCCGTCGCCTCGACGCTGGCGACCTGGACCGAAAAGGCGGCACTCCAGACCATGCCGGGATGATCCATCTGCGTCTTGACCGTATAGACCACGTCGTCAGCGGTAAATTCGACGCCGTCGCTCCAGTAAAGACCCTTGCGCAGTTTCACCGTCATCTGGGTGAAATCATCATTATATTGCGGCTTGTCGGCAGCCAGCGAATTGTCCCAGGCTGCGCCACCCAGACCCTTCTCCGGATCGATGTACCAGAGCGTATCCATGGTCAATTGCTGGAGGCCGGTCGAAACGCCGCCGCCGCCATTGACCCAGATATTGAACCAGCCCGGATTCTTGATCGTTCCTTCCGGATTCTCGACGATCAAGGTCTCCTTGCGAGGCAAGGACGTATAATCCTGAGCCTTGGCCGCCGCGACGAGGCCGAACGTGGCCAGCGCGACACCGAAGGCAAGCTTCTTCCACTGCTGCATGAACTCCTCCCACTTTTATCGATTACGCGGCGCGCCCGGACAAAACGGAGCAGACCACGACTTTCACCCTCTTTCCCGACTGGCAGCAAACCTTGTGCGGCGGTTCGGGTTCGCAAAAGATCGGCGGTCGCCTCCTCGCGACCGTTCGACCATTTTCAGTGCCGGGGCGCATCGGCCCCGGCGGCAAGGCGTCACACCGCCAGCCGGATCACCGTGTAAGACAGCGGCTTCAACGTCGCACGCAGCCGGCCATCCTCGACTTTGGCATCGCCGGTATTGGTCGGGACGACGGCGTTCGGTCGCGTTGCAGTGTTGACCGCCTGCAGATCGCTGTGGACCATCTCATGCTGTTCGACGACACGGGCGCCGGTGAAGCCTTCGAGACGGGTGTCGAGATCAAGAGCGCTGTCCGGATGGCGGTTGACGGCAAACAGCGTGACCATTTTGCCCAGTTCGTCATGGACGGCTGACACATCGAGATAGGGCACATCGTCGGCTTCGTCGCTGTCATAGGTCGGACCGTCGGTGATGAGACACAGCGCGTAGCCACGACCATATTTCGAGGCGAAATAGAGCGGATAGTAGATGGTCTGCCGCCATGCCGGGCCGCCATCTTCCGTCATGATCGGCGCGATCACGTTGACCAGCTGGGCTATGCAGGCAATGCGCACACGATCGGAGCGGCGAATGAAGGTGTTGAGAATACCTCCGACCTGCAGCACGTCTTCGAAATTATAGACATCCTCGAGCAGATGCGGCGCATCCGGCCATTCGTCGCGGGCAAGGATCTCCTTGTCCTGCTGATTGGAGTGGTACCAGACATTCCACTCGTCAAAGGAAATGCCGATCGTCTTCTTCGACCGCTTCTTCGCTTTGATATAGTCGATTACGCCGCCGATGGTAACGATGTAGCGGTCAAGCTTCTCGGCCTTTGCCAGATAGTTCAGCGTATTCCTTTCGCGATTGGCGAAATACATGTGCAGCGAGATATGATCGGCGCTGTCATAGCACTGCTCCAGAACCTGCGCTTCCCAATCCGGATAGGTCTTCATGTCGGAATTGGATGAGCCGCAGACGACCAGTTCGAGCGATTTGTCGAAGCCGCGCATGGCCTTGGCGGTCTCGTCGGCTAGGCGTCCGTATTCGTAGGCAGACTTGTGCCCAACCTGCCAGGGGCCGTCCATTTCATTGCCGAGGCACCAGAGCTTCACCCCATGCGGATCGGCCCAGCCATGCTTGCGCCGGAGATCCGACCAATAGGTGCCGCCCGGATGATTGCAATATTCGAGGAAGTTTCTCGCCGCATCCAGCCCACGCGAGCCGAGGTTGACGGCAAGCATCGGCTTGGTCTTGGCTTTTTTACACCAATCGACGAATTCGTTGACGCCGATCTGGTTGCTCTCACGCGTCCGCCAGGCAAGGTCCAGGCGCACCGGACGCTCGGAGCGGGGGCCCACCCCGTCTTCCCAATTATAGGCGGAAACGAAATTGCCGCCGGGATAGCGGGTATAGGGCGCGTTGAGCTCGCGCACCAACTCGATCACATCCTTACGGAAGCCATGCTCGTCGGCAGTCGGGTGACCGGGCTCGTAGATGCCGCCGTAGATCGCCCTGCCCAGATGTTCCAAAAAAGCGCTGTAAAGCCGATCGTCAATGTCGGCAATTCGGAAATCACGATGGACGATCACATGCGCCTTCACGGCCTTCCTCCCATATGTATCAGATATTTCGTTCTTATACCTTGATCTTGATACACTTTTAGAAGGTCGTCAACGCGTACCAAAGGGAAAATACCGCGAGATTCATGATAAAGACAGCCGAAATCGGGAAAATAGCCTATAAAAACAAATGATTATAAAAAATATGACTTATCGGAAATTTATGCGGGTTATTGGCTATATATCACAATATATGATATAGATTTACGCCAAGTCGATGCGCATCAGGATGTCGCGGCCGTAGTTGCCGAAGCCGCGACCGAAAATATTGATGCCGCCAGTGTTGCGTGCATCGTCGGCAATCCCGACCCGCAAGCGGATCGAGGAATGCTGGCTGATGGCGAGATCATCGATCGTCACATCGGAAGCGGCAACGCCGTCGATAAAAGTGCCTTTTTTCGAGATTCGCCAGGTCTTCAGCTTACCGTACTGGGAGCCTTCCAGCTTCCACCAGCTTGGCGTGAAGGCTCCGCGCTTGTCGCCGTAATCGCCGGGGGACGTCCATGTCCCGACGGCGACACCGTTGATCCAGACGGTAATGTCCGACGGCCAATCCGGATTGGTGCCCGGCACCTCGGACGAAAGCTCCATCGAGAATTCGATGGCGTTGACATTCCTATTCAAGATCTTGGCATTGTTCGGGAATTTATATTCGACATGGCCGCGGCCGAACCATAGGAGGCCGGCCTGCATGCGCTGCGGGTCAAGGAAATAGTCGGGAACATCGAGCAGACCGATCACGCCGTCGGTTGAACACAGCCCGCATGGCGCGTGCGTCTCGCAGCTCGTATAGAGGCCGATCGGCATGGCGACTTCGATCACGTCTTCATCGTGCTTGAAGGCCTGATCCTCGAAACTGAGCAGGATTTCGTCGTAAAGCGCGGTGCAGATCTTCTGGTAGCCCTTGCGCGCTTTCGCAGCCTTGGTCTCGACAAGACCGGCTTCCTCAAGGATCATGATCGCCGTTGCGACTGTGGATTGCGGCAAATCCAGTTCCCGGGCGATCTCGTTGACATTCATCGAGCCCTTGGCGCAGAGCAGCTTCAGCATATCGACGCGCGCCGGCGCCGAAAGAGCCCTAAAAACGGCAGCATTCTCACCCGCATAAATTGTCAGAAAGCCGCGCTTCATTGAATCCCAGACACCTCATCAATAGGTTTCATTTATATCAAGATTTTTGATTTTACAAGAGATGCCGTGGGGCCGGCTTATCTGGCACCCCAATCCAATGTCATAGGGCGTGGAACAGTCATGCAAACAGATACAATCTTGACACTCACGGCCACCTTGGACGAACCATGTCAAGGCATCGTATCTGCAGTAAAGCGCCGGAGCCGAGCGTCCCGCTTGAAGCTCGCATGAATGCCGATGATCTACCCGGCGCTGGAACGGGATAGCCTCAATTCGAGGATATAAAATGAAGCGTTCCCTGACATCACGGCGCACGCCGACGCTGCTCGCCCCTGTGCCGCACGCATCGCTCGTTGAATAGATACCATCCACCGATAAGCGAGCCGCCCGGCTAGGCAATCAGGCGCTCGCCCTCGGTGCTGAAGAAAAGACGGTTTCTGGAGGAGTGATCCAGGTTGATCGAACTTCCCGGCTCGACATCGGGCCCGGCCCTCTGCTCCACCACCAGGTTTTGGCCGTCGTCCAGCGCACAATAGATATATCTGGTGCCGCCAAGATACTCGGAAAACTCTACCTTCGCCGGTATCGACAGGTCATGCGGTTCGCCGAGCACAATATGCTCGGGCCGGATGCCCACAACGAAATCGGCGCCAACGGACGGCATTGCTGGCACTTCCTGCGCCTCGAATATCTTGCCCGCGATCTGGAAACGCCCAGCTCCCTCACTGGTCGCCTTGAGGAAATTCATCCGCGGAGAGCCGATGAAACCGGCAACAAACATGTTGGAAGGGTTTTCATAGACCTCTCTCGGCGTGCCGAACTGTTCGATACGTCCGCTGCGCAGCACAACGATCTTATCGGCAAGCGTCATCGCCTCGGTCTGGTCGTGCGTGACATAGATCATCGTGTTGCCGAGTTCCCTGTGCAGCCGCGCAATCTCGATGCGCATCGACACGCGCAACTCGGCATCGAGATTCGACAAAGGCTCGTCGAAAAGGAAGACGTCGGGCTTGCGCACGATGGCACGGCCGATGGCGACGCGCTGACGCTGGCCGCCGCTGAGCTGACCCGGACGACGCTCGAAGAGATGGTCAATCTTGAGGATGGACGCGGCCTGATCCACCCTGCGGCTGATCTCGGCTGCGTCCGTGCGGGCCATCCTCAGCCCGAATGCGAGGTTCTCCCGCACCGACATGTGCGGGTAGAGTGCATAGGACTGGAAAACCATCGCGATGCCTCGATCGGACGGATCGAGGTCGGTGACATCCCGCCCCTTGATGCTGATCTCGCCTTCGGTCACCTCCTCGAGCCCGGCGATCATCCGCAGAAGCGTCGACTTCCCACATCCAGAAGGGCCGACAAACACGACGAAGTCCCCCTCATTGATGTCAAGATCGATGCCGTGCACCACCGCGAGACTTCCGTAGGACTTCTGGACGGCCTTTAGGGACACGCTTGCTCTATCCATGGAATTCATCCCGATCACTTTTCGGACTGGAGCCACACCAGCATGGCGCCCGGATCACGATTGTCCCAGAGATGATAGGGCACGAGTGTCATCGTTGCCGCCACCTGCTCGGGAGGACGGGTACGGTAGAGCGATCCGTTCCAGCCGTTGGTGTCCTCCTTCGACACGTCCAGCTCGACGGCAACGGCGCCGTTCAGCCTCTCGATTTCCTTGATCCGATAGCCCTTCAGATCCTGCGGAACCACGAAAGCGTTGAGATCACCACCATTATCCGTCTCCTCGACGCAGTAGATCAGCGGGCCGCGGGCGAGCGCGACGCGGCCGACGTCGTGGCGAACCTTCGGAGAAGCGTATTGCGGACGCAGTTCGAGCGGGAGTTTAAGCTCGATGACATCGCCCGTGTTCCAGGCTCGTTCGAGACGCGCATATCCGTCAACGACCGACGAACTGAGGTCGACCGGGCTTCCGTTGATCTGTAAGGCCGCACCGTCAGCCCATTCCGGTATGCGCAAAGCGATTGCGAACGTCGACGGCACCGTCGTCTCCACCTCGATGCGGATATCGCCGTTCCATGGATAGTTGGTGCGCTGGGCGAGCTTTACTCCTGCGCCAGCCATTTCCGCCTTCACGCTGCTTTCGCCGTAGAGATGCACGGCGATCTCGTTGTCCGCCACCGCATACATGTACGAACCGATCGAAGCGACGAGCCGTGCGACATTCGGGGGGCAGCACGGGCAACGATGCCAGACCCAGCGATGGTGCTTGCCCGTGCTCTCCAGCGGATTGTCGTAGAAAAAGGTCTTGCCATCAATGGAAAGCCCCGTAAGCGCGCCGTTATAGAGCGCTTGCTCCATGATGTCGGCGTAGCGGCGATTGGGGCCGCGGCCGAGCATGCGGCTTGCCCAAAAGACGAGACCGACGGAGGCACAGGTCTCGGCGTAAGCCGTGTCGTTCGGCAGGTCGTAATAGTCAGTGAAGCCTTCGTTGCTAGCGGCGGGACCGATGCCGCCCGTGACATACATCTGCTTGACGGTAAGGTCATCCCAGAGCGTCTCCAGCGTGCTTGTCAGCGTATCATCCTGATACTCGGTCGCGATGTCGGCCATGCCGGAGTACTGATACATGGCGCGTACCGCGTGACCGACGACCTTGCCCTGCTCGCGCACGGGAAGATGGGCTTGGCTGTACTCATACGTCTTGTGTACGTAATTCTTTGGATCGCGCCCCCCGCGAAGAGCTTCGGCAGTGAAGAAATGAGGCTGGCTGCCACGCTCGTCGATAAAGAATTTGGAGAGATCGAGATACTTCTGTTCTCCTGTGACGCGCGCCAGCTTGACGAGCGCCAGTTCTACTTCCTGATGGCCGCAATAGCCGGGGATCTGCCCCTCGCCGTGACCAAAAACCTTGATCAAATGGTCGGCGTATCGGCACATGATATCAAGCAATTTGCGCTTGCCCGTCGCCTGATAATAGGCCACGGCGGCTTCCATCAGATGTCCTGCGCAATAGAGCTCGTGATGGTCGCGAAGGTTCGTCCAACGCTTGCCGGGCTGCACGCGCTGGAACCAGGCGTTCACATAGCCGTCTTCCTGCTGCAGCTTTTCATACATCTCGATGATGGCGTCGGCACGCGCCTCGAGTTCCGGGTTCGGCTTTCGATACAGGGAGTAGGCGATGGTTTCGATCGACTTGCCAAGGTCGGAATCCCAGAACATCTGGGTCGAGCCCGTCCACTTTTCATCGATCGGGATCACGATGCCCGGGCTCGGCCGATCGACGTCGATCGCCTGGATCATCCCGGCCTTTTCGCAGCGGTCGAGCAGAATTGCCGCAGTGGAGTCACAGACTGCGTCCTGCCACTTCCCCCAAAATCCGTCGAGCGTGACGTCGGGAACCGCAACGGGGCGGAATTGGCTTTTGTTTTTGGCTGTCATTTTGAAACTCTCCTTTGAATTACTTGACCGCGCCGGCCATGAGCCCGCGCATGTAGAAGCGTTGAAGAAGCAGGAAGACGATGAGACATGGGATGACCATGACGACGACACCCGCCTGAACGGCGCCCCAATCGATGGCCCCCATGCGCGAGGCACGGACGGCGGTCATCAAGACGGGAAGCGTGAACTTGTCGTTGCTCGACAGCAGCACAAGTGCCGCGAAAAACTCGTTCCAGGCGTTGAGAAAGGCGAAGATCGCCACTGTCACCACACCCGGCAGGACGAGCGGAAAGAGCACGCGAGCCAGCAGCCGGAGATCGCGCGCTCCATCGATACGGGCGGCCTCCTCGATCTCCTTCGGCACCGCGTCGAACGCATTGCGCATCATGAACACGGAGAAGGGAAGCTGCAGGGTGACATAGACGAGCGTCAGCCCGATCAGGGAGTTGTTCAGCCCAAGCCGTGACAGAATGATAAACAGCGGCGTCAGGATCGACTGGAACGGGATCATCAAAGTGGCGATGATCAGAATGAACAGCGCGTTCTTGAATGGAAACCGGTAGCGAGAAAAGCCGTAGCCCGCCAGGAGACTGATGCCGACGGTCATGATGACCGTGGCGATCGCCACGAACAGCGAGTTGAACATGTGATGCCAGATGCCGGAGCCGAACCCGTTCAAGGTACGGTAGGCATCGACGCTCACGCCGGACAGCGGCCATGGTGGCAGCGGCGGCAGGGCGGTCTCGCTGCGCGGCCGAAACGACGCCATCAGCATAATTGCGAAAGGCGCGAGGAAGAAGAGGACGACGGCTGCCCCGGCAGCGTGGAAGGCCGTGTTCCGGCGCGCATTTCGGCGGCTGCGGATGGTGCGGCGGGCGGTCATGGGCGATCCTCCCCGACCCTCAGCAGCCAGAGCTGCACGATGCTCAGCGCCACCAGGATGACGAGCAGCGCGATCGAAAGCGCCGCGCCATATCCGAGATTGAACGACACGAACGACTGATTGAAGATGTAATAGACGATGGAAATCATGCGGTTTTGCGGACCGCCGCTCGTCATGATGTAGAACTGGTCGAACGCCAGGATCGAGCCGGTCACGGACAGGATAAGCGCAAGAGCCATCGTCCGGCGCATCAAGGGGAGCGTCAGATGGCGAAAGCGCTGCCACGAACTCGCGCCGTCGATGCGCGCAGCCTCGATCAGCTCGGATGGAATTCCCTGAAGACCCGTCAGCAGGATGATCATGGTAAAGCCCGCAACCTTCCAGACCACCATGACGATGATCGTCAGGAACGCGGTATCGAAGGTTGCCAGCAGATTTCGGCGGCCCTGGGTGAGACCCAGCATTTCGAGCACTGGCGAGAAGAGGCCGCTGTCAACATTGGCCAGCCACACCCACAGCAGCGAGGCCGAGGCGAGACCAATGACGACCGGCAGGAAGATAATCGTGCGATAGGCGGACACACCTTTGCGCGGCTTGTCCACGAAAAACGCCAGCGGGAATGCGACGGCGAAGATGGCGATCGTCACGACCAACGTATACTGCGCGGTAAAGCCGAGCGACGTCCAGAACCGCGGATCGCCGAACATGCGGGTATAGTTGTCGAGACCGGTCCATCGTGGCACACCCATCAGCGGCCATCGATGAAGGCTCATCCACGCCGTGAGCAGAAGAGGCATCACGAAGAACACCGTCACCAAGGCGATGGCGGGGGCGATGTAGGCGAGGCCGCGCCAGCCCCCTCTCCTCCGGCGTTTGCGCTTCGGAGAGACGGAGATGATTTGCGTCGTCATCTTTGATCTCGTCGTATTGTCAGGGAATTGAGGACCGGAAGCACGGCGCACCTCCGGCCCGACGCTTATTGAGCGCTGTCGATAATCGACTGCATGCCCGCCTGGCCGCTCTGGAACGCGCCATCGACGTCGTCGCCGAACATTACGGCGTTGATGAAGTTCGACCATGGGCTGTTCGGACTGTTGATCAGGTCGTTGAACTGCAGCGTGTACGGCGTCTTGGCGATCTTGATCGCCTCGGCGGCGACGAGCAGCCTTGGATCCTGGCCTTGCAGCACCTTGTCGGCAATGTCCGTCCGGGTCGGCAGGCTCCCGTTCTTGGCCATGATGGTCTGGCCTTCCTCAGAGTAGACGTATTTGAGGAATTTCTGGATCTGCGTGACATGGGGTGCGCCCTTCGTCACGACGATGTTGTCGCCGCCGGCAAAGGACGACGCCTTGCCGTCAACGCTCGGGATAAGCGTAACGCCGAAGTCGACCTCGGGATGCTGGGTGATCAACGTGCCGATGGCGAATGCGCCAAGGCTCTGCTGACCAACCTTGCCTCCGAGGAACTTCAGAAAGTCCACGCCGTTATCGGTCGCGGCACTGGCAGGCACCACACCGGATTTGATCATCTTGCGATAATCTTCCACGGCTTTGCGCATCTGCGGAGAATCCAATGTCGCAGTCTTCGCATCCGCCGACAGGATATCCGCACCGGCGCCCCATACGAGCGGAGTGAAGGTGAAGATCATACAGCCGCCGCAGCCGCCGCCCGAGAAATAGAAGCCATAATCGTCTTGGCCGAGCTTGCGGATCCTCTCGGCGTTGGAAGCGATCTCCTCCCAGGATTTCGGTGCCTTGTCAGGGTCGAGACCGGCCTGCTTGTAGAGCCCCTTGTTCCAGGCGAACACCGACGTTTCGACCAGCAAGGGCAGCCCATATACTTTCCCCTCGTAGGTCCCCTGCTTGACGTGTGCGGGAGCGAGAGCGTTGAAGTACGGCAGCGACTTCGCGAAATCCGTCAGGTCCTCGAGCTGCCCCGCCGAGGCGAACGAGGGCGTATAGATCAGATCGAGGGCGATCGCGTCGGGCGCCTGTCCGCCAGCCACTGCGGTAGCGTATTTCTGAACCATCTGGTCCGATGGAATTTCGGTGAGTTCGACCTTGTCGGAATTCGCCGCATTGAAGGCGTCGATGACCGCCTTGAAGGCTCCGCCCCCGCTGCCCGATCTGACCCACATCGAAACGGTTTCGGCGGACGCGGCCGACGACAGACATATCGACAGCAACGCCGTTGCTGCAAGCATTCTCTTGAGCATTACATCCTCCATATGAAGGGACGATTTTCGCCCCGCCTCCCGTCAATTTCCCTGATCGCTGCTCCCGCAGGACTGTCGAACGACCAAACTGCATGGAAGCTTGCGCAGACCCGGCGCCACCGGCCGACCCTCGGCAAGATCCAATATCGTCAGGCCGGCGATCCGGCCGAGTTCCTTCAAGTTCATGTCGATTGTCGTCAGGGCCGGCCTGGTCTGGGCCGCGACAATCTCCCAATTGTCGAATCCCACGACTGCAACATCTTCCGGGACGCGAAGGCCCCTTTCCCGCAGGGCATCTACGACCCCACGGGCGATCTGATCGTTGCCACAGAATATGCCGTCCGGACGCTCCCCCTCCGCGTCGAACAAGGCGGCGATCGACTGGTGCCCCCAGGCTTCGGTCCATTCTCCGAAGAGGACTTTCGCATCGGGTCCGACCGTCCTCTGAAACGCGTTTGCTCGCTCCAGCGCCGACGCGAAGCTCTCCGGTCCGGTAATGTGAACCAGCCTGCGGCGGCCAGTAGAACGAAGCCGGGAAATTGCAAGTTGCGCACCTTGCGCGTCATCAGCGGTTAGAATGACGCTCCCCTCCGTCCCCTGACTGTAGGCGTATACGACCGGCACCGGCAGGCCAGCGAGATCGACCGGGAGAGACCTGTCGATCCGCTTGCCTGTCGCGATGATGCCATCCACCTGCTTGTCCAGCATGGCGTCGACATGGATCTTGGCCAGTTTCGGGTCGTCTTCTATAGCGCACAGGAAAACCGATACGCCCTGATCGACCAACGCCTCCGAAATGCCCGACATCAACGGAAGCGTGAAACGGCCATAGGTGTCGTTGGTCAGAAGCCCGACTGTGAAGCTTCTATTGAAGAGCAGGCTCCTCGCAAGCGCATTCGGACGGAAGCCCACGCCTGTTGCTATCGACTTGATCTTGTCACGCGTCTCAGCGGTCATCCGCCCGGTATCGTTCAACGCCTTCGACACCGTCGAGACGCTGACGCCTGCCGCCTTGGCGACGTCGTGGATCGTTACGCGACTGCTCCTGCCCACCAAATCCAGTTCCTCCTCGCACAAGAGAAAAGCCTTTCCCAAATTTATTGTCAATAAGAGAAAACGTTTTCTCAGCCGAACAGAAGTGAGCTTTCACGATCGACATTAAGGAATAGCGGTAGATTCCCGGAGTTGGAAACGGTTTGTCGGGCCCGCGCAGTCCAGCCCACATCATCGACTGGTTTCATGTCGCCATGACGATCCAGCGCAGGCAGCAGATCGCCGATCCCAGCGCACGATCCTGGTCTTGTTTCCTGGTGAAGTTTCCGTTCGAAGCGAGACGATACCGGTGAAGCGAATATCGCGCCTTGCGGAACTGGCACGCCGACTTCAGACGGAGCTGGTCGGCGCACGAGTGACTTTCTCTCCGGCAACGCGTCCGGTTCTAGAACGTCTTGATTATGTCCTCGACCCTCGACGTAAATTTGGAGAGCGTTTCGCGCATCTTGGTTTGCGCACCTTCATTCTGGTCGATCTTCTTCTCGATTTCGGAGAGCTTTTCGACATAGCCCTTTTGCTGATCGCTGCCTGTCGGCATCACCTTGAGGTTCTCTCGGGTACGCTCCTGGCTCGCCTGCAGAGCTTCATGTTCCTCGGCCGCGCGGTCCAGCTGGCGTCTCGTCTCGAACTCGTCCTTTTTGGCTTTCGAAAGCTCGCCGAGCTTGTCCTTGATCACAGGATCAAGCGAGGTGGAAGACCATTGCGCGAGGTCGACCGCGTTCAAATCGGCGAGCTGAAACGATTCCCCGCCGGAACGGGTAAGCACCGCCTTGACCTCCCGCGTCTCACCCTTCCCGATTTTGACCTTGAGGCGATAATCGGTGGCGCTCTCGCTCTTAAGGTCGGGCGAGGTGAACTCCCATCCATCGCGCTTGGGGTGTTCGATCAGGATCGTACGCTCGGCATCGGCGGCACCGCGAACCACATAGACCGTTTCCTCGCGCATGATGTTCTTCGTAACGAGAACTCCGTCCACGACCTTGATTTCCACGGTCTTGACGCCGTTATCGGATCTGGTCTCGACGGTAACCTTCTTGTCCAGTGCAAAGCTCGACATTCGGGTGTCGCCGTTCGGCAAGCCGATGAGGCTCGAGTCTCCGATATAGCCGCCCTTGTTGTCGTATACGGTGAGGATGCCGCCGGGCAGGCTCACTCCCGTGGAATTTTCGAGCGAAACTGCCGAGATCGGATGGCTGTCGCCACGGTCCGGGCGATAAAGCGAGACGAGTTCGGCCGACACTTCCTTGTCGACGATCGGAACCGATACCGTGTCACCGTTCCGGATGTCGTAGGTGTCGTCGAGCTTGAACGTGGCCGAGATGTCCCCCTCGGAGGAGGTCGCAGACTGTGCATAGGACATTGCCGGCGATGGGGCGACCGCCGCTGCGACCGGCATGTTCCTTCGTCTGGCAGCACCATCACTCTTCATCGCTTCCATGGCAGCGCCCTCGGGCTCTTCCATTTTGGCGAAGGCGGCTCCGTTTCCGGAATCGGCTTTGGGAATTCCTACATTGTCCACGCTGATTGGCAGCTCGTCGCGGTTTTTCCAATAGCGGTCATGCAGGCGCTGGGTCAGCGTGACGGGGGAGCTTGAGGTGAGGACCAGACTGACGTCCTTCCAGTCCTCGCCGGTTGCATTCTCAAGTACCGCCCATGCCTGCAGCCTGGCCTTCCCCTCGTTTCCGACAACGACACGGTAGGACGTCTTCCAGACGGGTGCCGCGACGACATATGAAAAGTCGACGGCGCGTTTGCCTTTCCCGTCGATCTTGACCGCGATGCTGCGCGTCGTGTCCGTAACGTTATTCCCGACAACACCTATGGCGGATGCAATTTTCGCCCGAACCGCCGGATCATCGAATTTCACCAATGAGGAACTGTCGAGCTCATATCTGGAGATCTGGCCATCATCGTTCATCAGGTTGAGGAGCAAGGCCTCTTCCCCGTTGGCCCTCTTTTCGGTCTCGACACCGAGGATCGTGCCGGCCCCGGTGTTTTTTCCCCCGATCGCGACCCTAGATCCCTTGAGGGACATCAGGAGCTTGGGAAGGGAAGCAAGATCATCCGGCGTAAACGGGAGGTTCTTGAAGGTTTCATCAAGAGGGTTCGGCCCGGCCAGGGACAGATCCTTGACGGTTCCCGTCGGATCGAACACCACGAGCGACTTGAGGATGTCGTTTACCTGATCGAGAGGCACCTCGATTCTAATTTCGCCATTGCCATCAAGCAATGCAGTCCGCCTGATTTCGGCAAGGCCGCCCGAGGATAGGGTGATCGACTTCACCGGGGAGTTTGTACCCTCCTCGGCAAGAGAGGGTACGGGGGAGAGCATGGCAATTGCCGCAGCGGTCGATAGCAGAAATCGTCTGGTCATGTGGTTCCTCTCACAAAGGAAAGGAGGCGTGAGGCCTCCCTTGAATATCGCCCTTGGGTTGATTGTAAACCGGGTTCAGGATTCGGGTCCACTGGCTACCCTGCGCCTTCTTGGACTGATGGACCTTCATCTTTCCTTGCGATCCAAGCCGGAGTGCAAGCCGCCGAGAATTCGTGAAATAGTTGAAAAGCGCCGTCAGCACATCAACGTTGGATCGCGCTGATTGCATTTGAACTGTGAATTCAGCTAATTCGATTTCGAATACAAAGTTCAAAATGGATCGAAACGGCCATAGTCTTACACGCCAATGGCAGGTGCCTGATATGAAAAAACGCTTTTCGTGGGTTCGGGCGGCATCCTTTACCGCCTTGGGATTGCTTGGAACGAGTACTTGTGTTCGAGCCGGATCCGAAAACGCGTGGCTGGAGGATCCCGCGAGCCACTGCAGATTCGTTGCCCCAGCCTCCCTGACAGCCGGGCCAACTTTCTGGATAGGAGCTTGCCCGGATGGCAAGGCCTCCGGAACCGGCATGCTGCGCCGCCGGGACGGTGATCGCGTCGGTGCGGCCTTCTTTGGGAAAATGAAGGGTGGAGTCCCCCATATAGGCGTTGTTGACCTCGTGGACGGATACCGGGCCGGCAATTTCGATCGCGGTGACATTGGCGCCCAAGCGGAATCGAACCCGCAAGTTCGGATCGATGCTTTTCGAGCGGCTATCGAAGCCGCTCGGCTCGTAAGTTTAAAATACAAGGCGGAGCACAAGGACACATCCGCACAATTCTACGAGACGCTCGCCAAGACGTTTGAAGCTCAGATCGAGTGAGCGGCCACCGCTTTGCTGGATGTGCCGTGTCCGCGATCACGTGCCCAGCCAGTGATATTCGGCAATCGACGCGCGGCCTGTCTTCTTGTCGTAAAGACAAATCAGGCTGACGTTCTTCTTCGCCGCACCTTTGCCAAGACGGCCGCGCAGCAGCACGGCAATCTTGCCGGTCGCGTCATCGAAGACCACAGGCGCCGATGCTTCAGGCGTATCGATGCCGGATTGGCCGATACATGTGCCATTCACCTTCGCGAACAGCGCATTCCATGCGGC
This sequence comes from Martinezella miluonensis, assembly GCF_900094545.1. GTDB lineage: Bacteria > Pseudomonadota > Alphaproteobacteria > Rhizobiales > Rhizobiaceae > Rhizobium > Rhizobium miluonense. Next base: position 138,905 of record NZ_FMAH01000007.1, read on the forward strand.
ATTGCTCGATGCAGACGCATACTGGCAGGCGGTCAAAGCAATCGCTGCGGTGATGGTGATTTTCTTTAGCATCCTGTAATTCCTAAAGATTTTGCGAGAATCATTGTCAGTTCTGTCCGTGGGCCGAAGTATGATAATAGTGCAGCGCGCGACAGATGGCATCCCTCGTTTGGCTGGTCACATCGGCGAGCGCCGCGTCGCAACGACCAGGCATCGATACGGGAAATTGAAGGCCTCCATTGAAATCCGTTGGAATTACAGAATGGGTCAGCGCCGTGACCTCCCCCCTCTCCCTCTCATGGAATTGGGGAGGATCGTGCGCTTACCCGCGCGAGCAATAGTCATCTGCTGGAACTGATTGAGCTCGGACTTGATCTTACACGGCGCCGGCAATCAGGCGCCGAACCCCTGCCGCAATAGCCTGAGGATGATCTTCCTGCAGATAGTGGGCACCGGCTCCGAGCGAAACGACCTCGCAGTTATGGAGCGTGGGCGCGAAATGTCTGGCAAATTCGGGAGATACCAGGGCCCCGGGCTCTCCTACAAACAGCACTTTCGGATAGGTGCTTTCTCGCAGCGCGGCATGGGCATTTTCGAGAAGCGCCCACACATCGTCAGGTTGGCCGGCTATCGGCATTTCATTTGGAAAACGCCATACCGGACGGCGCGTTTCCGGCGTAGGGAACGGCGCTCGATACGCGGACATTTCCTCCCCCGTGAGCTGGCGCTTGATCGAGCCGGGAAGGACCCGTTCCACGAAGACATGGTCTTCCATAATGAGTTTCTCGCCGATTCCAGGCGTGCGAAATTTCTGAAACAGTTCTCGTGCCGCCGGAACCTGATGGAACTCGTTCCAGCTTTCTATCGGCCGGATGAACTCCATGAACGCGAGGCCACGCACGAACTCGGGCCGGCGTGCCGCACGCTCGAACGCGAATGCGGTGCCCCAATCCTGAGCGACGATAAAAGCCGATGGAATCTCCAGAGCATCGATGAACGCATCGAGGTAGCGAATATGATCCACGATGCGATAGTCGATGTCCGGCTTGCCCGATTGCCCAAAGCCGATGAGATCGGGCGCGATGCAACGGGCTTCCTGTGAAACATCCGCGATGATGTGCCGCCAGATATAGGATGACGTTGGGTTCCCATGCAGAAAGAGAACGATAGGCGCATTCTTTGGCCCCGCTTCTCGATAGGCCATATGAGAGTTCAGAACCTCGACGCGAGGCAGTTCCAGATGGTGGGTCATTGGAGCTTCCCTTCTTCAATACGGATGTCCGTATTGATTTGATGTGCAGTGGCGACGATGTATCGGCCCATCCGGTGCCTAACAAGAAAGGCCGCAGACGATGGGAAATGGCATTCAACCTTGCAGGAGGGTCTCCTCCTTCGCCTCTTGATTTTTAATACAGACGTACGTATTGTCAAGTCATGCCAAAGCCATCGAACAAAAACGAAATTATAGCCGCCGGGCTGCATGTCATGTTCCGCAAGGGATATCACGGCGCGGGAGTAAGAGATGTCGTTGCCGAAGCGGGCGTGCCCCAAGGCTCCTTCACCAATCACTTCCGCTCCAAGGAAGTCTTCGCCGCAGAAGTCCTCGACCACTATTTTGCGCACACGCGAAAGCTCGTCGGCGACGCGCTCAACGATCGCTCCCTGCGACCTCGCGAACGCTTGTTGCGCTACCTCGACATCATCACGAAACGCCTCGCAAACGACGACTACCTTCGCGGCTGCCTGATCGGCGATTTCAGTATCGAGGTTTCACAGGTTAGCGAACTGCTGCGCGAACGGCTTGCTGAGATCTATAAGGAATGGTGCAAGCCGTTCGAACAATGCGTCGCCGAAGGGCAGCAGGCCGGCGAAATCAGCGCGCAGTTTTCGGCGAGCGATCTCGCGGATTTTCTGCTCACCTCCTGGGAAGGCGCAATTCTGCGAATGAAAGTGGAACGGGGTCCAGAACCGCTCGACCGCTTCAAACGGATCGCATTTGCTACGGTTTTCGCTGCAGAGCGGTTGGACAGGGCCTAAGGCGATCGCAGCCTTGATCGCGCAGCGTCGAGCGTCTGGCATATTGTGCTGCGGGCCTTGGCTATGCGAATGGCGAGTTCGCTTTACCAAAGTCCGGTGCTTGCCAGCCTTTCAGCTGTGTTTCAGCATCCCGTTATATTATTAGTTTGTGCAAATGCTCACGCCCCCAATCGAGCATTTGCACGCGGCGCCCCATAAGGCTCCAGCTCTGCCTCATGCCAGCGAGGCAGAGCCCTTTCTCCATAACCTTCCCGACCAACGAATTGCATGCGCTGCGCCCAGACTAGGCCCGAACGTCGATCGTGCCCATCATGCCGAGCTGCTCGTGTTCGAGGATATGGCAATGGTACATGCGCGGACCGGGCAGATCCTGGCGCAGAAGGAAGCGCACTGTTTCGCCGGCTGGGACGTTCACGGTGTCCTTCCACGCCCGGTAGGCGGGTTTTGTCACCTCGCCGTCTTTCTCATGCTCGACAACCTGGAACTGCGTCCCGTGTACATGGAATGGGTGGTCCATGTCCGCCTGGTTGACGATTTCCCACAGCTCAACCTGCCCCACTTTCGATACTTCGTCGATGCGATCCATATCGAAGCTGGCGCCGTTGATCAGGAACTTCATCCCCATATCGGAAGACATTGACATACTGCCCTGATCCATCCCGCCCATGGATTCCGTCAGCACGAAGCGGCGCGTGATCGTCGGCTCGCCAAGCGGCGCTATGGAGCGCAGCTTGGCGGGCAACGGCGGTACGGAGGGCGCTGTCTCCGTTGAAACATTGGCGGTCAGAAGCGTCATGCCGGCTTCGTTCGGCTTGCCAGGTCCCATCCATCCGTGCTCATAGTCGAGCGCAATCAGCTTCGCTACCCCCGGCTGATCGAAGGACACGATAAGTTCGACCCGCTCGGCCGGCGTCAGCAGCAACTCCTCGACAGCAACCGGGGCCTCGATCAATCCGCCGTCCATTCCAATGACGGTCATGCCGGCGTTTTCGAACTTGAGGCGCAGGAATCGCGCGTTCGTCGCATTGAAGAGCCGCAGACGCCGCTTCTCGCCGCGCGCCGCGGTCATGGCTGGATTCTTCTGGCCGTTGACGAGCACATGGTCGCCAACCCGCCCATTCATCAGATCCACCATCGAGCTATCCGGCATCGTTCCGTCGGCACCGAGCCTCAAGTCCGTGAACATCAGGACCGTGTCGCCATATCCCGCTGGGATCGGGTCTTCCTTTGGCTTTACCAGGAAGATGCCGGCCAAGCCGCGATAGACCTGCCGAGCGGTCAGGCCATGCGGATGGGGGTGGAACCAGTAGGAGGCGGCACTGCCTTCCGGCAGATCGAATGCGTACACCCGCTCACGACCAGAGGCCACCGGGTCGGCCGGATTGCCATCCTGATCGGCCGGAACCGGCATGCCGTGCCAATGGACCGTTGTCGACTCGTTCGGAATCTCGTTCCTGAACGCAATCTCGATCCTGTCGCCCTCGCGTGCTTCGATCACCGGATTGGCGCCGTTATAGGCAAGCACCGGCGTATCGAGCCCCTCGGAGAACCGTACCGTACTCGGACCTGCAGTCAGCTTTGCCTTGAACGTCCCCGCGACACCGGATTGATTCTCCAGGCGCGGCAGATCCCGCAGCGGCAGTCCCTCAGGTAGAACGGGTTTGCCCCCGCCCTGCGGCATGTTGTGATTGCCATGGCCGCCCATCGCGCCCATGTCGTGGCCGCTCATATCATGTTTCATCCGGGCCGCAGTGGGCTTGGCAATTGCGAGGCCTGCGAGGCTTGCCAGAAAAGTCCGCCGATGCATCGATTATCTTCCTCTCGCTGATGACGGACTGCTGGCGACAAGGTTGCTCAGGTCCGTCTCGAATTTCGCGCTTCCGCGGACGCGACCCCGAAGAGCCGGTCCCCGGATGTTACTTGCCGTGTTCGGCGAGCCATTTCCTCATCGCGGCGATCTCACCCTCCTGGGCCCTGATCACCTCTTCGGCCAGTTTGCGGACCGCAGGGTCCTTGCCATATTGCAGTGCCACTTTCGCCATGTCGATCGCACCCTGGTGATGCGGGATCATGCCTCGCATGAAGTCGGCATCGGCATCGCCGCTATAGTCGATCTTCATGCCCTTATGCATGCGGTCGTTGGCTTCGGCGAAAGCCTTGGTGGACGGATTGTCCGCCGCCGACATCCCGTGGCCAGACATGTTCATTCCCGACATATCGTGACCCAACATGGAATCGCTCTTGTTCAACTGGCTCTGCGCAATCGCGAGGCCCGCACTGACGGCGATCGCACCTGCAACGAAGATCGGGGTGAGCTTGTTCATGATCTCGCTCCTGATCAGTTCGCCGCCGCCGGGTAGCCAGCCTCTGCGAGAACCTGCAAAATAGCATTCTGTGTTGCCGTCGTTACGACCTTGACCGCACGCGCATCAGGATTGGCCTCGACCTTGGCGTTCGGATCGACTGACTGGATCGCCTTGGTGACTGACCTGGCGCAGCCACCGCAGGTCATGCCTTCGATTTTGAGTTCCATGAAAAATCTCCTTGTTTTTGATCTGACGCCACTCAAGGTGGGGCTTCCAACGATGGGAAGGTCAAGTGACGTCAAACAAAAAAATTGCTATTGACCTTCCCATCGTTGGAAGCCTGATCCTCCGCTCAACTCAAATTTTTTTTGGAACGAGAAAGGAGGCGGCTATGAATGCTCTCATTCGAGCGACAGGCACGTCCGCTGCAATATCACTCCCGATCGAGGGCATGACCTGCGCATCCTGCGTAGGTCGCGTTGAAAAGGCCCTGAAGGCTGTTCCCGGCGTCGAGACCGTGTCGGTCAACCTTGCTACCGAACGAGCCAGCATCACGACAAATGCCACTGTCGACCGCGCCACGCTCGTCGCGACCGTCGAAAACGTGGGCTATTTTGTGCCCGCAAGATTCGCCGCAGCCGCCGGCTCCATTGAACTCTCGGTGGAAGGAATGACATGCGCGTCCTGCGTGGGCCGCGTCGAACGTGCCCTGAAGGCCGTTCCCGGCGTCACGCAGGCGGTGGTCAATCTGGCAACCGAACGCGCGACGATCCAGGGATCGGCCGATGTGGCAACCCTGATCGCGGCGATCGAAGATGTCGGCTATGAGGCAAAGGTGGTCGCCGCCGCTGTTGGCGAGACCGAAGACGAAAGTGCCGAACGCGCCGAGAAGAAGGAAGCCGAACGCCGCGAACTCACCCGCGATTTCACCGTCGCCGCGGTGCTGACCGCGCCAGTGTTCCTCATGGAGATGGGAGCTCACCTCATTCCAGCAGTGCATGGCCTCATCGAAGCTTCGATCGGCATGCAGTGGAGCTGGTATATCCAGTTCGCGCTGACGACGCTCGTGCTCTTCGTTCCCGGCATCCGCTTCTATGACAAGGGGCTTCCGGCGCTGTGGCGTCTTGCCCCCGATATGAACTCGCTGGTCGCGGTCGGTTCGCTTGCGGCTTACGGCTATTCGCTGGTAGCGACCTTCGCGCCAGGCTTCCTGCCGCCCGGCACGATCAATGTCTATTATGAAGCCGCAGCTGTTATCGTGACGCTCATCCTGCTCGGCCGCCTGCTCGAAGCTCGCGCCAAGGGGCGGACATCCGAGGCGATCAAGCGCCTGGTCGGCCTTCAGGCCAAGACCGCGCGCGTTCGTCGCGACGGGAAGACGGTCGATCTGCCGATCGGCTCGGTCGTTGCCGGCGACATCGTCGAGGTCCGCCCCGGCGAGCGGGTTCCCGTCGACGGTGAACTGGTCGAAGGCGAGAGCTATGTCGATGAATCGATGATCACCGGCGAGCCTATTCCGGTGTCCAAGACGGTCGGCAGCGAGCTGGTCGGCGGCACGGTCAACCAGAAGGGCGCCTTCGCATTCCGCGCGACCGCCGTAGGCGGCAACACGGTGCTGGCGCGGATCATCCGCATGGTCGAAGAGGCACAGGGTTCCAAGTTGCCGATCCAGGCCATGGTCGACAAGGTGACGATGTGGTTCGTGCCGGCGGTCTTCGCTGTGGCGGCACTAACTTTTGCGGCCTGGCTCTACTTCGGTCCGTCGCCTGCCCTCACCTTCGCGCTGGTCAACGCCGTCGCGGTCCTGATCATCGCCTGCCCATGCGCCATGGGCCTTGCGACCCCGACCTCGATCATGGTGGGCACTGGCCGAGGTGCGGAATTCGGCGTGCTGTTCCGCAAGGGTGAAGCCCTGCAGCTGCTCAAGGATGCCAAGGTCGTGGCTTTGGACAAGACGGGCACCCTGACGGAAGGTAAGCCAACGCTGACTGATCTGGAACTGGCAGCCGGCTTCGACCGGACAAGCGTGCTGGGCCTGGTTGCGGCCGTCGAAGCCAAGTCGGGGCATCCGATCGCTCGCGCGATCGCGGAGGCGGCGGCTTTGGAAGGTGTGGCGCTGCCGACCGTGTCCGACTTCGAGTCGGTGACAGGCTTCGGCGTGAAGGCGAAGGCAGGCGGCAAGCGCATCGAAATCGGCGCGGACCGCTATATGGCCGAGCTTGGGCATGATGTGGCCGGATTCGCCGCGGTCGCCGAGCGCCTGGGCAACGAGGGCAAGTCCCCGCTTTACGCGGCAATAGATGGCACGCTCGCAGCGATCATCGCGGTCGCGGATCCGATCAAGGAGACGACGCCTGCCGCGATCAAGGCGATGCACGATCTCGGCCTGAAGGTGGCGATGATCACCGGCGACAACGCCCGCACCGCCAAGGCTATCGCAATACGGTTGGGCATCGACGAGGTCGTGGCCGAGGTGCTGCCGGACGGAAAGGTCGATGCGGTTCGCCGCCTCAAGGGCCAGTATGGCAAGATCGCCTTCGTCGGCGACGGCATCAACGATGCGCCGGCGCTTGCTGAAGCTGATGTGGGTCTCGCCATCGGCACAGGCACGGATATCGCCATCGAGGCGGCCGATGTCGTCCTGATGTCGGGAAGCTTGCAGGGTGTGCCGAACGCCATTGCCTTGTCCAAGGCGACGATCGGCAATATCCGGCAGAACCTGTTCTGGGCCTTCGCCTACAACACGGCTTTGATCCCGGTTGCGGCGGGCGCGCTCTACCCGACCTTGGGCATCCTGCTCTCGCCGGTCTTTGCTGCCGGTGCCATGGCCCTGTCGAGCGTCTTTGTGCTGGGCAATGCGCTTCGGCTCCGCCGCTTCAAGATCGCCAACTGACAATCAGATACAGCCGGTCCTTAACGGGCCGGCTGCTCTACCCAAGGAGACTATGCATGAATATCGGAGAAGCAGCGAAGGCATCGGGCGTTTCGGCCAAGATGATCCGCTATTACGAACAAACCGGCCTCATTCCCGCGGCCGGCCGAACCAATTCGGGCTATCGCGACTATTCCGGTACGGATGTTCATATGCTGCGCTTCATCCGCCGGGCACGCGATCTCGGCTTTTCGGTCGCCGAGATCAGTGATCTGCTCGGGCTTTGGCGCGACGAAACCCGGCAGAGCGCCGAGGTCAAGCGCCTAGCGCAAGGTCATGTCCATGAGTTGGAGAGGAAGATCAAAGATCTTCAGGACATGGTTCACACGCTGACTGTCCTCATCAACTCCTGCCGGGGCGACCACCGCCCGCATTGCCCGATCCTCGAAGGTCTTGAGTCGGATCAAGACAATGAGGCTGCGTCGATCCAACCTCGCGCCGGTGCCGTTGATCGCTCGCTGCGGTAGTAGGGCAGCTCCGCAATGGGTTTCACATCGAAGGAGATCTGCAGGATAGAAACAGCAGTCGCAGAGGCATCCCTAGGAACTATGCACTTGTCCCACCATCTCCGCCCTTAGCTGCGAATGCTTGTAGTGCTCCAGCTATCCACCGATAGCATCCCTCAAGGCGGCCCTGAACTTCAAGCCGCCGCTGTGCGCGTTTCGATCCAACGGCGATAGCGCCGGGCGCGGCAACGCGTTCCCAGTTGCGAGAGGACCAGCGCCCACGTAGGCGACACGTTCGGGGTCGTGCCCTGCCGCCGGCTGAGGCGGGTCAGCTGGTATTTGACGGCCGCCATATGCGCCGTCGAGGCAAGCTGCTTGTTCTTCCAGGCAATGGGCCTCAACGCCGGAACATCCGCCCGGCCGCTGCGCCAGTTGCGTGGCAGGCCCGGCTCGATCGCAAGTGCCGTGGCAATCCCGGCCATCGCGACGCCGCTGTCGACGACCTTCTCGGCAATCTCCCGCCTGCGGATGCCTCCCGTCACCATGAGCGGCATGGTCGCCACCTTCGCGATATCGCGGGCGAAGTCGAGGAAATAAGCCTCACGGGCGAGGGTGCGCTCGTCGCGCGCCGAGCCCATCATCGCAGGCGCCTCGTAGCTGCCGCCAGAAAGCTCGACGAGATCGACGCCGAGGGTGCCGAGCATCGTCACGACAGCCTGCGCGTCCTCTGGCGAAAAGCCGCCGCGTTGGAAATCGGCCGAGTTGAGCTTGACGGCCACCGCAAAACCGGGCGTGACCGCAGCCCGGATGGCCCGCACGATGTCGAGCAGCAGGCGTGCGCGGTTCTCAAGGCTTCCACCCCAGCGGTCTTGCCGACGGTTCGTCAGCGGCGAGAGGAACTGGCTGAGAAGATAGCCATGTGCCGCATGGACCTCGACGCCGGTAAAACCCGCACGCTCCGCAAGCATCGCGGTCTCCACGAAACGGCGCTCGACCTCTGCGATATCGGCAAACGTCATCTGGCGCGGCACCGGAAACTGCTTCGATAGCGCGCCGATATCCACCGCAACCACCGAGGGCGCCAGTGTCTGCTGACCGAGCGCAGCCGGCATCTGCCGGCCGGGATGATTGATCTGCATCCACACCTGCGCACCATGCGAACGTCCAACCGCAGCCCAAGCCTTGAAGCGATCGAGATACCGATCATCCTCCAGCACCACGCCGCCGGGGCCAGTCATTGCACGCGCATCGACCATCACGTTGCCGGTGATGATCAATCCGGATTCGCCATCGGCCCATGCCTGATAGAGGCGGAGCAACTCTCCGGAGGGTGCATGGTCGTTATCGGCCATGTTCTCTTCCATCGCAGCCTTGGCGATGCGGTTGGGGATGACGGCGCCATTGGGCAGTTTGAGCGGAGAAAACAGGGACATGAGGGGTCTCCAAAGATTGATTTGAAGGCACCATAACCTTTGAGTTAAGTTTAAGGTCAAGCGGGTTTCCGTTGAGGATTGTCGACCATGAATATCGGGGAACTGGCCAAACGCACCGGCCTCAGCAGTTCACGCATCCGCTTCTATGAGCGGGCTGGTCTCCTGACGACGGTCGATCGCGGGCCGAACGGCTATCGCACCTATCCGCCGCAGGCCGTGCTCGTGCTCACGCTGATAACGACCGCACAGAATGCGGGCTTCAGCCTGGAGGAAATCCGCAGGCTGCTACCCTCCGATCTGGAGCGATGGCAACACGACGGACTGCTGGAAGCGCTCCGCCGCAAGGTGGCGGATATCGAGGCGCTGGAGGCCCGGCTTGCCGAAAACAAGGCGCAGCTTGTGTCGCTTATCGCAGACATCGAGGCAAAGCCGGACGACATCGACTGCGCAACCAATGCGCGCCGGGTCCTCTCACGCGTGGTTGGACAAGAGACGGAGAGCCACCTCGAGGGCGCTGGTGACATCAAGCCGACCGGCAAGGCGAGCCGTCGTTGGCAAACGAAGGCCGGTTAGGTGTCACAGGTAAGGGAGCAAACGAATCTGCACGCAGCACCAGGACAGTTGCACGACCGGCGTTATCCGACTCACTACGCTCCTCCCCAAAAGTCAGCCGCCGATGCCACGAATGCATAGGCGGCATTGAGGAAGACCTATTTATCTGCCAAGCGACGGCCTAAGCACCTAGCGGGATGGTGCCAGCACAAAATCGTGGTCGACTTTCCAGAACTTGCCGTCAAAGCCAAGCTCTTTGGCGCGGGCGTGATCATCCACGAGCTTGAATTCGGCAAGCAGGCTCTCCTTGACGCCGAACACCGCATCGGAATGGATGTAAGGATCGTCGGGATCGAAGATATGGGTCGTCAGCGTCTCGAAACCGTCCGCCTTGATGATGTAATGCAGGTGAGCAGGGCGGTAGGGATGACGGCCGAGTGCATCGAGCAACTTTCCAACAGGCCCATCGTCGGGAATCGGATAGTATTTCGGCTTCACCGCCCGGAACCAGTAATGTCCGTCCTTGCCGGTACGAAATATACCGCGCAGATTGAAATCGGGCTGGATGCCCTTCTGTTGGACATCGTAGAAGCCTTCATCATTCGCTTGCCAGACATCAAGCACCGCGTTTTCGATCGGCCTGCCCTCGGTATCGAGGATGCGGCCGCTGATCACCATGTCCTCGCCCTTCTGGTCGAGGCAGATATTGGCGCCCATGGGAAGCTCCGGCGCATCCGCGACATGGAAGGGACCGAGGACGGTGCTCTCCGAGGCGCCTGACGGTTTGCGATTGTTGATCGCGTCGACCAGCATCGACACACCGAGCACATCCGACAGCAGGATGAATTCCTGCCGCCAGTCCGTGCAGGTATGGCCGGTGCGGGTGAGGAAGAAGATAGCCTCCATCCATTCGTCCTGGGTCGGCTCCAGCTCCTTCACCGCCTCATGCAGCTTGCGGGTGACGACCTCCATCACCTGTTTCAGCCGCGCATCCCTGGCGTTGGCGTTGCGGCCGGTAACAACCTCGACGGAGTTTTCCTCGGTGAAATAGCCTTTTTCTTGCACGCTCATTGTTGCCTCACAGATCCAGAATTGTCGTCAGCACGCGGCGAAGCTCGCGCTCCGGGTCGTCAGCGGCCGCATCGGAACGCCAGGCGACATGATGGTCCGGACGCACGAGCAGCACGCCGGAATCTCTTATGTCCCGCGCCCGCGCCCAGTCTCCAGTCAGGTCTTGCCATTCCTGTCGCGGACCGATCTTGTGGGCGGCGATTGGCAACTTCAATTCCTTCGACAACGCTTTTGCCGCCGCGATCCAGCCGTCGCCGCCGATGCCGGTCAGCACCGTGAAAACACCGTGACCGGTAAGATCGAGGCTTGATACCCTCTCGCCGCTATCGCTGAACAACCAGGCATGCGGCAGCCGTGCGCCCGGCCAAGTAGTCGGCTGAAAATGCAGTTCCGCATCCCTCTCGAAGGCCGGTTCCGGCTGTCCGTCCTTGACCACGGCATTCGAAGTGTAGCGATGGTTCATTTCCACGCCATGTGCGTCGAACTCGTAGACCTTATAAGCAATCGCCTCGCGGATTGCCGTGCGCTGACGCTCAGCATCGGCCGTGTCGTCGCAGCGCGCATCCATGTTCTGCTGCATCTTCACCGGATCGACGGAATCGAGCAGACCCAGCGACTTGAAGATCGGACCGAACTCCTCGATCGATTTGTTGGCGCGGGTGACGATCTGCTTGGCGATCGGCGCACGTTCGGCCTGGTAGCTATCGAGCAGGCCAATGCCGGCCTGACCTCTAAGGACCATGGCAAGCTTCCAGGCAAGGTTAAAGCCGTCCTGGATCGAAGTGTTGGAGCCGAGGCCGTTCGAGGGCGGATGGCGATGGGCGGCATCACCCATGCAGAACACCCGGCCGTTCGACATGGTGGTCGCGTACATGTTGTTGACGGTCCAGGTGGAGACGGATTTGATCTTCGGCTTGAGATCGGCAACGCCCACCAGTTCGCGCACGACCTTGGTGGCGAAAGCGTCGTCGACCTGTGGCGCCGGCTGGTTGATGTCATAGCCCCAGACAATCAGCCATTCGTTCCACGGCCGCACCATACGCACCAGGCCCATGCCGATGCCGCCGACATCGGCACCGGGCTGCAGCACCCAATAGAGCACCGACGGCCGATGGGCGACGTAGCGCGAGAGATCGGCCTCGAACAGGATGTTCATCGAGCCGGCGACGCCCATCTTGCCTTCGAAGGTCAGGCCCGCCTGTTCAGCCACCTTGGAATTGCCGCCATCCGCGCCGATCAGGAATTTCGAGCGGATGGTCAATTCCTTGCCGGTCAGCCGATCGAGACAGGTCGTGGTGACGCCTTCCGCATCCTGGACATGGCGCACATACTCCGTCGACATGCGAGCCTGCGCCCCGCGCGAGCAAGCCGTCTTGAACAGCAGCGGCTCCATGTAAGTCTGCGGCAGGTCATTCATATGGGCAGGCGATGAAAGAAGGTGCTCGGCGCGCGAGAGTGGATGGTTGCCCCAGCTCTGCATGCGGCCGATCTCCTCACCGGCGACCGCCGTGCAGAAAACGTTCTGTCCCATCAGATCCTGCTCGACCGCGAAGAGATAGGCCTCCTCCTCCACGTCGCGACCGAGATCGCGCAGAACCTCCATCGTGCGCTGGTTGGTAATGTGCGCGCGTGGCGTGCTCGCCAGCCAGCGATAGCGGTTGATCACCATCGGCTCGAGACCGTAGCTAGCAAGCAGCGCTGCCGTCGCCGAGCCGGCGGGTCCCGTGCCAATGATCAGAACGTCGGTGGTGATGTCAGCCATTTGGCCCTCCCTTTTCATCATGCAGGACAGGTCCGCCCTTCAGCAGGCGGCGGACCGGAAAAAGTTCCCAGCCGGTACGGCTGGAGATGAGACCCCAGAGGCCCCGTGGTGCAAACAGCATCGCGACGATGGCCAATGCGCCCAGAGCCAGCAGATACCAGGAGCCGTAGCTCGAAAAGGCATTCTGCAGCAGGAAGAAGACAAGCACGCCGACGAGCGGCCCTTCGATGGTGCCGATACCGCCAATGACGACGATGAAGACGACGTAGGCGGTCCAGTCGGTGAGCGAGAAAGCAGCATCGGGGGAAATGCGCGCCTTTTGCAGGTAGATGAGCGCGCCGACCATGCCCGTCACGAAGGCGGTTGCCAGATAGACGACGATCTTAAGCCGGCGCGCGTCGACGCCGAGCGCGCGTGCCGCCGTCTCGTTATCGCGCACGGCGGCAAGGCCAAGCCCCTGTTTGCTGCGCAGCAGCCTGTAGATGAAACCGATCGTCAGCGCCGTAAGTGCTAATGCCAGCCAATAGGCAAGCGCATCGGCCGCGGCGGCGGAGCGCATGCCGAACCAGTTTTGCAGCAATGAAATACCCAGCATGTCCTTGGTGGCTTCGCGCGGCAGCGACGTGCCCGTTCCGCCGCCGAGCATCTTCCACTGGGCGAAAAGCAGCCGTCCGACTTCGGCGATGACCCAGGTGCCGATCGCGAAATAGGGGCCGTAAAGCCGGAAGGAGAAGAAAGCGGCCGGCGCGGCGATCAGCATTGCGAAGAGCCCGGCCAGTGGAATGGCAAGGATCGGGTCGACACCGGCGAGAATGACGAAGCCGAACAGCGCATAGGCGCCGCAGCCGACGAAGAGCTGCTGTCCCACAGAGATCAATCCGGCATAGCCGGCGAGCAGGTTCCAGCTTTGCGCCAATGCCAGCATGGTCAGGATGAAGAAGAGATCCTGCACGACGCCGCGCGACATGACAAAGGGGGCAGCCGCCAGCACGGCCACTGCGACGAGCGAAAGGATAGCGAAGAGGCTGGAAAGCCGCGTTCGTGTTTCCACTCGCCAGCCTGTAGGCGCTTCCATTTGGGTCGACATTGTTTCGAAACCTGGAGTCATGGCCGCCTCAATCCACTGCCCGAGGGAAAAGACCGCGCGGCCGGAAGAGCAGCACGAGCAGGAAGGCGATATGCCCGGCAAGGATCTGCCATTCGGGATTGATCGCCGCTCCCATCGTCTGGGCAACTCCCAGGATGATACCGCCGGCAAGCGTACCCCAAAGCGAGCCGAGACCGCCGATGATGACAGCCTCGAAGGCATAGATCAGTCGTGCCGGCCCTGCCGTCGGATCGAAATTCGCGCGCATGCCGAGATAGAGCGCCGCGACAGTTACGATCATCATCGCAAGCCCTGTGGCAATGGCGAAAATGGAATTGGGCCGGATGCCCATCAGGCTCGCCGTGACAACATCATCCGAGGTGGCGCGGAAGGCGCGACCGAGCTCGGTGCGGTAGATGAGCTGGTTGAGTCCGACGATGACGAGGACGGCCGAAGCAAAGGTGAGGAGCGGCATCAGGCCGGCACTGACGCCGCCAAATTGCAGCGAGGCCGTCTCCAAAGCACCTGCAGAGATACGCCGGCTGTCGGCTGTGAAGCCTTCCAGAAGTCCGTTCTGGATCACGATCGACAGACCGAAAGTGACGAGCAGCGGCGGCAGAATGTCCTTGCCGAGCGTTCGATTCAGCAGGTGATATTGCAGCAGCCAACCGACGGCGAACATCAGCGGTGCGGCGATCAGCGCAGCCAGGAAGGGATTAAGCCCGAGGAAGGAGACAAGCACCAGGATCAGGAAGGCCGCCAGCACGATGAGATCGCCATGAGCGAGATTGACGAGTCGCATGATGCCGAAGACGAGGCTCAAGCCTGCTGCAAACAGCGCGTAAAGGCCACCGAGTAGAACACCTTGCAGAAGCGTATCAAGCCAGTTCATGGGTGTCCGCTCCAAAATAGGCCGCATGGATGTCAGCGCGATCGAGTTCGGCCGGGCGCCCGGTCAAGGTGATGCGACCCTCCATCATGCAATAGACACGGTCGGCAACCTTCAGCGCCTGGGCGATATCCTGCTCGACGATGACGATGGCCGCACCTGCGGCCCGGATCTGGGAGAAGGCGGCGTAGATGTCCTTGATGATCACGGGGGCTAGACCGAGGCTCAGCTCATCGCAGAGCAGTACTTCGGGATTGGACATCAGCGCCCGGCCGATCGCGACCATCTGCTGCTGTCCGCCGGAAAGCGCGGTTGCCGGATTGCGGCGTCTCTCCTTCAAAACCGGAAACAGTGAATAGATGCTGTCGAGCGTCCAAGGTCCGGCGATCCGGCGGCCATAGCGGCCGATCTGGAGATTTTCCTCGACCGTCAGCGACGGGAACAGTTTCCGTCCCTCCGGCACAAGCGCGATGCCTCGGCGGACCACATCGGAAGCGGCAATCGCCCCGATCGGTTCGCCGCGATGCAGGACCATGTCGGGCCTGTTGGCGATCACGCCGGCAATCGAGCGCATGAGGGTCGATTTTCCCGCGCCATTGGCCCCGATGACGGCAATGGTCTCGCCGGCCTCCAGATGGAGATCAACGCCAAGCACAGCCTGGAAATCTCCATAGGAAGCCATGAGGCCGCAGGTTTCGATGAGGCTTGCCATCAGACTTCCATCCCCAGGTAGATCTCGCGCACCTCACTTGAGGCCATGATCGCGTCGGGCTCGCCGATGCCGATCACCCGGCCGAAATTCAGCACGAGAATGCGCTGAACCACCGCCGTCAGCGCATGCAGCACATGCTCGATCCAGATGATCGCAACGCCGCGTTGGTGAACCCGCTTGATGGTGGCGACGAGCTGACGGCATTCGCCTTCCGTCAGGCCGCCTGCAATCTCGTCGAGCAGCAGCAGCTTCGGCTGGGTCGCCAAGGCCCGGGCCAATTCCAGGCGCTTGCGTTCCAGGAGTGTCAGCGATCCAGCAGGCATGTTCGCCTTGGCGATCAAGCCGGTCTCGACGAGAATGTCTGCGCAAAGATCCGAGACGTTCCTCTCGGTCGCCTGTGCCCCAAATGCGCCGGCGACCAGCAGATTTTCATAAGCAGTCAAACGTTCGAAGGGCTGCGGGATCTGGAAGGTGCGGCCCATGCCCGCAAAGCAGCGCTGCATCGGCGGCGTGTGGGTGACATCACGCCCGTCAAAGCGGATCGACCCGCGCGCCACGGAGAGGTTGCCGTTGATCAGGTTGAACAGCGTCGATTTGCCGGCGCCGTTCGGCCCGATGATCCCAAGTGCTTCCCCCGGCTCGACCGAGAAGCCGATATCCTCGGCGACAACGAGCGCGCCGAAGGATTTCGAGACTCCGTTCAGTTCCAGTATGGGCATTGTCGTTCTCCCTGGAGACTGCCCGACCAAATGCCGGGCAGCTCTCCTCTCACGCCAGAGCTTCGAGCTTGCCGCCGAGCGGCACATTCGGCGCCAGCCCGTTTTCGACAACGACGAGATCGTAGCCGCCGCCCGATTTCAGCCGCCATTGGCCGCCGACCAGAGGCGTCTTGGCGACATTCTTCTGGGCAAATGGCGGAAGCTTTTCGCTGCCCCAGGCAATCGGGCCGACGAGCGTATCGAGCTTCGTTTCACCGATCGCCTTGGCGACCGCCTTGGCATCGCCTACATCTTCCGTCCGCTTCATGACGTCGACGGCGAGTTCGAACAGTGCGTGGGCAAAGCCGATCGGCTGCGTCCACGGGCGGCCGGTCGCCTTCGTAAAGGCAGCCGCGACCGCCGATGCGGTCTCGCCGGTCAACGACGACGTGAATGGATGCGTCGGGGTCCACCAGACTTCGGTCGAAAGATTGTGCCCGGCATTTCCCAGCGCTTCGACGGTCTGCGGGAAGAGAAGCGCCTTGCCGATCGAGGCGACCTTCGGCTTGAGGCCCTGCTGCTTGGCCTGGTTCCAGAACGTCGTGAGGTCGGGCGGAATCATCACCCCGGTCAGAATATCGGTGCCGGCCTGCTTGAAGGCGTTGATCTGCGCGGAAAAATCATCCGTGAGATTCTGGTAGCGGCCGGTATCCGTCAGCCCGTAGCCAAGCTTTTCGAGGACTGGCGGGAAACCGACGACCTTGTCGCCCCAGGCATTGCCGTCGCCATCGTTTGGAAACAGACCGCCCACCTTCTTGTTCGTCTCAATCTGGCCCCACATGCCGGTGAAGACCGCGATAATGTCTTCCAGACCCCAGAAGAAGTGATAGGCATAGTTGAACGGCTTCCACGAGGCGGGGTCGCCCGGATTGCCCTGCTGGCCGATGAACCAGGGTTGCCACGGCGCGACCGTCGAAATGCAAGGCATCTCCTCGCCCTCGCATGTGGTGGAGACCGGATTGGTCGTTTCCGGTGTCGAGGAAACCAGCATCAGGTTGATCTGATCGTCGACGATCAGTTGCTTTGCCACTTCTGCGGCCCGGTTCGGGTTCGACTGGCTGTCCTTGACCACGACCTCGTAGTTGAAGCCCTTTGCCTTCGTGGTCGCCAGGAAGGCATCGATGACGAACTTGTCGGCTTCGCCGAAGGCGGCGAGCGGCCCCGTCTGCGGGCTGACATAGCCGAGCTTGATCGCCGTATTCTTGGCGATCGCAGGCATGGCCAGGCCCGAGGTTGCGAGCAGCGCACCGCCGGCAGCCGTCGTCTTCAGAAAGTCGCGTCTCGTGAACATGCTTCCTCCCCTCATTGTCTCTCCTCCCAAAGAGTGCGCCCACGGGCGCCTATGTCTCAGTCCTTCGGCCGCCGGCCCTCCCATGCGTCCTGCAGAAGCGTGCGGATCGACTCCCGGTCGATCGGTCGCGGGTTCCAGTAGGGATTCTCGACGGCGACCGAAGCAGCACGATCGAGATCGGCCTCCGTCAGCCCGAATTCCTTGAGCGACAGCGGCGCACCGATCGCCTTGGCGAAATCCCAGAGCCCGCCGCCAATCGAACCACCGAAAATACCGGCTGCTTCCGCCAGTTCCGGCGCTGCGGCATCTGCGTTGAATGCAGCCGTGTGCGGCAGCATCACCGCATGGGTTTCGGCGTGCGGCGTATCGAAGGAGCCGCCAAGCGTGTGGCAAATCTTGTGATGCAGTGCCATGCCGACGGTGCCGAGCACAGAGCCGCAGAGCCAGGCGCCATAAAGCGCATCGCTGCGAGCCTCCGCATTTTTCGGATCATTCACGATAACAGGCAGGCTTCGCGCAAAGGCCCTCAGGCCTTCCAGCGCCATCAGACTCGAAATCGGATTGCGATCCCGCGCATAGAGCCCTTCGACGGCATGCGCCATGGCATTAAGGCCACTCGTCACGCTCATCGCGACCGGCAGCCCGAGCGTCAGCGAGGGGTCGTAGATGACGATTTCCGGCAGAATCCTGGCATCGCGCACCGTCGTCTTCCGGCCGCCTTCAGTCTGCCCAAGGATCGGCGTGACCTCCGATCCGGCATAGGTCGTCGGAATGACGATCTGGAGAAGATCGGTGCGGTAGGCAATCGCTTTGCCGAGCCCGGTGGTCGATCCGCCACCGAGGGAAATGACGCAGTCCGCCCCTGTTTCCGCCACCACCTTCATCGCCGCCTCTGTAACCTCGACGGGCGTGTGCATGGTCGCACCTGAGAAGACACCGCAAGCCAGCGAGCCGATCTCAGAGGCCAATGCCTCCGCATCCGCCTTCTGATGCGGCGTCGCGAGCACCAAAGCCCGCTTGCAGCCGACTTTCGCTATCCATTCCGCCACCTTGTTGCGGCTGCCGACGCCGAAGACGATCTGGGCTGAGCTACCTGCAAAAGAAAAATCTTGGGTCATCCTACTCTCCCCGGCTTTGTCCGCACCATGACGAAGGTGAGGTTGACCGCCTTGGCACGCTTTCCGTCGATATCGACAGGCTCGAAGCGGGCGACGAGTTCGGGCCGCACGCCAAAGAGCGCGTCTTCGCCAAGATGCGGGTCGCTCGCATCGTAGATATGGGTCGTGATCGTCTCGAAACCCCTCGCCCGAATGACGAAGTGCAAATTCACAGGACGGCGCAGCGGATAGCCAGCTTCGGCCAGCAGCCGCCCGACAGGTCCATCGTCCGGCACGCCATAGCCTGACGGCATTACCGAGCGATAATGGAAGCGTCCGTCAGCATCCGCGCGGAAAAGGCCGCGGAGATTATGTTCCGGCTGGAGATCGGGCTGCTGGTTTTCATAGAAGCCCTCACCATTGGCCTGCCAGGTGACGATTTCCGCACCGGCAATCGGCAGACCGTCCAGATCCTCTACCCGCGCGGAGACCATCAGCGGCTCGCCGACGCCGTCGAGCGAGATCGAGGAGCCGGAACTCCGCTCCGGCGCATCGTTACGAAAGAATGGCCCGCGAATGGTATTGGGCGTTGCTGCCTTTGGACGCCTCGAATTGATCTCCTCCACCAATGCCGACGCACCGATAAGATCAGACAGAAGCACCCATTCCTGGCGCCTCTCATCCGAAGCGTGTCCCACCTCGGTCAGAAATGCGATGACCTGACGCCACTCGTCCTGGGTCGGGCGGAACTGCTTGATGAGATCATGCACGTGGGTCACGACGGCAGCGAGCAGTCGCGGCAGATTGCCGTCGCCATTTGCGGAAAGCCGGTCGGAGAAGACCTCCGACGACGTCGCCTCGCTGAATGTGAGCGCCTTGGCATGCCCCGCCATGCTCATCCTCCAAAATCCGCTGTGCAGGTTGAAGGCACATTAGCAGCAGAAAGAACATGGATTGATGATTTTGTTGCGCATCAGTATAACGGATCGTTATGAAATTCGACGAACGCCACCTTATTCAACTTGCTGCGGTCGTGAAGACGGGCGGCGTGACGGAGGGTGCCGCCCTGCTGGGATTGGCGCAACCGGCCGTTTCGCGTACCCTTTCGATGCTGGAAAAACGCGTCGGCGAGCCGCTCTTCATCAAGGGTCGCCGCCCGCTGCAGCCGACGCCGCTCGGCCTGTCCTTGGCCGAGCACGGCTTGGTCATGCTGGCGGCTTCGCGCAAGGCATCCGATCTCGTCGAAAGTTTCAGGGTGGGCAAAAGCGGTGTCGTGCGGATCGGCGGCACGCCCTTCTTCATGGATGCGCTGATCACCGGACTGTGCGCCGAATTCCAGGCGAGCCATCCGGATGTGCGCATCGACCAGAGCTATGGCTATTTTCCGGACCTGCGCGCGGCGCTCAAGGCTGACCAGATCGATCTTGCGATCTGCCCGATCGACATTCTCGACGAAGGATCCGGGCTCGAATTTCAACAGATTCTTCCCGGACGCAATGTCGTCGCCTGCCGGATCACGCATCCGCTGCTTCTCAAGCGCCGGCCGCAGCCGAGCCACCTTCTCGACTATCCCTGGATCGCGCCGCCGCCAGGCAGCCCGCTGCTTGCGGATCTGCGCGCCCTGCTGCTCTCATTCGGCGCAACCGAAATCAAGATCCGCTTCTCAGGCGGGTCGCTCATGAGCGTGATCAACTATCTGAAAGCCGCGGATGCCTTGACGATCATGCCGCATAGCGTCGTATTTGCGCAGCGCAAGGAAAAGACGATCACCGCACTGCCGATCACGATTCCTCACCCGGAGCGCGCGCTAGCGATCCTCAAGCGCATCGACGCCCCGCGTGCGCCCGCCGTCGATCAATTCGCGGAATTCGTGCGCACCGGTTTCCAGGACCTTCGCCATCTCATCAAGCGCCATGAAGAGGCCGTGATCTGGGGAATTTGAGCAATAAGTGTGGAGCGGATAGTCCCTGGAAGGGCTCAATCGCCAAATCGGGCCCATCCGAGGAATGATGAACGGCGCGCTGCCGTCACTTCACCGTGATGCTCATGCCGCTGATATCGGCGTTGATTTGCAGGCCTACCTGCCTGCCTGAGAGTTCGAGCTGGGCTCCCTTCTCATTGGTCATGACGATGACCTGGGCTCCTTTGCCGACGGCGCCGCCACCGCCCGCGGCTCCGTAGACCCCCGTTACATCTCCGGCGCGGCGAATGTGGCGAACGGCGCCTTGGAAATAGGTCTTGGAAGCCCCGAAGGCGAGGCCGCCAGAGATGCCGCCGATCGAGACGGGATAGTGACGGCCATGAAAGGTCAGCGTGCCCTCGCCTCCGGAGCCACCGACGAAGAAGGCCGCCTTGTAGACGGCGAAGCGGATCGTACCGCTATCGGCATGCGCTGCGCCGGCGAGGCTTACTCCCGTGGCCGCGATGACGGCAAACGCGACTGAACGAAATCTGGACGAAATCTTCATGATGCGAACTCCTTAAGAGCGCCGCTTACCCAGGGTCGGCCGGGCACGTCAGCGTCGGATCAAACTTACCATAGAACAGTTTAGCGCCCTCATTAGTTCCAACCACGCGAACTGAATCTGCATGCGGGAAGGCCGCCACGAGCCGAGGACGCACAGCAAAAATCTAGCGAGCATCGATCCAAATGCGGCATCTGCGATATAACCAGATGCGCGCAAGATCCCCTCTATCGGCATCAGCGCTAATGGCCAGCGAACCACACAAACGGTGCTTCAAAGCTTGACTACCGTCTTGCGTGCGATCAGGCCTTGCGGAGCAAAGAGCAACACGGCGATGACGAGTAGGATGGTGAAGGCGTCGCGGTAGCTGAGCAGGCTTTCCGGCAGATATGCCTGCAGAAAGACCTCTATGAAGCCCAGTAGGAAGCCACCCGCGACCGCCCCCGACAGGCTGCCGAGGCCGCCGATGATCGCGGCGATGAAGGCCTTGAGAACAGGCAGGAAACCCATCAGCGGATCGACGCTGCCGCGCTGAGCCACCCAGAGAATGCCCGCAACGCCTGCCAGAAGGCCCGAGATCGCAAAGGCCGTGGCGACGACGGCATTGGCGCGAATGCCCATGAGGCGCACGATGGCGAAATCCTCGGAGGCCGCGCGCATGGCCCGGCCAAGCACGGTGGTTCGCAGGAAAAGGTTCAATCCCGCCAGCATGATGAAGGTCACCAGGATCGAGATCCCCTGGATGATGCCGATATGCAGTCCTGCGATCTCGATCGTGCCGGAAAGGCTCATCGGCATCGGGACGGGCTTCGGGCGCGCCGAAACGAAATTCTGGAAGAGCACGCGCAGGATGGCGCTGACGGCAAAGCTGGTCAGAAGCAAGGTGGTGCCGCTGGCGCCGCGAACCGGCCGGAAGGCCGTGCGCTCCATCATAAGTACCAGCACGATCGCGACCGCCAATGCCACGACAATTGCCACCCCGAAAGGCAGGCCGACGATCAGCGCAAAGCAGAGGCCGTATCCGGCCGCCGTCATGAGCTCGCCGTGGGCGAAATTGATCAGGCCCATGATCGAAAAGACGACGGCAAGACCAAGCGCCAGAAGCGCGTAGGTGCCACCAAGGCTGAGCGCGTTGACCAGCTGCTGCAGAAACATGTCCATGAGATGAATTCCCTTTTGCCGGTCAAGCGCCCAGATAGGCGCCCTGGATTTCGGTGGAATTGCGAAGGTCGGCCGCAGTGCCGGAGAGCACGACCCTGCCATTGGCCATCACATAGCCGGCATCGGCGATCTCGAGCGAAAGAGAGACGTTCTGCTCCACGAGCAGGATCGTCAGCCCGCGCTCGCGCAGGCCCGAAATGAGTTCGAAGATCTGGTCGACGATCTGCGGTGCAAGACCGAGCGACGGTTCATCGAGCAGAAGCAGATCCGGCGAAGACATCATCGAGCGGGCAATCGCCAGCATCTGCTGCTCGCCGCCGGACAGCGATCCCGCCTTTTGATGCAAACGCTCCTTCAGGATCGGGAAGCGCGACAACATGTCTTCGCGCACGGCATCGATGGCCCCTCTCCCCTTATGCATCGCGCCGCCGAGGAGGAGATGCTCGTCGACGCTGAGGCTCGGAAAGATGCGGCGCCCTTCCGGCGTCAGCGTCATGCCCATGCGTACGATCGTCTCCGGCGGAAGCGCTGAAATATCCTTGCCGCCGAAAGTCACTTTGCCGGCCTTCTTCGGCGCGAGGCCGACAAGCGCGTTGAGCGTCGAACTCTTGCCGGCGCCATTGGCGCCAAGCAACGTCACGATCTGCCCTTTGCGAACCTGGAGATCGACGCTCTTCAGAGCCTCGACCGGGCCATAGGCAACCTTTAGCCCGCTAACATCAAGCAAGGGGTCCTGGTCGGAAATTCTACTCATCATCATCGGGCAAATCCTTGCCGCAGCCTCTGCGCCTGAGCCATAGAACGAATTCATTCCGGCGACATGCCACCGGCAAAGCGCCGGGGGCATGTCGTTCAGATCACGGAGAAGGAACATCCGCGGCGTTCGGCACGCCCTGGCTGACCAGCGAGCGCTTGCCGCCGTCAATGCGGACCAGCGAGACCGAACGCAAGGGCATCCCTTTGGTGCCGGCATAGGTAATGGCGCCGGTCACACCCTTTACACCTTCGAGAGAGGCGACGGCATCGCGGATAGCGGTCGGTTCAATGCTGCCGGCCTTGGTGACGGCTGCCTCGATGACCTTACCGAGATCATAGCCATTCGCGATGTAGACCGTATCCGGATCCTGCCCGGACTTGGCCTTGTATTTCGCATTGAAAGCCGCAAGCGGGCTGCCCTCGACGGCAAAGCCGGCGGTGGTGAAGACGACGCCGTCAACGAGCGGGCCAAGACCAAAGGTGGTGGGCGAGTCGATGCCGTCGCTGCCGAGGATCGGCGTGTTGACGCCTGCGCCGCGCAGCTGGCGTATGAAGGCCGGGAAATCAGGCTCATAGGCAGCCGTCATGATGACGTCGGGCGCGGGGTTCAGAGCCTTGATCTTCGTCACCTCGGCGCTGAAGTCCTGTTGGCCCATGCTGAAGGTGCCCTCGCCGAGGAGTTCGCCGCCCTTAGCCTTGAAGCTCGAGGCAAAATATTCCGGCAGCTTCAGCGTATAGGCAGTATCCGGAGACTTCAGGATATAGGCTTTCTTGAAGCCCTTATCCGTGGCATAGCCTGCCAGGACGGCGGCCTGCACGTTGTCGGCGGGATAGTTTCCGAACATATAGTCGCCGACAGCCAGCGGCATGGTCGGTGTCGTCGCGCAGAACGAGAAGGCCGGAATATGCGCCGCCTGCGTGATCTGGCCGGCTGCAATCGAAGGATCAGCATCGCAGGGCGTGATCAGGATGCTGATGCCCTGATCGACAAGTTCCTGCGCGACGAGAGCGGTCTGCCCCGCATCGGAGCGGGTATCCTTCGCAACGAGCTTGATCGGGAACTTGCCCGCAACGCCGCCGGCAGCGTTGATCTCGTCGACCGCCATCTGCAGACCTTTGAGCGACGGCTGGTCATAAGGCTCGAGAGTGCCGGTCTGGGCCGTGGCCAGCCCGATCACGAGATCGTCAGCCAGGGCCGGTAGAGCCATGGTGCCAAACACGCTTGACAGGAACAGAACCTTCAATGTCGACTTCATTATTATTCTCCTCTGGATTGTTATGCTGTCTTGCCGCTGGTGTGCGGATCGAGATTGAGTAAGGGCGCCTCGGTCTTGGATGGCTCGTGCTTTGCAGCCGAGCGGCGGCGGCCGATATAGGCCTCGATCACGGCAGGATTCGACTGGATCTCGGCCGGCGTACCGATGGCGATCTGCTGACCCTTGTTCAGAACCACGACGACATCGCACAGGCGCATGATGAGCTTGAGATCGTGCTCGACCACGAGGAGGCCGAGGCGGTACTTCGTGCGGATCCGGTCCAGCACGGCCATCAACTCCATCGTCTCTGCCGGGTTCATGCCGGCTGCCGGCTCGTCGAGCAACAGATAGCGGGGCTTCAGCGCCAGGGCGCGGGCGATTTCGAGACGCCGTTGCGCACCGTAGGAGAGTGTCCCCGCCAGCTGGTCGGCAACGTCGCCAAGGCCAACCTCAAGAAGCGCTTCGCGGGCAAGATCGACGGGATCCGCGCCATCGCGCGCTATCGCGCTTGCGGCGACTGTGACGTTTTCCAGCGCAGTCAGGTTCTTGAAGAGACGGATATTCTGGAAAGTGCGCGCAAGGCCGGCAATCGGCACGCGGTGAACCGGCAGCGAAGCGACATCCATGCCACCGATGGTCACCCGCCCCGTCGAAGGCGGCACGACGCCTGAGATACTGTTGATCAGGGTCGATTTGCCGGCGCCGTTCGGGCCAATCAGGCCGGTGACGAGGCCCGGGCGGACTTCGAAGTTCGCATCCTCGAGCGCGACGAGCCCGGAAAACCGCTTGCCGACATTTTCCACGCGCAGCACGTCGCCTTCAACGCTGGATGCTTCCGTTGTGGCGGGCTTGACAGCAGGCCGCACCTTCCCGGCAGCCAGGCGCTTTAGGAATGGCAGCTGCTCGTCGATCTCACGCACGCCGAGAAGGCCGTCCTGCAGACGATACATCACAAGCAGGATCGCCAATCCGATGCCGATATCGGTCAGACCGAAGACGGTCGGCAGGGAAAAGAAACCGAGATCGACGCCGCCTTCGAGTTTTCTGAGCAGCTCGACGATCACCATGATGACCGCCGTGCCGATGACAGCGCCGGAAACGGTCGTGATGCCGCCGAGGATCAGCATGGCGAGCAACAGGAAGGTCAGGTTGAAATAGAAATCCTTCGGCGAGAAGGCACCGATGAAATGACCGAGCAGTACCCCGGCCGCCCCGGACAGAACGGCCCCGAGAACCCAGGCGAGGAAGCGGTGCAGCCGCACATTCACGCCGACGGCGGTGGAGGCGATTTCGTCTTCACGCGAGGCGCGCAGCTTCATCCCCGCGCTTGAATCGCGGTAGATGCGCGCAATCGCCACTGCAAGGATCGCGAACGGCAAGGCCATCCAGATGTTCACCGCACGCGGTATCCCGAAGAAGGTCTGGCTGCCGCGGGTGAAATCGCTCGATGCAACAAGCACGACATGGACGATCACCAGAAAGCCGAGCGTGCAGATCGAGGCCGACGATCCGGCAAGCCGTGCCACCGGAATACCGATTGCAATCGCCACCAGCGCCACAACGACCAACGCGACGAGAAGCGCTGGAATGAAAGGCATGCCCCACCCCGTCGCCCATGCAGGCAGATGCGGCAGGGCTGTCTTTTGTATGATCGGGCTGATGGTCAGCAGCCCGGCGGAATAGGCGCCGATCGCCATGAAGCCGGTGTTGCCGAACGAAATGATACCGGAATTGCCGCTGTAGACGGAGGTACCAATGACGGCGACGACGTAGATCAGGAACAGCGTTACCAGCCGTTCGCCACCTCCCGGAAAGAGGCCTGGCGCCACGAGGGTCGCAATGACCAGGGGGAGCACCGTCGCAACGATCCCGACGACGGTCCCACGCCTTATGCGCACCATCAGAATTCTCCCGATTTTTTAGGCCCAGGTTTTTTGGGCCGTTCCCGCAACAAACGTTAATCGAGAAAATCAATATGTCAATCTTGTTTCAATTTCTGTTGACTGATAGCAAGGATGTAACAAAATGAAGATTAGCGAACCAACGCCGATCACAGGGGGAGATAGGAAGTGACCATTCGAGATCGCCTCACAGAAGGGGGCATCGATTTTACCCGAGCCGAGCTCAAGATCGTCAGGCAGTTGCTGTCGAACTATCCGGCGGCGGCCCTCAACACTGTTGCCAACCTCGCCTCGGCGGCCGGCGTCAGCAACCCGACGGTCGTGCGCTTCGCCAACAAGCTGGGATACGAGGGCTATGCAGAGCTGCAGGCCGCGCTGCTGGGCGAAGTGCAGGAACGAATGAGCTCGCCGCTGTCGATGCTCGACACCCGTAAACCTTCGCTCGAGCAGGAAAACTTCTATCAGTACTTCATGCGCGCCAGCATTCACGCGCTCGAATCGTCGATGCATATGCTGCCGCCCGACGATTTCGAAGCCGCGATCGATGCGGCAGCCGACCTGAACCTGAAGGTTCATTGCCTGGGTGGGCGCTTCAGCGGCTTCATGGCCGGACTTCTCTGGGCCCATATGAAGCAGTTGCGCCCCGACACCCGCTGGATCAACGGCTCGCAGGCCGATCAGGTCGATCACCTGGTGGATTTCGGCAAGCGTGACGTCCTCTTCGTCTACGACTATCGACGGTATCAGATCGACACCATCCGCTTTGCCAGCCAGGCGGCAAAGCAGGGTGCGCGGATCGTGCTTTTTACCGATCGTTGGCTTTCGCCGATTGCGCAGTTCGCCTCCGTCACCCTGACGGCAACCGTCGATACGGTGTCGCCCTACGACACGATGGTCCCGGCCATCGCACAGACCGAAGCCCTGATTGCCGGCCTTACGGCCCGGCTTGCAACGCAATCGCGTCAACGGATCGAACGCATGGAAGAGCTGCGTCGCAGCTACGCCATCACCGAGGACGCCTACACGACAACGGTCGGCAACGGGACGTGAGATCCCGCGATAACGACGAAACAGAATTTCCTTTGGAGGACAGACATGGCCATGATTGAAGTGCAATACGGCAAGGATGTGCTGCGGCGTGACAGCGCCTACGAACCCGGCATGACCAGCGTGCTTTTCGTCGACATGCAGCGCATCTGGTGCGAGCCGAACCTCGACCCGACCCATCCGCAGGATGCCGCCAGCTACTATCACCGGCGCCTGCGCGATACGGTAGTCCCGAACCAGGTTCGTATCCTCAACGCGGCCCGCAAGGCCGGCTGCAACGTGCTGCACACGATCATCGAAAGCCTGACGCTCGACGGCCGCGACCGTTCGCTCGACCACAAGCTTTCCGACATGCATGTGCCGAAGGGTTCGCCGGAAGGACAGGTGATCGATGCGCTGAAGCCGATCGATAACGAGATCATTCTGCCGAAAACATCCTCCGGCGTCTTCAATTCGACCAACATCGATTACGTGCTGCGCAATCTCTATACGCGCTATCTCATCATTGCTGGCGTCGTGACGGACCAGTGTGTCGACATGGCTGTCCGTGATGCCGCCGATCGCGGATATCTGGTCACCGTGGTCGAGGATGCCTGCGCCACCTACAGCCAGGAACGCCACGAGGCCGCCCTTCGTGCCTATTCCGGCTACTGCTGGACGACAAACACCGAGACCGTCGTCCGCCGCCTTACCGCGCTCGGCCAGGCCTGATCGTTTCAAAAAGGGGAACAGCATGAACGACAGCAGCAACGGCAAGGCGCTCTCCGACCTGACGGAACTTGCGACCTTCGTCACGACAGACATTGCCGGCATCACCCGCGGCCGCAGCTTCGCAGCCTCCGATATCGAGGACTACCTGCGCAAGGGTGTCGGCTGGGTGCCGGCGAACCTCGCTTTGACGCCCTTCGACCTTATCGCCGATCCGAATCCGTGGGGTTCGGCCGGCGACCTGCGCCTGATGGCCGACCCCGCCAGCAAGGCGCGCGTAACCTGCCTGCCGGATGTCACGCCCCTGCATTTCTACCACTCGGATATTACCGACCTGAAGGGCGAGCCTTGGGATTGCTGCGTGCGCAGCTTCCTCAAGGCGACGCTTGCCGACTTCGAGAAGGAAGCAGGCCTGAAGGTCATCGGTGCGGTCGAGCAGGAATTCCAGGTGCTCGGCGCCGATTGGCCTGCTGCCCCCGCCTTCGGCCTGCGCGCCCAGCGCCGCGCCGAGCCCTTCGGCTCGCTGCTGATGACCGCGCTCAAGGAAGCCGGTGCCGCGCCGGAAATGTTCCTGCCGGAATATGGCAAGGACCAGTTCGAAGTCACCTGCCGCCCGGCCCCGGCGCTTGTCGCCGCCGACCGCGGCGCAACGATCCGCGCCGTCACCAGGGAAGTCGCCGCCCTTTTCGGCTGGAATGCCAGCTTCGCGCCGAAGACCGATCCGAACGGTGTCGGCAACGGCGTGCACCTGCATGTCAGCTTCACAGACCTCGACGGCAATCCCGTCACCTTCGACGCCTCCCGCCCCGGCCGGCTTTCCAAGGTCGCCGGCTCCTTCGCGGCCGGCGTCATCAAGCACCTGCCGGCGCTCGTCGCCTTCACCGCACCCTCCGTGCTCTCCTACATGCGCCTTGTGCCGCACCACTGGAGTGCGGCCTATACGTGCCTCGGAGAAAAGAACCGCGAGGCGACGCTACGCATCTGCCCCACGCTGGATCTGCCCGGCAGCAACCCGGCAAAGCAGTTCAACATGGAATACCGCGCCGCCGATGCTTGTGCGAGCCCGCACCTGTCGCTGGCGGTCGTGCTTCGCGCCGGGCTTGAGGGCATCCGCGCAGGACTTGAACAGCCGCCGCTGATCAACTCCGACCCTTCAGAATTCTCCCCGGAAGAGCAGAGGAAGCTTGGCATCCGCCGCCTGCCGTCGAGCCTTGCCGAAGCGCTCGATACACTGGCAGCCGACGAGGTGGTGACCGGCTGGTTCCCGAAGGACTTCCTCGATTGCTACTTCGCCATGAAGCGCAAGGAGATCGAGATCGTCGACGGGCTTTCGCCCGAAGACCTCTGCGCGCGCTACGCGACCGTCTACTGAGCAATGGACAGATCATGACGTCGACTAAGGTCATCATGCGGTCCGAGAGCCGATTGCAGCACGACCCCAGCCAGCCGCTGCTCGCCATCGACGAGCCGCCGCCCTATGCCGTGATCAATCCGGACGGGGCGTCGCCCTATCTGCTTCTCTGCGAGCACGCTTCCAACCGCATTCCGCGCGCTCTCGGCGAACTCGGCCTGCCCGAGGCCGAGCGCCAGCGCCACATCGCCTGGGACATCGGCGTCAGTGCGCTTTCCCAGCATCTCAGCCGCGCGCTCGACGCGCCGCTGTTCATGACCAACTATTCGCGCCTCGTCATCGACTGCAATCGGCCGCTCGGCGTGCCCTCGGCGATCCCGGAAATCAGCGAGACGACGGAAATCCCCGGCAATCTCGACCTGACGGACGCCGAAAGACAGCAGCGCATCGACACATTGTTCACGCCATTTGCCGACGCCGTCGCGCGCCGGCTCGACCACCTGCAGGAAGAGGGCAAGCGCCCGTTCGTGGTCGGCATCCACTCCTTCACACCTGTCTATTTTGGCAGGCAGCGCCCCTGGCATGCGGGCATCCTCTATGGCGAAGCCGCCGGTTTCGGCCAGACGCTGATCCGCGAGCTGCAAAGCGAAGCCACCCTCACCATCGGCGACAACGAGCCCTACAACATTCATCCCGACGAGGACTATACAGTACCCGTCCATGCGGACGACCGCGGGCTTCCTGGCGCGCTGATCGAGGTGCGGCACGACCTGATCGACACATTCTCGGGCGTTAGCGAATGGGGCGAGCGCCTCACCCGCTGTTTCGAGGCAGCCCTCAAGGAGCATGGCTGATGGCCGGAAATCTCTACGGGCGCGACGGGGCGACGATCGGCAACCTGCAGAAACTGCGGTTCTTCCCGCTCGCCGTCGCCGGCGGCAGGGGGCCGCGGCTCGTGGAGGAAGACGGGCGGGAGCTCATCGATCTCTCCGGCGCCTGGGGTGCGGCCAGCCTTGGCTACGGCCACCCCGCCATCGTCGAAGCCGTCTCCCGCGCCGTTGCCAATCCGGCCGGCGCGAGCATCCTTTCCGCCTCCAATGCACCGGCTGTGGCGCTTGCCGAAAGGCTGCTGGCAACCTTTCCCGGCCGGGGCGCGCATAAGGTCTGGTTCGGTCATTCCGGATCCGATGCCAACGAGGCCACCTACCGGGCGATCACCCGGGCGACCGGCCGCACCGGCGTCATCGCCTTCATCGGCGCCTATCATGGCTGCACCGTCGGCTCGATGGCCTTTTCCGGCCATAGCGTCCACGCCGATGCCGCAAAGGTCGACGGACTGATCCTGCTCCCCTATCCCGATCCCTACAGGCCTTATCAGGGCGACCCGACTGGCGATGCGGTCCTCGCGCTTCTGAAGGAGAGGCTGGCGGCCGTCCCGGCCGGTTCCATCGCCGCCGCCTTCATCGAGCCGATCCAGTCGGACGGCGGGCTGATCGTGCCGCCCGATGGCTTCCTGCAGAAATTCGCCGATATCTGCCGCGCGCACAGCATCCTCGTCGTCTGCGACGAGGTGAAGGTGGGGCTTGCCCGCAGCGGCCGCCTGCATTGCTTCGAGCATGAGGGCTTCGTGCCTGATATCCTGGTGCTCGGCAAGGGGCTCGGCGGCGGGCTGCCGCTCTCGGCCGTCATCGCGCCGGCCGAAATCCTCGACTGTGCCAGCGCCTTCGCCATGCAGACCCTGCACGGCAATCCGGTTTGCGCCGCAGCCGGCCTTGCCGTTCTGGAAACGATCGAAGCGGAAGACCTCGCGGCGGCAGCCGAGCACAAGGGCAAACTGCTGCGCGAGGGATTGGCCCGACTGGCAGAGCGGCATGCCCTGATCGGCGATATCCGCGGCCGCGGCCTTGCCTGCGGCGTAGAACTGGTCCGCAACAGGCAGAGCCGTGAACCGGCAAGGGCCGAGACGGCGAAACTCATCTACCGCGCCTATGAACTCGGCCTCGTCCTCTACTACGTCGGCATGAATGGCAACGTCCTGGAAATGACCCCGCCGTTGACCATGACAGAAGGCGAAATCAGCCAGGCGGTGAACTTGCTCGACCAGGCCTTCACCGAACTTTCCACCATTTCAGACGCAGTCATCTCGCAGTTTGCGGGCTGGTGAACAGCGTGCATACTCAGGGGAACAAATCAAGCTGGTCGCTCCTAGCGCATTTCCAGGAAAAGTGCGCAGCGGTTTTCCGTCCGCAATGCGTAAAGAAACAAGAAGATAGAGCGTCTTCGCGATTCGAAGAAAAGCGGAAATGCTCTGATGGGATCCGAACCGCCGGCCCTATGATTTTCCAAAGTGTCCCAACGCTCTGATCCGCCCGCCGGCAGCCTTCATGGAGAGCGATGGCGGTCGATATCCGGGGAAGCCGGAGCCCTGTCTGACAAACAGCATCGCCCTAGTTCGGGCATCGGGCCGTCATCGAAGTCCATCCTCTTTGACACCCACAAGCATCGGAAAACTGATTTCAGGTTTCAGCAAAACCTGCCTTTCAACCGTATGATCGCCGGCAATACTGGCTAGCAAGACGTGTCCCATGCGCTCGCCCGTGTCTGTCAGGTCTTCATAGATGGTCTCGACCTTGGGCTGGATCTGACTGAGCAACTTCGAGGTGCGCTTTGCCACCACATCATATTCGACACCGAGCGTAAAACCGTTGTCACCCATGCCAGTGATCGTCGCTAGGGCCGAAACCTCACCGCCGCAGGCAAAACCATCGGGAAAGCCGGGCTCAGATGCGCGACGGCTCACATAGTCGCGGATCTGTTCCACCGGACAGTCCAGGTCGATCTCCTTCGGGATCTCGTAATCGACCCCCGCTTCGCGAACGGCCGTCATGAAACCATGCAGCAGATGCTGCGAAAAAGTCAGCCGCCTTGGCGGAAGGATGATCAAGAGCTTTCGTCGGCCGCGTTCGACCAGCCGCTTGGTCGCCTCATAGGCGAAACTGAAGTTATCGTAGTCGACGAATGGATGATCAACGGTGAATTCCGTCCGCCCATGCGTGACAAAGGGAAAATTATTTTCGAGCAGAAGGCGAACACGGGGATCGAAAGGTTCGGTTCGGGAGAAAATCAGCCCGTCAACCATTCGATTGCGCACCAGATATTGCACCGCCTCGATATTGCTTCCGTTGATGAAATTCGGTGTCACGATCAAGTGGTAGGCGGTATTCTTCAACGCCTTGGCCAGGCCGTGCATTATGGAAATGCCGTAGCCCAGGATCTCCTCATGCGGATCAAGCAGGACGCCGATGACGTTCGTCTTGCCCGTCTTCAGACGCTGCGCCGCGCGATCAGGTAGATATCCGATTTGAGCAGCAACTGCGTGGACGCGCTCGCGCGTCTCGACCGAAATCTGCGGCGCATTGCCCAGTGCGCGGGACACGGTTGTGACGGCAAAGCCGGTCATCTCGGAAATTGTGCGGAGAGTCGGCTTTCCGCTTTTGCCCACGGGCGTCGCAAGGGACGCGGATCTTCCGGGAATATCTTTCAAGAGAATACTCAGCCTGCATCGGAGTCGGCGTCTTGTACGCTGTTTCGGCACGAAGTGCAAATGCGTTAACGAAAACGTTTTCCGCGCCGATATCTGAGTAAGTATGCCTGAAGACATGGAGGATTTCGTCGCTAAAAGTAAGACTATTCAGCTATTTATGCCAATTTCAGAAATCCGAAGCGAGATCTTGACTTGAGCTTATTTGTAACGTTTTAAATGCTTTTGCGGCGATTGAGGCCGCAAGCAGATGGCATCCGCCTGAGGACGGAGGCTTTTAGGGGAGCGG
The DNA here is from genome assembly GCF_900094545.1 of Martinezella miluonensis. GTDB lineage: Bacteria > Pseudomonadota > Alphaproteobacteria > Rhizobiales > Rhizobiaceae > Rhizobium > Rhizobium miluonense. The sequence goes on from NZ_FMAH01000007.1 coordinate 171,753, forward strand.
AGGACAACCTTCGCTCGGACGATTTGCACAATTGGGAGGTTAGAATGATAAAGTTTCTGACGACGACGGCGGTATTGGCGCTGGCGGTTGGTGGTTTGGGCGTATCGGCTCGGGCTGCGGATGTGAAGGAAGTGCAGATGCTGCACTGGTGGACATCGGGCGGCGAGGCAGCGGCGCTGAATGTCCTGAAGCAGGATCTGTCGAAGGAGGGCTATGCCTGGAAGGACGTTCCGGTGGCCGGCGGCGGCGGCGATGCGGCGATGACGGCGCTGAAGGCGATGGTGGCGGCCGGCAACTATCCGACCGCGTCGCAGATGCTCGGCTATACCGTGCTCGACTACGCCCAGGCCGGCGTCATGGGCGACCTGACGGAGACGGCGAAGAAGGAAGGCTGGGACAAGGCGGTGCCGCAGGCGCTGCAGAAGTTCTCGGTCTATAACGGCAAGTGGGTCGCCGTTCCGGTCAACGTCCACTCGGTCAACTGGCTGTGGATCAACAAGGCGGTCATGGACAAGATCGGCGGCAAGCAGCCGAAGACCTTTGACGATCTGATCGCGCTGCTCGACAAGGCCAAGGCGGCCGGCGTCGTGCCGCTGGCGCTTGGCGGCCAGAACTGGCAGGAAGCGACGATGTTCGATTCCATCGTCATGTCGACCGGCGGCCCGGAGTTCTACAAGAAGGCCTTCAACGATCTCGACGAAGCCTCTTTGAAGTCCGACACCATGAAGAAGTCCTTCGACAACCTGGCCAAGATCGTCAAGTATGTCGACCCGAACTTCTCCGGCCGCGACTGGAACCTGGCAACGGCGATGGTCATCAAGGGCGATGCGCTCGTCCAGGTCATGGGTGACTGGGCCAAGGGCGAGTTCGTCGCCGCCAAGAAGACCCCGGACAAGGACTATCTGTGCTACCGCTTCCCCGGCACCGAAGGCAGCGTGATCTACAACTCCGACATGTTCGGCATGTTCAACGTTCCGGCGGACCGCAAGGCGGCCCAGGGTGCGCTGGCGGCAGCGACGCTGTCGAAGAGCTTCCAGTCGGCCTTCAACGTCGTCAAGGGCTCGGTCCCGGCCCGCACCGACGTGCCGGATACCGCCTTCGACGCCTGCGGCAAGAAGGGCATGGCCGACCTCAAGGCCGCCAATGCCGACGGCAAGCTCGTCGGCTCGCTCGCCCAGGGCTATGGCGCCGCGCCGGCGATCGCCAATGCCTATAAGGACGTCGTGTCCAAGTTCGTCCACGGCCAGATCAAGACCTCCGACGAAGCCGTCAAGCAGCTCGTCCAGGCGATCGACGACGCGCGCTAAGCGCGGGCCTGTCCTCGGCCGTTCCTCCTCCCCGCCGATAAGCGGGGAGGATCATGACCAGCACCATGCCCCTTGAAGGCCCTTGAAGGGATGACCATCATGAGCACCGTCGTCACCACGGATCCCATTCTCACGCGTCCCGCCCGGCGCACCGCGATGCGCACGCGCCTGCAAAACGCGCTGCCGCAGATCGTCCTTGCCCCCAGCTTCCTGCTGACGATCATCTTCGTCTACGGCTTCATCATCTGGACCGGCTATCTGTCCTTTACCAATTCCAAAACCTTTCCCTCCTATGGGCTGACCGGCGCCCGTGCCTATCAGCGGCTTTGGAACTGGACGTTCGAGAGCGATCCGCCGTCGTCGTGGTACACCTCGATCACCAATATGGGCATCTTCGGCGTTCTCTATGTCGGCATCTGCCTGGCGCTCGGCCTGCTGCTGGCGATCCTGCTCGACCAGAAGATCCGCGGCGAGGGCGTGCTGCGGCCAATCTTCCTCTATCCGATGGCGCTGTCCTTCATCGTCACCGGCGTTGCCTGGAAGTGGTTCCTCGATCCGGGTCTCGGTCTGGAGCAGACATTGCATCAGCTTGGCTGGACCAGCTTCCACTTCGACTGGATCAAGAACAAGGATTTCGTCATCTACACCGTCGTCATCGCCGGCGTCTGGCAGGCCTCCGGCTTCGTCATGGCGATGTTCCTGGCCGGACTGCGCGGCATAGACAGCGAGATCATGAAGGCCGCCCAGATCGACGGCGCCTCGGCCGTCCAGCTCTATCGGCGGATCATCATCCCGCTTCTGCGGCCGATCTTCCTGTCGGCCTTCATCGTGCTTGCCCATATGGCCATCAAATCCTACGACCTCGTCGTGGCGCTGACCTCCGGCGGGCCCGGCGGCTCGGCATGGCTGCCGTCGAATTTCATGTACGAATACACCTTCAAGCGCAACGAGATGGCCGTCGGTTCGGCCAGCGCCATCATCATGCTGATGACCATCTCCGCCATCATCGTCCCCTACCTCTATTCCGAACTGAAGGAGAAGGCTCGATGAGCACCGCGGCCTACTCGACACCGACACGCACCCCAGGCAGCAAGACAAGCAGCCATACAAGCAGCAACAGAGGCCGCCTTATCAACCGGGCCGTCATCTACGGCCTGCTGGCGATCTTTGCGGTCATCTACCTGATGCCACTGTTCGTCATGATCGTCACCTCGCTGAAGACGATGGACGAGATCCAGAACGGCAACATGCTGGCGCTGCCGCAGGCGCCGACGCTCGAACCCTGGGCCAAGGCCTGGGGCGAAACCTGCGTCGGGCTCACCTGCAACGGCATCAAGGGATACTTCTGGAACTCGATCAAGATGGTCGTGCCGGCGGTCGTCATCTCGACCATCCTCGGCGCCCTCAACGGCTATGTGCTGACCAAGTGGCGCTTCCCCGGCCATACGCTCGTCTTCGGCATGATGCTGTTTGCCTGCTTCATTCCGTTCCAGTCGGTGCTGCTGCCGATGGCCACCATCCTTGGCAGCCTCGGCCGCTTCGGCACGCTGCTGCAGGACACGATCGGCGTCTCGCTCGGCTTCGGCAACTCGACCGTCAACCTGGTCATCGTCCACGTCATCTACGGTCTCGGCTTCACCACCCTGTTCTTCCGCAATTTCTACGAGGCGTTTCCGAACGAGCTGGTCAAGGCCGCGCAGATCGATGGCGCCAGCTTCTTCCAGATCTTCCGCCGCATCATGCTGCCGAACTCGCTGCCGATCATCGTCGTCACGGTGATCTACCAGTTCACCAACATCTGGAACGACTTCCTGTTTGCCTCCGCCTATGCCGGCACCGGCGATTCCATGCCGATGACGGTGGCGCTCAACAACGTCGTCAACACCTCGACCGGCGTGGTCGAATACAATGTCAACATGGCCGCCGCCATGATCGCCGCGCTGCCGACCCTCCTCGTCTACATCGTCGCCGGCCGCTATTTCGTCCGCGGTCTGATGGCTGGCGCAGTCAAAGGATAATCCCATGGCCTTCCTTCAAATATCCGGTCTGAGAAAGCGTTACGGCTCGCTGGAAATCCTCAAGGGCATCGACCTCGACCTCGAACAGGGCGGCTTCCTCGTGCTCGTCGGCCCATCCGGCTGCGGCAAGTCGACGCTGCTCAACACCATCGCCGGGCTGGAATCCATCACCGAGGGCGACATCCGGGTCGATGATCACTCCATCGCCGACCTGCACCCGTCGAAACGCGATATCGCCATGGTGTTCCAGAGCTATGCGCTCTATCCGAACATGACGGTTGCCGGCAACATCGCCTTCGGCATGGAAATGCGCGGCGTTCCGGCCGAGGAGCGCAAGGCGGCGATCGAGAAGGTCGCCAAGGTGCTGCAGATCGGCCATCTGCTCGACCGCAAGCCGAGCCAGCTCTCCGGCGGCCAGCGCCAGCGCGTCGCCATGGGCCGGGCCCTGGTGCGCGATCCCAAGCTGTTCCTGTTCGACGAGCCGCTGTCCAATCTCGACGCCAAGCTCAGGGTCGACATGCGCATCGAGATCAAGCGCCTGCACCAGTCGACCGGCAAGACCATCGTCTACGTCACCCACGACCAGATCGAGGCCATGACGCTGGCGACGAAGATTGCCGTCATGAAGGACGGCGTCGTGCAGCAGTTCGGCACGCCGGCCGAGATCTACAACAATCCCGCCAACATGTTCGTCGCCGACTTCATGGGCTCGCCGGCCATGAACCTGCTGTCGGGAACCATCGAGAGGGGCAGCAACGGCCTTCTCGTCTCTCTCGACCGGGCCGGCGGCGAGGCGATCAAGCTTCCCGTCGCCACGGACAAGCAGGCGCTCGAAGCCCATGCCGGCCGCCAGATCGTCTTCGGCATCCGCCCCGAGGCGCTCACCGATCCCGAAGGCGCCGACCGCAACGCCCGCACCCTGGCCGAGAACGACTGCCTGATCGAGGTCGTCGAACCGGCCGGCTCCGACACCTTCGCCGTCACCAAGCTCGGCGGCAAGGAGGTCGTCGCCCGCCTGCGCGCCGATGCCCGCATCAGCGCCGGACAGCACGCCCGCCTCGCCTTCAACCTCGACAAGGCCGTCTTCTTCGATCCACAAACACAAGCAAGGATCGCTTGAG
>NZ_FMAH01000025.1 GCF_900094545.1 Martinezella miluonensis
GACATTGACCTCGATCTCGCGCACCAGCTGACGTTCCGAGCGGATGCCGAAAAGATAACCGATGAACAGCGCCTTGAACATCAATGTCGGATCGAGCGGCGGCCGGCCGTTGTCGGCGCAATACAATCCCGCAACGCGATCATGGATGAAAGTAAAGTCGATCACCGCATCGATCTTGCGAAGCAGATGATCTCTCGGCACCAGGCTGTCGAGCGTCACCATCTCGAGAGCCGTCTGTTCGGCAGCAGGTTTCTTCAACATGTCCCATTGAATCAAAAACCTCCGGCCAAAGCCAGAGGTTTGTCAGCAGTCTGAGCCGGGGTTTCGCCCCGGCTTTTTTGTTTTCTGCTTCTGAATATTATGCGGCGTCCTTCGGGAAGTCCGTCGATACGGCCAGTTCGCGCCAGTGGGCCAGCTCCTTGGCGACATATTCATTCTTGGCCTCGATCGCGCCGACTGTGTCGGAGCCGAAAGGCATGCGCAGCGGCGGGTTGGCCGAATGTGCAAGCGTGATCATCGACTTCGCCAGCCGTTTGGGATCGCCGGGCTGGCGGTGGTTGTGACCGGCAGCGAAATCGCGCATGGCGCCGGCAGGCGTGTCCTTGTAGTCGGCAATCGAGCTTGGGCTGACGGCGAGCGAACTTTCGTCAAGGAAGTCGGTCCGGAAGAAGCCGGGTTCGACGACCGTGACCTTGATGCCGAGCGGCTGAAGTTCAACCGCCATTGCCTCGGACAGACCTTCGATCGCGAACTTTGTCGAGCAATAGACGCCCCAACCGGCAAAGCTCTGATAGCCACCGACCGAGGACATGTTGATCACATGGCCTGAGCGCTGCCGGCGCATATGCGGCAGGATAGCGCGGGTCACCTTCAGCAGGCCGAAGACGTTGGTCGCATAGAGCTTCTCGATTTCCTCGGCGGTTGCCTCCTCCACCGCACCCAGCAGCCCGTATCCGGCATTGTTGACGAGGATATCGATCTTGCCGAAGCGCTTGACGGCTTCCGCAGCAGCTTCATGGGCCTGCGTCTCGTTCGAAACGTCGAGGGCGACGGGCAGGAGGTTCGGGTGATTGCCGAATTTCTCCGCCAGGCCGGCGGGATTGCGAGCCGTAGCGACAACAGCGTCGCCGGCGGCGAGGGCTTCCTGGGCGATAAGGGCGCCGAAGCCTCGGGATGCACCCGTAATGAACCAAACGCGCATGACTTGCTCCTTCGTGAGTTTGCAATTCCGTGGGTGGAATTCGCTTGCAGGAGAAAGGTAGCTTGATGGCATCGTTGAGATAATCTACTTTGTCTTCCATGAAGTAATGAGAAAATCTCATCAATGCGACGCATCCGTTCCACCGATCTGGCGATCTTCCTGGCGATTGCTCAACACCGCAGCTTTCGCAAGGCGGCGGTGGAGCTCGGCGTGACGGCGTCTGCGCTCAGCCATTCGTTGCGTGCGATCGAGGAACGGTTGGACGTGCGGCTGGTCAACCGCACCACGCGTGGCGTCGGATTGACGGAGGCTGGCGAGCGCCTGTTCGACCGCATTCGCCCGGCTTTCCTCGATATCGATGACGCGCTGGAGGATCTCGATAAATTCCGCGGCCAACCCTACGGCAAACTGCGCATCAACGCCCCGCGCGCCGCCAAGAAGGTGCTGCTGCCGATCGTGTCAAAGTTCTTGAGCGCTTATCCCGCCGTCGAAATGGAGGTTGTGGTGGACGATGCGCTGGTGGACACGGTCTCCGGCGGTTTTGACGCTGGCATAAGGTTCGGCGAAAGCATCGCCGCCGACATGATTGCCATCGCCATCGGCCCCCGTCAGCGGACGGCGATCGTCGGCTCGCCCGAACATTTTCAGCGTTTCCCTAAACCGGTCACGCCCCACAATCTGAAGGATCACCCCTGCATCCGCTACCGTTTTCCGAGTGGCACCTACTATCGCTGGGAGTTCGAACGTGGAGGTATCGAGCTGGAGATCGAGGTACAGGGGCCGCTGACGCTCGGCGATCTCGACATGATGTTCGACGCCGCGGTTAACGGCTCAGGTCTTGCTTTCCTGTTTGAGGATTACGCGCTGCCGGCTTTGGAGGACGGCCGACTGATCCGCGTGCTGGAGGATTGGTGCCCGTATTACCCCGGCTTCTTCCTCTATTATCCGAGCCGCCGGCAGTTGCCGACAGCCTTGCGCGCCTTCGTCGATTTCGTGAAGAGCGGCGATATCAAACAAAGCTAAGCCGGGTGGCGTCAGACCTGCGGCTTCATCGCCGGATAATCCGGGAAGTGCTTCTCGAACTTGTGGGCCCAGTCGATCAATCCTGTATAGTCCGCTTCCCACTGCCCTTCGAAGCGGAGCTGCAGATAGCCGATGAGGGCAGCAAGCGCGAAATGGCCGGCATGCAGCTTCTTGCCGAGCTTAGGCGGTTCGGCGTCGAGATGGGTAAGGGCGCGCTTTGCCTTCGTCCACTGCCGGTCGATCCACGGCTGGTGCTGCTTTTCGGGCTCGCGGATACGCCGTTCGTAGACGATCGACAGGAGGCACTCGTTGGTGCCGTCGCAGAGTGCCTCCAGAACCTCGATCTCTGTGCGCTTGCTTTTCTTTGCGGGGTAGAGCCCGCCCTTGCGCCGATGGAAATAATGCATGATGGCGCGGCTATCGAAAATGGCTTCGCCTTCGCCGGTCAGCAATGTCGGGATCTTGCCGAGAGGATTGTTGTCGATGAGAAGCGTTGGCCCTGCATTCGTGTCGACATGGATTTCCTCGAGCTTGATGCCGAGATGACGCGCCGCCATGCGCACCTTGCTGGAGAAGGGGGAGGTGGACGAGCAAAGCAGTCTCATGGAATCACCTGTGGGATGTGTATGTGAAAAATCTCAATGTTCACCACGCAGCCAGAAGGCGCGCTGCGAGGCGAAGCGGTCCTGCGCCAGCATATCCTTCAAAGCCGGCAGCAGCGCATGCAACTCATCCTTCAGCGTGAAGGGCGGATTGACGATGATGAGGCCGGAGCCGGTGAGTCCTGTGAAACCGCGATCGCTTTTAACGCTGAGCTCGGCACACAGCATCTTCGGAATCTCCAGCGTCTGCAATGCTTCATGAAATTGCTTGATCGGCGCATCCTTCTTGATCGGATACCAGAGGCAGTAGGTGCCGCCGGGGAACCGGCGCCAGGCTTTCGCCAGGCCGTCGACCAGCCGCTCATATTCGCCTTCCTCTTCGAAAGGCGGGTCGACAAGTACGATGCCGCGCTTTTCCTTCGGCGGCAGATGTGCCCCGAGCGCCAGCCAGCCGTCCAGCTCGGTAATGCGCGCGTGGTGGTCGCCCTCGAACAGTCGGTGAAGCCGCTGAAAGTCGTCCGGATGCAGTTCCATGGCCGAAAGCCGGTCCTGTGGGCGAAACAGCATGCGAGCAAGCTTCGGCGAGCCGGGATAGAGCCTGAGGCCACCTTCAGGGTTCAGCTCGCGGATGGCGGCAAGATAAGGCTCCAGCAGATCGGCCACCTGCGGCACAAGGTCCGCCTCCAGCAGCCGGCCGATTCCGTCCCGCCACTCGCCCGTCTTCTGGGCTTCCTCGGACGACAGATCATAAAGGCCGATGCCGGCATGCGTGTCGAGCACGCGAAATGCCTTGTCCTTGTTCTGCATGTAGCGGACGAGCCGCGCGAGGATCGCGTGTTTCAAGACATCGGCGAAATTGCCCGCGTGGTAGATGTGCCGATAGTTCATTGTCGGTGAAGTCCGCATGAATTGTTGAGATGGGCCGGATTATCGCTAGTGGCCGGACATGGCTTGAAATATACAAACATCATGAACATTGCGACCCCCATTCAAGCCAAATCGCGCATAGGCTACACGGCCTGTCCGCACGACTGTCCCTCCACCTGCGCGCTGGAGGTCGATCTGACGGATGACGGCAAGATCGGCCGGGTCCGCGGTGCCAACGACCATTCCTACACCTCGGGCGTCATCTGCGCCAAGGTTGCCCGCTATGCGGAGCGGCTCTATCACCCCGATCGTCTGATGAAGCCCTTGCGCCGCGCCGGCCCCAAGGGCGAGAGGCGGTGGCAGGAGCTTTCCTGGGACGAAGCGCTTGATGAGATTGCCGAAGCCTTTGTGAAGGCCGAAGCCAAGGATGGCAGCGAGGCGATCTGGCCTTACTTCTACGCCGGCACGATGGGCTGGGTGCAGCGCGATTCCATCGAGCGCCTCCGCCATGCCAAGCGCTATTCCGGCTTCTTCTCGTCGATCTGCACCAATCCGGCCTGGACCGGTTTCACCATGGCGACGGGCGTGCTGCGCGGTCCCGATCCGCGGGAAATGAGCCGCACGGATTGTGTCGTTATCTGGGGCACGAATGCGGTCGCGACACAGGTCAACGTCATGACCCATGCAATCAAGTCCCGCAAGGAACGCGGTGCCAAGATCGTCGTCGTCGATATCTATGACAACCCGACGATGAAGCAGGCCGACATGGCCCTGATCGTCAAGCCGGGCACCGATGCAGCACTTGCCTGCGCCGTCATGCACGTCGCCTTCCGCGACGGCTATGCCGACCGCGCCTACATGGCAAAGTATGCCGACGACCCCAACGGCCTCGAAGAGCATCTGAAGTCAAAGACCCCGGCATGGGCGGCGGACATCACCGGCCTTTCGGTCGACGAGATCGAAGCCTTCGCCAAGCTCGTGGGAACGACGAAGAAGACCTATTTCCGTCTCGGCTACGGCTTCACCCGCCAGCGCAACGGCGCGATCGCCATGCATGCGGCGGCGTCGATCGCCACCGTTCTCGGTTCCTGGCAATATGAGGGCGGCGGCGCCTTTCATTCGAACAGCGATATCTTTCGCATGGACGCGAGCGAACTGACTGGTCGCGCCATGAAGGATCAGGATATCCGTATGATCGATCAGTCGCAGATCGGCCGCGCCTTGACCGGCGATGCCGTGGCGCTCCGCCATCGCGGTCCGGTCACGGCCATGTTGATCCAGAACACCAATCCGGTGAACATCGCGCCGGAACAGCGGCTGGTGAAGCGTGGCTTCGCCCGCTCCGATCTCTTCGTCGCCGTGCACGAACAGTTCATGACCGATACGGCCGACATGGCCGATATCGTCATCCCCGCCACCATGTTCGTCGAACATGACGACATCTACCGGGCCGGCGGGCAGAACCACATTCTTCTCGGCCCGAAACTGGTGGAACCGCCGCCAACCGTGCGCAGCAATCTCTTCGTCATCGAGGAGTTGGCCAAGCGCCTCGGCGTAGCGGATCGTCCCGGTTTCGGTTTTTCCGCCCGCGAAATGGTCGACCGGGTTCTCTCGAAGAGCGGCCTGCCGGATTACGATTATTTCCTCGAACACAAATGGTTCGACCGTCAGCCGGATTTTGACGATGCCCATTTCATCAATGGCTTCGGCCATCCTGACGGCAAGTTCCGGTTCCGCCCGGATTGGTCCAACCAGCCGGCGCCGAACCGCCCGCCTGCCTCGGTCGGCTTGCTTGGGCCGCATGTCGAGCTGCCGGAATTTCCGGACCAGGTCGACGTGATCGAGGTGGCCGATCCCGAGCATCCGTTCCGGCTTGCGACCTCGCCATCGCGCAATTTCCTGAATTCGAGCTTCTCGGAAACCAAGACCTCGCGGCAGAAGGAAGGTCGTCCCGAAGTGATGATCAATCCGGCCGATGCGGAGGCGCTTGATATTGCCCATGGCGAACTCGTTTGTATTGGCAACATCAGAGGCGACATCCGCATTCATGCGCGCGTGACGACGGAAGTGAAGCCGGGTGTGCTGATCGCCGAGGGCCTGTGGCCGAACAAGGCCCATGTCGACGGTGAGGGCATCAACGTACTTACCGGCGCCGATCCGGTCGCGCCGTATGGCGGCGCGGCTGTCCATGACAACAAAGTATGGCTCCGCAAGGATGTTGCATGAGTAAATTCGAAAAGGCGAAAGCCGAAATCGTCAGTGAAAAGACGCTGGCGGATCAATGGACGCGGCTGAGTAGCTTCGATCTCGACTATACGGATTCGCACGGCGAGAAGCATCGCCTGAAGCGCGAGATCTATCATCGCACGCCGGCCGCCTGCATTCTGCTTTATGATCCCAAGCGTGAAACGGTGGTGCTCGTTCGGCAGTTCCGTCTGCCGGCCCAGCTTGTCGGCGAGCCGGCCTGGATGATCGAAGTGCCCGCTGGCCTGCTCGATGGCGACGATCCGGATGCAGCCATCCGCCGCGAGGCCATGGAAGAGACCGGTTTCCGCGTGCGCGATGTCCGCTTCCTCTTCAAGGCGATGACCTCACCGGGCTCCATCACCGAGATCATCCATTTCTTCGCTGCCGTGATCGACACTTCCGATCGCGTTGCCGATGGCGGCGGGCTCGCGGAGGAGCATGAGGATATCGAGGTCCTGGAAGTTCGGCTGTCCGACGCGGTGGCGATGATCGAGAGCGGTGATATCTATGACGCCAAGACGATCATGCTGCTGCAATGGGCAGTTCTGAACAGGGCCAGCCTGAAGTAGCTCCTTCAACCGTCGGGAAGCGTGATGAGGCTATCTTTCAAGCTTTCATCACAATGTCACGAATCGAGCTTACCGGGGCGTGCTGGCTGAAAACATTCGAATGTTTCCGAGCCTTCTCAATCATTGACGCTGTTTCAGGAGAAAGCCGATGTGGCTCAGCAATTTCACGCTCGTTCTTCCCAATGAAGTCGTCGAAAATGGCGCGGTACGCGTCGAGGACGGCGTGATTGCCGAAATCCGCTCCGAGCCGGTGGAGCAGCCGACATTCGACGGCGGCGGCCGCCTGCTGATGCCTGGCTTCGTCGACCTGCACTGCGACATGATCGAGCGCGAAATCGCGCCGCGGCCGAATGCGATGATGCCGATCGATTTCGGCATTCACGAGCTCGACAAGAAGCTGGCGGCAGCTGGCGTCACCACGGCCTTCGCGGCGCTCTCCTTTGCGACTGAAAGCGTCTACGGTCACGTCCGTTCGCTCGAAACCACCTCGGCTGTCATCCGCGGCATCGGCGGCCTGCGCAACGAGCTGCTGATCGACCATCGTGTCCATGCCCGCTACGAAATCACCAATCTGGGTGCTGCTCCCACTCTGGAGTGGCTGCTGGAGGAGGGCTCCGTCGACATGGTGTCCCTGACCGATCATACGCCGGGGCAGGGGCAGTATAACGATATCGAAAGTTATATTCGCAGCATGTCGGAGCGCCGGTCTATGTCGCGCGAGGCCGCCGAGGAAGTCGTGGCGACACGCATCGCGCAGCGCCAGGATCCGGAGATCGAGCGCAAGCTGCATGACGTCGTCGGGCTTGCGCTGAAGCACAAGCTGTCGCTGGCATCGCATGACGACGACAGCGCCGAAAAGGTGGCGGCGATGCACGATCTCGGCGTGACGATCAGCGAGTTTCCTGTGACAGGACCGGCTGCGGAAGAAGCCTGCCGCCGCGGGCTCTGGACGCTGATGGGTGCGCCGAACGCACTGCGCGGCCAGTCGATGTCCGGCAATCTCAGTGCCCTGGATGCGGCTCGCGCCGGTCTGCTCGGCATCATCGCGGCCGATTATCACCCGGCTGCCTTCGTGCCGGCGATCTTCAAGATTGCCGATGTTGCCAGCGGTGGCTTGCCGGCGGCAGTCGCCATGGCAAGCTCGAACGCGGCTCGCTCGGCCGGCCTGACGGATCGCGGCGAAATCGCTGTCGGTCAGCTTGCCGATCTAGTTGCGGTCGAACCCGGTTCGGTTCACCGTATTCGCGCAACCTTCCGCGGCGGCCGTATCGTCTATAGCGACGGCACGCTCCATCCGTTGATGGCTGTGGCAGCCTGAAGGTTAGCTTGCGTCACCGAGCAGTGACATGACCTGCCGTCCGTGGGCGGCAGGTGTGCTGGCAAGGCTCACGGCCTTGCCGTCTTTCATCCTGACCTTGCCTTCCGCCACCAGCCGCAACGATTGCGGATAGAGCTGATGCTCGATCGTGAGGACGCGGGCGGCGAGGCTGTCGGCGGTATCGCCTGTTAGTACGGGCACGGCGGCCTGGCCGACAACCGGGCCTTCATCCATGCCTTCGGTGACGAAATGCACGGTGCAGCCGGCGATGCGCATACCGGCGTCGATCGCGCGCTGATGCGTGTGCAGGCCGGGGAAAAGCGGCAGCAGCGACGGATGGATATTGATGATCCGCGCTTCGTAAGCCTGGATGAAGCGGCCGGAAAGCAGCCGCATGTATCCCGCGAGGCAGATGATATCGGGCGAGAGAGCTTCCAGCTGTGAAAGGATCGCCTCTTCATGGGCTTCCTTGCTGGCGAAATCCTTGCGCGCGAAAGCGAAGGTCGCGATGCCCTCGGCTGCAGCCTTCGCCAGTCCGCCGGCATCCGCCTTGTCGGAGATGACGCCCACGATCTCGGCCGGATAGTCGGCAGCCGCCGTTGCCTTCAGAAGAGCCAGCATGTTGGAGCCGCCGCCGGAGATGAAGACGACGACGCGTTTGCGCGGCGTGGTCATAGAGCCAGCGTGCCCTTGTAGACGGTGCCTGGGGCGCCTTCTGCGCGAGCGACCATGCGGCCGAGCGTAACCACCGCTTCGCCTTCGGCCTCGAGTGCGGCCTTCACGGCCTCGACGTTTTTAGCAGCGACGACGACGATCATGCCGACGCCGCAATTGAAGGTGCGCAGCATTTCCTTGGCCTCGACGCCGCCGACCTTTGCAAGCCACGAGAAGACCGGCGGCACCTTGACGGCGGCCAGATCGATTTCAGCGGCGAGATGCTTCGGCAGCACGCGCGGAATGTTTTCCGGGAAGCCGCCGCCGGTGATGTGGGCGAGCGCCTTGAGGGCATGCGTTTCGCGGATGGCCTTGAGCAGCGGCTTCACATAGATGCGCGTCGGCGTCAGCAGCGCTTCGCCAAGCGCCTTGCCTTCTGCGAAAGGAGCCGGCGCATCCCAGCCAAGGCCCGAAAGCTCGACGATCTTGCGCACCAGCGAAAAGCCGTTGGAATGCACGCCGGAGGAAGCGAGGCCGAGAATAATATCGCCCTCGGCAATATCGCCTGACGGCAGCAGCTGGCCGCGCTCGGCGGCACCGACGGCAAAGCCCGCCAGATCATAATCGCCGTGAGAGTACATGCCCGGCATTTCCGCGGTTTCGCCACCGATCAGCGCGCAGCCTGCATCGCGGCAGCCGGCAGCAATGCCGCCGACGATCGCCGCGCCCTGATCGGGATCGAGCTTGCCGGTGGCGAAGTAATCGAGGAAGAACAGCGGCTCGGCGCCTTGGACGACAAGATCGTTGACGCACATGGCGACCAGGTCGATGCCGACGGTATCATGATAGTTCGCGTCGATCGCGATCTTCAGCTTCGTACCGACGCCGTCATTGGCGGCAACCAGCACCGGATCGGTAAAGCCTGCAGCCTTGAGGTCAAAGAGGCCGCCAAAGCCGCCGATCTCGCCGTCAGCACCGGGTCGGCGCGTCGAACGGACGGCAGGCTTGATCTTTTCGACCAGCAGGTTGCCGGCGTCGATATCGACGCCCGCGTCGCTATAGGTCAGACCGTTTTTTCTAGACTGGCTCATGCTTCCGCCTCCGATGGCAGCCTGTCCGTCGCGACAGGGCTTTGATCGGGTCGCCATTGCATGATAGGGGCCTTTATGCAAGGCGCAAGCGCCGCAAACCCCTCGATTTTCCCCGCTTCCCATTGCCTGAGGCAGATTTCCGGCCTCAGGCTTGACCATAATTGCGGCATCATCCTATGTCCTAAGCACACGGCAAACGGGCGCGAAGCAACGGGGAAGATGATGGAGCAAAAGGTCAGCGGAGCGAGCCTCAAGCGTCAAGTCACGTTCTGGGCGATCGTGCTCGTCGCCTTCGTCTCCTTTGTTTATATCTTCAGCACGATCCTGCTGCCGTTCATCGCCGGCATGGCGGTTGCCTATTTTCTCGATCCGGTCGCCGACCGGCTGGAGCGGATCGGCCTTAACCGCCTGATGGCGACGGTGGTGATCCTCGTATCCTTCGTGCTCATCTTCGCGCTGGCGCTGACGATCTTCATCCCGATCATCGTCAACCAGTTCAACGATTTCATTCAGCACATACCGACCTATGTGCAGCAAGCGCAGCAGCTGGTCGCCAAGGCGCAGACGATGGTGCTGCCGGACTGGATCCGCAATCAGCTCGGAGCCATCAAGGACAACTTCTCCAGCATCATGTCGGATGGGCTGAGCTTCGTCGGTGGGCTCTTCGCGCAGATCTGGAGCTCCGGAAAGGCGCTGGCCAACATCATCTCGCTGATGGTCGTCACGCCCGTCGTCGCATTCTACATGTTGCTCGATTGGGACCGGATGATCTCCAAGGTTGACGACTGGATCCCGCGCGACCATGTCGCCACCGTCCGCCAGATTGCTCGCGAGATCGATCAGGCGATTGCTGGCTTCATCCGGGGGCAGGGCTCGCTCTGCATCATTCTCGGCGTCTACTACGGTGTCGGCCTCTCGCTGGTCGGCCTGAACTTCGGTCTGCTGATCGGCCTCTTCGCCGGCATGATCAGCTTCATTCCCTATGTCGGTTCGATGGTCGGCCTCGTTCTGGCCGTCGGCGTAGCGCTCGTTCAGTTCTGGCCCGATTACCTGTGGGTCGGCCTGACGCTTGTCGTCTTCTTCACCGGCCAGTTCCTGGAAGGCAATGTGCTGCAGCCGAAACTCGTCGGCGAAAGCGTCGGCCTGCATCCGGTCTGGCTGATGTTCGCGCTTTTCGCCTTCGGCGCCCTCTTCGGCTTCGTCGGGCTGCTGATCGCGGTTCCGGCTGCAGCCGCCTGCGGCGTCCTTGTCCGCTTCGCCCTTTCGCGGTACCTTCAGAGCGATCTCTATCATGGACGCTCGGAAGCTGGCCGGGCCCGCAGAGCCAAGGCCGGCAAGCCTGAGAATAGCTAGACATGACCGACGCAAAGAATGCTGATTTGAGGCGCAGGGCCGCCGAACAGCTACCCTTGGCCTTTACGCACGACCCCGCAAGCGGTCGCGACGACCTGCTCGTCGCCGATCCGCTGAGCGCGGCCGTGAGGATTGTCGATTCCTGGCCGCACTGGCCGTCGCCGGTCGTCATTCTGGCGGGTCCCGTCGGCTCGGGAAAATCGCATCTCGCCAGCATCTGGAGCGAGAGATGCGACGCAACCCCCATTCATCCCGTGGCAGGCTCCAATGCTGCCGTTATTGCGGCGGACGGTCCGGTCATTTTCGAGGATGTGGATCGCCTGGGCTTTGACGACACCGAGCTCTTCCACGTCATCAACAGCGTCCGCGAGAATGGCACCAGCCTGCTGATGACGACGCGTCTCTGGCCGATGTCCTGGCCGGTCGCGCTTCCCGATCTGCGCTCTCGTCTGAAAGCGGCAACGGTCGTCGAGATCGGAGAACCCGACGAGGAACTGCTGTCGCAGATCATCGTAAAGCTCTTCGCCGACCGCCAGCTTTATATCGATGACAAACTCGTTCTTTATATCGTCAATCGGATGGAGCGTTCCATGAATGCGGCGCAGCTGATCGTCGACCGTTTGGACCGGCTGGCGCTGGCGCGAGGCACGAGGATCACGCGCGTATTGGCCGCTGAAGTCTTGAATGAGCTGGGCAATTCCGGTCAGCCGGATTGAGTTGATGCCGAACTGTCACAGTTCCGTCGTCAAACTGATATACGTGGCACAAGATTAAAAAGAGGGTAGGTGGAACATGGACTCGGCACTCACGGAACATCAGGATGCCAACCAGCAGGCCCCGGAGGCAGCACCTCCCATCAGCGAATTGCTGACCAGCCCCGAGCGCTTCATCAACCGTGAATTCTCCTGGCTGCAGTTCAATCGCCGCGTCCTCGAGGAAACATTGAATACGGCGCACCCGCTGCTTGAGCGTGTCCGCTTCCTCTCCATCTCCGCCGCCAACCTCGATGAATTCTTCATGGTGCGTGTCGCAGGCCTCGAAGGCCAGGTCCGCCAGAAGATCCTGGTGCGCACGCCCGACGGCAAGACGCCCGCCGAGCAGCTCGACGACATCCTGCGCGAGATCGACAATCTGCAGATGGAGCAGCAGGCCTCGCTTGCCGTCCTGCAGCAATATCTCGCCAAGGAAGATATTCTGATCGTCCGCCCGGCCGCGCTTTCCGATATGGACCGGCAATGGCTCCACACCGAGTTCGAACAGGCGATCTTCCCGGTCCTGACGCCGCTGTCTATCGACCCGGCGCATCCGTTCCCCTTCATCCCGAACCTCGGCTTCTCCATCGCGCTGCAGCTGAAGAGCATGAACGGCCGCGAGCCGATGACGGCGCTGCTCCGCCTGCCGCCGGCGCTCGATCGCTTCGTCCGCCTGCCGGATGCCAGCAACGTCATCCGCTACATTACGCTTGAAGACGTCGTGAACATCTTCATTCACCGGCTCTATCCCGGGTACGAGGTGCAGGGCTCCGGTACGTTCCGCATCATCCGCGACAGCGATATTGAAGTCGAGGAAGAGGCCGAAGACCTGGTACGCTTTTTCGAAACCGCATTGAAGCGCCGCCGCCGCGGCTCGGTGATCCGTATCGAGACCGATTCCGAAATGCCGCTCGAACTGCGTCAGTTCGTGGTGGAATCGCTGAACGTGCCGGGCAACCGTATCGCGGTTCTGCCGGGTCTGCTCGCCCTCAATACGCTCTCCGAGATCTGCAAGGCCCCGCGCGACGATCTTCGTTTCGAGCCCTACAATGCGCGATTTCCTGAGCGCGTCCGCGAGCATGCCGGCGATTGCTTCGCCGCCATCCGCGAAAAGGACATGGTGGTCCACCACCCCTACGAATCCTTCGACGTGGTGGTCCAGTTCCTTCTCCAGGCTGCGCGCGATCCTGACGTTCTGGCGATAAAGCAGACGCTCTATCGTACCTCGAACGACAGCCCGATCGTGCGCGCCCTGATCGATGCGGCCGATCTCGGCAAGTCGGTTACGGCCCTGGTGGAACTCAAGGCCCGCTTCGATGAAGAGGCAAACATCCGCTGGGCGCGCGATCTGGAGCGTGCCGGCGTGCAGGTCGTGTTCGGCTTCATCGAACTCAAGACCCATTCGAAGATGTCGATGATCGTGCGCCGCGAGGACGGCAAGCTGCGCACCTATTGCCACCTCGGCACCGGCAACTACCATCCGGTCACCGCGAAGATTTATACCGACCTTTCCTACTTTACCTGCGATCCGAAGATCGCCCACGACATGGCGAACATCTTCAATTTCATCACCGGCTATGGCGAGCCGGAACATGACATGAAGATTGCGGTTTCGCCTTACACGCTTCGCAGCCGCATCCTCGAGCATATCGAGGGCGAGATCGAGCATGCCAAGAGCGGCCAGCCGGCGGCGATCTGGATGAAGATGAATTCGCTCGTCGATCCCGATATCATCGACGCGCTCTATCGCGCCAGCAATGCGGGCGTCGAGATCGACCTCGTCGTTCGCGGCATCTGCTGCCTGCGTCCGCAGGTGCCCGGTCTTTCCGAGAAAATCCGCGTCAAGTCGATCATCGGCCGCTTCCTCGAACACAGCCGCATCTTCTGTTTCGGCAACGGTCAGGGTCTGCCGTCGGAGAAGGCGCTGGTCTATATCGGTTCGGCCGACATGATGCCAAGAAACCTCGACCGCCGCGTCGAAACCCTCGTGCCGCTGACCAACAAGACGGTGCACGAACAGGTTCTTTCACAGATCATGCTGGGCAATATTATTGACAATCAACAGAGCTACGAGATATTGCCGGACGGTACTTCAAGGCGCATGGAAGTGCGCCAGGGAAAAGAGCCATTCAATGCGCAGCAGTATTTCATGACTAACCCCAGCCTGTCGGGCCGCGGTGAAGCCTTGAAATCCAGTGCGCCGAAACTGATCGCTGGGCTGTTGTCGGGCCGCAACAAATAAACTGGACCTGCATGGTTGAATCAGAAGCCCAGGGGCGCCTTCCCGGTATTGCCCCTGTCTCCGTTGTCGATATCGGGTCGAACTCGGTCCGTCTCGTCGTCTATGAAGGCCACTCGCGGTCGCCAACCATTCTTTTCAACGAGAAAGTGCTTTGTGGCCTCGGAAGAGGCATAGCACTGACGGGAAAGATGGATGAAGAAGGCGTGGCGCGGGCCCTTGCGGCCTTGCATCGCTTTAAGGCGCTCTCCGATCAGGCTCGTGCCTCAACCATCTATGTGCTCGCGACAGCAGCGGCACGCGAGGCCAGCAACGGCCCCGAATTCATCCATCAGGCCGAAACGATCCTGCAGCGCAAGGTGCGTGTGCTTTCGGGCGAAGAAGAAGCGCGCTTTTCCGCGCTCGGCATCATCAGCGGCTTCTTCCATCCGGATGGCATCGCCGGCGATCTCGGCGGTGGCTCGCTGGAGCTGATCGACATCAAGGACCGCGAAATCGGCAAGGGCATCACGCTGCCGCTCGGTGGCCTGCGCCTGTCCGAATATGCCGGCGGCTCGATCGAAAAGGCGCGCGGCTTTGCGCGTAAGCACGTCAAGACGGCGAAGCTCTTGAGCAAGGGCGAGGGCCGCACGTTCTACGCCGTTGGCGGCACATGGCGAAACATCGCCAAGCTGCATATGGAAATCCGAAAGTATCCGCTGCACATGATGCAGGGCTACGAAGTGCCGCTCGACGAAATGATTCGCTTCCTCGACCAGCTGGGCGAGGCGAGAGATGCCAAGGATCCGGCGCTGCAGACGATTTCCAAGCACCGCCGTTCGCTGCTGCCCTTTGGCGCGGTCGCCATGCGCGAAGTGCTGACGGCCATGAACCCCTCCATCATCTCCTTTTCCGCACAGGGTGTGCGCGAAGGCTATCTCTATTCGTTGTTGACGGAGGCCGAGCGCCATAGCGATCCGTTGCTGGTGGCGGCGGGCGAGCTTGCCATCCTGCGTGCCCGTTCGCCGGAGCATGCCCGCGAACTCGCCGAGTGGACAGGGCGGATGATGCCGTTCTTCGGGATCACCGAGACGGAGGAGGAAAGCCGCTATCGTCAGGCAGCCTGCCTGCTTGCCGATATCAGCTGGCGTGCCCATCCCGACTATCGCGGCCTGCAGGCACTGAACATCATCGCCCATACGTCTTTCGTCGGCATCACCCATGCCGGTCGCGCCTTCATCGCGCTTGCTAACTACTACCGCTTTGAGGGCTTGAACGACGACGGCGCAACCGAACCGCTGTCGACGATCGCAACGCCGATGTACATCGAACGGGCGAAGCTTCTCGGCGGCCTTTTGAGGGTCGTCTACCTGTTTTCGGCGTCGATGCCCGGCGTCGTGCGCAACCTGTCGTTCCGCCGTTCGACAAATCCGGATCTGGATCTCGAATTCGTGGTTCCGGCCGAATATCACGATTTTGCCGGTGAGAGGCTCGAGGGGCGCCTGCAGCAGCTCGGCAAGCTCACGAACCGCCGGCTGGCCTTTTGCTTCGAATAGACTTTTCGAACAGGCCTGAAGCCTCTCCCCGCATGGCAGGGAGAGGCGGTTTTGTCGCTGCTTACTTCGCGTTCAGGAAATCACCGACTTCGAGCAGGCTGAATTCGTTGTCGTCAGCCTTGTTGACGGCGCGGCCTGCCGAGAACGGCAGGTTGTTGTCGTTGCCGATGACGATGTGCGTGGCATCGACGCGATCGACGTTCTCGATGGTGACGAAAGGCATGTCGTAGAAGCCTTCGCCGCCGCCCTGCCGACGCTTGTGGTCCGGGTCTTCGATGCGCATCAGGTCGATATAGCCGATTTTGCGAACGGACTTGCCGACATTGGCGTCGCTGAACTCGATCTTGTAGACGCGCTTCAGCTCGGCCGGAGCCTCGAAGCAATCCGGCTTCGGCTGCTTGGGATCGGCGCAAGCCTTGTCCTTCGTGCCCGCGCCATTGTCGCGTTCGATAACGAGAGCCGTCTTTTCGTCGAGCATGTTGAAATCGCCGATGGCGATGCCCTTGTCGGCGAAAGGATAAAGCCAGCTGCGGCCGGTCCAGCTCTTCGAAGCAACGTCGAATTCGATGACGCGGATGGCCGTTTTACCATCGACGTTCTCCACCTGGCCGTCATCCTTGTAGATCGGGCCTTCCAGCAGGCCATAGAGCTTGGAGCCGTCCTTCGACATGGCGAGGCCTTGGAAGCCGCCCGAGCGCTTCAGGTTGAAGGCCGGCATCTTCTGCGTCGGATTGCCCGGCAGCTGGAGCAGCGGATTATCGGGGGACATGACAGGTTTTCCGTCAAGCGTCGTGGCAAAAACGTCCGTCAGCTGGCCGCTCGTATCGAACTTCAGCAGATAGGGACCGAATTCGTCGCCGATCCAGAAGCCGTCGGCGACCGGCTGGATCGATTCGATGTCGAAATCGGCGCCGGTCAGATAGCGCTTGTCGGCGCCTTCCATGACGATCGGGAAGGGGGCTTTCTTGTTCGGGTCGGACAGGAACAGGTTCTTGACCACTTCGACCTTGCCGCTATCCCAATCGAACTTGAGCTGATGCAGGAAGAGCATCGCGTCGCTGGAATTCTGCTTGGAGCCGAAGCCGTTGTCGGTGAGCGTCCAGAACGTGCCGTCGGGCATGGTCTTGATGCCGGAGAAGCCCTGGTCGGCTGGCCTGCGAAGGGCAGCTTCAGGTCGGTGATGCGGGCGCCATCCTTGCCCGGCACGGTGCCGAGCGCTTCGGTGCGCTTGCGATCCGGCGTGGTGAACTTGCCGGAGGTCTTCAGAAATTCCGGTGCATCGGCAGGAGCCGCGGCAATGGTATTGGCCGGCAGGATAGCCTGGCCGATGAGCTTTGCCTTGAACTGCTGCTCGTCTGCCTGGGCCGATGCGGCGAGCAGAATGAAGAGTGCCGTAGAGGCGGAAAGAATTCGAGTCATCATGTCACCTTGTTGGTGGGGAGTGGCGAAAACACCCCCCGCTTAACAGGCGAGCCATGTCGACGAATTAACGCTTAGGTGAAGATTTGGTGACTGTGGACAACCCATAGGGTGTGAAGCTAAGACGCGTATTGATTTCGAAATGCAGCTTATAATTTGTATTGCTTACGATCTTCCGCGGGCTGCCTTAAGGGCTTGTCGGCTTTGCGTATGAAGCGCGATGACGCCGAGCGACTGGTCGCGGCCGCGTACCGCATGCTCTCCGAGTTCTTCCTTGACGATCGCTCCGGGGAGTTCGAGCCGTCTGGCGAGATCACTCGAAATCAGCACTTGGCGCTCTAGTGACTTGCAAAGCGACTCCAGTCTCGCGACGGTATTCACCGTGTCGCCGAAATAGGCGATCTTGTGATGGTCGACGCCGATTTCGGCCGTAACGATGCTGCCGCCATGCAGGGCGGCGCGCAGGCGCGGCACCCTGCCGTAGGATTTCAGCCAGGTTTCGGAGTTCGCTTCGATATCGTCGAGGATATTGAAGACGCAGCGCACGCAATTGGCATTCTTGATGCCGCGGCGGAGCGGCCAGGTAATGATGGCGGCATCGCCGATATAGTCGTCGATCGCGCCCTTGTGCCGGCGCACGGGCTCGGCCATGGCGGCAAACACGGCGCCGAGAAATTCCTGGGTCTTGAGGTCGCCATGCTCCTCCGCAAAGGCAGTGGAGCCGACGAGATCGATGAACAGGAAAACGCGTTCCTCCTGCGTTGGATTTCGGTATCGGCCGGTCAAGAGGCTAAGGAACACGTCACGGCCGAGGAGCTCACGCACCCGGCCGATGAAGATGATGACGGCGGTCACCAGGACGGCATAGAGATAGACGTCGAACTTGAGGAGCGTGAGCTGCTCCCACGTGCCGTCCACCAGGCCCAGCAGTTTCATCAGGCTGCCCGCCACGGCATAGCCGGCGCTCATCAGGATGAAATCGACGATGAGAGCGGAAAGAATGAAGGCCGGCGTCGGCAGGCGGTGCATCCAGACGTTCAGCCGCGGCAGGATCATGCGGCGCTCGAAGGCGAGCAGCGGCATGCCGCAGAACAGCGCGAAGACTGCACCGATATACAGCGGCGCTTCGTGGAAGAAGATCTTGCCATAGATGACGCCGGTCGAGGCGACAACCAGCGACGTCAGGGTCCAGTTGCGTATCGAATGGAGAATGCCCATTCACTTTTCCGCCGAGAAGCGACGCCTGTCATCGACGCGGGATTGCGCCGGCAAACCGGAACGTCATCGAATAGAACGATTACATCAGACGTTCATTCCATGAGATTTGCGGCGCAATCGTGATGACGGCGGGCATCTCCTTCCGCGAATCATACGCAATCGCAGCGCGGTCGGGAAGGAGAATGTCACGGCTTCGGCTAGAGGGCGACCGTTTCGATTCGCTTTCCGACGAAGCGCAATGCCACCTGGCCTTGAATGAGCTGCAAAGCCGTTGCGCCAAAGAGATCGCGCCGCCAGCCGGTGAGGGCAGCGACGTCGGCCTTCTCGCCTTCGGCGGCGATCTTATCGAGGTCGTCGCTGTTGGCGATGACTTTCGCTGCGACGCCGTGCTTTTCAGCGATCAGCTTCAACAGGACTTTCAGCAGTTCGGCGGCCGCAGCGGTGCCTTCCGGGGCTTGCTGATGGCGTGGCGGATGCGGCATTTCGGATTTCGGCAACTCCAGTGCCGCATTGATCGCCTCGAGCACGGCATTACCTGCAGCCGAGCGCTCCCAGCCCTTCGGGATGGTGCGCAACCGGGCAAGCGCCTCGCTGTCCTTCGGCTGCTGCTGGGCGATTTCATAGATCGCATCGTCCTTCAGCACGCGGGCCCGCGGAACGTTGCGGTTGCGTGCCTCGCGCTCGCGCCAAGCGGCCACATATTTGAGGACTGCCAATTCCTGCGGCTTGCGCAGCCGCATTTTCAGCCGCTGCCAGGCATCGTCAGGATGCAGATCATAGGTATCGCGCGCTTCGAGGATTGCCATTTCCTCCTGCAGCCAGGAAGCGCGTCCCTCGCGTGTCAGCTGCTCGTTCAGCGAAAGATAGACGTCACGCAGATGGGTTACGTCGGCGAGTGCGTAGTCCAGCTGCTTTTCCGAGAGCGGCCGGCGGCTCCAGTCGGTGAAGCGCGAGGACTTGTCGATGTGGACGTTCTTGATACGACTGACCAGCTGATCGTAGGACACGGAATCCCCGAAACCGCACACCATCGCCGCGACCTGCGTATCGAAGATCGGATGCGGAATGAGATTGCCGCGATGGAAAATGATTTCGATATCCTGGCGCGCGGCGTGAAAAACCTTCAGCACGGCCGGGTTGGCCATCAGCTCGAAGAAGGGCGCCAGATCCAGCCCCTTGGCGAGCGGATCGACTAATACCTCGGTCGTCGGGCTCGCCATCTGTATCAAACACAGTTCCGGCCAGAAGGTCGTTTCTCGCAGGAATTCGGTATCGATGGTAATAAAATCCGACTTGGCCAGCTCTTGGCAGGCCGCCTCTAATTGGGCGGTAGTTTCGATCATCTCAACACATTCATCGATAAAATAGTTCGTTAACTTCCTTCTCCTTTCAGCCGGATATGTCAATACTTTCGCGAGCAAAGCTCCCACCGCATTTCGCTTTTGGCTGAAATTAGCCGAAACATGATGCTGCTACGACGCGTGCGATGCGGGGCGAGAGCGGTTTGCCGCTCTTCGCTATGCCACGCGGACATAGCTGGTCATGCCGGTCTTCTGATGCTCGATGATGTGGCAATGCAGCAGCCAGTCGCCGGGATTGTCGGCGACGAAGGCGAGCTGCACCTTTTCGTCCGGCTGGATGAGATAAGTGTCGGACACGAACGGCTGTACCTGGCGAGAGGAGGAGGAGACGACCGTAAAGCTCATCCCGTGAAGGTGGATCGGGTGGCTGTGCGGCGTCAGGTTTTCCATGTCGATGATATAGCTCTTGCCGAGCTTGAGATCGGCAAGCGGTGCGGTCGGATCGGGGGTGTCGCCTGGCCACGGCACCTTGTTGATCGCCCAGAAACTGTAGCCGAGCGAGCCGCAAATGCTGTTGTCGGCGGTGTTTTCCGCCGTAGCACTGAGAGCCAGAGGAATGCGGGTCGCCGACCCCAGATCGACCTTCTTGACCGGATTGTCTTCCAGCGGCGCCAGATCGCGGACATCGCGCTTCAGCGAGGAACCCACCGCGCGCAGTGTCGCCAGCACCTTCGGGTCGGTGCCCTTGATATCCTCAAGCTTGACGATCGCACCCTCGTTGTCCGGCATGCGAACGGCCAGCTCCAGCCGTTGTCCCGGTCCGAGCTGCAGGACATCCAGCGGAAAGCGCTGCGGCACGGGATTGCCGTCGATCGCGATCACGGTCGCTTCGGCGCCGTCCATGCGGAAGGAATAGATTCGGGTGACATCGGTGATCGCGATGCGCAGCCGCACCAGACTGCCGGAGGGAGCGTCATATTGCGGTTGCTGCTGCCAGTTCGCGGTCCGCACCGTGCCGTAGGTACCCGACTTCGCCGCATCGCGCGGACGGAACTGCGCGATGAACTGTCCATCTCCACCCAATCGCCAATCGCGCAAATTGAGCACCACTTCCGAATCGAATACCGGATCCTTGGGATTTTCGACCACGATGACGCCGGTCATGCCGTGGCCCATCTGCTCCAGCGTATTGCAATGCGGATGATACCAGAAGGTGCCGGCGTCGGGTGGCGTGAAAGCGTAGTCGAAATGATCGCCGGTATAGACATAGGGCTGGGTGAGGAAGGGCACGCCGTCCATATTGTTCGGCAGCCGGATGCCGTGCCAGTGGATGGTCGTCGGATCGTCGATGCCGTTGATGAGCCGGGCCGCGAAAGCCTCGCCCTTCTTCATGCGCAGGACCGGCGGCATGCCTGCTTCGCCATAGGTCAGGACATTCTTGGTCGCTCCGCCATCGGCGAGATTGGCCTCGATCTTGGCTGTCTTCATCACGCGCGGTTCGGCTGCTGCCGCGGCGTTGCCTGCAAATTTTCCGGCGATGCCGAGGCCGACACCATAGGCACCGGTGACCGCTGAGGCTTTCAGGAGATTGCGGCGGGTGAGGATCGGCATGTCAGGCTCCGGGGGATGGCGAGATATGGATGCCTGTTTAAAGTTGACTGCAGCGTTCAGCAATAGCATCAAGGTAGCCAAACTGCCGCAGCGGCTACTTTCAGATGTCGATATGGGCGGCGGCCGAGACAGCTTTAAGTCGACTTCCGGCGTTCGAGCCTTGACAAATCGGGCGCACCATGCGCTTTTCCGCCCGATTTTCTCGTCGGCAGGCGAGGGGCTTGCATGTCCTTTCGCCGCGGCCCGCCAAGTCCAGGATATATACTATGCATCGCTATCGCAGCCACACATGCGCCGCCCTGCGCAAGTCCGACGTCGGTTCGACCGTCCGCATCTCCGGCTGGGTTCATCGCGTCCGAGATCATGGCGGCGTGCTGTTCATCGACCTTCGCGATCACTACGGCATCACCCAGGTCGTCGCCGACCCTGATTCTCCGGCCTTCAAGCTTGCCGAAACCGTTCGCGGCGAATGGGTCATCCGTATCGACGGTCTGGTAAAGGCCCGTACGGAAGACACCGTCAACAAGAACATGCCGACCGGCGAGATCGAGCTTTATGCTCGGGAGATCGAAGTGCTCTCCGCCGCCAAGGAGTTGCCGCTGCCGGTCTTCGGCGAGCCGGACTATC
This sequence comes from Martinezella miluonensis, assembly GCF_900094545.1. Lineage (GTDB taxonomy): Bacteria > Pseudomonadota > Alphaproteobacteria > Rhizobiales > Rhizobiaceae > Rhizobium > Rhizobium miluonense. Next base: position 21,628 of record NZ_FMAH01000025.1, read on the forward strand.
CGGAAGATGTCCGCCTGAAGTATCGCTTCCTCGATCTGCGCCGCGACACGCTGCACCGGAACATCGTCAAGCGCACGCAGGTTATCTCCTCCATGCGCCGCCACATGGGCGAGGTGGGTTTCACCGAATACACGACCCCGATCTTGACGGCCTCCTCGCCGGAAGGCGCGCGCGACTTCCTCGTGCCGAGCCGTATCCATCCCGGCACCTTCTACGCACTGCCGCAGGCGCCGCAGCAGTACAAGCAGCTGCTGATGGTCGCCGGTTTCGACCGCTATTTCCAGATCGCGCCGTGCTTCCGTGATGAAGACCCGCGTGCCGACCGTCTGCCGGGCGAATTCTACCAGCTCGACCTAGAAATGAGCTTCGTGACTCAGGAAGACGTCTGGGACACGATGGCCCCGCTCATGACCCAGGTGTTCGAAGAGTTTGCCGACGGCAAGCCGGTCACCAAGGAATGGCCGCGTATCCCCTATGACGTCGCCATCCGCAAATACGGCTCCGACAAGCCGGATCTGCGCAACCCGATCGTCATGGAAGCCGTCACCGAGCATTTCGCCGGCTCCGGCTTCAAGGTCTTCGCCAACATGATCGCTTCCAACCCGAAGGTCGAGGTCTGGGCCATCCCGGCCAAGACCGGCGGTTCGCGTGCGTTCTGCGACCGCATGAACGCCTGGGCACAGAGCCAGGGCCAGCCGGGCCTCGGCTACATCTTCTGGCGCAAGGAAGGTGAAAAGCTCGAAGGCGCCGGTCCGCTTGCCAAGAACATCGGCGAAGAGCGCACGGATGCGATCCGCACCCAGCTCGGCCTCGATGACGGCGATGCCTGCTTCTTCGTCGCCGGCGATCCTTCCAAGTTCTACAAGTTTGCTGGTGAAGCCCGTAACCGCGCTGCCGACGAGCTGAACCTGATCGATCGCGATCGTTTCGAGCTGTGCTGGATCGTCGACTTCCCGTTCTTCGAATGGAGCGAAGAAGAAAAGAAGGTCGATTTCGCCCACAACCCCTTCTCGATGCCGCAGGGCGGCCTTGAGGCGCTGCAGAACCAGGATCCATTGACGATCAAGGCGTTCCAGTACGACGCCGTCTGCAACGGCTTCGAAATCGCTTCGGGTTCAATCCGTAACCAGTCGCCGGAAACCATGGTCGCCGCCTTCGAAAAGGTCGGCCTCAGCCAGGCTGACGTCGAAGAGCGCTTCGGCGGTCTCTATCGCGCCTTCCAGTACGGTGCGCCTCCGCACGGCGGTGCTGCCTTCGGTATCGACCGCATCGTCATGTTGCTGGTCGGCGCCAAGAACCTGCGCGAGATCTCGCTCTTCCCGATGAACCAGCAGGCACAGGATCTGCTGATGGGCGCTCCCTCGGCCGCAACGCCGACGCAGCTGCGCGAACTGGCGATCCGCCCGGTGCCGCCGGTGAAGAAGGACTAAGCTTTTTACAGGCTTGATGAAATGCAAAACCCGGCGACAGAAATCGCCGGGTTTTTGTTTGGGACAACGATGTCAGCTAGATCCCGGCATAGATCGCTTTGGCGAGATCGGTGGTGAACTGCCCCCACATGCCTTCGAGGGTCGTATTGGTCAATGCGACGACAGTCAGACCTTTTTCGGCATCGACGAACCAGCTGTGGCCGTAGACGCCGCCCCATTTGATGGTGCCCGGCGAGAAGGGGACTTGAGCCACAACGGGATCGGCGACAACGGACCAGCCATAGCCGAAGCCGAAGCCGGCTTGCTGCGTCTGCATATTGCCGCCCGCCTGATCGGTCATCATTATCTTCACCGTATCGGCCGACAGCAGCGGCGCACCGCCCTTGCGCACGGTTTCCAGAATGGCAAGCACGTCGCCTGCCGTTCCGGCCATGCCGCCGCCGCCCGAGTGATAGGAAGCGGGATCGAAAATCCTGTCCGGTACGAAGCGGATCGTGCCGTCGAGTATCGGAACGATCGCCTCGTCCCCCATCCGTTGCGGCTCGGGAGCGCCATTCACATAGGCGGCTGCCAGGCGGTTGCGATCTCGGACCGAGAAGGCCGTATCGAACAGGCCGAGCGGCTTCATCACCAGATCGGCGACGGCATCGCCGAGAGCACCACCGGTTTCCTTTTCGATAATGCCGCCGAGCACGTCCATCGCCAGCGAATAGCGCCAGCTTTCACCCGGCGCAAAGAGAAGAGGAGCGCTGGCGAGGCGCTTGAGGTTGTCGTCCAGCGACCGGCCTGGAGTGTCCAGACCGTCGGATACGCCGGCACGATGATAGGGACCATCTTGCCCTTCCGCGAAAGGGTAACCCAGTCCGGACGTGTGCGTGAGGAGATGGCGGATGCGGATGACGGCCTCGGTTCCATCGGCCAGTCGCGGCCTGAAATCCGGCAACCATTTGGTAATCGGATCGTCGAGCCCGATGCGGCCCTGTTCGATGAGCCGCATAGCGGTGATGGTGACGATCGGCTTAGTGACGGAGGCAAGGCGGAAGATGGTATCTTCCTGCATCGCCAGCTTGTTTTCACGATCAGCCAGGCCGGCGGCGCGGGCATAGGTCAGCTCTCCGTCCCGGGCGACCAGGACTACGGTTCCGACCAGTCTCTTGTCCGCCAGGGCGGAATCAATTGCAGCATCGACGCCCGTGGCAACGATACCGTGGCTTGGTCGGGTGGAATTTTCCAGGGGAAGACTCATGGGACAAAACCTTGTATAATCACAATGACCATTCCTGAATAAACCAAGTCGGAGATTATTTCTAGAGTGACTATTGTGAAAAATGAGAAGGAGGCGAAAAATTCTTCGCCGCGCAAACGCGGACGCCCGCCCGCCTTCGATCGCGAGACGGTTCTGGCAGCGGCGCGGGACACCTTCTGGAAGCATGGCTATGACGGTTCCTCGATCGCCGATCTCACGGCGGCGATGGGGATCACGCCGCAGAGCCTCTATGCGGCCTTCAATTCAAAGGCGGAGCTCTATCGCGAGACGCTCGAGCAATATCGGCGCATGCCCCGGCCGGAGCCTGGCAATCCGTTTCACGACAAGCTGGATACGGTCGCCGCCTTTGAGCGCTTTCTGACGAACTCCGCCAAGATCTTCACGGCGCCGGAACATCCGAAAGGCTGCATGATATCGACGGCGGTGCTGAATTGTGCGGAGGAGAACGAGCCGGTCGCCCATCATGTGGCGTCCATGCGCCTTCAGTCACTGGACATCTTCGCCAAACGCATCGAACGCGGCATCGCCGAAGGCGACATGAGGCCGGATGCCGATCCTCGCTCGCTCGCCCGCTTTCTGGGTGCGATCGTGCAGGGCATGTCCGTTCAGGCGCGCGATGGCGCAACGACGGAGGAATTGCTTGCTCTGATCTCCCATGCGCTCAGCGAGCTCAGGAGATACCAGCCGGGGTAGGGGATTTAGTTCACGGCAAAGAAAAACCCGGCGACCGAGATCGCCGGGTTTCTGGAAATGGCTCGGGAACGACCGCTTAGTCGTTCGAGGAAACCTTGAGGCCGATGACCTGCGGGATCGACTGCGGAGCGCCCATGGCGGCGCCGATGATCATCGGCACCGGAACCGGCTTGCCCGGAGCGGCGGTAACCGTCAGGCTCTTCGGATTGTCGAGATAGGCGTTGACGGCGCTGGAGACGGCGTTCTGCAGTTCCGGAACGTTGAGCTGCGCCATCATGATCGGCGTCATCGCCTTCAGCGTGTCAGCCAGCTGCTTGCCGCTGACGCCCTGCTGCTTGCCGGCGAACTCAAGCGCGCGTCCGGTGATCGACGCATCGTCGAAGCGGATCTTGGCGCTGTTGAACGTCAGCTGCTGCAGCAGGCCGAGCATGGCGAGGCCGGCCGACTGCTGCGCTTCCTGCTGGTTCGGGTTGGAACGAACCGTCTTCAGCGCTTCCTGCATCGACTTGGCGAAAGCAGGCGTGTAGCCCGAAATGCTGAAGGCCAGATTCAGCTTGCCGATATCCTTGAAGTCGAAGGAATATTCGCTGACGTTGATGGTGCCGGGTCCGATTTCCCAGCTGCCCTTCATGGCGATCGTGCCGTCGATCTGCTGCAATTTCAGCGCTTCGATGGCTTCTTTGGCCTTGGCATCGTCAACCTTGCTCAGGTCGCCCTTGATGCCATTGATCTTGGCGTCGAAATCGATACCCGACTTGTCGTCGCGCTTGTTCATGGTGGCGTCGGCGCCCTCGATCGAGAACACCTCGGCATCGTCCTTGGTAACGGACACGGCGCCGGCATGGGCGCTCTTATAGTAGAGGAGCGCGCCAAGGTCGCCCTTGCTTGCATCAGCTGGGATCTCAACGCCGTTCAGCTTAAGGTCGGTAGCGGAAACGGCCGCGCCATCCTTGTTGAAATCGACATCGGCAAAGTCGATCTCTTCGATCGTGTAGCCGCCGCCATTTTCTTCCACGCCGTCCATGGTGATGTCGCCGAGCGGAATGCTGGTTTCCATACCGGCTGCCTTGATGGTGGCACCCTTCAGCGTTACCGTGCTGCCGTCGATATCGATACCTTCGGCGGCGATCGAACCGCCCTGCTGGCCGTAAACGTCGTTGATCTTCTTCAGCAGGTCATTGCCGTCAAGCGCGAAGGCCGAGCTGGCGAAAGACAGGATGGCGGCGCTGCTCAGCATCAACCGCGTGGTCCGGTAGAAAGTCATATTGGCGTTTCCTCGTTGGGCCGTTGGTATCGGCGGGGTGTACATATTCGGCATGTGCTGCGCGATTTATATTGATCTTTCTCTAAAAATCCAATGACAAAGAGGCTTGTGTGCAAGCGCAGCAAAAATCTGTGTGCATCCGCGTCGAAAGGTGCTGGAGCCGCCTTCATCCACAGGTGCTTTCCGCTGATTTCTTGCCGGGAATCGCCATCTCCGATAGTCAAGAGCCATGGGACAAAATCTTACTCCGCCGTCCGGTGATGGCGACCATATCCTTCCGGTCGATCTGAAGGCCGCGCTCGAAGAGCGCTATCTGGCCTATGCACTGTCGACGATCACGCAACGCGCGCTTCCCGACGTCCGCGACGGGTTGAAGCCGGTGCATCGCCGCATCGTTTACGCGATGAGCGAGATGGGCCTTCGCCCCAACGCCGCGTTCCGCAAATGCGCCAAGATCGTCGGCGAGGTGATGGGTAACTACCACCCGCATGGCGACCAATCGATCTACGATGCGCTGGCGCGCCTCGCGCAGGATTTCTCGCAGCGCTACACGCTGGTGAACGGCCAGGGCAATTTCGGCAATATCGACGGCGATAGCCCGGCTGCGATGCGTTACACCGAATCCAAGATGACGGCGGTTTCCGAACTGCTGCTCGAAGGTATCGACCAGGACGCGGTGGATTTCCGCGACACCTACGACGAGTCGAATTCCGAGCCAATCGTATTGCCGGGCGCTTTCCCCAATCTGCTCGCCAACGGCTCCTCCGGCATCGCCGTCGGCATGGCGACCTCCATCCCGTCTCACAATGCCCACGAGATCTGCGACGCCGCGCTGCATCTGATCAAGGATCGCGATGCCACTGTCGAGAAACTGGTGGAGCTGTACATTCCCGGTCCCGACTTTCCGACCGGCGGCATCATCATCGACGATCGCCGGAGCATTATCGAAAGCTACAAGACCGGCCGTGGCGGTTTCCGCGTCCGCTCCAAATGGGAGATCGAGGACCTCGGTCGCGGCGGCTACCAGATCGTCATTACCGAAATTCCCTTCCAGGTGCAGAAGTCGCGGCTGATCGAGAAGATCGCCGAGTTGCTTTTGGCGCGCAAGCTGCCGCTGCTCGAGGACATCCGCGATGAATCCGCCGAGGATATCCGCGTCGTCCTGATACCGAAGAGCCGCACTGTCGACGCGACGATCCTGATGGAATCGATGTTCAAGCTGACGGAGCTGGAGAGCCGCTTCCCGCTCAACATGAATGTTCTGTCCATGGGCCGCATTCCCAAGGTCATGGCCCTGAACGAGGTGCTGAAGGAGTGGCTGGATCACCGTCGCGAAGTCCTGCTGCGCCGCTCGCGTTTCCGGCTCGCTGCGATCGAAAAGCGGCTCGAAATTCTCGGCGGCTTGCTGATTGCCTATCTCAACATCGATGAGGTCATCGCCATCATCCGCGAGGAGGATGAGCCGAAGCCCGTGATGATGGAGCGGTTTGGCCTCACGGACAATCAGGTTGAGGCGATCCTCAACATGAGGCTGCGCTCCTTGCGCAAGCTGGAAGAGTTCGAGATCCGCAAGGAATTCGACGGTCTGACCAAGGAAAAGGCCGATATTGAGGCACTGCTCGCCTCGGAAGAAAAGCAGTGGCAGACGGTTTCCTGGGAAATCGGCGAGGTGAAGAAGAAATTCGCCAAGGCCACGGAAATCGGCCGTCGCCGTACGCAGTTTGCCGAAGCGCCTGAAGCCGACGATGCCGCCATCCAGCAGGCGATGATTGAGAAGGAGCCGATCACGGTCGTCGTCTCGGAAAAGGGATGGATCCGCGCCCTGAAGGGCCATATTTCGGATACCTCGTCACTCACCTTCAAGGAGGGCGACGGTCTCAAGGTTGCTTTCCCGGCACAGACCACGGACAAGATCCTGATCATTACGACGGGCGGCAAGGCCTATACGCTCGGCGGTGACAAGCTGCCCGGCGGCCGTGGTCACGGCGAGCCCTTGCGCATCATGGTCGATATGGAAAACGATCAGGACGTGCTGACGGCCTTCGTCCACGATCCCCAACGCAAGCAACTGATTGCTTCCACTGCAGGTAACGGCTTCATCGTGGCTGAGGCGGAACTGGTCGCCAATACCCGCAAGGGCAAGCAGATCATGAACGTCTCCTATCCCGACGAGACCAAGCTTCTGGTACCGGTTTCCGGCGATCATGTCGCTGTGGTCGGCGAGAACCGCAAGATGGTCCTCTTCCCACTCTCGCAGGTGCCTGAGATGTCGCGTGGCAAGGGCGTGCGCCTTCAGAAATACAAGGATGGCGGCATTTCCGACATCCGCTGCTTCGTCATCGCCGATGGCCTGACCTGGGAAGACAGCGCTGGCCGCACCTTCACCAAGAGCAAGGATGAACTGACGGAGTGGCTGGGTGATCGCGCCGGCGTCGGCAGAGCCGTGCCGAAGGGCTTCCCCAGAAGCGGCAGGTTTTCGGGGTGAGGAGCGGTCGGGCGAAGACCGGGCGATCGGCCCAGTGGGTCGATCGCAGCGACGAACGCCCTGAGCCCTAGCGAAGTGCCGGGTGGCAGGCCGTCTGGACGGCGAAGAGCCTGAGTCTTGAAGGAGCTGGTCGGTGCCTGAACGATTCAATCACCGTAGGGAACACAGACGTCTCGCAGGAAATGTGTCGCTCCCTCTTCATCGATTTCTCCGGCGGCCACTGCTACGACGAAGCTGTAAAGATTGGCGTCCGTCGTTTGAATTCGGTAGCCGTTGTCCATAAGAAAGACTGCCGTCGCCACGATGGCGATGCGTTTGTTACCATCTATGAAGGCATGGTTTTTCACCAGCCCAAATAGATAGGCCGCTGCCAGCTCGATGATATCATCGCTGCCGTATTGGGCTTTGTTAATCGGGCGTGCCAAGGCGGATTCGAGAGAACCTTCGTCTCGTAGGCCACGGGAGCCGCCGAACCTTTTGATCTGCATCCTGTGCAATTGTTCGATGAGCGGCCTAGTCAGGAAAATAAATGGCATTACTCCGCCAGCTTCTTGAGTGCCACTTTATACTGATCCATGAAACGCTGTGCGTGTTCTATTTGACGCGCAAAGTCCGCGTCGGTTGGCTGCATGAGCAGTCCGCCATCTTTCAGGCTGAGTTCTAGTGTGTCGCCAGTGCCGAGCCCCAGCTGGTCGAGAACTTCCTTCGGAATAATCACGCCTTCGGAATTGCCGATCTTGCGGATAGTGACGTTCATGTCTTGGTTTCCTATGTAATAACCCAGTTATAACATAGGGTGCTTGTTGCTTCAATGCGCAAGGCCCTGCGCGGCAACTGCCGCTCTCGCCTTCACCCGCGCCTGCCACAGCGAATGGGTGGCGAGCGCCAGGATGAGTATCGCGCCGCCGGCCAGCGTCATGTTGGCGGGCGCCTCGGCGAAGATCAGCCAGACCCAGATTGGTGCTAGGATCGTTTCCAAGAGATAGAACATTGCGACTTCCGGCGCAGTGAGAAAGCGTGTGCCTGTCGCGAGGCACCAGAAGGAGAGGGGCATCAGCACGCCGCCATCGAGCAGGATCCAGCCGGGGTGATCGATGGAAAAGCCGGTTGGCAGCATATGATAGAGTCCCACGACGGCGGGAAGGGCGGCGGCCAGCAGCGAGGCGAAGCCCATATCCCGCCGGGAGGCGCGGCTGATGGTGATGGCGCAGGCGCTGGAAAGCGATGCGAGCACGGAGAGTGCGTCACCGAGCAGATGGCCAGCTTCCATGCCATCCCCAACGATCAGACCGACCCCGAGGATCATGACGGCCATGGTGATGAATGTCGAAAGGGCCGGGCGCTCCTTGAGGAAGATCCAGGAAAGCAGCGCGGTGAACATCGGGTTGAGGGCGATGATGAACACCACGTTCGCCGCCGTCGTGTAATAGACGGCGAGAAGAAAGCAGATCGTCGTCAAACCATAGAAGAAGCCGACGGGAATTCCGAGCCAGCCCGGCAGTACGTGTCGCACCGAGCCGGTGACGCGCCGGATGACGAAGAGAGCGGTAATCGCCGCGATGACGGTCGCCAGGCTGCGGGCCGATAGCACCGACCAGACCTCGCCGCTGGAAAGCCGGATCAGCGGTATGTCCATCGACAGGACCAAGCCGCCGAACGTGGTCAGCAATAGGCCTTTCCTGTGGTCGGAGAGATTGGCGAACATTCAGCGGGCGTTGTCTTTGTCGCCGTCTATGGCGGGATCGAACCGCTCCCAGCCGCGCGGGGTTAGGTGCTCCTGCGGTTGGAAGCGTGTCTTATAATCCATCTTGCGCGATCCCCTGACCCAATAGCCGAGGTAGACGTGTGGCAATCCCAGCGCCTTCGCTCGCTTGATGTGATCGAGGATCATGAAGGTGCCGAGCGATCGTTGATCGAGATCAGGGTTGAAGTAGGAATAGACCATCGACAGCCCATCGCTCATCACGTCGGTCAAGGCTGCCGCTAGAAGCTCGCCTTTCGGGCGCTGTTCCAATCCCGAACCTTCTTCGCGGCGACGATACTCGATGATGCGGGTGTTGACATGCGTGTCTTCGACCATGATCGCGTAGTCGAGCACAGTCATATCGGACATGCCGCCCTGTTGGTGGCGGTAGTCGAGGTATCGGCGGAAGAGGGAATATTGTTCGCTGGAGGGCTGTGCCGGAAATTCGGTAGCGATGACGTCGTTATTCGCCGCCAGCACGCGCTTCATCGAACGGCTGGCCTCGAATTCCTGGGCGAGGATGCGGACCGATATGCAGGCGCGGCAGGCTTCGCAGGCGGGGCGATAGGCGATGTTCTGTGAGCGCCTGAAGCCGCCCTGGGTCAGGATATCGTTCATCTCCGCCGCACGCGGGCCGACAAGGTGCGTGAAGACCTTGCGCTCCATCTCGTGCGGCAAGTACGGGCAGGTAGCCGGTGCCGTCAGATAAAACTGCGGAGATGGCGTCGACTGCGTATTCATCTGCCGTTGATTGCCCTTCTTTCGGCATTGGCGTTTTCACAAGCATGGCCCAAGTTTGGAAAACGTCAACTACGTCCTTTGCTAAAGATCACAGTTTCCTAATTGACCAGACAAGATAATGCCACCCTGCAGCACCAATCAGTGGTGCAGGGAATCTGTATGGCATGAGGGGCTGCCTTGGTGTTAAACCGTGCGGGCGATGACCGTGCCGAGCAGCAGGTCATGGATCAGGCGGCTGCGGTCGGTGAAGAGGCCTGCCAGCAGGATCAGCGGTGTCAGCACCGAGTTCAGGATCCAGAACAGCGCGAGATGAACGATCGCCGTCAGGAAGTCCATGCGGCGGCCATCGACGCGCACCATGGTGATGCCCATGGCACGCATGCCGAGCGAAGCCTGGTAGGGGCCGCCAAGCGTCCAGCCGAAATATAGTCCGGCCACAAGGATGAAGAGCACCGGATAGAGGACGAAACCGAGGCCCAGCGTCAGGATCGACACGAAAAACAGAAGCACCGCTGCCGGAATGCAGAGCAGGGCCACGATGATGTAGTCAACGATGAAGGCGAAGACGCGCCGGCTCAGCACGCCACTATAGGCGCGCCAGTCATCCGGTGCTGCGTAAAGCGGGCTGGGGTTCAGGCTCATCGTTTTCCTCCTTGGGGAAACATTTGCCGAACATATGGTATCCGGGCCTGCAAATACAATAAGCAGGCCACCGGCGCGCGGCTTGAAACTATTTTTTCGCCAGCTGCCTTGCGACATCCATCGCGAAATAGGTGAGGATGCCATCGCAACCGGCGCGCTTGAAGGCGAGCAGGGTTTCAAGCATCACCTTGTCGCCGTCGATCCAGCCGTTGGCAGCCGCGGCCTTGATCATCGCGTATTCGCCGGAGACCTGATAGGCGAAGGTCGGAAGGCCGAACGCCTCCTTCAGCCGCCAACAGACATCGAGATAGGGCAGGCCGGGCTTGACCATCAGCATATCGGCGCCTTCCTCGACGTCGAGCGCGGCGTCACGCACGGCCTCGGTGCCGTTGGCCGGATCGATGTAATAGGTCTTCTTGTCGCCCTTCAGCAGGCCGCCGGTCGAAATCGCCTCACGGTAGGGGCCGTAGAAGGCCGAGCTGAATTTTGTCGCGTAGCTCATGATGCCGACATTCTGATGGCCGGCGGCGTCGAGCGCTTGGCGAATCGCACCGATGCGCCCGTCCATCATTTCCGAGGGCGCGATGATGTCGGAACCTGCGTCGGCCTGATAGACGGCCGCCTGCGCCACTTGATCCACCGTCTCGTCGTTGACGATTTCGTTGCCGCGCAGGATGCCGTCATGGCCGTGGCTGGTGAAGGGGTCGAGGGCGACGTCGGTAATGACGCCAATGTTCGGTACGGCCTTCTTGATAGCGGCGCTGGCAAGATTGATGAGGTTGTTCTTCTCGAGACTGTTCGAGCCGGTCTCGTCGCGCAGCGCCATTTCTATGTTCGGGAAAGTGGCAAGAGCCGGGATGCCGAGATCGGCCGCTTCCTTAGCCGCCTCCACGGCTTTGTCCACGGTCATGCGGTTCACGCCGGGCATGGCCGGGATCGGCTCCAGGATGCCTGTGCCGGGAATGAGGAAGATCGGCCAGATCAGATCGTCGACCGTCAGCCTGTTTTCCTGCACGAGGCGGCGCGTCCAGTCGGCCTTGCGGTTGCGTCGCATGCGGCGATGTCCGGTGATCTCGTCAACGAGATGCGTCTTGTTTTCCATGATGCCGCCATCCTTCTTCGTCTAATTAAGGCCTATTATATAGAGAGCGTACCTATCACGCTGTCCCCAGGATTCAAAAGCGGGCGAAAGGCCGCAGCCAAGATCTCTCTGGCGAGGCATGAGCCTCCTACGTATTGTTCGCGCATGGAACCTGATTCTTCGACCGTACCCAAGAATACGCTGACGGACATGCTGTTCGTGCTGTTCCTGCGGCTGATCGCGATTGCCTGCTTCTGGCTCGGCCTGCAATATTGGGCGATGCTGGTCGGCTATTCGCTGGATGGTCATGCCCGCTTCGATCTTCTCAATCTGCCCTGGAAAGTTGCCGGCGCCGGGCTTGCCGTCGTCTTCCCGGTCGCAGCACTCGGATTGTGGCTTACCGTATCCTGGGGACCGGTCATGTGGGTGCTCGCTGCAGGCGGGCAGGGATTGATGTATGGCGTGTGGCCGGAGGTGTTCGGATCCAATCCGCTGATCATGATCTTGCATGCCTGCGTCGCCGTGCTTTATTGCCTCTTCCGCGTCCTGTTGTGGCAGGAAAAGCGCCGGCGCCGTCGCCAGCAGGTAATGGTTGATTTACCCTGAGACAGCAACACTTCCTGGTAAGGTGCTGTTAAGCCTGCAGTTTAAGTAGAATTTTATGTGTATTCGATAGGGTCTCACTCAAGGCGGGAAGAAAACGACACCGCCAAACAAAACAGAGTGAGGCCAAGTCATGATGAACACGAAAATCAAGCCGCAGGCAGTTGCGAACGCTCGGGACCAGCAGGTTGACGATATCCGGGCTCTCTACATGGAATCCCTCCACCTGGTCGAGCGTTTGCACCGCCGCCTGCTTGATGTCATTAAGGACGAGTTCGACCGCCAGGGTCGCGACGACGTCAACGCCGTCCAGGCGCTGCTCCTTTTCAACATCGGCAATTCCGAGCTGACGGCCGGCGAGCTGCGCTCCCGCGGGTTCTACCTCGGCTCCAACGTTTCCTATAACGTCAAGAAGCTGGTCGACCTCGGCTTCATCAACCATCAGCGCTCACGCATCGACCGTCGCTCGGTTCGCATCAGCCTGACGGAAACCGGTCAGGATATCGCCGAAACCGTCGCCAAGCTCTATGAGCGCCACATCGGCTCGATCGACAAGGTCGGCGGCATCGGCACCGACGAATTCACCCAGATGAACAAGCTCCTGCAGCGCCTCGACCGCTTCTGGAACGACCAGATCCTGTATCGGCTGTAATCTAACCAAGCCGGCGTTCCCTCCGGCTTCTTAGAACCTCCAGACGCGTGAACGGGCGTAACGGTGTACGAACAGTGTGCCGTTATGCCCGTTTTCGCGCAAGCCACGCTTCGGTCAATTCAATTTGGATCTGCGATACTTGGTTCGGGCCAGGCGAATGGTTTGGGCGAGGATCTCAATGGCAGCAAGAAGCCACCGCCTTGCGCCGCCGTTGTTATGGGCAAGCCGCGCGTAGTGGTTGATGCAACTAACTAGTCAGGATTCGCCAATAATCATTCAGAAGCCCGTGGCACTTCAAATCACGTTCAAGATTGATGTTATTGATAAGGCTGCCACGCCCGGATGACAGAGAACGAACCACATCCGATTTTATGGCGCCAAGATTTGGAGCCGATATTCCAAATGCGGTTCCGAAAACATCTTTAGCGACACCATCGGTTTTGAGCTTCAAAAGCTCAAGGTTCATTTCGCCGTAAGAAAAGCCCAAATAGACGATACGGTACGCGGAACTAATCTCCTCATCCATCGCGTTGATAAGATCGTCATCATCAACTCCTTCAGTGAATGTCCGTATTCTTTTGGAAACTGCCAGGAGTTTTTCGTCCCAGAGATCTTCGCCAAACGGCACTCGAAACGGATTTGATTGCCAAGGTAGCCATCCAACTTGGCCGTATGGGTGAATAATTCTAAGACGGCCAGTTAGCCCATAGGCCGTCTCGTGATTGACACGAGCATAGCTCACTAACCATTGGGCGATGTAGTGCTCAATGCATCGGTCATAATTGAAAGTGATGATACTGACTTTATCGAAAATGGTGTCCAGTCCTGACTTTTGCACGCCTTCTGAGAGAATCTGACAGAAGGCATTCAGCCATCTATTTTGTGTTTTGGAAAAATCTATCGGACTACCGTGCGTGTCACTGAACAGCGCACTATTACGTTCGGCTTCAAGGATGCTGGACGCTATGCCGGTTTTCCCTAACGCAACGATATGCGTATCGTCTGAATGATAGTGAAGGAAATTATCTATCGAAATAGCATTGGGCATCGCTGCGGATAACTCGCGCCCAAGTCGAAACATGTTATTAGGATCGCGGGAGCCTTGCTCACGAGCTAAGTGTTCGACAGCAGAGGCGGTGCTCTTGTCGCCGGAAATTAGCTCATATCCACCCTGAAAACGAATATCGAGTTTTTTGGCGATTGTGCCTTTGAGTTCGTTCCCCATTGGGAGGCCGTATTCAACACTGACACCCGCACCCACGATGAATAGCGTCTTTCGCTTAAACAAAGTTTGTCCTCGAAAAGTTGCTTACGCATACCATTCTAGGGTGAGGAAGTGGTATAAATAATACCGGATGTGATCTATCTGTAAGGAAGTTATCCCCAAGAAGAGGATGCCCTGAGAGGGGGGATTACTGTTTAAAACTGTTTACATTAATCACCCGCTACTCGGGTCCTGGTTAATCCAGTAATTGTGCGCTTTTTGCCACGTCCACGCCCAGCCTTCCGTCATATGTAACGTCCGGCGCATTTGCGCCATTGACGGCGGGTTAATACACGCTATGAACCACCCGCACTTGTGGTATTTTAGCAATCGCAACATGGCTTTTCTTTCGTGGCGGTATGACAGGGCAAGTTTCATGCCGGGTGACACGAATTGGCCATATTACTGTGACAGCGGAAACTCACGGCAAGCGGCGTTCTCAAGTTCCGATTTTCCTGCCCTCAAGCCCGCGCTTCGCAATATTGTGATAGTTCGGGGCGAAGCTCTTGATGGCACTTTAAGGGGACGGATCGACACTGAGCTGCGTTACTTGGCGCGAACCGCGCTATTTACTGCTTCCTCTCTAAGCTGCGCACAACTGGATCGCAGCGTTGAACGGTAGGGATATGTCGAAGAAAAACGGAATTGAACCATTCTCGCGCCGCTCCTTCCTGCGGTCGGTCGCAACGTTCGGCGCTGCCGCATTGGCCGCGCCGGCCCTCGCGCAAAACGCTTCCCCGCTGGAAGCGCTGATCAATGACCGTTCTCGCGGCAATTGGGATGATCAGTTCGACGCCAAGGCCGCCGCACGCACGGCAGCTGCCGTCCTGTCCAACACGCCGATCCTCGGCCCCGATTCCGTACCGAATATCCAGCGGGCGATTGCCCAGTATCAGAGCATCGTCGCCAATGGCGGCTGGCCGCAGATCAACCCGACCAGTCAGCAGTCGCTGCAGCTCGGCGTAACCGATCCGGCCGTGCAGGCGCTGCGCCAGCATCTGATGGTCACCGGCGACCTGCCGCGTGAAGCAGGCGTTTCGTCGGCCTTCGATTCTTATGTCGACGGCGCGGTCAAGCGCTTCCAGGCCCGCCATGGCCTGCCGCCGGATGGCGTTATCGGCGACTTCACGCTGAAGGCGATGAACATTTCCGCCAATGTCCGCCTGCAGCAGCTGAACACCAACCTCGTTCGCCTGCAGACGTTCCCGTCCGATCTCGGCCGTCGCCATGTCATGGTCAACATTCCGGCGACCTATATCGAAGCCGTGCAGGACGGCCAGGTTGCGCTGCGCCACGAGGCGATCGTCGGCCGCATCTCCCGCCCGACGCACATCATCAATTCGAAGATCTACGAGGTCATCCTCAACCCGTATTGGACGGCGCCGCGTTCTATCGTCATCAAGGACATCGTGCCGCTGATGCGCAAGGACCCGACCTATCTGAAGCGGAGCAACATCCGCCTCATCGACGGCAAGGGTCAGGAAGTCGCGCCGGAGACGATCGACTGGAATTCCGACAAGGCGCCGGATTTGATGTTCCGCCAGGACCCAGGCAAGACCAACGCCATGGCGTCCACGAAGATCAACTTCCACAACCCCAACAACGAATACATGCACGACACGCCCGAGCAGGGCCTGTTCAACAAGCTGATGCGTTTCGACAGCTCCGGCTGCGTCCGCGTTCAGAACGTGCGCGACCTGACGAACTGGCTGCTTATGGACACGCCCGGCTGGCCGCGCCAGCACATCGAGCAGGTGATCGCCAGCCGCGTCAACACGCCGATCACCTTGGCGACGGAAGTGCCGGTCTATTTCGTCTATATCTCCGCCTGGAGTGCGGCCGACGGCATCGTCCAGTTCCGCGACGATATCTATCAGCTCGACGGCAATTCCGAGCTGGCGCTCGACACGACCCAGGGCATGGAAAAGCCGGTTCAATAATCGGCCTTTCGATCTTAATTATTGTCGAAGCCGCGTCCTTGGGCGCGGCTTTTTCATTGGCCGGCGCCGCTCAGCGTAGAATGCCCAGCAAATGTCGTTGATCGTATTGCTCTCCGGCGACCCTGACGTTAATACCGTCTGCATTGCCGTTCCGGCCGTTCAGGAGCTTTCACGATGACAAATGCGTCCACCGAACCCTTCTTCAACCGCTCGCTTGCCGATACCGATCCGGACATCTTTGGAGCGATCGGCAAGGAATTGGGTCGTCAGCGGCATGAAATCGAACTGATCGCCTCGGAAAACATCGTGTCGCGCGCCGTGCTGGAAGCACAGGGCTCGATCATGACGAACAAATATGCCGAAGGCTATCCGGGCAAGCGCTACTACGGCGGCTGCCAGTTCGTCGATATCGCCGAAGAGCTTGCCATCGAGCGCGCCAAGAAGCTGTTCGGCGTCAATTTCGCCAACGTCCAGCCGAATTCCGGTTCGCAGATGAACCAGGCCGTGTTCCTGGCGCTGCTGCAGCCGGGCGATACCTTCATGGGCCTCGATCTCAATTCGGGCGGTCACCTGACGCATGGTTCGCCGGTCAACATGTCCGGCAAGTGGTTCAACGTCGTTTCCTACGGCGTGCGTGAAGGCGACAACCTGCTCGATATGGAAGCTGTTCAGCGCAAGGCCGAAGAAACCAAGCCGAAGCTGATCATCGCCGGCGGCACCGCCTATTCCCGTATCTGGGATTGGAAGCGCTTCCGCGAGATCGCCGACAGCGTCGGCGCCTATCTGATGGTCGACATGGCCCATATCGCCGGCCTCGTTGCCGGTGGCCAGCATCCGTCGCCGTTCCCGCATTGCCACGTTGCCACCACGACCACGCACAAGTCGCTCCGTGGCCCGCGCGGCGGCATGATCCTCACCAATGACGAGGATCTGGCCAAGAAGTTCAATTCGGCCGTCTTCCCCGGTCTCCAGGGCGGCCCGCTGATGCACGTCATCGCCGCCAAGGCTGTAGCTCTCGGCGAGGCTCTGCAGCCCGCGTTCAAGGACTACGCCGCTCAGATCGTCAAGAACGCAAAGGCACTTGCCGAAACGCTGATTTCCGGCGGTGTTGACGTCGTTTCCGGCGGCACCGACAACCACCTGATGCTGGTCGACCTGCGCAAGAAGAACGCCACCGGCAAGCGTGCCGAGGCAGCTCTCGGCCGCGCTTACGTCACCTGCAACAAGAACGGCATCCCGTTCGACCCTGAAAAGCCCTTCGTCACCTCGGGCGTCCGCCTCGGCACGCCGGCTGGCACGACGCGCGGCTTCAAAGAGGCAGACTTCCGCGAAATCGGCAATCTGATCATTGAAGTGCTCGATGGCCTGAAGGTCGCCAACTCCGACGAAGGCAATGCCGCCGTCGAGGCTGCCGTGCGCGAGAAGGTGGTCAAGCTCACCGACCGCTTCCCGATGTACGGCTACATGGGCTAAGGAGGGCGCATGCGCTGCCCCTATTGCGGTACGGAAGATACCCAGGTTAAGGATTCGCGCCCGGCGGAGGATAATACCTCCATCCGCCGGCGGCGGATCTGCCCGGATTGCGGCGGTCGCTTCACCACGTTCGAACGCGTGCAGCTTCGCGAGCTGATGGTCATCAAGAAGACCGGCCGCAAGGTGCTTTTCGATCGTGAAAAGCTGGTGCGTTCGTTCGATATCGCGCTGCGCAAGCGTCCGGTCGACCGCGACCGCATCGAGCGGGCCGTTTCCGGCATCGTCCGCCGCCTCGAAAGCTCGGGCGAGACCGAGATCAGTTCCGAACAGATCGGTCTCCAGGTGCTGGAAGCGCTGAAGAGCCTCGATGATGTCGCCTTCGTGCGCTACGCGTCGGTCTATCGCGATTTCTCCCATGCGGAGGATTTCGAGCACGTCATCAACGAGATCAACGCGAAGATCGCCCGCGATCCGCTGGATCCCTGACCATGGCGCAGCGGCCGGAAGACGAGCGTTTCATGGCGGAGGCGATCCGCCTGTCGCGCACGCATCTGGGGCTGACCTCGACCAATCCCTCCGTCGGCTGCCTTATCGTCAGGGATGGCGTGGTCATTGGCCGCGGCGTCACAGCCGTGGGTGGCCGCCCGCATGCCGAGCCTCAGGCGCTTGCCGAGGCTGGTGAAGCGGCGAGGGGCGCCACAGCCTATGTGACGCTCGAACCCTGTTCGCATTACGGCAAAACGCCGCCCTGCGCCGAGGCGTTGATCGCGTACGGCGTAGCGCGTGTCGTCATCAGCGTCACCGACCCCGATCAGCGCGTTTCCGGCCGTGGCATCACCATGCTGCGCAATGCCGGCATCGAAGTCGATACCGGCATTCTGGAGACGGAGGGCAGGCGATCTCTGGCAGGCTACCTCATGCGCCAGACGAGAAATCGGCCCTATGTGACTCTGAAACTTGCCATTTCCGCCGATGGCATGATTGGTAAAACGGGCGAGGGGCAGGTGCGCATCACCGGAGATGCCGCTCGGGCGGAAGTGCAGATGCTGCGCGCCGAAAGCGACGCCATTCTCGTCGGCATCGGCACGGCGATCGCCGACGATCCGGAATTGACCTGCCGGATTCCCGGCCTGGAAGACCGCTCGCCCTTGCGCATCGTCATCGACGAGCAACTGCAGCTTCCCTTCGGCAGCAAGCTGGTGCGGACGGCGCGGAAGTATCCGGTCATCGCGGTCGCCGCTCATCCACCGTCCTTCGACGACAGCACCGATGCCGCCTTCCTGGGGCGCCGAGCTGCCCTGGATGCTGCGGGCGTCGAGGTATTGCAATCGAATACGAACGAACTGGGAGGGTTGCTGGAGGCGCTTGGCACCCGCGGCATCTCGTCTCTGCTGGTGGAGGGGGGCGCCAGGATGGCGCAGCGGTTCCTCGATGCGGATCTCGTCGATCGCATCCTCTTGTTTCAGGGGCCGGCTGATATCGGCGAAGGCGGTATTGAATCCCCGGTCCTCAAATCCAATATCCCAGCCAGTTTCATGCATATCGGACAGAGCCGCTTCGGCGATGATGTCTGCGACGAATACGAAAGAGGTTTTTGATGTTTACCGGAATTGTCACCGACGTCGGCACGGTCGAATCCATTTCCCCCATGAAGGAAGGCATCAAGCTGCGCGTTGCCACCAATTACGATCCGGCAACGATCGACATGGGTGCTTCGATTTCGCATGCCGGCGTTTGCCTGACGGTCACCGGACTGCCGGAGCAGGGCAGCAATGGGCGCTGGTTCGAGGTTGAGGCGTGGGAAGAAGCCCTGCGCCTGACGACGATCGGCACCTGGGAAACCGGCAACAAGATCAACCTCGAGCGCTCCCTCAAGATCGGTGACGAACTCGGCGGGCACATCGTTTCCGGCCATATCGACGGCAAGGCGGAAATTCTCTCCGTGACGCCCGAAGGCGAGGCCACCCGCTTCCGCCTACGTGCGCCGGAACACCTCGCCAAGTTCGTCGCTCCGAAAGGTTCGGTTGCGCTCGACGGCACATCGCTCACGGTTAACGCTGTCGATGGCCTGGAATTCGACGTGCTGCTGATCCGCCACTCGCTCGAGGTCACGACCTGGGGCGCACGCAAGGCCGGCGACTTCGTCAATTTCGAGGTCGACACCATGGCGCGCTACGCTGCACGGCTGGCGGAGTTCCCGGTCGTCCGCGAGGCCTGAGTTTCACTGGCTAGCCGCCAGGGAGGCGCGCGCTCTGGGGGCGCCTCGGCAGTCTTATGCGAGTATCTTCTCCATGAGGAAATTTGCCAGCGTCTGGCCGCGCTTTTCGACCTTCTGCGCGGCCACGACGGCAAAGCCTTTGCGCTCGAAGAAGGGGCGGGCGGTCAGGCTCGCTTCGGTGAAAATCCGCTGAAAGCCCTGTTTGCGGGCTGCGCTTTCGACAGTCGCAAGCAACAGGCTGGCGACACCTCTTCCCTGATAGTCGGGATCGACGAACATCATATCCAGGCAGCCATCCGATTTCAGATCGGTAAAGCCGACGGGCGTGGAGCAATCCATCGCAAGCCAGGTCGGCCGGCTTGCCCGATGCCGCGTCCAGGCTTCGACGTCATCGACCTTTGCCCAGGCGGCAATCTGCGCCTGGCTGTAATCTTCTGAAGCTACCTCTCGAATGGCCCGCAGGAAAATGTCGATCGTCGCCTGCGTATCATCCGGATCGTAAGGCTTGATCGAGAACTTTTCGTGCGACACCGGCATGATGAGCCCTCCGAAACGATGCCTAACGCTCGAACATCACGTGGGACTTATCTTTGAAGATGATCTCACCGATCCGGCGGAAGCCGATTTTCTCGGCCACGCGTAGCGATGATCTGTTCTCGATCTCTACGATGCAAGTCATGCGCCGGCCCGCGAACTGCCCGTCGGCCCAGGCGATAGCCGCGCTCATGGCTTCCGTCGCATAGCCCTTGCCCTGCATCGGCGGTGTAATACCCCAGCCGGCCTCCAGCGTGCCCTCCGTTGACGGGGTCATGTCCCGATGCAGATCGAGGAAGCCAACTTCGCCGATCAGCTTCCCGCTTTGCCGTTCCTCGACTGCGAAGAAGCCGAAGCCGAGATGGTGCCACAGGCCGGCATAGCGCAGGAGGCGAGCCCAGACCTGCTCGCGCGTCGGCATCTCGCCGCCGATGAAGCGGACGAGATCCTTGTGCTTCCAGAGAGCCAGGAAGTCATCGAAATCATCCAGTCTGTGTCCGCGCAGCAAAAGGCGGTCGGTCGTCAACGTCGGAATAACGGTCATAGCTACGGATCTTTGCTGACAAAATTTGGTGATATTCAGTCGTTCGAGGCGCCGGGCTCGCCGTCCCAGTAATCGAGGTTGGCAGCGGCGGCACGACCGATCGCACGGAACGCTGTCTTGCCGTCGCTGTAGGTCTTGGCCAGGAATTTGCCGGAATCGGGATATTCGACAATTTCGGTTCGCGCCTTCGTGGAAATGGCAAGATAGACCAGCACGCCGGGGCCGATATTGATCAGCTGATGCGCCGTCTCCGGGCCGCCTGCCGGAGCACCCAGCACATCGCCCTTGCTGACCGCGATACGTTGATCGCCGAAGCGATATTCGCCTTCGCCATCGAGAATGACGAAAAGCTCTTCCTCGACGTGGTGATTGTGAAACGGACAACCGGATTTGCCCGGCGGCACCTCGTTGTAACTGATCCCGAGCTGCTTCAGCCCGAGCATCGACCCGAAGGACGTATCGCTGCCGGCAAAGAAGCTGCCCTGCTGCCAGTGCTCCAGTTCAAGCTCGCCGACATTGACGGCGGGTGCGGATTTCTTCGTCATGAATTCCCCCTTTGCAGGCCCGAAATTATTATCGAAGCGGTTGCGTGCGCGGAAGCCACAATTTCTGCGTCGCTCCGATCATTTCCAAATAGGGTCGGAATCGGCATGGACCATTGAAAAACACTTGCCAAGTGAGGCCCGCCGTGGTTTGACCCGGCCTAATAAGGTGCCGCGCCCCCTCTCAATCCTCAGGTGATGTATGTCCAGCTCTTCCAATGCCCATATCCTCATCATCGAAGCCCGCTTCTACGATGATATGGCCGATGCTCTGCTCGACGGCGCCAAGGCCGCTCTCGACGCCGCCGGCGCGACCTATGACATCGTTACCGTGCCCGGCGCGCTGGAGATCCCGGCTGCGATTGCAATGGCGCTCGACGGCGGCGATAATGGCGGCGTCATCTATGATGGCTATGTCGCCCTCGGCATGGTCATCCGCGGCGAAACCTATCATTTCGATATCGTCGCCAATGAATCTTCGCGGGCGCTGATGGATCTGGCCGTCAGCGAATCCCTCGCGATCGGCAACGGTATCCTGACCGTCGAGAACGATGAGCAGGCATGGGCACGCGCCCGCCGTTCGGACAAGGACAAGGGCGGCTTTGCCGCTCGCGCGGCGCTGACCATGATCGCGCTGAAAGAGAAGTTGGGTGCATAATTCATGAGCAATCAGGATAACGAGCGACCGGCAAAGCCCGCCAACCAGCGGGGCGCAGCGCGCCTTGCGGCGGTGCAGGCGCTCTATCAGATGGATATCGGCGGAACCGGCGTTCTCGAGGTGGTGGCTGAATACGAGGCCCACCGTCTCGGACAGGAGCTGGACGGCGAGACCTATCTGAAGGCCGACGCCTCCTGGTTCCGCTCCATCGTGTCCGGTGTCGTGCGCGAGCAGACCCGGCTCGACCCGCTGATCGGCTCCGCCCTTCAGGACGACTGGGCGCTGTCGCGTCTCGACAGCACCGTACGCGCCATCCTGCGTGCCGGCACATTCGAGCTGCTCGACCGCAAGGACGTGCCGGTTCCGGTCATCGTCACCGAATATGTCGAGATCGCGCATGCCTTCTTCGAAGAGGACGAGCCGAAGCTCGTAAACGCCGTGCTCGACCGAATCGCCAAGCAGGTTCGCGGCGAAGCCAAGAAATAGGTTTCGCCAAGCCCGAATAAGGCAAAGTTCAGCACTTTCGTTTCCTTCGTTCGCGCCTGATTTCATCTCCGAATATTCTTTTGAACCTCCTGCGGGCGTTTTACCCGCGGGCGGTCTTGACGCGACGTTTTCTCAACAGCAATCTCGCATTGCACATCTGTCGATTGCCCTGGAGGAGGGGAGCGACCGACGTCGCAGGCGGCCGGGGGAGGAGTGAACCGCCGGTTTTTTTGGAGGGAAAAAGCGAAATGTCGATTCTTTTAGGAGTGATCGCATGCGGACTGCTCTCGGTCATCTATGCCGTATGGGCAACTCGGTCGGTGCTCGCTGCCGATCAGGGCAACGCCCGCATGCAAGAGATTGCCGGGTATATTCGTGAAGGAGCGCAGGCTTATCTTGCGCGTCAATATAGAACCATTGCCATTGTCGGGGTCATTGTTTTCATCGCGGCCTGGCTCCTCTTGTCGTCCGAAGCCGCTTTTGGCTTCCTGATCGGCGCAATCCTCTCAGGCGCCGCAGGTTTCATTGGCATGCACGTCTCCGTGCGCGCCAATGTCCGCACCGCGCAAGCCTCGTCGCAGAGCTTGTCCGCGGGCCTCGACATCGCCTTCAAGTCGGGCGCCATCACCGGCATGCTCGTCGCGGGTCTCGCCCTGCTTGGCGTTTCCATCTATTTCTATTTTCTGACGGTGGTCCTCGGTCATGAAGCCGGCTCGCGCGATGTCATCGACGCGCTGGTGGCCCTCGGTTTCGGTGCGTCGCTGATCTCGATCTTCGCCCGTCTCGGCGGCGGCATCTTCACCAAGGGCGCCGACGTCGGCGGCGACCTCGTCGGCAAGGTTGAGGCCGGTATTCCGGAGGACGATCCGCGCAACCCAGCCACCATCGCCGATAACGTCGGCGACAATGTCGGCGATTGCGCCGGCATGGCGGCAGACTTGTTCGAGACCTATGCGGTTTCCGTCGTCGCGACGATGGTTCTCGCTTCAATCTTCTTTGCCGGCTCACCGATCCTCGGCTCCGCCATGATCTATCCGCTGGCGATCTGCGGCGCCTGCATCATCACCTCGATCATCGGCACGTTCTTCGTAAAGCTCGGTGCCAATGGCTCCATCATGGGCGCACTCTACAAGGGCCTGATCGCCACGGGCATCCTGTCGATCATCGGTCTCGGTGCAGCCACCTCGCTGACCATTGGCTGGGGCTCTATCGGCACCGTCGCCGGCTTCGATATCACCGGCACGAGGCTCTTTGCCTGCGGCATCGTCGGTCTGATCGTCACGGCGCTGATCGTCGTCATCACCGAATACTATACCGGCACGAACAAGCGGCCGGTCAACTCCATCGCCCAGGCGTCGGTGACCGGTCACGGCACCAATGTCATCCAAGGCCTCGCTGTCTCGCTCGAATCGACGGCGCTGCCGGCAATCGTCATCGTCGGCGGCATCATCGCTACTTATCAGCTTGGCGGCCTGTTCGGCACGGGCATTGCCGTGACGGCCATGCTTGGCCTCGCCGGCATGATCGTCGCGCTCGACGCCTTCGGCCCGGTCACGGACAATGCCGGCGGCATCGCGGAAATGTCGCATCTTCCGCCGGAAGTGCGCAAATCCACCGATGCGCTGGATGCGGTCGGCAACACCACCAAAGCCGTCACCAAGGGATATGCCATCGGTTCGGCCGGCCTCGGCGCGCTGGTATTGTTCGCAGCCTATTCGAACGACCTGCGGTACTTCGCCGCTCACGGCGATAAGTTCCCTTACTTCGCCAATGTGGGCACGATCTCGTTCGAGCTTTCGAACCCTTACGTTGTTGCCGGGTTGCTGTTCGGCGGCCTCATTCCCTATCTCTTCGGCGGTATCGCCATGACGGCCGTCGGCCGCGCTGCCGGTTCCATCGTCGAGGAAGTGCGCCGGCAATTTCGCGAGAAGCCGGGCATCATGCTGGGCACGGAGCGTCCCGACTACGGCCGCGCCGTCGATCTGCTGACCAAGGCCGCTATTCGCGAAATGATCATCCCGTCGCTCTTGCCGGTTCTAGCACCCATCGTCGTCTATTTCGGCGTTCTGCTGCTTTCCGGCTCCAAGGCTTCGGCTTTCGCCGCACTTGGCGCTTCGCTGCTCGGCGTGATCATCAACGGCCTCTTCGTCGCCATCTCGATGACGTCGGGCGGCGGTGCATGGGACAATGCCAAGAAGAGCTTCGAGGATGGCTTCGTCGACAAGGACGGGACACGCCATATGAAGGGCTCCGAAGCGCATAAGGCCTCAGTCACGGGCGACACCGTCGGCGATCCCTACAAGGATACGGCTGGCCCCGCCGTCAATCCGGCGATCAAGATCACCAATATCGTCGCATTGCTGCTGCTCGCCATCCTTGCCGGATAGAGCATGATGCCGAAAAGTGTCTGCGGTTTTCGCACGACATCATGCTCTACTTCTTTGATTCTAGCGCGGATTCAGATTTTAGGTCGGTTCGACCTAAAATCATCCGGCTCTAGGGAAAGCAAACCGGATGCATAAAGAAAACCCGCGGGGCGCAAGCCTCGCGGGTTTTTCTCTGCAATAGCTTCCCGGCTTATTGGCCCGGATTGAGGTTGTTGAGGAAGTTCCTCGCGCCGTTGATGCCGCTGCCGCCGCCCTGCAGGATCTGTTGCAGGAAGGTGATGTCGCGACCGCCCGTCGGCGTCGTGCGGCTGATCATGTCGAAGACCTTGCCGTCCTTCAGCGCGTAATTGGCTTCCTGCTTCACGATGCCATCCTTGTCGAAGTAGATCGCCAGGATGTTCTGGTCGACCAGCTTCGGCTTCATGAAGGCAGCAGCGCGCGTGCGCTTCTGCGAGATGTAGTAGAAAACCTCGCCGTCGAACGTCGCGGTGGTCGAAGGCGTGCCGAGCGAGAGCAGAACCTGCTCGCGGCTTGAACCGACCGGCGCAAGCGCGAGCGACTGCGGATCGAAGATGTAGCCGTTGTTCATGACCTCGCTGGTCTTGCAACCCGAAAGTCCCATGGTCGCAATCACCAGGGCGATGGCGGCAGTGCTGCTGAAAGATATGTCAGACTTGAAATACCGTCTGGTCAACGACATCTCATCTCCCCTAATGAATCAATCCGATGGCCGGACGGCCGGTATGACCTTGCTGTGCACATCATTGTGGCCTTTCCGCGATTGAAAAAGGCACAAGATGCTGTTCGGCACTCTTCGTCACCGATCATTCACAACGTGACGACGGTTAAGGGCAGGAGCCTCGAAGCGGGCAAAACGGCATTGCAATTCGCGCCTGCTTCGGTAAACCAGCTTTTGCGTGGATGCAACAAGGCCAAGCAAAAACGGCGCGCTCTGAATGAGCCAATACCGGGAATTCTCATGATTTTTGGGCTCTTTCGCAAAAGAAATCACAATCAGATCATCGTCGTCAGGCAATATGAACTCCTGACATCGACGGCGCGGCAGCCGGTTTTCTATACCGACTATGACGTGCCCGACACGGTGATGGGGCGCTTCGAATTGCTTTCGGTGGTCATGATCCTGTTTTTTCGCCGCACGCGGTCTTCCGCGACCAGCGGCCAGGAACTTGCGCAGGAAATCGTCGATGCGTTTTTCGAGGATATCGACTATTCGATCCGCGAACTGGGAATCGGTGACAACAGCGTGCCGAAGCGCATGAAGAAACTGGCCGGTATGTTTTACGGGCGGCTTGAAAGCTATGCGGCTGCCATGGACGTCGATGATCGCATCGCCCTTGCGGCGGCGCTTCGGCGCAACATCTATCCGAAGGCGGATGAGGGCGCGGCGTCGATGGTCCCGCTGGCCGACTGGATGATGACGGCGGAGGCGCATCTGGCTGCCGTGACGGAGGCCGAGCTCGCTACCGGTTCGGCGGCGCTGCCGCTGCCGTCCGGGCGCGGCCAAGAGTAGTTATAGGAGGCAGGTATGAAAACACACGGTTCCGACGAAACGCCCTTTTCCTATCTCGTGAAGGTCGGCCACATCTCGGCCAATCCCGTCGACGTGCGTGTCGAGGCGGACAAGCGCGAGCTTGCCGGGCTTGCTAAGCTTTGGGATGTCCTTTCCGTGGAAAAGCTGGAGGCCGATCTCAAGATCTCGCGCTGGAAGCGTGACGGGGTGCGGGTTAAAGGCAACGTGAAGGCAAAGATCACCCAGGCTTGCGTCGTCACGCTCGAGCCGGTCGAATCTGAGATCGATGAGGATTTCGAGCACATCTTCGTGCCGGAGGATTCCAAGCTGGCGCGCTCGCCTTCGATGGATGCGGGCGAAATGGTGCTCGATCCGGACGGCCCGGATCTTCCGGAGACGTTCACTGGGGATACGATCGATGCCGGCGCCGTCGTTGCGGAATTCGCCGCTCTTGCCATCGATCCTTACCCGCGCAAGCCCGGCGTCGAGTTCGAGGCGCATGTGGAAGATACCGGCGAAAATGACAGGAAACCTTCGCCGTTTGCGGTCCTAAAAGATTGGAAAAAGGATTAGGTCCCGGTGCCGATCGAGCACAAATCAGTTGTAACCGGGGGAGAAAACGGTATTTTGACGCCAAATTCGCCGGTCTCGGCGGAGAAAAAGGACTAGGGACGCGTGATCAGAATTTCTCTTGACCTAATGGGTGGCGACTTCGGCCCTGAGGTTGTTGTTCCCGGCGCGGCCAAGGCGCTGGATAGGCATCCCGATATTACATTCATCATGTACGGACAGAAGGATCGCTGCGAAGCGGTCCTCGCTAAATACCCGAAACTTCGCGAAAAGTCGGTCTTTCACGAATGTGACGTTGCCATCAGCATGGATGAAAAGCCGAGCCAGGCGCTTCGCCGCGGCCGCTACGTTTCCAGCATGTGGCGTTCGATCGAGGCGGTGAAGGCAGGTGACGCCGATGTCGTCGTCTCCGCCGGCAACACCGGCGCGCTCATGGCGATGGCGAAATTCTGTTTGCGCACCATGGCGAATATCGAACGTCCGGCAATTGCGGCGATCTGGCCGACGCTTCGCGGCGAAAGCATCGTGCTCGATGTCGGCGCCACGATCGGCGCCGATGCGCAGCAGCTGCTCGACTTCGCCCTGATGGGCGGCGCCATGGCCCGCGCGCTCTTCGAGATCGAGCGCCCGACGATCGGCTTGCTGAACGTCGGCGTCGAAGAGATCAAGGGCCAGGAAGACGTCAAGGATGCCGGCCGCCTGATCCGCGAAGCCAATCTCGAGTCGCTGGAATATTTCGGCTTCGTCGAGGGCGACGATATCGGCAAGGGTACGGTCGATGTCGTGGTCACGGAAGGTTTTTCCGGCAATATCGCGCTGAAAGCGGCGGAAGGCACGGCGAAGCAGATCGGTTCCTATCTGCGTGCGGCCATGTCGCGCACGCTGCTGGCGCGCATCGGCTATGTCCTTGCCAAGGGCGCCTTCGATCTCCTGCGCGAGAAGCTGGATCCCAGCAAGGTCAATGGCGGCGTCTTTCTCGGCCTGAACGGCATCGTCATCAAGAGCCATGGCGGCGCGAATGTAGAAGCTTTCGCGGCCGCCATCGATGTCGGCTATGATATGGCCAAGAATGGGCTGACACAGAAAATCGAAAACGATTTGAAAAAATACCATGCCAAACGGCTGCCCCCGATCGGGCCGGAAGCGGCATGAGCTACGGGGTATAAGCGAAATGATCCGTTCAGTTGTTCGCGGATTTGGGGCGGCGCTCCCCAAGCGCGTCATGACCAATGCCGAGATGGAACAGGTTGTCGACACCAGCGATGACTGGATTGTCCAGCGCACCGGTATCCGCCAGCGTTACATAGCCGGCGAAGGCGAGACCACGGCTTCACTGGGCGAGCAGGCGGCGCGCGCCGCTCTCGCCAATGCCGGGATGACGCCCGACGATCTCGATTTGATCATCGTCGCGACGTCGACGCCGGATAACACCTTTCCGGCAACTGCGGTCAATATCCAGAACCGGCTCGGCATGCATCACGGCTTTGCCTTCGATGTCCAAGCCGTCTGCACCGGCTTTGTCTATGCGGTGACGACTGCGGACGCCTATATTCGCGGTGGCCTTGCCAAGCGCGTGCTTGTTATCGGTGCCGAGACATTCTCGCGCATCCTCGACTGGACCGACCGCACCACCTGCGTTCTCTTTGGTGACGGCGCCGGTGCGCTGATCCTCGAGGCGGGCGAGGGGAGCGGCGC
Source organism: Martinezella miluonensis (assembly GCF_900094545.1). Taxonomy (GTDB): domain Bacteria; phylum Pseudomonadota; class Alphaproteobacteria; order Rhizobiales; family Rhizobiaceae; genus Rhizobium; species Rhizobium miluonense. The sequence goes on from NZ_FMAH01000025.1 coordinate 50,072, forward strand.
CAATACGGACCGTGGCGTGCTGGCGGCAAGCCTGCGCTCCGATGGCGCGCACAAGGAAAAGCTCTACGTCGACGGCGGGCCGTCTTCGACGGGTACGGTCGGCGTTCTGCATATGGCAGGGCGCGAGGTGTTCAAGCACGCCGTCGGCATGATCACGGACGTCATCCAGGCTGCCTTCGATGCGACCGGCGCGACCGTGGACGATCTGGACTGGCTGGTGCCGCATCAGGCCAACCGGCGCATCATCGACGGCTCCGCCAAGAAGCTTGGAATTGCTCCCGAAAAAGTTGTGGTCACGGTCGACCTTCATGGCAACACGTCGGCCGCTTCGATCCCGTTGGCGATCGCGGTTGCTGCCGGTGACGGGCGAATCAAGAAGGGCGATATGGTGATGCTCGAGGCCATGGGCGGCGGTTTCACCTGGGGTGCGGTGCTGCTGCGCTGGTAACGCCATATCTCTAAAAGCCGATTCCGAACAAGAGCTTGACCGTTTGGCGCAAGGGCAATAGTCTCGCACGACTAGAATAAGATCACCTATCAATACGGGCGGGGAGCCATGACGGGCAAGACAGTGACGCGCGCAGATTTGGCGGAGTCGGTATTCCGGAAAGTCGGCCTCTCCCGGACGGAATCGGCAGAGCTTGTCGAGACGGTGATCGATGAAATTTGCAACGCCATCGTGCGTGGCGAGACTGTAAAGCTCTCCTCGTTCGCGACGTTCCAGGTGCGCGATAAAAACGAACGCATTGGTCGAAATCCGAAGACCGGCGAGGAAGTGCCGATCTCTCCGCGGCGGGTGATGACTTTCAAGGCATCGAATGTTTTGAAGACCCGCATTCTGAAGGCGCATGCCAGTCGTAAGGCGAAAGCCAGGCCGGCCAATCCCGCTTCCTAATTCAGTCGAAAGATCGATTTTCCCATAGGCCGTATGCCTTGCGCTGCGGCCTTTGTCGTTCGTTTTTCCGCTGCTTTTGCAGCTTGCTTGTGCAGCAGCCGCAGAAGCCACTTGAATTTCCACTGCCAAACCGTTGAAATATGGTGATTCGTATCCTGGCGAGATACGATGTCGATATCCGGTTTTGCGTGATCCGGCCCGAATGGCGCCGCATTCGCGCTGTGGGAGTATGATGATGGACAAGAGCCCGGATGCATTTCGCACGATCAGCGAAGTTGCGGAAGACCTTGATCTGCCGCAGCATGTCCTACGGTTCTGGGAGACCCGCTTTCCGCAAATCAAGCCGATGAAGCGCGGCGGCGGCAGGCGTTATTATCGACCCGAGGACGTCGACCTGCTGAATGGCATCCGCCACCTGCTCTACGATCACGGCTATACGATCAAGGGCGTGCAGAAGCTCTTGAAGACCAATGGCAACAAGTTCGTCATCGCGGTCGGTCATGGAGATCTCGCCAGCGTGGAGGCTCTGGCCTCTGCGGCGCAGGAGCACGCACCCGTCGAGCCGAGAGTGAACTCCGCCAATCCGGATGAAGATCAGGTCGTCGGCCGCGCCAAGGCGCCGATAAGCCGCCGCTTCTTCAATTTCGTAAGCGGTGACGATGGCGTGCCGGATGTTTCTCTCGGCAAATCCAGTGTCGGCAAAGAAGATCGGGCTCTGCTGCAGGAAACGCTTTACGACCTTCTGGAGTGCAAGCGCCTACTCGACCAGGTGCGATAACACTTGCTTCGCAGAACAAGCATGCGGTCGAAGACGACCTGCGCAGGTGTCGGTGCGATTGACCGAATGCAATCTTTGGTAGCTTGAGACGCGCCGCCCGCCCCTGCAGGCGCAACCTTGTTTCGTGTTGATGGCTCGAATGAATGGCGGTGACGATTTTGTCACACGACTCCGCCTCTGTGCCGCGGGAAATCGTTAGCCGGCCTTGTTGACTTGCTCCACTTTATCTCCGGGTCCAGTCTTCATAATGAAGCTTCGTTGCTTCACCCCTTTGGGGAAGGGAAACAGCCAGTCAGGCTATGGAGAGGCAAGAGATTGTCTGCCGGGAGACTCCATCCCTGATGGATCGTCGAATGGAGATACCATGAACATCAAGGGCCTTCTTCTTGGCTCCGCCGCTGCAATTGCCGCAGCGAGCGCTGCCCATGCTGCAGATGCAATCGTGTCTGCCGAACCAGAGCCACTGGAATATGTCCGCATCTGCGATGCCTATGGCACCGGCTATTTCTATATTCCGGGCACTGAAACCTGCCTGAAGATCGGCGGCAAGGTCCGTACCGAAGGCGAGTGGTACGATGCCTACAATCCGCGCAGCAAGGTCGGCACGCTCTGGCATGAGCGCGTAGAGCTCAATGTCGATACTGCCACCGACACGGAATACGGCCCCCTGAAGACCAACACCGTCGACCGCTGGGAGTGGCACGATGGAGGTGCCACTTCGTCCAAGCTGCTGTTCGCCAATATCAGCCTCGCGGGTTTCACCGTCGGCAAGCTCGATTCCCAATTCAATCTCTATGCGGGCTATGCCGGCGATGTCATCAACGACGATGCGATCTATGATGGCCCTTATGAACTGAACCAGCTGACCTACAATTACGATGCCGGTAACGGCTTTACGGCGGTCATCTCGCTCGAAGACAGCTACTCCACCGGCTCCGGCGCATCCTATGGCGCAGGCTGGTGGACTGACGGCAAGGCCAATCACTACGCTCCCGACGTCGTCGCCGGTGCTGGTTACAAGGTCGGTGATTGGGGCTTCAAGATCGTCGGCGGTTATGATTCGATCGCCGAGGAAGGCGCCATCAAGGCGCGCATCGATGCCAAATTCGGTGGCGTGGAAGCCTTCCTGATGGGAGGCTGGAACACTGATGGCGACAAGCTGAACAAATATGCCGGCACCAACCAGGATATTTCGGCCTGCACGGCGTCGAACGGCACCGTCAATGCCGCCAAATGCGGCTGGGGTGATTGGGCTCTTTGGGGCGGGGTTGGTGTTCCGATCAATGACAAGCTGAAATGGAATCTGCAGCTGGCCTATACGGAATCGAAGATTTTCGAGGCAACGACAAACCTCAAGATCCACCCGGTCAAGGATTTCCTGATCGAGCCTGAAGTAACCTACATGCATTACGACTATATCAAGGATGATACGGTTGCCGGCATTCTCCGTTTCGAGCGGAACTTCTGATTTGAGACGAAGCAACTTGTCTGCGCCTGCGACGATGCCGCAGGCGCGACGCGAACCTACAAGGCCTCGCCAGTGCGGGGCCTTTTCTTTGACGGCGATACCGGCGCTACCGGCCTGTTAATCACGATGACATTTTCACGCGTAATTATAGGCCATCTTGCCGTGGCTCGCGCATAGCTTGATAAGCTCGGCTTGCGAAAGGTTACCTTTGGCTGTATTTCGCTATCACGGGGTTGTATTGCTAAGTGCCGGAGGGAATATGCGTATACGTGCCACCATGGCGGCGAGCCTTGTCGCCATATCAACCATTCTATCGAGCTGTCAGACACCGCAGGAATCTGCGATGAATGCCGAAATGACATGCCAGTCGCAGGGTTACCGCCCTGGCTCCCAGCGTTACGCCCGTTGCGTCGGTGCAACCTACCAGGCCAATCGCGTCCAGGCGCAGCAAGCCGAAAATCAGGCCGCAACGCTTGCCGCTGCAGGCATCATCGGCGGCGTTCTCATCGGTGCTGCAGCCAGCGAAAACCGCCATCATCGCCGCTATTACGACCGGCCCTATTACGACCGGCCCTATTATCACCGCTGCTATCGCTGCTGGTAACCGCCGCGCTTATGCTGGTATGAGTGCAAAAACTCCGCCGGTCATGCTGGCGGAGTTTTTTGTTTGCACTGCTCACCGTCATAAGGGTGTTGCCTCCACGCGGCTGACAAGCTTGAGGCTCCGGTCCGGCTGGAGAATATAGGTCTCGTAGACATCCTGGCCCCACTGATTGGTGAAGCTGTGCTGGATGCGGCTGCCGATCGGCGATTCCGACAGTTTCGTGTGCGGCTGACCGCCATATGTGATGCTGCCGGGAATAGGTTGCAGAGATTCGGTTGTGTTGCATGCTGCAAGCAGCGGTGCGCATAGCAAAAGGGCGACAAAGGGCTTCATTGTTTCGGCTTTCTGCACGCTTCCCGCCTCCGCGAAATCGTCGCGCAATAAAGACGGAACGGCATCTATGAGTGTGGCTTCAAATCACTATATAAAGGTAATATCGGCGGGCTCGGCGACAAGGTTTTCACGCAGATGTGCTTGGCGCTGCTGCCGAATTTCGAAGGAGTCGCTTATGTTTACGATTGCCAGGTCGATAGCTGCCGCAGGCTTCGGTTTGCTGCTGGCGGCAGGTGCCGCAATGCCAGCCGGCGCCATCACTGTGCCGGCGCTGCCGGTGCCCCAACAGTCGGACGTCATCCAGGTTCATGATCACGGCCATTGGCATCATCACAACCACTGGGGCAGCGGCCACCGCCTGCACGGTTCCGATAGCTACTACGACGACGATTCGGACAGCGGTGTCCTCTTCAAATCCTTCGTGACAGGCACCTTGTTCAGCTGGCAGCGCTCTCGCGGCTACTACGACGGCCATGCACGCGCCTGCGCCAACCGCTATCGCTCCTATGATCCCGCTGATAATACCTATCAGCCGAGCCAGGGGCCGCGGCGGGAGTGCCGCTAGGCCGGAACTTTTTCTGAGCAAGCCGCCACTTTTCGCTTGCGTCGGGAAACTCTAAACTCTAAACGAAACAAGCCGTTTCGGCAGGTCGGGGCGTAGCGCAGCCCGGTAGCGCACTTGACTGGGGGTCAAGGGGTCGCTGGTTCGAGTCCAGTCGCCCCGACCATTTATTTCCTTGAACTCCCAATCAAATTTCCAGCGATTTAGCTACACCAAGAGGATGCCTGGCCAGTCCAGCGTCGTGCCAGCCCTTCCGAAACCATTTGGTCGCCGATCGAGCGGCCGGCGCGCATGGCGATGCGCAGCTTGCCGCCATTCTGGTCGTCGCGGCGGTTGCTGCCGGAGAGCACGAAAGTCCCATCGTTGAGAATGGCCTGCAGGCGCAGTTTCGCAGCCATGGCCTTCTGCCTCTCGCCCGGGCAGCGCGCAGCCTCCATGCCCGGCACGTCGATATCGGCGAGCTGGATCCGGATGCCGTCCTGCCAGAACGTATTGCCGTCAACCACGCAATTCGTGCCCGAACCGGCGCTGCAAAGCACAAACCGGCCACCTGCCTGAGCCCGTAGTCCGGGAATTGGCCGGTCGATGGACGGCTTGGTGATCGGCAGCGCCACAGGGATAGCGGCCGGTACCGCCGGGATAGAAGCCGGCGGCACGGGAAGGGCTGATGTCGCACGCGGTTCGGGAATGACCGCAGCCGGTCTGGCCTTCGGCTTGGCTGCTGGCACCGGCGCCTCCTGGGCCATATGCGGCATGCCGGCAACTGCACCGGCATGGGCGAGCATGGAGGGCATTTCCTTGCGATGCTGATAGGCGTACAGGCCGGCCACGGTCGCCAGGCCGACGAAGCCCCATAGCCATATCGAGCTGCCCGCCTTGGGTTGCGGCTTGCGCCGCGTGCGTCGTTTCGCTTTAGCCATGATGTCGTCCCTCGATTGCGAGGGGATTATCGCCGCGATTTCTTACCGATCCGTTGGCTTTCTCTCATGCGGTGACGAGGGCAGGGGATTCCTATTTCGCCGATGAGGTCGCAGGTTTCAGCTTCACCGACATCGTCACCTGTCCGTTTACCGAAAGTTTCGGTCCTCGGCCGTCGAAATTATTGACCGACGTATTGCTGGACATGGCGCTGATTTCGCAGGCATCTGCAATGGTGTCGAGGAGGGTCGCGCAGCTGCTTGCAGCGATCTTATAGAAGGATTTCAAAGCCTTCTCCTGCTGCTCCTCGCTGTCACCCTCCGGCACGGAATAGGAGATCGATATTCCGGATTGCACGGAAATATATCCTTCCGGCGACTGGCGGGGATTGCGTAAGGGAAGGTTCTGAAGGTTCTGCGCAAGGGCCGGCAGAGCCGAGCCGGCGAGCAGCAGGCCGAGAATGGCCGGGGCCAAAAATCTAGTCATCGTCATCTCTCCGTTTCCGCCGCTTATCGCAGGTGCGGATGAAGGCTTGGTAATGGCGCGACTTGAAATTGTATAAATAGCGGGATTTGCCGCATTATGTGCGAATCAGAAAAGCGTCAGCGCGGGCGATTGCTTCCTTGCCAAGCCCGCAGCCAGGGAGCATAGTCCACTCATATTGTCGGGTATGAAGCGGGCGCCGACAGGGTTCTGCGTGTTCCGGCCCAAAGGATGAGACCGCGCGAATGTTGGAAACCCCTATCCATCCACGGGACTTGCCGCTGTTTTCAGACGATCTGGATCGCTTGGAGAAGGTGCTGGATACGGTCTGCCAGGATCGCGGCATCAATTTGCGCAGCCAGCAAGCGGAGCGTCTCGGCGCATTGATCATTCAGCTTTATCGCCAGGGCGTGAAGGACGACACCAAGCTTCTGGCGCTTGCAAGGGCTTATTTCTGACACGGCCGCTTTTTTTATGGCCTTGAATCTAATCGGTTTAAGCTGATTTCACATAGCAGCAATGACGCTTTGTCGCTGTTCGAAGCCTCACTTCCACCCTATATTTGCTGCATTGCACAAAGAGAGTGTGTCTCTCGATGTCACTGATTCCCCCTGGGGGCAGTGCGCGGCTGCCGTAACGAAACAAAAATACATGCGGCGGGCGTGGATAATCTGAAAGGTCCATGATGAATTTCAAAGTTCCGAGCCGGCTTCGCCGCCTGCTTCCCGAATCCGTCGAGCTGCCGCAGCTCAAGTTTCCGGTGACACAGCCGCAAACGTCGCCTTTGCGTCGTCGCGTCTCCACGCGCCCGGCTCCGCAGCGGTTGACCGAAGTTCTGTGGTTCGGTCGCAATCCTGGTGGCCTGCGCATGCTCGAATACGTACCGCCGGGCGTCAAAGGCCCGATGCCGCTCGTTATCGTTCTGCACGGCTGTCATCAGAATGCCGAGGATTTCGATCGCGCCAGCGGTTGGTCGGCACTCGCCCGACAGCATGGGTTTGCCGTGCTCTACGCCGAGCAGAAAGCATCGAACAATCCCAATCTCTGTTTCAACTGGTTTCGCCCGAGCATGGTAACGCGCGATCGCGGCGAGCTCGGCTCCATCCGCGAGATGATCGATTTCAGCCGCCGGGTGCATGAGATCGACGACAGCAGGATTTTCGTGATGGGCCTTTCGGCCGGTGGCGCCATGGCCGCAGCACTGCTTGCGACTTATCCGAAACTGTTTGCCGCGGGCGCCATCATCGGCGGCCTGCCTTTCGGTGCGGCCCGCGACGCCATGTCTGCCCTGGACGTAATGAAGCGCGGCTCCACGCGTTCGGCCGATAAGTGGGGCCATCACATTCGCGAGGCCTCTCCCGACGCCGATCGCTTTCCTGTCGTTTCCATCTGGCATGGCGATGCCGACGATGTCGTTTCCTTTGTCAATGCCGAGTCGTCTGTCGCACAATGGCTTGCCGTGCGCGAACGTCCGCGTACCAAGGGTCGCCTGCGCCTCTTCGAAGGCGGCGAGCGCCGTGAATGGCGTGACGACTACGGCAATATGATCCTGGAGCTGGTGACGCTGACCGATTTCGGACATGGCCTGCCGGTCTGTCCGCTCATCGAGGGTAGGGAGCCGGCAAACGATACCGAGCGCTTCATTTTGCCCGCGGTCGTTTCAGCGCCTGAACAGCTGGTCAAAAGCTGGGGTTTGGCCGCCTGAAGTCACTTCAGGAAAAATGCGCATCGGTCTTCCAGCGAAGAGCGATGCAATGCAGCGGTTAGCGGCGCCGTAGAATACGGAGCTGCTCCGGCTATCAATCATCATTGGTCGCGTTCAAGTTTTCCGGCCGGATGCCGTCATTCTCAGCCCAATGCTTGAAACGGATGCCGGCACCGCCGCTTCCGTCGCTGCCGCCGGCGAGGAAAAGCATGCCGCGGGTTTCCAGAGCGGAACGAACGGCGGCAAGCGCCTTCATATCAGTGGAACTTCCGTCCCGCTCCAGTGCTTCGATGGCCGAAACCGGAAGCCCGGTCTCGGTGGCAAGTGCTTCCACCGTCAGTCCGAGCATGGCGCGCGCACCGCGCAATTGTGCTGATGTGATCATGGCTTAACTCTACTGCATAAGCTCGAAAATCGGAACTGGTTTCAGGTGAAAAACGCGTGGGAAGCTAACGCATGTCGCGCAAAAGTGTGCAGCGGTTTTGCGACAACGACATGCGCAAAATCAAAGCCTAAAGCGCAACAAGCGAATCTGAAAGATCGCGATGCGCTTTAGAATGCAGCGGCATTCTGCGGCCTGACCTTCTCCGGCATTTTCAAGGGGGCTGGGACCGGATAGCCAAGCATATCGTAGTAAATCTTCTCCGTGGCGTCGGCCATGCCCGCGAGTGTATAGCTATCCTTGCGGCGGCGGGCCTCGGCCGTGAGGCTCGCAAGCAGCTTGGGATCGGCAAGGCGCTTCATTGCAAGGGCCAGCTCTCTCGGATCGTCGCTGTTCGGTACGATATAGCCGTTCTTGCCGTGTTCGAGCACCGTACGCGCGCCGCCGACATCGGCGAGCAACAGCGGCTTCCCTGCCGCTGCGGCTTCGAGCATCACATAGGACATCGCTTCATAGCGGCTCGGCATGACCACGACATCGACGGCATCGATCGCGGTGACACCCGGCACGCTGCCGTCGATGCTCGCACGATGCTCCAGGCCGGCGGTCTTGATCATGGTGGTGACGGCGGCCGCCAATTCGCCGATCCCGATCATCAGCAAATGAGCCTGCGGCAATTCCTGGGCAATGCGGGCAAAGGCCTGGACGAGCCGCTCCGGCGCCTTCTGCCGGGTCATTCGGCCGACGAAACCGAAGAGCAGGGCATCCTGAGCTATGCCATAGCGCTTGCGGATGGCGATGCGTTGGCTGATCGGCGGCGCGTTGACGCCATTGACGACGATACTGAGGCGAGCCTCGGAAATTCCGAGCGACAATGCGTGGTTATATTCGTCCTGCGATACGCAGATCAGGCGGTCCGTCAGCCAGTTGCCAAGCAGGCGCTCGATGCCGCCATAGATCAATCGGCCTTTTGAGCCCAGTGCCGGATCCATGGTGCGAAACGCATGCGGCGTATACAGCACGGGGACGTGCTTTCCCGGCAAGCGCAGCCGCGTCAGGGCTCCCGCCTTCGAGCTATGACCATGGATCAGATCGAACGGCCCTTGCTCGGTGGCAATTTTGCGGAGATATCTCCAGACGGTGATATCCCATGGACCTGGCGCGCGTCGCATGCCGAGCGGAATGACCCTGTCGAGGCCGATGCCCTCCAGTTCTGAGACGAAGGCGGCTTCGGCGCGCACCGGCGAATAGACCGCAGTCACCGAATGGCCGCGATGCTGCATCGCCCGACACAGATCGAGGAAGTGCCGTCCGGAGCCGCCGCCGCTCGGTTCGAGAACCTGCAGCATTGACAGACGCTTGATGCTGGTGCGGATATTCAAGGTGCTGCTTCCCTTCCACTCAAGCTACGCTGATACTTTTGCTCGATGGCGGCGTAGAAGACGGAACTCAGGGCCAGAAAGGTGGAGACGGCGATATAGATCGGGCCGTCGAGATGGTCGCCGGCCCTGAACGCGCGCATCTGCGTGATCGAGAGCATTTCGCCGATGTTGAAGGCCAGGAAGAGAACCAGAAGCGGCGCGACGCCGGGGGATATCTTCAGACCGATAATGAACCAGATGCCAATGAGAGGGGCGAGCCACACCTCATAGGGGCCCGGTTCCGCGATCACGAAACCCGACAGGAATACCCCCACGGTGACGCAGGCCGTTGCGATCAGCCGCATGGTGACGAGCTGCGGCTGGACGACGCCCGAAGGTGGGAGTTCGATCGCGCTCAATAGGCATTTTCCGTATTGAGCAGACTGAACGGTGTCTTGAACAGGATCTTCAGATCGAACAGCAGCGACCAGTTCTCGATGTAGTAGAGATCGTAGGCCGTGCGGAACTTGATCTTGTCGTCGCTGTCGATTTCTCCGCGCCAGCCGTTGATCTGCGCCCAACCGGTCACTCCGGGCTTGACGCGATGGCGCGCGAAATAGCCTTCTACGACATCGGCATAGGTGCGGTTGTGGCTGGCGGCGAGCACGGCATGGGGGCGCGGGCCGACGAGCGAGAGACTGCCGAGCAACACGTTGAAGAGCTGCGGCAATTCATCGATGGATGCCCTGCGGATGAAACGGCCGACAGGAGTGACGCGCGGGTCGTTCTTGGTAACGGCATTGCGTGCTGTCGGATCGCTCATATGCGTGTACATCGAGCGGAACTTGAAGACCTTGATGATCTCGTTGTTGAAGCCGTGACGCTTCTGCATGAAGAGGATCGGCCCCTTCGAGGTCACCTTCACGGCGATCGCCGCGCCGAGCATGATCGGCCAGAGCAGTGTCAGCGCGAACAGGCTGAAGAAAATGTCGAAGATGCGCTTGGCGACGCCGTCCCAATCGCGGATCGGTTTGTTGAAGATGTCGAGCATCGGCACGGCGCCGACATGCGAATAGGAGCGCGGCCGGAAGCGTAGCTTGTTGGCATGCGCCGCCAGGCGAATATCGACCGGCAACACCCAGAGCATCTTCAGCAGCTGCAGGATACGATCCTCGGCACTGCTCGGAAGCGAGATGATCAACATGTCCACCCGCGCCAGCCGGGCGAACTCGACCAGCTCGGCGACCGTGCCCAGCTTTGGATAGCCTGCCACCATGACGGGCGAGCGCTTCTCGCCGCGATCGTCGAAGATCCCGCAAATGCGGATGTCGTTGTCGGACTGATGCTCGAGGGCGCGGATCAGCTCCTTGGCCGGCTCGCCGCCGCCGACGATCACGGCGCGGCGTTCCATGAGCCCGTTGCGAGCCCAATTGCGAATGCCATAGGCGAAAAGGAACCGTGCCACGAGAATAAAGCCTGCGCCCGTCGCCAGCCAGGCGCCGAGCAGAGGCATTGAATAGATGCTGTTTATTTCGAATGGGAAGAGAGCGATGGTCATCACTGCGAAGGCAGCGACCCATGGTCCGAGGATCCGGTAAAGGTAGCGGTGAGGCGAGCGCAGTATCGGTATCTGATAGGCGTCCGCCACCTGCAGAAACACGATGGCGAGGCCGCTCAACGCAATGGTCACCGCAGCTTTCGACAGGAAGGGATGATCGCCCGGCGTCGTTCCGAAAAAGAGGAGCGCGAGCCCGAGAGCAAGCAACGACAGGAATTCGAACAGCCGATACTGGCCGATGATGATCGCCGGCGTCTGATTGGTTTCGCGAAATTGCTCGGCGATCTGCCGTGCATAAGCGTTGATTTCGCTGCTTGGGCGATTGTCCTGCGTCTCGTCGGTACCGCGGGTGCGAATTTCCGAGACCTGCTTGCGAATGTTGTCCAAGTTAAATTGCTCGGACTTTTCAGTAGTGTTCATGGCAATTTATCCGGTCGCTACCGGAAAAGGCCTAGCAGATATCAGCTAAGAAACACTTACAACACCTGCTTGTATTCTAATGTTCGCCACCAGAACCAAGTATATTTTGATACAGGTTCAAAGTATCCCGCGCCATGACCGGAGCGGAAAAGTTTAACCGGATTGTCTCGATATCGGGCATATTGCGGCGACCCCACCCCAGATCCGTAACGGCTTCGGTCATCACGCGGGAGAGGTCGTCGGCATCGTCGGATTTGGCGAGCGCTGCACTGTCTTCTCCGAGCGCTTCCGGGATGCCGCCGACGCGCGAAGCGATGACGGTCTTTCCGGCCGCCAGTGCCTCGAGAACGATATAGGGCATGGCTTCGGCGCGTGAGGGAACGACGACGTTCTGGGATACGGCGAAAGCCTCTTGCACGCGCATGGCCGGCAACATGCCGATGCGGTGGCCAAGGCCGCGCTCGATCATCATCCTATGATACTTGTCCCTGTCCGGTCCGTCGCCGATCATCAACGCAGAGAGCGGCCTGCCGATCCGTCGTTCCGTCTTGGCAAAAGCGTCCACAAACAGATCGGGACCTTTGAGGTCCCTTAGCATGCCGATATAGACGAAATGCACGGAGTCCGATCGCGTCGGGATATTGCGGAAATCCCGCTCGCTGATGCCATTATAGATCAGGACCGCGCGCGTGCGCGGTTTGCCGACTTTCTTCTCGTAGGCGCGCCGTTCGAAATCGCAGATGAAGATCAGACCGTCGGTCAGAAACTCCAGCATTCGCTCCATGCTGTGCACCAGCATGCCTTGCAGCGAGGTGCGCGAGAAGTGCAGGCTGCCGCCATGCGCAGTATAAAGGCGGGCTACGCGATACCTGTTGACCCGCAGGATCGAGCCGAGAACGCGCGCAAGCAGGCCGCCTTTGGCGCCATGCCCGTGCAGCACATCCGGCCGCAAACTCTTGATTTCCCCGTAGCCGTTCCAAAGCGTGGTGACATCGGACAGGCTGATTTGACGCCGGATCGGCAACCGGATCACGCCGAGTGCCAGAAAGGGCGCAATGTCTTCGAACAGATGGTCCTCATGCTCTCCGCCGGTAAGGCTGTCGCAGAGGATACCGACTTCGTGCCCCGCCTTGCTCTGTTCTTCCGCCAGATCGCGGACATGACGGAAGACCCCGCCGACCGGCGATCTGAAGCAGTGAAGGATGCGGAGCGGTTTTGCCATGAGCGGTCGCGGTCAGAACAACCGCTCTCTGACGTAGAGGGTGTCACCTGCAAGTACCGGATCGGAGATGCCGACGCGGCCCGTCATGACGTGGCCGTTGATCTTGCGTGTGACGTCCGCGTTGGATTGATTGGCACGGCTGCTGAAGCCGCCGGCAACCGCGATGGCATTTTGAACGGTCATGCCCGGCACGTAGGAATATTGGCCCGGCTGGCCGACTTCACCCATGATGTAGACCGAACGATACCGATCGACATCGATGGAGACGTCGGGATCGCGAATGTAACCCTGACGCAGCTTCTGGGCGATCTGGCCCGAAAGCTGCTGCAAGGACCGTCCGCGGGCAGGGACCTGGCCGATCAGCGGAAAGGCAATATAGCCGGCCTGGTCGACCGTATAGGTATTGCTGAGGCCCGGCTGATCAAACACCGTCACGCGCAACCGGTCACCGCTGTCCAAAGTATACGGCTGGATGGTGGCCTCGCTGAAGGCCTTCGGCGCAGGCTTATAGGTGTTGCAGCCGGCAAGCGCGGCGCTCATGGCTAGCATGCCGAGGGCAAGGGCTATCTTTGGCTTTGCGAAGGGCATTTCGCACTCATTGGAAAGGGAGAAATCACTGCCGCGGTTATCAATCCGTTAGGGTTAACGGCAGGTAAAGAGCAAAGGAAATTCCGGCAAAAAATTAGCGATGCCAAAAATAACGCGGGCGAAATACTATTAACGCTTGGGTTACCATAGTCGTTTACGATTATTCTCGGCTTTCTATTACGGAGTTTTTGCACATGTCCGGTGTCAACAACACCCAGCAGGATGTGGACATCGATCTTGCGCAGCTCTTTCGCGCCGTATGGCGGCGGCGGCTGCGGGTTGTTGCCATCACCTTGGCAGGGGCCTGTCTGGCGTTCGCGGTTGCTAAAGTCATTTCGCCGGAATACCGCAGCGAAACCCGCATCCTGATCGAGCAGCGAGCGCCGGCCTTTGCGACGACGACCAGCAACGATTCCGGTTCCGCCCCGCTGCTGGACGAACTCAATATTGCCAGCCAGGTTCAGATCCTGCAGTCGGCGGACCTGATCAAGCAGGTCATTACCAATCTCAAGCTCTACGAGCGCCCGGAATTCGATGCCGCCAACAATAAGTCCGCGCTTTCCGATATTCTCGTCAAGCTGCATCTGAAGCGTGCTGCCGGCGACAAGGCACCGGAAGAGCGGATGCTGGATGCGTTCTCCGGCCGGCTGCAGGTCTACCAGGTCAACGCCTCGCGCGTGATCGGCATAAGCTTCAGTTCCCGCGATCCGTCCTTGGCAGCCAGCGTGCCGAATGCGATCGCGCAGGTCTATCTGTCCATGCAGAGCGGCGCCAAGCTGGATTCCAACAGCGAGGCGACGCGTTGGCTGGAGCCGGAAATCACCAAACTGCGCGAAAAGGTCGGCGAGGCCGAAAAGAAGGTTGCAGATTATCGCACTGCCAACGGCCTGCTTCAGACCAGCCAGAACAACAATTTCGCCACCCAGCAGCTTGCCGATATTTCCTCGCAGCTCACACAGGTTCGCGGCGACAGAGCCAGTGCCGACGCACGCGCTCAGGCGGTGCGCAATGCGCTCTCCAGCGGCCGCTCCACCGACACGCTCTCCGACGTTTCCGGGTCGCAGACCGTTCAGCGGTTGAAGGCAACGGAATCCAACCTGGAATCGCAGATTTCGGACCTGTCCACGACGCTGATGGACGGTCATCCGCGTCTGAAGAGCCTGCGGGCACAGCTTGCCGACATCCGCCAGCAGATCAGCCGCGAAACTCAGAGGATCCTTGCCAGTATCGACAACGAGTCCAAGGTGGCACAGCTGCGCGAACAGCAGTTGCTGACACAGTCGAATACGCTGAAGGCGGCAAGCGCCAAGGCGGGGGAGGACGAGGTCGGCCTCAATGCGCTGGAGCGTGAAGCCGCAGCTCAGCGGCAACTGCTCGAGACCTATCTCGCCCGCTATCGCGAGGCGGCGTCTCGCGCAGACAAGAATTCCAGCCCGGCCGATGCCCGCGTCGTTTCGACGGCGGTGGAGCCGGTCGATCCCGCTTTCCCGAAGGTCGGCCCGATCGTTGTTGTCGCGACCTTGGCAACCTTCCTTCTGACCTCCATCGTCATCATGCTGGCGGAGTTGTTCAGCGGTCGTGCATTGCGACCGGTCGGGCCGGTAGGTCGGCAGGAAACGGACGAAACCAAAGTCGCGCTTCTTCGTCAGTCCGATACCCCGGCGGAGGCTGTCGCCGTCAAGCACGTCACCGCGCCCGCAAGCATGCTTTCAGTTCCTGCCGACGAAACCCGGGCACAGGAGATGGAAGAAGCTGCTGATCTCGCGCACAAGCCGAAGGAAGCGGTCAAGAAATCGGAAGAGGAGGAGGATTTCTCCATCCAGTCTGTCGCCGATTATCTTGTCGACAGCGGCTCCAGGCTGGCAATTGCCATATCACCGAGCGGTGATGACGGCTCGACCGCAACCATCATGCTCGCACGGACTATTGCGGATGCAGGAAATCGCATCGTGCTGGTCGATATGACGGGAAGCGGTTGCCCCTCCAGGCTCATGGCGGAGCATCAGGAACTTCCGGGCGTTACCGATCTGCTTTGCGGCGAGGCGGCCTTTGCCGATACGATCCACCCGGACCGGCTTTCCGATGCCCATCTCGTGCCGCAGGGCATGAGCGACCTCGGCCGCGCGATGCGCGGCGCCGACCGCCTGTCCCTGATCCTCGACGCCCTCGGCTCGGCCTATGATATCGTCCTGGTGGAATGCGGCGCGGCGGAGGTTTCGGGTGTGGCGCGGCTGACGCGAAGCAAGGAAACGGAAATCATTCTTTCCATGCCGCAGCCCGACGAAAAGCAGTTCCTCTCGTCGATGACCGAATTCCAGAAGGCCGGCTACGAGCACATCATCCTGATGTCCGGCTGGCGCGAGGAACATGATCCGGATACGCGTCGCGACGCTGCCTGATCAATCTTTTTCGTTGTCGTCCGCCGGAGCCGAACCGGTACCTTGCCGAGCCCGCAGCCTTTGAATGAAGGTGTAAAGTTGCGGGTAGCCCTTGATGGCCGTCTTGGCGCGCGTGATGCTGCGCTGGATCACTGCAGCCGCATGGCCGGCGGTGGAGACGGGTATGAGCAAATCATGCTGCGTGGTTTCCACCGGACACCACGAACGCTTGTAGGTCTGGTCACCGATACCGAAATCGAAGATGGCGGCACCCTCACGATGCAGCCGCTCGATCATCAGCCAGAATAGCAGCTCGCCGGGGCTGGCTTCCGCAACCAGCGACTCGTCGATTGAGGCAAACTGGCAGATCACATGATCGCCTTTGCGCGACAAGGCTGCGACGGCGGGAATATGTCCCTCATGCTCGCCCTTGAGCCGGAGCGCGTGCATCTGCAGCGTGGCGTCGAAACCATCATTTGCCCGTCGGCGTAGCAGCCGGTGTAGCGCGGCCTGGGTAGGGTCGTCGGCGAAAACATCGGGCAGGCCGGCTTCCTTGAAGCGAACCGCCTTCTGGTGGAAAAACAGGTCCAGCAGGGTATCTTGCTGATCGGGCGCGGCAATTACATATTCATAACCGCCTTTGGCGTCGAGGATGCGGCTCTGGTGTTTGAACTTCTTCCGTCGCCGCTTGGCGTTCACCTGTTTCAGGCTGAGTTCGAAACTGTCCAGGAATGGCAGCTGGAAGGCGCGGTTCTGGTTCTCCACGGCAGATAGCGAGGCGAGGGGACTTCTGCCGCCGCGCCAGCTGAGCGGTACGTTGCGCAGGATGGCGATATCAGCCTTGCCGCGCAAGGCCGCGGCGATGGCCGCCACTTGTACCGCCGTCAATTCTCCGCTCGTCCGAAACTCGGCGGAGAACAGGCCGGTATTGATGTTGCTGTGGCGTGCGCCGATGAATTCGGCCCGCCTGACGCCACGGCTGCGGATGATCTCCAGCGGCAGGATGAAAGCGGTCCGGCCTGAGAGAGAGCCGCGAATGATGGCGAGTGGATGCCGGAAGGTTTCGACCCAGGGCACACACCAGTCATAGCTCTGATGCAGAGAGGTCAGATTGTCCTGTTCCAGCGCGCGCCATTCGGCCTCGAGCGGCGCCATGCTGTCGAAGACGTCGATCCGCAGATCGTCGCGCAGCACCGGCGGCGTTGGCGCGGGCGCATCCCGCCTGCCCGTTGCCGAGGCAACGGCGGTGCCGGCGATATCTTGCTCCTGCGTCTGCATTCGATCCTTCCCGCATTGGCGGCATTCGAACGCAGTTTTGCTGCTGGCGGCTTATCTTTGGCTTAAGATGGTACAATCCGCCCGCATATCCCGTAGATCAAGGTTAGCGTTGCGTAAACGGGCTGAACACATCCGTTATTGCGGACGCGGCCCCGCCATCCATTTGATGATGCCCATGGCGGGCAGCACCCAGATTGTGCCGCTGAGAAGGAAGTAGAGAAACTGAACCCAGCCGGGTTGGTCTCCAAGCGTGCGCACGGCAACGATCATGGCTACGATGGCATAGACTACAACCAGCAGCACAAGCAGGATCATGCCGATGAATTTACGCAGGCGAAGTGGCACGGGGTGGTTTCTCCTCTGACGACAACATGCCGCGACGGCATGCCGCAAACTCCCGGGACTTGTTTTGCACGCCCCTATCGGGCAAATCAACAGCCTGATCGAAGGGAGACGTCATGGCTGCCACTAATTTCACGTCGGAACAGGCTATTTTGAAGGAAGTCGTCCGTCAGGATCGCAATCGCCGCGCCATCCGCCTCTGGCTCGCCTGTGTGCTGCTGGTTCTCTTCGGCCTCGTACTGGTAGGCGGCGCGACGCGCCTCACCAATTCCGGCCTGTCGATCACGCAGTGGCAGCCGATCCACGGCGTCATCCCGCCGCTGAATGCGCAGGAATGGCAGGACGAGTTCGAGCTCTACAAGCACATCCCTCAGTTTCAGATCCTGAACAAGGACATGACCGTCGATGAGTTCAAGGGCATTTTCTGGTGGGAGTGGGCGCATCGGCTGCTTGCGCGCACCATCGGCGTGATCTTCGGCGTGCCTCTGTTGTTCTTCGTCCTGACCGGCCGGGTCGAGCGCAAGCTCTGGCTGCCGCTTGCCGGCATTTTCCTCCTTGGCGGGCTGCAGGGCGCAATCGGCTGGTGGATGGTCTCCTCCGGCCTGGAAGCGCGCACCGATGTCAGCCAGTATCGTCTCGCGACCCATCTCGTGACGGCCTGTCTGATTTTCGCCGCCTGTATGTGGTTCATGCGGGCGCTGTCTCCGCATTCGAACGAGCCGGCGCCAACCCGTTATTCGGCAAAACTGGCCGGTCTCATCGCCATCATGGCATTGTTTCAGATCTATCTCGGCGCCCTTGTCGCCGGTCTCGATGCCGGCATGAGCTACAATACCTGGCCGCTCATGGATGGCGCCATCGTCCCCGATGGACTGCTCGTGCAGTCACCGGGCTGGATCAATTTCTTTGAGAACCCGAAGACGGTGCAGTTCGTTCATCGTCTCGGCGCCTACGCGCTCTTCGTCGTCGTCGCTTTCAACATGATTGTCTCGCTGCGCGCCGCGCCGCAGACAACACATGCGCGCCGCTCGGTCGTCCTGTTCCTGCTTGTGCTGATCCAGGCGATACTCGGCATCACCACGCTGCTGCTGCAGGTGCCGCTACACTTGGCATTGGCGCATCAGGCGGGTGCTTTGATCGTCTTTGGTTTCGCGATCGCCAATTGGCGGGGCTTTTATGGCGAATTGCCGCGCCAGACCTCGATCGTCGTGGGACATTGAGGCGCATCGCGCCTCAATTCAATCCTTCTTAGCGTGCTGAGGCGACGCTTGCCGCCGACGACATCCGCGACACGACTTTCAAGTGCTTGATTTCACCGCGCTTGAAGGCGGCGAGGAAGCGATTGTAATCCTTAAAGACCACGCAGCCATTCGATTCTGCACGGCCTCCTCTGAGCATGTACGTATGCGCCAGCAAGCCGTCACGGCCATAGACCCGGCCGCCGCCTGTGGGTGTCAGACGCAGCGCCCGTACGCCATGGAACAGGCTTTCCCTGTAAGTCAGCTTATAAGTCTCAGGCGGCGTCGGGCCGGTGTTTTTGCGGTCGACATAGCGGGGATTGTCACGCATGTGGCCGAGGCCGGAATGCGCCTCGAGGCGCTCGCCGCTCGGGAGATAGACAGTCTTCGCTTCGATATCGTAGATCGCCGTACCGCTGCCGGGACTGATGGCGGCAAAGGGATTGATGAAGGGCTTCGCCTTGCGCACGGAGCTCTCATCGGGATCCGCGTAGGCGAGGAGACGTGCCGGCGGCTGCGCGGGCGTGTCTTTGACCGTTGCTCTGGCGATGGCGGCGGAAGCGGGCGCGGGGGTGTTAACGCGCCGCAGTTCCGGTTCGCGGTCCGGGCGGGCCAACGGCACTACGCTCAGCACGGCTTCCGTCATCGCGATGTCGGCATCCTTGGCCGGCAGCGGCGTTGCTTCTGCGATGGCCGGCAGGCCTGCAGGAGACGCCGAGGCTACTGCGACCGGCAGCAGATCGGCCTTCGCCGGACCTGCCGTGGGTATGGAAGCGGCAGCATATTTGACTTGCGCCAGCGACTGTACCGCAGCGGCGAAGTTGACGGCGATCACCTTGCGCAGATGGTCGAGCGTTTCAGGCGAGGCGGCTGCCACTTCGATGCGGCCGCCCTTGATGCTTGCCGCAGCACTTTGCTCCAGCTTGATCTGGGATGCCTGCTGCACCAGAGCGTTTGCCAATTGCGAACGAATGGCGTCTTTGCTGGCAGTTTTCGTCTGAACATCATCTGAGGCCGGCGTAGAGGCTGCTCCGCTTACCGAAGCGTTTGCGGGTACACCGGCGAAGCGGCTTTGTCCGTTCAGCGATGCGACCTGGCTGGAAAGGCGGGCGGGGTGGGCCATATGGCCCTGCGGCACGATGAAAGCCGATGCTCGCGGCGTCAGGAAGTCGTTCGCCGTCGTATTGGCGCCGGGGAGGGACAGCACCATCGATTGAGTGGTGATCAGCGTTGCCGCGACCCAGGCGAAAGCCATAACGGCGACGCCGGTGGCCAAGGGGCCGGGGCTTATGCTGAAGGATTTTTTCCGTCGCGAGGCGTAGCCGGAACGCGAATTGAAGTTACCGAAGTCTTCGGTGACAAACGCCATGATACTCGTTATCCAAACTACACAGACACTATGCCGGCTCACAGATGCACACGCGTCCTGACGCGGAACCCGCGTCCGACCACCACATTGCCGACTGTCTGGAAGCATGCCGAATTATGGTAACCAATTCCTTTACACTGGCTCATTCTTGGATATTCATTGAAAAAAGAGATACGTCTAACGCCCAATTCATCCCGGCCCGCGAAGCCGTTAAAGAACGAATTCGGCCGACAATAAGCCGCATCGCGTCACGGGGATCAATTCTTCGTGTAGCGCCTGCTAATTTAGCTGGAAGGCAAAATTGTGGCCGCGGACGCGCGAGTGCCTAAATTGGCGAGGGACGTTAGCCCGATAAAAAGCCCGGCCAATCTATCCCCTAAGAGGGGACGATCGACCGGGCTCTCAGATTCTCCGGTTATGCTTTGCGCCTCAGGCGCCCAGCATCAGATCCATGTTCTGCACGGCGGCGCCCGATGCGCCCTTTCCAAGATTGTCCAGCAGCGCGACCAGATTGACCTGGGCAGCGCCCGGCGTACCGAAGGCGAAGAGCTTCATCGTGTCCTTGCCGGCGAGCTCGACGGCATTGATGCGCGGCAGGGTCCGGCTCTCCTCCAGGGAGACGACCTGGACGATATCCTGGCCGGCATAATGCTCGACAAGTGCGGCATGGATGCTCTCCAGCGTCGCGCCTTCCGCCAGATCGCCGAGATGCAGCGGCACCTGCACGATCATGCCCTGCGGGAACCGGCCAACGGACGGCGAGAAGATCGGCGCGCGATCGAGCAGGCCATGCGTCGTCATCTCAGGCACATGCTTATGGGTCAACGTCAGGCCGTAGAGGAAATGCGGCGCGCTGATCGCATCCGGGTGGTCCGGGTTTTCCATCTGGGCGATCATCTGCTTGCCGCCGCCGGTATAGCCGGATACGGCATTGACCGTCACGGGATAGCCGGCCGGAAGGATGCCGGCCGCGCGCAGCGGACGGATGAGGCCGATTGCGCCCGTTGGGTAGCAGCCCGGATTGGCGACAAAGCGCGAGGTCTTGATCCGGTTGCCCTGATCCTTGTCCATTTCAGCAAAGCCATAGGCCCAGTCGGGATGAATGCGGAAAGCCGTCGAAGTATCGATGACGCGGACATTGTTGTTAGCGGCCACCATCTTCACCGCTTCCTTCGACGCATCGTCGGGCAGGCAGAGAATGGCGATATCGGCGCTGTTCAGCATGTCTTCGCGTATCGCAGCATTGCGGCGCTCGGCTTCCGGAATGGACAGAAGCTCGACGTCGCGGCGATCGGCCATGCGCGTGCGGATCTGCAAGCCCGTGGTTCCGTGTTCGCCATCGATGAAGATCTTCGGTGCCATGTTATTCCTGCTCTTTCAATAGGTTCAGAGTGTTTCCGGACTCAGTTTGCCATGGAGTTGATTCAAAATGATAACAGCCGGACTTTAGCGTCCGGCCGCACGCCTTTCGGCATGCAGACCGAGCATATACATCGCCACCGTTGCCCCCGCAATGGCGGTGATATCGGCATGATCATAGGCCGGCGAGACTTCGACGACATCGGCGCCCCTGATGTCGAGCTGATGCAGCCGTTGCAGCGTGGACAAGATCTTCGCGCTGGAAGGGCCGCCGGCCACCGGCGTCCCCGTACCTGGCGCATAGGCCGGGTCGAGGCAGTCGATATCGAAGGTAAGGTAGGCGGGAGCACCCTTGGTATGCGAGACGATCGTCGAGGCGATGTCGGCGGGGCTCATATCCTCGACCTGGTGGCCATAGAGAATATGGATGCCGAAATCGTCAGGCGCATGCGTGCGGATGCCGATCTGGATGGAGCGATCCGGGTCGATCAGGCCGTCGCGCACGGCACGGGCGACGAAGGAGCCATGATCGACACGCCTGCCGTCGTCGAACCAGGTATCCTGATGTGCGTCGAACTGCACGAGCGCCAGCGGACCATGCTTGGCGGCATGGGCCTTCAATAGCGGCCAGGTGATGAAATGATCGCCGCCGAGCGTCAGCATGAAAGCGCCGCTATCGAGGATAGCTGTTGCCTGTCGCTCGATAGCGGCGGGCGTGTCTTGATGGTTGCCGTAATCGAGCAGGCAGTCGCCATAATCTATGACGGCCATTTCGGCGAATAGGTCGCGGTTGAAAGGATACTGCGGATCGTTGTCGAAGATCGCCGAGGCGCGCCGGATCGCTTGCGGCCCGAAGCGCGTTCCGGGCCGGTTGGAGGTCGCAGCATCGAAGGGAATGCCCCAGACCACGGCGTCGGCGCCTTCCAGCGACTTGGTGAAGCGGCGGCGCATGAAGGAGAGGGCGCCGGCAAAGGTCGGGTCACTGGCGGCCGAGGTCAGGCTGGCCGCAGTAAACGCATGATCAATCGACGTGCTCGGCAACGGCGTCTCCTTTGTTCACCTGAAAATCATAGGCCCGTTCTACTCGCCCTATGCGAACCTTATATTCCTCGTACCAGCGCTCGCGGCCGAGTTTCTGCGCCGCAAGGTGCGACACCACATTCTTCCAGGCAAGGATGCTTTGTTCATCCCGCCAGAAGGAGTTGGTGATGCCGAAGCCATCGGCGCCTCTGGCACTCTCGAGCCCAAGACAGCCGTCCTGCTCCAGCGCAAGTTTTTCCATGCGATCTCCCATGGCGCCATAGCCATTGTCGCCTTCGGTGCGGATCGAAGCGAATGTGACGATGTAGTAAGGCGGCTCGGGAGTGGCCGCGAAACGCGATGAATTGCTGGTGCTCATTATATCCCTCCGGATACCGTCAAATTCGGGATTTGGCCTGGAATCGCAAGCCAGCAGGGTCCGGCAGCTATTTGCCCGGGGCGGTGCATTGATACGGCTTTTTCACGCAGGCGATCTGCGGCGTGGAACAGTCGGCCTGTCCGTCCGTCACACGACAGTAGGAGCAATTGTCGGTGAATTCGGTGCAATCGGGGTTCGCCTGAAGAAAGTCCTTCATGCTCTGCATGTCAGCAGCTTTGTCGGCAGGCGGCGGCTGCGCTGCATCGTCACAATAGGCAGGCGAGACACTGACGATCGCCAGCAAAAACATGAATATAAGTCTGGCCATTGCAATCCCCCGATGTTTGCAGGGCAAATCTGCCACAAAACATTGTGGCGCGCCCGGTGGATCTACATCATTTCGCCATTGTCAAAAGAAAAAGGCCGGGGAAACCCCGGCCTTTCCAAAATCCCATCTCGGGCAAGCGATTAACGCTTGGAGAACTGGAACGAACGACGTGCCTTTGCGCGGCCGTACTTCTTGCGTTCGACGACGCGGCTGTCGCGGGTCAGGAAGCCGCCCTTCTTCAGGACCGAGCGCAGGCCCGGTTCGAAGTAGGTCAGCGCCTTGGACAGACCGTGGCGAACGGCACCGGCCTGGCCGGAGAGACCGCCGCCGGCAACGGTTGCGATGATGTCGAACTGGCCGTCACGGGCAGCCGCGACGATCGGCTGACGCAGGATCATCTGCAGAACCGGACGGGCGAAATAAGCCGTGTAGTCCTTGCCGTTGACGATGATCTTGCCGGAGCCGGCCTTGACCCATACGCGGGCGACAGCGTCCTTGCGCTTGCCGGTCGCGTAGGAGCGGCCGAGCGAGTCGACCTTGCGGACGTGAACCGGAGCAGCAGCTGCTTCCGATACCGTGCCGAGATCCTTCAGGGAAGAGAGATCAGCCATTATCAGGCGCTCCTTACGTTCTTCTTGTTCAGCTTGGCGACGTCGAGGACGACGGGCTGCTGGGCTTCATGGGGATGGTTCGAGCCGGCGTAGACGCGCAGGTTCTTCATCTGGCGACGGCCGAGCGGGCCGCGCGGAACCATGCGTTCGACAGCCTTCTCGACGACGCGCTCCGGGAAGCGGCCTTCGATGATCTGACGAGCGGTGCGCTCCTTGATGCCGCCGGCATAACCGGTGTGCCAGTAATAAACCTTGTCTTCGTACTTCTTGCCGGTGAAGACGACCTTGTCGGCATTGATGACGATGACGTTGTCGCCGTCGTCGACGTGAGGGGTGAAGGTAGCCTTATGCTTGCCGCGCAGACGCATTGCGATGATAGAAGCGAGACGGCCAACGACAAGCCCTTCGGCGTCGATGAGAACCCACTTCTTCTCCACCTCTGCAGGCTTCTGGGAGAAGGTTGCCATGTTGCATACTCTCTTTTGAGACCCTTGGCCCGAAGGCGTCAGGGCGTTTCTTGTTGCTTGGTTTGGCGTGCTAAATGCGAGCCAAAAAGAAAGCGGCCCGGAAAGGCTGCGATCTGCGGCGGCTTATAGAGAGAATGTGATGCTCGGTCAATATCACCGATTTGGGCGGTCGTAAAAATTACATATGAAAATCAATTAGTTACATATGCGGTATAATGACACCACATATTTGGCGTTTCAACCAAGCCTTAAAACAAGGACACCTGCGGCAATAATCGCGCCGGCAATGTAGCGCCAGATGCTGGAGCGTTCCTTCAAGAAGAGGACGGAAATGACCAGCGCGAAGAGGATTGACGTCTCGCGCAAGGCCGCGACCATCGCGACCGGCGCCTTGGTCATGGCCCACAAGGCAACGCCATACGAGGCGATCGAGCCGCCGCCACCGATCAGCCCGCGCCACCAGTTATAGCGGATGTGGGCAGCCACGGCATTGGCGCCGCGTTGCGAGATCGCCCAGGCGAACAACAGGACGGGCGGCAGCAGCGACATCCAGAGCGTATAGGATATTGAATTGCCTGAAATCCGGGCGCCGATGCCGTCAACATAGGTGTAAGTCGCAATGACGACGGCGTTGGAAAGGGCGAGCAGGATCGCCCGCCGACCGCCTTTTCGAGCCTCGAAGGCAAGCGTCAATATGCCCGCGCAGATGGTCATTGTGCCGATTAATGCTCCGCCCGACAACGTTTCCTTGAGAATGAAGCTGCTCGTAGAGACGATGATCAGCGGCGCTACGCCGCGCATCAGCGGATAGACAAGACCGATATCGCCGGCGCGATAGGCGGCAGCAACGAGCTGGAAATAGGCGAACTGCAGGATCGCCGAAGCGCCGATGAACGGCCAGGCGGCGGACGCCGGCAAAGGCAGGAACGGCAAGAGGGGGAGGGCGGCCACGGCGCCACCTGCCGAGACCAGAGCAGCATCGAGGGATTTGTCGGTCCCGGCCTTGATGATCGCATTCCATGTCGCGTGCAGCAGCGCGCCGAAGAGCACAAGGGCGATAACGTCGAGAGACACGAAAACCTCGGAAATCAGATGGGGAGACGCAAAAACTTGGTATTTTGTGGGAGTTTGGCTCCCATATGATCCCCAATACATCAAAAAGCAACGTGAATACGGTGTTGCGCCCTTGCTTCGCACTGCTATTTTGAGCCTCGGATCGGAGGCGGGAGTGTTCTCCGTATGTTCTCGATGTGGGTTGCATATATTATAAATAACTAATTTATTGCAGTATAAATCGCGAACAAACGTCGCATGCCATGTGAACGCATGGGTAGAGTTAGCGCTCTCTCGTTCAAGACCGGCGCCGTGCCGCGGTATTGCAGAAATGTTATTCGGTCATATAAGATGGGCCGGTTGAAGCGGCAGCGATTTTCTCTCGTCCTAATTGAATTGCGCTTGAGTATAGTGGAAAAATTTTCAAATAATGTAAACTATTGCAGGCGATGGCAGTCGTCCCAGTGCGTAGATCGTATGAAAAAGTATGACTATTTCAAGAATAAAACTGAAAATCTGGGTGATTCGCTATGAGTAGGATTGCGCAGATCGCAAAACTATATCCCGATAGAATCTACGGAGATGCATATATTCTTCGTTCTCTATCGGTTCTCGTTCCGCTTATCTTCTCCATTAGGTTATTCTAATTGGATGGTGAATGAATAGCGAACAAAGATTGTATTTCATAGGAACATGTCTGATGGTGTTCGGAAAACCTATGAAAGCGCTTTGAAAGGCACTTTCAATTGAAGCATATAACAACCCACGCATCGTCGTTGCGGTGGCGGCTCACCGCGCCCGGACAATCAGCGGTCGTGTTAGTGTGTGTAGTCGCATGCGGCAGGCAAACCTTAGCCCATCATCGCCGGCGGAAAATCAATAGTTCGTCCTCGAGGTCGCTTGTTGGCCGGCATATGTAGACGGGGCAGGACGCCCGGTCCTTCGTCGGCAAATAATCCTGATCGGCATAGTAACCTACATCGCAGGCGCGGCTATCTGCTACATAGCGGTCATAAAGCGTCATTTTTGACGTTCTCCTGGCCGGATAGCGCATGATCACCGCCCGCTCGCGATTGATGGTCGCCTTGGCTTCGGCGCAGGTCATCGACATGGAATTATAGCGGGAAATCGCCAGCGCCGGCGTGGAGGCAGAGGCAATCAGCAGACCCAGGAGAATGATCTTTTTCATCGGGTTAATCCTCCCTGAAATTGTTATAATGTAATATATACGTGGAAACTGCTGCTGCGGTTTCTATTTTTGCGGTAAAAATGCAAGTTTGATCGCCTAGGGAGGCTTCGTGATGAACCACGATAGTTATGACGATTCCTATCTCGCCGATATCCTTCTATCCGTCAGGACAATTGCGCTCGTCGGCGCGTCGCCCAACCCCGCGCGGCCAAGCAATGGCGTGATGGCCTATCTGCTGAACAGGGGCTATCGCGTCATCCCCGTCAACCCCGGGCAAGCCGGCAAGGAAATCCTCGGGCAGTGGGTCTATGCGCATCTGGCCGATATTCCGGAGCCGGTGGATATGGTCGATGTCTTCCGGGCGCCGGAATATCTGAGGTCGGTGGTCGAGGAGACCATCATGATCGATCCCCGGCCGCCGGTGATCTGGGGGCAGCTCGGCGTGCGCGACGATGCGGCCGCAGCGAGAGCGGAAGCCGCAGGCGTCAGGGTCGTCATGGACCGCTGTCCTGCCATCGAATATCCGCGTCTGGTTGCCTGACCCGAAGCAGCTGTTTATCGCGCGATCTTGCTGAAAAATGGCAAGTTTTTCCCGTGAGTTGAAGAGCGCGGCAAAGTTCGCGGTTAACTTTCGTGTCGCGGCCGTTATGATCCCCTCCATCGCAAATAGAATCTGGCGGGAGGGAATATCATGCCAACGAACAATCCGGGTTTCGACACACTAGCAATCCATGCAGGCGCACAGCCGGACCCGACGACAGGGGCCCGGGCGACGCCGATCTACCAGACGACATCCTTCGTTTTCCAGGATGCCGATCATGCCGCCGCTCTGTTCGGTTTGCAGCAATTCGGCAATATCTATACCCGGATCATGAACCCGACCCAGGCCGTGCTCGAAGAGCGCGTGGCTGCCCTTGAAGGCGGAACGGCGGCGCTTGCCGTTGCCTCGGGCCACGCTGCCCAGCTGCTGGTCTTCCACACCATCATGCGGCCGGGCGACAATTTCGTCGCCGCCAAGCGGCTGTATGGCGGCTCGGTCAATCAGTTCGGCCAGTCCTTCAAGAATTTCGATTGGCGTGTTCGCTGGGCTGATCCGGCCGATCCCGCCACCTTCGAGGCGCAGATCGATGAGCGCACCCGCGGCATCTTCATCGAGAGCCTTGCCAATCCCGGCGGCACCTTCGTCGATATCGCGGCGATCGCCGCCGTCGCCCACAAGCACGGCTTGCCGCTCATCGTCGACAACACGATGGCGAGCCCCTACCTCATTCGGCCGTTGGAACACGGCGCGGATATCGTCGTGCATTCGCTGACGAAATTCCTTGGCGGTCACGGCAATTCCATGGGCGGCATCATCGTCGATGGCGGTACTTTCGACTGGTCGGCATCGGGCAACTATCCCATGCTCTCCGCACCGCGGCCGGAATATAATGGTGTCGTGCTGCATTCGACCTTCGGCAATTTTGCCTTTGCCATCGCGTGCCGCGTTCTCGGCCTGCGCGATCTCGGCCCGGCAATCTCGCCGTTCAACGCTTTCCTGATTCTGACCGGCATCGAGACGTTGCCGCTGCGCATGCAGCGTCATTCCGACAACGCGGTCGCCGTCGCACGCTGGCTGAAGGGGCATGACAAGGTAGCCTGGGTCAACTACGCCGGCCTCGAGGAAGATCCGAACCATGCGCTGCAGCAGCGCTACTCGCCGAAGGGGGCAGGCTCGGTCTTCACCTTCGGGCTCAAGGGCGGCTATCAGGCCGGCAAGGGGCTGGTGGAAGGGTTGGAGCTCTTCTCCCACCTCGCCAATATCGGCGACACTCGCTCGCTGGTCATCCATCCCGCATCGACGACGCACAAGCAGCTGACCGACGAGCAGAAGGTCGCAGCCGGTGCCGGCCCCGATGTCGTGCGTCTGTCGATCGGCATCGAGGACGTCAAGGATATCATCGCCGATCTCCAGCAATCGCTGGCAAAGGTCTAAGGGCCGGATCGGAAAGGGCTGAAAAAGCCGAGGGCCATCCCTGATGGCCCGGCATTTCATGCTTGTGTCGCCCCACAGCCGCGAGAAGAGCGGCTGTGGGGCGCTTGTTTGTCGGCCGAAAGCGCAATCGACGGGAGGCATTTATGACGACTTATCTGCAACTGGATGTCGATGGCGTCGAGCCAGAGAGCGGCGCGCCTGCGGCGGATCGGCTTGTTTCGGGTGCTCCAATCTTCCGCACCTGGAACCTGGACGAGGCCGATGGCGGCCTCTATGCCGGCATCTGGGAGGCGACGCCGGGGAAGTGGAAGATCGTCTATGACGAGTGGGAATACTTCCACATCCTGTCGGGCTATTCCGTCGTGACAGCAGACGACGGCGAGACATTCCACCTGCGCGCCGGCGACCGGATGATCTTGAAGCCGGGCTTCAAGGGGACTTGGGAAGTCATTGAAACGACTCGCAAGGACTATGTGATCCGGCTCTGACGACGTTGTTGAATCAAAACATGAAGTTCGCGTTCGTCTGCTGCCTGAAGCGGCCCATTTCACGCTGTTCAGCAATGGCAGCGATGATTGCCGCAGGTTGTGTCACCGCTGCTTCATTAAACTGTCATCAAACTGAAACAATGCGGCATTAGAGCCATCATTGTCGCCAGGAGATTGATAGTGGGGAGGTCATTTACCATGGGTATCTCGCGCCGATCTTCTGCTCGCCATCCTTTCATTCACTCGAGGAAGTGAGTCTACTATGCTTAACCTGAAAATCCGTTCCCTTTGCCTGACCGCCGGCCTGGTTGTCGTCATGGCTGCTTCAGCTTCGGCTGCCGACATCACCGGCGCTGGCTCGAGCTTCATCGCACCGGTTCTGTCCAAGTGGGCCGAAGGCTACAAGGCTGCGACGAATAATGTCGTCAACTACCAGTCGGTCGGTTCGGGCGCCGGTATCAAGCAGCTCCTCGACAAGACCATCGTATTCGGCGCTTCGGACAAGCCGATGAGCGACGCCGACCTCGAGAAGAACGGCATTGCCCAGTTCCCGATGATCTCCGGCGGCATCGTTGTTTCTTACAACATCGAAGGCGTAAAGCCGGGCCAGCTGGTTCTCGACGGCAAGACGCTGTCCGACATCTTCCTCGGTAAGATCACCAAGTGGGACGATGCGGCCATCAAGGCCCTCAACGCCGACGTGAAGCTGCCTTCCACGCAGATCTCCGTCGTTTATCGCGCCGACAGCTCGGGCACGACCTTCAACTTCACCGACTACCTGGCGAAGGTTTCGCCGGAGTGGAAGGAAAAGGTTGGTTCGAACACGGCGGTTGAATGGCCGGTCGGCTTCGGTGCCAAGGGCTCCGAAGGCGTTTCCACCACTGTCAACCAGACGGCTGGTTCGATCTCCTACGTTGAATATTCCTACGTCGTCGCCAACCACATCGGTTTCGCGAAGATGAAGAATGCTGCTGGCAAGGTTATCGAGCCGAGCCTCGACACCTTCAAGGCTGCTGCTTCCAACGCCGATTGGGCCAAGGCCAAGAACTTCAACCTGATCATCACCAATCAGCCGGGCGAAAAGAGCTGGCCGATTGCAGCTTCCACCTGGGTTCTGCTCTACAAGAAGCCGGCTGATGCTGCTAAGAATGAAGAGGCGCTGAAGTTCTTCAAGTGGTCTTATGAGCACGGCCAGAAGGATGCGAGCGCCCTGTCTTATCTTGCGATCCCGGACAATGTTGCCGAGGTTGTCCAGAAGTCCTGGAAGACGGACTTCGGCACGAAGTAATTTGTGCTAGGTGAAAAGTTGCGGCGGACAGGGTTATGGCCCTGTCCGCCTTTCGTGACAGGACAAGGGGAAATCGATGGCTGACGCGACTCAGACGGCTGGCTTCCAGGCATTGGATACCACCGTCAGCACCAGAAAATTCCGGACACAGGATCGGATTTTCTATTTTATGACGCTTGGCTCGGCTGCTCTTGTCGTGCTTCTGTTGCTGGCAATCCTTACGGTTCTTGTCATCGATGCCTTGCCAACCTTCCAGGCCTTCGGCTTTTCGTTCCTCTGGGGCACGAAGTGGAGCGCTCCCGCCGATATCTATGGCGCTGTGCCCGCCGTGGTTGGTACGCTGGTGAGTGCGCTCATCGCCATGCTGATTGCCGTTCCCCTCAGCATCGGCATTGCCATCTTCCTCACGGAACTATGCCCCGGCAGCCTGCGGCGTCCGATCAGCACGGCCATCGAGCTTCTGGCCGGTGTTCCCTCAATTATCTACGGTATCGTCGGTCTGTTCATTCTCGTGCCGCTGATGCAGAACTATATCCTGCCCTTCCTTATCATGACGATCGGCCAGGTGCCGTTGATCGGCCTGCTGTTCCAGCCGCCGGCGCCGGGTGTCGGCCTGTTGACGGCAAGCCTCGTGCTTGCCGTCATGATCCTGCCGTTCATCACCGCCATAGCGCGCGACGTGTTCAGCACCGTGCCGCCGATGCTGCGTGAATCAGCTTACGGCATGGGCATGACCACATGGGAAGTGGCTCGCCACATCCTGATCCCCTATACACGCCGCGGCCTCGTTGGCGGAATCATGCTCGGCCTCGGCCGCGCACTTGGCGAAACCATGGCCGTCACCTTCGTTGTAGGCTCGGTAAGCCGTCTGCAAACGTCGATCATCTCGCCGTCTACCACCATTTCCGCCCAGATCGCGAACAACTTCGGCGATGCCGACGGTCTGCAATTGTCGAGCCTGATTGCGCTCGGCCTGCTCCTGTTTGTCCTTTCCTTCTGCGTGCTTGCGCTGGCGAGGTGGATGATCGGTCGCGGCGACTCGCATTGAGGAAAGAGCCCATGGAAAATGCAATTCGTCAGAACCTCGTGTCGAGGCGTTATGGGAAGAACCGGGTGATGATGGCCTTGTGCTTCCTCGCGGCCATCCTCGGCATATTCTTTCTCAGCGTGATCCTTGTGAGCCTGCTTTATCGCGGCGTAACGGCGCTCAGCCTCGACGTGTTCACCATGTCGATCCCGGCCCAGGGCTCGCGCGGTGGCCTGATCAACGCAATCTACGGCACGGTACTGGTCACGGGCTGCGCCATCCTGATCGCCGCGCCGATCGGCATCCTGGCAGGCACCTATCTGGTGGAATATGCCAACGGTACCAAGCTTGCCGAGTTTGCCAAGTTCATCAACGACATCTTGCTTTCCGCACCCTCGATCATCGTTGGCGTGTTCGTCTACGGCGCCGTGGTCGTGCCCATGCACGGCAACTCTGCCATCGCCGGCATCCTCGCGCTGGCGCTGATCGCCCTTCCGGTCGTCAACCGCACGACGCAGGACATGCTGTTGCTGGTGCCAAACGCGCTTCGTGAGGCGACCGCCGCGCTCGGCGCGCCGCGCTGGAAGTCCATGACGATGGTGATCTACCGCTCCGCCTGGACGGGCATCCTCACCGGCATCCTGCTGGCCGTCGCGCGTATCAGCGGCGAAACCGCGCCGCTTCTCTTCACGGCGGGCTACAGCAAATTCATGAATGCGGGCCTGACCGGTCCGATCGCCACGCTGCCGGTTGCCATCAACACGCTCGCCGCCGATGCCGGCGAGGACCTGAAACAACTGGCCTGGGCCGGCGCGCTGATCATCACCGTTGCCATCCTTGTCCTCAACATCCTTGCCCGTGTCTTGAGTGGGCGCCGCCAGTGACGCAGCCGCCGAACGATAGGAATGAAACCATGAACATGAGCGACAACAATTTCCAGAGCGTCAACGCACAGCAGGGGAAGGGCGCCGTTTCCCAGTCGGATCTCGGCCTCGCGAAACTTGACGTGAAGAAACTCGATTTCACCTATCAGAACGGCCATCGCGTTCTGAAGGATGTGAATATGAGCATCCGCAAAAATGCGGTCACCGCCTTCATCGGCCCTTCGGGTTGTGGCAAATCCACGCTGCTGCGCACCTTCAACCGGATGTATGATCTCTATCCGGGCCAGACGGTTGCGGGCGAGATCCTGCTGGACGGCCGCAATATTCTCACCAAGGACGTCGATCTGAACGATCTGCGCGCCAAGGTCGGCATGGTGTTCCAGAAGCCCACGCCGTTCCCGATGTCTATTTATGAAAACGTCGCTTTTGGCATCCGGCTCTATGAGAAGCTTTCCAAGGCGGAAATGGACGTCCGCGTTGAAGCGGCGCTGACGGAAACGGCGTTGTGGAGCGAAGTGAAGGAAAAGCTGCACCAGAGCGGACTTGGCCTTTCCGGCGGCCAGCAGCAGCGCCTCTGCATCGCCCGCGCCATTGCCATTCGCCCCGAAGTCCTGCTGCTCGACGAGCCGACCTCGGCCCTCGACCCGATCTCGACCGCCAAGGTCGAGGAATTGGTGTCGCAGCTGAAGGGCGATTTCACGATCGTCATCGTCACGCACAACATGCAGCAGGCGAGCCGCATCTCCGACAGCACCGCCTTCATGTATCTTGGCGAGCTCATCGAATACGGCGCGACCGAGCAGATCTTCCAGGCGCCGAAGGTCAAGCGCACGGAAGACTACATCACCGGTCGTTACGGCTGATACGGCCGGAGAGTGCCGCACAATTTGCGAAGGCGCGCTGTGGAAGCGCGCCTTTTGCGTTTGCGGGTGGGCGTTGCTGAACAAGAGCGTAGATCTGCTCAGGCGAAGAGGATTATCGAACCCGCTGTCGGGGATATGTGGACCGTCACATCCTGGAGAGCGTGCCCATGCGACGCAAGAGCTGGATCTGATCGTCGAGCGTCGGCACTAGCTCGCCCTCATTCGCCGCGGGCGCCGCGTCGGTATCATTCGCGGCTTCCAGTTCATTGAAGACGATGGAGCAATTGCGGCCCGCGCGTTTGGCGGCGTAAAGCGCACGGTCTGCGGCGGAGACCAGCCGGTCCCAGCTGACGGCGTCACGCGGCATGACCGCAACGCCGATGCTGACCGTCGCCTGCACCAGCGAGCGGCCGGCAGGCAGCGGCCCGCGGCAGAAGTCGGCGCGAATGGTTTCGGCCAGCGCCTCCGCCTCGGATTGCTCGTCCACGGGGATGAAGGCCACGAATTCCTCGCCGCCCATTCGACCGAATGCGCCGCTGCGCGGCACGAACTGATGGGCGACACGGGCAAATTCGACGAGCACCGTATCGCCCGTCTGGTGGCCATAGCGGTCGTTGATCTTCTTGAAGTGGTCGAGATCGAACAGCAGAGCGGCAAGTTTCTGCTGCTGCTGACCTTCACCGGCAAGGATCTCGTAGCTTTCCTGAAGTCCCCGCCGATTCAGAACGCCGGTCAGCGTGTCGGTGATGGAAATTGCCCGCCAGCGGCGTTCGGAGCGTTCCATTAAAAGCTTGCCGTTGAGGACGATGGCGACGACGACGAGCAGCGCGTAGCCGAGCGCTGTGTAGCCGCGATAGATCAGGGCCTGTTCCAATGTCGGGGCTGCGAATACCAGCCAGAGAGCGGAGCCGAAACAGAAACAGGCGAGTACCGTGAAGACGATGGCAAGCTGCCGGCGAGCCGGCTCGCGTCGACCGGCAGCCGGCTGAACGGCAAAGGCGAGCAATGTCGCGCCAACGGCGCCGGCAAGGTCGTAGACGACGACACGATTGAGGAAATTGTCGGTGACCCAGGGCAGGCTGACGCCGAACAGCCAGACGAGAGGCGGCAGCAGCACAGACCATTTCAGCTTGCGCTTATCCATCAACCGGAAGCCGATGATCCAGGCGCTTTCGCCGAGCAGCGCAACAGCATTGCCGATCTGGACGGACCAGATGTCGGGGATGACGCCGCGAGCCGCCACTAGGGCAAAGCCTATGGCGCTGACGGCAAAGCCCAGAGCCCAGACCAGATAGACGGGAGATTTGCGGTCGTGCGCCCAGGCAAGAAGGAGAACGGTAGCCAGGGTAATGGCTTCCGAGCACCAAATGGTCAGGCCTGTGGTCATGTTCAGCACGATTGGTGTTTCTCCACTCCCGGCAGTCTTCCGTCAGGCAGAATCCAACGGTGGCTGCATTTGCCCTATCCTCGCCCAATAAGGTGGTAAGTTCATTAAGTGAGTTGGTAAATTTTGCCTGTGTGTCCCGCTTGGGTCATGCGGCGATAATCCTTCACGTTTCCTTCACCTTGCCGTCGGGAAAACCAGTGGGTTGCACAAAGGCACGATACCCGTGCTGTTGGCATCGCGAAAGCGGAGTTTAGAAATGCTTTGTCAACGCTTCCTGGGGCATTACAGCTTTTTGAGGTTATGCTTTCGTGCGTCTTGAAGTGCAGGGCAGGGACACTCTATGTAGGGGTTAAGGATTTTTACTCGATTCCCGGCGTTTTCGTCGCCGGGGCAAGCTTGGTAAAGGACGCACATGAGAAATCCAGTCGATACAGCTATGGCTCTGGTGCCGATGGTTGTTGAGCAGACCAACCGCGGGGAACGGTCTTACGACATCTATTCCCGTCTGCTGAAGGAACGCATCATTTTCCTCACCGGGCCGGTTGAAGACCATATGGCGACGTTGGTGTGCGCCCAGCTTCTCTTCCTCGAGGCCGAAAACCCGAAGAAGGAAATCGCGCTCTACATCAATTCGCCGGGCGGCGTCGTCACTGCCGGCATGGCGATCTACGACACTATGCAGTTCATCAAGCCGGCCGTTTCGACGCTGTGCATCGGTCAGGCCGCATCTATGGGCTCGCTGCTGCTCGCCGCCGGCGACAAGGATATGCGCTTCGCAACGCCGAATTCCCGCATCATGGTTCACCAGCCTTCGGGCGGTTTCCAGGGTCAGGCTTCGGACATCGAGCGTCATGCGCGTGACATCATCAAGATGAAGCGTCGCCTCAACGAAGTTTACGTCAAGCACTGCGGCCGTACCTACGAGGAAGTCGAGCAGACGCTCGATCGTGACCATTTCATGTCCTCGGATGAGGCCAAGGAATGGGGTCTCATCGACAAGGTGCTGACGTCGCGTACCGAAATGGAAGGAGAGACCGCCTCGTGATTTATCCACGAGGCGGTAGCTTCTACGCCACAGTTCTATCCCATTTGTGATCGAATAGGGGTTTAATGTGGAACGGAACGCGGTAATAGTAAGCATTGATGCTATGTAGCGATTTTGTGACATAGCATTCGGCATTCGAAGGGGAATCGTTGCCACGCAGTTCCGGTTGGCCGGACCTGCGTTCAGTACCCCGAGGGGCGCCGCGATCTGCTAGCAAACGAGGAGCAGGTCCGGCGGGCGCATTGAGTGGACCGCGATTTCGACTTGGAAATTGGCGGCGTGCTGGAAGGAAAGTGATATGAGCAAAGTCAGCGGCAGCAACGGCGGCGACTCGAAGAACACGCTTTATTGTTCGTTCTGCGGTAAGAGCCAGCATGAAGTCCGCAAATTGATTGCCGGACCAACAGTCTTCATCTGCGATGAGTGCGTTGAGCTATGCATGGACATCATCCGCGAGGAAAATAAATCCTCGATGGTGAAGTCGCGCGACGGAGTTCCGACCCCGCAGGACATCATCAAGGTTCTCGACGAATACGTCATTGGTCAGCGGCAGGCGAAGAAGATCCTCTCCGTTGCCGTTCATAACCATTACAAGCGTCTCGCTCATGCATCGAAGAACGGCGACGTCGAATTGGCGAAGTCGAACATCATGCTCGTCGGTCCGACCGGCTGCGGCAAGACCTATCTGGCCCAGACGCTCGCACGCATCATCGACGTTCCCTTCACCATGGCGGACGCGACGACGCTGACCGAAGCCGGTTATGTCGGTGAAGACGTCGAAAACATCATTCTCAAGCTGCTCCAGGCTGCCGACTACAACGTCGAGCGTGCGCAGCGCGGTATCGTCTATATCGACGAAGTCGACAAGATTTCCCGCAAGTCGGACAATCCGTCGATCACGCGCGACGTCTCGGGCGAAGGCGTGCAGCAGGCGCTGCTGAAGATCATGGAAGGCACGGTGGCTTCGGTTCCGCCGCAGGGCGGCCGCAAGCATCCGCAGCAGGAATTCCTGCAAGTGGATACCACCAACATCCTCTTCATCTGCGGCGGCGCCTTCGCAGGCCTTGACAAGATTATCTCGGCCCGCGGCGAGAAGACGTCGATCGGCTTCGGCGCCACGGTCAAGGCTCCGGACGATCGCCGCGTCGGCGAAGTGCTGCGTGAGCTGGAGCCGGAAGATCTAGTGAAGTTCGGTCTCATCCCGGAATTCATCGGCCGTCTGCCCGTTCTGGCGACGCTGGAAGACTTGGACGAGGATGCGCTGATCCAGATCTTGTCCGAGCCGAAGAACGCGCTGGTGAAGCAGTATCAGCGCCTATTCGAGATGGAAGACGTCGAGCTGACCTTCCACGAGGATGCACTGCGTGAGATTGCCAAGAGGGCGATCGTCCGCAAGACGGGTGCTCGCGGCCTTCGTTCGATCATGGAAAAGATCCTTCTTGACACCATGTTCGAGCTGCCGGCGCTGGAAGGCGTTCGTGAAGTGGTCATCTCCGAGGAAGTGGTTCGCGGTTCCGCCCGCCCGCTCTACATCTATGCCGATCGGCAGGAAGAAAAGGCCAACGCGACGGCCTGATGCCTGCATCAGCGATCACGAATCGAGGGGCTCGTCATCGACGGGCCCCTTTCCGTTTGAAAAGTCGTGCACTTTGCTGATAAAGTCTTGGATAAGCTTATGGGAACGCAGTCGAAACCGGTTGTTAAGAACTCCCGCTGCGGCCATGATGGCATGATTCTGGAGCATCCGGCGGATAGGGCTCAAGCCCGGCGTTTTATCTTCGGATTTAGCTGCGCCAGCCGTGTTAGAGTAGCTGGGCTTCGGTGTTTTGTTGTTGCGTTCCTCCTTCGTGAATGCGCGGTTCGCTGCTTGACTGCGGTGCGTCCCGCGTGACTTGAAATAGATAATGTGAAGCTCCACTTGTTTACCAAGTGAGAGAGCCGGCTAATCCTCCCAGTCGGCAAAGAGCCCGGGAACGGGACGACGGAAAGGAAATAAAATGACTAAGAAAACGTCTGCGGCAAATGAGAGCATTGCCTATCCGGTATTGCCGTTGCGCGACATCGTGGTCTTCCCCCACATGATCGTGCCGCTGTTCGTCGGACGGGAGAAATCCATTCGGGCGCTGGAAGAGGTCATGGGTTCCGACAAGCAGATCATGCTGGTCACCCAGATCAATGCCAGCGATGATGATCCCGCGCCGGACGCAATCCATAAGGTCGGCACCGTGGCCAACGTTCTGCAGCTGCTGAAACTGCCTGACGGCACCGTCAAGGTGCTGGTCGAAGGCCGTGCGCGCGCGCAGATTGACGAATATACCGGCCGCGAGGATTTCTACGAAGCGCTTGGCCATATTCTGCACGAGCCGGAAGAAGATCAGGTCGAGCTCGAGGCTCTGAGCCGCTCGGTCGTTTCGGAATTCGAGAGCTACGTGAAGCTCAACAAGAAGATTTCTCCGGAAGTGGTTGGTGCCGCCAGCCAGATCGACGACTATTCCAAGCTCGCCGATACGGTCGCTTCGCATCTGTCGATCAAGATCACCGAAAAGCAGGAGATGCTGGAAACCACCAGCGTCAAGGGCCGCCTCGAAAAGGCGCTCGGCTTCATGGAAGGCGAGATTTCGGTTCTGCAGGTCGAGAAGCGCATCCGCTCGCGCGTCAAGCGCCAGATGGAGAAGACCCAGCGCGAATACTATCTGAATGAGCAGATGAAGGCGATCCAGAAGGAACTTGGCGACGGCGACGAAGGCCGCGACGAGATGGCCGAACTGGAAGAGCGCATCTCCAAGACCAAGCTTTCGAAGGAAGCCAAGGAAAAGGCCGATGCCGAGCTGAAGAAGCTCCGGCAGATGAGCCCGATGTCGGCTGAAGCGACCGTCGTGCGCAACTATCTCGATTGGCTGCTGGGTATCCCCTGGCAAAAGAAGTCGAAGATCAAGACCGATCTGAACAATGCCGAGAAGATTCTCGAAGCCGATCATTTCGGTCTGGACAAGGTCAAGGAGCGCATCGTCGAATATCTGGCCGTCCAGGCACGTGCGACCAAGATCAAGGGCCCGATCCTTTGCCTCGTCGGCCCTCCGGGCGTCGGCAAGACCTCGCTTGCCCAGTCGATCGCCAAGGCGACCGGCCGTGAGTATGTCCGCATGGCGCTTGGCGGCGTTCGCGACGAAGCCGAAATCCGCGGTCACCGCCGCACCTATATCGGCTCGATGCCCGGCAAGGTCATCCAGTCGATGAAGAAGGCCAAGAAGTCCAACCCGCTGTTCCTGCTCGACGAAATCGACAAGCTCGGCATGGACTATCGCGGCGATCCGTCTTCGGCCCTGCTGGAAGTGCTGGACCCGGCGCAGAACTCGACCTTCATGGATCACTACCTGGAAGTCGAATATGACCTGTCGGACGTGATGTTCATTACGACGGCGAATACGCTGAATATCCCTGCGCCCTTGATGGACCGCATGGAGATCATCCGTATTGCCGGCTACACCGAGGATGAAAAGCGCGAGATCGCCAAGCGACACCTGTTGCCGAAGGCCATCAAGGAACATGCGCTGCAGCCGAGCGAATTCTCGATCAGCGACGATGCTCTGATGGTCGTGATCGAGCAGTACACCCGCGAAGCCGGTGTCCGTAACTTCGAACGCGAACTGATGAAGCTCGCACGCAAGGCGGTCACCGAGATCATCAAGGGCAAGACGAAGTCGATCACCGTGACGGCCGAGAACGTTCCCGACTATCTGGGCGTGCCGCGCTACCGTCATGGCGAAGCCGAACGCGAAGATCAGGTCGGTGTCGTCACCGGTCTCGCCTGGACTGAAGTCGGTGGCGTGCTGCTGACGATCGAAGGTGTGATGATGCCGGGCAAGGGCCGCATGACTGTTACTGGCAACCTGAAGGAAGTCATGAAGGAATCGATTTCCGCGGCAGCTTCTTACGTCCGCTCGCGCGCCGTCGATTTCGGCATCGAACCGCCACGCTTCGACAAGAGCGACATCCATGTGCACTTGCCGGAAGGCGCAACGCCAAAGGATGGTCCGTCGGCCGGTGTCGCCATGGCAACCGCGATCGTCTCGATCATGACCGGCATTCCGGTTTCCAAGGATGTGGCCATGACCGGTGAAATCACGCTGCGCGGCCGCGTGCTGCCGATCGGCGGCCTGAAGGAAAAGCTGCTGGCAGCGATGCGCGGCGGCATCAAGAAGGTGCTGATCCCGGAAGAAAACGCCAAGGATCTGGCGGAGATTCCGGACAACGTGAAGAACAGCATGGAGATCATTCCGGTCTCGCGCATGGGCGAGGTGATCAAGCACGCGCTCGTCCGTCGGCCGGAGCCGATCGAATGGGATGGCACCGTCGAAACGCCCGTGATCGCAACGGTCGAAGGCGTGGATGACGTGGGTACGTCGATCGCACATTGAGGCTCTTCGCCTCAATTCTGTCGAATTGCCAGAAATGGCGAAAAGACCGGCATTTTTGCCGGTCTTTTTTTGTGAAAAGCGTCCGGAAACGCTTGCTTTTCCTTGGTTTGCAGGGTTTTTGGGGTTGCGGCGGGTAAGAGCATTCCTACTTGCACCCCGCTTACTGATAAGTCGTTTCATACCAAAGAAAGGGGTGGAAACATGAACAAGAATGAGCTCGTGTCCGCAGTGGCCGAGAAGGCCGGTATCACGAAGGCTGACGCTGCTTCCGCTGTTGACGCTGTTTTCGAGACCGTCCAGGCTGAACTGAAGAAGGGCGGCGACATTCGCCTCGCTGGTTTCGGCAGCTTCACTGTTTCTCACCGTGCAGCCACGAAGGGCCGCAACCCGTCCACGGGTGCTGAGGTCGACATCGCTGCTCGCAATGTTCCGAAGTTCACGCCCGGCAAGGGCCTGAAGGACGCGGTCAACAGCTGATTTCGTTTTCACCCACCGCGAGGTGTTAGCCTTGCGGTTGGAGAACATTGAGGGTCCGCTTTGCGGGCCCTTTTTCGTTTCCAGGCAGGGAAGGGCTGGATTTCGTTCGCTATCCCTGACCAATAAAATGGAGGATGCTTCCGGCTCGGACGGTCCGCGCATTCTCTTGCGAAGAAAACGTCAGAGGGTATTTTCGAATGCCCAACGTTGACGTTTCAGTCGAATGACCATCAGGATCATCAAGAAATGACCGCATCGCCTTCCTTTCTCGGCCTTCCCAATCGACAAATCGATGGCAGCATGCCTCGCGCAGTCATCTTCGGAGCCGGCCACGGCAGTACCTATCCGGACAAGGATAGCGGCGGCTATGCGCTGGCCGCCGGTGCCATTCGCGGCGCAAGCCAGAGCGAAGCGCCGTTGGTCGAACATTGGGATTTCGATCTCGGCGGACCGCTATTTGACGGCAAGCCAATCTCCTGTGTCGATGCGGGAGATGTCTCCACCGCCATGCACGACAATGCCGGCAACCGGGAGCGGATCGAGGCGAAGACGCGTGAGATCCTGGCGTTGTCGGCCGTGCCGGTTTTGCTTGGCGGCGACTGCTCCGTCACTATCCCGTTCCTCACCGGCTTTGCAGATCGGGGGCCGATCTGGGTCCTGCAGATCGATGCTCATATAGACTGGCGTGACGAACTGCAGGGAGAACGCTTCGGTTATTCGAGCCCGATGCGCCGGGCAAGCGAGATGCCGCATGTCGCAGGCATGGTCCAGGTCGGCCTTCGCAGCGTCGGCAGTGCGCGCCTTACCGAAATCGAAGACGCGCGGCGCTATGGCAGCTGCTTCGTGACGGCTCGCGAAATTCACGCCCAGGGTATCGGAGCAGCTCTGCGACATGTTCCGGAAGGTGCGCAGGTCGTCGTTACCCTTGATTGCGATAGCATCGATCCCTCGATCATGCCGGGGGTCGCGGCACGGACGCCCGGTGGCCTGACCTATACTGAGATCATCGACCTGATCGCGGGTCTTGGCAGGCGGGCCAGGATCGCAGGCTTCGACTTGGTGGAATTCTATCCGCCTACCGACATTGACGGCCTATCGGCGATTACCGCCGCGCGTATTCTCACCAACGTGATCGGAACCGTTGTTCGGCAGAGTTGAACTGCAAC
Source organism: Martinezella miluonensis (assembly GCF_900094545.1). Lineage (GTDB taxonomy): Bacteria > Pseudomonadota > Alphaproteobacteria > Rhizobiales > Rhizobiaceae > Rhizobium > Rhizobium miluonense. Next base: position 91,378 of record NZ_FMAH01000025.1, read on the forward strand.
TCTCTGAGGGTTCAGCAAAGGCCGGGCTTGCGCCCGGCCTTTCTCGTTCGCAACGCCGCCGCGCTTACCAGCGATGATGAACGTGCGGAGCGATAAGCCGCTCGTAGATCTCGCGCGTCGCCACCATGACGTCGGCGGAAAGCGGCGCAAGATCGACTGCAGCCGCATTGGCCTTGGCCTGCTCGGCATTGCGGGCACCGGGGATGACGACGGTGACGGCTTCGTTCATCAGAATCCAGCGCAGTGCAAAGGCTGCCATGCTGGCGCCTGATGGAACCAGCTTGCGCACTTCCTCGACGGCCTGCAGACCCACCTCGAACGGAACGCCGGCAAAGGTCTCGCCGACATCAAAGGCCTCGCCGTGGCGGTTGAAGTTGCGATGATCGTCGCTGGCAAATTGGGTGTCGCGGGTGATCTTGCCGGAGAGCAGGCCGGAAGCCAGCGGCACGCGGGCGATGACAGCCACGTTCTTGCGCTTGGCTTCCGTGAAGAACAGGTGGTCGGGCCGCTGGCGGATGATATTGTAGATGATCTGGATGCTGAGCACGCCCGGATACTCGATCGCCTTCAGCGCCTCTTCGACCTTTTCGACGCTGACGCCGTATCCCTTGATCTTGCCGGCCTTCTGCAACGCGTCGAGACCGGCGAAGACTTCCGGCCGGTAAAGAACTTCGGTCGGAGGGCAATGAAGCTGCACGAGGTCGAGGCTCTCGACGCCGAGGTTCTTCAGGCTGCGGTCGATGAAGCCTTCGAGATTGACCTTGGTGTAGCCGTCGGCCACATGCGGGTTCAGCCGGCGGCCGGCCTTGGTCGCCACCATCGGGCGCTCGCCGCCGCGGGCCTTCAGCACATCGGCGATGATCTTTTCTGAGCGGCCGTCGCCATAGACGTCGGCGGTATCGATGAAGGTCATGCCCGCATCGAGAGCGGCATTCAGTGCCGCGCGGCCATCGGCCTCACTGACATCGCCCCATGCGCCGCCGATCTGCCAGGCGCCGAAGCCGACATCTGTCACGATAAAGGGCGTCCGCCCGAAAGCATGATGTCGCATGAGAAATCTCCTCGTCTTAGGTAATGAAATGCCAGCGCATTAGCAGCCGCCCGGATCGGCGGCAAGCATGTGTAAGGCGGATGTGCCATCGCAATCGCGTGACTCGGAAATATCACAGTTTCTGACAACTGACGAAACCGTTGGATGAAGCGCGTGGTGCAGTGTTCATTGCGCCTCCGCTTCCTTAAAAGGAGAGACCGGATATCTGACTGTTATCGGAGCCCATGTCCTCTTTCAGCTTCATCCATGCCGCCGATCTGCATCTTGGCAGTCCCTTTCAGGGGCTGGCGTTGAAGGACGCCGCCGTTGCCGCGGTTTTTGTCGAAGCCAGCCGCAAGGCCTTCTCGATGCTGGTGGGGCTGGCCATCGAAAGGCGCGTCGATTTCTTCGTCATCGCTGGCGATGTCTATGATGGCGATTGGAAGGACAACAAGATTGGCCTGTTCTTCAATCGCGAAATGGCGCGGCTGGAGCGGGCCGGCATCCCGGTCTATCTGCTGCGCGGCAATCACGACGCGGCAAGCGTCATCACCAAGACGATCACCTTGCCCGCCAATGTGCACGAGTTTCCGACTGGCAAACCCGGCAGCGTCAAGCTCGATCAGTTGCAGGTGGTGCTGCATGGTCAGGGTTTCGCTGAACGCTCGGCCAATGACAACCTGGCGCTCTCCTATCCCGCGCCCGTCTCCGACTGGTTCAACATCGGCATTCTCCACACGTCGCTCACCGGTCGCGAACCGCATGCGCCCTATGCGCCATGCTCGGTCGATGACCTGCGCTCGCGCGGCTACGACTACTGGGCGCTCGGTCATGTGCATGACTATGAAGTCGTGGCCAAGGACCCGCTAGTGATCTTTCCCGGCAATCTGCAGGGTCGCAATATCCGCGAGCGGGGCGCCAAGGGCGCGGTGCTGGTGACGGTCGAGGACGGCCGCATCGAGCATGAGCGCCTGATCGTCGACGAAGCGCGCTTTGCGCAAGTCGATGTTGCCGTTGGCCCCGATGATGATCAGGCGGCGATCCTGCGCCGCATCGAGCAGGCAGTGCAGCCCATGGCCGATGACATGGCGGGAAGGATGACTGCGCTACGCGTGCTGCTCTCCGGCATCACGCCATTGCAAGGCGCCATTGCTGCCAACCGTCAGCAATGGCGTGATGAGGTCGAAGCCGCATGCCATCGCGTGCACGAGGATATCTGGCTCGAAAAACTGGAACTTCGCCTGGAGCCGCCGGCAACACAGGTCGCGGAAGCAGACGGTGCGCTCGATCTTCGCCAGTTGCTGGCCGAGCATGCGGGAGATGCCGATATCGCGATGGAAGCAAGCCGGCTGGTTGACGAGATTGCGGTGCGCCTTCCGGGCGGGCTTGGCGCAACGGCGACGCCGCTGGACGACAGCCCGGAAGCCCTCATCGAAGAAGCTCGGCAGTTGCTGCTGGCGCGCGGGCAGGGGGCAGGCTGACATGCGCTTCGATCGTCTCGACATTCTTCGCTACGGCGCGTTGACCGACCGCACGCTCGATTTCCGTGCCGGAGCCAAGCTGCATGTCATCTTTGGTCCCAACGAGGCCGGCAAGTCTTCGGCTCTGAGTGCGATTTCCGATCTGCTCTTCGGCTTTCCCGCCGCCGCTGAACAGAGTTTTTTGCATGAGCCCGGCACCTTGCGTATCGGAGCTGAAATCAAGGCACATGATGGCGCCAAGCTGGCCTTCCGCCGCCGCCGCGGCCGCAAGAGCACGCTTCTTGCACCTGATGACAAGGAGACGCCGCTCGCCGAGGATGCCCTTGCCCCATTCATCGGCAATCTGAGCCGGGATGTCTTCGAACGCGCCTTTGGCCTCGATTCGCAAAGACTTCGGCAAGGTGCGACGGCCATGCTGCGCAGTGGTGGCGAGATTGGCAGCCTGCTGTTTTCGGCAGCCTCCGGCCTGACCGGCCTTTCACGGCTGCGCCAGTCGCTGGAAGCGGAAGCCGACGGCATCTATGCGGCCCGGCGCTCGAAGGATCGCGGATTCTATAAAGCGCTGGATCGCTACGAAGACGCCCGCAAGGCCGAACGCGATCATGAACTCAAATCCGGGGACTGGAAGAAGCTGCTGGCGGAGGCAGCCGAAATCGAGGCTGAGCTGGAACGGTTGCAGGCAGAGCGTCGAGAGACGCGCCAGGCTCTGGACCGGCTTAAGAAGCTGAAGACCTTGCAGCCCTTGCTTGCCGAGATCGACGCCGAGGGCATGGCGCTCGACGAGCTGGCCGATTTCTCCGCAATTCCCGAGAGCCTTGCCGACAGGCTTGAGCAGAGGCTGCGCGACAAGCAAGCCGCCGAAGAGGAAATGCGTCGTGTGCGCCACACGGTGACCCGCACCGAGGAGGACCTGTCCCGCATCCAGGTCGATGAGGCATTGTTGCAGATATCCGGCGACATCACTCAGCTTTTTGCCGATACCGGCAACTATCGCAGCCAGCGTCATGATCTGCCGCGCGTCGATCAAGAGTTGGCCGGTTACGATGCCTCGCTCGCCCAACTGGCACGCCGTCTGGGCATATCCAATGTTGAGAAGCTCGAGGCGCATCAGCCGAGCGACGTCGACCTGGCCCGCCTGTCCGAACTGGTAGAGCAGGGTAGAACCCTCTCGCGACAACTCCAGGGGCTCACCGAACAGGAAGAGAGCGAACGCAGCCAGCTTGCCGCATTGGAGAGGGACAGCTTTGCCGGACGTCTGTTCGATCCTAGACCCTATGGCGATCAACTGGATTCATTGACTGCGGATCTCGCCGGCCTGGCGCGTCTCGATGCCCTGGAGACGCAGATCCGTCGCGTCGAGGCGGATCTTGAGGAAGCAGCCGCACGCCTGCGGCCACCGGTTGGTGACATCTCCATGCTCTTTGCGGCACCTTTGCCGGAGCTATCGGAGATCGCCACCCATCGCGAGACGATTGATGCTGCGCGGGCTAAGGTGCGCGAGACTACCGAAAAGCTGCGCGGCTATGATAATCAACTGGCAGAGATCGCGCAGGCTCTAGCGGATGCGGAACGCACAGGCCCGGTCGTCACGCGCGAGCAGGTGGCGGCGGCGCGTGAAGACCGCGATGGCCGATGGCTATCGATTCAGGACATGCTGGCGGATGGCCGACCTCCCAACGCCAAAGCCATTGCAGCGCTGACTGTCAGCATCGGTGATACCGATCGCCTGGCCGACACCATTCTCAGCGATGCCGATCGTGTTGCCCGCCATGCGGATTATCGCCTGCGTCAAGCTCGCCTGCAACGGGAGCGCGAGGATGTGTCGAACCAGCTGCAACAGCACGAGAGACTATTGGTGGAGGCCGAGGCATCCTTTGCAGGCCTGTTCGATCCTTGCGGTACAGTCGCGCTGGATCCGTCAATCATGCTCGAGTGGCGGCGAGGTGTCGAAGGGCTGCTGCGCCAGCGCAATACTTTGCGCGATCTGCTTGACGAACGCGACGAGAACGCTCTTGCAGAAGAGCGTGTGTTGCCCGCTCTGCAGGATATCGTTGAGGCGACCGGCTACAGGAGCGGGCGCCTGCCGCCCGTCGCGATGGCGGAAGGATTGCGCAAGCACCTGCGCCTAGCCGCGGAGCGCTGGAGCGAAAGCCGAACGCGGGAAGGGGAGATAAGCTCGGCGCGGGACCGGTTGGCACGGTTTGACGAGCAGCAGCAGACATTGGAACGGCGGCACGTCGACTGGCGCGAGGCGTTCGGCAAGGCCGTTGTTCCTCTTGGCCTGCCGGTGGATGCGACGCTGGAAATGGCATCCGTCGCCCTGAAGGCATGGGAAGAGCTGCCCGATGCTTTGGCAGAGCGCGACAACAGGCTGCGCCGCGTTACTGGCATGCGGCGAGATATGGCGGACTTCGAACGGCGGCTCGCAACGCTTGTGGCCAGCGCCGGCTACGAGCTGGATCATCTGCCGCCCGATACCGCAGCCGAAGCCCTGCACAGCCGCGCCAATGCGATGCGCGGTGAGTTGAAGAAGCGCGAAGGCCTCGAAGAGGATCGGCAGCGCGCGGAAGGATTGCTTGCTCGCCATGAGGAGGCTCTTGCGGCAATATCGACCGATCTCGATCACCTGACGGCCGACCTGCCGGGGCCTAGCGATCTGGCGGCGCTGCTGTCGCGGCTGCGGGAGCGTACTCGTTTGAGTGCACGGTTGCTCGAAAGCCGCAATCGCTTCCGTCACCAGGCCGATGGCCGGGCGGAGGACGAACTGCGGGCTCAGCTTCGTGATTTCGAGCGCGTTGCTGCCGATCTGGAAATCGAACGATTGATCGAAGAGGATCAGCGGCAATTCACGCTACATGGTGAGCTTTCGGCGCGGCTGGCGGAAAATCGGCGCCAACAGCAGGCGCTCGAAACTGGCGTCAGTGCCGAATACGCGGTTTTCGAAAAGCTCTCGGCCGAACAGGAGGCAAAGGACCTTGCTCGGCAATGGGTGATCTTGAAGCTTGCCGCACGCATGCTGGCGGGTTCGATGGAGTCTTATCGTGAGAAACAGGCGGACCCGGTCATCAAACGCGCCGGTGAATTGTTTTCGCAGCTCACGGGAAGCCGGTTCCTACGTCTTGTCGAGGCGCATGACGAAAGCGACGCGTTGCAGCTGCTGGCGGAACGAGTGGGCGGTGAGCGTGTGCCGCTCGACGGCCTGAGCGAAGGCACCGGCGATCAGCTCTATCTCGCCTTGCGGCTGGCATTCCTGGAGGATTACGCCGCTCGGAACGAGCCGGCCCCCATGATCGTCGACGATATCTTCCAGACCTTTGACGACGAGCGGGCAAGCGCAGGTTTGAAGGTGCTTGCGAGCACCGCCGAACGCTTCCAGACGATCCTCTTCACGCATGAGATGAGCGTGGTCGAGATCGCCCAACGCGAGATCGGTGCGGATCTGGATCTGATCCGGCTTTGAATGCCACGAACGACTTGGTCGGCGCCTGCAGCCCGCTATGACATAGACGGAATGAACAATCGTGTCGGGACGACGATTCGCGGGTCTGCTTTATCGCGGCTATAGGCCGGATTGAGCGCCCTGTCGGTGAAGCTCTGCGTCGCATGCAGCCGGCGCAGGTTCTGTTTTTCCTGCTCGAATCGCTTCTTCCGCCCTCCCGACTTGTCCGATCCGCGCGACAGCGATTCATGGTGATAGAGACAGGCAAAGGGCGTCCAGATGATGCGGTAGCCGGCCTTGTGAGCGCGCAGGCAATAGTCGACATCGTTATAGGCGACGGCGAAATTCTCCTCGTCGAACAGGCCGATCTTTTGCAGGCAGTCGCCCGAGATCAGCATGACCGCGCCGGTTACGCAGGTCATGGTATTGCGCAGATGTAGCCGGTTCATCGGACCGCCGAACTCTTTGGGCTTGTTCAAATACCAATGGCCGGCCAATCCGCCAAAGCCGACGACCACGCCTGCATGTTGCATCTTGTCGTTCGGAAAGAGCAGCTTGGCGCCGACGATGCCGGTTCTGTCGTAGGCGAGGCAGGAGACCATCTCCTTCAGCCAGCCAGATTCGATCACTTCGACGTCATTGTTGAGGATCAGATAGTGCTCGCCCGTCGCTGCGTTCAAGCCGCGATTGACCGAGCGTGAGAAATTGAAGGCTTCCGGGGTGACGACTGCCGAAAACCGCCGGTGTGTCTGGCGATAGCGGTCGTAGAGATCGAGCACCGCCTTGTCCGTAGACCCGTTGTCTATAACAAGCACTTCGAAATCCGGATAGTCCGTCTTTTCGAAGAGATCATGAAGGATGCGGGAGATGAGGTCGAAGTTGTCCTTGCTGGGAATGACGATCGAGACTTTAGGCCAATCGCGCGGCGGCTCGAACACGACGCGATGCAGCGTCTTGGTGAGTGCTCCTTCGACTTGAATCGTTTGCCGCTGCCGTTCGAACCTTTCGGTCAGCGCCTTCCTCGCATTCGCGGTCGCGGCGTCCATGAATTTGCGCGAGTAGGTCTGGCCGTTGCGGCGCCACCAGTAGGCCGGGTAGGGCAGGTGTAGGATGCTTTGTTCCGGGAGTCCCTCCAGATAGCGCAGCAGCAGGTCATAGTCCTGCGATCCGTCATAACCGGTGCGTAGATAACCGATCTCCCGAAGCCGGCTGTGGCGATAGATGGAGAAGTGGTTGATGTAGTTGACGCCGCTCAGCAGGACCGAGTCGTAGGCCGGCTTCAGCATGACGCCGGTCGGCTTCAAGGTGTCGTCGACGACGAGCTCGTCGGTATAAAGGAAATTGGCGTCCGGGTTTTGCTCCAGCGTATGCCTGATGAGCTTGAAAGCGTGGGGCGCAACGACATCGTCATGGTCGAGGAGGGCGATCCATTGGCCGCGAGCATGGGCCAGGCCGGAATTGGTGGCCGCCGCGATGCCGCCATTGCGTTCGTTCAGCATGAAGCGGATATTGTCTTTCGCCTGCTGCGACTTATACCATTGCCGCGTTTCCGGCGATGTCGAGCCATCATCGCTCAGAATGAGCTCCGTGCCCTGTTCTGCCTGCATTTCGAAAGATCTGACGAGATCGTCCAGATATCGCGGCGGCGCATTGTAGACGGGCACGACGACGCTCAACCAGGTTCCCGCTGTTGCCGATACCGGTAAGGCGACGAGATCAGAGCCAAGCCGATAGTTCGCATCCGCATATTGGATCGTCAGGCTGGCGGCTCGCTTTCCGAATCTGAGTTTCGGTATCTTGGTCCAATGCCGCGGAAGCTTGCCGAGATCGACGCGCTCTGTCTTTTCCTCTGTATTGAGGAGATGCGCCATATATTGCTCGGCCGATTTTGCAGAGGAGAAAGCCTTGACCTCAAAGCTGAATGTCGTCGGAAAACTGACGGGATCGGCGCGCAGGGCGCAGATGGAGCCAACCGATCCAATATCAGCGGTGACGATGAAGCGGCGTGCTGTTGATTTCCGCTAGGAACTGACCCGGCGTTTCCACCGAGAAGTGGCTCTGACGCACTTTTGCTGACGTGCAGATCCTACGATGCGCCGATCAATCGCGCCTGCAGCAGATCGAGTTTTGCACGTCCGTACATCTGTCGTTTGATGAGCTTTAGTCGTGTGATCTGACCTTCCGTCTGCCCATTTGACCACGGTGAAATGATTGCGTTTCTCACAGCGTTGAGGTCCTTCTCAACGCCACCGGCAAACGATCCGACCAGGCTGTTTTTAGCTGCGTCAAGCCATTCATCGAGCTTTCGTGTTGTCTTCGAGCGGATCATGGATTGGAAGTCGCCAATGGCCGTGCGGGCGACGACCAGTTCCGGAACATTCA
>NZ_FMAH01000029.1 GCF_900094545.1 Martinezella miluonensis
CCACCGTTCTGAGCCATGACCCAGTTTTCGCCGTTGAACGAAGCCGACTGGGCAACGCTCTGCAGCTGCTGCTGCAGCTGGGTGATTTCTTCCTGGACGGACTTCTTGTCGACCGACGGTTCCATGGCGGTCGCAAGCTTGTTCTTGATCTGGCCGACGATGTCGATGGCGCTGGTAGCGGCGGTGGTCGCCGTGTCAACCTTGGCGGCACCGAGGCCGAGAGCGTCGGAAACAGCGCCGATGGCGCTATTGTCGGACTTCATGCTGGTGGCGATCGACCAGTAAGCGGCGTTGTCGGAAGCCTTGGAGATGCGCAGGCCCGACGATACGTGGCTCTGCGTCTGCTGCAGGTTGCTGCTGATGCCACGCAGCGTCTGGAGGGCAGCCATTGCAGCGTTATTGGTAAGAATGCTCGTCATAATATTTGCCCCTTTTGGCAGTGGTTAAATCAAGGGACATTCCGGACCTAAAACCGGTAACGGCATTCAGCATCATGCCTGTTAACCCAATCCGTTAAGGTTAACTCGCCGCTTCGATGGTCCTAAGAAACAGCAATATAGTTAAGAAAAGCCGAACCTGCTTCCGGTCGAAAAGCGAAAAAACAACACCTTGAGTAGAGTCCCGGATCGGCGAGTTATCCCGGCGGCGCCGAACATCTATGTTCCAGAGGTCGGGTCGCGAATTCGTAAGAATGGCATGAAGGATACTTTTGCAGCTGGACGCCCCCGATAAAATCACGGCGCCTCGTGAGCGCCGGGAAAGGTTCGCTTCGTTCGCCTCTGATCGCGCAACAAGCTTAGTGCCAGTATCGGGCAAGCACCTCGCTCAGAAGCTTCAGTTATGGGACTACCGAATGTATGAGAGTGGCAGTGAGGCATAGATTTTGTCACCAAATGGTGCTAATTTGCACACATTGATAGAGGAAGTGACACCATGCGATCGACCATCAATCTCGACGACGCACTTATGGAAAAGGCTCGGTCTTTAACCGGCACTAAGGAAACCGCAGCGCTCGTCCGCCAGGCACTGGAGACGCTTGTTCGCGTAGAATCGGGGAAACGTCTCATTGCGCTCGGAGGCACCATGCCCGATGCCGAGGCAGCTCCACGCCGCCGGAGCTCGGCGGCCAAGTGATATTGGCGGATACCTCGATCTGGATAGATCACTTCCGTAAAGCCGATTCAGAGCTGCGCAAGATTATCGAAGACGATCGCCTACTTTGCCATCCAGCCGTGATCGGCGAGCTTGCGCTCGGCAGTCTTCGAGATCGCAGCAGCGTGATATCTTTTTTGACGGCTCAGCGTTCAGCTGTTGTTGCAACCCACGACGACGTCATGACAATGATCGATCGCCACGGTATTTTCAGCATGGGTATTGGCTACACGGACGCCCACTTGCTGGCATCGGCCCTCCTTGATCAGCGGGCAGCCTTGTGGACCAGAGACAAACGGCTTCGGACTGCGGCCAAAAGGGCCGGCGTTTTAATGCACATACCGGCGAACCTGCCCAACTAAATCCTGAAACAAGCAATGAATGCTCACGGGTTTTCCGTCCCTTTCTCTTGATTGGAACAGAACCGGCGACCTATGTTTGCAGTCACCAATCTGTCACGGAATGCCCCAACCATTATAGTCACAGGTCGGGGCGTTCGTTGAATTGTGAAGATGGGCTCGATCCTCCCCAACACTAGAGGCGATGTGACTCAATAATCAGGTCGTGCACCTGTGTTGCATCCCATCAAGCCTTGCGGCTTTGTACAGTCGCAAAGTCCTTCGCTTCCGGCATTATTCCATAAGCGCTGATTGGACTTGGCAGCTCCAGCTACTGGGCGGTCACGAATAACGGCGACGTCCAGATACGGGATTGATCCCGCTGACGTGCGGTAAGGAAAAGCGGGTGTTCGCGCCCATCTTTCAATCCAAGTCCCGAAAACGGTATCTCGCCCGAGAGATCGCGTGGGAGATGGTAATCGGTGACGCGCTCCAACAGGAGACGTAGCTCGACACCGGCAAGATCGATCGAGATAGAGCCCTTTGCGATCAACTCGCTTCCGCTTGCCTCCAATAACACTTCCGGAGCATGGGCATGTGGCGGCGGCTGCAGCGGATCCCCGATCTTGCTATAGCCGTGGAGCTTGGCAGCAACGGCGATGCGCGCGTCACGAAGGTCCGAGAGCTTCAATTCGATACCATCGATATCTCCATGCGTTGCCGTTCGGAAACCCAGAGTGCCGAGGCCCGTACGCCATACGCTTTGTTCCGGATGGTCGAAGCCGACCCCATGTGCATCCAGGAGCGCGGCCCCGGTGACAGCCACCTCCCCACTCCAATAGGCCGCCCGATAGCGATCCTTGATCCGTGCGCCGCCAAAGCGGATTCGCACGCTCCGTTCGCTAAATCCAGCCTCAGCGTGAAGATCGCGATGCCATACGATGCGGTCGCCATCAAAGAGCTGAACCTCCTCCCAGCCGGCGTGGCCAAGCAAACGGTAAGAGAGCGGCTCTTCGGACGCGGCATTGAACACCTCGCCCATGAAATGCGTGCCTTGCGATAGAACGGCGAAACTACGTTCGCCCGTCGTCGCAAAAGTACGTCTCGCCCGAAGCGCCTTGCCAACGCCGGAGCGGTCGAAACGGTCAGTGATGACGCCGGTAAGCCCGCCGCGTGAGCCAAAAGTCCCAGTCGCCGGCGCACCGCCACCGCAACGGCCTTGGTGTTCGTCGCTGGCCGCGGAAGCCCCAACCCTGTATCCGCGAGCTAGAGCTTCGGTGTAGAGCCAATGGAATTGACCCCAGGAGGAACCGACCTCAATGAGGCGCTCCAGCTCCGGATGATTCCAGTCCAGAATGCAGCGCCTGCCGCCGACATGCGGGATCAGCAAATGACCTTCTGGATCGTCCTCATACGCTGCATAGAGCCGGTCCACCGGCCAGATACCAGGGCGGATCGCTCCAGCCGTCGTCTCATTCCATTCGAAAGAGCGAAGGGACCTCCCGTTCTCGTCGAAGGGAAACCGGGGCTTGCCATCGCGCAGGAAGACGACGTTGCGGTCGCCGCCGGCAGCGGAGTTGCCGCACCATTCGGTGCCTGGATAGCAGACGAAGCGACCGGGCTCGTTGAGATCGTGGATGGTCCCAACGGCCTCGTCCCAATTCGCCTCGGTGATATTGAAGTCGTTGACGGTGTAACCCACAACATCAAGCCCAGCGATGTCGCGTCCGTAGGTGAGATTGTAAGTCGCGTCATTCGTGCCGACGGTATCGTCGGAATGGACGTGCAGATCCGCATAGAGAGGACGCAAGGCGCCCTCTTCGCTCTGCACATAGGCGACAGCCGGAGCAACGGAGGAGGCCCCGTTCAGCCGCGCTTCCAGTTTCCACTCGCCAGCTTCCGCGAAGGAAAGGCCGGAAATCCGTGCGAACGTCCAGCCTTCCGCTGCGAATTCCACCAGCTCTGTCCGTTGCCCCCCATCCGGGGCAGTGATGACAAGCGCACCCTGAAAGTTGCGATCGTGGCAGGTATTTCCCCATATGTCGTCGACGCGGACGATCGCATCGAAGGGTTGACCGAGGCCGATCAGCCGCGGCGCGATGACCTGAACGGCATGCGGCTGACCAGCCAAGATTTCCAGCTTGCAGTCGCCAGGCACTTCCGCAAATTTCGAGCTACCCAGCGGATCGATGAATAGCCGGAAACGGAACGCCTTCTCCACGAAGGTCTGCACACGGGTGCCGGCGCCGCCCTGCCGCCGATCGCCCAGCCGGATGACGATCCTGTCGCCGGGATTGAGATAGCCGTCGACGACGTCGATGATGACAGCCTTCTGGAAAGGACGTTCGTGTCCCTTCTGATCGAAACGCACCTTCAGTGCTTGAACCGTGCTCGGGCTTTGCCCCAAAACCAGAGGGCCGGCATGGTATTCGGCGGAAACATAATTGGCACCCGTCGGGTCCGTTGTCTGGAACAGCGCCCAGTCGGAATAGAACTTGAAGGCGAGCTTCAGCCACGCGCCGTCTGCGAGACCGACAGCGCCGACCTCATAAACGAGCTCCAATTCGGTCCACTCGCCCGCGGTCAGCGTCTGCCTCTGACAGATCAGACGGCCGAGAAAGGGTAGAGTATCGAAGTGATCAGCAAGGCCCACCGGAGAATGAGCGGTGGCTTGGGATATCTCATGTGGCAAAATCTCGGTCATGGGAAAGGTCCGTTATTGTCCGCGCCAGCCTTCGTAGCGGCGCTCTATCCGTCGAAATACGAGGCTCTCCATCAGCCACGCGGTAAGTCCTATGATCGCGATGCCGAGAAGCACCTGCGCCGAATTGCCGAGCTGCCCTCCCATGGCGACCATCCAGCCGATACCTTGCGAGGCGCCGATCATTTCCGCTGCCACCAGCGCGCGCCATGCCTGGGCAAAGCCGATGCGCAATGCAGCAATCAGGAAAGGGAGAGAGGCCGGAAGATATACATGGGCCAGCAATTGCAGTCGCCTTGCACCCAGAATACGTGCCGCGCGCACCTCCCCATCGCTGATGGAAAGCACGCCTTCCTGAATCGTCACGGCCATTGGAAAGGCAGACGCGATGAATATCACGACGGCGATGGAGAGATATCCAAGGCCGAAGAAGATCAGCGACAGCGGCGCCCAGGCGATCGGAGGGATAGCCATGAAGAGGGCGAGGAGAGGCTGGACGAATTCACGGAAGGGCCGCCAAAGTCCGGCGGATACGCCGATGAGCACCGCTGCCACGACGGCTGCGCCGAAGCCGCCGAATTCTCTCAACAAGCTCGCCACTACCTGGTGGCCCAACTCACCCGACCGGAGCCAGCGAAACCCTTCGGCCGCCACATCCCACGGCTGCGGCAGCACATAGGACGGAACCCTGCTTGCCGCGAGGCACCACACGACAAGCAGGAATGGAAGCGCTGCCCAGCGCCAGGACGGTTGCGGAAAGCACTGCCGCGCTGCCAACTTCTTCATCGATCGGATCTCATCATTGCGCGGTCGCCTTTGCGGCGAAGCTGTCATCAATGATCTCGTCGACATTCAGCCGCTTGTCGAGAAAGCCGAGGGCGACGGAGTAGTCGATGAGGCGCTGGATGAAAGCACGGTCAGACGGCTCGATTTTCCCCGACCAGCCAAGGCGTTTCCTTGCTTCTGCAACGATCGCTTCTGGCGGAACAACGCTTCCGTCCACGGCCTTCAAGGGTTCCAGCTTGAGGCTCCGGGCGATGATCCGGTTGGCTTCTGCGGGATGCTCTTGTAGAAAGGCAATCGCCTTCGAATTCGCTCGCAACAATTTCACGAGATCGTCCGGGCGTTCCTTCAGCGTCTTGGCAGGTGCTGCTACGACATACCACGGATAGCCAGGCAGGGCGTTGTTTACGTCGAACACGACGCGGCCCGTTCCGCGGAGCACAGATTGGCTGATGAAAGGTTCCCACGAAAAGGCCGCGTCGACGACGCCGGTATCAAGGGCGGCATTCATGTTGCCCACGGGCATCTGCGACAGCGCAAGGTCCGTGTCCGGGCTGAGGCCGGCGGCTTCTTTCAGGACGAAGCCACGTAGCAGCACGTCCATGCCGCTGCCCCTGTTGACGCCGGCAAGCCTCTTGCCTTTAAGATCGGAAAGCAGGTGGATGGGGCCGTCCGCCTTTGCGATCACGGCAGCCTGACCATAATTGACCTTGGCGATGATTTTCGCATCGAGACCGCGTGCCGCCCATTGATAGACCGGCGGGGCGCCGATATAGGCCACATCGATTTCGCCCGCGGCCACCGCCTGCTGGATGACCGGACCATCGCCGAAACCCTTTAGGTCGACGTTCAACCCCTCTTCCCGAAAGTAGCCTTTCTCCTCGGCAATCAAGGCAGGCGCATTCGCCATAGCCTGGACCCAACCAATGCGAAGCGGCTGCGTATCCTCGGCATGGGCCGGCAAAGCCGCCGCAAGTGCGAGAAGAACTGCAGGTAGAATGCGTTTCATCCGATAGTCCCCTTCAGGTAACGCGTTGATTGCTGGTCATGACCTTTGCGATTTCCTCCGAGAGCCGTTCGCGCATTTGCGCGAACAATGGATTGGCGCGCGTGCCTCGCTGATCGCGAGGACGGGGAAAATCGATCGCCACTTCCGCCGTGATGCCCACCGGCGGCAGCCCAAGGACAAGAACCCGGTCAGCGAGATAGATCGCCTCGTCGATGTCATGAGTGATGAACAGGACGGTCTGTCCCAAATCCGACCAGATACGAAGCAATTCGTCATTAAGGGCCGTGCGCGTCATGGCGTCGAGTGCTGCAAATGGTTCGTCCATGAGCAGAAGACGTGGCTCGAGCGCCAGTGAGCGCGCAAGCGCAACCCGTTGACGCTGCCCGCCCGACAACCGGTGAGGCGGCTCCTCCGCTTGTTGTTCCAGGCCGACAAGCCGCAGAAAATGCAGCGCGATGGCTCGCTGCTCCTGCGGAGATCCACGGCGATTCATGCGCAGGCCAAAGCGGACGTTTTCCAAGACATTCAGCCAAGGGAAGAGGTTTGGCGACTGAAATACATATCCAAGAGCCGGATGTTCCGGCGCAACAGGCACGCCGTCTATAGTGATATACCCCGCTTGCGGGCGCAGGAAGCCGGAGAGAAGATTAAGGAGCGTTGACTTGCCACAACCGGACGGACCGAGGATCGCCACGAATTCTCCCGGACGGGCTTCCAGTGAGAAATGTTCGAATATGCGGCGCCTGTTTTCAAGATAGGCGAAAGCCATGCCATCCACTGAGAAGGCGGCACCTGAAGAAAGCTGCCGTGGTGCAAGTAGAGATGTCATGTTGTCTTCGAACGATCTCGGATTGGAATTGTCCAATTTCTAATACATTATAATACATGTTATCAACGTGAGGAGTTCTCCTTGTCCGGCAGCAAGAGGGAACGCTATTCTAAAGCTCAGAGAGTCCGTGGTCTTTTTAACCCCGATGGAAAATAATGAACCTGATACGGAACAACCCGGTGGCGATGTATCTCCAGATCGCCGATCGCCTTCGTGTCGAGATTGCCGAAGGGACGTACGAGCCTTCCGGGCGACTCCCCTCGGAAGCGCAGATCATGGCCCGCTTCAATGTCAGCCGCGTCACCGTCCGGCTGGCGCTCGAACAGCTCGATAAGGACGAGTTGATCGAACGCCGGAAAGGCAAAGGTACTTTCGTCGCCGGCAAGCAGGTGCGCCACCAGATCGATACGCTGCGTAGCTTTCATGAGTCGCTGAAAGTCCAGGGCTTCGATGCCACGATGCAGATTGTCGATCTGACCGCCATTGAAACGCCGCAGGCTTTTGTCCAGCTATTCGGACAAAAATGCGCGCTTCTTGAGCGGCTTCACATGGTGGGCGACGACCCTATTGCCTTGGGCAGAAGTCTCCTGCCGGCCTTCATGTCGGACCTTGGGCGAGAGATCGCTGAACAACAGCCGACTTATGCGCTTCTCAAAGACAGAGCCGGTACCAACATTACCTCCGCCGAAATTGCGATCGGCGCGCGCGCTGTCTCGCCTCGGATTACGTCGCTGACAGGAGCGGCGGCAAATGCGGTCTTACTGGTGCTCGAACGAACGTCATATTTCGATAACGGTACCTGCGCCGAAAGGTCAGAGTTCTTCATTCGACCGGAACGCTACAAATTTGTCCTCGGCAACCGAACGTCTGCGTAAGCCCCCCGCCGATCCATTCTTTCACCCACTTCCCGATGAAGATCTCAACCGGTGAACCGATAGGGAGCAAGAGAGAAAGATCATCTGGAGAGCCATATGGTCGCTCATCTTCCCTTCGCTGAGTAGCATCATGATCGGACGCCCCTTACCGTCGCAAACGGTATGAAGCTTGGAATTCGGTCCGCCTTTGATTCGCCAGGCACGACGGGGAACAGCCCCTTTTTTAGCAAGCTTGCTGCCGCCTTATATGTCTTCAGATGCGTCGCATCGATCATGATACGATCAGGTTTGGGGCCTTCTGCGGCGAGCGCGGCAAAAACAAATCACTCATCACCGCCTCCTTTCGGAAGCCATGAATCACATCTCACGCCAAATTAAGAAGTCCTGAGCTTAGGTGGTGATCCTCAAAGCTGATCGACGTCGATCACGGCCCCGGCGAATTAATTCCTTTCGCGCTTCCTGCGCCGGGTTGTCGCCGATCCCGCCCTTGAACAGCCAGTGCTCGTATTTGGCATAATCTGACGGATCAAGATGTGGCGCGCCATTGGCGTGCCTGCGACCATTGGAGGTCGCTACGAAGAGCATATGGATGCTTCGCGCGAAGACACGACGTAGCCTCTGCAAGACCGCTTTGATGGAACTAGAGACGGCCCCCTCAAACGCCCTTGAGACCTTCAGCCACCTTCCGCTAGGCCAAACCTCAGCTAACTGGCGGCCGCTCTTTCGACATAGCGCAAAATTCTGGTCACTGTCGATCGACTGACGCCAGCCTCTCTTGCTATATCATCGGTTGATCTGCCATCAGCTTTTAAACGCAGTACGTTTTCGGACTTGTGTCTCGTCGCGGCGACCGATGCATGGATTAGCGGGATCATACCCGAAGAGACCATATGGTTCCCGGCTGACGTTTCGAAAAGTTCGATATCAACAGGCACAGTGACGTCCTCCTTCAAATCGCTATCTACAGAAAGGATCGCGCCAGCCTTGGACTGAGTAAATTCCCATATAAGAAGTATACGAACTAAGCCAACTTCATCGGCGCCTACAACTTCGGGCGAAGATTGAAGACACGCAAGGGCCTCACGCCCTGCGAGTTCATCCGCAGACAGTGGACATTCGAGCCAAAAGATTCAGGTTAAACCCAATCCATCAAATGCCGGGATTGAACAGCTGGCGCCTGCTTATATCGGTGGCTTTGAAACGCAGCCTACCAATTTGAAGCGACGTCAGTCGGCAGCCCCTCGAATGACCTCGACGCCTTCAGCCGACTATCCCAATTTGCCAGGTAGAACTATTTGGACGACGGACCCTGCGATTACCTCGTCGGCGGGCATATGCCTATTATGCGGCTTTCGAAAGTATCTATCTAAGCTGGGCTTTCGTCCCCGCTTTCCGCACCGACTGTTGCACACCGGCATCTTGCCTATGTGTGCCCGCCAACGACCATGAGCAAGTTAGGCCGGGACAGGCGCGGGCGCAAAATCCTGCATTGCACCAGCAAAAGGCTTGGGCAATGGCGAGGCATATGAGCTTCGCTTGCTGGTGGATAGGCCTAGGGACACCAAAGCCTCGGCCTGCTTGACTGCTGCTGCGACACCATCCACGACCGGGACGCCATAGATCGATTGCAGCTCCCTTGCGAGATCCGCCATGCCGGCGCAGCCGAGCACGATGGCTTCCGCTCCATCTTCGGCAAGCGCCCGTTCGATTTCCGCCCGCAGCTTTCCAATCGCGCCGGAAGACGAGTCCTCGAGTTCGAGGACAGGAATATCGCAGGCGCGAACCTTGGCTCGACCGCCCATGCCGTAGCGCTGGACGAGATTGTCGATCAAGATGCGCGAGCGCTCAAGCGTCGTCACCACGCTAAAGCGCTGCGCCAGGAAGCCGGCCGTTGCGACGGCCGCTTCGCAGAGGCCGATGACGGGCACATCGCAAAACATACGTGCTGCTTCGAGGCCGGTGTCGTCGAAGCAGCAGATGATCGCTGCATCGTAGCCCGCCGCCTGTCTTTCCTTCAGTTCGCGCAGCATGCCGGGTACGGCTATTGCTCCATCGTAATAGCCCTCGATCGAAGCCGGCCCCATCTGCGAGGTGGCGGCAATGATCTGCGTGCCGGCGCTTGTAACGGCGCGCGCGGCTATTGCCGCCTTTTCCGTCATGGAAACGGTCGTGTTCGGATTGATGAGCAGCAGGCGCATGATCTCAACTTTTCTTGGCTTGGCGGCGGCCGAGCATGGTCATGACTGCAAGCGCCAGGAGGATGATTGTGAAGGAAAAGAGCGTCGTCACCGTCCCGAGCGCATAGAGCACCGGCGTCGTGACATTCGTCGTCATGCCGTAAATTTCGAGCGGCAGGGTATTGTAGGTGCCAGACGTCATCAGGGTACGGGCGAATTCGTCATAGGACAGCGTGAAGCCGAAGAGGCCAACGCCAATCAGGCTCGGCGCGATCATCGGCAGCACGACATGGCAGAAGGTTTGCCAGGAGCTGGCGCCGAGATCGCGTGCGGCCTCCTCATAGGCCGGCGAAAACCGGTTGAAGACGGCAAACATGATCAGCACGCCGAAGGGCAAGGTCCAGGTCAAATGCGCGCCGAAAGCCGAGGAATACCAGGCCGGCGCGATTCCGCCCTGCTGGAAGACCACGCCGATCCCGAGCGAAATGATGATGGAGGGCACGACCAGGCTCGCGACCGTGGCATAGAACAGAAATGTTGAGCCGCGGAAACGGCGGCGAAAGGCAAGACCGGCCAGCAGCGACACGACGACGGTCACGATCATGACCATCACCCCGAGTATCAGGGAGCGTTGGAACGAAGCTCCGAAATCGCCGACCGCCTGCTTCTCGAAAAGATTGGCAAACCAATGCAGCGAGACGCCATTCAACGGGAAAGTCAGACCGCCGTCCGGCCCCTGGAAGGACAGGATGATAACAGCCGATAGCGGGCCGTAGAGAAACAACACGAAAATGGTGAAGAAGATCGCCAGAACATAGAATTCCAGGCTACGCTTTTCGCGGCTCATATCAAAGCTCCTTGCGGATATCGACGATGCGCAGGATGGCGGCGACCATCAGCAGCACGACGACGAGCAGCACGACTGCATTGGCGGCTGCAGCCGGATATTGCAGCAGCGACATCTGGTTCTTCATCATCAGGGCGATCGACGCGCTCTGACCGCCGGACATGATCTGCACAGTGGAAAAGTCGGCCATGACGAGCGTGACGACGAAGATGCTGCCGATCGCCATGCCGGGTTTTGCAAGCGGGATAATCACGTTCCACAGCACCTGCCACCCGCTGGCGCCGGCATCGCGGGCTGCCTCGAACAGCGAGCGGTCGATGCGCATCAGCGTGTTGAAGATCGGTGTCACCATGAAGAGCGTGTAGAGATGCACCATGGCGAGCACGACGGCAAAGTCGGAATAAAGCAGCCACTCGATCGGCCGCGGGATCAGGCCCATGTCGATTAATGTCGAATTGACCAGCCCGTTGCGGCCGAGCACCGGAATCCACGATATCATGCGGATGATATTGGATGTCATGAACGGCACGGTACAGACGAGAAAGAGGATCATCTGCGTCGCCGTGCGCCTGATGTGAAAGGCCAGGAAATAGGCGACCCAGAAACCGATAAACAGCGTCAGCGTCCAGACGATAGCGGTGAATTTCAACGTGTTTAGATAGGTCTTCCACGTCACCCAGGAGCCGAGCGTGTCGGTGTAATTCGCAGTCAGGAAGGCCGGATAGAGGCCGGCGAAATCATAGTCCCAGAAGCTGACGACGCCGATCATGGCAATCGGCAGCAGGAAGAAGAAGCCGAGGATGAGAAACAGCGGCGTTGCCTGCAGATAGGCAACAGCCCAGGCAGGCACGCCAAATCCGCGCCGGTTTTCCCGAGTTGTCTCTGCTGTATCCGAGGACGCGATCGTCGCCATGGTTCGGCTCTCCGTTTGGGAATGCCTCCCCCTGCAAGGGCAGGGAGAGGTAATCAAAGATCTTCGGCTCAGGCGGCGATGAACTCGTTCCAGCGGCGGACCATGTAGCGGTCCTCGTCCATGACCGAATTCCAGCAGGCGACGGCACCCATACGGGCCTCGAAGGAGCCGCCATCGCGAACGGCGCCGGCCTTTTCCATGACCTTGCCTTCCGGAGAGAGGATCTCGCCTTGCGCCGGCTTGCCCTCGATCCAGTAGCCCCATTCATCGGCCGACATGAATTGCTTGGCCGTGTCCATGCAGGCGGAATAGTAGCCCTGACGGTTGAGGTAGCCGCCGACCCAGCCGGAGGTGTACCAGTTGATGTACTCATAGGCGGCGTCGAGCTCAGCGCCCTTGAGGTGCGAGGCAAGACCAAGGCCGCCGCCCCATGCGCGATAGCCTTCCTTGAGCGGCTGGAAGGTGCAGGCAATACCCTTGGAACGAACGGCGGCAACCGCCGGCGACCACATGGACTGGATGACCACCTCGCCCGATGCCATCAGGTTGACGCTTTCGTCGAAGGACTTCCAGAAAGCGCGGAACTGGCCGTCGCCCTTGGTCTTGATCAGGAACTCGATCGTCTTGTCGATTTCCGCCTTCGTCATGTTGCCCTTGTCGGCATATTTGATCTTGCCGGCGGCTTCCATGATCATAGCGGCATCCATGATGCCGATCGACGGGATGTTGAGGATCGCCGTCTTGCCCTTGAAGGCCGGATCTAGAATGTCAGCCCAGCTGCTAATCGGACGGCCGGTAAGATCGGGGCGAATGCCGAGGGTGTCGGCGTTATAGATGGTCGGAACCATCGTCATCCACTGTGTCGGCTCCTTGGCGAATTTCTTGGAGCCCTGTGCTTCGACGAAACCGACCGTATGCGGCGCAGTGCCCTGCGCGATGACGCTATCGGGCTTCAGCTTGCCATTGATGAAGAGCGGCACGATCTTGTCGTAATATTTGAGCTTCTTGACGTCCATCGGCTGCATGACGCCGGTCGGGAAGACCTTCTTGGCGATCCAGTACTCGATGTCGGCGATGTCGTAGCTGTTCGGCTGCGTGACGGCGCGTTGAGCGGCGGCGTCGGAATCGGTCGCAGTCATCTCGAGCGTGATGCCGAGATCGGCCTTGCACTTCTCCGCGATCGCATTGATGTTCGAAACGCCGGTGCCGAACTGGCGCAGCGTTATGTTGGATTTGGCCCAGATGGTCGGAAAGCCGGTGATGACCCCGGAGCCAGCCACGGCACCGAGAGCGGCGGCGCCGGTCTTCAGCAGCGAGCGGCGGGAAATGCCTTTCGTTGTCTTGGTAGTCTTCGTTTCAGTCGTCATGTCAGTTCCCCTTTTTTGATGCTTCGGATTTTCATGCGGACATACGGCCAAGAAGGATTGCGTCCTCCTGAGCCCAACTCAGCGAGACGGCGTCGCCGACCGTGATGGATTTGACGGCCTCATCGTCATTGCTTGCGATCAAGGTGAAATCGTCGCTGCCGGCACCGATGACGGTGATCTTCAGCGTCGCGCCGCGATATTCGATGTTGGAGACGACGCCGTTGAAACCGAGACCCCTATCGGTGGATTGCGAAAGGCGAACGCGATCGGTGCGGATAGCGATATCGGCAGCCGCACCGGTCTGGCGGCCTGCCCCCTTTACGGAAAAGCCTTGCCCCTCCGGCACGGTCATGGTGATGACGCCGTCCCCGCTTGACGTGACGCGGCCGGACAAGACGTTATGGTCGCCCATGAAACGCGCGACGAAGGCCGTCGCAGGATGCTCGAAAACCTCGCGCGGCGACGCGGCCTGCTCGATGCGGCCGTCATTCATGATGACGATGATATCGGCAAGCGCCATCGCCTCTTCCTGGCTGTGCGTCACATGGACGAAAGTGATGCCCAGCGTCTTCTGCAGCTTCTTCAACTCGGCGCGCATCCGGATCTTCAGAAACGGATCGAGTGCAGACAATGGCTCGTCGAGCAGCAAAGCCTCGGGATCAGTGATCAGGGCGCGCGCGAGCGCCACGCGCTGCTGTTGGCCACCCGAAAGCTGCGCCGGGCGCCGGGTCGCATACGCCTCCATCTGCATGAGCTTGAGCATTTCAAGCGCCTTGGCGCGACGCTCCTCTTTGGCGACCCCTTTCATCTTCAGGCTGAAGGCAACATTGTCGATGAGGTCGAGGTGCGGAAACAGCGCATAGGACTGGAACATCATCGCCGTACCGCGTCTGGCAGCCGGAAAATCCGTTACTACGGTATTTCCGAGGCGAATGTCACCGGAGGAAATACCTTCATGGCCGGCGATCATGCGCAGTGTCGAAGTCTTGCCGCAGCCGGAGGGCCCGAGGAAACAGCAATAGGAGCCCGCGGGTATCTTCAGGCTGATTGCATGAACAGCCGTGGTCGTGCCGTAGACCTTCGAAACGGACACTATATCGATCTCTGCCGCTTTCGACATCATCTTCCCCTTTGGTTTGAGAAAGACATTGCATCAATCGTGCCAGTTTTGCTGCGGTGCACTAACTACCTGCAATTTCTATGTTTTCTTCAGGTACCGGAGTTTCATGCCCATTAGGAGGCAAATGGATTCTTGCTTATAAAATAGGCTATTGTGCTCGATGAGTGCATATTATTGTATGCAATATAACGGCGTCTTTGCCTCGGATTTCGTTTAACATCAGCGCAAAACCGGGCTATCATTTGCGCCAACCACCCGGATAAGAATCATGAATTCTTCAGCAGATATGCTTCTGACGCCCAGCGATCCCACGGATACCGGTACGCAACAGATCCGCGATGCCATACGCGACGCCATCGTCGAACGCAGGCTCGCACCAGGCACGAAGCTGTCCGAAAGCGATGTCGGCGGCCTGTTCAACGTCAGCCGAACTTTAGCGCGCGCCGCCTTGCAGGCCCTTGCCTATGAGGGCCTCGTGAACGTCGAACGGAACAGAGGCGCTTTCGTCGCCTACCCATCGCCTGAGGAGGCCCGGCAGATATTCGCCGCGCGTCGTCTGGTCGAGCCCGGCATATTGAAATCGGCGGCTGAGCGGATCACCGCGGCTCAGCTCAAGCAGCTCGGGCAACTTCTTCTGGAAGAAGGGCGCTTGATAGGCGAGCGCGGTCAGTCTGCTCGCCGAGCCGAGATCAAGGCTTCGGGCGATTTCCATTTGATGCTTGCGTCAATCTCCGGCAATCTCATCATGCAGCGTTTTATGGAGGAGCTTGTCGCTCGCTCGTCATTGGTGATCGCACTCTACGGGCAATCGAGCGCCTCCAGTTGCGGCCATTCGGAACATGCCGACATTATCACCGCCTTGGGGCGCAAGGACGTCGATACGGCCTGCGACCTGATGCTTCATCATATCGAGCATATTGAGGCCGATCTCGATTTGCGCGAGCGCAAGAGCTTCGACTTGAGAGAAGCGTTCGAGCGATGAGACGATCGCCATATAGGCAGCCCCACCGGCTCAGTGGCGGGAGATCGGCACGTTGCTTAGGCAGGAACCCAAGCCGGTGGAACAAGGCACTATTGCTTCCTGTGAGACGGTCCTACGTTTAACGAAGCAGGAAAGCGTGCCGAAGCGCATCGCCACTGACAAACCTCGCTCTTAGGAACGTCGCGATCGAAACGGCAGCCTGAGCCGAGGTTATCTTGCCGAAGCCGGCCCTTTCGACCTACCTTTACATCGCCATATTACCCGCTCAGACGGTCAGATGCTTGCGGGCCTCCGGCGTATCCAGCGTCTCCGCCAGCCCCTCATGCACGATCTCGCCGCGATCCATGATGTAGACATAATCCGCAAGCTCGCGGCAGAAATCGAGATATTGCTCGACCAGCAGGATCGCCATGCCGGTGGAATCCCTGAGATAGCGGATCGCCCGGCCGATGTCCTTGATGATCGAGGGCTGGATGCCCTCGGTCGGTTCGTCCAGCACCAGGATCTTCGGCCAAGTCACCATGGCCCGTCCAATGGCCAATTGCTGCTGCTGGCCACCCGAGAGATCACCACCGCGGCAAGAGAGCGGCGCGTAGCGAATATTTCGAAGGAGAAGCGCGATATGCTGCTCTTGAAAGGGTTCGAACCGGCGGCAGGATGCCTCCGCTGCCGCATCGTACTATAGGGAAGCTGCGGCGTACGGCAAAACACTGCGGCTTCGACGGGGATGGACGGGAATTTCACAAATGATCCTCAGTTGCATAGCATTTCCCCTAACCGAACCTCGCAGATGGACTTTTGTTGAAAGGCATTAGCGGCGGGTCGAGCTCCGACGGTCACATAGTTGCTCCTCAAAACGCAGGAACAGAAGCTTGGCAGAAATTGACTGCTGATTGTCATTGCGGCCAGCCTACCTCTGGCCGATAACCTCCCGCAAACTAGTCATCGGAAATTTTGATAGCCTTCTTGGATATGGGGCGGGCCGCAGATTGGCGCGCCATCCCATCCTGTTCAAGCCGTGCAGTCGATCAAATCGCTACTGACCACCGCACAATCGGCTCCGGAAACAATGAGCGTCATGGATCCGTCGTGAGGTTAAGGGGTGGCCTCATTTCACTACTCAAGAAAAATGAAAACATGCATCGCCGATGCAGCATATATCCTAATTTAATTTCCCACTCCGATCGAACTAGGAAAGATCTGTTTCAGTATCAATAATAAGCGCGAAAGTTGTGCGCACAATTTTTCGAATCTTAGAACCAGTAAAGACGGACATACCAACATGACTACTGCGACGGCGTTTGCATCGCAATCGGATAGGTTTGATTGAAATTTAGACAGGCGATTTTAAGTTCTCGGAAGAGAAAATGGCAATCTGAAGCAGTAGCTAATATTTTGGGCAACTACAGGGAAATATTAATACAATCTTAGTGCTGTTGCATGGAAAAAAACTTGATGTGAAGCTTGTCGTATCTTGAGGGAGGGAAATGCTAGGCAAAATAGGAGTGTAGATGCTATGTTTTTCCACAGCAGATCTAAAGACAACACTGGTGCCGGCTCTGTCAGGCTCGCCTCGTATGCCGTCCTTGGTGTACTGGCAACGGTCTTCTCCTCTTCTGTGCTTCCGCCGGTATTTACTTCAAATACCGCCCGTGCACTGATTAATGCCCCGCTTGTTCCTATAACGACACCGATCAACGGAATCGTCAAAATCTCTGACCAAACCGGCAAGGCGTCAGTCGATAATGATAAGGTCGACAATTCCACGCTCATTGGATTGAAGGTCCAATTGGCCGCACTTGACAACGAATTACTGCAAAAGAACTCTATCGTGGACGATTACAGCGGGCGCATCCTGAATCTTCGCGACGATCTCTCCAAACAGCAGGCAGCGCTGCTTGTGCGCACGAGTGCCGACCTCAAGGCTGCCGAAGCCGCTTTGCAGATGGTGACCTATTCGACACGGATCGCAAAATCCGATGCACAGAGGAAATTGCGGCTGATCGCGCGGGGAGTAGCCGCAGGCAATGCCGATGAGGTTTCGGACACGATCCACCTGGAAGAGACCAAGCTCCAGGCAGCGCAGCTTGCCGTCGACAAATTAAATGAAGAGTTGAACTTTGCGCGCGACGGGGTTTATGTCGGCTCGGATCTCCAATCCCTGCAAAACCTGCAGCAGGAAATAAGATCCCGCTCGGCTGATCTGCTTCAGATCAAGACTCAAATGACCACGATGCGGTCCCGCAGGAGTGAACTTCAAACGCTTGTTTTGGCCGAGGGCTCGCGTATCGAAAGACTGACACATGCCGATCTTTCCATCCCGGCGGGCACCGAACTCTTCAAGCCAATCGCTGCCACCGGCCGGGAAGTCGTCGCCGGCGATACTCTGGCGGAAGCGCTCGACTGCCGCGATGCATTTGTTGTGGCAATCTTTTCCGAGCGGCAGGCGCAAGCGCTTGCCGTAGGCTCAAAGGTCAAGGTCAATGCTGAACATTGGTCCGCTGAGGCGGACGGCACTGTGTTGCGACTGATACCAAGGACGACTGATCGCGTCGATCTGGATTACGCAGTGCCCTTCCCGCCAACGGAGCGGCGTGAACTGTATGCTTATATCCGTCTGGAACAGACTTGGCAGTCGAGCCTTTCCACGAATGGTGTCTGCCCGGTCGGCACATGGGTCAACGTCAGCCTCCCGCAGCCGTGGCTGGAAAAGACGCGCGGCTATGCTGGAGAAGCGGCGACGTCGCTGGCAAGCTTTGCAGTCACATCCGCGCACAGTGTTCCGGCAGCCGGGTGGATGACCTGGAATCTGATTGCAAGTTCCAGCGATCGACTTCTTGAAGCATTCGGCTACGGGTCGCGGCAAGCTCATCCGGCGGATGATCTGGCTAACTCAACAGTCACCTCGCCAGGTCGAACCGATCGCCATGCGCCGGTGGCATTTGACACGTCCTTGAACCCGAGACGGGCTCGTTCCTGACACACGTGCGGACGTTTTTCTATCCGCGCACGCATCGCACCAATCGATGGTCTCAGGAGGGTTGCATGTACTTCAATTCCGATGGCGACGTGCAGACGGTTCTTTGGTTCGATCTAGCGATTGCTGCCTGTGCGATACTGTTCGCATTTGTCGCAGACCCCAAGAGATCGTTCGATCGATTTGCGTTTGGCATAATCATGTTGATGTCTCTTGGAACATATATTGTATGGCGTGCCTTGGATACACTTCCACCGTTGGACCTGTCATTCGAATCCATATGGAACTACATCTATTTTGCGTTCGAGCTGATCTCGGTGCTTTATGCCATCGGATCCGTATTGATCCTAATGAGATCAACTGACTGGTCATCCTTGGCAGATCGTGCCGCACTCGAGTGCATGTCCTCCGAAAACCCGCCTTTGGTCGACATTTTCATTTGCACCTACAATGAGCCTATCAATGTGCTTGAGAAGTCCATAATTTCCGCGCAGTCGATGAAGTATCCACGATTGCGCGTCTTTGTATGCGATGATACCAGAAGAGCCTTCGTCCGGCAGTATTGCGAGATGGTGGGCGTCTACTATCTTACGCGCTCAGACAATTTGCATGCGAAAGCCGGCAATCTAAACAATGCGCTTTACCATACCAACGACCTTCCCGAACTATCCGAGTTCATCATGGTCCTCGATGCGGATTTTGCCCCGCAAGCAGATTTCCTAAACCGGGTTATCGGCCTTTTCGCTGATTCCAAGATAGCTGTCGTCCAGACACCGCAATTCTATTTCAATAGCGATCCGATACAGCACAACCTCGGCATCAGCGGCTCGTTTGTGGACGATCAACGTATTTTTTTCGACGTCTTTCAGCCTGCGAAGGACGCCGTCGGCTGCGCCTTTTGCGTCGGTACGAGTTTCGTCGTCCGCCGCGCTGCGGTAAACGAGATCGGCGGCTTTCCTCATGATGCGCTTTCGGAAGACATGCTGCTGACATACCGCCTCATGGAACGTGGCTATGTCACGAGATGGCTCAATGAAAAGTTGAGCGTTGGCCTTTCAGCCGAAGGCTTATCGGAATATATGACCCAGCGAACGCGTTGGTGCCTCGGTACGATACAAATCGGTCTTTTGCGCGATGGCCCTCTCTGGCGCGGCAACTTCACCATTGTCCAAAGACTGCATTATCTGCACGGCCTTTTCTGCTGGCTATCTAAACCATTCATTCTATGCCTGCTGCTTGCTCCTTCGATCTACTGGTTGACCGGCATCCCCGCCTTGCAGGCGGATGAGCTTATGTTCATGAAGCTCGGCCTGTCGTCTCTCGCCCTGTTCTGGGTCTACTCTTCCTGGATATCGGAGAAACGCACGCTCCCTCTGTTCACGGAGGTAACCCACGCACTGACCGCCGTACCAATTACGATCACGCTCTTTCAAGCCATACGCAAACCGTTCGGACGCCCGTTCAAGGTCACGGAGAAAGGGGGCGATAGATCCCAAATCCGGATACACGGCCCGACGGCGTCGTTCTTTGCATTGGTTGCGGCCGCGTCAGCCATTTCGGTGGTGGTCGTCGTCTACGGATGGGACGCGCCCGTCGAATTCTCCGCACGAGACTGCCTCAACCTCATTTGGTCAGCCGTGGCGATGATCATCGCGTTTACCAGTCTGTTATGCTGCATCGAACTGCCGCGCATGGACCAGGAGGAACTGATTGCAATCGGGCTAAACGGCCAGCTGAACTGCGGTGGCGAAACGGCACCTGCCCGCATCGTCGGGCTTTCCACGCAAAGTGCCTTGTTGGCAGCTCTTCCAAGCTGCCACTCGGTCGTTCCTAACGCGCTTTTCGTCCCTGAAGTCGGCTGGGTCCGCATTCATCCGGATCAATTAACGGTTGCAGCGAGAAAACTGAGGCTGGATCCCTCGGAAGATCAACATCGCGGCATCCTTAGACTGATATTCCGAAACGCGCCCAAAAACGTTGCCGAGAAAGGTGATTTGCGCAGGTCGATGCAAGCGCTGCTCGCCAGAGCCTTCAGTTAATGGCGATCCATGACAATGCCAACAATCCATCACGCGATTGCTGTTCGAGTACGGGTCCTTTGGTCCCTTGTACTTGGAATCTTGTGTTTGATCGCCATGAACGGCGAGGCGTTCGGCCTCGAGCGATCAGCGCTCGGGCTGAAGCTCTGCGAAGGGTTGTCGAAAAAGGTGAACGGTGAGGCGGGCTCGCCGTTTGTCGTCCAAAGCTTTTACCAGGCGGACAAAGGAACACGTCTCGATCCGATGCTTCGCAACGCTGGATTTACCTACGACAATGCGCTGGCCGCAATCGCCCTTTTTGCCTGTGGTGAAAACGAGAAGGCGACCCAAGTGGCAGATGCTCTTGTGCTCGCGGTCTATCGTGACCGCACCTACCGCGATGGCCGGGTGCGCAACGCTTATCGGTCTGGCACCGTCACGATCGGCAAGGAGGCCATTTTGCTGCCCGGGTTCTGGGATGCTGCCAGCAACTCATGGATCGAGGACGACTATCAGGTTGGAAGTGCGACGGGAAACGTCGCCTGGGCTGCGTTGGCGCTGCTGACCGCTTACGACCGAATTGGTGATCAGCGGTATCTCGATGCTGCCGCCAGGGTCATGCGCTGGATCGACCTCAACGCAGCTGCGACAAGCGGCCCAGGTTATACCGGTGGTGTGTTTGGCAACGAAACATCCCAGCAAAAACTGGAGTGGAAGTCGACCGAACAGAACCTCGATGTCTATGCCGCAGCCGACTGGTTGACCAGGAGCGGCGCGGTAGGCGATTGGCAGAGGATGCGAGATTTGGCAGGCGGATTTCTGGACGACATGTGGGATGCGAACGTAGGTTTTTTCCATGTCGGCAGCCTTCCCGGAAGCAATGCACCTAATCTAAACCAGTCCGGAATCGACGCGGAATTATGGCCCGTTATCGCTATCCCTGAATTCCGTGGCCGGACTGAAAAGATCTTTGATTGGATTGATCGTCGTTACCAGGTAGCGGGCGGCTACGACTTCAATGAAGATAGGGACGGCGTATGGCTTGAAGGCACGGCCCAAGCGGCTCTGGTATTCCATCTAGCCGGCAGAGAGGTGCGCGCGGAGACACTCTTCGCTACAATTGCATCGCAGATCGGACCCGACGGCTTGGTATACGCAACCGTCGGCCCTGAGCTGTCGACCGGCTTGAAGGTCGGTCCGGACCAAACGTCTGCCGACTTCAAATATTACCACCTACCTCATATCGGAGCGACGGCCTGGGCTATTCTGGCATCCCATGGATGGAACCCCTTCCTGGGAAAAATTGGCCTACCGTTGAGGAAACATCCATTGACCAGCGACCAGCCTTGAGCGCCTTTCCGGAGGGAACTCGTCGGCATTTCCTTCCATTCAGCGAGTGAAGCGGCTCCGAAAATTCTCCCCATCGACATTCGCAACACCTATTCAAGAATACACAGAGAATCGAGAAAGCGGCGGGCTTATCTGACATCGAGAGGTGAGGTTGCGGCCGCGGAGTCGAACCGCCTATCCCGGCTTATTTTCACCGACGAGCGCACCGGCGCTCTTAGCCGCATCTCCCCTCCACATTCGCGCCTGGGATCAAAAATCTACTACCAGTACGGCAGTTTTCCAGTTGCCAAATAGGACTAAATTCTGTGCACCTTCCGCACTAACCAATCCTCCTTAGGCATTCAATCTCGACCGAACGTTCGTTGTCGCATGCGTCTGATTGATAGGGAGAGGGCCACGGACACTGCACGCCTGGCATTTTCATCACCGCTTGGCGTTCGTAAGCATTGCTGGACCGATACGGAACATACCGGTCGCGTACCCGGTCCGAGGCAGCCATCGCATCCCATCTTCCGCCGAGCCAAGCTCGCTATCATAGTCGAACTGCCTATGCTGCCATACAAATCTTAGCTCTTCGATGGGGGTCAAACATACGACCCGACGATCAGCACAAGGACACGATTGATTTGCGGTTGATTTGCGGTGAACTTTTCGGGCAGCGAGAATCTCGAACTGCTCAGCGATTAACGGTGCGAGCGCCATGCGTGATGCACGATACTGGCTTCCTCAAAGGGTTCACCCCGCTTAAAGTTTATCGAGCGTAAAAGGTACCAAATCGACTTTATCGCATGCCCCATGGCCGACCAAGACCACGTTCATATGGTTCGAATATAGCAAGTATTTTCCCGTCGCCCGATTGAGTGCCTCGTGGTAGTGTTTTTTAGGCGCCGATCCATGATCGACAAGAACCAGTTCGTCCCCTTCGACTTTCAGTTTTTTGAGTTCGCCACCAGGCTCATTCCAGACGTGTTGTTTTGTATCGATCGTGTACTTTCTGGTTGCCGAAAATCTATGCTTTGGCCCTCCCCTCCCCTCTACCTCCTCAAAATTCTCGCGACACTCGACGGTGAAGTAACTCTTGCGGTGAGAAGTCTTGGGGGATTGAGACGCTGCTGTCTTCGAGGGGGCTTTGGGAAAAGAGTCTGGATCGAGAAAAACGATGACGATGTCATTCTGAGCGAGTTCCATTTTGTGTTCAGCCGAATAAATCGGTGAAGCATGGAAGGCAATCGCCGGAAGGGTCCATGTAACAAGCCAAAATGCAGATGAAACCATCCGCGCGCGGATTGAAACGTCTCTCATAGACCGATCCTCTCCAATGAGGATATTAAAGCTCTGCATGTATACTCTCTGGGAAGGCTTCGGAATATACGTCATTAAATCCTACGAGAACTTGATACTTTCCGTTATTAATACTCTTTTCGACTATGTTACCGCATACGAAATTGTAATCCAGAAAGACGTAAGGCTTAATTTTCCTGAAGACCAATAAAAGCAACTAGCCGGCACGCAGCGGCGCGAGCCGGCGCACATCGCCGGTGATCTGTCGCGTTCCTGCCCTCCCTCGGCATCTCAGCGAACAAGCGGTGTGTCCCAGAGATCGCCGAGCAACGTTTTCAGCTCGGAAAAGCGTTTTTCGCCGAGCTCCTCGGCCCATTCTCGCTCGATGTCTTGCAGGATGTCGGCCATCTTCCGGTAGGCAGCGCGCCCGCGGTCGCTGAAGTGGACGCTCCTCCCACCGCCATCGTCGGGCGCGGCGCTTCGAGTGATATAGCCCATCCCTTCCAGCGTCTTCAGCATCGACAACAACGGTCCCGACACCGCCAAAGTGCTCTGCGTGGTGACGCCGGCGGCGATCGGGCCGGAATATTTCCGCGAGGCCTTTGCCGCGCTCAATGCGGCCGTTGATGGTCCGCCCGATCGCGCAAAAATGATCGAAACCATGCTCCGACACGGCCTAACGCCGGCGCCGCCGGTACCGCAAGCTTGACCTCTCCCCAGCGTGAACGTCGAACTGTGACCAACGGCGCCAGCACAGCCTCTGTCTGCCGCACCTTCAGGCTCGCACGGCAGACCCTGCTCGGCTCCAAGACGCGGCGTCGTGCGGGCGCTGCCGTGAAGAATACTTCCCATAATGCATCCTCTTCCCGACGACTAAGGATCAATGATGCACCATCACACTCAGGGACTAAACAGTTCCCAGATCTTCAGCCGCTGCGTCCTGGCGGATGCTAACGAAGTGACTGGCCGATCTTCCAGACGCTGCTCGACGATCGGAAGCGCAAAAGGCCGTTTGTGATGAGGAGAACCGACATATTCGCACTAGCGTTATATTTCTTCAGATATTGCGCTAGTGCCTCTTTCGCCATCAGGCAAGCCCAGACACCGGAAGACTATCGCGGTCTCACCCGACTAATTTATGCTCACGTCAATCCCTACGGCCGGTTCGACCTCAATCTGGACAACCGAATTGATTTCGGCAAAATCGCTGCCCGCGCATCACTGCAATAATGTTCGTTGCAAAAACACGGACGCAGAAGTCCAACTTTTATTGGGACTTTCGCGACAGCACAGGTTCTAAAACGCGTTTCAGGTCGCGCGTGGTATTTATACGGGCAAGATCGTCTTATCGCTTCACTCTTTTTCCGATACCCAACTCTGATGCCCTTGATTCCGCTTTCTTTCGTCGTTGCCCTGCTGCTCCTTGTCCTGTTCGTCACAGTGTTGAGGGCGGGTAACGATAACAATTCGCGTAGCCTCCCTTTCCTTGCGCTGATCCTTTTGAGTTCATTCCAGGCGTTCCTCTCAGGGTTGCGGTGGGGCTACGGCATTCTTGAAGTGATGTATATCGCACCGGTGGGCGCAGCGCTGGTGCCGCCGCTCGTCTATTGCGGCGTAGCAAAGCTGGTGCGAAAAAATGGCTCTTCTCGGCGTCTATCCCTGGGTCTGCACGCAATTCCCGCCATTGCTATTGCTATGGTCTTGCTGATGGCCGAATGGCGGGGCGCAGTTGATGTCCTTCTACCGGCGATCTTCATAGGCTATGCTGGGGCGATCCTGCATCTCATGCGTTCGGGACCAGACGCTTTGAGACGTACCCCGTTCGAAAGTGCGGCTCCGGTCTATCGGGCGCTTGTCTTTGCAGCATTGGCTTTGTTGCTATCGGCGACGCTCGATCTGTTTGTATTTCTCGATTTTTCCTGGACGCAAGGCAGGCACGCCCCTGTCATGGTGACGATCGGCAACCTCATATTGCTGATCATCCTGTCGATCGCTGCTGCTGTCGCGGTCCAGGGTAGCGAGCCCACCGAGGTCGAGACCGTTACCCCGAACATCGACGACGTGGGTGACAAAGAGACACTTGCCGCTATACAGATGCTCATGGAGACAAAGCGTTCGTACCGCGATCCGGACCTCAACCTCGATCGACTGGCACGCAAAGCCATTATTCCAGCGCGGCAAATTTCCACAGCGATCAACCGCGCGACAGGCAAAAACGTCTCGCAATATGTCAACGAGTTTCGTGTTGCGGAGGCATGCCGGCTGCTGACCGAAACGGAAAGGTCCGTAACAGAGGTCATGCTTGAAGTGGGTTTCCAGACCAAATCCAACTTCAATCGCGAATTCCGCCGCGTCACGGACATGACCCCTGTTGAGTGGCGACAAAGCCGCGCAAAGCGGGCCTGAGCGAGCCGTTTTGACGTACAGAATCGTGATTCAGTACGATCTGGATCATGTTTGAGGTCGAGTTAGGGACATGAAGCGAGCTTTGTCGCGACATGAACACGCTCACCGAACACGACCGCAAACTTGCCGAAACGCTCAAGTCCCTGACTCTGGAGCCGCTGGCAGAGGCATCGGAACCAGGCAGAAAGCGCATGCGCTGGGTCACAGGCGTGCTGCTTGTCGCAGCAATTTCCGCCGTCATCATACTCGTCTCGCCGAACTCGTTGAGCGGCATAAAGAACGGACTTCTGGGTCAGCCTGAACCGGCCAAACTGACCCAGGCAATCCCGCTCCACGACAACGCGAACAAGAGTGGCGAGCTGCCGCCAATTTCGAGACCATCTCAACCAGCCGCGCGCGACATTACCGGCTCGGGCTATGTCGTCGCCCCACACTTAACCGCCGTCTTCTCCAAGTATGAGGGCAAGATTACGGGAATAGCTGCCGAAGTCGGCGACCGCGTCAAAGCCGGCCAGATACTCGCCGTCATGGAAGACGCCAGCGCCCGTCTGGCCCTTGAGCAAGCAGAGGCGGCCAAGGTTTCAGCCGGTCTGGTACTTGCTGCCCGGGAAATCACTCTAGCGCAGGCTGCGGCCTCGTTTCGACGTACCGAAACTCTGACGCAGCGCGCTGCAGCGTCCAGAAAAGACCTGGAAGACGCCGAAACGGCCGTGAAGCAGGCCCTAAACAATGTCGAGCAGAGCCGCCAGGACGTTGTTCGAGCGGATATTACAATCCGCGTGGCCCAGGAGCAGGTGGACGAGTTGACCATTCGTGCTCCCTTTGATGGGACCGTGACGCGGCTCAACGCTCATATTGGCGACACCGTTCTGGCTCGCGCTGATAGCGTTCGGGAAAGTCAAAGCCTTCTGGCACTCGCCGATACCACCAGCATGGTGATAGATGCCGATATGGCCGAAACAAATATTTCCCTGCTGCGACCTGGCTTGATTGGCGAGGCGGTGCTCGACGGCTTTCCCGACCGGCCCTTTGGCATCGAAATCCAGCGGGTGGCGCCGATTGCATCGGCCGAAAAGGGCACCATTGGACTTCGGCTCTCACTCATCAACCCGCCCGCCGGCATACGGCCAAACATGGCGGCGCGCATCCGCATCCCTGTCCCTGAATCCCAAGCTCAAATCGGAGAAGCCCAGCCATGAACGATCGTCCTGCGGAAGAGCCATACATCATTCTGAGAGACGTGCGGAAGGGATACAGGATCGGAGGAGAAGATATCCCGATCTTCGCCGATCTCGATCTGGAAATTCCCCGGGGCGATTTCGTTGCCATTATGGGGCCATCTGGATCGGGCAAATCGACACTGCTCAACATGCTGGCCGGCGTCGAAAGCCCCGATGCGGGCGAGATCAACATCGGCCGCTCCAGGCTTGACCGAATGGGGGAGACGGCGCGATCGACATGGCGAGCGCACAATATGGGCATTGTCTTCCAGTTCTATAACCTGCTGCCGATGCTCAATGCAGCAGAGAATGTCGAGCTGCCGCTCCTGCTCAAGCCGATTTCCGCTAAAGAGCGGCGCATTCGCGTCCGCAAGGTTCTTGAGTTGGTCGGCCTCGCTGGGCGTGAGAAACAATATCCGGCGCTGATGTCCGGGGGGCAGCAGCAGCGTGTTGGCATAGCACGCGCAATCGCAGCCGATCCCGATCTGTTGCTCTGCGACGAGCCCACGGGCGATCTCGACCGCAAGTCCGCAGACGATGTTCTCGATATGCTTCGTCTTCTTAACCGGGAGCTTGGAAAGACGATTGTGATGGTGACCCACGATCCACAGGCAGCTCTTCATGCGCGCCGGACCCTGCATCTGGACAAAGGTTGTTTCGCCGAAGAGAAGAGGGCCGTGTGATGAGCTTGCTCCATCTTGCCAAGCGAAACGCCTGGCGAAAGCCGTTGCGTACCCTCCTGTTGATTTCCTGCGTGACGGTCGCCTTCCTGATCTACGGATTGACTGCAAGCTTTCTGAATGGCTCGCAAGGCTCGGCCGGCGCCAGCGACGATCTTCTCGGGGTAATGAATGCGGCAGGACGAACGCAGCCTCTGCCGATGGCCTATATGTCCCGCGTTGCCTCGGAGCCAGGGGTGAAGACGGTCGCCTATATGACACGGATGCGGGGCTACGTGAATGTCGAGAAAAACGCGGTGGCCGTGAGTGCGGCTGATCCCAAGCTGATGGCGAGCGTTAATGGTAAGGAACTGGGGCTGACGCCGGAGCTGGTTTCTGCTCTCAGTAAAACGCGAGACCGGGCGCTGGTCGGTCGGGCACTGGCGGAAGCGCAAGGGTGGTCGGTCGGACAGCGCATAACGGTCACGGCTTTCCAGACAGCACGGAAAGACGGGAGTCGTGACTGGCGGTTCGAAGTTGCGGGTATATTCGAAGGCGAGAGCGCCAGCACGGACACCTATTTCATGCTTGCCAACTACGATTACATCAACGCAGGCCGGGCTCGCGGCGAGGATACGGTGGATGCCTTCATCGTGCGTCCGGCAGACGGCATGTCTCCCGGCGTCCTTGCGGCACGCATCGATGCCCTGTTCGCCAATTCGGCAACCCCGACACGCACACAATCAGAAAAGCAATTCCTGGAAGCGTTCCTGCGCCAATACGCTGACGTCGGGCTGATCATCAATCTGGTCGTAGGCGCAGCCTTTGTGACGTTGCTGATGATCGTCATCAACACCATGGTCTTCGCAGTGCGCGAACGCACCTTTGAGATCGGAGTGCTGAAGACGCTGGGCTTCTCGCCAGGGCAAATCCTTACCCTCGTTCTTGGTGAGACGCTTCTTATTTTCGCAGTCGGCGGCGCTCTTGGTCTCATCCTGGCGAAGATTGCCACCGTTCTGGCCGGACCAGCGCTAGGGCTTGCTTTCTCCACGGCCGTGCTCGCCAGGGCCGTCTCATTCATCGTCGCGCTGGGGCTTGTCACCGGCCTGATACCGGCCGTCAATGCCATGCGCGCACCGATTACTGCAGCCTTCAGAGCGAGATAACCAGATGTCCTCCCAATTTAAACAGACGCTCGTGATGACCAAGGCGAACATCCTGAGCCTGCGGCGCCGATTTGCGATCGCAACTTCCATGGTCCTTTCCGTGGCACTCGTCGTCTGTGTGCTCGCCGGCTTCCTGTCAATGGCAGCGGGATTTGAAAAGGCGCTGAAAAGTGCCGGCTCTCCGACAGTGGCGGTAATCCTGGGTGGCGGCACCAATCAGGAGAATGGTTCCGATGTTCCGGCGGATGTCATCCGGACCATTGAGGCAATGCGAGGCGATATCGGCGTGGCACGCGATACGGTGGGCAACTTCGCAGCGTCGCGCGAAATCGTGGTTCCTGTCGAGGTGCTGAACGGTCAGGCCGAAGCCGCAAAGATGCTGGCTCTACGAGGCATGGACGCAGCAGGTCCTTCCTTGCGCGATGGGATCATTTTGACGGCCGGACGCTTTGTCAGGCCGGGTGCGCGCGAAGTCGTGGTCGGCGAACGGCTAGCCGCGGAATTTCCTGCGTTTGCAATTGGACAACAGATGCGACTCGGTCCGGTGAATTGGACGGTGGTCGGACATTTTTCGTCGGGAGGCAATGCGTTCGAGTCCGAAATATGGGCTGATCTCGATACCGTTCGCTCTGCCTTTGATCGGCTGGGAGAAGTCCAGAGCCTTCGCCTTCGACTTGAAGCGCCTGGCGCAATCGACAAGCTGAAGACGGCTCTGGAGAGCATCTCAACCACCCCTTTGAACGCTGTCACCGAAGCCGACTTATATGCTGCCCAGTCTTCCGGCATGGCAAATCTCATTCGCATGTTCGGATGGCCGCTGGCGCTGCTGATGGCACTCGGTGCAACGGCAGGTGCACTGAATACGATGATGAGTTCGGTGTCTGACCGGACCGTCGAGATCGCCACGGTACGTGCCTTGGGCTTCAGTCGCCTGTCAGCCTTCATCGCAACATGGGCGGAGGCGGTTGCGCTGGCGGCAATCGGCGTGATCTTCGGCCTCGCTGCCTCATGGCTTGCATTCAACGGCTGGCAGGCGAGCACCATCGGTGCGAACAATGCCAGCATGTCTTTCCAACTCACCATAGACGAGAGCGTGCTGCTGACAGCCGGCCTTCTGGGGTTGGCAATTGGTGTTGTGGGGGGTGCCTTCCCCGCCTTTTCAGCCACGCGGCTGCCTTTGACAGCGGCCCTGCGTGCACGAGGATGATAGCTCAATGTCGCGGAGTCCTGACTTTGCAGCCCGGATCGAGCAAGGCTGAAATCGCTCGGCAATTCTCGTCGCAAGACTCGTTGGTCCTGTCGCAAATCGTGCTTTTGGCTACAACGGGACGCCTTCGCGCCAATGTTCATGCTGCAAGGATTTCGAACTGTTCTGCGATCGAGGGACGCGGATTTTAGGCAAACCTCGCCTGCCGTTTGCGCATCATGTGGATCACACTTATTGCCAATGGACCGTGGGCTACCCCTTTAGCGCCGATTCACACGCTGGCGCAGTCGCGGACGACGGCTGTGAGCAATCGTAGAATGAGACTCCAGCATTCGACTACTTCGTCGGTTGTTCCATCTTGGCAGAAAGGAGACTGGCGAATTCCATCGGGAAGGGAAACAGGATCGTCGACGTCTTTTCGTTGGCGATAACGTTTAACGTGCTCAAATAGCGAAGCTGCATTGCCTCTGGTCGCCTGGCCAGGATTTCCGCCGCTTCGAGCAGTTTGGCAGCCGCCTGTTGCTCGCCCTCGGCATTGATGACCTTAGCGCGACGCTCGCGTTCGGCTTCGGCCTGGCGCGCAATTGCGCGGATCATGGATTCGTTGATGTCGACATGCTTGATCTCAACATTGGCGACCTTGATGCCCCAGGCGTCTGTTTGAATGTCGAGGATTTTTTGGATATCTTCATTGAGCCTGTCGCGCTCAGCCAACATCTCGTCGAGGTCGTGCTTGCCAAGCACCGAGCGCAACGTCGTTTGGGCAAGCTGACTTGTCGCCATCATGAAGTCTGCGACCTGGATCGTCGACTTTTCAGGATCGATGACCCTGAAATAGATGACCGCACTGACACGGACCGAGACGTTGTCATGCGAGATGACATCCTGGCTGGGTACGTCGAGTACCCGCGTGCGCAGGTCGACCCGTATCATTTGCTGGACGTAAGGAATGAGCAGGATCAATCCTGGTCCCTTGATACCAGTGAAGCGGCCAAGCGTGAAAACGACGCCGCGCTCGTATTCTCGCAGGATCTTGATCGCCGCGGCGATGATGATCAGCAAAACGATGACGGCCACAAGATATGAGGCGAGATCTGCGAACACACCCATGACTTTTCCTCCTGTTTCCGAAGACCGTTAGGCCTCCTATGAGCGCCGTTTGACTTCCAGCGTCAGCCCGCTTCGCCCGATTACCTTGACATCGTCGCCCGGGCTGAACGTCTCGGTAGACGCTGCCTTCCAGCGCTCGCCATGCGCGATGACGTAACCCGACGTGTCTGTCCAGCTTTCAACCGTGCCCGAGATACCAATCATCTGCTCCGAGCCGGTGACGACTTGCCGCCAGCGCGAGATGAATGCGACACGGGCAATGAGCAGGCTGAAAAGAAGGCTGGCGGCGGCAAGGCTGCCCAATGCGGTCCAGGACACCTGCAGGCCGGGTATTTCAGTATCGAACAGAATGGCTGCGCCGAGCACCAGCGCGACCCCGCCGCCAATGCCGAGTGCGCCGAAGGTTGGAGAGTGTGCCTCAGCCACAGTTAGCCCGATGCCGAGGATGAGCAGTCCGATGCCGGCGTAGCTCACCGGCAACAATGCCAGGGCATAGAGCCCAAGCAGCAGGCAGATGCCGCCGATGGTCCCGGGAACGAATGTTCCCGGGGTGAGAAATTCGAAGATCAGCCCGTAGATGCCGACCATCATGAGGATGAGCGCGATATTCGGATCGGTGATCACGGAAAGCACACGCGTCCGCCAGTCCGGCTCGAATTCCTCGACGGCAAGACCCGCCGTATCGAGCTGCACATCCGTCTGGCCAACCCGAACCGTGCGCCCCTGCGCCTGCTTGAGAAGATCCTCGATCGTCGCTGCGGTGAAATCGACTACGTGCTCGTGCACGGCAGCGCTCGATGAAAGGCTTGCAGCTTCGCGCACGGCCCGTTCTGCCCAGTCGGCGTTGCGATTGCGCAACTCGGCAAGGCCGCGAATATAGGCCACCGCATCGTTGACCGCCTTCGCTTCGCCTGGATCGCGGGGAGACTGCCCTCGCGTGCTATCCGGAGCATTCGAGGTGCCTTTGTCGGGTTCCGCGCCGCCACCGAAAGGTCCGCCGGTGATTGCAATCGGAGTTGCCGCGCCGAGATTGGTGCCAGGCGCCATCGCCGCGATATGGCAGGCGTAAAGAATATAGGTGCCGGCGCTGGCGGCCCTTGCCCCGCTCGGTGCGACAAATCCCGCCACAGGCACGCGCGAGGCGAGGATTGCCCGGATAATGTCTCGCATCGACGTGTCGAGACCGCCTGGAGTATCGATCTGCAGCACGACCAGGCCCACGCCGCGTTCGCCGGCCCGTTCAAGGCCGCGACTCACATAGTCGGCCATTGCCGGGCCGATGGCGCCATTGATCTTCACAACGATAGCCACGCGCTCCACCGCCTGGGTCGGCAAGGCGGTCAGGCCTAATGCGGATACCAAAGCCAGCACCAAAGCGAGAACGGACGACATGCGACGCCAAGGTCTCAAGTGCGGCGCTATAGATCGCTGAATATCCATGTTCTATAATATATGGTGGCGTAGCCAAACTGTAAGGCGAGAAACCCTCCTGCATTCACACAACATCGAGAAATAGTGCCAGCAACGGCCGCTTGACGAAACCAAGCGCGCCCTGGTTCGCGAACCGATCCAGCAAATTGAGAAAGCGCCAGGGGAGATTGGTTCAGGCCGCCCTAGGGAGACTGTCGGCGAGGCGGCCGTGCTCGGGGCGACTTATGTCGACACATGTCGTTAGAGACGGCATTGGTGCACCGATCGTTTAGCGGTTATGCTTTACGGAGCGGCGATCGAAGCAACGCCCAGTCACCGCTATGCCTTTCAAACACGATACTGTCCGCCGTCATCATGTCGGCAAGATGAAGTTCAAGGTGACGAATTGGGCGGAGTATGAGGCTGACCTTCGCCGGCGAGGCAGCCTGACGCTGTGGATGAGCGCGGAAGCTTTGTCGCAGTGACAGGCGCCGAAGCGCGCGACCCGCCGCGGCCAACCGCGCTATTCCGATCAGGGCATCGAGACTGCTCTAACGCTGGGCGTGGTGTCCGGCCTGCGGCTGCGTCAGACAGATGGCTTGCTGGCATCGGTGCTGGGTCTGATGGAATTGGACCTTGCCGTACCCGATCACACGACGCTGAGCCGACGGGCACGGACAGGTCGATTGTCTGAGAGAAGGCGACGGCGCTCTATTTCCGCAGAAGAAGGACCTGTGCACGTCCTCCTCGACAGTACCGGGCTCGAGATCTACGGCGCTGGCCAGTGGCTGGAAGAAAAGCATGGTGCCAGGTCGCGTCGCAGTTGGCGCAAACTGCATCTGGCGCTGGATGCCGACAGCGGCGAGATCATCGCTCACGTCATGACAGACCAGGATACCGGCGACGCCTCACGGATGGAGCCACTACTGGACCAGATCGACAGTCCGATCAGCCAATTCACCACCGATTGTGCCCATGATGGCAAACCAACCTACGACGCCGTCACCAACCACAGCGCTGGCGCCATGGTCGTCATTCCACCATGCAGCATCGCGGTAGAAGGACCGGCCACCGACGCCTCCAGCCAACAAGACCGACACATCGCGACGGTGCGCATTCTCTCAATAGCTACACTTACCGCTCGACCTCGCATCGGCCGTAGAGTGATCTCAGTTTAGCTCGTTGGGCATTCGACATGCTCTGGGAAAAGTCGCTCAATGCCCAAAACATTGCGATCCTTTCCAGCTGGGTCGGATTTACCATTCCGCATCGAAACAAGTCGACCAGCGCGGCAGCAAAACCCTCTCGGCTGTATTGAGTATCATCGAACCAGCTCTGCGTCGTAGCAAAGTCAAATACTCGCTTTATGACTTCGAGCTCGCTTTGCGACAAATCGCCTTGTGCGTGGCGTTTCAACCTTTCCATCATCTTCCCCGTGGCGAGAATGCTGGCAACCCCGTGCGAATGCACACTTGAGAGCATCGGGAACTCGACCTCTAGAACCGAAAGAAGAGCAGCTTGTGCTGCCTTTATAAGAGACGCCACTTGCGGTGTGTCGAGCTCACTGGCGACATCACCGGCATCGTGCATCACTCTGACAAGCGCCAAGATCTCGCCCTGACGTTCCTGTTCTTCAAAATTGGTCACCCTGAAAAGCTCAACAAACTAATTTGATAGGGAGAGATTGACACATTTCGATTGATGAGTTGCGTTGCAAAAGCGTTACGCACGCAACACCTGCATTAAAGAACAGCTACATGCGGTAAAATTGCGGGAAGAGCTTGCACCACAGGGGCGTCATATTGGAAGACCAGTCCATCGCGCGCCCAAAATAATGGTCCGCCATCGCCGACTGAAAGGTGGCCAGGTCTTCGTCGAGGCGAACTTGCAGAGGCCCTGGATATTTCCCGGACCTCTTTGCGCGAAGCCCTGCAACGGTTGGAAGGCAAGGGCTCGGTGTGTAAGGCAGATGGC
Organism: Martinezella miluonensis; assembly: GCF_900094545.1. Classification (GTDB taxonomy): domain Bacteria; phylum Pseudomonadota; class Alphaproteobacteria; order Rhizobiales; family Rhizobiaceae; genus Rhizobium; species Rhizobium miluonense. Next base: position 33,872 of record NZ_FMAH01000029.1, read on the forward strand.
CGCAACTACGTTGTTCGCCACGTCGATATCGGCGAATATTTACAAAGCCTGCGATTAAGACTTTTAGTCGAGCCCGAAGCAGCCGTGTTGGCAATCCCTAACATCCCGCGACGACAAATGATTGTCGTCAGGCGTGATATCCACGATCTTCTCGGTGCGACGGCCTACTAAACCGATGCTCATTGGATATCGGATGATAGTCTGCACAACCTCGTCATAGACCACTGCGCCAATGCGGTCATGGCGAAGGTTTAGCGCGAGAGCAATTGGAATGATAGCTCTAGAAGAGCCCAGCCTGTCTAAGCGAGTAATTTTGCCACCCGTCTCAGCGCACAATACATCGTCTTTGGTGGACTCGACCTCTCGGACCCGTCATTCCATCGAAACGACGAGACCTCCGATGAGGCGATAGCGCCTGCACCAAGCTCCGCCACAGGAGACGCCAGGGAATCCGGTCCCCGGCTATTGCTCAGGGTGACTTCAATCTTCGCCTTCAAGAGATGGCGAGCGAAAACATGGGCGACGTTTGCTGCACCAATGATGCCAATACTCATAATCTTTCAGTCCTTTGATTGCTCTGAATCGACGTCAGCAGCACGATGCCGGTTCTTGCCGGTTGTTCGGCATGGACAACGGCGTCAGTGATCTGGGTGAGGTCATATTCGGCAGCGACGGGAAACAGATCCGGTGTGGTGCGCGCCAATTCTATCGCCGTCCTGATATCCGCAGTCCGGACAGCCTCCGGCAAACCGGCCCAACGTCCGACCGAGACACCTTTCATGGTCAGACCGCGCGCGGGAAAGGAGAGCGGTGGGATGCTGATGGGTTGGCCGGACAGGTCGCCATAACCGATGAACGAACCGCCATCGGCAAGCAACGCGATGAGGTCGCTGGCGAGAACACCGCCGACCGGATCGAGCACCGCGCGTACCGGCTTTCCCGCAGCGGCGGAACGAACCCGATCGCGCCAATCGTGATCTTCCGTCGTCACGATGGCGGCATCCGGGAAGGACGACCGCAGGGAAACCGCGCTTGCGTGCGTTCGAACGACGCCGACAACGGACAGCCCCTTGCGCAGCGCCAAGGTCATCGCAAGCTTGGCGACCGCCGATCCGGCGGCGGCCACCGTGCGCTGTTCGTCTGTCGAAAGCTCCTCGGTCGGAATCTTCTCGGGAAAAACGAACGGCCAGTTCAGATGAATGCCCGCGAGCCCTGCGGGCCTCATGCGGCCGAGGACCGTAGTAACTCCCGCGCCCCAATCGCCGCCTTGCGCCACCCATTTCGAATAGCCGAGCCGATGCATGAGCGTCACCCAGGCCTGGGCGATAGCACGAGGTTCCAGCCCTTGTCGATCAGCTTGTCGGAGAAGCCGAAGCCCGGCAGCGAGGGCACGACGACATGGAAGGCGTCCTCGGCCTTGCCGCCATGCGCCGTCGGATCGGTCAGCGGCCCAATGACCTTGAGGAACTCGACGACCGAGCCTGACCAGCCGTGCGTGAGGAGGATCGGCAAGGCATTCTCGTGCTTCGAGCGAACATGCAGGAAGTGGACGCCGAGACCGTCTATCCGGGTGCGAAATTGAGGAAAGGAATTCAGCCTCTTCTCAACCCGGTTGAGGTCATACCCGCTTCGCCAATAGTTCACGAGCGCTTGAAGCTTCGCTAGAGGAACGCCCTGGGACCAGTCGGTGACGGTTTCCCGTTCAGGCCAGCGGGTCGCGGCGCAGGGAACCAGGAAGGCAAAGCCGGTCACCAGCGGGCTGAACCGATAGACGCGCTGGAATAGCTCCGTCGTGAAATAGGGCAGCGCCATGAAGGTGCCCATGAACAGGAAGGTCAGCGTCATGGCCGTCGCCAGTCCGCTGCGCATGACCCGCCGAAGCGGCATGATGGGACTGGCACTGCGCGCTTCGATCAGGACGAAGAGGACGAGGAGGACGATCGCGGCGGCCGCGCTAAATAGGACAGGCCGGGACGCCCATCCCCATTCCGGGGCCTGAACCAGCGTGAAGACGAGCAGCGTGATGCCAGCCGTTGAGGTCATGGCCCCGGGCAGGTCGAAGCCCTCGTGCTTGGAGACAGGTTCGTCGCGTGGGATGGCCTTGAGCGCTCCCAGGGCCACGGCGAGAGCGATCGGCACGTTGACAAAGAAGACGGACGGCCAACCCAGCGTCCCGACCAGAACGCCACCGACAAGAGAGCCGAGCGTCAGGCCGCTTGAGCCGGCAAGGCTCCACAGGCCGAGCGCGCGATTGCGCTTCGGCCCTTCTTCGAACAGCGTGTTGATCAGCGAGACGGTGGCCGGAAAGAGAACGGCGCCCCCCAGGCCTTGAATGGCGTGCGCCGCAACAATGGCGAGCGGCGATTGCGCGAGGCCGCCGAGCAGCGACGACGACGCATAGAGCGCCAGTCCGAGGATGAACATTCGTCGCCGCCCGAACAGGTCCGCCGCCCGACCGCCCAGCAGCAGGACGCCGCCGAACATCACCGAATAGGCGCTGAATACCCATTGCAGAGACTGCGGCGAGAAGCCGAGCCGCATCCCGATCTCCGGCAACGCCACATAGACGATGTTGAAATCCAGCGCCGTGACGAGTTGGGCGCAGGCGAGGACCGTGAGCGCAAGACCCAGCCTCCGGCCGCCAGTCACGGCTTGTTCTTCAATGCTGCTCACGGTGTTCTCGCTGCGTAAGACATTTGCCGTGAAAGCGGCCAGCCGCCGAGGCTGGCCGCTTTCCTGGTGTTGCGGCTCAGACCTGCGCCGTACCGCCATCGACGAAGAGTTCCGCGCCGGTGACGAAGCTCGAATCGTCCGAAGCGAGGAAGACGGCCGCCTTGGCGATCTCCTCGGGCTCACCGACCCGGCCGGCGGGCACCTGGGTCGCCAGATAGTCGAGCAGACCCTTCTGGTTTGCCTCGTCGGGACCGGCCAGGTTGACGAGACCCGGCGTCCGGGTCGGACCGGGGCTGACGACGTTGACCCGGATGCGGCGCTCCTTGAGATCGAGAATCCAGCTCCGCGCGAGATTGCGCACGGCGGCCTTCGAGGCGCTGTAAACGCTGAAATTCGCGGTGCCCGTGATGCCGGTGGTCGAACCGGTCAAGATCACCGAGGCACCGTCGACCAGCAGCGGCAAGGCCTTCTGCACGGTAAAGATCAGGCCCTTCACATTGCGGCCGAAGGTGTCCTCGTAATGCTCCTCGGTGATCGCCCCGAGCGGCAGCATGGCGCCGCCGCCGGCCGCCACGAAGAGCACGTCGATGCGGCCCTTGGCGATCTTCACCGTCTCGAACAACACGTCGAGATCGGCGAGCTTGGCGGAGTCTGCCTGGACGCCGGTGGCGTTCGGGCCGATCGCCGCAACCGCCGCGTCAAGTTTGGCTTTGCGCCGGCCGGTGATGAAGACATGTGCGCCTTCGTCCGCGAATTGCTTGGCGGTTGCGAGACCGATACCTGTGGTCGCGCCGGTGACGACCGCGACCTTACCTTCGAGTTTCTGTGCCATCTGATGATCTCCGTTGGCGTTTCTGTCGCCAACAGAGGTATCGACATGTCTCAATTTCTAAAATAGAAATGACTGCAAACTATTGTTGCAGGATTGTCGATGTCGAGGATGCCGGATTTCGAGGGACTGGCGATGTTCGCCAAGGTAGCGGAGGAGCGATCCTTCGCCGCCGCCGCCCGCACCATGGGCGTTTCGGTCGCGACCGTCTCGCGTGGCGTCACCCGGCTCGAGGAGCGCCTCGGCGCCCGGCTGTTCAATCGCACGTCCCGCCAACTGGCGTTGACGGATTTCGGGCATACCTTGGCTGAACGGGCGACACGGATCTATTGCGAAGCGGAGGATGTAGAAAACGCAGCGCGCGAACTTTCCAGCCGGCCACGCGGGCTCATTCGTCTCGCTGTGCCGATGTCGTTCGGCTTGCGCTGGGTCGCGCCAATTCTGCCATCCTTCTTCCGGCTCTATCCGGAGGTGGCGGTCGACCTGCACTTGAGCGATGCCGTGGTCGACCTCGTCGGAAACGGCTTCGACGCCGCCTTGCGCATCGCCGTTCTGCCGGATTCCTCGCTCGTCGCCAGGAAACTGTGCCCGGTCGCGCCCTTTATCGTCGCGTCGCCGGCCTATCTCGCGGAGCATGGCCGCCCGACGCATCCCCGCGAACTCGACGGCCATCACTGCCTCGGCTATGCCTACCGTCCCCGCCAGGATATTTGGCGCTTCAGCAACGCGGCGGGGGAGGAAGAGACCGTTACGCCAACGGGGCCATTGCGCGTCACCAATGTCGATGCGCTGATACCGACGGTACTAGATGGCATCGGCATCGCCGAACTGCCGGAGTTCATCGCGGCGGAATATCTCACCGACGGCCGCATGGAAGCGATCCTGACGGACTGGACGCTCCCAAAAGGCGCGCTTTACTTCGTTACGCCTTCAGCCCGTGCGCGGCCGGCGAAGGTCGAGGCATTGGCGGATTTCTTGGCGGAACGTCTGTCCGAGCCGGCTTGGGCTGTGCAGCGCCGAAAGTGAAGCAACGCTGCGCAGTGTAGGGCATCGCGTTTATTTCCCACTACCAATGCTAAAGCACAATCACAAACGCGAAACGAAGCGTGCGCTTGAACTTCTCTGTTTGGCGAATGCCGTCATTCTTGTTCTGATAACGGCGGGGTCCATATACGTTCCACATATGAGTCAGAACCCCGTTACGACGCCGATTGATAGACCGCCACACCGGTGACGTCGGTATCATTTCAACTCGCCAAGCAGAGCGTCAGCGCCCTTGCGGATACCGGCTTTCGATGCTTCCAACGCAGATAATGTGGCGCCAACATTCAGCGCATTCGGATACTGCTTGGTGACATAGGCATAGAGCAGTTGATTGGTCTGCGTGTCGTAAACCTCAACCGCATAACTTACCGAACCGGTCATACTCCCCTCGCCGCCACGTGTTGCCTGCACGGTGTTGTAAACGCCGCCTGCTATGTCAATGTGGGAGAGCGGGCCAAGAACAGCTGTCGTTTTTCTGGCGCCTGTCAGGGTCAGGCGAAGCCTCAGGGTTCCGGGTCCCGGCGTATTGGTGATCGCAAAGCGAGACCTCAGCTTCTCAGTGAACTCATTCCGCATGTAGCTGGCAAGCTCGAACTTGTCCGCCGCCTCGAGCTTGACGAACTGGTTGTCGCTACCGCTATAGATTGTTACGGGATCCACCATGATCTTACCGTATCGCTGCCAGTTGACATCGCCCCGATATGTATAGGGGACCCGACCCGTCTTGTCCTGAGGGTTGGGCCGAAGCTCGGCGGCTGATGAAAGACCCGCATATACGGTCGGATCCGCGGTCGTGCATCCCGCGAGAACCACAACGGCGAAGGAGGCTAGGATACTGGCGTAACGGGTTTTGTTCAATTCAGGCTCCACGGTATCGGACGTCACCGGAAGCGAGTTCTATCGGGCCGCGCATTGCAGTGTTTGCTTTAATGTTAGGAGATATTGCGCATGCCGCCGGCACTGCTGATTGCCGTCAGGCCCCGGCTTTCTGTCGTACCAAGCGGCGGAAGCCGGATCTCCGCAACGAGGCCTTTGGGCTTTCCATCCAGGAGCACGAGACTGCCGCCATGCCCTTTCCGGATGATTCCTTCGGCGGTCGGGAGGCCGAGACCAAAACCGCCTCCCGTCCCGGTCGTCCGCGCTGTTTCAACCTTGAAGAAGGGCTGCAAGACCTTGACCTTGAGATCGTCGCTAAGGCCTGGCCCATTGTCGCTAACGCGGATTGAGACGCTGCCGTCCACCGCCTCTCTGAGCTCGATATCAACCTTCGTGGCGTAGCGAGACGCATTCTCGACCAGATTGGAGATCGCGCGAGTGATCGCCTGCGGGCGACAAACGTATTTGAGGCGGCGAGGCCCGGAAAAGCTGACATTGGCGCCGGTTTCGCAGAAATCGGTCGCGATCGTCTGGAGCAGGCTGGAAAGATCGACCTTGCGGGAAGGCGCCGAATAGGCTGTGTTTGAAAGAAATGCGAGAGCTTCGTCAATCATCGAATCCAGAACCCTCAGGTCCTCGATCATTTTCTTCTGCAGTTCAGCAGGCTCGCAACGCTCCGCTCGCATGCGCAACCTCGTGAGCGGCGTGCGCAAATCATGGCTCATGCCGCTCAGCATTCTGGTTCGCGCTTCGGCCATCTCCAAGATCCTGCCGCGCATGACGTTGAGAGAGGTTGCGAGGCTTCTCAGTTCCGAAGAGCCTGTCACCGTGAACGGCATTTCCAGACCATCATCGGTGCTAGCCCTCTTGGCATCGGCCGCGAAGCGAATGAGTGGCTTCGTGATCAACCAACTGCTCACATAAGCGAGAATAATCAGAGGAAGAACGATCTTGAGGATCCCGCTTGCGACGGCAGGGAAGAACCACAAATACCGAGGAAACGTCGGCAGGTGGAAAAGGAGAGCCCTATCCTCATCGATCTTCACGATTAGCGGTCGCGATCTGTCTTCCTTATCCGGCAGATGACCAACAGTATAGAGGAAGCCATCCTCCAGCGCGCTTCGAACCCGCTGCAAGACGTTGGTGGCACTCGCCACGGTCAAACCGCCGGCCGGAAGATTTTTCGCAGACAGAACCTCCACCGAAAGGCCCAGTTGCTCAGCCAGGCGCGACACGTTCGCAGTGGCATCGGCAGAATGGGCCTGCGTGAATTCATCGACAACGCGCTCGATATGTCCGGCCAGCAGGCCAATCCTTATTCCCTGGTCGTGTCGGCCAAAGATGAAGGGCTCCGTAGTCGCAGCGATAACCGACACCAGGAGCGTCAGGAGGATCGCCAGGACAAGGATCTGCGTCCGGATGGAAGCGGTACGAAGACTGTTCACGGAAGCCTCCGGACGGTGGCTGCAAACAAATAACCGCCGAGGCGCACCGTCTTGATGAAGGCAGGCTCCTTGAGATTGGGTTCGATTTTCTGACGGATGCGGCTGATGTGAGGATCTATACTACGCTCGATCGGGCCCGCTGAGCCGGCATGGGTCATCGACAAGAGCTGTTCGCGTGTCAGAACCTTATTGGGATTGCAACAGAACGCCCAAAGCAGATCGAACTCGGCCGTGGTCATCGAGACTTCGTCGCCGTCCGCATCGAACAGTTGTCGGCTGTTCCCATCAATCCGCCACCCGGAGAACGTCATTGTCGCGGAAACGTCTTCCCTCCGCTGCGAGAGAGAGCTCCGGCGCAAAATACTTTTTACGCGGGCCAGCAGTTCGCGAGAATTGAACGGCTTGGTGACGTAGTCGTCGGCGCCGAGTTCAAGCCCGAGAATCCGGTCGATATCTTCTCGGCGGGCAGTGAGCATGAGCATAGGAATCGAACTCGATGCCCGCAACCGCATGCAGATATTGAACCCGTCTTCGCCTGGCAGCATCCCGTCGAGCACGATCAGATCGAACTTGCGGCGGTTGAGCTGCCGATCCATCTCGGCCCCATTGCCAACGGAATACGCATCGAAGCCGTTGGCCTTCATCAAGTCGACCAGCATGCCGGCGATATCGGAATCGTCCTCCACGATGAGAATATTCGGGATGCTTGCGGTTCGTTCAACTAACGACATTCAAGTGGCCATCATGTGTTTTCGAGTGATCAAGGGCTCAGCACCCGTCAAGACGATCATCTCACCCGAGTACGGATGTGTCACGCCAGAACTCTGGCACAATCGTCAGCGTCCAGCGACAGTCGCGATGAAGCCGGCAACGTTTCCTGCCTTGTTTCGATAGTGCTCTCGAAGCTCTTTATGTCGCACATGACAAAATGCTCCGGCTAGAATAGCCAAACTGTCGTGATCTTCTGTTCTGAAATGTTGGGAAATGTTGGGATCCGCGCTTTTGCAACGTTTCCCGGTCAAGGCAGCCTCGGCTCGGTCCTCGCAGCACTTTATCAGGCTGGAGTTTGGAGGTTCGCAGCCACGCATGCGTTGATGGTAGATCCCGTGCCGGTTCCGCCAATTCTGAAGCTGCGCTCGCAGCAACGTGTTTTGGTTTGTTAGCCTTTATTGCGTTCAAACCATCAGAACCTTCGTCATCAAATGAAATCTGCAGCAACACAAAAGAACACCCTGTCCTCCGAGAATCCGTTTCGATGGATGCGATGAAATTGCGTCTGGAGAAACTCATGGCGAACATTAGGCAATTGAAAGATGCCGTCTTCTCGCTGAGAGACGCCAAACGCATCCTCCACGCTCGCAAATCTCCGGATTTCCCGATCTGCTTGATTGGAAACGCATTGTTGTGTGTTCTTGTCGCCAGCCCGTGGCAATTCGCGATCCTCAACATTCTCTGCCTTGCGACAGTCGCGGTCAGGTACGCAGGCCGAACCGCGAGACAGGACGAGGAGCGCGATGCCGCAAACCTATCCGCCCGGCGAGCGTTTCTGATTTTTTTGCTTCATATGCTGATTGCCTGCGATGTCGCGGCCGCGTTCATCGACAGCTTTTCTTCCAACGCCATCATCTAAGGCGTCCAGCCGGTCGAGGCCGGATCATTACTGATCCCACCCCTCATTTTTTTCGCAACATTTCTCAATCAAAAGGCACACAGAACAAAACGGAAGGGGCCAGGATCGGCGAACCGACGGCTGAGAGCCCTCGGACGTTTACCGGTTTAGCGACGGAAAGGATCGAACGATGAAACTACGCAAAGCTGCATTGGCCGCTGCCGTGATCATGATGGCTTCATCTGTGGTGCCTGCCAGGGCACAGGTCGTCATTCATAAGGGCCAGGATTCGGGATCTTATGACGACGATGCCCAGGTAGAGGCGGACTTCCTTCAGCGATGGAACAGCGATCATGACCGGCGAGGCGAATGGGCACCGCACCGGGCAAACTTCGGGCCGAACGATGCGGTTCGCCTGCTTGAGCGACGGGGCTATCGCGTCAGAGACGTAAGGGATGTCGGCGAGCGCTTTTTGATCAGGGCTTGGCGTGACGGCGATGATCTACTGGTGAGCGTCTCGCGCGGGGGCGAGATCGTCGGTGTGGTCCATGATCAAGACTGACAAAGATCAGCACACATGCGCGCCGGTTCGACATCAATATTCCTGACGAACTTCGGTGTTCACCGGCGGCCGACCTAGCCGGGAAGGTGATATACGATGGGTGTAAGTTCATACTGTTCTCAACCATCTTCGCTCGGCGGCGCGCCCGCACCCTGCCTGTTACGAAACTCCTCCTCGACAGTGTCCACATATTGCTCATGACGGGCGGCAATCTGGACAATTGAAAGGGCCTTTTTGATCAGGCTGCCACGTTAGACACGGCGTGTGATCGCCAATCATTGCGAAAACTTGTGGCCACGGGTGCGGTGGACGCGTGGCAGCACTTTTAGATCCGGCAACTGGCCGGCCTTGCGTTCTATGGCTGCACAGACGTGGTTTTCGCCGCCGCAACAAAACTGAACATGAAAGCACACTCAGCAATCGTGCGGACGGCATAGTCACCTTATGAGCCGGGCCGATGCGACACGCGAACGCCTTTCCGTTGGTGCAATACATGAGGCACTTCCACTATGCATATCAAACTCTTCGTCGTTGGCGCTCTGGTGTCATTTCTGGCCGCCCCGGCCTTGGCAGCCGATCTCACCTACGAACATTCTGCGCCGGCCGCCGAGCAGGGTTATTCAGCCTATGACTGGTCTGGCTTCTATCTCGGTGCGCAGGGTGGTTACGTCTGGAATAAGGGAACAGGTCTCGGCACAGACCGGAATCTCGACGACGGCACGGCCGGAGTTCATGCCGGATATAATTTCCAATCCGGCAAGATCGTCTACGGGATCGAAAACGATTTTAACTACAGCTTTAAGGACAAGAAGGAGACAAATCTCGAGTGGGATGCGTCCGGTCGCGCTCGCGTCGGTTACGCCCTGGATCGAACGCTGTTCTTCGCGACAGCCGGTGTCGCTGCCGCCGGCGGCAAGGTTGACGTCCCAGCTGTCGGCAAGAAAGACGACATCCTGATCGGCTGGACGGCTGGCAGCGGCATCGAGCACGCCGTCACCGGCAACGTTATCGTTCGCGGCGAATACCGCTATTCGGATTTCGGAAACAAGGATTTCGGGTCGGCGTTCGGGAAATTTGGCGCCACACAGAACAAGATCCTCGTTGGCGCAAGCTACAAATTCTGAAAGAAAGCAACATTGGTGCGGTGCTAGCCAAGACCTCCAGGTTAACCGGTAATTGGGCTGACGACAAAATCTTCAGTCCGACGATCACGGATATAGTTGAAAAGCTCGTCGGTCGTGGCGACCGTCAATCTTGCCAGCCCTGTCCCTGCCGAGGGTCTGGGCTCTCCTAATTATTCAATCGCTGCTACCTCCCTCGATATGAAAGGTCGACCAAAGAGACTCACACGCTCGTTTTCGATAGACATATGGACGCGCAACACTCACGTTCATCAATTAAGATTATAGCTCTTGAAGGAAAACGAACGCGCGATCCACGCTATGACGTTGATGCAAAAGAGGTGTGGAGAGAGCTTTGCGATCCGCTGCAGGCGCTGTTCCAATAGCCCAACGCGCCACGATCGCTAGAGTCTAGACTTTGGCCTTTTCCGCCGTCCAGACGAAAAGGTGCTACCGGTGTTCAGCAAAGACAACGCTGGCATCGCTGACGTTGGCGACATGGGAATAGGCGGCCTGCCTGGCCGCCTGAGCGTCCGCGCGCATAATCGCGGTGACGATAATGTCGTGTTCATCGAAGGACTTGGCCAGGCGCCCGGGAAGACGGAACTGCGCGCGACGGAAGGGCGCAAGTCGGGCGCGGGTCTGTGTCACCAGCTCGAAAATGTGGTCGTTATGCGCGCCACGATAGAGCTGGTTATGAAACTCGACATTGTATGTAGCATAATCTTCCTCGGCGCCGGCACGCACCAGCCGTGCGGAAGCGCGATGTTCGAGCTCCAGCGTTCGACGTTCATCGACGGTCATTCGTTCCGCAGATAGGCGCGCGCAAATGGCTTCCAGCTCCGCCATCGCCTCAAACATCGAATGCAGATAGGCACCACTAACATTCGTCACGACAGCGCTACGATTCGGTTCGCGGCCGACAAGACCCATCGCGCCAAGTTCGCGTAGCGCTTCGCGAACCGGGGTCCGCGATACCTCGAAGCGGCTTGCGAGTGTTATTTCGTCAAGCTTCTCCCCAGGCAGGAGCGCACCCGTTACAATCATATCCGCAACTGCCCGCACCATCTGTTCGACGGTCGTTCCGGCCCTGACAATTTCCTTGCGCTTGATCTGCTTCACAGGAATACGCGAATCCTCAGTTCGTGCATACAGATGTATGCACTCGGTTAGCAAAGTCAATTATCGAATTAATCTTTTGTTTTTAAAAGATATTTTTTAACACAGAAACCTTCTCTCGCAGCTCGTCCGCATTCACCTCTCAAAATTTGGATTAAAAAAAGGGCATTGCCTACTAATGAGCACAACATGAAGAAAATCTGCATACACTTTTCGCCGATAAGCATTCTCAGAAATTTTAATTCAATAATATCAATGTCTTACTATCTGGCATGGGTATTGCATACACTTTCCTGCAACTCTCTTCACGAACCGGGCTCCCGCCCTCAAGGAGCATTCCCATGACCAGACTCCTTCGCATGAATCGCCGCAACTTTCTCCAGGCATCGGCAGCAGGCGCACTTGTCAGCGTCGCGCCGGGCCTTCTGGCATCTCGCGCCTACGCACAGACCGCGCTCACCGTCGGCTTCATCTATGTCGGTCCGAAAGATGATTACGGCTACAACCAGGCCCATGCCGAAGGTGCTGCCGTCGTCAAGGCGCTCCCCGGCGTCAATGTTGTCGAAGAGGAAAACGTCCCCGAAACCGTCGACGTTCAAAAGACGATGGAATCGATGATCAACCTTGACGGCGCCACGCTGATCTTCCCGACCTCATTCGGCTATTTCGATCCGCATATGCTGGCCATGGCCGCCAAATATCCCAACATTCAGTTTCGCCATTGCGGTGGCCTCTGGCAGGCTAGCAAGAATCCGGCCAATACCGGCTCCTATTTCGGCTACATCTTCCAGGGCCAGTATCTGAACGGCGTGACTGCCGGTTATGCCACGAAGAGCAAGAAGATCGGCTTCGTTGCCGCCAAGCCGATTCCGCAGGTTCTACAGAACATCAACGCCTTTCTGCTCGGTGCCCGCTCCGTCGATCCGGCCATCACCTGCCAGGTGATCTTCACCGGCGAATGGTCGCTGGCCGTCAAGGAGGCCGAGGCCACCAACGCGCTGATCGACCAGGGGGCAGACGTCATTACCTGCCATGTCGATAGCCCGAAGGTCGTCGTCGAAACCGCCGCCGGCCGTGGTGCCTTCGTCTGTGGCTACCACGCCAACCAGAGCCCCCTTGCTCCGGCCAAGTACCTGACCGGCGCGGAGTGGGCCTGGGGCAATGTCTACTCGGACTTCGTCAAGAAGGCGCAGGCCGGTGAAAAGCTTGGCAATTTCGTCCGCGGCGGGCTGAAGGATGGCTTCGTCAAGATGAGCCCGCTCGGACCTGGCGTTTCCGACGAATCCCGCAAGAAATTCGAGGCGACTCTTGCCCAGATGAAGGCCGGCGGCTTTTCGGTCTTCAAGGGCCCGATTAAGGACAATAAGGGCAACGTCGTCATCACCGCGGACAAGAGCTTCGCCGAGGACGCTATCGAACTCGAAAGCATGAACTATCTCGTCGAAGGCGTCGCCGGCTCCACAGCCTGAACATCGAGGGAGAAGCGTCATGACGGTTGAAGTCAACGAGTCCGCATTGTCCATCGCTGCGCAAAGACAGATGCTGCTGCGTCCCGCCCTCGAATGGATCGCGCGGCGGGCCGAGCCACTGGTGATCACGCTTGGCGCAATCCTGGTCGGCCTGGCATTGTTCTCCCTGTTTATCCTGGCGGTCGGCAAATCGCCGGCCGACCTCTATCGCTTCATGTACGCCGGCGGCTTCGGCAGCTGGTTTTCCGTCCAGAACAGCCTGAGCCGCGCTTCTCCGCTGCTGCTCACCGCGCTCTGCGTCGCTTTGCCGGCGAGGCTCGGTCTCGTCATCATCGGCGGCGAAGGCGCCGTCGTTCTCGGCGGCGTGGCGGCAGCAGCGATCGCACTGCCGATCGTCGGCCTGTTACCGCCGATCATCGCTCTTGCTCTCATGGCGGTTGCCGCCATGGTGATGGGCGGCATCTGGATCGGCCTTGCCGGATTCCTGCGCCACTATCGCGGCGTCAACGAAACCATCTCTTCGCTGTTACTCGCCTATATCGCCATCGCTTTGATGAACCAGTTCGTTGAAGGGCCGCTGCGCGATCCGGCAAGCCTCAACAAACCCTCCACCAAGCCGCTGCCGCACGACTATATGCTCGGCAATATTCCAGGCATGGATGTGCACTGGGGCCTCGTTATCGGCATCATCGCCTGTATCGTCTCGTGGATATTGCTCGAGATGACCAGCTATGGCTTCGCCGCTCGCATCGCCGGCGGTAACGTCCGCGCTGCACAGATCCAGGGTTTGCCTGTGGGACGATTGATCGCCGGTTTCACGGCGATTGCCGGCAGCTTCGCCGGGCTTGCTGGCATGATCGAGGTCGCCGCGGTCCAGGGCAGCGCCAATGCGTCACTTGCCGCCGGCTATGGTTATACCGGCATCCTCGTCGCCTTTCTGGCGCGGCACAATCCGCTGGCGATCATCCCTGTCGCCATTCTTCTTGGCGGTATCGATGCGTCCGGCGGCCTGATCCAGCGCCGCATGGGCCTACCCGACGCGACGGTCCTCGTCCTACAGGGCACGCTCTTCATCGTGATCCTCTTCTGCGAAACCTTCTATGGCCGCTTCAAGATCTTCAATCCTGATCTCTGGAAAAGGAATGCATGATGGACGATACAGCAATCGGTCTCTGGGGCGTACCCCTTGCCATCCTTGCCGGCGCTATCCGCGTCTCGACGCCCTTCATCTTCGTCAGCCTCGGCGAGACGATCACCGAACGGTCCGGCCGCATCAATCTCGGCCTGGAGGGCACGCTCGTCTTCGGCGCCATGACGGCATATGCCGTCGCCGTGATGAGCGGCTCCGCCTGGCTCGGCGTTCTGGCTGCGATGGCGAGCGGGGCGACCTTCGGCGCGGTGCACGGCTGGATCTGCAAGTGGCCGAAGGTCAACGACATCGCCATAGGCATCGCCATGATGCAATTCGGCCTCGGCCTTGCCTTCTTTCTCGGCAAGTCCTTCATCCAGCCGGTCGCGCCGCACCTGCCGGCGATCCCCTTCGGTTTCTGGTCGAGCCTGCAGCCGGTGCAGGCGGCGTTGAATATCAATATACTTTTCATTCTCGGTGCGGTCCTCGCCCTCGTGCTCTGGTGGGCATTCGGGAACACCAGGATCGGCCTTATGCTGCGCGTCGTCGGCGACAGCACGGATGCGGCGCGCGCCATGGGCATCAATCCCGACCGTGTCCGGCTGCTGGCAACCGCCGTCGGCGGCTCGCTGGCGGCAATCGGCGGCGCCTATCTCTCGCTTTATTATCCGGGCTCCTGGAACGAGCGCATCTCATCAGGCCAGGGCCTGATGGCCGTGGCGCTGGTGATCTTCGCCCGCTGGAACCCGATCGGCTGCTTCGTGGCCGCAATTCTCTTTGGCGGTGCCGGGGCGCTCGGCCCGGCGCTGCAATCCGTCGGCGTGACGCAAGGATATTATCTGTTCTACGCCGCTCCCTACGTGCTGACGCTCGTCATCATGATCATCGCGTCCTCGCCCACTCGCACGCTTAGCGGCGCTCCCGGCGCGCTTTCGCTCACCAAATAGGAAGGTCAGCCATGAACTATCCTGCCATTGCTCCCGCAAGCCAGACGCTGGCCTATATCGATGCCGATCCCTATGTCTGGCCCTATAATGGCGCCTTGCGACCTGGCAATACCGCGCTCATCATCATCGACATGCAGACGGATTTCTGCGGTCCTGGCGGCTATGTCGATCACATGGGTTACGACCTGTCGCTGGTGCGCGCGCCGATCGAGCCGATCAAACGGGTTCTGGCCGCCATGCGCGCCAAGGGCTACCACATCATTCACACACGCGAGGGTCATCGACCCGATCTTGCCGATCTGCCCGCCAACAAGCGGTGGCGTTCGAAGCGCATCAATGCCGGCATTGGCGATGCCGGCCCTTGCGGTCGCATCCTCGTGCGCGGCGAGCCCGGCTGGGACATCATCGACGAGCTGAAGCCGATGGACGGCGAGACGATCATCGACAAGCCCGGCAAGGGGTCCTTCTGTGCTACCGACCTGGAGCTGATCCTCAACCAGAAGCGCATCGAGAACATCATTCTCACCGGCATCACCACTGACGTCTGCGTTCATACCACCATGCGCGAGGCGAACGATCGCGGCTTTGAATGCCTGCTGCTGGAGGACTGCTGCGGCGCGACCGATTATGGAAATCACCTCGCGGCCATCAAGATGGTGAAGATGCAGGGTGGCGTCTTCGGCTCGGTCTCCAATTCCGCGAACCTCGTGAGTCAGCTGCCATGAGCGTCATCCGCGATACTCCCCTTCCGCAAGTCGGCAAGGCAGTCGGCATCGAGACGCACGAAATGACTATGCGTTTTGGCAGTTTTACGGCGCTCGACCATGTCTCCGTCAGCATTCCCGCCGGCACTTTTCACGCGCTGCTCGGCGAGAACGGCGCCGGCAAGTCGACCCTCGTGAAATGCCTCATGGGCTTCTACCACCAGACCTCTGGGTCGCTGTCGGTGGACGGCCACGAAGTCGCGGTTGCCTCCCCGAAGGATGCAGCTACCTATGGTCTCGGCATGGTTTACCAGCATTTTACGCTGGTATCGTCGCTGACGGGTGCTGAAAACCTTGTCATCAGCCGCGCTGAAGTGCCAGCTATCGTCAACTGGGCCAACGAGCGCAAGGCGCTTGCCGTCTTCATGGAACGAATGCCCTTCAAGATCCCGCTCGATCGGCGGGTCAGCGAGCTTGCCGCCGGCGAAAAGCAGAAGCTCGAAATCGTCAAGCAGCTTTATCTCGGCCGCAGTTTCCTCATACTCGACGAACCGACCTCGGTGCTGACACCGGCTGAGGCCGACGAGATGCTCGGCCTTGTGCGAGACATGACCGAGCGCGGCGAACTGACCGTGTTGATGATCAGCCACAAATTCCATGAGGTGACGAAATTCGCCGATGCGGTCTCCATCCTGCGCCGCGGCAAGCTGGTTGGCGGCGGTAAAGTCGGAGAACTCTCGACAGACGATATGGCCGCGATGATGATCGGCGACATCAAGCTTGCTGAGCTCGACACGCGGGTTCCCGTCACGGATACGGCGAAAGCGGTGTTGCAGGTCGAGCGGGTCATAGCGCCCGACCGATCCGGTTTGAAAGCCATCGAAATCGACAGGCTGACAGTCCACTCAGGCGAGATTGTCGGCATCGCTGGCATTTCCGGTAATGGCCAGAAGGAACTGACGGAGATCCTTGCCGGGCAGCGGCCGACCCAGGAGGGATCGGTCAGTGTCAACGGCGAGATCTATGGCGCCACACGGGCCGAGACACGGAAAAACAACGTCCGCTTCATTCCCGAAGAGCCGTTGCAGAATGCCTGTGCGCCGCGCATGACCGTCAGCGAAAATCTCGCCTTCCGCACCTTCGATCTGAAGGAAAACGGCATTGAGGCGATCTGGCTGAACAGGGGCCGGATGAAGAAGCGCGCGATATCGCTGATCTCCGATTTCAAGGTGAAGACAGCTTCATCCTCCTCGCCGATTGCGGCGCTTTCCGGCGGCAACGTCCAGCGCGCCGTCTTAGCGCGGGAGCTGACGGGAGAGGTCGATCTGCTGATCGTCTCCAATCCCTGTTTCGGCCTCGACTTTTCCGCCGTTGCCGAAATCCGCGCCCGTATCATGCGTGCCCGCAATGCCGGGGCGGCTGTGCTGCTCTTGTCGGAGGATCTCGACGAACTTCTGGAAATGTCAGATCGCATCATGGTGATCTCCGAAGGCAAGCTCGTCTACGAAACACCGGCGCAGACCGCGGATATCTCTGTGATTGGCGCGCATATGGCAGGGCATCACTGATGACGGACATCAAGGCTCAACCTTTTCCCTTCCCGCTGCAACGCAAGGCCGTAGCGTTGATCGTCATCGACATGCAGCGCGATTTTAGCGAGCCCGGCGGTTTCGGCGCCAGTCTCGGCAATGATGTCAGCCGCATCACGAAGATAATCCCTGACGTGAAGCGGCTGATCGCCGGCTTTCGCCATGCCGGCCTGCCGGTTATCCACACGATGGAATGCCACAAGCCCGACCTCTCCGACCTACCGCCCGCCAAGCGCAGCCGCGGCAATCCTTCGCTCAGGATCGGTGACAAGGGACCGATGGGTCGCATCCTCATCGCCGGCGAACCGGGCACGGCCATCCTTCCCGAACTCGCCCCCATCGATGGCGAGATCGTCATCGAAAAACCGGGCAAGGGCGCCTTCTACGCCACCGAACTCGGCGATATCCTGAACCATAAGGATATCAAGCAGCTCGTTTTCGCCGGCGTCACCACGGAGGTCTGTGTGCAAACCACCATGCGCGAGGCCAATGATCGCGGCTATGAATGCTTGCTCGCCGAAGAAGCAACCGAAAGCTACTTCCCAGAGTTTAAAGCCGCGGCCATCGCGATGATCCGGGCGCAAGGCGCCATCGTCGGCTGGACGGCGCATGTCGACGATATCCTGGAGACGATCAGCCATGCCTGAAACGACACGCGAACTGTTGACGCTGGGGGGCTGGAAGGAGTTGACCTTCGGTCCGTTCCGGGATGGTGTTACCGTCCATTGGATTCAGCCCTTCAAGGGCGACCAACCGGGAGTCGCCCTGCTGAAATACGAGGTCGGCGCTTCTGTGCCCCGCCACCGGCACGAGGGCTTGGAAACGATACTGGTGCTCGACGGCATACAATCGGATGAGGCCGGCGACTACGCCAAGGGCTGCTACATCGTCAATGCCGCCGGGACCGAGCATTCGGTCTGGAGTGATACGGGCTGCGTCGTCCTGATCCAGTGGGATCGGCCCGTCAGAATATTGGAAGAGGAAACCGCGTGACGAGCCCCGCCTTCGACATTTCCTCCCTGCATGCCTTCTATGCGAGCGGCGGCGGCGTTGCTGCCGTCATAGAGGCCGTCTTTGCGCGCATTGCCGAGGTCGGCGACCCCGGTATCTTCCTGCACCTTGCCGATAAGGAGAGCCTGCTTGAACAGGCGACCGCGCTCAAGGCCTTTGATCCTGCAGCTAAACCACTCTGGGGCATCCCCTTTGCCGTCAAGGACAATATCGATGTTGCGGGCATACCAACGACTGCCGCGTGCCCCGACTACACCTATATGCCGGACACCGACGCCACCGTCGTTCGCCTGCTGAAGGAGGCCGGCGCGCTGGTGATCGGAAAGACCAATCTCGATCAATTCGCAACCGGCCTCGTCGGCGTCCGCACGCCCTATCCTGTTCCGCGCAATGCCATCGATGCCGAACTGGTGCCGGGCGGCTCGAGTTCCGGCTCGGCCGTGGCGACGGCGCAGGGTATCGTCAGCTTTGCGCTCGGCACCGACACCGCCGGGTCGGGTCGTATTCCAGCCGGCCTGAACAATATCGTCGGCATGAAACCGAGCCTTGGCGCGTTGTCGACGAGCGGCGTCATCCCTGCCTGCCGCACGCTGGATTGCGTATCGATCTTCGCGCTGACGGTCGAAGATGCCTGGCGGGTCTTCATGGTCGCCGCCCGCCATGACGCCGCGGACGCTTATTCGAAGGCCGTCTCAACCGATGGCTTCGGCCGAACGCCATCGGCCTTAACCATTGGTGTGCCGGCAAAGGCGGAGCGGCTCTTTTTCGGCGACGCCGTCATGGAAGCAGCCTATGACGACGCCTTACGCATGTTGGCGGAACTGGGCCATCGCCTGGTGGAAGTTCCCTTCGGCGATTTTTACCGAGTGGCGGAGCTACTTTATGAAGGCGCCTGGGTCGCGGAACGCTATGCCGCGGTGAAGGATTTCTTCGACGCCAACGAGGCAAGCTTTCACCCTGTCACGCGCAAGATCTACGGCGGTGCCAAACAGCTTTCGGCCGCAGACGCCTTTAAAGGCCTCTATGCTCTGCAAGACCTGAAACAGAAGGTCGCTCCGCTGATCGCTTCGGTCGATCTCCTCTGCGTGCCGACCGCCCCAAAGCATTATACGCGCGCGGATCTCGAGGCCGAACCGATCCGCGAGAATTCGCGTCTCGGGACCTACACCAACTTCGTCAACCTTCTCGATCTATGCGGCATCGCAGTGCCAACCGGCACACGCAGCGACGGTCGTCCAGCCAGCATCACTTTGCTGGCGCCTTCGGGACGCGACGGCCTCACGGCCTCGCTCGCGCTCGACATTCATGGGAGCAGCGGCTTGACGCTCGGCGCGACCGGATGGCTGCAGCCGGAGGCGAAAGATACGATCAGCGTTGACGAGGCCGGGCTGATCGATATCGCGGTCGTCGGCGCCCATCTCTCCGGCATGCCGCTAAACCCACAACTGCTTGCCCTTGGCAGTCGCTTTGTGCGGAACGCACGCACAACGGATTGCTACCGGCTTTATGCCCTGTCGGGACAGATACCGGCGAAGCCAGGGCTTCTCCGCGTCGAACAGGCGACAGGCGGTCAAATCGATGTCGAGATCTGGCAAATGACGCCGGCCGCTTTCGGTCAATTTGTTGCGGCCATCCCCTCACCCCTCGGCATCGGCACCCTCTTCCTATCCGACGGAACTTCGGCCAAGGGATTTCTGGTCGAAGCCGCCGCCATCGCTGACGCGACTGACATCACCCACTATGGCGGATGGCGCAGTTATGTCGCGGCAACGACGTAAGCCCACAAGGTACATCGAATTGCCTGCCTTCGCGCGTGTAAAGGAAGTTCTTGCTACGTCTGATCGAATCTGTCCCCTACAGGATCCATACCGTTCTCACCGACAGCGGCATCCAGTTCACCACGCCGGGGGCCGCGGTTCAGCCGTTCCGCTTATCAAGGAAGCAATCGCAAATGGCGAGATATTCCGGGCCCATGCCTTCGAATATTCAGGCGCCAGGGCCGATATCGAACACCGAACGACCAAGCCAAAACATTCGTGGACCAACGGCTAGGTCGAGCGAATGAACCTGACAATCAAGGATGCTACGGTCAAACGCTATTACTACGAGAGCCATGATCAGCTTCGCAACCGCCTCACAGACTTTGTATCCGCATACAATTTCGGTCGCCGCCTCAAGACCCTCCAAGGCCTCACACCCTACGAATACATCTGTAAATGCTGGACAAAAGAGCCCCAACAATTCAAGCTCGATCCAACCCATCAATTCCCCGGACTAAACAGCTAGGTGCGTAGTTCGCAGGCGGTGATGTCAGCCTGGAGGGCAGCGAGCCACCGAGGCTTAGCTTTTCCGCCTGCCACCCACCGCCTCACCCAACGCGACGACAGCCGCGCAGATCGCGACGAGAACAAGAGAGGCGGCCGAGGCGGCCGGAAGGTCGGTGCCGGTCTCCGAGACCTTGCTGTAGAGGACGAGTGGCAGGATGTTGACCTGAGTGCCGACGAGTGCGAGTGCCGTGCCGTAGGCGCCGATGGCGACGGCGGATGTCAGGCAGAAAGCGGCGACCAAACTCGGCATGATCTGCGGCAGCATGACGTCGAACAGCGCGCGAGTTCCGCCAGCACCAAGCGAGCGGGCGGCAATGAGCTGGTTGCGGTCGAAATTGCTGATCGCAGGCAAGACGATCAGCACGACGCGCGGCACGAGATAGTAGGAATAGGCAAGCCCGAGCCCGATCGGCGAGAAGATGAATGCGCCGGTGACGGCCGGATCGAGACCAAGTTCTGCAAGCAGCAGCGTTACAAAGCCGGAGCGGCCGAGAAGCAGAATGAAACCGTAGGCAACGATCAGGCCGGAGAATGTCAACGGTAGCGATATGGCGATGAGGGCGGCGGTGCGCAGTCCCGGCGCCAGCCGCGATAGTGTCAGCGCGACGCAGAAGCCAATGGCGAGAGAAAACAATGGTGCTGCGGTTCCGAGGATCAGCGTGCCCCGAAGACCGTTCCAGAAGACCGGATCGGCAGCAAGGCGCACGAAGGCGCTGCCGCCATCCGAAACCGCGCCAACCAGAACGGCGCAGACGGGCACGAGGAAGAACAGGCAAAGCGTGACTATACCCGGCGCCGCAAAGGCAGCGAGCGTGGATGTTGAAGCGCGGGTGCTCATGATCGTCTCTCGTTGGAACGGATGAAGAAACAGGCGCCGTCCACGCATAACCTGCGCGGACGGCCATGGTGTCAGCGGCCTACTGGCCGAGAATGGCCTTGGCCCAGCCCGCGTCGATTTCGCCCTTCTTGGCGGTCGCCTTGGCGATATCGAGCGGAACCACCTGCGGCGCCGTGGGCATTTTCGCCGCAACGGTCTCTGGCAGAGCAATGCCGGTAACGGCCGGGCGGACATAGCCTTCGGCGAAGATCTTCTGGCCTTCGTCGCTCATGATGAAGTTCAGCCACAGCTTGCCGGCATTCGGATTGGGGCCGTTCTTGACCAGCGAAATCGCGTAGGGCGCAGCGGCGGAGGCTTCCTTGGGGATAACAACTGCGACGCCGTCGCCCATTCCATCGACGAATTTCGCCTTCAGACCATCGTTCTCATAGCCGATCCAGATCGGGATCTCGCCCTTGAGGAACTGGGCATAGGGCGTGGTGCCGACGGTGCGCAGCACGTTGCCGGCCTTGGTCAGCTTGCCGAGATAGTCGATGCCAGGGGTGATATTGTCCATGCTGCCGCCATTGCCAAAGGTAGCGGCGAAGGTGACCACCTGTCCCTGACCTGTCGAGCGCGGATCCTGATAGACAATCGCGTTCTTGTATTCGGGTTTCAAAAGGTCAGCCCAGCTCTGCGGCACGTTCTTCACTAGCTTGGTGTTGACGAGGAAAGCGACGCTCAGTGTGTGAACCGTCAACCATCGGCCGTCCTTTTCTCGCAGCGCCTCGGGCAGGCGGTCGAAGTTGGTCGGCTTGAAGCCCTCGACAACACCGGTCTTGGCAGCATCGAGCGCCGAAGCGGCAAAGTAATATGCGGTATCGGCCTGCGGCCGGTTGCGCGATTTGTCGAGGGCGACGACGGTCGCTGCCGAACCGAGGTCGTTATAGACCATTTCGACGCCCGGGTAGCGCTTCTGGAAAGCCTTGAACTGGCCAGCCCAGTTGGCCCAGGTCGGGCCTGTGTCGAAGGACACGATAAGCCCTTCCTTGAGAGCGTTCTCGTAGAGCGCCTTCTCGCCCGAGTAGAGTTCAGCGCCGTCGAATGCGAAAGCTGTCTGAGCAAGGCCCAGCGCCATTGCGGCGGCTGCGGCGGTGCTGATGAATTGCCGTCTGTTCATGGAAAGTCCTCACTGGGTTGATAGGTTCAGTTGGCTGGAAGAAGACGCACGGCATCGGGCGGGATCGCCACGGAGGTCACCGGCTCGCGAAGATGGGTTTCAAGACGGATGAGCCCGCCGGACACGGCCAAATCGATACGCCGGATCGGGCCGAGGTAGCGGTCGGCTGCAATGGTTCCGTCAAACTGGCCCGGAAGACCACCGCCGGTTGACCCGAAGACAGGCTCGATCCGCTCCGGACGCACAAAGACTGTCACCTGATCGCCGTTCGACCTGCCTCGCGTCTCGCAGGCAAGCGGACCGATGGCAGTCTCGACAAGGCCGTCCGCCGCGATCTTTCCCTGCCAGAGATTGGACTGACCGACGAAGGCAGCGACATATGCATTGACCGGCGTTTCGTAGAGGTCGCGCGGCTTGCCGATCTGGATGAGGCGCCCTTCGCGCATCACCACCACCTTGTCGGCGATCGAGAGCGCCTCTTCCTGGTCGTGGGTGACGAGCAGCGTCGCGATACCGGAGGCGCGCTGTACACGCAGGATCTCGTCGCGCATTTCGACGCGCAGTCCGGCGTCGAGTGCCGATAGCGGCTCGTCGAGTAGAAGACCCTGCGGTTCGAAGACCAGGGCGCGGGCGAGCGCTACGCGCTGCTGCTGTCCGCCCGACAACGCGGTCGGCAGGTCGTCCGTGCGATTGCCCATGCCGACGCGGCCAAGCATGTCGACCGCCCGCGCGCGGCGGTCAGCCTTCGCGATGCCGCGCACCTTCAGCGGATAGGCGACATTCTCCCACAGCCGCATATGCGGGAAGAGGGCGTAGTTTTGGAACACGACACCGAGCCTGCGGGCCTCTGGTTCCCGGTCGCCGACATCCTTGCCGTCGATCAGGATGCGGCCGCTGGCGGGCTTCACAAACCCGGCCAGGAGCTTGAGGATGGTCGACTTGCCCGAGCCTGAGGCCCCGATGATCGCGAGTAACTCACCGCGGCCGATCTCAAGCGAGATGTCGAAGACACCGGTCGCCGCGCCGGGATAGGTATAGTTCACGTTTTCGTATCTGAGGGTCATGCGGATCTCGCTTTGGTGGAGCCGGCGAACCGGGCCGTCAGGCTGCTGGTCAGTGAGGCCAAGGCTGCAAGAATGAGAAGAACGATAGTCGCGGCGCAGGCAAAGCCCGTTGCGCCGTAGAATGCCTGCAGCAGCACGACCGGATATGTGCGGGACAGGAAGCCGGAGATGAGGTTGGACAGTTGGAACTCGCCGATCGAAAGAGCCGCCACCGTCAGCATCGACGACATCAGGCTCGTTTGCAGCAGCGGAAACGTGACGTCACGCAGACGCTCGAAAAAGGAAGCGCCGAGCGTTGCGGCCGCATGCTCGTATTCGTCGAGGCGCAATTGCTCCATGTCGGCGACGAGTGCGGTCACCGTGTAGGGCAAAGTGAGAACAAGGTGGCCCGCCGCCAATAGCCAGAAACTGCCAAGCCACGGCAAGGCATCGGAGGAAAAGACGAGAATGAAGCCGAATGCGAGCACAAGCTCGGGCACCGCAACGGGCATCAGCGTAACGAGCCGAGCAGCCAGACGAACGCCGCCCCGCGCGCCGGCCTGGATGGCATAAGCGAGCGGCAAGCCGATCAGCATGTTCAGAAGGCAGGTCGTGCCGACGATCTGAAGACTGGTGATAAAGGCACGCCGAAAGCTGGTGTCGCTGGCGAGCTCCTCGTACCAGCGTCCAGTAAAGCCGGTCGGTAGAAGTGTGTTGCTCCAGCTTTCGCCAAAGGAACCGAGCGCAAGCAGCAGCACCGGGGCGGCCAGGAATATCAAATAGGCGATCGCGATGACGGGCAAGGCGGCACCCCTTCCTCTTGTTCAGATCAGGTCGTGCTCTCCTTTAGTCAATGCTTGTAATAGATTCATGACATATGGAAGAAATCTTACAATATCTTGAAGAGGTGTGCCGCAATTCGCTCAAGTGCCTCGTCCACCGTGGCGATCACGGACGCGCCAATGACGGGTGGAGCATCGGCCATTGCAAGGACGAGTCGGTTGAACTGCAAGCCTAGCGCCATTTCCGACAGCGTACCGACACCGCCGCCAATGGCAATCAGAGCGAGACAAGCCCGGGCGATGATGGCGTTCCGGGCCGGGCCGATACCAGACGCAATGGGGATAGCGACGTAAGGGTTTGCGGCCTGCCATTCCTCGTCCGGCAGGATGCCGATAGGCAGTCCACCCTTTGACGCGTGGCCCTTGCAAGCCGCTTCCATGACACCGGTCTTGCCGCCGCACAGCAGCTGCAGACCGTGATCCGCCAATGCTGCGCCCACCTGTTCTGCCAGGTCATATTGTGCCGGGGTTGCCTCTCTCGGGCCGATGATACCGATAGGAACGCGCTTCAGAGATTGGCGCACCGCCAATCTCTGAAGCGCCTGAGGAGGCGTCACATTCTCTGCGTTATGGTTGGAAATCGCGCCCGAAATCCACCCCAGTCCGGAGGGGTCGAAGATACGTTCTCCGCAAATCAATTGTCCGTCCCGCTCTATCCACTGCAATTTCATCATCCGGTGATCTGCTCCACTCGCCAGTTGCGTCCAGCCACGAGTCCTGTAAGCTATATGACACCGAGGGAAGATTTATGACAGATGAAGAAATACACCAAAGCGATGAGTTGACGCCCCGTCAGGCCAATATCGTCAAGATTGTTGGCGAACACGGTTATGCGACGCTCGAAGCGCTGTCGCAGCGTTTCGACGTTTCGATGCAATCGATCCGGCGCGACATCATTCATCTGGACCGGTTACGGCTCCTGCAAAGATTCCACGGGGGAGCCGGCCCAACGGAAGCAGAGGTCCGGCTAGGCTATGGCGAGAAGCGCTTACGCGCCGCAGACGCCAAGACCAGGATCGGGAAGGCTGCTGCGACGCTCATTCCCGACGGGGCCACGATCTTCCTCGATGTCGGCTCGACCGTCGAAGCCGTGGCTCGAAACCTGCGTGGCCGCCATGCGGACCTGCGCGTGTTCACCACTAGCCTCGCGACCGGGATGATCCTCGCAGGAGAGGCGGATCTTGAACTTCACGTTTTCGGCGGCAGGTCCCGTGGCGCAGACGGATCGCTGGCCGGCGCCGCGACGATCTCCGGAATTTCCGCTATCCGCTTCGACATGGCTTTCCTTGGCTATTCCGGCTTCGACGATGATGGCAGTGTCATGGACTACGACCTCGAGAAGATCGCGGTAAAACAGGCTGCCATTCGTCGCTCCGACGCGGCCATCATTGTTGGCGACCAATCGAAGTTTGAACGGCGCGCACTCGCACAGGTAGCACCTCTGACGCTGCTTACAAAGCTCGTTACCGACGGGCAACCTCCGGAAAGGCTGAGCGAACTCTTTGATTCTGCCGGGCTTGAGGTCGTTACGCCGTGAAATCCTTCCTCGCTTGCTCCGATTGTCCGGCTTTTTAAGGCCGATCTTGGCAAACTCAAATGGGATCGCGGAGCTGGCAACCGGAACATCATATAGCCCGGCAAATATCCTCGCACTACTGACCCAGCAGGCGGCTTAGTTTGAAGCGTCCCGTGGTCCAGCCCGAAGGGTTCACTCCATCCTCGGCTCAAAAGCCATGTCTCAAAGCCCGGGTCATGAATGGATGTATATGGACCCCGCCCGATTGCAACAGGTCTGGCAAACTTTGGATATCAGGTCACAACTGCGGACGTATATTCGGCTTCTTGATGCAGCGCGATATTCGCCACTGCGAGCCTCGATGGGTTTTCGCTCGCTTCCACCTCAATGCCCCCAAGACATTGGCACAACGCCATGCCGGTCCACACATCAGGTTTGAGAAGCGACGGGAGTGACCGTTTTCCATCTCCTGCCGTTTGCTGCAATTGTCAGGCATGTATCTCCATTTTGATATGCTCTCGTCAGGCAGCGCTTCCCACGGATCGCTGCATCTCATAATCCTCGTTTCCCGACAGCATGGCCCAGACGATGCGAGCGTTCTTATTGGCGAGTGCGACGGCGGCAACATTAGGATGACGCCGGAGACGAAGCTTGCCGAGCCAAACGCTGCGCGGATCTTGTTTGCCGCCAGCTCGAGCCAAGGCCGCTCGAGCACCATGGATCAGCAATGTGCGTAGATAACGATCTCCTCGTTTGCTGATCCCAAACAAACGCTGACGACCGCCACTTGATTGCTGTCTGGGCACCAAACCCAGCCAGGCCGCAAACTGCCTTCCATTTTTGAACGATGATCGATCGCCAACTGCTGCAATCAGGGCTGTTGCTGTGACCGGTCCAATACCCTCGATTTTCGCAAGGCGCTGGCATTGTTCGCTACCGCGGAAGATCTCGCGTAGCCGGAGATCGAACGACTTGATTCGAGCGTCCAGTTCCGTCAGTTCCGCATATAATTCCCGCATCAGCGACCGGAGCAGGTCACAGAGTTCCTCGGCGCTATCACCAACGATTTCCGCCAGGCGCCTACGAAGCTGCGCGATGTCGCGAGCAACAACAATGCCATGCTCAGAAAGCAAACCTCTGATCTGATTGACGAGCCGCACTCGATCACCAATGAGCCGCTGGCGGATCCGATGGACGGCCTGCATCGTCAGCTGATCGGCGGACTTCGGCGGGACAAAGCGCATCGATGGTCGACTAATGGCCTCGCAGATCGCTTCCGCATCGTTTTGATCATTTTTATTCGATTTGACATACGGCTTTACAAATTGCGGACTGATGAGCCGAACCTCATGCCCCAGCGCTTTCAACGTTCTCGCCCAATAATGCGCGCCATTCGAAGCTTCCATACCAATCAGGCACTTTGGCAGGTTAGCAAAGAACGTGGAGACCGCATCTCGTCTCAACCGCCTGCGCAAGACGATCTTGCCGTGAATGTCCACGCCGTGAACCTCGAAGACGTACTTGGCAAGATCGAGACCAATCCGAACGACCGACATGGCAATCCTCCTTCTTGTCCGTTTCGGAGTTGTCAAGCCTGCGCCCGATGGCGGGCGGGGTCCATACCATTGCCCCCGTTCATGCAAGCAGTTCTTCGAACGATTTTGGACGTGTGATCGGGTGCGGTCATGTATCAGGCCTGTTGTGCGGCTCGAGTATGACCGCTGGCCGGTATGGAGCTACGCGGACCTGGTGCAAAATCAGTTCTACGAGCTCGTGGCTCACTGACCCGGATGCCTTCCCAGACCCACTCTCACCGATCTTTGTCCTTACCGTCCGTTGACCTCCTCACACGCCGACGTTCCGTTCTCGCCCCAGCTTAGCGCTTTGCTATGCCGCAGCCAGACCGGGATCCCTGTAGTTCTCATTCTTCGTCATCATCGCCCAGATCGACCGAGCCATTTTGTTGGCGAGGGCTATCGCAACGAGCATGCGAGACTTGCGGGCCAACATCCGTGCCAGCCATGAGTTCTCGGGAGGGGCTTTGCGGCATGCCCATCTGATAACTGTCATCGCTCCAATGATCAGAAGCCGCCGGATGTCGCGCTGCCCCATCTTCGACGTTCGGCCGAGGACCTGCTTTCCACCGCTCGAATGCTGTTTTGGGACCAACCCGAGCCAGGCTGCAAAATCTCGTCCCTTCCTGAAGGTGGTCATGGTGGGGGCAAAGGCCTCAATCGCCATTGCAGTGATCGGCCCCATTCCCGGCATGGACATTAGCCGGGTCGTGCTCTGCGAGCTTTTTGCTTCCGATCTGAGCGCCTTCTCCAAGCTGACAATTCGAGAGGAGAGCGCTTCAATTTGATCAAGATACAGCCGAGCTGGTTCAACGACTATGAGTTCGAGGCCAGCGTTGTCGTCTTCGACAACCTGCGTCAGCACGGTCAGGTTTGCGATCCCCTGCGGCGCGATGATCCCATGTTCAGCAAGGTGCGCGCGCAGAGCATTGATGAGCTGCGTTCTCTGACGGACGAATAGGTCGCGCGTGCGGAAGATCATGGAGCAAGCCTGCTGGCCTTCAGTCTTCGGAACCACGAATCGCATCGATGGACGCAGAGCGGCTTCAACGATCGCCTCGGCGTCGGCTGCATCATTCTTCTGCCGTTTGACGAAGGGCTTTACGTACGCGGGTGGTAGCAAGCGAACTTCATGGCCGAGCTTCCCGATCTCACGTGCCCAATAGTGCGCGGTAGCACAAGCTTCCATCGCAACAATGCACCGCGGCAATTCTGCAAAGAAGGCCAGAACCTGGCCGCGCGACAGCTTCCTGCGTAGAACAACGCCGCCATCGCCTCCAGCCGCGTGAACCTGAAATACCCGCTTTGCAAGGCCCAGGCCGACAATGCTAACTTCCTTCATGGATGCTCTCTCCTCTAAGTGACGTTTTGGCGAACATCACTCTGGCACATTGCGATGCCGTCGGGCGGGGTCCATATACATCCACTCCATCAGTTCTCAGCGGAAATCAACACCCGCACTCCGGATCGATACAGGCACATAGGTTGGCATCGCCAATAGAAAAATAGACCATGGTTTCCGGACCAAGTGGCTCTACCAAATCGATCTTGGCCTCAACGTCTGCGAGACCCGGGCGCTGTTGACGATCGCTGATCGATTCCGGCCGCATGCCGAAAACGACCGATTTTCCGGCATGGCGCGCATATTCGTTGACGCGCGCGTCCGGAACGGCAAGGGAAGTGCCGTCCTCCAGAATAACAGCGAGTCCCTTGCCGCTCGAAGCCAATTGTGCCGGAAGGAAATTCATCGCGGGCGAACCAATGAAGCCGGCGACGAACTGACTGACGGGGCGATGATAGAGCTCCTGTGGTGGTCCCGCCTGTTCGATCACGCCACCGTTCATCACGACGACCCGATCGGCCATTGTCATGGCTTCCACCTGATCATGCGTGACATAGACTGTTGTCGTCGGCAGGAGTTGATGCAGGCGCTTGATTTCCGTGCGCATCTGAACGCGCAGTTTTGCATCGAGGTTGGAGAGCGGCTCGTCGAACAGAAAGACCTTGGGATTGCGTACGATGGCACGGCCCATAGCGACGCGCTGGCGCTGCCCGCCCGAGAGTTGACCGGGCCGGCGCTCCAAGAGTTCCCAAATATGTAGCGTTTCGGCCGCGCGCTGGATGCGGGCGCCAATTTCAACTTTGGCAAGCTTCTGCTGTTCGAGGCAAAAGGAGATATTCTGGCATCGTAATGTCTGGATGGCGCCCGCTTGGCAAGGTGCTTTTGGAAGATGCTGAGCTTTGCGGGTCGGGTGCAGTCATGTCTCCGGCCTGTAAGCGCGGTTTGATACGACCGCTGGCCCTGATGTTTTCCGCGTGAACCGATCCCTATCAACTTACCGCGCTTTGGGGCGCTATACGATGCCACGGGTTCTTCAGTTCGTGCGATCCATTCCGCTTTCGCCTTCACATCACTCCATTGTCACGCCGCCAACTTTTGTGCCCTATGGGCAGTTCCGGTAATGCCTGGTCTATTGGGTAGCAAGATTCGGCTCGTAATGACCGGCTCTGGTCATGATCGCCCACGCGATGCGCGCCATTTTATTGGCCAAAGCGACGGCCACAAGCTTGAAGGATTTCTTCGCCAGCAAGGCTCTTGCCCAGTCCCCTAGTGGCGATTTGGTCTTGCCATTCTTGATGCTGTAGAGAGCGGCATGTGCTCCGACCACCAGTAGCTTTCGCAGATGCCGGTTGCCCATTTTGGAAATCCGTCCGAGCTTTGGCTTGCCGCCGCTCGAATATTGTCGAGGCACCAACCCTAGGAATGCCGCGAACTCTCGTCCACCCGCGAACAAGCCCGGATCCGGAATACTCGCCGACAGAAATGACGCCGTGATTGGCCCGATACCGGGGATAGAGGCAAGCCGAAGACTGACATCATCTTTGCGGTATATGGCGAGGATCTCCTTATCCAGTTTGACAATCTCAGCTTCAATCCCAATCAGCGCATTTGCCAGCGGCTGCAATGCGAGCCGCATTGTGTCCGGGAGAGCCTCCTCATTGGAACCTTGGTCCATCCTTTCCAGGATTAAAAGAAGTTCTCCAACATTGCGGGCACCTTGCGCGACAACTATTCCCAGCTCGGCAAAATGTCCGCGTAAGGCGTTCATCAAGGCCGTTCGCTGCGAGATCAGCAGCTCTCGCGCACTGTGCAGCATCAGTGTTGCCTGCTGCTCTTTGCTCTTCACCGACACGAACCGCATCGAAGGACGAACCACTGCTTCGCAGATCGCTGCCGCATCAGCGGCATCGTTCTTATGCCTTTTGACGAAAGGTTTGACGTAGGCCGGTGAGATCAACCTTACATCATGTCCCAGTTCTATCAGCGTGCGCGCCCAATGATGGGCTGTTGCACAGGCTTCCATGCCGATCAGGCAGGGCGGCAGCTTTGTGAAGAAGGAAACCATCTGCGCTCGACGTAAAGCCTTGCGTAGAACGATCTGACCCTGCGTATCGACACCGTGGACCTGAAAAACATTCTTTGCGATATCAAGTCCGATTGTCGTAATATCGACCATGGTGGATGGCTCCTCTCTCGGGTTTTGCAAAAAACCATTTTGGCACATTCGATGCCGTCCGAGGGCGCCATCCACCACATCAACTTAACGCCGCGAAGTCAGGAGCTGGGAATGGTGCTTCGGCGCGCGCGCGCTGGTAGGGCCGGAAGCAATCCGAGCGGCAGAGAGGCGCCTCCGGCAACGACAAGTAGGATCCGGTCGAAGAAGACGGCCGGAGTGCGTCATGTACACATGTGCACTGCAACAACGATTGCCACTTGCAATGTTTATAAAAATGTCTATCACTAAACATATTGCTAAACATGAGAATTGAGGAGTTCATGTAGGCATTCTCTGAAATTGGTGAGCTTGCACGTCGGCGGGGAGCCGGCCTTTGGTTCTGGGAGGAACTTATGCAAACGATATCGAAAGCCCTTGTCGGGCTGGCCTCGGCATTCATCATGTCGTCAGCGCTGCCCAATCTCGCAAAAGCCGACCAACTTACACTCTGCTGGGCTGCTTGGGACCCGGCGAACGCGCTTGTCGAACTCTCAAAAGATTTCACTGCCAAGACCGGCACCGAAATGAAATTCGAGTTCGTGCCCTGGACGAGCTACGCGGACCGCTTCCTCAACGA
This sequence comes from Martinezella miluonensis, assembly GCF_900094545.1. Classification (GTDB taxonomy): domain Bacteria; phylum Pseudomonadota; class Alphaproteobacteria; order Rhizobiales; family Rhizobiaceae; genus Rhizobium; species Rhizobium miluonense. The sequence continues at coordinate 65,432 of NZ_FMAH01000029.1, forward strand.
ATTGAACTCCCACGGAAAGCTCTGCGACCTGATCATCGGTGACAGCCAGTGGCTCGGAGGATCGGCGGAAAACGGTCACTACGTCAAGCTCAACGACTTCTTCGACAAGGAAGGCATCAAGATGGATGACTTCGTGCCGGCGACGGTGGTGGGCTACTCGGAATGGCCGAAGAATACGCCGAACTACTGGGCGCTGCCTGCCATGGGCGACGTGGTCGGCTGGACCTACCGCAAGGACTGGTTCGAGCGGCCGGAACTGAAGAAGGAATTCAAGGAAAAGTATGGCCGGGATCTCGCCGCCCCGAAGACCTACGACGAGCTGAAGCAGATTGCCGAATTCTTCCAGAAGCGCCAAATCGACGGCAAAACCGTCTATGGGGCGTCGATCTACACCGAACGCGGCTCCGAGGGCATCACCATGGGCGTGACGAACGTGCTGTACGACTGGGGTTTCCAGTACGACAACCCGGACAAGCCCTATCAAATGGAAGGCTTCGTGAATTCGCCTGACGCGGTGAAAGGTCTGGAATTCTACAAGGCGCTCTATGATTGCTGCACTCCGCCCGGCAGCTCCAACGTCTACATGGTCGAGGCCGCCGATGCCTTCAAATCCGGCCAAGTGGCAATGCAGATGAACTTCGCCTTCACCTGGCCGGGCCTCTACAAGGACGAGAAGGTCGGCGGCGACAAGATCGGCTTCTTCCCCAACCCTGCTGAAAAGAAGCATTTCGCTCAGCTTGGCGGACAGGGCATCTCCGTCGTCTCCTATTCCGGCAAGAGGGACGCCGCTCTGCAGTACATCAAGTGGTTCGCCCAGCCTGAAGTCCAGGCCAAATGGTGGAAACTTGGCGGCTACTCCTGCCTGAAATCGGTCGTGAACGCGCCGGACTTTGCCGCCAGCCAGCCCTATGCTCAGGCGTTCTTGGACTCCATGGCAATCGTCAAGGATTTCTGGGCCGAGCCAAGCTACGCAACCCTCCTCCAGGATATGCAGAAGCGTGTTCATAACTATGTTGTGGCCGGCAACGGCACCGCTCAGGAAGCGCTTGATGGACTGGTCAAGGACTGGTCGGAAGTCTTTAAGGACGACGGCAAGATCTAGTGTCCACCTCGACGCGCAACATTCTTGCCAGAATGGCGGCCCGGATCGCCAAGACTGCCGGGCCGCCAGATGTCTCACATACGCAAAGACCAGGTGACATCTTGAACATTTCCTCTTCATCCGTGGTCGAGAATGCAGCAGACGCGACCGCAAGGGCGACGCCAACATCGGTCGCTCGCCGCGTCCGCGGCCTGTCCGATCGAGCGATCGCCTGGGTGTTCATCACCCCCACCATCATCCTTCTTCTCGCCATCAACATCTTCCCGCTCATCTGGGCTATCTATCTCTCGTTTACGAACTATCGCGCCAATCGTCCAAATGCGCCGGTCCAGAACGTCGGATTGAACAATTACGAGCGTGTCCTGACCGACCCCGACATCTGGCAGGCGATGCAGACGACGGCGCACTTCGTCTTCTGGACGATCCTGCTACAGACGGTGATTGGCTTCACGCTCGCCTATCTCATCGACCGCAAGTTTCGCGGCCACGCGTTCTGGACGACGCTGATCCTGATCCCGATGATGCTGTCTCCGGCCGTCGTCGGCAACTTCTGGCGCTTCCTCTACGAGCCACAGATCGGCCTCTTCGCCTACGCCGTCTCTCTCGTCACCGGCATCCCGACAGCCAACATCCAGATGCTCGGCAGCGTCTCTCTGGCACCTTGGGCGATCATCATCGTCGATACCTGGATGTGGACCCCCTATGTGATGCTGATATGCCTTGCAGGTCTGCGCTCTATTCCGGACTACATTTACGAGGCTGCCGAGGTCGATCGTGCCTCTGCATGGCGTCAGTTCTGGTCGATCACCGTGCCAATGGCCCTGCCCTTCATCATGCTCGCGGTGTTGTTTCGCGGCATCGAGAACTTCAAGATGTTTGACATGGTCACGCTGTTGACCGGCGGTGGCCCGGGCTCGACCACCGAAGTCGCCTCCATCACGCTAAAGCGTGCTGCCTTCGAGAGCTGGGCAACAGGTCGGGCCTCTGCCTTTGCCATTGTCCTCTTCGTGGCCGTATTCGGCCTCGCCAACATCTACGTCAAAGCACTCAACAGGGTGAAGCAACGATGAGCTCCGTCACGTCAGCCCATTCGGTCGTAGAGCCGAGCCCAACTAGCAAACGCGTCGCGGGCGCCATCGTGATCCTCTACACCTTGATTACCCTGGTCCCGCTCGTCTGGATTTTCCTGACCAGCATCAAGTCACCGCCGGATTCCATCAGCTATCCTCCCAAGATCGTTTTTACACCGACGCTGGAAGGCTATTGCAACCTTCTGACGACCAGGACGCGCCAGACGCCGGAATACATCGCCTCCCTGCCCGTACCGACCAGCACCTGCGATGAGGTGACCCGCAAGCGAAACATGGTGATCGCAGGCCCCTCCAACTTCCTGCCGCGTTTCGTCAATTCTCTGGTGATCGCCTTCGGCTCGACGTTCCTCGCGGTCTTTCTGGGAACGCTCGCCGCTTACGGCTTCTCCCGCTTCAGGGTGCCGCTCGCCGACGACTTGCTCTTCTTCATACTCTCGACGCGTATGATGCCGCCCATCGCCGTCGCCATCCCGATCTATCTAATGTACCGCGAGCTTGGCCTTTCCGATACAGCACTGGGCATGATCTTGCTCTATACGGCCGTCAACGTCTCGCTTGCAGTCTGGCTGCTCAAGGGCTTCATCGACGAGATCCCGCGGGAATACGAGGAAGCCGCGATGATCGACGGCTATACCCGGCTCCAAGCTTTCTGGAAGGTTGTCCTGCCGCAGGCAACCACGGGCATCGCCGCCACCGCGATCTTCTGCCTGATTTTCGCGTGGAACGAGTATGCCTTCGCGGCCCTGCTGACATCGGGCGAAGCACAGACGGCGCCACCCTTCATTCCGACCATCATCGGCGAGGGCGGTCAGGACTGGCCGGCGGTCGCTGCGGGAACGACGATCTTCCTCATCCCCATCCTCGTCTTCACTATTCTCCTGCGCAAGCAGCTCTTGCGTGGCATTACCTTCGGAGCGATACGCAAATGACGCACCTCATCGAAACACCGCGCCCTTCCCGCCCGAAGCGTCCCTTCTTCCTGCGCCGCGGTCCGATGGAAAACATCGCGACCACACTGATTGCGATCGGATTTCTCATGCTCTTCCAGCCGTTCCTGCTGGTTCTCTATACCTATTCGCTGGTAACGCTGCTCGCAGGCACGGCCATGTTCATCATCGTCTCGAAGTTCCCGGAGTGAGCCATGGCGGACATCAGAATCGAAAATCTCCGCAAGCAATTCGGCAGCTTCGTCGCGGTGCAGGATTCCAGCTTCGTCATCCATGACGGCGAGTTCCTGGCACTGCTCGGCCCGTCTGGCTGCGGCAAGACGACGACGCTTCGCATGATTGCCGGACTTGAACTTCCGACCAGCGGCAAGATCCATCTTGACGGCGAAGACGTCACCTTCAATCGCGCCAGTGCCCGGGACATAGCCTTTGTGTTCCAGCTTTTTGCGCTCTATCCACATATGAACGTGCGCAAGAACATCGGCTTTCCTCTGCTCTCCCAAGGCATGCCAAAGACGGAAATCCGCCAGCGCGTCGAGGAAACTGCGCGGCTGCTGCAGATCGATCATATCCTCGACAGATCCGTCTCCGGACTTGCCGGCGGCGACCGCCAACGCGTGGCTCTCGGCCGGGCGATCGTGCGCCGTCCGAAGTGCTTCCTGATGGACGAACCCCTCGGCACGCTCGACGCTGAATTCCGCGAAGTCATGGTCCACGAACTGCGCGAACTGCACAATCGCATCCATGCGACGACGGTTTACGTGACGCATGATCAGCACGAGGCCATGGCGATGGCCGACAAGATCGCGGTCATGAACCATGGTGTCATCGAACAATTCGGCACGCCGCAGGAAATCTACAGCAAGCCAGCCACCATGTATGTCGCGGATTTCATTGGTTCGCCGCCGATGAATTTCATGCGCTTCACCTCGGGCCTTCAGACGGGAGCACGGTCGATATCGCTTCAAGGTGTCGATGTCAGCATTCCCGAGGTGCACCAGGACTTGGCCGAAGCCGAACTGGCGCTTGGTGTCAGGCCCGAACATATTCGCTTCAGCGACGCCTCTCCTTTGCGTGGAGCGGTCTACGGCAGCGAATATCTCGGGACCAATCAGGTTGTGGCAATCGAGACGTCGAGCGGCGTCATCAAGGCCCGGGTCCCGGCAAATCGCAACTTTCGTATCGGCGAGACGGTTGGTCTTGAGTTCAACCCGGCCAAGCTCGCGCTGTTCGATTGCAAGTCGGGCCGGGCCATTGCTTCGGCACTTTATTCGGAGGCACAGCATGGCTGACGTCGCTCTCAAGGGCCTCAACAAGCGTTTTGGCGATACACAGGCTCTCGCTGATTTGGACCTTTCGATCCGTGACGGTGAGTTCGTCGTCCTGCTTGGGCCAACGGGCGCCGGGAAGACAACGACGCTGCGCCTCATTGCCGGCCTGGAGCGCCCCGACAGCGGCCGCATCGAGATAGGCGGCCGCAACGTCGCAGGCGAAGCTCCAGCCGACAGGGACGTCACATTCGTCTTCCAGCAATATTCGCTCTATCCGCATATGACGGTCTACGACAACCTAGCCTTCCCGCTACGAGCGCCAGCGCGCAAGCTCAGCAGCGAAGAAATCGACCGGCGCGTGCGGGAAATTGCGCGCATGGTCAGGATCGACCATAAGCTGGAGAACCGTTCAACACGACTATCGGGTGGCGAAATGCAGCGCGTTGCAATTGGGCGGGCGCTGGTGCGCCGTCCCGCCATCTATCTCATGGACGAGCCACTCTCGTCGCTCGATGCAAAGCTACGTGCGGAACTTCGCCTGGAACTCAAGCGGATCCAGAAGGAGCTCGGCTCGACGTTGCTCTATGTAACCCACGACCAGGTCGAAGCCATGACGATGGCGGATCGGATCGGCATTGTTGCGGGAGGAAGGTTGTTGCAGGTCGGAACGCCCCGCGAAATCTACGGCAATCCTGCCAGTCTTCATGTCGCTGCCCGTCTTGGCCAGCCACACATCAACCTATTGCCCACCGATCTTCTTCCTGGCGCCAATCCGCCCCCCGGGACCAAGACGATCGGCGCGCGAACAGAGCATCTCGATATCATCATCGACCCGAACGCCAATGCCCAAATCGACTGGATCGAACACCTGGGAGACCAGAACCACCTGCACATCCAGGTGCATGACCACAAGCTCGTCACGCTTGCCGATCCATATCTCGCGATCAGGCCAGGTGATCGAATAAGCCTGACGCTGCGCGATCCGCTCTATTTCGACGCCAGCGGCCAGCGCCTCGGATAAGCTACGGAACGAACAAACGCACCAGCAAGAAAAGACGGGTCTCACTCCATGAAACATTTCTTCAATCGCCGGGAAACCATCGTTACCGAAGCTCTGGACGGCCTGCTCCTGACAAGCAGCGCAGGCCGACTTGCCCGTCTAGATACCTTTCCCGAGATCAAGGTGATCCTGCGCGCGGACTGGGATAAGTCGAAGGTTGCAATCATCTCCGGCGGAGGAGCCGGTCATGAGCCTTCGCATGCCGGCTTCGTCGGCAAGGGCATGCTCACCGCGGCCGTATCCGGCGAGATCTTCGCCTCGCCCAGCGTCGATGCGGTGCTGACAGCCATCCGCGCGGTCACCGGCCCCAAGGGCGCTCTCCTGATCGTCAAGAACTATACGGGTGATCGTCTGAACTTCGGCCTTGCCGCCGAGAAGGCGCGTGCCGAAGGATTCGATGTCGAGATGGTGATTGTCGCCGACGACATCGCAATCCCTGGCATCAACCAGCCGCGTGGCGTTGCCGGTACGCTGTTCGTGCACAAGATCGCCGGCTATCACGCCGAAGCCGGCGCGGACCTGGAGACGGTCGCAGCCCAGGCGGCCGCCGCAGCCCATGACATCGTTTCGCTCGGCATGTCGCTTTCGACCTGCAGCGTGCCCGGTCAGGCGCATGAAGATCGGCTTGGGGCCGAGGAAGGCGAACTCGGTCTTGGCATCCACGGCGAGCCAGGGGTCGAAAGCATTGCGCTGCAGCCCGTTGCCGATCTGGTGGCCACCATGATGAACCGGTTGGCCGCCAAGATTGAGGAGGCAGAAGACTATGCGCTTCTGATCAACAACCTTGGCGCGGTGCCACCGCTCGAGATGGGCGTTATCGCCAATGCAGTGCTGTCCTCACCTCTTTCCGGCCGTGTTCGACTGATCATCGGGCCGGGACCGATGATGACCGCACTCAACATGAACGGCTTCTCACTTTCACTGATCCGGGTGGATGCCGCTCGCGAAGCCGCACTGAAGGCCGCAGTCCAGCCGCATGCCTGGCCACCGGCCACCGAACGGCACGAGATCGCGATTGTTCCCGCACCGCGGGTATCCGTGCGGCAAGCAGCGACGTCGGCCAGCGACGACAGTCGGAATCGTCGCTTATTGACGGCGCTTTGCGAGCATCTGATTTCCCTCGAGGCCGAGCTGAATCGCCTGGATAGCCGCGTCGGCGACGGTGACACGGGTTCCACCGTGGCGACAGGAGCCCGCAGTATTCTTTCCCGCATCGACACGCTGCCGCTAAAGGATCCCGCCGCCACCATGGCCTCGATCGGTGAGATCCTGAGTACGAGCATGGGCGGCTCGAGCGGCGTGCTGCTCTCGATCTTCTTTACAGCCGCATCCAAGGCCATGACGGAAAAGACTGATATCGCTGCCGCCCTGCTTGCGGGGCTCGATCGTATGACGTTTTATGGAGGGGCCGGCGTCGGCGACCGCACGATGGTCGACGCACTGGCACCAGCGCTCTCTGCCTTGACGTCAGGTGATGTCGCGGCAGCGGCAAGGGCTGCGGCAGCCGGCGCCGAGTCGACGAAGGCAATGCGAAAAGCAAAGGCCGGCCGCGCTTCTTACGTTGGAGAGAAGGATCTGGAGGGAGTGCCGGATCCGGGTGCGGTGGCTGTCGCAAACGTATTTAAAGTTGCAGCATCGCTGACATAGCTGGCGCTGCTGCTGGGAGGGTAAGAGGTGCACGCAGAACCAGTTCTTCTTGCGGGATTGATTGAAGTTTGCCGTGCGACGATTGTGGCAAACAGCGATCAACTCTGCGCACTGGATCGCGCAATCGGTGACGGTGATCATGGAACCAATATGCGGCGCGGCTGTGAAGCGGTTAGCGCCGAAGAGGCAACAGTCTCAAGCCTTCCCCTGCCTGACGCGCTGGAAAGGATAGGCCTGACACTGGTGATGAGCATAGGCGGCGCGGCCGGCCCGCTCTACGGAACGCTGCTAATGGAAATGGGCCGCGAGCTTCGCAAATCAGATCAAGGACAGGACTTTTCCTTGGCGTTAAAGCAGGCCATTGATGCCGTTGCCCGTCGCGGGCGTTCGCACCCTGGAGACAAGACCCTGCTCGACGTGCTGTACCCTGTGCAAGACGCACTTGCGCACCGCTCGCCATTGACCGATATCGTGCGTCGGGCGGAGCTTTCCGCTGGATGTACCGCCGCCATGAAGGCAATGCGCGGCCGGGCAGCCTATCTTGGAGAGCGTTCGATCGGCCACGTTGATCCGGGCGCATCGAGCTGTGCTCTCCTGACAATTGCTATCTGCCGTTACCTTGAGGAGCACCGCCCGGCATGAGTGAGAAGACCCCAAACGTCGGGATTGTGATCGTCTCCCACTCGCCGCTGGTCGCCCGAGGTACGGCCGATATGGTACGGCAGATGGTGGGCGACAGCGTGCCGCTCGCCTGGTCGGGCGGCAATAGTCACGGAGAGCTCGGTACGGATGCGGGCGGTATCCTGACGGCCATAGAGGAGGCCTGGTCAGAGGCAGGGGTCGCCGTGTTCGTCGACCTTGGCGGGGCCGAAACCAACAGCGAGATGGCTATCGAAATGCTCGGTTTGCCGCGCGCAAAGCTCATCTCGATCTGCAATGCTCCAGTGGTGGAAGGGGCGGTCATCGCGGCTGCCGAGGCCTCCGGCGGGGCGTCGCTGGCAAAGGTTGTGGCGACAGCAGAGGAATTGTCACCCTGATGAGCGGCGGATTGCGCATAGGAAACCGGGAGGCCGAACAAGTGCATGCTAGTTGCCAGACGGAGGTCGAAGTGAAGCACGGGGTAGGCTTGCACGCCCGCCCCTCGGTAACATTCACGCGGCTGGCAAAGTCGTTTCCCTGCTCGATCGAAGTCGCGGTCAATGGCAGCGACGTCTGGCTGAATGGCAAGAGCATCATCAAGATCATGGGTGCCAGGATCCGCAAGGGTTCCATGCTGAAAATCCGCGCCGACGGAATTCTAGCAGAAGAGGCAATCCGGGCACTGAAGGACCTCATCGAGCGCAACTTCGATGAAGAAAAGAAACATGGCCGCACCGCTTAGATTGAAAGCTACGAGCGCCTCTCCGGGGGTCGTATCCGGGCCGGCCTATATCGGGGAGCTGCCGACCGCCGCTGCCCCGTCACAATCGGCCGTTTCGGGGCACGCAGAGCTGGCAATGGCCATCGAAACCGCTATCGACCAGCTTCAGAACCTTGCCACGGGCGCGGACGCAGAAGGCGGCGACATCATCGATTTTCAGCTCGAAGTGCTTCGTGATCCGACGATCGCCGAAATGGCAGGCGCGCGTATCGATGCGGGCGAGAATGTCGTATTCGCGTGGGTCGGGACACTTGACGGGCACATCCGTGAACTGGAGAGTGCTGAAGAAGAACAGATGCGGGCACGCGCCGTCGATATTCTGGACATCAAAAATCGCGTGCTGGCGGCGCTGAAGGGCACGCCGGTATCGGATTTTCCGGCCGGATCTATCTATGTCGGCAAGGACATGGAGCCCAGCCGCTTCCTCGCACATGACTGGTCTGCAGGCGGCGGCATCGCGCTCTACGCGGGCAGTGCCGCGGGCCATGTCGCCCTTCTTGCCAGATCACGGTCGGTCCCAATGGTTATCGGTGCGGGACGTTTCGTCACAGTTGACGGCCAACATATACGCGTTGATGGCGATGCGGGCGTGATCGTCCTTCAGATGGACAAGGAGGGCGCAGCGCCAATCCAACCCGAGCATACAGCATCAAGCACACTGCCTGCTGAAGACAACGGGATGCTGCAGACAGCCGATGGCGCGCAAATTCTGTTGTCTATCAACCTCAATGCCCCCGACGAAATCGAAGGGACCGCGGCAGCGACGACGGCTGGTATCGGATTGATGCGATCCGAATTCGCAGTGGCGTCACTCGCTGATGCCGCAAACGAGGAGAAGCAACTCGCCATCTGCCGCCGCGTCCTTGACTGGGCGGGCGGCAGATCTGTGACGATCCGCATGCTTGATGTCGGCGGCGACAAGCCGCTCTCCGGCCTCACGACTTCGTCTGAATTGCGCGGCATCCGCCTTCTTCTTGCCCGGCCTGAGATTGCGCGCGTTCAAGTGCGTGCGTTGTTGCGTGCAGCCATCTTCGGTAATCTGCGCGTCATGCTGCCGATGGTGACTTTTCCGTCGGAAGTCGATGATATGCGGCAGATCTTTCTAGAAGAGGCGGCCGAGCTTGCGCGCCGGGGCGTGCCGCACCGCCTCCCTTCGATTGGCATGATGGTGGAAGTGCCGACCGCCGCGCTGATGCTCGAGCAGTTCGAAGGCGCGGACTTCTTTTCATTCGGCACCAACGATCTTGCGCAGTATCTCGCCGCCTCGACCCGCGAGGATGCCGATTTCGCCGCACACCGCGAGAAGACCGCGCAGGCTGTGCTGCGCCTACTCGCTTATGCCGTGAAACTTGCCGGCAGCAAACCGCTCAGCATCTGCGGCGACATGGCCGGCGATCCGCACCTGACAGCTGAGCTGCTCGCCGCCGGCATCCGGCATTTTTCCATGGCGCCGGCTCAACTTCCCGCGATAAGATCGGCCATCGTCGGTTTGAATGCCGACGGGACAAAGGCAGCCGGAGAATAAGATGGCGCGCGAAGAAACCGAAGACGCCATTATCGCCTACAAGTCAATTCTGGCGCAGATCATCGACAACCGACCTTCCGGAACCCGTCAGCGGCTGGCTACGGAACTGGGCAAGCATCGTAGCTTCGTCACCCAGATAACAAGCCCGAGCTATGCGACGCCTCTTCCTGCGCGGCATCTCGCGACGATCTTCCGGGTCTGTCACGTCAGCGCCGCCGAACAGGAGCGTTTTCTGGAGGCCTACCAAAATGCGCATCCCGGTAAACTGCCTGAGCTTGGCGCCTCGGAAAAACTGCGGCATCTTTCACTCATGGTCCCTGATTTCGGCGACGAGCGACGCAACCGGCTGCTGGAGGAAGCAATCGCCGATCTGGTGCAGAAGATTGCCGCAATTTCCGGACCACCGGAGTGAACGGCGTTGCGCTTGGAGCAATTCCAGGAAAAGTGCTAGGCGGTTTTCCGTCCGGGATTGCGAAAATACAAAAAAGATAGAGCGGATCAGCGTTTCCGTGAAAAGCTGATCCGCTCTAGTGCGACAAGACTGAGACGATCATCGCCTTGGGAGGGGCTTGATGAAGAAGTTCATCAACACGGCAGAAACCATGGTCGCCGAAAGCGTCGAAGGCTTTGTGCGCGCCCATGAGGAGTTCGTTGTGTTCGGCGTCGACCGCAAATTTATCCGCCGTCGCCACATAGTTCCGGGCAAGGTGGCGATCATATCCGGCGGCGGCGCGGGTCATGAGCCAATGCACATAGGCTTCGTCGGCCACGGCATGCTCGATGCGGCTTGCGTCGGGCATATTTTCACGTCTCCCACGCCGAGCCAGATCGCAAGCGCCATCGAAGAAGCGGACACAGGGGCCGGATGCGTGCTGGTGGTGAAAAACTATGACGGCGACGTCATGAATTTCGAAATGGCGGCAGAGATGGCATCCGGCCGCCACAAAATTGAAACGGTGATCGTCGGCGACGACATCGAAACGGCAAGGACAGGCGACGGGCGCGGCCGCCGTGGTATCGCCGGTACTGTGATCGTAGAGAAGCTCCTTGGCGCCGCGGCCGAACGAGGCATGACGCTCGCCGAACTGAAAGGCCTTGGCGATAGTCTTGCTCCACGCATCCGATCGATGGGCGTTGCCCTGACTGGCGTAGCGGTCCCGCACACGCAGCGCTCAACTTTCGCGCTCGGACCAGGCGAAATGGAAATGGGCGTCGGCATTCACGGGGAGCCGGGCCACTCGAGGGAGCCCTTCTCCAACGCCGACACGATCGTCAGGCATCTGAGCGAAACGGTCTACGATGACATCGCCCGAGCCGCTGGCAAGGCGTTGCTTTTCGTCAACGGACTTGGCGGCACGCCACCAGCCGAACTCTATCTCGCCTACAACACTGCCCACCAGTTCATGGTCAACCACGGCCTGCGGATCGAGCGCTCGCTTGTCGGCACTTATGCCACGTCGCTTGATATGCAGGGCCTTTCCGTCACGCTCGCTTTCCTTACTGACGAGGAATTTTCCCTGTGGGATTCGCCTGTTGCAACCGCCGCGTTGCGCTGGGGATGCTAGGCGCGTCCATTTTGATCGAGGTCATGGTTGCCGCGAAGTCGACCTGTCTTAGGAGGCGAAGGCGGATTCGGTCCGACTCCAATACGCGTGTGGTCATTTCTGAACACTCAGCCCGAGTTGCAAAGCCAGACTACGGCCAATCGATACCGATTTGTCTTCGCTGAGACGCAATCCGGGGAATTGCCGCCAAAATCCCTATCCCAAACTGCGATGCCGCAGGTTGCGCGGACATTCCGCTTGCCGAACTCGCAGGAACATGTGTCGCTTTCCATTTATTTCGGGTCTTCCTCACATTGCGTGGTTAACAGACCGTTAGTAATGACGCCTATATGGGCTGGCATGCGGACGAAATCGAAATGGTCGCCCGGTCCGGGCATTAATGTGCAGAGCGTCGTATCCAGCGATGAAGGCAAACGGGTTGTGTCTGCTTGCGGGCCAGCGTCTGGCATATGCCCAGAGTGCCGACATCAAACCAGAAGTCGGCACGGCTGGTCCTACCGCAGTCTTCAGGACCTGCCGATCCAAGGTAATGTAATGTATTGTCTTAGCTTGTGGCGTCCCGATCAGACATGAATTGCTTCTGTCAGTTAGAAGCGCATATTTGACCGATGCGCGGCAGCCAATAATTACAATGTTGGGCTAACCTTCGGAGAGTTAAAGGCTAGGAGATACCCAAATGCTTATTGCGATCGTCGACTTTATTGTTGCTCCCGAAAGCCGTGACGCGGTCGTGGCGAGGTTGCTTCAAGATAGCAAGGCCATCCGTGCTATGGAGGGCAACCTCGCGTTCAGTCCCTATGTCGATCCCGTCGATGAAAAGGCGGTTCGCGTTTGGCACGAGTGGCGGGATGTTGAGCATTTCCGAGCCTATACTGCATCGGAGATATTTAAGCAGCTCGGCCTCGTGCTGCGCCCATTGATGAAGGCACCGCCTGTTAGCCGACGGATGATGTCCGAAGTTCTTGAGACGGTCGCCTGAGGCATATGCTAATGGGCCAAACAGCCGAAGCCTACAGCGTTGCTCGGCTGTTTCCACCGACCGACCGGGCCGAATTCCGTTTCGACCGGCATTACTTGCTTTATTGCACGGCGGGTACGATGCGCCTCGAGGCGGAGGGCAAAGTCTGGTCATTGCCCCCATCGCGGGCGGCCATCATTGCCGCTGGGAGGAGCATTCATGTAACCTTGCCGCAGGCGGTGATGGCCTGTTCTGTGCTCTTCGATCGAACCTTCATTCCCGCCCCGGCCGAGGCGCTCACTGTAATCAACATGAGCCCGCTCGCGCGCGAGCTGATCCTCGCCTGCCGCAGTTGGACCGATGTCAATAAGCCGCTCGATCCCTATGCTCGGCAACTCTTCGCGACCTTAGCCGCAGTCGCCAGCCAACTCGCCGCCACACCGTCCAATGCCGCCATGCCGCTACCGCGCTCAAGCGGCGTTGCAGCGGCCATGCAACTGACCGAGCAGCAGATGGCCGACGCGCCGGACTTTGCCTCGATCGCGCGCGACGTGGCCATGACCGAGCGGTCGCTTGCCCGGCATTTTTCCGACGAAATGGGCATGACCTGGCGGCAGGCACTGCGCCGGCTACGCATCATTCGCGCCATGGAACTTCTCGGAACGAACAATACCACTATCACTCAGGCGGCGCACACTGTCGGCTACGCGTCGCTATCGGCATTTAACGCCGCATTTCTAGAGATCAGCGGCCAGACACCGACGGCCTACCGTATCGGAATACAGGGCGCCAGCCTGCCGCACGCCTAGCTGGCGCGGTGTTGATTTCCGCAACACTCTGACCCGTATTTCCATCTGACGTTGATCCATTCAGTCCCGGACATGCCATTGACGAATTAGCGACATCTATAACTGAGCGGGGGTTACGGCGGAAATGCAAAACTGGGTGAAATCACGACGCAAGTGAACAGATTACTGGCTACCACGGCTTTCCGCCATTCAGGCTGATGTCCAATACCTCGATTTTCTACGCACCGTTCGTAGTGGCCATGAGAACGTTACGACCCAAAATGTACATACCGTGGCACAGACCTATTTCAGACCAGAGAAATTCTGGAAACTGGAAGCGTTGCCCGGATCCCCTGCTCCACGGTAGATTCGCATGTCAATATTGCGAGCGGCGACCACGGATAATTCTCTCTGGAGTAAGTCGCGCAGCAATCCGCGGCAAATCGTTCGGTACGACGCAGGCCTATAATTTCGAACAACGAGCTACAAATGCGCTCCGCGCAGACTAGGTGAACCGTTTGGCGCCGTGCACGCCAGACAATCACAACGCCGTCATCTCGCCATCCACCGTCGCGAGCGCCATGGGGCGACGCAATGCTTCCGCTATCGAATAGAGCGCCACGACGATCAGGTTTGGGATCCAGGAGGTGTAAGCAAGCCATACCGACATTGCCGAGTAAGTGGGGTATCCCAGAGCGAACCCGAGGGGAATTTGCAGCCGCAACGTCACCGCGCCAAACGTCATCGCGTAGCTGAATCGCATCAACAGGCGATGAAGCGCGAATTGGCGTTGCACTGCGGCGCGCCATGCGCCGAGCGTTGTACCGAGCCAGAGTACCGCTAGAATGCCGAAGCCAAGCCCGGCAACCGGGCCGCCGGACGCATATGGCGAGGTAGCCAATCCTCCAGCTCCGGCAACCACGCAAGCTGCGACATAAACACGACCCGACCAGCGATGTGCTTGCGGATATTTTGCGCGCAGCCCCGGAATGAACTGGAAGGGGCCGAGAAGGAGGGCTATGGGCGCGATCAGCATATGCATCAGTGCCTGAATGGGCACGTGTGCAATGACGGTGCGGATTTTTGGATCAACATCAAGCCAACGATCAACCAGCACGCCGTAGTAGCGAAGCGAATAAAGCGCGACGCCTGTGGCCAGTAATATCATGATTGCGCGAAACGATGGCGCGAAATACTTCCCAACCATGAACTTGCTCGCTATCATCTTAACGGTGTTTAATTACGTTAGGACATGATTTGAACAGTGTCAAGATCAAGCCTGACCGACAGCAGGCGGCCAAGTCGGTCAGGAAGACCTATCATCACGGTGACCTGCGACGTCAGCTTATCGCCGCAGCGGAGCAGGTTATTGTGGAACGCGGCGTTGACGGCTTCACTCTGCGTGAGGCGGCGCGCCGAGTCGGCGTTTCGCCCGCCGCCCCATCGCACCATTTCAAGGACGCCAAGGGACTGCTCACGGAAGTGGCGCTGCTTGGCTTCCGAGACTTCGGAGCGGCATTGGCGGCCGCCGACAAGCGAGGTGGTCAGGATCCGATGCGGCGGCTCTACGAACAAGGGATTGCTTATGTGCAGTTTGCGCTCAGATTTCCGGCACGTTTTCAGCTCATGTTCCGCGTCGATAAGCACGACCACACCAATGCCGAATTCGTGCGCGTTTCCCAGGAGGCCTATTGCATACTCGAAAACGCGATCCGCGCCGCCACCGGCACTCCATCAGATCGGCCGCTAGGCCCTGACGGCCAGGGATTACTGGTCGCCGTATGGTCGATGGTGCACGGCTACTGCCATCTCGCATTTGGCGGAGAACTTAACAATCCTGCGCGCGGGGGCGGAAATACGGACGTGATTCTCGAGTCGCTTTTACCCTTGACGCTCAAATATCTCCCGTTGCCAATCAAGAAATGAGATCTTCGCGGTATTGATTTCCATCGCCTGGGGGCGGCCGGATCGCGGTCTGCCAGAAGTCACTTTGGAGGGTTCATCCTCAATTTCTGTGGTCAACAGAGTGCTAGCGCCACGCTTGCTATCTACGGGGATGCCAACGCAATTGAGATGGTCAGCCGGCCCAGGGGTCAAAGTTCTGGGTATCACCCTTGAAGATGAAGAAAACTGGGTTGTTTCTGCCGCCGCGAAACCTATCGGTATCTCCCCGGATCGCGGGACGCGAAGTCGGCACTGGCACGGCTGGCATAGTGTCGGAGCATTCCCGACGAACTCTCGCCGCTCAGTTGGGAGAAAGCTTACCGGGATCTATTCCTGGGGCGCGGAGCAGCAAATGTCCGAAGGCTTGAGACTCTTGCGACTTGCCGGACACCTTCTTCGGGTTGCAATATGTTCATCATTCGTTCGACCTTGGCGTACGCGGCCTTTATCAACCAAAGACAGCCACAGCGGATTTGATGGTGATGCCTCCGCTATGACTACGGCGCATTTGGCGGCCGGTAGCAGCGCGGAAGACCTGCTGCAATTGTAGTGCGGGAGGTACGCGTGACCAAAGGATCTTCTTGCTTTCCTTGCCGCTTCGGGTTTTCCGCACTGCTTGGCCGGTAACAACTCGCTGGGACCATCTGAAGCCGATTTCATGTAAATACAGGTCGGCAAGTTCCGGGCTGATGTGGTGAAAGACGCCTGCAATGGTTCGCCGGACCCGCGCATTGAACCCCTCGGCTGAATTGACGTGGACGGTATCCCGGACATATTCGCTGCTCGAGTGGTTGACCGTCTCGTGTGCGGCAAAGCTTTCGCCTATGGCAACGAATGCCTTTGCTTCATCACTCATCAAATGTGCTCGAAGTTCAACTTGTGTTGCAACTGCTCGAATGGCAGCACGCAACGAAAGGCCGGTGACGACAGCTGCACGGGCATCGCCGGCACTTGAACCCGGGGTGATATCTGTCGGTCGTTGGACGATCGCCATGACCGGCGTCTTCTCCGTCTTTACCTGTCCCTTGCGGCCTCTTCCGGGCGGTGGATCATCAGGATCCTTTCTCGCTCTGCCACCAAGATAGAAATGGTCGACTTCCACTGTGCCGTCGAGCATGTGCTCGCGCGCCACCATGAGGCGCAGCGCATGACCGATCCGCCAGGCCGTCGGTTGGCTAACGCCAAGCGTCTCGGCGAGACGGACCGAGGATAAGCCTTTATCCGACTGCAGCAACAGCCACATCGCCTTGAGCCAAGTGCGCAACGGAAGCTTCGTAGCGTGCAGGGGCGTATGTGTTGTCACGGTGAACTGGAAGCGGCAATCGCCGCTGGAGCACTGGTAAAGACCCGGCCGCGCGCGGCGCTTGCCCATGTCGCGGCCAGCTATCGCGGTCGAACGCTTGTAACCACAGGCGGGGCAGACCCTGCCATTCGGCCATACCATGCTTTCCAGCAAGCGACGGCAACGCTCCTCGTCCCGGAACGCGGCGACCATGTCTTCAACCGTCCGAATATTGGAAAGCATCGCCAGCATCGTTTCCGACATTCTCATCTCCTTCGGATCATGCCCGAAGAATCGCATTCAAATCCCTAGATAGTAAGGATATCGCTGTCTTTGGTTGATAAAAGCCGCGTACGATTTAGAGCAGTTCTTGTTCTGACCCCTAATTCAAGTTCATTCGCTGATGGCGTCGCTCAAGGGCGCCGCAGCCCCAGACGATGCCAATCAGCATGTAAAGATGGCGCCAATGGTCGGTATCGATGACGTTGCCAATGCCGACATGGCCGAGAATGACGATCCAGGCAATCATCCCGAAGGGCTGCCATGGCCTCTCCCTCAGGAGGTTGCGGAAGCCGATGTAAATGGTCCAGCAGATCATGCTAACCCAGCAGAAGAAGCCGAGCCAGCCATAGGTAGTCAGCGTCTTCAGCCAAGTATTGTGCTCGTCTTCTTCGAACATCTGACCAAAAACCAGCGGCCCTATGCCGAGCGGCCGCTCCATCGACAGCGAGAAGCCGAGACTATGGCGCTCGAAGCGGCCGAGATGTCCGCCGTCATATTCCTGCACGAGCTGTAGGCGCGTGGAAAACAGGTCGCTGACCTGCGGGAACTGCAGCGCAATGACGAGCAGCACGACCATGAGGATGATCGCCGTCAACGACATTACCAGGATGCGCAGCCGGAACTTGTTGCTGCGGTACTTCAACAGCATGCAGAAGATCAGCATCACCGAGGAGAAGGCAAACAGGCCCCATGCCGCGCGCGAGAAGGACAGGAAGATGCCGAAGGCCAGAACGAGAAGGCAGACCGCCTTGATAGGCGCCTTTTTCAAATCGCCGATCAAGAGGCCGTGGATCAGATAGAGACTGGGCGCTGCGAGATAGGGTCCAAAGACGTTCGGATCCTGGAAGGCGCCCTTGGCACGGTCATAGAGGGTGAAAATGTCGAAGCCGGGAACGGCGTGGAAATAGCCGAGGATGCCGAGGCTCGCAGTGATCAGCGCCGCCGCCACCCATGTGTTGAAAATCAGCTTCAGCCGTCTTTCGCTATCTTCGATGATGGCCGCATAGAAGATTGAGCTCAACGCGAGGAAGGTCGAGACGGCAATGTAGATCGGGCCATCGAGATGATTGCCGGCGGCAAGGTTGTGCATCTGTGTGATCGAGAGCATCCCGCCGACATTGAACGTCAGGAACAGGGCCAGAAGCGGCGCGACGCTGCGCGAGATTTTCAGGCCGAGAATGAACCATGTGCCGATGAGAAAGGCGAGCCATAGCTCGTAGGGTGCAGGCTCCGCGATGACGAAACCCGACAGGAATACCCCTATGGCGACACACGCCGTACCGATCATCCGCCAAGCGGCGAGCTGCGGCTGCGCGACGCGGAACGGTTGGAGCTCCGTGGCGGTCAATAGGCGTTTTCCGTATTGAGCAGACGGAACGGTGTCAGAAATCTGATCCTGTTTGCTGTGCAAATTTCATCCCGGCAGCCGTTGAACTCAGCGTCTACGGTGGATGCCAAGTACCGGACAATATTTCGCTCTGACAAGGGCATTATTTCATCGCTCTCACCTTGAATAGTACAGTACTCATCATTGACGATTTGAAGTTAACGAACGTTAAAACAGGTTCGAAGACTATTCCGGCCGGCGGCAGGAAGGAGCTCAACCGGAAAACGGCTGAGCCCCAGGGCGGGAGGATTACTCAGGGATTTGCACGATTCATGCCGACGGTGAGTGGGCCGGAACTCGTCTGGGTAGCATTGCCATAATCAGTGTTCGGCGAACCGCCATTCTTGTCTCTTTGGAAAGAGGATCCGTCAAAACTGTACGAGACGATCGCGCCTGAGATCGGATAGTTGGGATCAGACACGTTAGAGATATCGCGATAACCTCGCACGATATTGGAACTCACAAGGATAGATGAAGCGGAGTTGTTGGTCGAATACGCGATTCCCATCGGGCAATTGTTAATCAAGTTGCCTGTCGCCATGATATCCTTCGCGGCGTCATTAACCCCAAGCCCTATAGCTGCGCCAGCTGTTAGGGAAATGACGTTGTTAGTGACGATCGTGTTCGTCTCCACCGTAATACCACGCCCGGTTGTCAGTGATGTCGAACCATCGGGATAAGGAATCGCATTGTTAGTAATGTTGATGATATTATTGTTCGACACGACACATCGATCTGCGATGCCATCGCCGTAAAGTCCGGAGTTGGCGACACTTATGCCAAGTCCGGCGGTATCGATGTTGTTTCCACTGATGATGCCGCCGCTCAGATTTTCGCCGGCCCCGGGGGCTTCGATAAAGATCGCCACCTCCCGCATGTTCCAGCAGTAATTGTTGACGACATGACCGTTGTTTGCCGCGTTCAGCCGGATGGCGGAGAATTTTGTATTGAAGACATTATTTTCGCTGATCTTAACATTGCCTGCCCTATAGACTAGGATGCCATTTCCGTATTGGCCGGTGCCCCCCGAAGCGTTATCGACCCAGTTGACCGTGTTACCGGACACCACCGAACCATTGCCGCCGACCGTGCTGGTCCAAACACAAATGCCATTGTCGTTCAGTGTGCTCAACCCGTTGTTTTCAATGAAGACTTGAGAATCGATAGCAAAAATCCCAATCCCACAATTGGAGATGCGATTATCTGCTATGCGGCCACGCGCGTTGTTAACCGCCACGACCCCTGTCGCCATCGAATTCGAGACGTTACACTCAGAAAAAATGAAGTCCGTGGTGGATGATCCGTCGAAGCGGATCAGCCCCGCGATTCCGGAGCCATTGATCGTCTGGTTGCTGCCGTCGAAATTGATGCCGCGAACGACAACATCCGGAACGTTGTTGACGTTCAGCAGGTAGGGAGCGGCGGCGCTGAGCCTAACGGTTACGGTGCCTTGCTCTGCAAACAGTTCAAGGCGGTTGCCACCGCCGCTCGCAGTGTCGACGAGGATCTGCGAGGTGAGATATACGCCGGGGAGCAGTTGAAGCGGCTTTGCACTACTGCGTGCATTATTAATAGCCGTTTGCAGATTTGAAACAGCTGACCAGCCAGTGCCAGGCGAGGAAGACGACTGGGTAACAACAAGCAAATTATCCAACGATTTTTGATAGAGGGTCATAATTTCCGTTTTCCAATTTATATTCAACCAACTCGTCTTTCAGTATCGAAAGACAAATCGGATTGTGTTGTTCAAACATGGCAGGAACGTGCCGGTTGCAGGAATTTATTCCTATTTTTTGACAAGACACCTTTAGGATGTGCGTACTAATGTATGGGAACTACCGTGTGCGGCCACAGACGGGCTGGAAAAGACCCGATCAAAGGCTGAGTTTATCAAACGGCGGCGAAGACCATCTCCGAAATCGCATTCCGACGAGTGCTGCCGTGTGATTGAGCCGCATCACGTAGATGCGGCTCAATTTGCTTTGCTTCATTCCGCTCCGGAAGTACCTTTCTTCGGCCGCGATAGATAAAATCCATTGTCAAATAGCCGCGTCAAAACTGACCTGATCAGCCGTCGAGACGGCTCGTCGAAGAAGCGCCAAAGCAAATATGAAATGCATATCAAAAGCAGCACGGTCACCGCTATAACGGCTTCCGGCGAAGCTGTCGCCCCGACCTTGTTGAAGATCACGTAGCCGATGTGCTGATGCAATAGATAAAGAGGATAGCTGATGCCGCCAAGCGCGAGCATCATGCCTCCAGGCAAAAGCGAACGCTGTCGCTTTATCGCCAAGGCGACAATCGCCACAATGGCAAGACAGGAGATGGAGACGACCAGATCGCTATAGTCCACACCGTAATTTTCGCGATTCCATTGGGCCATTTCCACGGATTGGTGCAGAGCAACCGCAACGGATAAGACAAGCAAAACGAAATTGCGAAGTGTGTAGCCTTCACGAAACACGGCATAAAAAACCAAGCCGATACAGAAAAAGCCGCTTTCGTCGGTCAGCGCGAGATGGCGCATCAAAGGATTGGCAAAGAAAGCGCGATCTATTATTGAAACAAGTAGCCAGCCGACAATAATGGCCGGATACAGCCGGCGCTTGAAGCCGCCCAGTGTCATCAGAACGAAAACCCAGCCGTAAAACACGACCTCGTATGAGATCGACCAATAGGAGCCGTCCATGACCTGTTGCCCCAGCAATTCGGGCTGGACGAGCAGATTAGCGGCCCATTGCGAAACGGTCGCGTTGATTTGCGGCGCGCCAAAAATGACGACAATCAGGAAAGTCAGCGTCATGCACAACACGAACATCGGATAAATTCGCGCAAAGCGTGCGATAGCAAATTGCATCGGTGTCCGCCCTTCGGCCGAGTAGGCGATGACGAAACCGCTTATCACGAAGAACATCTGCACGCCCAGATATCCGTATTTCAACACTGATTTCCATGCTGGAAGGGTCATCTCGGTAACACCAAGCGTTTTGCCTCGGAACCCGAAATGAAAGAGCACCACCGCAAGTGCAGCTAGGAGCCTGAGCTCATCAAGTACGCCGACCCGCTCGCCGGGAGCCACATGTTGCGCCTGCGTCATACCGTTGTCCAAGTCATTCAGTGAGCCCTGCAGTAAAGACAATCTTAAGCTTCATCAACATTACACTCAACCGAAAGTCGGAACAAGAAGGTCACTATCCGGCGAGCGTAAACGCAAAACGTTGTGAGATTGAACAGTCTGCATTCTGAAGGGGACCGGTAATTTCCCTGGGGCGGTTCACAGGCGGCACGCAGCAGAGGCGGCTTCGGCTTGAAAATTGGTGGCGCGTTCGGTTCTGGCAGTCGGAAAGGAATCCGAAGCCGGTTGCGGAGTTCACCGTCCAGTTCGGCCGCCCGGACCTGCATGAGCATGTGGGCACCGTGAAGGGACCAGCGCATTTTCTGCTTTTTCACCATCCGCTTGGCGACGAGCGAGTTCACCACTGACTCGGCGAGGGTCGTGGCAACCCGAAGGCCGGCGCGGTGGCGCTTTCCGTAGTCGATGATCGAGCTACTGTTCGATCGGACATAGGTCAAGAGATGCGTGCCAAGGCTGTGAAGGCGTATGATCGAGAAGTCGGCTTTCCCCTCCGATTGCTTCAAACTGGAGAGAAGTCTCTCCAAGTCGTGAATCGTGCGATCGACCCGCCCGTGCCATAGGCGCCATTTCAGGGCTATGATGTCCCTATCGATGGAGGGTAAAAATTCAGCGAGATCGGATTAGGATCGAGCGGCGTAATCGGCGATCTGCTGCATGGGCTGGATCTTCATGGCGATGTGGAACCAGTCTATGATATGGGCCGTCGGTTGCGGCATGGCGCGGGGAAACCGCTTCAAGATGTCGGCGCCGTCCGAAATCACCGTTACATCGCCAAAGCCGCGATATCCGATTTCTTGGAGAGCATGAAGAGCGCGATCGCGGCTTGCATGTTGCTCAGTGCTGCTGGTGACGAAATAGCGGCTATCGGTTTCACCTCGTCCACCGCGGCCGCATCTGGCCACAACGAGCTCGAAATTTCGCGCTGAATTGGGCTCGGCGCTACGAACGTGGGCCGTATCGATGCTGATGACAAACTCTTTGCGCCGATCGCCAGGAAGCTGCATTTCAAGCTGGTGTCGTTCATCCACTTGAGCTCTCGCGCGCCATATTTCCTGGACGGTCTGGTCGTCGAGGCGCTCTCCAATCTTGATGGCGCGCTTACGCACGGTCGCGTGCATCTCGGTAGGTTCGATGGGCAGAAAATCGGTTAGCACCTTCGCCGCCTGGCGATATGGCATCGGGCTCCCCAGCCGCGCCGTCAGTTCCATCAATTCAGGCGTCGCTCGATCGGGACAAATTTCCTTCAGCGGCGCGAAGGCAGCAATCATGCTCGGATAGCAATATCGACACAACATCCAGCGAGGATTGCGCACCTCCATCGTGCCGAACACGGTTCGGAGCCGGCGCGTCGTGTAATCCTTGACTGGCCGGAACGCATGGCAATCGGGGCAGACTCGACGAAAGAGACAAAAAGTCTCCGCCTCGTGGGCCACGGCCGCGCTCTGCAGCGTCGCGATGATCTTTTTGCCGTCATTGATCGAGAAGCCAATTTCTCCGTCGAACAGGCGCTCTCAGCTTTTGTCGACTCGAACTTCTTTCCGGCGGGTGTCGCCGAACTCATTCTTCCCCTCAATCGTAATCGTCCATTCCACCGCCACTGTCGCCTCCTTGTGAACAAAGCGATGGTCATGGACCGCTCGGACTTAGCAACCTGTATGCGACCCCAGAGAAGTTACCGGTCTCAAAGGACTGGCTCGGCAGCCCATAGTACTGAGCGCGTGAGACAGGATGCGGGAGCCCACCTAGTCGATTGTTGTCTCGAATTGCGACCCGGTTAATCCTCAGGCCCCCGCGCGCGCTTTTGATTGTGATGTTAGGCGCGTTGCGTCAGTCAGAACTCTTCCCAACTACCATTATCGACCGCCAGCGCGGCGGAACCCTGCACCTGAAACTGCGGTCGAATCCGTCGGCCGGCGCTTTGAGCGGCAGATTGAGAAGCTGGGATTGCCATCTTGGGAGCCTCCGAGGCTCGCCGCTGCTCACCATACTTGAACTGCTCGAGCAGTTGGAACAAGGCGGCCGCCTCGCGTGCGAGGCTATGGCTGGCGGCTGTCTGTTCTTCGACCATGGCTGCGTTCTTCTGCGTGCCCTGATCGACAGTATCAACTGCCTGATTGATCTCACCGAGAGCAGTCGACTGCTCCCTCGCCGCATCCACGATCGCCACCACATTGGTGTCGATTTCCTGGACTTGGCTAGCAATCTCCTGCAGCGCGCCGCCTGCATTGGTAACAAGGGCAACACCATTGGCAACCTGAGCGCCGGATGCCGTGATCAACGTCTTAATCTCTTTTGCCGCCTTTGCCGACCGCTGAGCCAGCTCGCGCACCTCCTGTGCCACAACGGCAAATCCTTTGCCTGCGTCTCCGGCTCTGGCCGCCTCGACCCCGGCGTTCAACGCTAGCAGGTTTGTCTGGAACGCGATTTCATCGATAACGCCAATAATGCTTGAAATCTCACGTGATGACGCCTCGATCTGATCCATGGCATCGATCGCATTTCGCACGACATCGCCAGAATGCTCGGCATGGTTCCGCGCCCGGGCAACAAGTCTTCCGGCCTCTTCCGCCCTTTGGCTGGAATTCTTGACAGTCGTCGTGATCTCCTCAAGCGCGGCCGCAGTCTGCTCTATCGAAGCTGCCTGCTGCTCGGTGCGCTTGGCAAGGTCGTCAGCCGCAATCCGTACTTCATTCGAGCCAGAAGCAATCGCGTGCGCGTTGTCCGCGACCGTCGACATGGCGCGCTTCAGTTTATCGGACGCGCTATTGAAGTCCGTTCGCAGCCGCTCAAGCGAGGGGATGAATGGTTTCTCAATCCTTTGCGACAAGTCGCCCTCGGCGAGACTTGTGAGACACGCAGCGAGTTGATCGACGTTTTCGACGCGGCTTGTCACATCCGTCGCAAACTTGACGACTTTGAAGACCTTGCCATCAAGTCCGAAGATCGGGTTGTACGAGGCCTGGATATAAACCCTCCGACCTCCCTTACCCAAACGCATGAATTCATCCGCGACCAATTCACCGGCGGCCAGTTTCTTCCAGAAGTCCTGGTACGCGCCCGATGCCGTATAGGAAGCCTCACAGAACATCGAATGATGCTTGCCCCGGATCTCCGCAAGCGAATAGCCGAGGGCTGACAGGAAATTTTCGTTGGCAGTCAGAATTTCGCCAGCTGGAGTGAATTCGATGACAGCTTGTGCCCGCGATAGGGCTTCGATCTTGCCGGCGTCCTCGGCAGCCTTCAGCTTGCTGGCGGTAATATCGGTGGCGATCTTGATAACCTTGACCGGTTTGCCTCGACGAAAGACAGGATTGTATGAGGCCTCGATCCAAACCTCCCTGCCGCCTTTGCCAATACGTTTATACTGCTGTTGGTCAAAGTTTCCGGCCGCGAGCTTCGACCAGAATGCCTTGTATTCCGGGGACCGCGCATAGGCCGGCTCGACGAACATGCTATGGTGCTTGCCTTTGATTTCAGAGAGCTCGTAACCGAGTGCACCGCAAAAATGCTCGTTGGCTGTGAGAATCTTGCCAGAAAGATCGAATTCGATCATGGCCTGCGATTTGGACAATGCAGAAATAATAGCAATAGCATTTGCGCCGCGATCAAGAATAGACATTACGACACTCCAATGACAACCTAAGACACCTGAAGTTAATCAACAGTATAATTCTATCGTATGCTGCTTAACTCATAGTTAATATTAAATTAATCAATCCTAATATTAGGTATCGTTTTCATAATATTAGAGCCGGCTTTATGACGAAACGTCCGGACTGTCAGGCGACCTCGATCCTGTGGTTGTATCGTAGCCGTTTTACTAAGAACCTTGTGATCTGCTCGGTGTCCAATCGAGGCAGTTGCTTTTCAAGGGACAGTGCTCCGGTGGGCTGATGGTGGCGCTTGTCCGAAACTTGTGTTGTTGTCCCCTTCCGGTGTTGAATTCCATACTAAATTGGCTCTGACGCACTTTTGCTGACGTGCAGATCCTACGATGCGCCGATCAATCGCGCCTGCAGCAGATCGAGTTTTGCACGTCCGTACATCTGT
>NZ_FMAH01000003.1 GCF_900094545.1 Martinezella miluonensis
TCAAGACTACCTTTTAGGAGGCAGTTTTGGCACGTGGCGATTTGAGCGATGCAGAGTGGCGGATCATCGAGCCACTTTTACCGAGGGAACGCGGGCGCAAGTCGCGCCCGTTGCATGATAATCGGTGCTTTTTGAACGGGATGCTTCACGTGCTGCGGGTCGGTTGTCCGTGGCGCGATATGCATGAGCGATACGGCAAGTGGAATTCAGTTTACGTGCGTTTCCGACGTTGGGCCGAGCAAGGCGTCTGGGATGCCTTACTCGAGACGCTCGTCGAGCTGGGCCTGACAGACGATTGGCAGCATATGATCGATAGCACGACAGTCCGGGGCCATTCACAGGCTGCCGGCGCTAGGGGGGGACTCATAAGGAGGCTTTTGGTCGATCACGCGGCGGCTTTACGACGAAAGTCCACGCCCGCGCAGACGGTCAAGGACGCCCTCTTGGCTTTATCCTGACAGGCGGCGAAGCCTCCGATTACAGTGCCGTTCCTGGCTTGCTCGCGCTGCCAGTGGGTCGGCCCCGCCGCATGCTTGCCGATAAGGGATACGATGCGGACGCCATCCGCGAGGAACTTCTGCTGCATGGCACTCGTCCGATCATTCCGCCGCGATCAACCCGGAAGAACCCGCCACCTTGCGACTACCGCGCTTACAAGGATCGCAATCGCATCGAACGCATGTTCAACCGAATGAAGCAGTTCCGTCGCATTGCCACGCGCTACGACAAAACCAAAACATCATACGCTGCTTTCCTCGCTATCGCCGCCGCTAAGATCTGGTTGCCATACTTTGTCAACATCGCCTAGTCAATCTTGATATCGCATCAGAGATTTCGCAGGATTCTTCAGGTCAATTGACCTTCTTATGTTACCTTCCAAATACCGCAGGACCGCAGTTTGTTTTTTGCCGCATGGATCCGTCCGACTGGTCATTGCGTTTCACGCCCCTGCCAGAAAAGCCAATGCCACTGCAATGGTTTAGCCCAAATGGCACTTATGCGCTTGCACCCTATTTGGGCTCGCTTGGTCGAACACCAACCAAGGATGAGATCAACAAGGCGTGTCGTCGGCATAAGGGCACCCTCGAACTCTGGCAAATAGATCAGCCCAAGCTGCTCACGCGTATCGAGACTAGAAAGGGAGTGCCGCCAGAGTTTGTTCAAAAGGTCGTCTGGGATGCCGATGGCTCCGGCTTCTGGACACAATTCGATCACTGGAAGAATCGCGAGAGAAGAGAGACCGAGTTCCGATGGCTCGGGCTTGATGGCACTTACTCTCCCGTCTTCAGCTTCGAACGCTTTAGTGGCAGGCTATCTCCCCCCGTTCATGAAATTGTTGATGTGTCGGATCTCCGACAGGTCGAAATACGCGTGTACTCAAATTCCGTCTATATTCGGCGGGATTGGCGGGAGGGCGAATCTTCATCCAAGCTGATCTACGAAAGTGAAGACGGCTTTCGTGAGAATACCGCTGTTTATCCGCCAGAAGCGCTAGTCAAACGCTTCCTAGCAAAATCCGAGTATCGGCATGTTGTCTCAGTCGAAGAGTTCTCGGAAGCTCCCATCGCGAACGCACTGCGAGCACTAGCCGATGACGTTCACGAGCGTTTGGCCGAACTTATTCAAGGGGATGTATTCGAGGTATCGTTCAAAGTCGGAAAGCGAACGATCACAGAAACGGCATTCTTCGAACGCTTGATAAAGGAGCCGTTGCCCGTCGTTCCGAACCTTCGATGTCTGCTGGTCAATTATCTTGCAGTTCAGCCTGCTGTCATAGAGGCGAAAAGAATTGGTCAGATATGGGGACCGGAGAACCAGGGAGCCCTTGCTCCCGCCATGCAGGCACTTTTGCTTCTTGACCCTAGCGCTCATGTCGTCTTTCGCGATTATCTCGCCAAACGGGATGGGGAGCACGAAGTCCATTCGACCGATGTCATCATGAAGCGCTACATCGAGAAATTCGGATGGCGCGACACGGCTATGATCTCTTTCGGCATCTACTTCGCACTGATTCGGCATAGAGACGGACGGATAGCGATGCGTGGCGAGCTTCTTGATGAATACGGCCTCCTTCGCGCGACTGCAAATATGAAAGAGCCGCACGAATTTGCCGCCCTGATCTCACAAGAGGTAGACCAATTCCTTACAAAGCCCGGACTGAGGCGCGGGTCCAAGGATGATCTTTATCGTGTACTCCAGCCCAGCCTGGAGACAACTGAATATGGTCGACGGGTGCTCTCGATTATTTCGGCTGAAATCGGGCTGACCTTCGAGAGAAGGACAGAAGAGCGTGGTTGGGATCCGGACCTTTTGAAGGCGATAGTTCAGCAAAGGGCTCACCGACAGCCCACTACCGTTTCGTGGTGGGGGCGGTTAGTTCAGAAGCTTACAACTTTGGTTCCGATGTCGCCTTTTTGATCCGTGGAGATCGGGCCCTGAAGACTTCGGAATTTTGAAGCTTCCTGAATCCACCCAAAATGATGCGAGAGCAGGAAATCCGAATTGCGACTCGCTTGTGGAGGCCATTTGCCCACGTTGCCGGGACGCGACGCACTTCGCGATAGCGTCTCCAAAATCCATCTTTCCAATGCTCGGGTACTGCTAGTCCGTTTCCCATGCGGCTGTCGACCGGGACCACACCTCGGACCTAATCGAATAGCCGTTTGTCTGGCAAAGGCGGCTGCTGCAACAACGCCGCCATCAGAGACGATATTGTCCAGAGAACGCCTATCACGCCGGACACAAAGCATAGTTGAGAGATGCCTGCCAAGAAATTAGCCCTGTTCGGCGCAATGAATTCGTACAGCCAGGGAATACCCGCGCCGACAAAGGGGGTTGCGATCCAGGCCAGCCATCTGACGCCGAGCCGAGCGGCGACATATTCAATTGGCGCGAAAATGAACACGGACATCCCGATTGCAGGCACCACGAGAAATAGGGCCACTACCCAGACCAGACCGCCACCTGCCAACGGAACGAGCACCAAGCCAAATAGCAATATGAGGGCTACTCGCCCGAAAAGTCCGCCAAGCGTCATGTTCGATCACCTCTCCTGCATCACTATTATCCCAGGTGGAGTTGCAATCGCATTTCGTGCACGCGTAAAATGCGAACGATCCGGCGAATGTTAGGGAGATCATAAGGCGTATGGGACTGTTCGACTTTCTAAAGCGCAGGAGAATGCCAGCTACAATCGAAGACGCCATTGCCTCTCAGGCAGCGGATTTTGTGAATGCGTTCTCTCGCCCCGGAGCACCCATCGATGGACCGAAACTCGATTACTCAGAAGACTCGTTGAACCTGGTGGATCAGGTCCTACAGGACTTCTACCAAAACCAGGCACAGCTCCCTGACGACCTGCATTTCGTAGCCTCTGCTTATGTTTTCGAGACTGCGCGACGTCGGTTTGGCGGACGCTATCTTCGCGGCGATCAAGACAACCCATTCGTGCTGGTTGTCGGCGAACCGGATTGTCGTATCGGCGTAATGGTAATGGGAAAAATCAGAGGCCGGACTACGAATGGACCGGAAGACAATATTCCATTCTTCTTTGCAGGGATCGCTCCGCTGGTTGAAAGGCGTAAGGACGCAACGCTCGAATAGGGAGCACTGCGCCACCCGATTTCGTGCCGACCGTGAAACGGATGTCAGCGAAGTTTCACAACACTCATCCCGCACGTACGCATCGGCACATAGCCGCTCGTCGCGACACATCTCATGGTTTTATGACTCTTCAAGGTTTCAGGTGTTAGCAATGAGGACCTGAACCTTTGATTGAGTGAAAAGATGAAACACATCGTATTCCTGCGTGTCCTTTCCTTCCTTGCGATATTCGCCATGTCGTGGACTTCTGCCTCAGCTGACCAGCTAGCCGATGAATTCAGAGCTTCCAAACTCAGTATCTACGGTACGGATTTTGGATACCTCGACAGGGAGAGCGTTAACGCAATGAAATCCAAGCAGTTGATGGTGAGCATTGGCGGCAAGTGGGTGATGCTTGACCAAATTGATGTAAATCAGGATAAGATTGAGAAGGCATGCAAAGAAAATGCGATAATATTTACAGTATTGGACGAATATTCTTTCTCTCGATGCTGGAGCAAAGAAGAAATTTCCGATGTATATGTAAACAAGGCAGGTAGTTTCTATAGCATAAGAGGAGCTTATAAAGCACGTATTGATGGTAGGATTGCTGCATTGGACGCTACCGGCAAATCCGTTCCCTCAAGAATAAAAGAACAAGCCGTTTCATCAATTTTGCGCTACGCAGACCGGGAAAGCGTTATGGTCCCGTACAGTCCAAACGTCTTATTGGAAATCAGCATGAGCGATGGCTTCCCACTACTTTACGGAAGGTGTTCAAAGTAGGCTGCGGCAACTGCTTTTCCCATGCGGCGAATGGTATTTTTCAAGGCGACTTCCATCCTTTGAAACGATTTCCCGATGGCGACGCCTTCACCATCGACCGCGAGGCGAGGTGCGGCGGACCTTGTGCATCCCTTTGTAATCCGACCGCCAAGTGAAACGCGGGTTCGACTTAAGTAGAACGGTGAGTGCGAAAAATTCTGGGAGCGTTTTGTGCGGAAAGTCGCAATGGGACGATGATCATCGTTGAAGGAACGTCCGATCTTCCCTTCGACCGCAGGCTTGTTGCAAAGGTATATGCTCCCGGCAAAGAAGTGCGAGAGGTTGCCGCCATCAAAGACAGGCCTCATCCGCCGTCTCTCGCGCTCACCTCGAACTAAGGATTTCTTTTAGTCGGAATGGACAAATTCAATCTGGAAGACGGTACCCTGGTTGAGATCAGTTGCCGAGCCACTTAGCCACGGCATCCGTGGCACGTCAAAATCCGAGAGGACGGTCTCTTCACCGAGCCTACTGCCCCACTTTCGATCCCAACCCATTTTGCCCAACCCGGGGCTCCATTCCGGCCAGTAACCGCTGAATATTGGCGCGGTGACGGGCGATCACGTATAGGCCACCTGCGACCACCAGTAGCCGGTAAGGTAGCGGTTGCTCGACTATGAAGACGACCACAACTGCGGTTAAAGCCGCGAAGATCGAGCTGAGAGAAACGATTCGAGAAGTCGCCAGCACAACAACCCAAACCGCCGCAGCACCTAAACCAACGGGCAAAGACATCGCCAACAATAGGCCCAGCCCCGTTGCAGCGGATTTGCCGCCAGTAAAATTCAACCAGATCGACCGCCCGTGTCCCAACAAGACCGCCAGGCCCGATAGGCAAACAGCCCACGGCACCAAGGTTTCCAAATCAAGCGTTGTCGGTGGCAGGACGAATGGCAACGTGGACAACCAAGGATAAAACCAGCGAGCAAAGAGAATTGCGGCGACGCCTTTCAGCACATCAACGAGAAGCACGACGAAGGCAGGCCATTTGCCCAGAGTTCGGAGTACATTCGTTGCCCCTGTGGATTTGGAACCATGCTCTCGGATATCGATTCCCCGAAGCAATTTCCCCAGGAGGTAGCCGGTCGGAACGGAACCCAAGAGATAAGCGATTATCAAACCAAGGGAACTTCCGATCCAAAACGTCATCAGGCCCACCTTCCCTCTAAGATTATCGCCATTTTGTTCCCCTTGTAGGCGCAAATTCCTCTGGCCAGCATCAAAGTCAAGCGCGTACGCCGCCGAAAAATAACCGCTGTGGGCTGTGTCTGTTGATTCAGGATGGCGATTGAGATCGGGAGGCGTTTCGTCCGACCAGACGGCTCAAAAGCAGCCAAACTAAAGCAAAAAGATAACCAATGGTTATGACTGCTGTTTCCAGCAGTACTGGAAGCAGCAAGAAACCATCGCCAGGACCTGGCTCCTCGTCGGCGGCTAACTTGGGCATTCCAACCAGGTAGAAGGTGTATACCGACACCAGTACCCAGAAAAACGCGAGCGTATGCGGCAGCCACTTCCGGCGCTCGGCAGCCCGAGCACGACGAAATGCCGCAATGGGCACGAGGATGTTCAGAACAAGAATCAGCGGCAGCGCTATAAGGGGCGGCAGAAGTGTGGGGTAATCTGGGTCATAGTACACAATTTTCTCCCTGCGGCTGCTCGTCCAGCTTGAGCTGTGCCACACGTAAGACAACGGTTCAACCTGCCTATCGTAGGCTCTGTCACTTCGGATCGAAGGCAAAGTGGAGAAAGTTATCCCATTGTTTACAGAGCGCTCGGTAGCAGCTTGGAGGCTCTCGCCTTTGTGCACCGTTCCGCCGGAAAGCAGTTCGTGAAAGGCACTATCGAGATCAATGAAACGCCCGTCGACGCCGCGAAGCACGAACTTTGGGAAGAGAGTGGGCTTGCCCCACTCTCTTGGCTGGCAGGCTCGACGAGGAACGAGACCCTTATTCGAGCTTGCGTAATGGCGGAGGGAAAGGTCCTCATCGGCGACGTCCTACCAAACTATGGCGACTGGTTCCGTTTCCATGGCTGAGGTTTTGCATGCTTCCAATAGATCGATGAGGCAATACGCTCTCAAATCGTCGGCACTGAATTTGTTGCGATAGTGATCCAAGCAGTCAGTAAACGGGGAAATCAAGTTCGCCGCGTCTTCTGGAGAAATCAAGATATGATCCCGAGCATCGTCGATTGAAGATATTATACTCCGGATGATCCTTGTAGTATCGACATTGCGAGCATGTGCGGTCACTTCGGCCAGGACTGTTTCGAACATGGTTCCCGATTTGTCATCGCCTACGAACGAACCGCAATAAATATTGATCCCGCCCATGATTGGCCTTCCAGATTGTGTAGTTGCATTAAGGCTTGGCAGGCTGCGGATCCGCTATTATCAAAGAGCAAGAATGAAGCCCGATCCGCTTTCGGCCAGCTACTGCTGCGGCTACCCCCTCATCGCATCCAACACGCCTCAGTCGGATGATTAGGACAGCGCCCATTCCATCAACGCGTTCTGTGCATGAAGTAGGAATTCCTTGGCCGGGCGGCTTTGGCAGGCTCGGTGTAACATGGCATCGGCCGCCACTTCCTTACCCCGCGCGACTGGAGGGCACGGCAGAAAGATCGCATCTTTTCGTCCGCTGTCGAGAAGAGAAGCCGTCACCTGGTAAGGCAAAAACTCGTTCTCTGTCCCGTCACTGGGCCAGGAATCTGTGACGATCACGTCGGCTTCCGAGACGTCGCGTATATCGGTGCTAGTCTGGAAATTCTCGTTCAGCAGGTCGGGATCGGTAACGTGCCAGCGTTCTGGATAAACCTGCGTGACGTGAATAGGCATGACCTTCGATGCCTCGACCCAAGATCGAAAGATGTTGGCATCCGCAGCAACTCCGACAACCTTCAGACCGTCCAATGTTCCTCTGACACTCTTGATATAGGCAAGATCGCCGAGCGTCTCACAGGGATGATTGGTCTTTGTTCGAGCATTGATGACAGGCGCTTCGGCTATGAAAGCAAGCTCTCGCAATGTGGCAAGCTCCTTCGTCCGGATGACAAGAAGGTCGAACCAGTTGTCGAGGTATCCAGCAAGATCGACGGTGATTTCGCGGACATTGAAGCTGATTGGAGACTGAACGCATATCCCGCCCATCGCCTTCGCGCCAAGATCGAACGCGGTCGTATTTCGCCATCCTGTGTCATCGACGACAACGCCAACACGCTTTCCCAGCAACGACTGTGGCATGGTGCGCTCGTGCCAATGCGTCGTAAGCTGGCCTGCTCGATCAATAACCACAAGGATGACGTGCAGCGGCAAGGAGTGTAGTTCAAGAAAATCCCTGTTCAGTGTAAGTTTCATAGTACTTCCGGGATGGAATTCGACGGGTTCCGAGTAATGGAGGTTCGGCGGCTACCTTAGGGAGTTTTATGCGCTGCGCAATGACCCCACCTTGCGTGTTCGGTCAAAGACTTAGCCTCCGCCCGGATTACGGCGATGGCGTTACCCCGTTTCGTCATGGTAGGCCTGCGTTGGTTCGGCAGGGCGAACCACAAGGAGACAGCTGCAATGAAGTGCCTTCGCATCTATGCCACTCCGGATGGCGAGTCACATTTCGACGAAGTTGAGTTGCCGACAACGAAGGTGTCGGTACATCCCGATGCCGTGCCGTTCGACGTTACGGCCAGTTACCCGGCGTCCCGCGTCCGCCTTACCCACATCCCCGCAGGCATGCGAGAGGTTGCTTGGCACAATGTCCCCGAGCCGGTGCTTACGGTTAGGCTGGATGGGTCGGTTGAATACGAGACGAGCGACGGAGAGGTGCGCCACGTACAGGCGGGCAGCTTTGTGTTGGTAGAGGATACGCACGGCAAGGGCCATCTGTCGCGCCATTCCCCAGCGGCGCAGACTGTCATCTGGATTTCGCTACCCAACGGACTTCAGTTGCCGCCCGCATAATCTGTCTGCCTGCTCGCGGCTCATGTCACTCGGTTGAATGATCACTCCTGGAGCAAGGTAGCCAAGAACGCTAGCACCACGGTCGGTGGCATCCGCTCCAGAATTCCTGAAGAATCTTGTACCTGCAATTGCGGCGCTGGACCTTCCGAGACGTCGTGGCGATGACCTTACGCTGCTAGCCCCATCTTTTGGCCAAATGGCCAAGGCAGAACCTCATCCCAAATAGAATGGGGAGCGTTTCCCTAAAGGGAAAGAGGACCAAGCCTGAATCAAACCAGCTTCGCCAAGCTATGTCGCATCGGGCTGAGGTAGCGGCCGACTGATCCACAGGTGATTTCCTCTCAAAGGTATTGAGCCTCGCGAGCACAGCTTTCGACCCGACGAAGGCTTCAGCTGAGCGCACTCGCGGCGGGCCATTGTTGGTGTTCAATTAGGCCGGGCCGTAACGATCCATATTGCGGCGGCAAGGCGTGTGCTGACTTGGTCGCCGAGACTCTCCAGAGCTTTTCGCAGCTTGGGCTCCACCGTAGACTGGATGGCCGGGTTCTCCCGGACAATTTTACCAAGCGGCCCTACTTTGAGCAGTACCCGCGTCATTGCTTCCACGTCACCACTGGTGACGAGTTCTTTGTGAGGTCTGACCTCAACGGCGTCGAACCCGGCGGTAGCGAGGACAGTTTGAACATACTGTGGGTCAGAAAGACTGAACGGTCTCTCGTCGGCGGCTTTAGGAAACCCCGCTGCCTCAAGCGGAAAGTGATCTAATTCGTTCTCGTGCAGAGCCTGCCAACAACAAAAGGCGAGCCGACCGTCAGGCTTCAGAATCCGGCGAAAATTCGAGAACGCAGCAACTGGGTCATTGAACGACATCACGCCAAAACGAGAAAATACGGCGTCGACGCTGTGAGACGGTAAATCAAGGATCTGAGCATCGGATTTGATCAGCGTCACATGACCAAGATGCGCGGTCCTTCGCGCGGCGACTTCGAGCAGCCGCCCAGCGATATCCACACCCAAAACGTGGCCGTTGCCCCCAACGCGCTCTGCCAGTTGCAGAAGTGTTTGCCCAGTGCCGCAGCCGACATCGAGCACCGTCTCGCCGTGAACCAGTTGCAACTCCTGCATGGCTATCAGCCCGAGCGAGGAAAACTGGCGATCAACGAGCTCGTATTCTTCAGCCCATGCCTTTGCGTGCAAATATTGGGGATCGGGTTCGATGGCGTTGTTATCCGTCATACCTGCATCCACATTTTCGTCGACGCTATCTTCAACGGCATGGCCATTTCAGCGGTAGAGCGTCGAGTTGCAGAACCAAGGAGAGTTGTCCTACCCAAGTTGAACAGGATTGCAAAGACTGCGGATGGCGCAATACCGAGAGTTTATCGCCTCCTCAGCCGACAGACATCTTCATTCCAGCGTCGCTATGAGGGCCACGATTGTTGAGTTCCGCGAGGTTTTGACCTTGAATGCCATTTTACGCCGACGCGCCTAGACAGATACAACGCCTTGAAAAGATAGATAGTTCGAATTCTCGGTAGGGTCGTTGCCAAACGCAAAACTGGGTTAAATCACCACGGAAATCAAAACGCACCGATATACGATAGCAGCTCCTCCGATTCTGACTAAATTGCGAACTGTCGTTTTGCCAGAGCATGTTTTGCAGCATTTGCTGCCCATCTGTCAGATAGGTCCTGACCTTCGATTTCGACCTCTGCGATCGGTGTCACGCGGATCAACGGAACCGAGCCGAAGGGCAACCCTTCGATCTGAGCACTATCATGGCTGAGAATGATCTGGGTCATTGGGCTGTGCTCGTCTGTCAGACGACAAAACAGAATTGCGCCGTATTTTTTTACGTCCCCTGCCACACCATAGCCATCCGCCACAAGATCTCCGATGCTGATCAGCAAACGCGCCCAATCATTGATTTTCTTGTCGTCCACCGTTGTGACATCGAACTCCATGAACAGTTCACATTCCACGCCATTTTCCTGTTCTGTTACCCCTGCCCACGGCGTGGAAAGCCCGTCGGTAGCAAGCGTTAAGCTTGAGCGAGTCCTAACGGCAATAACCCGGTGATGCGGTCCGAACCATTTCGTCTGGTTGTGGATATTGACTTCGCCTCGTTCAGCAGCAAAGTCGTTGGCCACTTCGCCACGCGCCTTCCAGAAATTAAGCCTCGCGACGGCGGCGGCCTCGTAAACCGGGCTATCAGGACCGCGCGGCACGATCGCTTCGTCGAATATTGTCTCGACCGTTACGCGTGCCCGCAAGAACGGCATTTTCTTCTTCGTCCAACGGACGATGACCTTGTTGAAAGGCTGTGTTTGCGATGTTTCGAGCTTCTCGACAACGTCCCTAATGATCTTGTGTGGAGCCGTGTAAACGGCAGCACCTTTGATGTTCTTGTAGGTGCCCGACTGCGAGGAAAATCCAGCTTGTGTCGTGGTAGCGACCCATTCTCCAATGACCGCCTCAGGTGGTGCCCTGTCTAAGATAGGGCGTAAATCCCTTATCGCATCAGAAATCGTATATCGCATCACACTGTTCCCGAATTTACTGCCTGTACTTTCTTTTTTGCCCGAAGGTTTTCACCATCCGAGCGCAGCTCTCATCAGCCTACGAGACGGTAGAGCGTCTGCAGTGAATTTGCTACTAACGGTACATGCGAAAAGAGCCCAACGTCACTCTCCTGCCCCTAGCGGAATTCGAACGCCAACGTTGGCTGCTGGAACTCCGTCTGAAGGCCGACCTCGGGGAGGAGGAACGAGCAGATGAAGTCACCGGCTCGCTCTATCATTTTACCGACGAACGCGGCCTGAGAGGAATAATTGAGGGCGAAAGCTTTTGGTGTACGGACTATCGACATTTGAACGATCCAACGGAACTCTTCCATGGGGTTGATGCGGCAATTTCGCTAGCCAAGTCGCTTCCTTGGCCGAGAACAGCGCAAACTGCCGAATTTCTGGATGTGCTTCTCGACCTGTTCAAAAGCGAAAACCTCGCCGCTGGTCATCTGCGATTTTTCATATGCAGCTTCAGTGAGCACCGTGATTATTTAGATCAATGGCGAGCATATGGTGATAATGGGCGCGGATTCGCGATTGGGCTGTCACCAAAGCTTTTTGCCGTCGAGGAGCGGATAGGACCGGCCAATGAAAGGGTCTTCGTAGGGCCTGTGCGCTATGAGCCAAAGGCGGTTCGCCGCCGTTACGCCCAATCACTACAACACGCGCTAGATACAATCGTTGCCGCCGCAGAGTCCGAATGGTTTCGTCAGCTGCCGCAGCCAGCTCGCCTCCTCTTCTATCGCGAGATTTCACTCGAACTCGCCGCAACAGCCTGGATATGGAACTCATTGACATCGAAACACGACGCCTACCAAGCCGAGCATGAGGTTCGCCTTGTGATGCTGGGCACGCCCGACGCGCTAAATCCATATATAAAAGCGAGAACGCGGGGCACCGAGACAATTCCCTATGTTCCATATCGAATGCCGCTCAAGGAAGACGGCTCCCTCATGGAAATTGTTATCGGGCCAACGGCCGATAATGATGCAGAACGGAGAATTAAGGAGATGCTCAGACACCTAAAGGTCGAAGGCGATGTGAGAATAATTCGGTCTACGATACCATACCGTTCCTTCTAATGGTTCGCGCCAATCGCCCCCTATAGGTGACGATACTTGCCGTTGTTGCGTAGATCGCGACCGGCTCTTCTGCAGCAGCTCTCGTCTTGGTATGACAGATCCCACAAACAAGAGAAACCTGAATGCCCTACGACTTTCTCGTCACCGGCCCTGAAGACGCCAAGATCACGATCGTTCTCGCTCATGGTGCGGGCGGTGCAATGGACACGACGTGGATGGAAAATATGTCCAAAGCGCTTTCCGAGAAAGGGCTACGGATCGTCCGGTTCGAGTTCGATTACATGTCGGAACGACGGTCTACCGGAAAACGGTCGCCGCCCCCTCGCGCCGAACTTTTGAGGCAGGAATACGAAGCCGTGACAGACGAACTCGCTTGGCAGGGAACGCTTGTGATCGCGGGGAAATCCATGGGCGGACGTGTGGCCAGCATGATCGCGGACAACCTCCGCGCCACCGGAAAGATCTCCGGACTGCTCTGCCTAGGCTACCCGTTTCATCCGATTGGAAAGCCGGACAGTTTGCGGACCGCTCATCTCGCAGAAATGAAGACACCTACCCTCATCTGCCAGGGGACGCGTGACCTATTCGGATCGCGAGAGGAGGTCTCCGGCTACAAACTGTCTAAAATGATCGAAGTTCTCTGGCTGGAAGATGGAGATCACGACTTTCGGCCGAGAAAGGCCGTCTCCGGACGGACGGCTGCAGCGCATGTCACGACTGTCGCCGATCACATAGCTGAATGGGTCTCTCAGCTACATTAGGCCCCGGAAACCCGTGTCGGAACGATGGAGCTTGGCCTTGACGGGTGATCGAGTAGCCGCACTTTACACTCGGGCAGCCGAAGGTAGCAGCCAATGAGGTCCCGTATGCCAAAACGTGCTAAGATGGAACCAAGTAAAATTGCATGGCCTGACGTAGAGGTCGGAGACTGGAGCGGCGAGTTTGCAAAACGCCCGTCCGGCTCCATCGGTCAGCACATTCAGCCCGGCCCCCCTCCAATGTCCGTAGAATTCACCTATCTCATCGTCGGTGCAGTTGTGCTCTCGCCACGCACAAAAATGCGGTGGCCTGCAGCCGTGTCGTTCTGGGTACGCACGCCATTTACCCCAGAGCGAGTTGAGGCTGGTTTTATGTTTAAGTCGGAGAACATACCCTCCTTCAACCTCGGGCTTGAGGTGACACGGCAGCAGTTCACTGAGACGGCGTGGCTCTTTAAGGAGAAACTGCTGAACAACTTGCATTTCACTGTTGGCCAAGGGCGCGACGACCATTGGCCAATTACCAGCTGGGGTGCCAGCTTTGAGTTATAGCTTGTTCGCAACGGCTGTTCGGCGGCATTGTCAGATATCGCATTCCGCCCATCTCCTTCTCAAAGCGCTGATTCAACCCGTGAAAAATGTGCCGTCGGCTGCTATAATCAGAGGCGGGCATCTTCTACTGGGAGGCAGCCACGTCCGGGAGAAAAGAACAAGGCCGCTCT
Organism: Martinezella miluonensis; assembly: GCF_900094545.1. Lineage (GTDB taxonomy): Bacteria > Pseudomonadota > Alphaproteobacteria > Rhizobiales > Rhizobiaceae > Rhizobium > Rhizobium miluonense. The sequence goes on from NZ_FMAH01000003.1 coordinate 13,492, forward strand.
AATATCGTCCCCATCCGAGGGTATCGCCTTCGCGCGAAACAGGGACGGCAATTTCGTGTCCTTCAGCGAGCCAATCGCCAGGTCACCTTGATGGCGGCGGCCGTTATTATCCTGTTCTTTGTGGCTATCGCAGTGCAAGCCGTACTCTCCTAATTTCCAGGTCTAGGACAGATCTAGGCTGTGAACTCATAAATCGTATTGGCCGCGATCGTTGACAGAATGAGCCAGTCTCCTCAATAGCTCAGATGGAGCCAATAGTTCGGCTCCGTTTCGAGGATTTTCATCAGCTCCAAGTATCTCGACCTTGCTTCAGAATCATCCGGTGCTGCGTTCCTCCACAGCGTGAAGTTGGCTGGCCTGAGAAGCTGGTCGCCCTCATAGTCGCGTATTTCGATGCTCGGCAAAGACGTTAAGATCGCGGCGATCATACGATCTGGTCCATGGCGTACGGCGTCCCATGCTGGATGTTCAAAACCTTCGATGGTTTCAACTACGATATTCAGGCTCATCTTTGTTTCCTGCTGCTGCATCCGCAGCATAAGCTGGTTCAACGTCCGTAAGGAAGAAGGCTTTCCTGTCGCTGTGAATTATAATCCAGGCTCCGCATGAACAGATATGACCTGACCGATTTCGAATGGCGCGTGATCGAGCCACTGTTGCCCCACAAGCCGCGTGGTGTGCCTCGTGTTGACGACCAAAAAGTCTTGAACGGCATTTTCTGGGTTTTGCGATCCGGTGCACCATGGCGCGACATGCCGGAACGATATGGCCCCTAGCCCACGATTCTCAATCTACTGAAACCATCTTCTCAAAAAGCTTTTGATCGAACTGGGTACGGGCTGACTTCCACGCGCCTTTTCCTGTTCAAACGGAACAACCGAAGGCGCAGATTCGACGGTTCTGTAGTATCCATATTCAGATGGCTCACCGTCATCAAAAGGTGACCAGCCGTATTCGGCCCGAAGCAATTCATCGACGACATAACTATTCACCATTGTATCGTCAGCAAGTATGCCGCTCGTTACGTGGCGGAAGAAACGTCGTTCGTCACCGTCTTCGAAACCTTCATCAATAATCTCCTGATCTGTTAAAATGGCCGGTTGCCATTTTTCTTCGACGGCGAGCGGTGTGCCGTTTTCGACGTGCCCTTCATGTACCGTGTACAATTTGCGTCGGAGTAGTTCCCCATGCGCAAAAGCGGAATATCCATACGAGCCACCAGAATCGTAAAGACAGAAGAAGATCATCCTATCGACGGTAGGGAACTCTCTCGAAAGCACATGGTAGGAAGTGAGGTCATTTTCGAATAAAAGATCATCAGCGACCGCCGCGTTCATAATACAAGTATGTTCATCCCCGAGATTTACGATGAAATCTCCCTTGTTTCTGGGGTCAAATCTCGGTTTTGTATCCGGATAGAACTTCCCTTCTATTTTCTCCAAACGGAGCGCAAAAGCTCTATTCAACATTGAAACGTCGAAATCCTTTATAGGATCGAAAATAACTCCACTTACTGCAATACCCATGTCATCTCCCTGCGCTTCGGAGCAACGTTGACCACCCGATCTTTTCTATAAACGACTTACGGAAGAGATCGGTAAACCGTATGTAGCTTTGCTCAGAAGCAAACGAGACAGTTAGCACCGGGGTTTGACGGGGACCTGGGCACGAAAACGGTGCGCCGGTCAGGGCCAGATCGCGTTGAGCAGCTCGGCGAAATGATGCCCACCCAAAGCCAACTGCTGAGCCTGAATGTCCGCAATTTTTTGAGCATACGGGCTCGCTTTTGCATCGACCGGCCAATGGTGCGGTCCGGTTTCTGGCTCGACTTTTAAGACTTCTAAATTTGCTCTAGCGGCATCGATCGTCTGCGATGCCCATATGGCGGCCCAGTCGTTCAGCGATCCCACGGTTGGAGCAATATCGGATGCAGGTACGGATTTTGCCCTCGTAATTGTTGCGTCCGAAACGTCATCCCAGATCGAATGAAGGTTTTTTGATGCGACGAACATAAAGTTCCCTCCCCGCGTGAACGCTGGATCAGAATCGTCGCCTGACGTCGCGGGCGTTTCGTGTCCATCACCGTCAAGATAAATCGCGCCGACGTGCAGCGGCTGATGAAGATCTCCGACCAGATGTGCGAGCATCAACAAACCTTCGCGTTGATCCATGCTATCGGCGAATGGTTTAGGCGCACGGTTTCCTTGGAGGACCGCAATCGCCGCGTCAATCGCCTGGACTACGTCGTGATCGTTGGTTCCCGGCTCACCCAACTTATAGGCCGGGTTCACGGATGAGATATCGACGTCAGCGAAGTGGTATTGATCGTGGCATGGGTTTCCATCGCTCCAGGGGGTACAGTTGTCCCAGTTCTTTTCGGCGAAGGCGACCATCTGCTGCTCTGCATCAGCGGTCCAGAAAACGGAACAACCTTCGGCGTAACGCTGGTCCTCGACGTAATGCAGTGAACCCTTCGAGCCCTTGATGTCCTTTACGCAATCAAGCCACGGCCCGGCCTGTTCCAAACTCATCCCGATGAGGGATGCGACCATTGCCCTGGCGTGCGGATTGAGATTCGAGTCTGCAATCGCTCCGACGGCCTGATGCCCCTTGGCCCCCCAGGCGAACGCATGTGCAGGCAAGATCACCAAAAGCAATGCGAATATGGAGGTAAGTGGGCGCATGTCAGGTCCTCTTCAATGTGTCACGAGGAGATCTAGCCAGACTTTCTCAACGCTCGTATGAAAATCTCGAAACTCGATAGCCACTTTTGCGAGCATACTTCGATTATGTGGTTTTGGGAAATGGTCCAGACCACCGAAGTGCAAAGACTAGAATTTTAGCGAATCCCTTATCGGGACAGCAATTCCGGTTTGCTAGGTCAAAAATACAACCTCATCTTGGTACTCCCGTGTCGATTGAAGTTATCGAAGAGACTGTAAACGAACGCAGCGCATCGGCGCGCGATCGCTACAACGCGTGGTTCAGCCAAGTCGATCGCGAGACACTGAGCGACGCCAAGAAGAAGATCATGCGTACTCGTGCGAGGATGACTAAAGCGATGTTCGAAATGTTCGAAATCGCGGAAGCTTTCAGAGCTGAAAGCGGCATCCCAGCACAGCATATAGATACCTGGCTGCACGAGGAATGCGGCCTTGAACACGACCAGATTTCGGTCGCTCAGGCGCACAAGAAAATGTCCGAGGAGGCCCAGGCGACTATCCGCGTTCGTTGCGTTCCTTTCGAAACATTGAAGGCGCTAAGCCGGGCGGGTGGCAAGACACAAAGAGAAGCTCTCCTTAGGATTGAGGACGGTCAAGTCATTGATGCCACGGAAATTCGGCTAATCTCGAAGAAATTGGCAAACCGCGCGGCTTCCGACTGGAGAGAAAACTTCAAGCTTCGCAAAAGGATGGTCGACCGGGCGGTCCGCCAACAAGGAACGCTTGCGATAAGGGAACTGGAAGATGTCGTTGGGCGCCTTCATGATCGCCTATCGGAATATGTCAACAAACGCAACCGGCGCGCTTCCGCCGAAGGGAACGAGGGTCTAAGAGGCGGTGGCCCAGATATTACATGGATTATACAGGATGCTCGGGACGCGTGTGATTTGTTTACGGCGCTCTTTCCTGGACCTTATGGAGCCGAAGAAGATATCGGAACTCTGCTCATCGACGATTTCGAGAACGGTGTGAAGTCAGCCTGTTTCTATGCCCTGGATGATTTAGCCAACGGTGACTTCTATGTGGAAGACGGCATCCTAAAACTCGGATGCGAGATCAGTCCCGGCACAGTCACTACTTTCCTCTCCCGGAACAAAGCGCACGGCAACCAGCTTACCCGCTTTAGTGTTAGACCGGTAAAGACGCTCCAGGCCATCGAGTTGTGCGCCGGTGCGGGCGGAGAAGCAATCGGCTTGTGCGCCTCCGGCTTCGAGCCGGTGCTGCTCGTCGATAATGGTCTGCGTGCAAGCCAGACGCTGAAGGCTAATCGGCCAGACTGGAACGTCAGCCGCCTAAACCTGAAGACCTGCAATATCGAGGAAGAGTTTGCGAAGTACAATGGCAAGGTTGACCTAGTTTCGGGCGGGGTGCCCTGCCAGCCCCTTTCCAGAGCCGGATCGCGGGAAGGCGAATTGGACAAGCGCAATCTGTTTAACGAGGCCATCGAAATTGTCGGTGCCGTGCGACCACGCGCATTCTTTTTCGAGAATGTGACCGGCTTAAATGACGATGACCACATTAAAATGCGGCTTGGAAACTACAGTCAGCTGAAAGATCTTGGCTATTTTATCAGCACGTTTGTAATCAACGCGCTGGATTGGGGACTTCCGCAGAACCGCGAACGGGTCATCACCTACGGTTTTGCAAGAAGCCACGATTTTGCTGCCTTCGATGTGCCCACGCCGGTCGACGGACTCTCGCAAGCAACATTTGAGACGGTTGCAGATGTTCTGTTCCCCTATTTATCAGGTGCACCCTGGTGCAAGCCAGACGGCGAGGAATTCAGCGAAGAGGCACAGGAGCAGTACGATCGCTGGGCGAACGCGTGGCTTGGCGAATATAAGGCCAGGCACACGCCCACTGTTGTGAACTGGCCGATCCGCCGCAAACCAATATTGAAGCAGTGGGAAGAACGAGGGATTGCGTTCAACGACCTTAGGCCAAGTCCCCCACGCCCCGGCGAAATAACGAAAGCCGATATCAAAAAGCCTTTGGTGCCAATCACGATATCGCTGCTCAAACGACTACAGGGTATTCCCGACGATTGGGAGTTTGCGCCCGATGCAGGCTTGGCGGCACAAGCGCGCTTGATAGGGAATGCATTCCCGCCAGTGCTTGCGAGAATGATCGGTCATCGGATCCATGCTGTTCTTTCCGGTGAAGAAATCAGTCTCGACGAGGCAATGAAAGACCAGGTTCGAAAACCAATGGCGAGAGCAGCGCCGGACGGAACGGTGCAATTTCCCAATGATCCCCGCCGACAAAAGGCAGAGGAGTCTCGCCAACGTCTGAGGGAGCGAAACCGAGCGATAGCGGAAGAATATTACGCCAGCTTCGAACTTAGTGATAAAGATCGATACCATCTGGACGATGGCGACGACGACCATCCTGACGATTCGAGCGTCGAGCAACTCGAACGCGTCGGAGCAAGCATGAGAAGGGCGTTCGAACGAAAGCGGACCGAAGCCGATATTAAATTCGACGCTTCAGGCTTGGAGAGTATTCGAGCCCGTAATGCTTAGCGATCAAGGCTCCGATTTCCCAGGTTGAACGCGCAGGCGCTTCGCCGACCGCCATGTCGTCGACGTAGAGCTTCGCCGTCTTCCCAAATTCCATCCTGTATTGGCGCTTTTCGCGGTCTCTGAACGCGAAGCTTTCGACGCCATTGGCATCTCGTTGGGCTGCAATGTGCGCGCCGAATTTAGTCGACGTCACTTCCTTGATGATCTTGTAGGCTTTGGCGAACTCGACGTTCTCGGTACGACATTGCTGAGGCACGTTTTCAGGAATAGGTGTTTCGACGATTTTCTCCGCGAGACAATCGATGATCGCGCGCAGCGACAGGTCTCCAAGTTCGATTCTTACGCTGTCGTCGGCGTGTTCGAGGCAAAGCCAGTCATTGTCACCGAAGTAAATCGGCGTGGCCTTGCAAATATCCATCTCGGCCCGGGTCCATCTGGCCTCCTTTGATCTTGCGACTGTCCTGGTCGGAAAGCTGACGGTCACGGGGCTTTCCCGTCCCTCGTATCGGTCGATGAAACGGATAACGGTACAATCGCTGATATCGCACACGTCAATTTCCAACCCCCTTGCCCGAAGAACTGGCGCGAGCGCTTCAAGCTCCTTGAGCCTTGGAGCGAGGTAAGCCTCTGCGTCTTTCGCCCGCCTGGCTTCCACTCGACTTTTGAGATTTTCAAGCACCCTGGTCATCCGCAGTCTCCAGTTTCTTGGAATGCCCGAAGAGTGAGAGGATTGAATGCAAGGAACTACCGAAGTCGGCATACCCGTCGCACGACAGCAGCTGTTAACCATAAACTAAGAAATCTATTAAAATTCTTGGTAAATGTCCCGAAATGGTGCAGTTTTGACGCATTGTAAGCGCTCGGAGGGCGTCGACGTGTCAGAGATACGAATATCCCGTTAACTCTCGGGAGACGACGCAAAAGCCGGATTCCGGCCACCAAGGGTATTTGCCGCCCCCTCCCGGCTCGATCATCAAAATGATCCCTCGGTTGGAGCTTTCAATGACGCGCTTCAAATTCGACTTCATGATTGATCTGAATGGCGACGACATGCTGTTTCGACAGCACTCGATATCGTCAGATGTTTCTTAGCCAATCCCTGAGAATCTTGCAGTCCGAACCCTGTCCGAACCCTGTCCGAACCCTGTCCGGCAGCGGTTTTTCGGCTGGGCACCCTGACGCGGTCGGTTTTTTGAGCCATGTAATTGCTCAGGCGAAGAAAAGATCGTGAGAAGATGATGGCAAAAATCAAAAATGCAAACACAGACAAAATCGCGCCTATGCTGCTGACCGCAACAGAGACTGCGGCACGTCAGTCACCGAAGTTGGCGATGAATCGAATAGAAGACCTCTTCGATGGCCGGACCTGGCAGCCACTTGGCGCGCCGGAAGATGTCTACATCGATAATAGATCGGCCTTCATAAGCAATGCCGTCGAAGAGCTGGTCTCGGCGCTGAGCTCTTAACCCTTCGCAAAATTGAACTGGAGTTTGCTGTGCGTACACAGAACCCTTTCGCATGCCGTTTTTTCGGCGACCGTCGCACTTCCTGTGAGGCGTCGCTCGCCGATATCGATTATCAAGACCTCCAAGCGCTCCTCAAACCTTTGATCGCTGAAGCTTTCCCCTCCTCACAGCGTGTCGAAATTTGGCAGAAGCTTTGTGCCGCTTTCGAGGCGGAACAAGCTGCGGCGCGACGCTGCTCAACACTTAGAGATTTGCGGCGGAACCTTACTGGTCTGTCCGGCCGTCGGATCGACAAATGGCGGCGCGAATTCTGCGGCACTTCGCAGATTGTCATCTCGCGCGGGCTCACTGCCCGTCTTGGAAATTCGGCTGCTGTGGCGGTGAAATTAGCACCGGTGTGGCGATGCTAGGCCACGAGCATGAAACTCGCTCTCGCGTAGTGCCAACCGGCTAACCCGCGCGAGCCTCCCCTTTATCCCGTCTGCCGAGCTCTTGGGTCACCCAGAGCTATGGCGAAGCTATGCCTTCAATTGTGGAAACTCAACTCATGGTTACCTCCGACGCAAGCAAGCGCTTTTCCACTTATCTCGTTGCAAAAAAATCCTCGCCCAGAAATGTCGAGCACGACCGACCCGTCTTCGATTCCAGCAAAGTCTGGGAGAGCACAGGCTATCAGATCATTGAGAACACCTGGGCTCCGATTGCTGCAGAACGCAAGTTTGCCAAGCTTAGCTCCATTCCGTTCGTCGTTCTGAAGGAAACTAGAGCTGCCACTCCCCGTCACGCGTCCTCGCGTCGCTAGTCGGAGGCAGCTCTATGTCCAGCCTAATTTTCGGGAAAGAAGTCGCACGCATGCTTCGCCGCAAAACGGCACGGCTCGGCTTTCTTGACGATCGTCCTTCGCTCCACGGCAAGCGCTATGTCCCTCCGCCCATCGTGGCCCGGAGGGACCTACAATGTCGCCCCGGCGGACCGAGGCGGGTTGTTGGTTCTTCTTTGAAAAACCTCCGCAAGGCGTGAGCCAGCCACACGGAACGCCGAAACGTCGTGAAATCGGTTTGTTCGCAGAAGCGTCACGCGGGCGCAGTCGTGTCCGTGAGCGGAAACTTACCTCCTACATGCGTGAAACGGAGTTCCGAATGCGTCCCGAACACTTCATCAAGCAGCATATGCTTAACCGCCAAAACGGCATCGAGGTAGATTTCAGTATTCCTGACGCAACTGTTTGGGCAAATCCGACGTCGCCGCGCGGCTACGCGCCTGTACTGCCGTCGCTTGGCAACCGTAAGCCATCGCCGAAGTCGCCCTTCAACTATCGTGGCAATCAGCCGAGCCTCGACGGCCAACGCATCATGTATTTCGAGAGCTCCGTCGAGCTGAAGGCTGGGCGCATCTTTCGCGCATCACGCGACGTCCAGGAGTTGCGGGAGCAGTGGCCAACGGTTGACTACCTCGGCCACGACGGCCAGCGGCATAAACATACGTTCGACTACTGGGTTCGGCGCGCAGATGGCAAGCGGGTCGCGATCGCTGCCAAACCGTTCGAGAGACTTCTGGAGCTCGGCACCTTACGCATTCTCAGACAAATCCAGCGGATGGGCATTCCCCAGTATGCTGACTCTGTCAGCGTCGTCACAGAAGCGTTCGCGAATGACGACGACGACGCCAATGCCGGTTGGATCCTCGTATCCCGTGAGAATTACAATGAGGGCGAGTACCTCGCTGCACGGGAGCTTGTAACCAACATCACGGGTGCCGTCCGCTTCTGGGACCTACTTCGTGGGGCTCCCATCCCCGGCCATCGCCGAACGGCAATCTGGAACCTTATCGACGAGGGGCTTCTGCAGCCCCTCGAACGGGGTCGCATCACTGACGTCTCACTTCTCGTCCCTGCTAAGACCAACGAGGTCACGCCATGAACCAGCTCGTCTCACCAACCAGCGGTTTCCGCAGATCCATTCCGATTTATTACTATGGTCAGAATGATCGCATCACAATCGACGACCGTCGACACATGACCGTCGTCACCCAGAACACCGACGGAACAGTCCTTGAGGACGCCAACGGTCGTCACGAACGTTTCACGCGCGAACAGATCTATCTGATGACGGTGGAGCGGCGCATCAAAGTCGATCGCGATTACCACAGCCGCGAGAAGTCCGTCTTTGCCCTGAAGTACGGAAACTTGAAAATCTCGGACTTCGCGGACCACAAGGTTCAGAAGGCACTGTGGGATGAAAGCCTGATCCAGGAGTACATTCGGTTCGAGGAGATCGGGAAGAAGCATCCAGTCCTTCAGGTAAAGGGTTTCAAGCAGCGCAAGGTCTCCTTGGGCACTAAGTGTCTGAAGTTTCTTCTGCCTGTCCTGAAATCCATCGTTGTCGAACGGTGGAGCGAGGCAAACAGCGGAAAAGAGCTGTCCTATAAGCTTCCGAGCCCGCGACACTTCCGACGGCTCCATGATGTATACATCGAGAGCAACTGCGATCCGCTCGCACTCGTAAGTCTCAAGACCGGTCCGAAATCGCGCACGCTCTGCCATCCAGACGACCTTAAGCTCTGGCTGGAATACGCCCACAGTTATGCAGACCGGAAACGTCCGTCGATGCGAGAATGCTACCTGGCTCTCGAAGCTCGGATCGAGGAACTGAACGAGGACCGCTCGCGCACCGGACAGCGTCTTCACCATAGGCCATCGCGAAAATGCTTCGAGAAGCTCATCAAGGAAATGGGCGCGTACTACCTGATGGCGAAACGCCACGGCGAGGAGTATGCGCGACGGAAGTACGCGATCGTCCACGGCGGCCTGATGATCGAGCGCCCTGGCCAGATCGTCGAGATGGACGAGTGGAAGGTCAACCTCGCAGTTCTCCTCACCCATTTGCGCGTGTGGAACCAGCTCTCGGAAAAGGAGCGGGAGGCGGTAAGTCGCGCCCGGCTCTGGCTCACCGTCGCAATTGATCGCGCGACTAAATGTATCCTGGCCATGCATTTCAGCCGCCACGCCCCATCCTCACGGTCTTCGCTCGCTGCTCTGGAAATGGTTGTCACCGATAAGACACTGATCTCGTCGGTCGTCGGCGCGGGCGATCCCTGGGAATACGGGCTCAAACCTGAGACGATCTCCACCGATGTAGGGGCAGCCTTCACAAGCACAGAATTCCGCGCGGCCGTCGCAGCGCTCCGCTGCACGCAGGTGTTTCCGCCAAGTGGAAAGCCAGCAGCGCGCGGAACAATCGAGTCCTTCTTCCGGACCTGCGAACTTCGCTTTATGCACTACTTCGAAGGCCGGACTTTCGCGAATATCCTCGAAAGGGGCAAAGTAGACCCCCACGGTTACGCGGCCATGAACCTGGACGAATTCAATCGCGTCTTCGTCCGGGCAATCATCGACATCTATCACAATACGCCGCACTGGGGGCTAGGGTACGAAACTCCTGCAAATGCATGGCGTCGTCTTTCACGCGACTGCGCCATCATGCAGCCACTCAACCCGGATGAACGTTGCAGGATCTTCGGCACCGAGCTTGAGCGCACCATCACCGACAAGGGCGTCGCATCGACGGGAATCCACTACGACCACACGAATCTTCAGCGACTTCGTTTCGAGCAACAGGCGATTCCGGGCGCTCCAGCGCCGAAGGTCAAGATCCGCGTCAGCCGTCTCGATCTAAGTTCCGTATTTTTCAAGTACGGTAATGAGTGGGTCGAGGCGAAGGCTGTCATCGGCATCCCCACTGGAACCACCCTTTTCGAATGGGTTGCTGCTCGCAAGGACTGGCTGGGGAAAAACAACGCAAACACGAACGCGAAACTGTCGACGTTGCTGGCAGCCGTTCGCGACGTGCGCGCGGCCGGTTCGACCGCCGCCCTTTCCGCCGGTCTGGGCGTCGATAAGCTCGTAGCCGCCAATTACGATCAGATCGAGCGCGAATACTTCAAGACTGCAATCGTCGACGATCTCGACGGTCAGGTCCACGAGTTGGTGGCGCTCGCAATCCCACACAATCCGCTCGAAGTCGGGGTCGAGGCCTTCGACCACATCTTCGCAAGCGAAAACGTGATGTCCGAGCCGGAGACGGTGCACATGCCCGAAGACAGCTCGGCGTTCGTGGCGATCAATCCGGACGACGACGGCATCTTTTTCGAAGATCTATAAGGAGTACACACCTTGTCTAACAGCAATTATTCCGAGCATTTTCGCGAAGCTGCCCAGGCAGTGTTCGACAGCCTTGGTCCGGAGCGTCAGCGCCGGGTCGAGATCATTGGCCGCATGAATGCCTCCTATATCGGTACTCCGCGTGACCCGCTTCTTGACTTGATGTTCGATGATCTGCTCGAAAACGTGGCGTCCGCACTTTTCGGCAAGGCAGCGAAGCGCCGGGCCATCTTCATTGTCGGAGAAAGTGGCTCCGGGAAGACTACCGCAGTAGAGCGACATATCGCGAAGCGCCCTGAGTTCGCCCCGCGCATCGCGGCCGACGGTCAGACGGTGCGCCCGCTCGTCGGCTTCGAGGCGCCGAAGCCTTTGACTCTGAAGGGAGTGGCCCGAGCGGGCCTGGGGGCACTGCACTATCCGATCAACACCAGTCGCGTCACAGAGCAGGAGTTGTTCGATCTGTGGAAAGAACAATTGCGTGAAAATCGCGTCCTCTTTCTTTGGATCGACGAAATGCAACATGTTCTGCGCGGTAACACGACCAAGGAAATTCAGAACGTTGCGGACGTTTTGAAGAGCCTGGTACAAATCGACGGTTGGCCACTGCATCTCATCTTGAGTGGTGTGCCCGCTCTGGCCCAATTCGTCCATCAATTCGCAGATACTGACAGACAGCTCAAAGAGCGAAGCAATCTCGTCGAATTGCGGACGATGTCCTATCCGGCGGATGCCGCTATCGTCCGGAAGATCGTCACGAAGATTGTCACGGGTGACGCAAGCCTCACTGCCAAAGGACTCGATCCCAGTGATTTCATCCCTCGCCTGATGCACGCATGCAATGGTGCCTTCGGCTCCACGATCCAGTTAATTCGAGCCGCGTGTGTATATGCGCTTCGAACTGGATCGGCTTCGGTCGATCTCGATCACTTCGCGATCACCTATGCTCTTGCGAGCGGCTGCCGCCTGGAGGGGAACGTTTTCCTCTCGGAGAATTGGCAAAATATCGTTCCAGACAACTCGCTCGGCGACCTGCTTGCTAACGCCGCGCTGAATCGGGCGGAAGTGGCAGCCAAAGCCACCTCAAAAGCAACTGGCCGGAAAAAGGCGAACTAGTTTGGCTCATATTCTCATCATAAACGATTCCGAACCTTTGTTGAATTTCGTCTCCCGTTATGCACACTTCCGTGGTGTTCCCATGAATGATTTCATGCAGCACACGGGGACGCGAGTTTGGCGGAACAAGGATTTCGATCTATCAGTAGCACGGCTTGCAAGGATCAGTGGAAACGATCCTCAAGTCCTGACAGCGCATGCATTTCGTCTTCAACCCAGCAGACATCACGCTTTTCTGGGCGAAGTCGTCGATCCAAAAATGATCTATCGAAAAGCAGCGCGATACTGCTCCCATTGTGTGATCGAGGACTCATGCGTTTCTGGATCGAAGAAGTTGAGCCACGTGCATTGCAGGGCAGCATGGCTCAATCCGTTTCTGACGGTGTGCCCGCAACACCGTATTGCGATCTCGACAATTTCCGCAGATTACATCGACGACAGGCGTCCAGACTTCACGCGAGCCCTAATGGAAAATTGGGCGGAGGTGGTCGATGCTGCAAACAATGCGGTTGCGGCACCGTCGTCGGAATCTGATCGATATTTCCATGATCGGCTGAACGGGCAAGCCGTGCATAGTCGGGTTCTTGATGATCTCCCCTACTATGGTGCCCTTGAGATTTGCGAAATCGTAGGGGCAATGGAGCTTGAGCGGCCGCCTCGCGGCCGCCGTCAGAATATGGCGGCGGCCGCGAGAGAGACCGTTCAACGTGGGTTCGAACTACTTCAGTCCGGCTACTCAGGCTTGCGCAGTTGGCTTGAAGCCATCGATCTTCGGGGCATCAAGTGGAGCAATCCAGTGTTTGGAATACAGCTCTATGGCCCCCTATACGGCTATCTGAAATACCGTGTGAGCGATCCTGAGTTTGCACCTATCGTGGCGTTCGTCCGTGATCACGCTATCCGCGCTCGAAAGGTTGGCCCGGAAAATGACTTTCTCGGCCAAAAAGGCTTTGGACGGTTCCATAGCACTCGCAGTGCTTCTGCACGGCACGGAATTCCCAAAAACACAATTTTCAGGAAGCTGAAGGTTGCCGGTCTGCATACCGAAACGGGAGGGGGTAGTGGTGTTCGGACCTTGATCGACGCAAAGCAGATGGACGAGTTTGCAGCGCGGCTGAAAGATTCCGTCTCGAAAACCTACGTCAAGAGGCGCTTAGGCGTATCGGAACAGACGATTGATCGGTTGCGGGAAGCGGGCCTCCTTGCCGTAACAAAGTTAGCCAGCGATCCCAACGGGAGAAACTACTATTCGTCCGCGCAGCTCGAAACGCTCATCGGCCGTCTGGAGGAGCGCGCGCGAGTAGGTGGCAATGTAAATGCCACAATCCCTCTCTTAAAGGGCGCGCATTTTCTGAGCTTCGATAGGATGATTGTGCACGCACTAAAAGGCGATCTTACACTGGGGATCAAAAAGGAGGCTCACGAGGCGACCGTCCTTTCCCACTTTCTGGTCGACACACAAGAGCTTGCCCGGCTAGCTCCCAAAAGTGTCGCACCCGCTCATCACTATTCTTGCTATGCGACCTTCAATAGGATGGCGGTTTCGGCCGACACGGTTCGTTCACTTGGTGAGCTCGGAGTATTGAAGACCGTCGAGTACACGGAACAGCGAGTAGTGCATACTGCCTATTCAATGGCATCCGTTCGAGCATTCTTGCTCCATCACGTCGCCTTTCGGAGACTGGCGGGGTCTAAGTCGAACTGGGAAACGACGGAGCGACGGGTTTCTGGCATTACGCCAGCCTTCGATTTCGGCGGCGTCGAGCGGATTTATCGAAGGTCGGACCTAGGCTTCAATTAGTCAATTTCCGCTACAAACACAGCTCTCATAACCCGCTTCGGCGGGTTTTTTGTGCTCTCTGCTCTGAGCTCCAAAACTGACAATGACTCTTTTTAGGCGCCAAGTGGGCCATTCTTTCGGTTGCAGCCGAATTGGCCCTCTGAAATCACTGGCTTTTCTGAGAAAAAGTGACTTTTCTGACGAACCCATGCAATTGGCTGGCACGCGGATTTCACCGTTGCGTACGGCCCAGACATGCCCTTCGACAAGCGCTCGCTCTTTAATCTGAAGAGCGATCTTGCCTTTGCTCGATACCGGATCTCCTCCTCTGAAAGAGGCGATCCCTGCGGCGGCCGGCCAATTGGGATAAACAATTCCCTTTATAATCTATAAAAATAGTTTGTTATTTCTATCAATCACCCCGCCCTCTTCGCTAGGCTTTGCTCATTGCACTCAGGGAACCGCCGGAAATCGTGATCCGGCCAAGGGGACGAATATGAACTTCAAGCAACTGATCGCTGCGGCCGCATTCGGTCTCGCTAGCATTTCGACGGCCGTCACTGTAAACGCGGCCGACAAGAAAGTGACCGTCGGCTATCAGACCGACGCCTTGCCTTCCTCGGTGGCCATCGCCAACGGTGACTTCGCCAAAGCGACCGGATACCAGATCGACTTCCGCAAGTTCAATTCCGGCGCGGAGATCTTTGCAGCCATTGCGTCTGGCGATGTGCAGATCGGCTATGTGGGCTCGAGCCCGTTCGCCGCGACGGCATCGCGCGGCCTCGAAATCAAGGCCTTCTACCTCTCATCGATCTCGGGCATCGATGAGGCGCTTGTGGTGCGCAACGGCTCCGGCATCAACACGCTCGCCGACCTGAAGGGCAAGAAGCTCGCGGCGGCGCCGGTTTCGACCGACCACTACCAACTCCTTGCCCTCATCAAGTCGCTAGGTCTCACGGAGAAAGATGTGCAGGTCTTCGCCGTCCCCCAGCCGGAAATCGTCGCCAGCTACAATCGCGGCGATATCGACGGCGGCTTTGTCTGGGATCCGGCGCTGACCGAGCTGAAGAAGAACGGCAAGGTGCTCGTCACCTCCAAGGATGTCGCCGATAAGGGCGCTCCGACCTTTTCCGCATGGGTGGCAACGTCGAAATTCGCCGCCGACAACCCGCAGTTCCTGAAAGCCTACACCTCCGTCATCAGCAAGTACTATGCCTCATTCGCAGCGGATAAGGCCGTATGGGGACCGGATAGCGACAATGCAAAGGCGCTCGCCAAGCTTCTTGGCGGTACGGCGGATCAGCAGGCGGCGGCCTTGAAGAACCTCACGCTGCTGACACCCGATGTGCAGGCATCCACAGACTGGCTCGGCGGCGGCGAGAAGTCGGGCGCGGCCAAGATTTTGAAGGACACCGCGACCTTTCTGAAAAGCCAGGGCAAGGTCTCCGAAGTTCTGCCGAATTACGGTGCCTTCGTCACCGCCGATGCACTTGTAAACGCCAGCAACTGATCCTCCCTGACGCTGGCGCACATGTTGCGCCGGCGTCGAACCTTTGAGAGAAGACATGCTTCAAGTCGATCATGCCAGCGTATTCTTCGTAGCGCGCGACGGGCGAGCCGTCCATGCGCTCGATCGCGTCTCCTTCAACATTCCCGAACGCGGCATCGTCGTTGCCTTGGGAGCTTCGGGCTGCGGCAAATCCACCCTGCTCAATGCGATCGCCGGGTTCCTGCCGCTCTCGGAAGGAGCAATCACCCTCGATGGCCGACCGGTCTCCGGTCCCGGCTCGGATCGCGGTGTCGTCTTCCAGAAGGATTCGCTGCTGCCGTGGAAATCCGTCGTCGACAATGTCGGGCTCGGGCTGCAGTTCGCTGGGCTGGGGCGGCGGGAACGGCGCGAACGTGCCTTCGAATTGCTGCGGCTCGTCGGGCTGACCGAGTTTGCAAATGCATCACCTTACGAGCTCTCGGGCGGCATGCGCCAGCGCGTCGGCATCGCCCGCGCGCTGGCGACCGATCCGGATATCCTGCTGATGGACGAACCCTTCGGCGCACTCGACAGCCTGACGCGGGAACAGATGCAGGAACTGCTCGTCTCCGTCTGGGCGAAAACCGACAAACGGATCTTCTTCATAACCCATTCGATCGCGGAGGCACTGTTTCTGGGCACCGAGGTTCTGGTGATGTCGCCGCGACCGGGCCGCGTCGTTGCCCGCTTTGATCTTGATTTCGTCCGTCACTTTGCCGCCGGCAGCGACGCGAAGTCGATCGTCTCATCTCCCGAATTTGCCGATCTCAGAGAGGAAATTCGCACGATCCTCCACAATGCTGAAAATTTCAGGAGCGCGGCATGAGCGACATTACCGGAACACGCGCCATCGCAGCTCAACCACAAGAAACGAAAGCAAAGCTCGTCCAAATGCCGGGGTTCGGCGTCGGCACCAAGCCGACGATCGCGATCAGCATAGCAACGGGAGCCGCCTTGATTGGCATATGGTGGCTCGTCTCGAAGCTCGGCCTGGTCTCCCATCTTTTCCTACCGCGGCCCGACGAAGTGTTGACGCAGGTCGGTGTCGTCTATCGCGATGGCTATGCGGGTGCTTCGCTGTCCGAGCACATAGTCGCAAGCCTCTTTCGGATCGTTGTCGCGGCAACCATCGCGATCGCGGTCGGTATTCCGGTCGGCCTGCTGATGGGGCTCAGCCGCTGGGCCAAGGGCGTTCTCGACACGCCGATCGAGTTCTATTGGCCCCTGCCCCCTTTATCCTATCTGCCGTTGATGATTATCTGGCTCGGTATCGGCGAGACCTCCAAGATCACCCTGCTTGTGCTCGCCATGTTCGCGCCGATCTGCCTTTCCGCTCAGGCAGGCGTCCGCTCGCTTCCGCTTGAGCGCGTCAATGCGGCGCGTTCGCTGGGTGCAAGCCGGCTGCAGCTCTTTTTCTCCATCGTGCTGCCCTCTGCTTTGCCGGAAATCCTGACCGGTGTCAGGATCGCGTTCGGCATCGGCTGGGGTACGCTGGTGGCCGCCGAACTTATCGCCTCGACGCGCGGCATCGGTTTCATGATCATGTCGGCATCGCAATTCCTTGCCACCGATGTCGTCTTCGTCGGTATCGGCATCATCGCGATCTGCGCTTTTACATTCACGGCGGCGATCCGCATTCTCGAGACGGTTCTCGTTCCGTGGAAGGGCAAACTCTGAACCCGCGTGATCGAGGTGGGGCACGCTCCGGTCTCATCAAGGAACTCTATCGAAGTCATGCAGGCACAGTCATGAGCAGCAACAGCGAATTTCTCTGGTACATTCCCAACGACACCAAGCCTGGCCATCGGGGCGATTCTACAGTCGTGAACCATAATAGTCTGGAAACGCTGACGAGCCACGCCCAAGCTCTGGAGGAACATGGATGGAAAGGCGCGCTGATCGGCACCGGCTGGGGCCGGCCCGACACATTCACCGTCGCCGCAGCTCTTGCCGCCCGCACCACCACTTTCGAGCCACTGATCGCAATTCGCCCCGGCTACTGGCAACCCGCCCAATTCGCCTCCGCCGCTGCTACGCTGGATAACCTGAGCGGCGGCCGTGTACGCGTCAACATCGTGTCGGGCAAGGATAATCTCGCCGCTTATGGCGACAGCGAGGGCGACCAGGCGCATCGATATGCCCGCACCCGGGAATTCATGCGGCTGGTTCGCAGGCTCTGGACCGAAGAAAACGTCACCTATGAGGGCGAGCACTTTCGCGTCGGCAACTCCACTACGGCGCCGCGAATCCAGCACCATGGCGAGCGCCGGCACCCCAAGCTCTATTTCGGCGGCGCTTCCGAAGCTGCAGAAGGCGTTTCCGCCACGGAAGCGGACGTCCAGCTCTTCTGGGGCGAGCCGCTGGACGGTGTCCGCGAGCGGATCGAGCGCCTGAAGTCGTTGAGCAAAAAGCTCGATCGCGATCTTGCTCCGCTGGAGTTCGGATTGCGGATCACCACGCTGGTACGCGACACCACGGAACAGGCATGGGCCGATGCCGAGGCAAAGGTCGCTGATATGGCCAGGAACAACGGAGCCGGCTGGCATGATCATCGGCAATCCATTGCCGAGGGACAGAGGCGATTGTTCGATCTGAACGCGCGCGGTGACGTCCTCGACGACAATCTCTACACAGCGCCGGGCAAAGTCGGTGGTGGCGGAGCCGGCACCACCTGGCTGGTGGGATCAGCGGCTGAAGTTGCCCGTTCTCTGCGTAAATACCGAGATCTGGGCGTCACTCATTTTATTCTCTCGGATACGCCCTATCTCTCGGAAATCAGGCGACAAGGGGATCAATTACTGCCCCTTCTGCGCAACTGATCGGCTAAACCGAAGTTAGCTATACCCACAGAACATCGACAGCACCCGGCTTTCCAAGCCGGGCTTCGCGGCAGCCATCTCGGCTCCTTCCCATTGAGGCATGCAGCTTTTGAAATGAACGGCCAAGGCCGGATTTTTCTCATTTAGGAACAAAAAATCGCGGCCGATCAGGCCGCGATTTCAGATTTTCAGATCGACCAATTGCTCATTGGCCGTTGCGCCTAAGCAAGATTAAAACTCTTCCCAGGACGCCGTTGCCGCCGCCGCTCCACCGGAGCCTCCGAAGGAGCCGGCAA
The DNA here is from genome assembly GCF_900094545.1 of Martinezella miluonensis. Lineage (GTDB taxonomy): Bacteria > Pseudomonadota > Alphaproteobacteria > Rhizobiales > Rhizobiaceae > Rhizobium > Rhizobium miluonense. The sequence goes on from NZ_FMAH01000003.1 coordinate 31,898, forward strand.
TCCTTGCCCGAAGCGAACGCGCCGGCGAAGCGGCGGGGCTGGACTGCTCCGTCACAACGGCTGGCCGAACCTGGCTGCGGCCGCCTTGAAGCGCGAACTGACCGAGGAGGTCATTCAAGGCCGTCACTTCCTTGCCGAGGCTGTAGCTCGCGGCAGTGGATTCCTCGACCATGGCGGCATTCTGCTGCGTTCCCTGATCGATGGTGTTGACGGCGGTGTTGATCTCCTGCAGCCCGGTCGCCTGTTCGCGCGCGGCTTCGACGATCGCGCGGACATTGCCGTCGATCTCTTCCACCTCTTTGACGATCTCCTGCAGCGACTGCCCCGTTCTCGTGACGAGATTGACGCCGCTGACGACCTGCTGTCCGGAGGTTGAAATCAGCGCCTTGATCTCCTTCGCCGCCGTGGCAGAACGCTGGGCAAGTTCGCGCACTTCTTGGGCAACAACGGCAAAACCCTTGCCCGCTTCACCGGCGCGCGCCGCTTCTACCCCGGCGTTGAGCGCGAGCAGGTTCGTCTGGAAAGCAATTTCGTCGATGACGCCGATGATGTTGGAAATTTCGCCCGACGATTTCGAGATTGCTTCCATGGCGGCGATCGCCTCGCGCATGACCTCGCCGGATTTCTCGGCGCCGATGCGCGCGCGGCCGACCAGCGAGCTTGCCTCTTCCGCTCGCCGGGTGGAATCCTTGACCGTCGTGGTGATCTCCTCAAGCGCTGCGGCGGTCTCTTCGACGGAGGCTGCCTGCTGCTCGGTGCGCTTGGAAAGGTCGTCGGCGGCCGAGCGGATCTGGCTGGCCCCTGCTGCAATAGCCTGGCCGCCCTGGCCAACGGCACGCAACGTTTCCTCGAGCTTTGCCATCGATGCGTTGAAATTCGTCCTCAGCTGGTCGAGATGAGCCACGAAGGACTTCTCAATACGATAGACCAGGTTGCCGTTCGAAAGCTCGGCCAGACCGCTCGCCAGGCTGTCGACGGCGAATTGCGCATCTGCAGCGTCCTTGGCCTTCTGCGCTTCGCGCTCGAGCCTTTCCTTCTCCGAAAGGCTCCGGCCGGCGGCGGTTTCCTGCTCCAGCCGGATGCGCTCGATCGCGTTGTCACGGAAGACCGAAACGGCCGCGGCCATCTGGCCGACTTCGTCTCGGCGTCCGATGCCCGCGATCTGCTCGTCTGTGTTGCCATTGGCCAGAGACACCATACGGGCGCGCAGCCGCTCGATGGGAGCGGTGATGCCACGAGCGGACACGAGAATTGCGATCAGAATCGCCGCGGCAAAGACGATTGCGAGCCCAATCAGCGTCTCTGTAATGGTGCTTGATGCATGCTCGTCGAGCAGGTCGCTCTTGGCACCGATGCTCTTATTGAACGTATCGAGCCACTCGCGAATCGCGACAACCTCGGCATTGATCTGCGGGTCTGCCTGCTTCAGGAGCTTGGTGGCTGTGTCATTGTCATCGACCATTCCAGCTTTTACGGCCCGGTCTGTTAACACAATAATGTCATTGGCCTTCGCCGCCAATTTATCCACGGCGTCCGCTTCCGACGGCATCAACTGCCTGACGTTCGCCAGACGCTGTGAAAGAACTTTCTTGTTCTCCTCATAGTCTTTCGAAAACGTCGCCATCTCCGGATCTTTCGAGCTGTAAATCAGGATCTGATAGGCGTTGTAGCTCAAAGCAGTCACCCGCTGGCTAGCTCTGGACATCTCCACCGCCGCCATCTCATCCGTCGAAATAAATTTCGAATAGGTGGCGACGCTGTCCTTATATTGGCTCGATATAAAGAAGACGCCTGCGATCCCGATCAGGCAGATCGGAATCATGATGGAGAGCACCTTCGTCCTGATTTTGGCATTCTGCAGAAATGACATGATGTGCCTGCTCTTGGTGAAGAGCCGACAATCGCGTGCACGCCGCAATGAGCGCCCGCGCCGATGATTGCCTGCCGTGGGATCGGGAGCATCGCAGATGAAGAGCGTCCTGCTCACCGCTGACAGCGCTGCAATGCGACAACAACACAATAGCCTGACAAAAAAGTTAATATGATTAAATATTACATAAATTCATTTATGACAAAAATTGAATATTAAAAGAAACAAATAAACAATAATCACTAATTGTGCTAACTTAAATTCGCAATCATTGCGCTAGATATCCGGATAATCCGATAAAATACTATAATACTAGAGGTTACATTCCGCAACAACAACACAAATGTAGATATTTATACTACATTAAAACTCAATATAACTTTACTTTTCCACTCACCCATTGAGAGGCAGGATCGCTCAACTTGCGCCTTCGCATAGCCGAGCACTCTCTTCCGCGTTCGACGATCGCGCCGAAGATTAGCCACAACTCTCAATAATGGCCTGTTGACATAAATTTAGCCTAAGCTATGTTTTCTTGACGAGCTGGAGAAGCCCCATGACAGACTCGCTTGTCCGACAGACCCTGTCGGAACGTACGGATACGCAGATCAGAGAAGTTTTGGCGGGACGGCGCAAAGGTTTTCGGTCTGCCCTTCTCTTTGCTGGTCCGGCGGTCATTGCCTCGATCGCCTATATGGATCCCGGTAATTTCGCCACGAATATCCAGGCTGGCTCCGGCTATGGCTATTCCCTGCTATGGGTGGTGCTGGCGGCAAACCTCATCGCTATGCTCTTTCAGGCACTCTCGGCAAAACTTGGCATCGTCACCGGCCGCAATCTTGCCGAGCTCTGTCGCGACCAGTTTTCGGCGCCCGTTCGCTACGCGATGTGGGCCGTCAGCGAAGTCGCGGCAATGGCGACGGATCTTGCCGAATTCCTGGGCGGCGCAATCGGCCTGTCTCTGCTGTTCCACATGCCGCTCATCGCCGGCATGACAGTTACGGCAGTAGTGACCTACGGCATCCTTTTGATGGAAAAACGCGGGTTTCGACCGATGGAACTGATCATCGGCGCACTCGTCGCGATCATAAGCCTTTGCTACATCGCGGAGATGTTTATCGCGCCGGTCGCCTGGGGACAGGCAGCCATCGGTACGATCCTGCCATCGATCCCTGATTCCACGGCATTGACGATCGCTGTCGGCATCATCGGTGCTACCGTCATGCCGCATGCCGTTTACCTGCATTCCGGCCTCACCCAGCATCGCGCGCCCGGGCGGAACGACAATGAGCGGCGTAAGCTCGTGCTCTTTTCCAATTGGGAATGCGTGATTGCGCTTGCCGTCGCAGGCGTGGTCAACATGGCCATGGTGATCATGGCTTCAGCCGCCTTCCATGCCGGCCATTCCGACGTTGCAGAGATCGAGAGCGCCTATCATACCCTCACCCCCCTGCTCGGCGGAGCCGCCGCAACCATCTTCCTCATCTCGTTGATGGCCTCCGGCATCTCATCGTCGGCGGTCGGCACCATGGCCGGGCAGATGATCATGCAGGGCTTCGTCGGTTTCCGCATTCCGGTCTGGATGCGCCGGTTGGTGACCATGCTGCCGGCATTCGTCGTGGTTCCCATGGGCGTTAACACCACCCAAGCGCTTGTCTATAGCCAGGTCGTCCTATCCTTCGCGCTGCCGATTCCGATGGTCGCGCTCGTTCTGTTCACCCGCAATCGCGCCATCATGGGCAATTTCGCCAACGGCCGGCTGACAGATATCGCCGCCATCGTCGGGACGATCGTTATCCTGTGCCTGAACGCGATCCTGCTCCTGCAGACGTTCGGCATCCCGATCCCGGGTCTTAGCAACGGCTGATCCATGTCGCGCATTGGGGTTTCATAACGGTGTTGCATTATTTATAGGCGAGGCTAAATATCATCACGCGACTCTTAATCTTGTGAAGGTATACCGCCTTGGCGAAATCCCCTGCCCCCCCTGAAAGCCGTCTTGCTTCGACAGAGGTCGAGACGCATGTGGAGGCGTTTCAGAAAAGCCGTGATGATCGACGTACGGAACTCATGGAGGATTATGTCGAGCTCATCGCCGATCTGATAGAACATGCCGGCGAGGCGCGCCAGACCGATATCGCACAACGACTGGGGGTAACCCAGCCTACGGTCGCCAAGATGCTCAAGCGGCTGGCTGAGGAAAACCTGATCACCCAGCGCCCTTATCGCGGGGTCTTCCTGACGGACGAAGGTCACCGCCTGGCCATGGCCACGCGCCGCCGCCACCAGGTTGTGGAGGCCGTTCTCTGCCGTCTCGGCGTCGATGCCGACACGGCAAGAAATGACGCCGAGGGCATCGAACATCATGTCAGCGAGAAAACGCTGGAAGCCTTCGAGCGCTTTTTGAAAACCTGACGCCGAGGCATCAGAGGTGAAGCGCCATTTTTGGCACATTTCCAGCAAGAATGAATTGAAAATAGCGCGCCGGCAACTGTCTGGCTTGACCGATCAGCCCCTATCAACGCAAGCTTTACAAATCTTCGCTAAGCAGAATTTAGCGAACCGCCGGTCGAGTGTTTGGCATACTGATTTTATTGCCGGCGTAGGGAATCATGATGAACGCCCAGGAATTCAGTTCCACCATATTCGACCTCGCCCCCGTTGCCATGTGGCTGGAGGACTTCAGCGGCGTCAAAGAGCAGTTCGATCTCTGGCGGAGCGAAGGGGTAACGGATTTACGTTCCTTCCTGCTTGCAGATTTGCAGCGCGTCGCAGCCTGCTCGCAGAAGATCAGCGTTCTCGCCGTCAATGCGAAGACGCTGGAACTGTTCGAGGCGCAATCCTTCGAGACGCTGGTTGGGGGACTCTGCAATATCTTCCGTGGCGAGATGCTCCAAAGCCATGTGAACGAGCTGGTCGCGCTTTGGGAAGGAAGGACGGAATTCTCGGGTACGGCGATCAATTATACGCTGGGCGGCCGCAGACTGGACATTCAGCTTCGCGGCGTCGTCCTGCCAGGGCACGAAGCCTCTTGGGACCGGTTGCTGCTGACCACCGAGGACGTGACCGCACGCGAGGAAGCGAGACGACAGGAAGAGCGCCAGCGGCGCTACGCGGAAGGAATGTTCGAGCATTCGCCCGTGTCCCTATGGGTCGAGGATTTCAGTCGCATCAAGATCTTGCTCGACGGAATCCGCCACCGGGGCATCGTCGATTTCCAGGTCTTCCTCGATGTGCATCCAGAGTTCGTCCAGCAATGCATGAGCGAGATCAGCGTGCTCGATGTCAACCAGGCGACACTCGACCTGTTCTGCGCGCCGGATCGGCAAACGCTGCACCAGCGCATCGGCGAAGTGTTTCGCGACGATATGGAGAAGCATTTTCGCGGACAGTTGGTGGAACTTTGGAACGAACGGCTCTTCCATCAGCGCGAAGTGCTGAACTATGCGCTCGATGGGTCCGAACGCCACGTCCTGCTGCAATTTTCCGTCTTCCCCGGCCACGAACATGACTGGTCGCTGGTGCAGGTGGCGCTGACCGATATTACCGCCCGGAAGAAAGCGGAAGCCTATCTCGAATATCTCGGCAAGCACGATGTCCTGACCAGGCTCTATAATCGCGCCTTCTACATGGACGAGATCAACAGGCTGGAACGCAAATCCCTGCGGCCGGTTTCGGCCATCATCATCGATCTCAACGGCCTGAAGGAGGCCAACGACGAGAGCGGGCACGATGCCGGCGATTCTTTGCTGCGCCGTATGGGAGAGGTGCTGAACAGCGTGGTATCCCAGCCAAATCACGCGGCCCGGATCGGTGGTGATGAATTTGCCGTATTGATGCCTGGCGCAGATGAAATCGCAGCCTCCGCCATGGTCGATACCATCAACGAGCTGCTGAAAATCAACAATCAGTTCTATTCCAGTTCTCCGCTAAGCGTTGCCATCGGCGTCGCGACCAGCCATCAGGGGGAAACCATCGAAGCCATGGTCAAGCGGGCGGATCTTGGAATGTATGAGCACAAGAAAGCCCATTATGCCGCAACCGCCAGCGTCGGTACGCTTCACGCAAAGCATGGTGTCTGACGGCTGAGCCCTATATTTCTGTCGCTACGGCTGACTGAACAGGCCATCCCGGAGCGTATGCCAAGCGGGAACAAAAGCTGCGGCTTCTCATTTGGCTTTCCGGAAAAGATGGAGTTTTGAAATGGAAGATCAAGCGACCAACGTCGTCATCACCACTCGAACCGCACTGGATCAGGCCTCCGCACTTGCGGTTCACTATGGCTTTACAATCCTCGGCGCGATCACTCTCCTAATCGGCGGCTGGATCCTCTCCAGCATCGTCAGCCGCTCGGCCTATCGCGTCATCTCTCGCATCCGTGGCATTGACGAAACACTGGCAAGTTTCTTTCAGAATGTCTTGCATTACAGCTTGCTTATCCTGGTGTTCATTACCGTCCTCGGGCAGTTCGGCGTCCAGACAACCTCCATCATCGCGGCTTTCGGCGCTGCCGGCCTCGCAATCGGCCTGGCGCTCCAGAGAACGCTTCAGAATATTGCCGCCGGTATCATGCTATTGATATTGCGGCCGTTTCAGGTCGGCGAATATATCGAAACGACCAATGCCACAGGCTTCATCAAGGAGATTGGGCTCTTTGCAACGGAGATGAGGACCGCGGACGGCCTCTATCTCATGGCGCCGAACTCGACGCTTTGGAACACGCCTATCCTCAATCACAGCCGCGAGCCCGATCGCCGGCAGGAACTTTCGATTACCATCGGCAACAGTGCTGACCTGGAGCTTGCGCGCAAGACCATTCTCGACGTGATCAAAGCGGATGAGCGCGTCAAAAGTGACCCAGCGCCCGTCGTCTATCCGGACGATCTCTCAGCCGACCAGGCCGTGTTGAAGATCGAATATTGGACGGCAACCTCGTCGTGGACGGACGCCCGTCGTGACGTCATCTCAAAGCTGCTGACCCGGCTTGCCGAGGCCAGTATCCCGATCAAGTAACGGGCACACCCACGGGTTCATGCTGACAGCCGTTTGAAATGCGATAAGGCCTCACGTCCCGCCCTACCATCTGACACGATAGTCGACACGCAGATTACCGGCCGGCACCAGCGTCTGCGGATCCGTGAGGGAGACGGAAAAATTGAGGTGCGGCGAAAGCGGCCGCTGGAACGAGATCGTGCTGGAGAACATGCTGCCGGTATGTTTGAGGTTGCCGCTGGCAGATAAGGATGTCCCGGCCCAGGGAACGGCAACCGTCGCGGCCTGCGTTGCCGTAATTTGGGTCGGTTCGTTTCTTCTGCCCTGTCGTTCTGTCACTCCACTCGAAGCCCGGCCTTTTTCAGAAGCGGGAGCACCCGATCGCAGAAATAGGGCAGTTCCTGCGTGTAGTTGACGAATGACAGAGCGATGCCGGCATAGCCTTGTTCGGCGATCGCAATCATCTCGTCCGCAATTCTTTGTGGCGTACCGATCAATGGGTAGCTTCCCGCCCCTCCGGCAAAGCGCTGCCGATAGCGGTCATAGGCGTCACGATCATGAGATTGCGAGAATTCCTTCTTGCCGGCCATATGCTGCTCGACGGCGGCGTGGTCAGCCATGGCGACGGCATAGCGGGTGTAGTAGTCCTCTGCCTCCGCCTGCGTTTCGCGGCAGACGACGTGGCACACGGTGTAGACTCCGACCTGCCTTCCGTTCTTTTCCGCCCGCTCGCCGATATCGGCGACATGCTTTCCAGCCTCGGCGATCTCGGTAAAGGTCGTGAAGAGATAGTCGCAATGACCTGCGGCGAAATCGCGGCCGGGACCACCAAATGCTGCGTTCATTGTCACGGGACGCGGCGCCTGCAGGCTGGCCGGCCGGCTGACGGCTTCCTCCAAATTGTAGTAGGTTCCGGCATAGTCCAGCGGCTCGTCGGAGGCATAAAGCCTTTCGACGATCTCAAGCCATTCCGCCGCCTGGTCATAACCCTTTTCGACCAAAGGCACGCCGAACATGCCGAACTCCTTCGGGTTCCAGCCGCAAACGATATTGAGCCCTGCCCGTCCCTGGCTGATGTGATCGACCGTGGCGAGCGACTTGGCCGCATAGAGCGGATGGACGAGCGGCACATGCACCGTCATGAACAGGCCGATACGATCGGTCGCCGCCGAAAGGGCTGCGGCCCAGGTGAAGGTTTCGAACGACCATTCGCGCACGCGGTTCTTGCCGCCAAATCCGCGCCAGCGGGCGATCGGCAGGAAGAATTCGAGACCTGCACGGTCGGCGATCTGTGCCGCCGTCAAATTATCCTGCCAGCCGGCCGTCCAGCGCTCCGGCACGTCGGTGATCGCCAGTCCACCATCCGCATTGGCGGAAAAAACACCGAGCTTCAGCCGGTTCGGTCCCTTCAGCGGATGCGTCTTCATGGTGGCTTGCTCCTCCCCGAGTTCACCCTGCCTTTTGCTGCATCAGAGATGCAGCAACACGATACGAGAATGTGTGACGCTCGCGAGAAAGAATTTCAAGCTTAAAATTTATCAATCGGCACTAGGCTGCCGACGATTGAGGCGTAACCTCTCTGAGAAGCCAATTCTGAAACAATGTCGCCGTTTCGTTCGTCTGCTTCTTTTCCGGCATGACGATATAATAGCTGTTCTCGGTCGGCATCGGCAGATCGAAAAGCGGCAGAAGCGTGCCTGCGCTCAGTTCCTCCTCGATCAGATAGGTGGGCAAAAGCGCAACGCCAAGCCCAGCTATGGCTGCGGCAATGATCATGGAGAACTGGTCGAAGCGCGCGCCGGGATAGGCATTCTCGCTTGGCAGGTCCTGCAGATCGAACCATTGAGCCCAGAGCTTCGGACGTGTCGTCAGATGAAGCAGCGGCGCTTCCGCCAACTCCTCCGGCGAGTGCATATCAAGCCGCCCGGCAAGCGCCCGGCTGGCGACGGGAAGAACGGTCTCGTTGCAAAGGAAGGTCGCGACAGCGCCGGCCCAAGCCGGTAAGCCGTAGTGAATGGCAAGATCGAAATTATCCTCATCGAAGCTGAAAGGCTTGGAGCGCGATTCCACCGTAACGGCGACATCCTGGTGTTCGTCGAGAAACCGGCCGAGACGCGGCACCAGCCAGCGCGTGCCGAAAGTCGGCAAGGTTGCAACCTTCAGCGACAGCTTCATCTGGCCGGCCGCAACGGCGCCGATCATCAGCCGCTCAGAACGCAGCAGCAGATCCTTGACCTCCGGCAGCAGCCGAAGGCCGGCTTCCGAAAGCACGACGCGCTGCCTCACGCGCTCGAAAAGCTTCAACCCGGTCTGCTGCTCCAGATCGCTGATCTGACGGCTGACGGCGCTTTGCGTCAGATTGAGTTCTTCGGCGGCGCGCGAAAAGTTCTGATGGCGCGCGGCACATTCGAACGCCTGAAGATTGACGATGTCGGGGATGAGGCGGCGACGCATAGTCATTCCATTTCAGCATCAAGTTAGAATTTTCTGTCACAAGACCTGCCGAAAATCAAGGTATATTCTGCGTTATAGGAATGATGTAGCCTTTCAGGAAGAGATTACCATGAAGTCCGATCACATCTCGACCAGCGATATACGCAGCGCCTTTTCGGCCGCTATGTCCGCCATGTATCGTGAAGAAGTACCCGCCTATGGCACGCTCATGGAGCTGGTTGGTCGCGTCAACGACGAAACGCTGGCTGCTCGGCCGGCCTTGAAAGAGCGCCTGCAGGCGACCGACTATCTCGATCGCATTTCCGAGGAACGGCATGGCGCGATCCGGCTCGGAACGGCGGCGGAGCTTGCAATGATGGCGCGCGTCTTCGCCGTCATGGGCATGTATCCCGTTGGCTATTACGATCTTTCGACGGCGGGCGTGCCGGTACACTCCACGGCATTCCGTCCGATCGGCGATGCCGAGTTGAAGCGCAATCCTTTCCGCGTCTTCACTTCGCTGCTGCGGCTCGACCTGATTGCCGATGAAGATCTGCGCGAGGCATCCGCACAGATTCTCTCGAAGCGCCAGATCTTCACCGAAGGCGCGATCGCCCTCACCGAAAAGGCCGAACGTAATGGCGGTCTCGGCAAGGAGGATGCTCAGCATTTCGTCAACGAAGTGCTTGAGACCTTCCGCTGGCACGATGAAGCAAACGTCGATGCCGCCATGTATCATCGTCTGCACGATGCTCATCGCCTGATCGCCGATGTCGTGTCGTTCAAGGGGCCGCACATCAACCATCTGACGCCGCGCACGCTCGACATCGACCAGGTTCAGTCGCTGATGCCCGAATACGGCATTGCGCCCAAGGCCGTCGTCGAGGGCCCGCCGACGCGCGCCTGCCCGATCCTGCTGCGCCAGACTTCGTTCAAGGCGCTCGAAGAGCCCGTCTCCTTCCGCAATGCCGACGGCGTCTGGGAAACCGCGTCGCATACCGCACGCTTCGGCGAAATCGAGCAGCGCGGCATCGCCCTGACGCCCAAGGGCCGTGCGCTCTATGACAAGCTGCTGGACAACTCGCGCAAGATCGTGCGGCCTGCGGCCGACGGATCGAACGCGCGCGATTATGAGGCCGCGCTTGCCCAGAGCTTTGCCGAGTTCCCCGATGACTGGTCGGCTATCCGCGCCGAGAGCCTCGGCTATTTCACCTATTCGCTGACGGCCAAGGGCAAGGCCGCAGCAACGACCCGCGGCGATATCGAAGCGCTGATCAATCAGGGGCTCGTTCAGTTCGACCCCATCGTCTACGAGGACTTCCTTCCCGTCAGCGCCGCAGGTATCTTCCAGTCCAACCTTGGTGACGGCGCCCAGCAGGAGTTTGTCGCAAGCCCGAACCAGAAGCGCTTCGAAACCGATCTGGGAATGAAGGTGCTGAACGAATTCGACCATTATGCCGGCATCGAGCAGGCATCGATCGACGCCTGCCTGCAGGCGCTGTCCAAACAAGACGCAGCCGAGTGATGCGACGCGGCCCGAGCGCCGCTCGCACCTTCGATCAAAGACAAGTGGAGTTTCAAAAGATGAACATCGCAGCAAAGAACATTTCCGTCGCAGCCGAAGCTGCCGCCATCCTCGAAAAGCTCGGCGTCGACAAAGCGCTCTACACACAAGGCGACATGCCGTCCTATTCTCCGGTTACCGGCGAGAAGATCGGCAACCTCAAGACCGTTTCGGCAGCTGAAGCGGCCGAGCGGATCGAGAAGGCGCATGCCGCATACCGCGCCTGGCGTCTCGTGCCCGCTCCCAAGCGCGGCGAACTGGTCCGTCTGCTCGGCGAAGAGCTGCGCGCTGCCAAGGACGATCTCGGCCGCCTCGTCTCGATCGAAGCCGGCAAGATCCGCTCCGAAGGCCTCGGCGAAGTCCAGGAAATGATCGATATCTGCGATTTCGCCGTCGGTCTCTCTCGCCAGCTCTACGGCCTGACGATCGCCACCGAACGTCCGGGCCACCGCATGATGGAAACCTGGCACCCGCTTGGCGTTGTCGGCATCATCTCTGCCTTCAACTTCCCGGTCGCCGTCTGGTCGTGGAATGCAGCGCTCGCGCTGATCTGCGGCGATTCCATCGTCTGGAAGCCCTCTGAAAAGACACCGCTGACGGCGCTGGCCTCGCAGGCAATTCTCGACCGTGCTCTTGCCCGCTTCGGCGATGCGCCGGAAGGTCTGTCGCAGCTGCTGATCGGCGACCGCGCCATCGGCGAAGTTCTGGTCGATCACCCCAAGGTGCCGCTCGTCTCGGCAACAGGCTCGACCCGCATGGGCCGCGATGTCGGACCGCGGCTCGCCAAGCGCTTCGCACGCGCCATCCTCGAACTCGGCGGCAACAATGCCGGCATCGTCTGCCCGTCCGCCGATCTCGACATGGCACTGCGCGCCATCGCTTTCGGCGCCATGGGCACAGCCGGCCAGCGTTGCACGACGCTGCGCCGCCTCTTCGTTCACAAGAGCGTCTACGATCAGCTCGTGCCGCGCCTGAAGAAGGCGTACCAGAGCGTCTCCGTCGGCGATCCCCTGCAATCTTCCGCGCTCGTTGGCCCGCTGATCGACAAGGCAGCATTCAACGACATGCAGAAGGCGATTGCGGAAGCAAAGTCGCATGACGGCACGGTGACCGGCGGCGAGCGCGTCGATGTCGGCCATGCCGATGGCTTCTACGTCAAGCCGGCACTTGTGGAAATGCCGAAGCAGGCCGGCCCGGTCTTCGAAGAGACCTTCGCGCCCATCCTCTACGTCATACCCTATGACGACTTCGATGCAGTCCTTGAGGATCACAATGCGGTAGCCGCCGGCCTGTCCTCGTCGATCTTCACCCGCGACATGCAGGAATCCGAGCGCTTCCTCGCGGCAGATGGCTCCGACTGCGGTATCGCCAACGTCAACATCGGCACGTCGGGCGCTGAAATCGGCGGCGCATTCGGCGGCGAGAAAGAAACCGGTGGCGGCCGTGAATCCGGCTCGGACGCCTGGAGGGCGTACATGCGCCGGGCGACCAACACCGTCAACTATTCCAAGGCCCTGCCGCTGGCTCAGGGCGTTTCCTTCGACATCGAGTAAGCTCCATGACGATCGCCACCACCATCGAGGAAGCGGGTTTTAAGCCCACTTCGCGCATCGCCTCCATCGGCGTGTCGACAATCCTGCAGATCGGCGCACGCGCCAACGCGATGAAGCGCGAAGGCCTGCCCGTCATCATCCTTGGCGCCGGCGAACCGGATTTCGATACGCCTGACAATGTCAAGGAAGCTGCGAAGGCCGCCATCGACCGCGGAGAGACGAAGTACACGGCTCTCGACGGCTCGCCCGAACTCAAGAAGGCGATCGCCGGCAAGTTCCTGCGCGAGAACGGCATCGACTACGCCGTCGACGAGATTACGGTCGCCGCCGGCGCAAAGCAGATCCTGTTCAATGCATTTATGGCGTCGATCAATCCGGGCGACGAGGTCATCATCCCTACGCCGTACTGGACTTCCTATTCCGATATCGTCGAGATCTGCGGCGGCGTGCCCGTGCTTATCCCGTGTGACGCCGCGGCCGGCTTCCGTCTCAAGGCGGACCAGCTTGAAAAGGCCATCACCCCGAAGACGCGCTGGCTGTTGCTCAACTCGCCGTCGAATCCATCGGGCGCGGCCTATTCGGAAGCAGATTATCTGCCGCTGATCGAGGTCTTGCTGCGTCATCCGCATGTCTGGCTGATGGTCGACGACATGTATGAGCACATCGTTTATGACGGCTTCCGTTTCACGACGCCCGTTGCAATCGAGCCGCGGCTCAGGAGCCGAGCACTGACCGTCAATGGCGTCTCCAAGGCCTATGCCATGACCGGCTGGCGCATCGGCTACGCCGGTGGCCCGAAGGCGCTGATCAAAGCCATGGCCGTCATCCAGAGCCAGGCAACCTCGTGCCCCTGCTCGGTTAGTCAGGCAGCCGCCATCGCAGCACTGAATGGCCCGCAGGATTTCCTCAAGGAACGCACTGCAAGCTTCCAGAAGCGTCGCGACCTCGTCGTCAGCCGACTCAACGCCATCGAAGGCCTGGATTGCCTCGTGCCGGAAGGCGCCTTCTACACGTTCTCGGGTTGCGCAGGCGTTCTCGGCACGACGACGCCATCCGGAAAGACCATCGCCACGGATGCGGATTTCTGTGCCTATTTGCTTGATGAAGCGCATGTCGCCGTCGTACCCGGCTCTGCCTTCGGATTGTCACCGTATTTCCGCATTTCCTATGCGACATCGGAAGCCGATCTCGTCGAAGCTCTCGATCGCATCGAAAGGGCCTGCGCAGCTCTCCGACGCTAGGGCAATTCCCGTCAAAGCGCAAAGCGGTTATGCGTCCGGAATTGCGCGAAAACAAAGAGATAGAGTATTTCCATAATTCTGTTTAGAAAACGGAATGCTCTAGTCATAGCGTAGAACGCCGGAAGCCTTCGTACCATGATACCACGCCTCGTTTCGGCGAAAGACAGTTTGCAACACCAGATCGGCGCCTTCGCGCGTCGGCTGGCTGCACTCGGCTTTTGCGGCGACGTGGAGATGGATGAAGGTGCCCGGACGGTCGCTTCAACCGACAACTCCATCTATCAGCTTAAGCCCGCCGCCATTCTTTATCCGCGCGGCGCCGACGACCTGAAGATCATTGCAGCAGCAATGTCGGAGCCCGCTTTCTCCGACATCACGATTGCACCCCGCGGCGGCGGCACAGGAACGAACGGACAATCGCTGACCTCAGGCGTCGTTGTCGACTGCTCCAGACATATGAACCGGATTGTGGAGATCGATCCAGTTCGAAAGATCGCCCGCGTCGAGGCTGGTGTCGTCAAGGATCAGCTGAACAAGGCGCTCAAGCCGTATGGGCTATTCTTTGCGCCTGAGCTTTCCACTTCCAACCGCGCCACGATCGGCGGCATGATCTCCACGGATGCCTGCGGCCAGGGTTCGTGCCTGTACGGCAAAACGAGCAACCATGTTCTCGGCCTTCGCGTCGTGCTCTCGGACGGCAGCGACTGGTGGTCACGTCCGCTCAACGGCGCTGCACTGGAAGAGATCAAAGCACGGCCTGATCGGATTGGCGAGATCTACCGGGCCGTCGACCGGATCGCGAATGACAAGCGCGACCTCATCGAGGCCACCTTCCCGAAGCTCAATCGCTATATGACCGGATATGATCTCGCCCATATCAGGCGCGAGGATGGCCGCTTCGATCTCAACGCGATCCTCTGCGGCTCTGAAGGCACGCTTGCCATGATCGCCGAGGCCGAGCTCAATGTTCTGCCGCTTCCGGCGCAAGCCGCGCTCATCAACATCCGCTACGACGATTTCAACACGGCGCTCGAAGATGCCCGGCTGCTGGTGGCGATGAAGGTCGCCTCGGTCGAAACGGTCGACGAAAAGGTGCTAGGTCTCGCAAAGGCCGACATCGTTTGGACCGGCATTGCCCGCTTCTTTCCCGAGGATCCATCCGGCCCGGCCAACGGCATCAACATCGTCGAGGTGCTGGCCGACGACCATGCGGAATTGGAGCGCAAGCTCGCCGAGGTGACAACGGTTCTCGACGCCGGTGCGCCTGCCCGCCATAAGGGCTACACCATCGCCCGCGAACGGCCGGAGATCGAGGCGATCTGGTCGATGCGCAAGCGGGCTGTCGGCCTGCTCGGCAATGTGGAAGGGCCGGTGCGCCCCGTGCCGTTCGTCGAGGATACGGCCGTCCCGCCCGAGCATCTAGCAGCCTATATAAGTGAATTTCGGGCCCTTCTCGATGCCGAAGGCCTTGAGTACGGCATGTTCGGCCACGTCGATGCCGGCGTGCTGCATGTACGTCCGGCCCTCGACCTCACGCGCGACGACCATCAACCACTCGTTCGCAAGATCAGCGACGGCGTCGTTGCTCTCACCCGCAAATATGGCGGCGTGCTCTGGGGAGAGCACGGAAAGGGCGTGCGCTCGGAATATGTACCCGACTACTTTGGCGACCTCTATCCGAGCCTGCAGGAGATTAAGCGCGCCTTCGATCCCGGCGACCGGCTCAACCCGGGCAAGATCGCCTCGGGCTCATCGCGGCCGCTCCTCAAGATCGACGAGGTGACGCTGCGCGGCGATCTCGATCGCATTATCGGCAATGACATCCGTGCTGCCTTTGACAATGCTGCCTACTGCAACGGCAACGGCGCCTGCTTCGATTTCGACGCCGCGAGCCCAATGTGCCCGTCCTTCAAGGCGACGGGCGACCGGCGCTTTTCGCCGAAGGGTCGCGCAGCGCTGATGCGCGAATGGCTACGCCTCCTTGCGGAACGACGTGTCGATCCCCGACGCGAAGCTGAGGCGCAGCGTCGCGCCAACCGCTTTGCCAACCTTTTCCGACGGGTGATCAACTCACTCAATCCGGCGAACCGAGACGACTTCTCGCATGAGGTACGGGCGGCGATGGACACCTGTCTCGCCTGCAAGGCCTGCGCGGGCCAATGTCCAGTCAAGGTCAGCGTTCCCGCCTTCCGGTCGAAGTTTCTGGAGCTCTATTACGGCCGCTATCTCAGGCCGCTGAAGGATCCGATCGTCGCCGCCATCGAAACGACCCTGCCACTGATGGCGCGCTTCAAGCCCGCCTACAATCTATTGACCGGTTCCGGTGCCGGCCAGGCCCTGATGCGACTTGCCGGTCTCACCGCGCTTCCAGCCATGCCCGCGATCTCGCTCGAACGGGAAGCCGCTCGTCTCGGCGTTAAGAGCACTACTCCGGAGCGGCTGGAGAAGCTCTCGTCGGAGGAGCGCGCGCGCGCAGTCGTTATCGTCGCCGACGTCTTCTCCACTCATTTCGACCCGGCCGTCGTCATTGCCGCGCTCAAGCTCCTTCGGAAAATGGGCGTGAAGCCCTGGCTCGCCACCTCGCAGCCGAACGGCAAGGCCCTGCATGTCCATGGTTATCTCGGCCGTTTCGAAAAGGAGGCGGCGAAATCGCGTGACTATCTCGACCGCATCTCGCAAATGGGCATTCCGCTCGTCGGCATCGATCCATCGATGACGCTGACCTATCGCAGCGAATATGCCGCCCTGCCCTCTGCCCGGCTGCAGGCACCGGTGCTGCTGCTTCAGGAATGGCTCGCGGCCAATCTGGAACGCCTGCCACAACCGCGAACCTCCTTCCAGGAGCGCTTTACGCTGCTGCCCCATTGCACAGAGCGGACGAACGCGCCTGCTGCCCTCAAACAATGGTCTTTGCTGTTCCAGAAGTTGGGCATCAAACTCGATATTGCCGATGTCGGTTGCTGTGGCATGGCCGGTACCTTCGGCCACGAGGTGCGCAATCGGGCCATATCGGAAAAGCTCTATGCCATGAGCTGGCAGGACAAGATCACCGAGAAGAGCGACCAAAACGTGGTCATGGCGACAGGCTTTTCCTGTCGTTCGCAGGTTGCCAAAATGGATCGCCAAACCACCCCACATCCCATCGAGATCCTGAACGGCTTGATCGGCTGAAACGCCGCGCAATCTTTCAGATTCAGCCTTGCGCTTAGTTCCTGGTTTTACTCATATCACTATCGCAAGCGCTCGCTTCTGTGCGCCATGCTTTAGCAACCGCAAAACAAATGTGGCGCCCAATGGGCGCCACATGCAAATGATCATATGCAAGCGATGCTTAGCCTGCTTCTCTCATGCGAATCTTTTCGAGGCTATAAACCTGGCCGAAGCGATTGGCGAGGAAATCGGCAAGATCGATTTCTTCCTGGCAGACGAAGCCCTTGGCCGGAAGCTTGCCATTGGCAAGCAGGTCGAGCACGGTCGTGATGCCGGCAGCCGTGGTGATCTGGATGGCGCTCATCTTCTTGCCGGCAACGATGCCCGCATAGACCTTGTTGGCATAGGTTTCCTGCATGTAGCGACCATCGCGCCAGCC
This sequence comes from Martinezella miluonensis, assembly GCF_900094545.1. Lineage (GTDB taxonomy): Bacteria > Pseudomonadota > Alphaproteobacteria > Rhizobiales > Rhizobiaceae > Rhizobium > Rhizobium miluonense. The sequence continues at coordinate 49,140 of NZ_FMAH01000003.1, forward strand.
GCAGACCGTTACGAAGACAACGACGACGTCCTGCATGGTGGCGGGCAGTGCATTTTCGAACAGATCCTTCAGCACATCGCGGCGGTTCTTGAGGTTCAGGTCGTTGAGCAGCGCCTTGATGATCGCCTGATGGCCGGGATAGCGGATCGTGCGATAGTTCATCGTGCGGACACGGCCGGAGAGTGTCTTGGCGAGCGTGCCGAGGCCACCGGAGGTGTTGAAAGCCTCATAAGTAACGCCGTCGAGGGAGAATTCCTCGCGCTCTTCCATAGCCGGCACGGTGACGAGTTTGCCTTCAACGATGGCTTCGCACGGCTCGATATATTCGTTGATCAGGCCGTCCGTGCTCCAGGTCAGATTGTAGTTGAGCGCATTGGACGGATACTGCGGCAGCGCGCCGACGCGCATGCGAACGCTGTCGAGGCTGTCGAAACGCTTGGCGAGATCATTGGCAACGATGGAAATGAAGCCCGGTGCCAGACCGCACTGCGGAATGAATGCAGTCTTCGCGTTCTGAGCCAGTTCTTCCACCTTCTTCGTCGTCGCGACGTCTTCGGTGAGATCGAGGTAGTGAACGCCTGCTTCGAGCGCCGCTTCGGCGACAAGGCCGGTGAGATGGAAGGGAGCTGCCGACAGAACGGCGAACTTTCCGCTCAAAACATCCACCAGTGCCGCGCGGTCGGTAATATCGACAGCTGCGGTCGAAATCGCGGCGTGGCGGTCGATCTTGGCAAGCTGCTCGGGGCTGCGATCGGTGACGACGACCTTGTAATCGCCGGTTTCGGCAAGCATCAAAGCAATCGCGCCGCCGATTTTGCCTGCGCCAATGACCACTATGTCTTTCATATTATTCCCCTGCGTTTCATGAATAAGATTTTTATAAGTGTAGGCAGCGGCTGAACGATTCATAGCGACAAAAAACGCATTTCGTTGTATAAAATTGCGCAATATGACGATCATGTTTTGCAAAATGCAGGAACTATCATGCAGGTAACAGGCAAGGACCGCGAGCTGCTGGCGTTGCTGGGCCAGAATGCCCGCATGCCGGTGGCGACGCTGGCCAAAAAGCTCTCGCTATCACGAACGACGGTCCAGGCCCGGCTCGAGCGACTGGAACGGGAAGGCGTGATTGCGGGCTATGGCGTGCGGCTCTCGGAAGCCTATCTTTCCGGCCTTATCCGTGCGCATGTTCTGATCACTATTGCGCCGAAGGCGCTGTCTGCCGTGACGGCTTCGCTGGACGCGATCCATGCCGTGACGACGCTTCACTCCGTCAGCGGCTCCTTCGACCTGATCGCCATCGTCGCAGCGCCATCAATTTCCGAACTGGATCAGCTGATCGATGAAATCGGCAAGATCGACGGGGTCGAACGAACGTTGTCGTCCATTATCCTCTCGACGCGAATCGCCCGCTGAAAGCAATTTCGTTCAGGGCGGAATTGACCCTCCCTCGATGTCGAAAACGAGCAGGTCGCTGACCGCGGATGATCGGAATTGTGCGTCGCCAGCGCTTAATTTGTCACCGACGCGGCTCCTCACCCTCGAGCTGAGGTTTCGACCCAAAAATGGGCCGACACTGCGCGCAATATATATGGCTCCCGCCTATCGAAAGTCTTAGAAGAATTACGTCACAGCTTTTTCATAAGGGCATAATTCCATGACGAGATTTCGCTTCGCCTTGGCGGGGTCGGCAGTGTTCTTTTGCCTTACGGGCGTAGCAAATGCCGAAGACCTGGTCTTCACGCTCAAGAATGGCACCAAGTCCGTTCTCACCAACTTCTACACCTCACCGGTCGGCGTCAACAATTGGGAAGACGATGTCTTCGGCAAGCAAGTACTAAGCCCCGGCGAGAGTGTTGAAATCACGATCGGCGACGGCCGGGCCGTCTGCAAATACGACATGAAGTTCGAGTTCGAGCAGGGATCCAATCTCGACACGACGACCGACACCCAGAACCTGTGCGAGCTGGGCAACTACACCATCCACGAATAGGGCGGGCCGGAAGATGCAGACACCGCGGCGTAAGACGTCGTGGCGTCTCCTCTTCCTTACAGCGTCTCCTTCATCAACAACCTGCTGTATGGATCAAAGAGTATCATGCGACGAGCCCTTGGACTGATACTCGCAGCTTCCCTTGCAACCGCAGCACATGCCGATCCGCTGGCAGATCTCGCTGCGGCGCAAAAGGCCACGGTCGAGGCCTGGAGCAAGGTTCCCTTTTCGCAACAGAACGTGGTGTTCGTCTCCCAGACATCCGATGGCTATGGCGTCTACAAGGAGCGCGACTCGAAGGTTTTCAAGCCCGGCGAACCGATCATCACTTATGGCGAACCGATCGGTTATGGCTGGAAGCAGCTGCCCGGCAATCTCTATGAAATGCACCTGATTGCCGATCTCGACATTGTCGATGCCGGCGGCGAGGTCCTTTGGGGCAAGCAGGGCTATATGGATACACGCCTGCAGAGCCACAAGCAGAATATGGAGTTCAAGTTCGACATGACCTTGACCGTGGATGGTCTATCCGCCGGAAAATACAAGCTTCATTACACGCTGCATGACATGACCTCGGGCAAGACCTCGTCCTTCGATGAGGATTTCGAGATCGCCTCGGGCAGCTGAAATCGGCGACACCCTTTCGGCCGCCATGACAGCGGCCGGCAACCACGTCAGGCCCTGCACCCAAGGGGATTGACTTGAAACCATAGCTCACGGACGAATTGAGGCCCCCATGAAAAAGATAGTACTTCTCGCCGCTGCACTCGTGGCATTCCCGATGCTTGCAAATGCCAAGACGCTCGCCTTCCCGAGCGACGCGCCGGTTGCCAGCGTCACCGTTCCCGATAGCTGGAAGCCGAAGGAAACCGAATCCGGTATCGACGCGAACTCACCGGACTCGGCCATCTATTTTGCACTCGATGTTGCAAGCGGTGACAACGTCGAGAAAGTCGTCGGCGATGCCATCAGCTTTCTCGACAAGAACGGTGTCAAGGTCGATGACAGCACCCGCAAGGACGACGACAGCAACGAAGTCAACGGGATGAAGCTCTCGATCCTGAACTGGCAGGGCACCGACGAAAACGGGGCAGTCAACATCAATCTTGGCGTGCTTTCTCCGGCGCCGAACAAGATCCTCGTGCTAACCTATTGGGGCTCCAAGGAGGACCAGGACAAGCATAAGCAGGAAGTGCTCGACATCATCGGCTCCATCAAGCCCGCGAAATAACGACCTTCAGCCGGAGGCTGCGGCGCAGCGGCCTCCAAGGCTACAATATTCTAGGCCCGCTCAATTGCGGGCTCTTTTTGTTTGGAGGTAGGCTGGAGGCGCAGGCGAGATACCTTCACCGCGCTTGTATCCCCGGTCGAAATCATGCGATGAGATAGGCTTGAGCGAACCAAGCACTATGGAGTGGGCCTATGAAGAAGATCGGTTTCCTTTCATTCGGCCACTGGACACCCTCACCCCAATCGCAAACGCGCTCTGCCTCCGACACACTTCTGCAGTCAATCGATCTCGCAGTCGCCGCCGAAGAACTCGGCGCGGATGGCGCCTATTTTCGTGTGCATCACTTCGCGCGCCAGCTTGCTTCGCCATTTCCGCTGCTGGCGGCGGTCGGCGCCAAGACCAGCCGCATCGAAATCGGCACCGCCGTCATCGACATGCGCTACGAGAACCCGCTCTACATGGCGGAAGATGCCGGCTCGGCCGATCTGATCGCCAGAGGCCGCTTGCAGCTCGGCATCAGCCGCGGCTCTCCCGAACAGGTGATCGACGGCTGGCGGCATTTTGGTTACGAGCCGACCGAAGGCGAGAGCGACGCCGACATGGGCCGGCGGCATGCGGAGGTGCTGCTCGACATCCTGCGCGGCGAAGGTTTTGCCCAACCCAACCCCCGGCCGATGTTTCCCAATCCGCCCGGTTTGCTGCGTCTAGAACCGCATTCCGAGGGTCTGCGCGACCGAATCTGGTGGGGCGCAAGCTCCAACGCAACAGCCGCATGGGCGGCGAGGCTCGGCATGAACCTGCAGAGCTCGACGCTCAAGGACGACGAGACCGGCCTGCCGTTCCATGTCCAGCAAGCCGATCAGATCAGGGTCTTTCGCGAGGCATGGAAAGAGGCCGGCCACAAGCGTGAACCGCGTGTCTCGGTGAGCCGCAGTATCTTCGCGCTGGTCAACGATCTCGACCGCGCTTATTTCGGCAGCAGCGGCAAGGATGCCGACAAAGTCGGCTTCATCGATGAAAAGACGCGGGCCATCTTTGGCCGTAGCTATGCCGCCGAGCCGGATGTGCTGATCGAGGAATTGGCGAAGGACGAGGCCATCGCGGCAGCCGACACGCTGCTTTTGACGGTCCCCAACCAGCTCGGTGTCGAATACAACGCGCATGTGATCGAGGCCATCCTCACCCACGTCGCTCCCGCGCTCGGATGGCGCTGAGCAATCGAAGCGAAACAAGCTTGTCAGGCGATCATTGTAACTGCCCGCAAAATTTACATTTGCGGGCAGCGTCTGACCACGCTCTCGGTTTGGATGGGATCGACAACACGCCGCAACGACAATGGGAGCTGTTGCGCTTTATCCATCTGCCGACTCTAAGCTTCCCATGCCAAACGCTCCACGGCGAAATAAGTGGTGATGTGAATCAGCCTTCGGCAGATCGAGTCAAGCCGGACAACGATGCACCGAGCCGCCTAAGCGCCGACGGGTGCGCGGAAATGCGCAGGGTCGAGACGCGAAAACAACCGCCGATCTAATAAATTTTTAACCATGACTGTGCCCTAACTGCTTGTAATTTCTTCATTGGAGCAGATCATGGTGCGTGCATCGAAAATGAACGAGTTGGACGACCGGCTCGACTTCGTGGGACTGGGGCAAGATGCCCGGCAGGCCCTTACGGAGTTGCAACCGATTATCGAACTTGCCGTCAAAGGTTCTCTCGACGTCTTCTACGAGAAGATCGTCAAGCATCCGGCAATGTCGAAGTTCTTTTCGTCGCAGCAGCATGTGGCACATGCGAAATCCAAGCAGCAAGAGCATTGGAAGACGATCGCATCAGGCAAATATGGCCCGGACTATGTCGAAGCGGTCTCGGCCGTCGGCCGCACTCATGCGCGCCTCGGGCTTGAGCCGCGTTGGTACATCGGCGGCTATGCCGTGATCCTTGAGGGCATGGTGCGCGCAATCGTCGCACAGCAGCTCAAGGGCATGCTGCAGCGCAAGCATGAACAGGCACTGTCGCGTCGCCTGTCGGCTATCATCAAGGCAGCCCTCGTCGACATGGATTACGGCATCTCCGTCTATCTTCAGGTGCTGGCCGACGAACGAGACCGGGCGGAAAGCGAGCGGGCGGCAGCACAACAGGAACAGGAGCGCGCGCTCAACGCGCTCGGCGTCGCGCTGAACGGCTTGGCAAACGGCGATCTGACGGCTGATATCACAGAAGCGCTCTCCGCTGAGTTCGAAATTCTCAAGAGCAATTACAACGCATCGCTCGGCTCTCTCGGGACAGCAATGCAGCGCATCGAGGATTCGGTGACCCGCGTCCGCGACGAAGCCGGATCGATCTCTTCGGCCGCCGACAACATGGCGCGGCGTACGGAACAGCAAGCGTCCGCGCTGGAGGAAAGCGCGGCGGCCATCGAACAGATCACCACGATCTCCGAACAGACGGCCGAGCGGACGCGCGAAGTGCAGGCGATCGTCAAGGAATCGGCGTCCGAGGCCGAACGCTCCCGGCAGGTCGTCCAGGAGGCCGTCTCGGCCATGGACGATATCGAAACCTCTTCGCGCAAGATGACCGATATCATCTCCGTCATCGACGACATCGCCTTCCAGACCAATCTTCTGGCATTGAATGCCGGCGTCGAGGCTGCCAGAGCGGGCGAACAGGGCAAGGGCTTTGCCGTCGTCGCCCAGGAAGTGCGTGAACTGGCCCAGCGTTCGGCCAGCGCCGCAAAGCAGATCAAGGACCTGATCGACCGGTCGTCGAATGACGTCCGCCGCGGCGTCGAGCTGGTCAATCGCACCGGCGAGGCACTGGCGCTCATCGGCGACCAGGTTGCCTCCATCGACAGAAATGTCGGCGCCATCGCCCGCTCGGCACAGGAACAGGCCGTCGGCATCAGCGAGATCAACTCCGCCGTCCGCAACATGGATCAGATGACTCAACAGAATGTGGCGCTGATGGAAGAGACGAACGCCTCGACCCGCCACCTTGCCGATATCAGCAACGAACTTGCCGGTCTGGTCGGCCGTTTCAAGACGGTGCGCTCGGGCGCACGGACCGGCGCCGTGAGGCTCAAGCTCGCCAGCTGAGGCGGCTGCTACGCACCAACGCCGGTCGTTTGAAGGCTAACCACACTTCAAGGGCTTCGGATCGAACGGCTCCAGACGCAAGTCTGGGGTCGTTTTCGGCTGCGTGCCCTATCCCGGCATTTCCTCGATTTCCGCAAGCAGCCACTGGCGAAACGCCTTCATCGATGCTGTTTCCGCCCGCGATTTCAGCCGCGTCAACCAGTAGCTTCCGGTCATAGCTGTGATCCGGAACGGCTGCATGATCCTTCCGGCTTCGATGTCATGCGAAAACATGGCAACGGGGACGAGCGCGACGCCAACGCCGCGTGCCGCGGCCTCGACCAGCGTCAGCGACGAATCGAACATCCAACCCCGGAGATGAGGAGGCGGCAAGCCCGCGGCCCTGAACCACAGCGACCATTCATCGATCCGGTAGGATCGCAACAGTTCAACATCGGCAAGATCGGCAGGCGTGCGCAATCGCTCGCCAATAGCAGGCGTGCAAACAGGCGACAGCGGCGCATCCATCAAATGGATCGCCTCGGTCCCATGCCAAGCGCCGTCGCCGAAACGCAGGAAGAAATCCAGCCCGTCGAGCACCATGTCGGCGCGGTTGTTGTTGGTCTTCAAGCGCAGGTCGACATGCGGATGCTGCGCCTTGAAGCTGCCGAGGCGCGGCAAGAGCCAGCCAATGGCGAAAGTGCCGACGACACCGACCGTGAGGATCTCGGCAAAATTCCCCTCCTCCAGCTGGCTGAGCGTGGCGCTCATGCGGCGAAACGCATCGGTCAGCACCGGCAGTAGCGCATGTCCCTCGTCGGTCAAAGCAAGGCCGCGAGGCAGGCGTTTGAAGAGCGTCACTCCCAGCACGTCCTCCAGCGCCTTGGCCTGATGGCTGACTGCGGTCTGAGTTACCCGAAGCTCCAACCCCGCCCGTGTGAAACTGCAATGTCGCGCCGAGGCCTCGAAGACGCGCAGGGCGTTCAGCGGAAGCTGTGAGATGTCCATTGTGTCCTAAGCCCAAGTTTTTCTCATGCCTAAGCCCAAAATTGATCGTTTGTCTAGGGCACGAAGCAGCGGCATAGTCCGCCTCGCAAGCTGATTTGCAAGGTCCCAATGACATCCGCGGGACCTGATATGCAGGCTTCTGCTCAACATGAATCGAAATGGAAACAAGATGACGATCTTATTGTCACGCCGGCAAAGCCTTGCCGGCAGTTTGCTTGCGCTCCCTGTTTTGGCGGGGATAAGCGGGATTGGGCGCGCCTCGGACGATAATTCGGGTGAAGCGCAGCTTGCGGCACTCGAAAGCAAGCATCCAGGACGCATTTGCGTCAGCATTCTCGACATGGGAAGCGGCAAGCGCATCGAGCACCGCGCCGGCGAGCGCATCCTGATGTGCAGCACTTTCAAGGCGCTGGTGGCAGCTCTGGTGCTTTCACGCGTCGACAAGGGCGAGGAAAAGCTCGATCGGCGCATTCACTACACGAAAAGCGACCTCCTCGGTAACTCGCCAGCGACCGAAGCGAATGTGGGCGAGACAGGAATGACCGTCGCGGAACTCTGTGCGGCGGCCGTGACGCTCAGCGACAATGCGGCAGCGAACCTGTTGCTTGCCAGCTTTGGCGGCCCGAAGGAATTGACCGCCTTCTGCCGGAGCCTCGGCGACGAGATCACGCATCTCGACCGTATAGAGCCCGAATTGAACTACCACGACACGCCGGACGACCAGCGCGATACGACGACAGCCGCCGCCATGCTGGAGAACCTGCGGCGGCTCTTGTTTACCGATGTGCTTTCGCCGGCATCGCGATCGCAGCTGGCTGCATGGCTGATCATGACCAAGACGGGAGATGCCCGCCTGCGCGCCGGCCTTCCGAAAAACTGGCTGGTGGGCGACAAGACCGGAACAAGCGACGACAAGGTCGGCAATGCCAACGACATCGCAGTGCTGTGGCCTTCAAACCGCGCCCCCATCATCGTTACGGCCTATTGCGAGATACCTGGAATTGCCGCGGACGAACGCAATGCCGTCATCGCCGAGATCGGCCGCATTGCCGCCTCGATCTGAAACTCACGCATTCGACGACCGCATTCTCCTTTGAACATTACCAACAGCGCCATGCCTGCCAGGCCATGTCATACGGCAAGGCCTGTTATCACAATGAGGATATCATCTTGAACACGCATTTCATTCCACTGCGAAAGCTCGGTATCGTCGCCGGCTGCCTCGCCTATGGCGCTACTGCCAATGCTGCTGATGGCGGTAACCAGGGCCGCTTGGAGCGGGCGGTCGACGCAGCTATCCGCCCGCTCATGACAGAAAATGACGTCCCGGGACTTGCGGTTGCGATTAGCATCAAGGGCAAGCGCTACGTCTTCAACTACGGTGTTGCTTCGAAAGAAACCGGCCAAAAGATCATGAACGACACGATCTTCGAGGTCGGCTCCGTCAGCAAGACCTTCACGGCCGCGCTCGCCTCCTATGCTCAGGTCAGTGGAAAGCTGTCCTTCTCCGACAAGGCGACGAAATATATGCCTGAACTCGCGGGGGGCAGCTTCGACAAGATCAGTCTCCTCGATCTCGGCACCTACACCGCCGGCGGCCTGCCCTTGCAATTCCCGAAAGACGTGACCGATCAGGACAAGATGGTCGCCTACTATCGCAGCTGGCACCCCTCCTATGCTCCCGGCACCTATCGGCTCTACTCCAACGCCAGCATCGGCCTGTTCGGCTATCTGGCGGCGCGGGCCATGGGCCAGCCGTTCGATACGCTGATGCAGGACAAGATCCTCGCCGGTCTCGGGCTCAAGCACACCTATATTCACGTCCCGGCAGGCGAGATGCGCAATTATGCCTATGGCTATTCGAAGCAGGGCAAGCCGCTGCGGGTAGGCCCCGGCGTTTTCGACGCGCAGGCCTACGGCATCAAGACGACGGCCTCTGATATGCTCAGCGTCCTCGAAGCCAATATGGATAGTTCGGGGCTGACAGACGGCACCTTGCAGCGCGCGATCGCTGCAACCCATGTCGGCTACTACACCGTTGGGAACACGACCCAGGCCCTGGGCTGGGAGACCTACGCCTATCCGACGACGCTTGCCCGGCTGCTTGCCGGTAATTCGTCCGATATGGCGCTTGACCCGCATAAGATCGAGCCGCTGAACCCGCCACAACAGTCGAAAAAGGACGTCTTGCTCAACAAGACCGGTTCGACCAACGGCTTCGGCGCCTATGCGGTCTTCATTCCCGGGCGGCAGATCGGTATCGTGCTGCTGGCGAACAAGAACTACCCGAACGCAGAACGCATCAAGACCGCATACAAGATCCTGACGGTGATCGAGAGCCTTCCAGGCTCTGGCGGCGCGCAATAGCAGGCCAAATTCCGGCTCTTGCTTGATCCGCTAAGCGGCCGACCTTCGAGAAAATTCGAGGGCCGGCCGTCATTCTACCTGTTGGATTTCTATCGGCTGTTGGGCGCCTGGCGCAGGGCAGCATCGGCTTGGGAGGCTTCTGTCCCGTTGAGGAACTCCTGCAGGAGCCGGCTAATCCGCTCAGGCGGAGTACCCTTGGCATATTCTTCCTGCATCCGGCGTCTGACTAACATTTCCAAGACTGACATGTCTTTCACCTCATCATTCCGGCGCAAGACAAATGTCGCTCTCATTGGAACGCGGGGCAAGTTACAGTTTTTTCATGGTCTTGGCTGCCATGCCTGAAAATATCGCGCTCGCTTGGAGGCCGCAGGAAGATCTTAGCATCTAACTCAAGCGTGATCATCTTCCCGCTTGCAAATGCGGACACATTGTAGAATTGAAAGCGGCCGGTCGGTCGGTTGTTTGCACTTCGTTAACCTCCGTGCTTTAGCGGGCCACACCCCGGCCTTTGGATAAGGTCGCATGCAAGGAATGAATAATGCCCGTAAAGAAAAATTCTGCCTCCGATGTTTTCCAGCGCAAGATTTCTGATTTCTGTGATCTGAGGCTCGCGCCGCTGCTGCAACCCCGCAGCTTTGAAAATCTCAAGGGCTTCATGATCGGGCTCATCGTCTTCCAGTCGCGTCCCCCGCTGAGGGCCGGACGCGTGGACTTTCAGGAAATCGCAACGCTCTGCGGAATGGATGCTGAAATGAGCCCTGAGGTCAAACGGGCGGCCCAACCCGGCTTTGACGCGATTCTTCGCTGGCTGGGAGTGACCAAAGGCAAAAAGGCAACCATCTCCCCCGCCGTTTCCAAAAGCCCGCTGCGCGTCGTCGGCAAGACGGGCATAGCCGTGCGGCCGGAGCGCCGGGCAGCCGCCTCGTAAGAACCTCCTGCCACCTCCTTCTGCTCCAGCATCGATACCGCTATCTCAACGACCAGCCAGGAAAATGCCTACCGAAGTGTTCATGGTGCATTCAATCGTGCCGTTCCCACGACCGTCGGAGCCTCCTTTTTCTTCGCTGCCAGCAGCGGCGGCGTGAAATGGGGCTGGCGTCAGCCGTCATGATCATCGGCGCTCTGCCGCCAGCGCTCCTCGGCCTCGTGATGTACCTGCAGCTTTCCGGCCCGATGACCGCAGGAGCGGTCAAAGGCTAGCGTCCGCGGATCTCGCAATCCGACACATGGTCCGAACCGGGATGCGCAGAAGGGCGCAAACAATATTCAGCTCTCCGTATCGCCGCCCTACGAGGCGGCGTTACTCTCATCCGCGACCGGTTTCGGTTGCAGCTCGACTGCCGATCGTCGCCGAGGCATGTCACCGAAAATGCCGCCCGGACGCACCAGCAGGATAATGCAGAGCATGACGCCGATTGCCACGATTTGCAGGGAAGCGGCGCGCGCTTGTTGTTCGGGCGAAAAGAGGACACTCGTCAGCGCGCCGGACCCGGCCCAAATCGCCCAGACCAGAACACTACCGGCGATGGCGCCCTTGTTGCTGCCCGAGCCACCGACAATCAGCATGACCCAGATCTGGAAGGTCAGGATCGGGACATAATTGTCCGGCGCGATGAAGCCGATGAAATGTGCCTGGATGGCACCTGCAAGCCCCATGATCGCACCGCCGACGGCGAAGGCCTGAACACGATAGAAGCGGGCGCTCTTGCCGAGCGAGACGGCGGCGCGCTCATCCTCGCGCAAAGCCTTCAAGACGCGGCCCCAGGGACTTCGCGCCAGATGCTCCAGCGCGAGGTAGACGATCAGCAACACGACGACCACGACGCCGAGATTAGCGAAGTTGAAAAGCAACGGCGTCTCGGCAAGACTTGCGAAAGGACGCGGAATGAAACCGATGCCGAAGGGACCGCCGGTCAGCTTTTGCGCGTTCAGAGCGACAAGCTGAACGACGACGGCCACACCGAAGGTAGTGATCGCCAAATAATCGGATTTCAATCGAAGCGTCGCCACGCCGATAATGGCGGCGGCAAGACCGGCCACGACCATGGCACCCAGCCAGCCGACAAGGATCGGCAGATCGAATCCACCAAAGCGCCCTGTCGTATCAGGCGTCGTCAGCAAAGCCGACGTATAGGCTCCGATGGCGACGAAGCCGGCAAGACCGACATTGAAGAGGCCCGTCAGCCCCCATTGCAGGTTCAGACCCAAAGTTATGAAGGAGAAGACCAATGCCGTAGTCAGGAAGAAAGCGCCGTAGCCAATAATATCCATCATCGCTCTCTCACTCCGAAAAGGCCGATCGGCCGGATGAACAGCACCGCCATCAGGATTATGAAGGAGATGGCGGCGCGCCATTCCGCACCGACAAGCTGAACCGCAACCGCTTCGGCAAGGCCGATGATCAGGCCGCCGAGAACCGCGCCCGGCACGCTGCCGATACCGCCGAGAATGGCGGCGGCAAACATCGGCAGCAGCATGTCGAAGCCCATCAGCGGGCGGATCTGCACGAGAATTCCGATCATGACGCCGGCGACGCAGGCCAGCCCTCCGCCGATCAGCCAGGTGACGCGCACGACCTTGGCGACATCGATGCCGACGACGCGGGCAAGCGCCGGATTTTGACTCAGCGCCTGCATGGAACGGCCCGTCTGCGTCCTCGTCATCAGCATATGCACGCCGAAGACAAGCAGCGCCGTGACGATCAGAAGCGCGATCTGATCGGGCGTGATGCGAATGCCGAAACCAACGGGCATGGCGATCTGGATGGCGCGGCTGAAATAGGCCGGGCGCGACGTGAAGAGGAATTCGAGCAGGCTGCGCAGAGCCATGGAAGCGCCGAAGCTCGCCATGACGACGATGATCGACTGGCCCTTGGCTCTCAGCCTGGAAAACAGGACTTTATCGAGCGCAAGAGCAAGAACGCCGGTAAAACCCATTGCGGCGATAACCGCGACAATCAGCGGCCAGCCGAACGAAAGCGGACCGATCGGCGCAACCTTGCCGAAGATCGCCCCGATGGCGCTGACGACGGCAAGCGTCGCATAGGTGCCCCAAGCCATGAAATCGCCATGAGCGAAGTTCGAAAAGCGCAGGATCGAATAGGTCAGCGTCACGCCGATGGCGCCAAGTCCGATCATAGACCCCGTCAGCAACCCGTCGACGATGAATTGCAGGTTCATGCCGTACCTCCTGTTCTAGGGGTCGCAGGTCGCTGGCCGAGATAGAGCTCGGCGACGACAGGGTCGTTCCAGAGCTCGGAGGCCACGCCTTCATGCCTGTCCTTGCCTTCAACGAGCACATAGGCGCGGTCGCCGATGGCAAGCGCCGCTTTGGCATTCTGTTCGACAAGCAGAATGGTGACGCCAGATTTGCGAATATCAGTCAGCATCTCGAAGACCATTGAGACGAATTTCGGGGAAAGACCCGCCGAGGGTTCATCGAGGACAAGAAGCTTCGGGTGAACGATGAGGGCACGCGCAACGGCGAGCATCTGCCGCTGTCCGCCGGAAAGATTGCCCGCCGCAATGCGGCGATGACGGGCGAGATCCGGAAAGGTCGCATACATTTCCTCAATGCGAGCGGGAACCTCCTTCGGCTTCAGAATGCCGCCTGCCACCTTCAGATTGTCCTCGACGGACATCAGCGGGAAGACATTCTCCGTCTGCGGCACGAAGGCGAGGCCGAGCCGCACCATGTTGTGCGCCGGCGCGCGGGTGATATCCTTGCCGGCCAGCTCCACCTTGCCGCTTTCGACCGGAACGAGACCGGCAATCGCCTTGATGAAGCTCGATTTGCCGGCGCCGTTGGGGCCGAGGACGACGACGATCTCCTTTTCTGCCACGTCGATCGAGGCACCGCGCACGATCGGGACGCCGGGCTCGTAACCGGCGACGAGATTGCGAACGCTCAAGACCGGTTCGCTCATGCCGCGCCTCCAAGATAGGCTTCGATGACACGCGGATCGCGGGCAACCTCTTCCGGCGTACCCTCGCAGAGAATCTGGCCACTCGCCATAACAAGCACGCGGTGACAAAGACGCGTCACCATATCGATATTGTGCTCGATGAGCAGAAAGGTGACGCCGCGCTGATTGATATCGCGGATACGGTCGATGATCGTCTCGAGAAGCGTGGCGTTGACGCCGGCCGCCGGTTCGTCGAGCAGGATGAGGGCCGGGTCGGCCATCATGACGCGGGCAAGCTCAAGAAGCTTGCGCTGGCCGCCTGACAATATTCTTGCAGGCTCATGCGTCAGGTGCGTCAGATGGACAAGCTCGAGCAGTTCCATCGCCTTTGCTTGAGCGACCCTTTCTTCAGCAGCCACTCTCCACGGACGCAGGAAATTCGACAATAGCCGCTCGCCGGCCTGGTTCTGCGCCGCAAGCATCACATTGTCGAGGAGCGACAAGTTAGGGAAAGGCCGCGGGATCTGAAACGTCCGGCCGAGACCACGACCGATACGGCGATGCGCCGCCTCGCCCGCCACCGGCATGCCATTCAACGTGATTTCGCCGCTGCTGGGCGCAACGCTACCAGCCAGCAGATCGAACATCGTCGTCTTGCCGGCGCCATTGGGGCCAATGAGCCCGAGAATCTCGCCTCGCCGTACGTCGAACGAAACGTCGCCGACGGCGGTGATGCCGCCGAAACGGCGCACCACGTTCTTTGCGGTCAGAACCGGCCGGGCTTCCTCCCCATGCCGTTCAGTGGTCGTACTCATGAGATCCCTCTGGCCGGAAAGCGATCGTTGCCGCTTTCCTGATTATTTGATTTGTGATCACACTTGCATTGATCACGCTAATCAGCTTTAATCCACTCTGCAAGCCGAAAAAAGGGATTTCGAATGCAAAAGGCCACCGCCGAGAAGAGCGATCCGATTGCCGCACAGCTTGCGCCCGTGGGCCGCGAAACGGTTCAGGACCGGGTCTATTCCGAGCTGCGCCGCGCGCTGATCGGCGGCCTGTTCGAGCCCAGCCAAGTGCTGACGATCCGCGGCCTGGCTGATGCGCTAATGACCAGCACCATGCCGGTCCGCGAAGCACTCGGCCGGCTCATCACAGAGAAGGCACTGGAAGCGCTTCCCAACCGATCCGTTCGCGTGCCCCCGATCACGCTCGAGCGCATGGATGATCTATTGCGCGCTCGTATCCTCATTGAGGGCGAGGCGATCGCCCTCGCCGCAACCCGTATGAATTCGCGCCAGATCTCCATCATCGAGAGCATGCTCGGCGACTGGGATGAGATGCGCGCACTGAAGCACAAGAAGGACGTCGACCGCGAAGTCACGCTCAACCAGGCCTTTCATTTCGAGATCTACCGGGCCTGCGGCTCGGCCGTGCTGATCCCGATGATCGAAAGCCTGTGGCTGCAGTCCGGCCCCTGTATCCGTGTCGCCATCTACGCCTTCTCGGACGCGGGTGAGGTCGACACGGCCCATTATCACCGCACGATCGTCAAGGCGATCGCGGCACAAGATGCAAAGGAAGCGCGGGATGCACTGGTCGCAGACATCAGCCGGCCGTTTACCTTCCTGCGCAGCAAACTGGAAGCCGAAGCCAAGAGGGGTATGTCCGCATGAGCCAACGCGCCATCAAAATCTCCGAACCACGTTCTGGCCTCAGCGTCTTTGCGCCGCTACTGGATGCCAAGGCGCCCGACAATGTTGCCTTTCTCTGGACCTATCTGAGTGAACAACGCGTGGTCGGCGGCATTCACGCCATGTGGACCGGGCCGGAAATCTCCTGCCCTATACCGCCGGCACATCTGAAGGGCGCCTCCTATGCCGCAGCCCTGCCAGCCGAGAATGCGACGCTGACGCCGCAGCCCGGTGATATCGTGCTGAGCTATGTGCCGCCGCGCATGTGGGGCGGCAATCCCGACGCGATTTTCGATATCGGACTGTTCTATGGATCGGGCGCGCGCCTGCTGTTCCCGATCGGCTGGCTTGCCGGCAGCGTCGTTGCGCAAGTACGCGCAGAAGAACGCGAGCAATTCGCTGCAGCCTGCGGCGTCATCCGGCGCAACGGTGCCTGCGACGTCACATTCGAGCGCGCGGAGATCTGAGATGACTGCTGAAGCCGATGACAGTTTCGAGCTTTTCGACCTCAGGGTCGAGGCCGTCATTCCAGAGGGCAAGCCGATCTACTGCGGCGCCAAAGCCGGCGACTATTTTGAACTCAAGGGCGAAATGCTGTCCCTGCCATCAGGCCAGGGCTTTTCGATTTACTCCATTTCAGCCGTCCTGCCGCTGCTTGCGGCCAAGCAACGCCCAACCCACAAGAACGACTGGATGACCTCAGACGCGGAAATCGCCTGCCCCGACCCGAACTGCGCAAGCAGACTGCGGATCGTCAGAACGGGGAAGCGGCGATTCAGCCATGCCGAAACGACGGCCGTGCCGTTGCCTGAAGGAGAATGAACCGCATGACCGCCAAGACTTTTGAGCTCAGCCCTGGATACAAGATTTCACGCGTCATCCGCGGTGGCTGGCAGCTTGCCGGAGGACACGGCACCATCGATAGCGCCCAGGCCGTGACCGACCTGATCGCCGCCTTCGACGTTGGCATTCGGACCTATGATTGCGCTGACATCTATACGGGCGTCGAGGAGTTGATCGGCGAAGCGCGCGAACGGCTTCGCAACAAGCGCGGCGCCGAAGCTGCAAGCGCGATGAAGGTGCATACGAAGCTCGTGCCTGATCTGGAGAAGCTCGCAACGATCAGCCGCGACTATATTCGCGGCATCGTCGACAAGTCGCTGCGCAAACTGAAGACCGAGCAACTCGATCTGGTCCAGTTTCACTGGTGGGATTATTCCCTGACGGGCTATCTCGAGGCCCTGAGCTGGCTCGATGAAATGCGCCGCGAAGGCAAGGTGCGCAATGTCGGCACGACGAATTTCGACACGCCGCATATTGCTGAGATCCTCACCGCTGGCATCCCTCTGGTCAGTCAGCAGCTGCAGTATTCGGTTCTAGACCAACGCCCAACGCATGGGCTCGCGCAACTGGCAGCCAAAAACGACGTCAAATTCCTCTGCTACGGCTCGGTGGCCGGCGGTTTCCTGAGCGACAAATGGCTGGGGCAGCCTGAACCGGACATGCCACTCGAAAACCGCTCTCTGGTCAAATACAAGCTGATCATCGATGACTTCGGCGGCTGGGACTTGTTCCAATCGCTGCTCGGCGTGTTGAAGGCCATCGGCGATCGCCATGGCGTCGATATCGCCACGATCGCCAGCGCCTGGGTGCTGGAACAGCCGCAGGTCGCCGCCGTCATCGTCGGCGCCCGCAATCAGGCGCATGCGCTCGCTAATGCCAAGATCATGGATATTGCATTCTCGGATGAAGACCGCCAGCAGATCGCCGGCATCATCAGTCAAGGTCCGGGTCTGCAGGGCGACGTCTATACGCTGGAGCGCGACCGCACCGGCAGACACGGTTCGATCATGCACTACAACCTCAATGCGGGGAAGGTATGAGCCAGGAATCGCCCCTCTTTCGGAAGGCCAGCGCCGAGGTCATTGATTTCCATCGCTTCTTCGAAGCCTGGTACGACGCGGCAACCGCCGACGACACCGATTTCAGCCGCTGCGAGCGCGCCTTCGGTCAAGCTTTTCACATGATCCCGCCGACCGGCCGCATCTTCGGCCGCGCTGAAACCATCGAGCTGATCCGGGCAAACCGGGCGAGCTTTCATGGCGATTTCACCATCGAGATTTCGGATATCCGCGTGAGCTTCGAAACCGAGGACGTTATTGTCCTGGCCTATGTCGAAGCCCAGTCCCGCGCCGGCACATATAGCCGTCGTCAGGCGAGCGCGCTTTTCACCGCAAGTTCATCGGCGCCCAACGGCGTCGAATGGCAGCATCTGCATGAAACCTGGCTGCAGATGCCGGAGACCCGACAGGTTCCTAAAAACCAGAAATGAAAATCGTTGACCGAACAAGGGGAACAAAGATGAAGAAGACGATATTTCAAATCACCGCGGCTCTGGCCCTTCTGGCCGCAGCCGGTGCTGCCAATGCCGCCGACTGCAAGGTAACGGTCGGCCTCGTGATGGAACTGACCGGCCCCGCCGGCGAATATGGCCAGGCAGGCGCGAAATCAGTCGAGATGGCCTTTCGCGACATCAACGCCGCCGGCGGCGTTCATGGCTGCGATCTGGCAACAGATACCCGTGACAGCCAGAGCCAGGGCAATGTCGCCGTCGACGCCGCCACTCAGCTCGTGCAGGTCAAGAAAGTGCCGGCCATCATCGGCGGCATCATTTCCTCGGTGACGATCCCGATCCTGACCTCGGTCACCGCACCGGCCAAGATCGTTCAGGTGTCGCCGGCCGCCTCCTCGCCGACGCTGACTTCTCTCGGCCGAGACGGGAAGACCAACGGCATCTTCTTCCGGACCATCACTTCGGATTCGCTGCAGGGCATCGCGGCGGCCAAATATGCGATCGACAAGGGCTTCAAGAAGCTGGCGATCATCCACGTCAACAACGATTTCGGCGTCAACATGGTCGCCGAATTCTCAAAGGCCTATAAGGCGCTCGGCGGCACGATCGTCTCGACGACGCCTTACAATGAGAAGCAGTCGAGCTACGCATCGGAAGTCACCGCCGGCATGGCTGGCAGCCCGGATGGCCTCTATCTCGTCAGCACGCCGGTCGACGGCGCGACCATCGCCCGCACCTGGATCTCGCAGGGCGGGCCGCAGAAGTTCCTGCTCAATGACGGCATGAACAGCCCGGACTTCATCGATTCCGTTGGAGCCGACTACCTCAAGGAAGCCTACGGCACTTCGTCCGGCACGACGCCGACGCCGTCGACCGACTACTTCAACAAGAACTACAAGACGTTCTCCGGCATCGAGCCTTCCAATCCAGCCGCAGACCGCGCCTATGATGCCGGCGCGATCGTCGGTCTTGCTCTGGCCATTACCGGCAACGACACCTCCAAGCTGAAGGAGGCGATCTTTAAGGTCGTCGACCCTAAGGGCACGCCGATCTATGCCGGCAAGGAAGAGTTCACCAAGGCTCTCGGCCTGATCAAGGAAGGCAAGCCGATCCGCTACGAAGGCGTCATCGGGCCGGTTTCCTTCGATCAATATGGCGATATCACCGGTCCCTTCCGCCTTTGGAAGATCGCCGACGGCAAGGTTACGACCGATGGCGAGCTGAAGATGGAAGACGTCTCGGCTCTCAAGGACAAGATCAAGTAAACAGTAATTCTACTCTGAAAAACTGCGAGGCGCACCGATCGGCGCGCCTCGCGTGAAAACATCCTGGCGCAACCCCATCAGCGGCTGACCTGTCGTGATAGCCATCTGGCATAGTTATTGAGAGATCGTCCGCTGATGCCCAGCAGTGCTGCCCGCCCCACCAACCCGACCTTGTGGACGTTGACGGCCGGCCCTGCCCCCGAACTTTCGCGTGACCCGCCTTCCCGTTGCGACGTCGTTGTGATCGGCGGCGGCTTCACCGGCCTGACCGCAGCCCTTCATCTTGCCCGCGCCGGCCGCTCGGTCACGGTCATCGAGGCCGGGCGATTGGGCGCAGGTGCGAGCGGCATGAACGCCGGCTTCGTGGTTCCGAATTTCGCCAAAGTCGACCCGGCTACTGTTCGCCGGAAGCTCGCGCGCGATAAGGCCGACGCCCTGCTGTCACTCGTCGGCGCGGGCGCCGACCAGGTCTTTGCGACCATTGCAGAGGAGAATATTTCCTGCGACGCCGCGCAGACCGGCTGGCTGCAGCCAGCCTATGGCGACGACATGGCAATGATCCTGCGCCAGCGGGCAAAGGATTGGGCGGAACTCGGCCGACCGGTCGAGTTTCTCAACGCCGGCGCTATCCGAGCCGAAACGGGCATGGACATCTACTCAGGAGGATTGCTCGACCATTCCGGCGGCACCATCCATCCATTGAATTATCTCTACGGTCTTGTGCGCGCGGCAACGCAGCGCGGCGGTGTAATCCGCGAGAACAGCACAGTCGGGCGCGTCGTACGAGATGGCGGCGGCTGGCGCGTCGGCTTCGCGGATCACGAAATCGAGACGAATGCTGTTATTCTCGCCACCAACGCCTTTACCGACGGCATAGCCTCGCGCATGGGCCGAACCGGCGTGCCGCTCAGGGTCTATCAGGTGGCAACGAAGCCTATCGATGCCGAGACCGTTGCGCGCATCGCACCGCATCGGCGTCCCGTCGGCGATACGCGCTCCAACCTTTTCACCTACCGGCTCGATCGCAACAACAGGCTGATCAGCGGCGGCATGGCGATCAATCCGATCGGCGCCTTCGAGCGTGTCGGCCGCGCCGTCGTCGACCGGCTCGTATTCGAGCTCCGATTGCCGCGCCATCCGGATATCGAGATCGTCTGGACCGGAACGGCAATCATGACGCCGGATTTCCTGCCGCGCCTCTATCGGTTCGGCGAAGGTTTCTTCGGAGGTATCGGCTGTAACGGCCGCGGCATAGCCATGACGGCGCAACTCGGCCGGACCCTTGCGAGACTGGCACTGGGCGAACCGATGGAGTCTCTGCCGATCCCGCTCCAATCGAGCCGACCGCTGCCGTTTCATGGGTTCACGCCCTTCGTCGCATCGCTTGCTCTGGCGCATGCCCGCTTTGAAGACTGGCGTACCGGACGCCGTTAGCGGGCAAGCGGAGCCAATCATCAATCATGTCGGCAGCAATTGCCCATTAAGTCTATAGATAAAGAAATTAAGAAGCGGCCGCATCCGCAAAAACGAAATGCCTTTTCTCGCGACTGGGCTTTGAATGCTGCATCGTGCGCGAAATGAAATCGGAGCCCGCCCATGAACGCGCAATTGCATCACATCAACACCAAGCAGCCTGAGGCGGCCTTGCTTGAGAGCGAGCAACATGCGCTCGCCGTCGCGCAGGAGTTTGCCGCACGCTTTGCCGCGACCGCCTCGGAGCGAGACAGCGAAAGGCTGCTTCCGTTTGACGAGATGGATGCGCTATCGCAATCCGGCCTGCTCGCGATTACCGTCCCGGAAGAATATGGCGGGCTGGACGTTTCGAATGCAACGCTGGCAGAGATCACCGCGATCCTGGCGCAGGCCGATGGTTCGATCGGGCAGATCCCGCAGAACCATTTCTATATTCTCGAGGCTCTGCGCATCGACGGTTCTGAAGATCAGAAGCGCTACTTCTTCAGTCGCGCTTTGGCGGGCGATCGTTTCGGCAATGCGCTGTCCGAGCGCGGCACGAAAACAGTCGGGCACTACAATACCCGCATCACTCGCGACGGTCCCGGCTATCGTATCAATGGCCGCAAGTTCTATTCGACAGGCGTTCTCTTTGCCGATTGGATCACCGTCTTCGCGCTGGATGAGGCCGATAAGCTGGTCATGGCTTTCGTTCCAAAGGGTACTGAAGGTGTCGAAATCGTCGATGACTGGGATGGTTTCGGGCAACGCACCACCGGTAGCGGCACCACGGTCCTCAACAATATCTATGTGAACGCCGACCATGTCGTCCTCCACCACAAGGGCTTCGAGCGGCCGTCGACGATCGGCTCGGTCGGTCAGATCATCCATGCCGGCATCGATCTCGGCATTGCCAGAGCCGCCTTTGCCGAGACGCTGGATTTCGTGAAGGCCAAGGCGCGTCCCTGGATGGATAGCGGCGTCGAGCGCGCTAGCGACGATCCGCTGACAATCGCCAAGATCGGCCAGATCGCCATCCGGCTGGAAGCGGCAACCGCGACCATCGAGCGTGCCGGACGCAAGGTCGATGCGGCGCAGGTCGAAACGACGGAGAAGAGAGTGGTCGAGGCAACGCTGGCCGTTGCGGCCGCCAAGGTGCTGACGACGGAAATCGCCATCGAGGCGACGAATACGCTGTTCGAACTGGCCGGAACGGCCTCGGTCAAGCTCGACCTCAATCTCGATCGCCACTGGCGCAATGCCCGTACACATACATTGCACGACCCCGTCCGCTGGAAATATCACGTCGTCGGCAACTATCACCTGAACGACGTCATCCCGCCGAAGAACGGCGCGCTCTGACGGAGACCTAAACGAGGCCTCGCCGACCGGCAGGAATGAATGGCCATCGGCATGAGAAAACGGCTTGAAAGCATCTGGGCGCTCTCAAGCCGCTATCTTTGGGTATTTGGCGTCAGTGGGCTTCCGCAGGGACGAGCGGAACTTCCGCACCCTTGGCGTCATAGAGCCTGCCATTCAGGAAATGGTCGCCATCATGGAGAACGGCGATGTCCTGATACCGGATCAGGCGCTCAGTTCCGGCGACAAACACCGACTGCTGATCCGAATTGCCAGCCGTCAAGTGGTTGAACAGCAGGTTTAGCGTTATTGCCATCAATGCTGCCGAGCTGATGCCGGAGTGGAAAATGGTGATGATCCATGCCGGAAAATGCTCATAGAAGGTCGGCGACGCGATCGGGATCATCCCGAAGCCAGTGGAAGTCGCCACGATGATGAGATTCATATTGTTCTCATAATCGACCTTGGCGAGGGTCCTGATCCCGCTGGCAGCCACCGTCCCGAACAGGACGAGGCCCGCTCCGCCGAGGACCGAGCTTGGAACCGCGGCCACGACACGGCCCACGACCGGCAGCAATCCCAGGGCAACGAGAAAGAGCCCGCCGGTTGCGACGACAAAGCGGCTCTTGATCCCGGTGACCGCGACGAGACCCACATTCTGCGCAAAGGCGCTTTGCGTGAAGGAGCCGAAGACGGGAGCCAGGATACTGGACAGCATGTCCGCGCGCAAACCATCGCCGAGCCGGCGTGCATCGACCTTGGTTCCGACGATCTCGCCGACAGCAAGGATATCCGCGGAGGTCTCGACCAAGATCACCATGATGACGATGAACATCGAGATGATCGCCGCTGCGTCAAATATCGGATAACCGAAGTGGAAAATCTGCGGCAAGGCGACGAAAGGCCCGTTCGCCACGCGCGAGAAATCGGTCATGCCAAGCGCATAGGCAATGGCTGTTCCGATGACGATGGCAAGCAGGATCGAGAGCCTCGATATGGCTGCGCTGCCCACTTTGCTGAGCAGCAGGACGATCGCGAGCGTCACGGCGGCTAACAGAATGTTGGCCTGGCTGCCGAATTCCGGTGCGCTCCTGTTGCCGCCCATGGCCCAGCCCGCTGCAACCGGCATGAGCGTGAGCCCGATGGTCGTGATAACGATGCCAGTGACGAGCGGCGGAAAGAAGCGGGTGATGCGCGAAAAGACCGGCGTGATGGCAAGCCCGATGAATGAGGCTGCGATGACGGCGCCAAGGACAACCTGGATACCACCATGTCCGGTGATGGCAATCATCGTCGCGACGCCGGAAAAGGACACACCCTGCACGAGAGGGAGGCGGCTGCCGAAGAAAGGGATTCCGATCGTCTGCAGGATCGTCGCCAGGCCTCCGGCAAACAGTGACGCCGTTACGAGCAGAGCGATGTCGGTCGGCGCAAGGCCCGATGCCTGGCCGATGATCAGGGGAACGGCTACGATGCCGCCATACATTGTGAGAACATGCTGAAGGCCGTAGGCCAGATTTGCGCCAAGACTGAGCTTTTCATCTTCCGGGGATAAGTGGGCGGTCGTTTCCTCTGCGGTTACTGCCAAGGTAATCTCCTCCATACCTTTGCGTTTCTCATTTCCTCCAAATGAGAAACGCAGACTACGGCGTCCGACCTCGGATGACTTTATAGAAAAATGCGAAACACCTTATGAAAGACACCGTTCCGCATACCGATACCCGATTGGGATGTCAGCGGGTGTCAACAGCCCCGGCGGCCTAGCTGTAGAGGCTGACCTCCGGGATCTTGCCGTTGAGAACGAATTCTCCGACTTCCTTGGCCTTGTAAAAGACAGGGTCGTGCAAGGTATGGGTCCGGACATTGCGCCAGAAACGGTCGAATCGGTATTTTTCGGCCGTCGAGCGCGCGCCGGTGAGTTCGAAAACGCGCGATGTGATATCCAGCGAGACATGCGTGGCATTGACCTTGGCGGCATAGGCCTCGGCAGCAGCCTCGCCGCGTTCACGCGCGGTTGCCTTGTGTCCTTTCGCAAGAGCAGCCTGAACGGTCGCCGCAGCACTGTCGGCCAGAGCGGCGGATGCCTTCAGCGCAGCGGTGAATTCGCCAACCCGCTCAAGAATGTAGGGGTCGTCTGCTGCCTGTTCGACACCAGAAGTCACCCACGGCCGCGTCGTCGTCCGCACATAGTCTATAGCCTGCTGCAGTGCGCCTTCGGCCGTACCGAGATAGAAATTCACAAAGACCAGCTGAATGAGAGGGGTGTTGAAAGTCGCAAGAACAGGCGCCTCCCCGCCAATCGACGCCGCCTTATCCAGATCCTCCTCGTAGACAGGGAAATCATGGAATTCAACGCTACCGCTGTCGGAAAGACGCTGGCCGAAATTGTTCCAATCGTCATTCGCCTTGTAACCAGGCCGGTTGGTCGGAACGGCAAAGCCTACGATCTTGTCATCGAGCGCGGCGTTGGCGTTGATGTAATCGGAGACATGAGCAGCGGTGGAGAAGGACTTGCGGCCGTTCAGAACATAGCCGTTGCCGCGGCGCGTCAAGACAAGGCCCGGATCACGCGGATTGACGGCAGCACCCCAATAGAGGCTGTTGGCAACGGTCTTGCTGCCGAGCTCCTGCGCCCGCGCCTCGTCGAAGGCCCAATAGACATATTGGCTGTTGACATAGTGGTAGCCGAGAAGTTGCCCGATAGAGCTTTCGCCGCGCGCCAGAATGCGCACCAGCCGCAGGCCATCCACCCAATCGAGACCGCCGCCACCGACCTGCTGCGCGTGCAAGACATTCAACAAGCCCGCATTCTTCAGCTTGACGATTTCGCCGAGGGGCGGCTGACCTTCACGATCAAGCTCTGCGGCGTGCTTCGAAAGATCTGCGGCAATCTCTTCCGCTTTGGCAAAAAGATCTTCTCGCGTGGTGTTTCGACTGGTTGCGAAGACGACGTTGGACTGGCTCATGATGTGAACTCCGGTTCTTTAGTGTGATCCGGCGGACGCCTACGCGCCCGCCGATAGATCGAGATCGGCAGCCTAGAAAAGCTTCTGCGGTATCCAGCTCGCAGTCACCGCGTCGCTGGCATTGAAGGCCGGAACCTTCTGTGCAAGTTCCTCGATCGTTTTAACGCCGGCGGCGCGCAATCCCTCCTGGGTCAAGAGCGTCGGTTTGACGGTGATCTGATGTGGAACCTCCTGCCCTGCAACCTGCAAGGCTGCGGCTCGGATGGAGACGGCGCCGACAACGGCCGGATTGGTCGCGACCGTCGCAACCCAGGGGCTGCCAGGCTCGGTGATCTCCTGGATATCGGCAGTCGAGACATCAGCCGAATAGATCTTCAGCTTGTTCACGATGCCGAGATCCGTCGCGGCAAGCTTCACGCCGCGGGCGAATTCATCATAGGGGGCGAAGATGACGCCGATGTCGGGATTAGCCGTCAGCGCCGCCTTGGCCTGATCGGCCGTCGAGGTTGCCGTCGTATCGCTGACATTGCCGAAGCGCGCCTTTTCGACGACGCCGGCATTCTGCTTCTTGAACGTCTCCCAGACCTCGTTGCGCCGGTCGAGCGGCGCAAAGCCGGCAACATAGACATAGCCTGCCTTGAAGCTATCGCCATTGTCCTTGAGTGCCTGTTTCAAGGCGAGCTCGGCAAGCTCATGATCGCTCTGCTCGACTTGCGGGATCTTCGGGTTGTTGAGATTGACGTCGAAAGCGACGACCTTGATGCCCTTGTCTAGCGCCTGCTGAACGACATCGCCGAGCGATTCCGGCAGACCGTGGTCAATGACAATCGCGGAGACACCGAGATTGATCGCCTGCAATATCTGTTCACGCTGCGCGGCTGCGTCCTGACGACCGGGAAAGACACGCAGGTCGATATCAAGCGCCTTGGCCTGGGCTTCGGCCCCTGCCTGATAGGCCTGAAAGAAGTCACCGGCGGAAATGTAGCTGACCAGCGCAACCTTCACGCCACCCTTGTCAAAGGGTGCGGGAGCACCGTTCACTCCACCGGCCATTGCCGTGTGGGTCAATAGAAAGGGAATGGCGGCGGCTGACAGGGCAAGCCGTAGAAGGGACTTCATCGTAGCGAACCTCGCAATCAATCTGGAGCGCCGTCTGACGGAACATCCCGCGACGCATACAATTATTAGATATAAACTCTATGTTTTTAGTAGATTAAATCATCTGATTTTGGCGAGCTTCGGAGATTCTTTGTTCGTCGGGCGAAGCCTTGGCGGCAAGCGCTTACCTCGAAAACAAGCAGCGTACAGAGGCTGGTGTGCGCAGATGGCGGGCAACTACCTAGTCCGCTGCGGTAATTATCTGGAAACACCGATCTGTACGCATGACCAACGGCTCATGGAAATTCCCCACTCCGATGCGGTTTTGGAAAATTGTTTCTCTTTAAACATTAAAATCTATCTATTTTATAGCCTATTGGCTTTGTGGATTGCTGGAGAGGATGCTTCATGACCAACGGAAACACGACCGGCCTTGGACGTCGGGATATTTTAAAACTGACCGCCGCCGGCGCAGCATTGGCGACCGCCGGGCTTATCTCGAACAAGGCAGCGGCAGCTGACGATGCCCTGTCCCTAAAAGGCAAGCGTATCGCCATCAGCGCAACCGGAACCGATCACTATTTCGATCTGCAGGCTTATAACGCCCAGATCGAAGAGGTGAAGCGGTTGGGCGGCACGCCGATCGCAGTCGATGCCGGCCGTAACGACGGCAAGCTGGTATCGCAACTGCAGACGCTGATCGCGCAGAAGCCGGACGCGATCGTCCAGATTCTCGGCACGCTGAGCGTCATCGATCCCTGGCTGAAGAAGGCGCGCGATGCCGGCATCCCCGTGTTGACAGTCGATGTCGGCTCCACCAATTCGATCAACAACACCACGTCAGACAATTGGGGTATCGGCAAAGATCTGGCGTTGCAGCTCGTGTCGGATATCGGGGGCGAGGGCAACATTGTCGTCTTCAACGGCTTCTACGGCGTGACACCCTGCGCGATCCGCTACGATCAGCTCGTCAACGTCGTCAAATACTTCCCGAAGGTGAAAATCATTCAACCGGAACTTCGGGATGTCATTCCCAACACGGTTCAGGACGCCTTCACCCAGATCACCGCGATCCTCAACAAATATCCGGAAAAGGGTTCGATCAAGGCGATCTGGTCGGCCTGGGATATTCCCCAGCTCGGCGCCACCCAGGCGCTTGCCGCCGCCGGCCGCACGGAAATCCGCACCTATGGTGTCGACGGAAGCCCGGAAGTGCTGCAGCTGGTTGCCGATCCAAACTCGCCGGCAGGAGCAGACGCCGCCCAGCAGCCGGCGGAAATCGGCCGCACGGCCATCCGCAATGTCGCCAAGCTGCTGGCGGGACAGACGCTACCGCGTGAGACTTACGTGCCCGCACTCCTCGCCAACAAAAGCAATGTTGCCGACATCGTCAAAAAGCTCGGCATTGGCTGACATCTAAATCGGCGATGCGGCTTTAGCCACATCGCCCGCTTAATGCGAGGGCCTTTTCCAATGACAGCAACCGAGCCAGCGTTTGCCGCTGACAACAAAGAACAGGTTGTCCGCTTTGACCGCGTCGTTAAGCGTTTTGGCGGCGCGCAGGCATTAGCCGGCGCCTCGCTGACCGTACGACGCGGCACCGTGCATGGGCTTGTCGGGCAGAATGGCGCCGGCAAATCGACGTTGATCAAGCTTCTCGCCGGCTTGCATAGGCCGGATGAAGGCCGCATCGAAATCGAGGGCCGGCAATATGATCGGCTGACGCCGCATCTGTGCGAAGAACTCGGCATTCATTTCATCCACCAGGACCGGTTACTGGTCCCCACCTTTACGGTGGGCGAGACGCTATTCCTCGGCAGGGAGCTGCGCCTCGCCGGCACTCCCTTCCTCGATCGCCGCGCGATGCAACGCCGAGCTGAAGAGATCCTCGCCAATTATTTCGGAGTGGATTTGCCGCGGAATGCCTTGATCAGCGAGCTTTCGACAGCTGAGCAGCAGATCGTTCAGATCACCCGGGCGCTGCTGCACCAGCCGAAGCTCCTCGTCTTCGACGAGCCGACGGCTGCTTTGGTGCGGCAGGAGGCAGATATGCTTTTCTGCCTAATCCGCCGCCTGCGCAGCGAAGGCGTGACCATCATCTATATCTCGCATTATCTCAACGAGATCGAGGCGCTGTGCGATGACGTGACGGTGCTACGCAACGGCGTCGATGTCGCCTCTCTGCCCATGAGCGAGACGTCTGCCAATGGGATAGCAACCCTGATGGTCGAGCGTGATATCGGGGAGATGTTCCCGAAGCGGCAGGTGGAATTCGGCGCCGAAATCCTAAAGGTTCGCAATCTCTCCGCAGCCAACCGCTTCCACGATGTCAGCTTCACGCTGCACCGCGGCGAAATCCTCGGCATCACCGGGCTGCTCGGCTCCGGGGCGAAGGATCTGGTGCGGACGCTCTTCGGACTGCAGGCAGCGACAAGCGGAGAGATCGATATCGAGACGCAGGCCTTGAAGCCCCGCAGTCCGGTGGAAGCCGTCAATCATCAACTAGCGCTGGTGCCGGAGGATCGTCGCGGCCACGGCGTCGGCCTCGATCTCAGCGTGCGCGAGAATATCACGCTGTCGAGCCTTTCCCGCTACACGCGCTTCGGCTTTCTCAACCGCAAACGCGAGACAAGCGATACCGACGATCTGATCAAGCGTCTGCAGATCAAGACAGCTGGGCGCGAAGCCCTGGTCCGCACGCTTTCGGGCGGCAATCAGCAGAAGGTGGCAATCGCCAAATGGCTGAGCCGCCAATCGGAAATCTATCTGCTCGACGAGCCGACCGTCGGCGTCGATATCGGTTCCAAGGTCGAGATCTATTCGCTTATCGGCGAGCTTGCCACCCGCGGCGCCGGCGTCATCGTGCTGTCGTCGGATCTACCCGAACTCGTCGGCATTACCGACAGGATCCTCGTCCTGTTCCGCGGCCGCCTGGCGCGCGAACTGATCTCCTCACAGACCACAACGGATGAAGTGCTGTCGGCATCGACCGGCGCCGTGGAAGGATTGCGCCATGTCGGCTGATGTCCAGTTTGCCTCCCTCCCCCAGGCTGCGCGCAAGCCCGCGCTGCCTTCAAGCGGCAAGCTCGCCGCCGCAACCCTGCGCTTCGGCTCGCTGCTCGCCTTCCTGTCGATCCTGGTGATTTTTGCGCTGACCGCACCCTACTTCCTGAGCGTCGGCAATATCGGCAATGTACTCGGCCAATCGGCCATCTCCGGCGTCCTTGCCATCGGCCTGACGATCGTGTTGATCGCCGGAGGCTCAAATGTGGTCACAGGCGGCATCGATCTATCGCTTGCCGCCAATATGGGCCTGTGCGCCGCGGTTTACGCAACGCTGATCCAGCTGGGCTTCAACGACCTTGCAGCAGGCGCGGGTGCGCTTGCCGCAGGATTGGCGATCGGCGTCGTCAACGCTCTGGCGATCGTGCTGGCGGGTATCGTGCCCTTGCTGGCGACGCTTGCCGTGATGAATGTTGTCGCCGGTCTGGAGCTGGTCCTGACCCAGAATACTGTCCTTCCCGCTGCGACAAATTTCCTGACCACGCTTTCCGCATCGGACGGCTTCGGCATCCCTGTCCTCGCCTACATGCTGATCGGCTTCACGATCATTGCCGCTGCCATCGTGCAATATACCCCACTCGGTCTACGGCTCTACGCCGTCGGCGAATTTCCCGAAGCGGCGCGGGCTGCCGGGCTTCCATTGAAGAAACTGGTCGCGGGCGCTTTCGTCGCCAGCGGGCTTTGCGGCGGGATCGCCGGCATCCTGTCGGTATCCTATCTCAGCGGCAGCACGACCGGCTCCGGCGAAATGCTGCTTCCCGTGGTCGTAACCGCCCTGCTCGGCTCGGTCTTCTCGCGCCGTCTGGTGCCGACGATTGGCGGAACGCTGATCTCGACCCTGTTTATCGGCTTCCTCATCAACGGTTTCCAGCTTCTGAACCTGCCGAGCACGCTGGTAAGCGGCGTTCAGGGCCTGCTGATCCTGATCGTTGTCTCGGCGACCACCTTGCTGCGCAAACGGGAGATCTGATCGTGTCCACCGCCGTTGCTTCAGGGCGACCTCTCGCCGGCCTTGCCCGCTATGGCCTCATCATCGCGCTTGTCGCCGTCTTTTCGCTGTTCTCTACAGTCGCGCCGACGTTCCTCAGCGCCGGCAATCTGCAGAGCATTCTCGTCAACAACTTCACGCTGCTCGCCATCGTCTCGATCGCCATGACCTTTGCCGTTGCCGCCGGTGGCATCGATCTTTCGGTTGGCACTGCCGTCGATTTTGCAAGCTTTGCTTTCGTCTCGACCATTTTGGCCGGCGCGCCCGTGCCGCTGGCGGCTCTGGCCGGGCTCGGCGCAGGGGCGTTGGTCGGCTCGTTCAACGCGGTTTTGATTTCAGGCATCGGCGTATCGCCATTCCTGGCAACGCTCGGGACGCTGTTCATCGGCCGCAGCATCCAGCAGCTACTGACGGGTGGTGGCAATCCGGTCTATCTACCGCCCTCCGGCGTTCCCGAGGCATTTCGATTTATCGGGCACGGAACGATCGGCAACATTCCCGTACCGCTCCTGATCGCAGCCGTCATCATCGCCGCGGCCGCGTTGCTCTTTGCGCGGATGCGCTTCGGGCGCGTGGTTCTGGCAATCGGCATCCAGCCGCGCACCGTGCGCTATTCGGGAATTGCGCTTCGGGCGCATGTTGCCGCCACCTTCATTCTCGCCGGTATCACAGCCGCCTTTGCCGGCCTGATCCTGACAGCGACGGTGACGGTCTATATCCCCTCCTCCGGCAACGGCTTCATGCTGAACGCGATTGGCGCCACCTTCATTGGCACGACCTTCTCGCCGCTTGGCCGACCGAACG
The DNA here is from genome assembly GCF_900094545.1 of Martinezella miluonensis. Lineage (GTDB taxonomy): Bacteria > Pseudomonadota > Alphaproteobacteria > Rhizobiales > Rhizobiaceae > Rhizobium > Rhizobium miluonense. The sequence continues at coordinate 79,756 of NZ_FMAH01000003.1, forward strand.
TCGCTGGCACGGTACTCGGCGTTCTGCTTCTGAGCATCGTCGCCAATGGCCTGCTGCTGACAGGCCTGAACTTCTACTGGCAGCAGGTCGGCACCGGTCTGCTGATCTTCGCCGTGCTCGCCTTCAGCTTCGTCAACAAGAAAGCCGTCGGCGCCTGAGCGCCGGCTGATCGAAATCATGCAGGAACAGCAAAGATGACCCGTCAAATCAGGCTCAACGCCTTCGACATGAACTGCGTAGGACATCAGTCACCCGGGCTTTGGCGCCATCCGCGCGACAAATCCTGGACCTACAAGGACCTCGATTATTGGGTCCATCTGGCAAAGACACTGGAGCGCGGCAAGTTCGACGGGCTCTTTATCGCCGACGTGCTCGGGGTCTACGACGTGCTGAACGGCAATGTCGACGCGGCGCTGCGCCATTCCGCGCAAGTACCGGTCAACGACCCGCTGCAGCTCATTCCGACAATGGCCCATGAGACCGAGCATCTCGGCTTCGGCCTGACTGCGTCGCTCTCCTTCGAGCATCCCTACACCTTCGCACGGCGCATCTCGACGCTCGACCATCTGACCAAGGGGCGGGTCGGCTGGAACATCGTCACCTCCTATTTGAACAGCGGCGCGCTCAACATCGGCCAATCGGCGCAGACGCAGCACGATGACCGCTACGGCCTGGCGGAGGAATATCTCGAAGTCTGCTACAAGCTCTGGGAAGGCAGCTGGGAAGACGATGCCGTCATCCGCGACCGTGAGAAGGGCATTTTCACGCGGCCGGAGAAGGTTCACCCGATCCGCCATTCCGGGAAGCATTTCACCGTCCCCGGAATTCATTTGAGCGAGCCGTCGCCGCAGCGCACGCCGGTGCTCTATCAGGCGGGCTCGTCCAGCCGCGGCAAGGATTTCGCCGGTGCGCATGCGGAATGCATCTTCGTGGCGGCACCCTCCAAGGCGGTGCTGAAGCGCTATGTCGCCAATGTTCGCGAAGCCGCCGAGCGCGCCGGTCGCAATCCCCGCGAGATCCTCTCCTTCAACCTGCAGACCGTGATCCTCGGCGAGACCGACGCCGAAGCACAGCGCAAGTTCAACGAATACCGCCAGTACGTCTCCCTCGAAGGTGCGCAGGCGCTGATCTCGGGCTGGACTGGCATCGACTTGGGCCAGTTCTCTCCTGACGAAGTCCTTCGCCACCGCTATACCAACGCGGTTCAATCTGCCGTCGAGACTTTCACCACGATCGACCCGAGCAAGCAATGGACCGTGCGCGAGATGGCGGATTGGGTCGGCATCGGCGGCTTCGGCCCGGTCTTTGTTGGATCACCACAGACCGTTGCCGACCTCATGCAGGAATGGATCGAAGATACCGATGTCGACGGCTTCAACCTGGCCTATGCCGTGACGCCCGAAAGCTTCGAAGACGCGGTTGACCTTCTGGTGCCTGAATTGCAGAAGCGCGGCGCCTATAAGAGCGACTATAAAGCGGGAACGCTACGCGAAAAACTCGGCGGTAGCGGCCCACGGCTGGCCGCGCCGCACCCGGCAGCGGGCTATCGCAATCTTCGTGATGTCGTTGCACGGGCTTCTTAGGCTCGGCTCTATGACCGGCTTCGGCAGCTTTCAGAGCTCAGGCAAAAGGCTCTGAAAGCATCGCCTCGAGATCGGCCCTCGCCCGGGGCGATAGATAGGGGCGCAGCAGGCTCGCGACCTGGCTCAGCCCCCAATGAACATGCTGCGGGCCGAGATCGTGAACGCCTTCCTGCAGTCCCAGATAGACGGCCCAATAGGTCGAGACGATCCACATATTCGTCAGCAGCGTTTTGCGGTCCTCCGCAGCGACGCTGATCAGATCGGCATCTTCCATTCGCCGAAAAATGACGTCGACGGAAAGACGCATGCCACCACTGACCATCAGGATCGGCGCTCTCAAGCCCGGTGCGATTGCCAGCAGGCCCGGAATGTCGCGAAACAAGAAGCGATGGATCCAGACGAGCGAGAACCATTTGCGCAGAAAGCCGGCATAGGCTTTCGAATCCGCTCCCTGAACGGCCTCGGCTTCCTTGACCAGCGTTAACGCGTCGGCCTCGAAACGGGAAAACAGGGCCAGCACCAGAGATTCCTTGGTGCGGAAATGATAATAGAGATTGCCCTGATTGATGTGGACGGCTTTTGCAATCTCGGCCGTTGTCACCGCCTCCGGGCCTTTCTGATTGAAGAGCGACAGCGTCGAGGCAAGGATCCGTTCGCGCGTGCTGGGTTGCGCCACCGGGTCCGTTCTCTTGCCTTTGTTGTCCGACACGCTCATTACCCTCTTGAAGCTCTAAGGCATTCACCTTATTTCTCTAAGGCAAATACCTTAAAATCGATCTACAGGCATTTGCAGCGCTGGACAAGGAGACTGAAGGATGAATGCAAGCGTCAACACGGCTGATCTGGCGCCAAGCGAATTTCCGCTTACGCCGCGCTCGATGCCGCGTGTGCTCCTTTCGTTGATCCGCAACCCCCTTGATGCGCTACCGCCCCAGATCTTCGAAGAGCCGTTCGTTTTCACGCGGATGGCCGGAAAACTGCGGGTCTATCTCGCCGATCCCGAACTGATCTATCAGACGCTCGTCCGCAATTCCGATGCGCTCGGCAAGGGCGAAGATGTCCGTCGTCTGCTCGGCCCGGCGCTGGGCGATGGCATCCTGACCTCCGACGGTGCGCATTGGAAATGGCAGCGTCAATCCGTGGCCGGCGCCTTTCGCCACGAAAAGCTGGTGGAACTTCAACCAGCCATGATCGCGGCCGCCGAACGCAGACGCGATCTCTGGCTTACGCACAAAGGCAGCTCCCTCGACCTCTGTCAGGAAATGATGCGCACGACCTTCGACATTATCGTCGAAACGATGATGTCGGGCGGCGACGGCATCGACGTCGACAAAGTCGAGCGCAACATCACCAACTATCTCAAGCCGACCGGCTGGAAATTTGCTCTAGGACTGCTCGGCGCGCCCGATTGGATGCCTTACCCCGGCAAGGAGAAGGCAAAGGCGGCCGTAACCTTCCTGCGTGCGACGCTCGCCAAGGTAATTGCCGAACGGCGGCGCAGCGGCATCGAACGCAGCGACCTTGTTTCCATGCTGCTGAGTGCAGCCGATCCGGAGACGGATCGCATGATGAATGATGAGGAGATCATCAACAATTTGATGACCTTCATCACTGCAGGACACGAAACGACGGCGCTCGGCCTAGCCTGGACGCTGCATCTTCTCGCCCGTCATCCGGATTGCCAGGCCCGGCTCTTCGACGAGATCGTCAGGGTGACCGATGGCGGCCCGCTGCTTGCCGTGCATGTCGGCAAACTCACCTATGCCAGACAGGTCTTTTCCGAATCCATGCGGCTTTACCCGCCGGCACCGGTCATATCGCGCATGGCCGTGCGCGAATTCACCCTTGGCGCCTATGCAATCCCAGTCGGCACGATCCTCTATGTCCCGATCTATGCCGTGCATCGCCACGCCGCCCTATGGGAGGACCCGCTCGTCTTCGACCCCGAGCGCTTTGAGCCCGAGGCGGCAAAAAACCGCCATCGCTTTGCCTTCATGCCCTTCGGCGCTGGGCCGCGCGTATGCATCGGCAACGGCTTTGCCATGATGGAAGCCGTCGCGATCCTCGCTGTCCTACTTCAGAAGTTCCGTGTGACCGGCGCGAGCGAGCCCTCGCCCAAGCCGGTCATGAAGGTCACATTGCGGCCGATGCATCCTTTGCCGATCAATCTGATCGCGCGATAGACGAACCGGCCTCTTACTCTGCCTCAGGCCGAAAACGCGGGAAACCGTCCCGTCTCAGCCGCCCCAGGTCTGTTCGAGCACGCGGACCCAGTTTTCATGAGCGATCTTTGCAAGCGCCTGATCGTTGAAACCATGCGCGCGCAGGGCGTCGATCAGCTTCCGCAGGCCGGCGGCATCGCCGAGCGCCTGCGGAATGGTTGTGCCGTCGAAATCGGAGCCGAGGGCGACATGTTCGATACCGATCCGATCGGCGATGTAAGCGACGTGACGCACGAGGACATCCAGCGGCGTATCCGCGTTCTTCACCCCATCATCGCGCAGGAACAGCACACCGAAATTGATGCCGACCAGACCATTCGTCTCACGGATCGCATCGAGCTGCTTGTCCGTCAGATTGCGGCTGTGCGGGCAGAGCGCATGCGCATTGGAATGCGAGGCGACGAGCGGCGCGTTCGATAGCCTAGCGATATCCCAGAAGCCCTTCTCGTTCATATGCGAGAGATCGATCATGATCCGCAGCTCGTTGCAGGCGCGGATCAGATCCTTGCCGGCGTCGGTCAGGCCGGCGCCGATATCCGGCGTCGAGTTGAAGCGGAAAGGCACGCCGTGGGCAAAGACATTCGACCGGCTCCATACGGGGCCGAGCGAACGCAGGCCGGAATGATGAAGAACATAGAGCGCGTCGAGATCTGCTCCGATCGCTTCCACGCCTTCGATGTGAAGAACAGCGGCAAATCGGCCCTCTGCGATCGAGCTGCGAATGTCGGCGGCCGAGCGGCAAACCTTCACCGCACCATCCGACTGAGCTTCGATCGCAAAAAGGAGCCGGGCCATCGCCAGGGTTTCGTTCAGCGCGTCGGGCTGCGAAGGCGTTGCAAAATCGACGTTTTCGGCACGAGGCTGATCCGGAGAAGGGACAAATATCGCGCAGAGCCCGCCGGCGAGGCCGCCACGGCGCGCGCGCGGCAGATCGATATGCCCGGCGGTCTCGCCCTGCAAAAAGGCGTTGACGGAATTCGAGCCGCCACGGCGCAACCGCAGCAACACATCATTATGGCCATCAAAGACGGGAACTAGCGAAGATTGGGTCATATCTCATTCCAAAATTGTTATTGATACCTGCCTAGGCAAGCTTGCCTGGCCGAGCAAATGCAAACCGCGCATAGGCTCTGCGAAAAACGGAATTAGTCGCTCGCAAGTGGCGCTGTTAAAGAACCGGGCGAAAATACGATAGCGGCCGAGCCGTGCCAAGCCTTGTCTGCTTGCCACTGAGCTTCTGCCGTAAGAGTGAAAGGGGATTTCGCATGGTTTCCAGACGCCAGTTTCTCATGGGCAGCGCAACGCTGCCGTTCCTGTCCTATCTCGATCTTGCAGAATCGGCATTTGCCGCGACGCCGAAAGATGTACTCGTCGTTGCCCAGCAGCTCGATAATATGACGAGCCTCGACCCGCATGAAAGCTTCGAAGCCGTCGGCGGCGAAGTGATCAGCAACATGTACCAGAAGCTGGTGCGCCCGAACACCGATGATCCCTCTAAGGTCGATCCGGTGCTGGCCGCATCGTGGGCTGCCGATGCGGATAGCAAGGTCTTTACCTTCAAGCTTGCCAAGGCAAGCTTTGCAAGCGGCTCTCCTGTCACGACCGAAGATGTCGCCTTCTCGCTGCACCGCGCGATCAAGATGAACAAGGGTGCGGCCTTCATCATCAATCAGTTCGGCTTCACCGCCGAGAACGTTGAAAGCCGCATCATCGCCAAGGATGCTGAAACGCTGACGCTGACGACCGAAAAGCCCACCGCGATCGCCTTCCTGCTCTATTGCCTGTCGGCCAATATCGCCGCCGTGGTCGAGAAGAAGGTCGTGCTGGCTAACGAGGCGAATGGCGACATGGGCAACGCCTGGCTGCAGAAGAACAGCGCCGGCTCCGGCAGCTTCCAGCTGCAGTCCTGGAAGGCAAGCGAAGCCATATCGCTGACCCTCAATCCGCATGGTCCCTACAAGGGCAATCTGAAGCGCGTCATCCTGCGCCACGTCGCCGACCCGGCTTCGCAGCTGCTGATGCTGAAGAAGGGCGATGTCGATATCGCCCGTGACCTCACCTCCGAGCAGCTGCGCACCATCCAGAACGACGCCGATTTCACGCTCGTCACCAAGAGCATCGCCGGGTTGGTCTTGATCTCGCTCAATCAGGGCGTGCCGAATTTGGCAAAGCCGCAGGTCTGGCAGGCCGTGAAGTGGGCGCTCGACTACAAGGGCATGCAGGAAAACATCGTGCCTTTGACCCACAAGATCCACCAGAGCTTCGAGCCGGAAGGCTTCCCGGCAGCGATCAGCGACACGCCGTTCCAGAAGGATGTGGCAAAGGCGAAGGCACTGATGGCCGAAGCCGGCCTCGCAGACGGTTTCGACGTGACGATGGATCACTACGCCGCCCAGCCTTATCCGGACCTCGCTCAAGCGATCCAGGCAAACCTTGCCGAAATCGGCATTCGCGTGAAATTGCAATCGGCCGAAAACCGTCAGGTGCTGACGAAGATGCGGGGCCGCCAGCACGAGATGGCGCTTTCTGCCTGGGGCACCGATTACTTCGATCCGAACTCCAACGGCGAAGTCTTCACCATCAACAAGGACAATTCCGACGACGCAAAGAGCAAGCCGTTCCTGTGGCGGTCGCGCTACAAAAACGACGATTTCGCCGCCAAGGCGGAAGCCGCGCGCGACGAGAAGGATCCGGCCAAGCGCATCGCTCTCTATGAAGAGCTGCAGCGCGAGCACATGCAAAACAGCCCCTTCGCATTCATGTTCCAGACGGTGAAGACCGCGGCGTGCCGCAAGGCCGTATCCGGCTTCCAGCTCGGTGCTCTTTCGGAAGCTAATTCCTATCAGGAGACCAGCAAGGCTTGACCCGTCGGATCAAATCCTTCTCCGCCATTCTGAGCAGCGTCGTCCTGACGCTGCTCGGACTGTCGATCGTCACCTTCCTCATCGGCCGCGTTATGCCGGTCGATCCGGTCATAGCCGCCGTCGGCGACAATGCGCCCGAGGCTGTGGTCACACGCGTGCGGGCGGAAATGGGCCTTGATCAGCCCCTTCCCGTGCAGTTCCTGCATTATCTGAACCAGCTTCTCCATGGTGACCTCGGCATGTCGGTTCTGACCAAGAACCCGGTGTCGCAGGATATTGCCCGCTTCTTCCCGGCAACCTTCGAGCTGGCGACCGCAGCCCTTATTCTTGCCGCGATCATCGGCATTCCGCTCGGCGTCTGGGCTGCCGTGCGGCAGGGAACCATCACCGATCAGGCGATCCGCGTCGTCTGCCTCGCCGGCCACTCCATCCCGGTCTTCATGCTCTCCCTCATCTCGCTGCTGGTCTTCTATTCGGCGCTCGGCATCGCGCCCGGGCCTGGGCGGCAGGACATCATCTATGACGGCATGATTACGCCGGTTACCGGGCTGCTTTCCGTCGATACGCTGCTTGCCGGCGATCTCGGTGCTTTCTGGGATGCGCTCGCCCATATGGCGCAACCGGTCTGCATCCTCGCCTATTTCAGCATGGCCTATATCGCCCGCATGACACGCGCCTTCATGATCGATGCCCTGAAGGGCGAATTCGTGATCACCGCGCGCGCCAAGGGCCTGTCGCTCAGCCGCGTCATCTGGGGGCATGCCTTCCCGACTGTCGCCGTGCAACTGGTGACGGTGCTGGCATTGACCTATGCCGGCTTGCTGGAAGGCGCCGTGGTAACCGAAACGGTCTTTTCCTGGCCCGGTATCGGTCAGTATCTGACCGCCTCGCTCATGAACGGTGACATGAATCCGGTTATCGGCACCACCCTGCTGATCGGCATCATCTATGTGGGGCTTAACCTCATCGCCGATCTTTTCTATCGCCTGCTCGACCCAAGGGTGCGCTGATGCTTGCAACCTTTCGCAATTGGGCACTCGACGAGTCCCCCACTTCCAGACGCCAGGCAGCCTGGGGCGATCGCTATCGCATCTGGCTCGGATTGAAGGGCAATGCCCTCGGCATGATCGGCCTTTCGATCATCGTGCTGTTCATCCTGCTTGCAATTTTCGCGCCGTGGCTTGCCACGCATGATCCCGCTGCCCAGGATCTGGCAAACCGGCTCGCGCGTCCGAGCGCTGCTCATTGGCTCGGCACGGACGAACTCGGTCGCGACATCTACTCCCGCCTGCTTTATGGCGGTCGAGTCACCCTCGGCATGGTCATTGCCGTCGTCGTGCTCGTCGCGCCGATCGGTCTCGCCATCGGCTGCATCGCCGGCTATTTCGGCGGCGTGGTCGATACGGCGCTGATGCGCCTGACCGACATCTTCCTCGCCTTTCCCCGCCTGGTGCTGGCACTTGCCTTCGTGGCGGCCCTAAAGCCCGGCGTGGAAAGCGCCGTGCTTGCGATCGCGCTCACCGCCTGGCCCCCCTATGCCCGACTGGCTCGTGCCGAAACGATGACCGTGCGTGGCGCCGATTTCATCGCCGCCTATCGCCTGACGGGCGCCTCCTCCTGGCGCATCATCATGCGGCATATCGCGCCGCTCTGCATGCCCAGCCTGATCGTTCGCGTTACGCTTGACATGAGCTCCATCATCATCACCGCAGCCAGCCTCGGCTTCCTCGGCATGGGCGCTCAGCCGCCTTCGCCGGAATGGGGCGCGATGATCGCAACGGCCAAGCGCTTCATCTTTGAACAATGGTGGGTCGCAACGATCCCCGGCATCGCCATCTTCCTCGTCTCGCTCGCCTTCAATTTCCTGGGCGACGCGCTGCGCGACGTGCTCGACCCGAAGGGGAACTGATCCATGCTGGTCGAGATCGAAAATCTGCGCATCGGCTTCAAGACGCGCACCGGTTTTGCTCCTGCGGTCAAAGGCGTTTCACTGCGCCTTGGCGCCGAGAAGCTCGGCATCGTCGGCGAAAGCGGCTCCGGCAAGAGCTTGACCGCACGCGCACTGATGAAGCTTTTGCCAAGGCAGACCCGCATCGAAGCCGACAAGCTCGCCTTCGACGGCATCGACATCCTGTCCGCCAGCGAAAAGCAGATGCGCACCATCCGTGGCAAGCGGGCAGGCTTCATCCTTCAGGATCCGAAATATTCGCTGAACCCCGTCAAGACCATCGGCAATCAGGTTGCCGAGTCATGGCGCACACACAAGGGCGGCAACCGCCGGGAAGCAGCAGAAGCCGCCGCCAATCTGCTCGAGCAGGTCAAGATCCGCAATCCGAAGACCGTCGCCGCCTCCTATCCGCATGAAGTCTCAGGCGGCATGGGTCAGCGCGTCATGATCGCCATGATGCTGGCGCCGGACCCCGAACTACTCATTGCCGACGAACCGACAAGCGCGCTGGATGCGACCGTGCAGGCCGAAATCCTGCGGCTGATCGAGGAGCTCGTCTCCGAGCGCTCCATGGGGCTGCTGCTCATCAGCCACGACCTGCCGCTCGTCTCGCACTTCTGCGACCGGGTCGCGGTCATGTATTCCGGGCGCGTCATGGAGGAACTCAAGGCTTCCGAGCTGCTTTCCGCCGCTCATCCCTATACGCGCGGCCTGCTGAACTGCATTCCTTCGCTTACCCATCCTAAGGAACGGCTTCCCATTCTCGAGCGTAACCCGGAGTGGTTGAAATGACGATAGAGATCGATAATCTGCGTATCCGCTTCGGCGAGCGCGAAGTCGTCAAGGGCGTTTCCTTCCAGGTGGAAGAGGGCGGTAGCTTCGGCATCGTCGGCGAAAGCGGCTCGGGCAAATCGACCGTATTGCGCGCGATGGCCGGCTTGAATACCAGCTGGCTGGGGCGCATCGCCTTCAACGGCGAAGCCGCGCCGCAGCATCGAACCCCGGATTTCTTCCGCAAGGTGCAGATGGTCTTCCAGGACCCTTATGGCTCGCTGCATCCGCGCCAGACCATCGACCGCATCCTGAGCGAGCTGCCGCTCGTTCACCGCATGGGCGACATCGATCGGCGCATCGCGTCAGCGCTTTCCGATGTCGCCCTGCCCCAAAGCGCCCGTTTCCGCTATCCGCACCAGCTCTCGGGCGGCCAGCGGCAACGCGTCGCCATCGCCCGCGCGCTGATCGCCGAACCGAAGATCCTGCTGCTCGACGAGCCGACCAGCGCGCTCGATGTTTCCGTCCAGGCCGAGATCCTCAACCTGCTTTCCGATCTGCGTGCAGAGCGGAAGCTTACCTATGTGATGGTCAGCCACAATCTCGGCGTGATCGCCCACCTCTGCACCCGGGTCGGTGTCATGATCGATGGTCAGATGGTCGAACAGGTTTCGGCCGAGAATCTGCGCCGTGGCAATGTCGCCCACCCTCACACCCAGGAACTGCGCCGTCTGAGCATCGAGTTCGAGGAAGCGGAACCAGTCTAATCTGCATTTGCGAGGCATGCATGTCTGAAATGGGAAACTGGAAGGCCGCGCAGGCATGCGCAGCGGGATTCACGCAGAACTGGAACGGCAACGAGCCAGGCGGCGCCGTCATCGGCTTCGATGCGCATGGCATCCGCTTTGCCGAAGCCGGCGGCGTGGAAAGCCTCTCGACGCTGGCGCCCTTTACCGCTGCAAGCGTCGTTCGCTATGCCTCGGTGACGAAACATGCCTTCTGCGCCATGGTGCTCGCGCATTCCGACAAGATCGGTCTTGACGATCCTTTGGGCCAGCATTTGCCCGAACTGCAGGCACCCCTTCGCGATGTCACTGTCGGCCGCGCGCTCGACATGAGCGGCGGCTTGCCCGACACGCGCGAATGCCTGTCGCTGCTTGGGCTTTCCGTCTACACCGAAACCAAGGCTGGCCTGCTGCTCGATTTCCTCGCACGCCAGACGCGATTGAACTACGAGGCCGGCACCGAGATTTCCTACTCCAATACGGGCTACCGTCTCGTGGAAGCCGCACTCGAACGACAAGGCGTGTTCTTCCGCGATTACGTCCGCGAGCTCGGCGCACAGGCCGGTGCGGTATTGGATGCGCCCGATGTCTGGAACGACCCCGTCATCGGCCTGGTTCCCGGCTATTGGCTCGATGGCCAGCGTTGGCAGCTTTCGGCCGCCGGCCTGCATATCTCCGCCTCCGGCAGCATGACTGGCAGCGGCGAGAGCCTTGCGAAGTGGCTGATCGGCCTCCTCGACGGCAAGGGGTCTTTCGACGGAATACTGGAACAATTGTCGGCTGCACGGCCACTTGCCGATGGCCGAATGAGCGGCTACGGACTGGGCCTGCGTCAGAGCCCGCTCGGCAGCCGTTCTTTCATCGGACACGGCGGCTCTCATCCCGGTTACAAAAGCTATTTTCTGCTCGATCCTACCCAGAAAACCGGCTTCGTTGTGGTGTCGAACCGCGAAGATACCAACGGCTATAAGATCGCCCTGGAATCCATGGCGGCATTGACCGGCGAAGCCTTGCCGCGTCCCTCCTCTGCTCTCCGCGACGGCACCTATGTCACCGAAAGCGGGCCATGGTGGATCAAGGTTGCCGGCAGTACGGTCACCTATCTCGATGCCGACGAAACGGTTTATGAGGATGAGGGATCCTGGGTTTCCTCGCGGTCGCCCTCCTCGCCGATGCACCTGACAATGCAGGGCGAAGACATCGTCGGAGAGGTCGGGCATGCCAAACGTCGGTTCCTGCCGGTTAAGGAACAGGACGTGCCGGGATCCCTGTCGGGCGTGTGGAACTCCTCCGAAGGTGCTCGCTTCGAGATTGAAAATGGCAGCGTCATCATGGGTATAGGTCCGGTGCGCCATAGTATGCCGCTGCGCGCATTGGGTAACGGACGCTTCCTGTTCACCCTCGTCGATGGCCCCTGGACCAAGCGGGTCTGCCTCAATCTCCTCGGCGCGGATCGACTGGAATTGGTGCTCGCCCGGGCAAGAATGATCGAATACCGTCGCGCCGGGTGATTGCATTCCCGGCTCATTCAGGCCAAGGAGAACCCGGCTTTGACAGCCGGTTTCTTTCGGGAGCTTCGAGTGGAAGTCAAATGGCTTGAAGATTTTCTGGCGCTGGCGCGGACACTGAACTTTTCAAAGGCCGCCGACGAGCGCCATGTGACGCAATCGGCCTTCAGCCGCCGCATCCGGCAGCTGGAGGGCTGGGTTGGGACGAGCCTGATCGACCGGGCAACCTACCCTTCACGTCTGACCGCGGCCGGCGAACGTTTTGTGCCGGTGGCCGAGCAGAGTTTGCAGGTGCTCTACCAGGCGCGCCGCAATCTCCAGCATGAAGATGGCACCGACGCACGCACGGTGACCCTGACGGCGCTGCACACCCTATCTTTCACCTTCTTTCCAGATTGGCTGAGCCGGCTCAACGCACGCATCGGCCCGATCGTTTCGCATTTGCGCGCCGATTCCGGCACTATGGAAGAAAACCTGAATTCCCTTATCGATGGGGAATGCGATTTCCTTCTCACCTACCAGCATCTGCATGTGCCGATGCTGCTGGATCCGCAATTCGAACATCACACGCTTGGCCGGGAAACCATCCTGCCTGTCAGCGCCCCAGGCACGGACGGCGCGGCGCTGCATCGCATCGAACCCGGCTTCAACCATGTCAGCTACCAGAAGACATCCTTCTTCGGGCAATTGGTGGCCGGCACCATCGGCAAGCGCCTGCCAGCCGAAAACCGGGTGCATGTCGGCAGCATGTCCGTCGGCCTGAAGGGAATGGTTGCGGCTGGATTCGGGCTGGCCTGGATCCCGGAAAGCCTTGTCAAAGCGGAACTTGCCGATGGCCGGCTGGTCTATGCCGCCGATCCCGAATGGAACATCGACGTTGAAATCCGCGTCTATCGCTCCCGCGAGAACCGCCGTCCGATCGTCGGGCGCATCTGGTCGATGCTAGACAAACCCTGACGATCGGGTAGTCGTTGCGGCAGCTCAGATCGCAGTACGGCGCGCATTCTCCATGTAGAGCGCGCGCAGACGCTTGAACATCGGGCCAGGTGTCCCGTCACCGACGGCAACGCCATCGATATCAGTAATGGAGACGATGAAGTTCGAGGCGCTTGTCAGCCAGGCTTCAGCCGCGGCCTTTGCCTCTTCGACGGAGAACGGCCGTTCTTCCAGCACCATACCAGCTTCCCGCGCCAGATCGAGGATTGCGAGCCGCGTGCATCCCGGCAGGGTCGCATGGCTGTTGGCGCGTGTCACGATGCGGCCGTCGCGCGTCACGATATAGCCTGTCGACGAGGCGCCCTCCGTCACCACGCCGTTTTCGACCAGCCAGGCTTCATCGAAGCCTTCTGCCTTGGCGGCGCGTTTCGCCATGACCTGCGGCAGAAGACAGACACTCTTGATGTCACGCCGCGCCCAACGCTGATCCGGCATGGATTTTACCTTGAGTCCCTTCTCGACAGCGGCAACATGCTCCAGCGTCTTCGCCTGCGTGAAAATCACCAGGGTCGGCTTCAGATCCTCCGAGTAGAAGAAATTACGGTCCTCCGCACCGCGCGTGTACTGGAGATAGACGACGCCCTCAGTGAGCTGGTTTTCCGCCACAAGGCGCTTCTCGATCGCCACGATCTCGTCAGTCGTAATGGGCAGGTGGCCGCCAATCTCGCCTACGCTGCGTTCCAGCCGGGCCATATGCAGGGCACTGTCGATCAGCTTGCCATCCAGGACGGCGGTGACTTCATAAATGCCGTCGCCGAACAGGAAACCACGATCGAAGATGGACAGATGTGCCTCGTTTTCGGGCAAGAAGGCGCCGTTCAGAAAGACGGTGCGGATCGTCGGGGCAGACATGGAAACTCCGTGAAATGCGAAATGGGGGAATGAAAATCAGCGATGAGCTGCGTGAGGGAGGCTGATGGCGCTGACTGTTGAGCCTTTGCCGGTTGCGGCATTAAAGCCCCGGGTCTCGGTTGCCATGGCAAGCGAATTGAGGATGGCCTCCTCGGTGGCTTCGATTGCGGCTTCGAAGAGCGGCGACACGGCGTCGTTGCCCAATGATGGAACCGCACTTACACCCTTGCGGCGCTCGGGGGTACGACGCACGGCCTCGGCCGTCGAAAACGCCAGCGCATAGTCGCCCGAGCCGTTGCTCAATGCCGCGCCGGTGCGCGCAAGGCCACCGAAACAGCGGCGCGCCAATCTTTCGAGATTGCGCGAACAGAGCGGAGCATCGGTCGCAAGCACAATGACGATGGAACCGTCCTTGTCATGTTCCGCCAACCTCGCATAGTCGCGACCGGCAACGATGAGATGACCGCCGTAATTCGATTGGACAAGCACGCCGAGTCGATAGGTTTCTCCGCCGACGGGCACGAGGCGGGAGCTTGTCCCGATACCGCCCTTCAGGCCGAATGCGACCGTTCCGGTTCCGGCGCCGACCCCGCCTTCCTCGACTAGCCCCGATGCCGCGCTGTCGATCGCCAGCGAAATTTCATCGACGCTCGGACGCGCAGCGCGAATATCGTTGAGGCGTGAATCGTTGGTTTCGCCGACCACCGCATTGATCGACACCACCTTGTCATTGCCCGGCTGGGCGAGCGTGTGGCGGATGATAGCCTCGATGCCTCGCCCGACGGCCAACGTGTTGGTGAGGACGATCGGCGTCTCGATCTCGCCAAGTTCGACGATCTGGGTCGATCCGGCAAACTTTCCGAAGCCGTTGAGGACGGCAAAACCGGCCGGGACCTTGTCCTGAAACAGATTGCCGCCATGCGGCAAGATCGCCGTCGCGCCCGTGCGCGTGCGCTCTCCCTCATGGCATGTGACATGTCCGACGCGCACGCCGGCGACATCGGTGATCGCGTTCAGGAGACCGGGTTCGAAATGGCCCGGCGCAAAGCCAAGCTCGCGGATTCTATGGCGCTTCTGGTCCATTACTCATGCCTCATAAAATTGTCGCAACATTACTCTGCCGCGCAGCCGGAAGGCACAACAAAAACGGAATAGTTTCAGACCGGCTTTGCAAAGGAAGAGGATGCGCGTTGCGTCTCAAGACAACGGCTAACGCCGATACGAGCGCGGCGACCTCTATCTAGAGGAAGCGATTGTTGCGCAGCCATTGCTCCCACCAGGCGGGCCATTCAGCGCTTGGTGTGCCCGGCTTTCCCATGCCGAAGCCATGACCGCCGCTCGGCAATCGGTGCAGATCGACCGGGACGCCTGCCTTTCGACAGGCTTCGGCCATCATGACTGTATTTGCCGGATCGGAGATCGGATCATCCTTGGCCTGCACCAGGAAAACCGGCGGGCAGCCCGAGCGGACATGCGTTTCGACAGACCATTCCACACTGGCTTTCGCATCCGGCTGCGCGCCGATCAACGACCGGCGAGTGGAGGTATGGTCATAGGGCGGCTCCAGCGTGATGACCGGATAGATCAGCGCCGCCAGGTCGGGACGGGCGGATTGGCCATCGATCGCATCTGTTGCCTGGTAGGAGGCGAAGGCGGAGCGGGTTGCCATCAGGCCCATCAAATGACCGCCGGCGGAAAAGCCGAGGGCGCCAATGCGCGACGGATCCAGACCTCGATGCGTGGCGTCGGCCCGGATGAGGCGCAATGCACGTTGCGCATCCTGAAGCGGCGCCAAGGGACCGTTGCTCCATCCTTCCTGCGGCAAGCGATAGGTCAGCACGTAAGCCGTGACGCCCCGTGCAGCCAGCCAACGAGCCGCAGGATAGGCTTCTTTCTCCAACTCGATACGCTTGTACCCGCCTCCGGCGGCAATCAATACACTGGCACCGTTCGCGCGTCCGGGCGCAAAGACCTGCAGACTCGGCGCGGCGATATTGCTGACCGCGCCCTTGCCGCTCTTCTGCAGCGTGCCGGACGGTCCGCCGCCGCCCGGAGGGTGTCCTGGCCATAGCGGCACGCTGGCGTTCGATGCCGCCGCCCGCGCTCTTGTGGAAAGCATGGCAAACGTCGTGGCGATCAAAAAGGAACGTCGATCCATCGTCATGATTCAAAAGGCCTCGCATACGGAGGATATGAAGCAACGATCCCGATATGGCTGCAATGTGTTTTTCGACGCGCGATACAGCTGCCGGAACAGACCCGCCTTCGGGATACTCCAAACCCCGCGGACGCGCCTGTCTTGTTGTCATCTTTTGGGACAAGCGCCGCCGTAACGACAGGTTGAGCAGCCGCCAGACTTGCCTTTTCAAAAAGGCGCTGCAAATGAACGCCTTAGCATGTTAGAAATACGAAAATAGGCATGAGTCACGAGCTTCCCTCCTCCCATAGAAGAGAGGCTTTTCGCCCTTTCCTATTGAAGCAGGGGCGTTGTCTTCTGCCAGAATGATGGACGAAGATATGACGGCGATGCTCTTGCTCTGTCCTGACGGTATCTGAGGAGACCAGATTGCCTGACTTTCGACGCGAAGAACCATCCACGTCTGTGGAGATCATAGCGAAAGATGACGTGGGTAGCGAGGACAGCAAGCCCGCGCAGACCGAACGGCGGCGTTTTCCGCGTTCGACAAAGACAACCGCCGAAGACCCCCGCCCGCAAGCGCCGGCTTTGAAGCCGTTGCTGTTTTCCACGCGGCATCTCGAACCTCAGGCGCAATTTGCAGCCTGGCAGACCTATGTCGCTCCCCTCATCGACATACGACTGCCGGACCAAGTCTCTCCGGAAGCGGGATTTGCTGCCGACCATATCGCCTGGAATCTCGGCGGGATGCTGATCGTCCAACACACTACCCCACCTCACAGCTACATGCGCTCGCAGGCGAAGGTGAAAGCGAATTTTGTCGACCATTGGCACATTTCCGCGCTGCGCAGCGGCAGGACGTGGACCGAGGTCGATGGGCTGGTCTCGGAAGGCGAGCCGGGCAAAATGGAATTGCGCTCTCTAGAGCGCCCCTTTCGAGGCCGTTCCACGGAAGCGAAAACCCTGTCGCTTATTTTACCGCGCACATTGCTGTCCGACGCTCCTGCTTCGATCGAGATCAGAAACAATATCGCCCTCTCGGGAATGCTGACCAAACTCCTGATCGAATATCTGGATATTATCGAAGTCAATCTCCCGAGCTTCATCGCGGCGGATCTGCCGCATGTCGTCCAGACATTGCGCGACATGATCCTGGCGTGCGTTTCGTCCTCGGCCGAGCAATCGGCGGGCACGGAACATCACAGCATGATTACCGTAACGGAACGCGTGCGGCGGTTCGTGGAGAACAATCTCGCCTCGAGCGATCTGACGGTAGAACAGATATGCCGCCAAGTCGGCACATCCCGCACCAGGCTCTATCAGATCTTCGAACAGGAGGGCGGCGTTCACCACTATATGCAGCGGCGGCGTCTTCTTTCCGCGCATGCCGCGCTCAGCGACCCTTCGAATCGGCAGCAGATCATCGACATCGCCTTTGCGGTCGGCTTTTCGTCGGCGGCGCACTTCAGCCGGGCGTTCAGTAAGGAATTTGGCTACAGTCCCCGCGAGGCGAGAAACCTCACCACCCCGCACTATCGCGGGCAAGCTGCATCACCGGTATCGGCCGATGGACCCCAATCCTTCGAGGAATGGCTGAGGACGCTCAGCCACAACCGCTGAGAAACACCGACAGCCCCACCATAGCTCTAAGGCGCAGCGGGCGATCGTTCGCGCAAGCCATGAGGTGTGCCCTGCGCCTTCCATGCAATGGCTCCTACTCAAAGTTCAACAACTGCGAAAATGGACGCTGCTGCAAGTTTCCGGATGCGTGGCTAACGACACTCAACTCGTAACTTATTAAAAATGAAATGAATAATCGCGCCAGTGTCCAAGCCTTGATGTGGCGAAACTCTCTGTCCACCAAGGCATTTTTGAGGGAGCAAATCGATGGTATCGACCCGGCAGACAATAGAGATCACCAAGCCACAGCATTCCGCCAACGATGCGTACCGCGCAGTCGAGCGCGAGGAAATCCTGGAGGTGGCGTTTCGGGATTTCGTGCGAGCGGTCGTCGCTGCCGGCTGGAGCGAGTCCGAGGTCGCCCTGACCTTGGCCGATATCGCAGATGACTACGTCATGGCCCTCGCTGGAAGAGTTGCCGGGAAATAGTGTTGCGTACCGACGGTGCTCCGCAGGGGTGAGCACGAGAGGTTATCGGCAATTCCTGGCGATGTCGCCGGTGCCACCGCTCGCAAGAAGGCGGTTCACCGGCGACATCGGTTTTACCGGACAGATGGGCACGGTCTTTGAGCCCCGCGCTGTCCGGATAAGGTCATGACGACCAGCAAAACGATGCAAATCGGGCAACATCTCCCGTTTCGGCAGGATATGGAATCCGTAATCGAATTCTCTACGAACTGATCCTTGGCTCGGCGACCGGTCGGGTTTCGAACATCCTGATCAGCGATCCGAGCGATCCGGCCGGCAGCGTTAAGTTTGCGGTCTTCCCGCGCGCAACTCCGTCCACGAATACATCATAGAGTCGCGGACTAAGGATATCTGTCCCCGCGATACCAGCTCACAATGCTCGATTGGCCCGACTTCGATAGGAACATCATTGCGGCTAGCGCGTAGAGCAGCAGGATGATGGCCGCTTCGACGATCAGCGGCAAAAACGCAAAACGCGTTCCCGGGGGCTCCTCTTCGTCAGGAAACAGTTCGGGCAGACCAAGGATCATAGCGATCAGAGGCGAAATCGACACAATGAAGACGGCGATCGCGTGAAATGCCAAGTGCCAGCGAGGGAATTTTCCGGCAGCCCAAAAGGCGGCGAACAGCGCGATAACGTTGCTTATCAAGCCAAGTACCGCAGCAACCGCCGCCGGCAGGATCGAATCGCCGTACATGTGTCCTCGTTCTCTTTTCTACCCAGATTAGTATTATGACAAGAGAATGACAACCGTTCCACATGGCATCCGCCATCTGCCCATGGCGGAAATCCTCGGTGGCAGGATTGATGGCGACGGGCGCTCGCACCTTCGAAGCACACCGCGAAGGTCAACATCCGGCGGTAACGCAAGTTACGCCCGGAGTTTTATTTGACCGTGAAGCCGACCGATTCCATCGGCTTGCCGTTGACCGAGAATTCGATCTTGTAAGTCCCGACCGGCCAGCCATTGTTCGGCTTAGTCATCGCCGAATTGACGTGATTGATCATGGAGGTGATGTCCAGATTGACCTCATCAATTTTGTAGTTTGGAGGTGCAGCCCCTCCGGTGTCGACAGCAATCCAGGAGATATTCACCTTGCTTCCCGACGGCACCTCTTCGGTAAGCTCGGCCGAAACAAAGATCTTCGGCGTATCCTTGGCAAAGCTATCTTGCGTCGTGTCGGCATCCGTCTCCGCCGAAACAATAATGTTTTCAAAGCCGGCAGCCCATACACCTGATGAAACGGCTGTCAGGGCGGTTACGGCGAGAGTGAAAAGCAATTGGGGGCAACGCATTCTCAAATATCCTCCACGAGAGAAAATGACGTAGAGCCGGTGTCGCCATCAATCTAGCGAAGACTCACACAACACCCGCATTCAAAGGTATTGATAGCATGCAACGCACTGACGGCCATCGGGTTGCTGCAGATTATGGCAACCGACCACGACCAACGTTGGCCTCGATCGTCGCGTGACAAGACTGCGCCAGGTACCAAGTGATATGGACCAGTTAGCCGAAGGAACCCCTCCGGTCGATCGGCTGCATCATTCTATCCGTCGATTCCGGTAATCACCGGCTCAAACGCCACCGTCTTTTGCCCGGAAACCTGATCAGCTGCCACCGCCTGCCGGACCAGCCGGGCTGCAGCCTCCCCCATGGCGCGCCTTGGCGAACGGGATGTCGCGATCGGTGCCGGCAGGGAATTGACGAGATCCAGCCCGTTGAACCCGGCGATCAGAATCTTTTGAGGGACAGAAACCCCGAGCTCCATGCAGGCAAACAATCCGCCGCTGGCCATATCGTCATTGGAGTAATAGATGCAGTCGAGATCCGGAATGGCCGCGAGCATAGCAGTTGTCAACTGCTTGCCCAAGGCTATCGAGGAAAAGGCATCATCGAGCCGCTGATCCACGAAGTGCAGGCCGTGAGTGCGCAAGACGCTTTCGAAGGCGGCTTTGCGCTTGCCGGCTCGCAAATCCCTGTCAAGCGCGCTACCGACATAACCGAACCGCCTGCGGCCGGCCGCGACAAGCTTACTTGCCATGGCCGCGCCCGCCTCACCATGCGATAACCCGACATTGAAATCGATCGGCGTGCCATCGAGATCCATAAGCTGGATGACCGGGATGTTTGCCTGCCGGAGCAATTGCACCGTTTCCTCCGGCTGATCAAGCCCGGTGACGATGATGGCGCAAGGCTGCCAGGAGAGCATGTCGCGGATGATCTCGCGCTCCTTTGCCGTGTCATAGTCGGATATGCCGAACACAGCCTGCATGCCGGAACCGTCCAGGCCCGCGGAAATACCGGCAAGCACTTCGGGAAAGACGATGTTCGACATGCTGGGGACGACGACGGCGACCAGATTGGTGCGCTGCGAGGAGAGCGACAGCGCCAGCCTGTTGCCCACATAGTTCATTCGCGTTGCCGCCTCGATGACCCTATCGCGCGTCTCGCTGGAGACGTCGGCAACACCGCGCAAGGCACGCGATGCCGTCATCTTGCTGACACCAGCTTCGATCGCGACTTCTTCCAGAGTGGGTTTGCGCATCCCCAAGCAACCCTCGATGAACCATGACGGCCGACACATTGCCGCCCTTCTTCATAGAATGTTTCCCCGAAAAGGCAAACGCCAGTCTATTGACAATTACCGGCAAATTGAGGCTTGTTACCGATACCGGTATCGGTAACATAGCAAAAATCGTAGAGGTAATGCCGTGCAACATACGAGGAAGGCCGCCGTCATCGGCCTGGGATCCATGGGGTGGGGCGCGGCCCTATCTCTACTTAGGGCGGGTTTTGCCGTCCGCGGCTGCGATGTTCGCAGCGAGGTCCTTATGCGCTTTGCCGAAAATGGCGGCACACCCTGCACGACGCCGGCGTCTGCGGCGAAAGATGCCGACATGATCCTCGTCTATGTCGTCAACAGCAGGCAGGTCGAAGATGTCCTTTTCGGGCAGAACGGTGCGTTGGAAACTGCGCGGCCTTCGACCGTATTTTTGCTCTGCACCACCATGGCGCCGAGTGCCACGACCGCCATCGCCGAAAGGCTGGAAGCAGCCGGCATGCGCGTCATCGATGCCCCGGTTTCCGGCGGCCATGTTCGCGCGCTATCAGGCGAGATCACCGTCATGGCGTCGGGCATGCCTGCGGCTTTCGATCAGGCATCCGAGGTGCTGGACGCCATCTCGGCCAAGGTGTTCCGGCTCGGCGATCGCCCCGGCGCCGGCTCGCAAGTCAAGATGATCAACCAGTTGCTTGCCGGCGTGCACATCGCCGCGACAGCCGAAGCCATGACGCTTGCCGCCAAGGCCGGCATCGATCTGAAGACGCTCTATGACGTGATCCGCGTTTCCGCCGGCTCATCCTGGATGTTCGAAAACCGCGGCGAACACATCGTATCTGGCGATTATACGCCACGGTCGGCGGTCAATATCTTCGTCAAGGACCTCGGCATCGTGACTTCGGAGGCAGGCAAAGCCGGAGCCGTCACCCCGCTCGCCGCTGCAGCGCTCGACCTCTTCATGGAAGCATCGCAAGCAGGTCTGGGTCTGGAGGATGACGCCGCAGTTGCAAAGATTCTGGCCGCCAAGAGCGGCGTCCAACTGCCCGGCCTAAAGGACTAGGCCATGACGCTCCTGCTTGGCTGCATTGCGGACGATTTTACCGGGGCGACCGATCTTGCCGCGCTGCTTGCTCGCAGCGGATTGCCCGTTTCGTTGCGGATCGGCATACCGCGGGAGAAGCGCCATCGGAACGAGACGGCCGCCTTCGAGGTCATCGCCTTGAAATGCCGGACGTCACCGGTCAACATTGCGGTCGAACAGGCACGTCAGGCGCTGGCATGGCTGAGGGAAGCCGGTGCGAGCCGTTTCTTCTGGAAATATTGCTCGACATTTGACAGCACGGCCAAAGGCAATATCGGGCCGGTCGCGGAAATGCTGATGGCGGAAATAGGCGCGAGGCAGACGATCTATTGCCCAGCCTTTCCGGAGAATGGCCGCAGCGTCTTCATGGGCCATCTCTTCGTCGGAGAGCAGCTTTTGTCGGAAAGCCCGATGAAGGACCATCCGCTGACGCCGATGCGCGATTCGAGCCTCCTGCGGCTTCTGACGCCACAAGTGGCCAGCGTAGTCGGCCTCGCCAACCGCAATATCGTCTCGAAAGGTCCGACAGCACTGAGAGCAAAGTTGGCGCAACTCAGTGACGACGGTATGCAGCATGTGATCGTCGATGCCGTTTGCGACGATGATCTCGGCACGATCGCCGCCGCGTCGTTCGACATGCCGCTGCTGACGGGCGGCAGTGCGATCGCCGGCCAACTGCCGCGGCTTTACCTGGAACAAGGGCTGGTAACGCTTCCGCGGCGGCGACAGATATTGCCAAAGGTTGGCGGCGGCCCGATCGTCCTATCGGGCAGTTGCTCCGCGATGACACGCAGGCAGGTCGCCAATTATGCGGGACAGGTCGTAAGCTTGCGGCTGGACCCGATCGCGCTCGCCGAGAAAGGTGCGGGGCCTAGTTTGGAATGGCTGCGTCAGCAATCTCCCGACGCGCCGAAGCTCATCTATGCCACAGCCGAGCCCCATGAAGTGCGGCGAGCACAGGAGCGGTTGGGCAGAGACAAGGCAGGCCAGGTGGTCGAAGAGGCACTCTCAGAGATTGCCCGTGACGCCTTCGATCACGGCACGCGCCGCTTCGTCGTCGCTGGTGGCGAGACGTCGGGCGCCATCACGCAGGCGCTCGGCGTGACGCATTTGACGATCGGGCCGGAAATCGCGCCCGGCGTTCCCTGGACCTTCGCAACCATCGACGGAGAGACGATTGCTCTCACCCTGAAATCGGGCAACTTCGGCGATGAATCCTTCTTCACCGATGCTTTCGACCGATTGGAGGTCGCATGAGCGAGGAAGCCGAACTGCGCGAACATATATGCATGATGGCCAAATCGCTTTACGATCGAGGCCTGACCGCCGGCTCATCCGGCAATATTTCCGCGCGCCTCGGCGATGGGCGTCTGCTGGTCACGCCAACGGGCAGCTCCTTCGGGCGCCTCGATCCCGCACGCCTCTCGCTGTTCGACAGCGAAGGACGCCTGATCGGTGGCGATAAGCCAACGAAGGAAATGCCGCTACATGCGGCCTTCTATGAGACGCGACCGAAAAAGACTGGCGCCGTCGTCCATCTTCATTCCAGCCATTCGGTTGCGTTCTCGATTTTGCCCGGCGTCGATGCCGACAACATGTTGCCGCCGTTGACCGCTTATTCGATCATGAAGCTCGGCAAGGTGAAGCTTCTGCCCTATTTCATGCCGGGCGATCCGGCAATGGGCGATGCCATCCGCGGCCTTGCCGGCAAGCGCAGCGCCGTGATGCTGGCAGCGCACGGACCCGTCGTCTCGGCCAAGGATCTGGAAGCGGCGGTTTACGCGATAGAGGAATTGGAGGAGACGGCAAAGCTTGCCATGCTGACGCGCGGGGCCAATCCTTCCCTGCTGACGGATGCGCAGATCGCCGATCTCGTTCGCACTTATGATGTGGAGTGGGACTGAATATGCTCACCTTTTCCGCCAATCTCGGGTTTCTCTGGCAGGAGCTTTCCCTTCCCGACGCGATCCGCGCCGCGAAGGCTGCCGGCTTCGATGCGGTCGAATGCCACTATCCCTATGACATCCCGCCCGAAGCCGTGCGTCAGGCGCTGGTCGAAACCGGTCTTCCCATGCTCGGCCTCAACACCGCCCGCGGCAATGTCGCGGCAGGTGACAATGGTCTCGCCGCCATTCCGGGACGGCATGACGAAGCACGCCACGCCATCGATCAGACGATCGATTATGCGGCCGCCATTGGCGCGCAAAACGTGCATGTCATGGCCGGCAAGGCTGCCGGTGATGAGGCTCAAGCCGCCTTCATCGCCAATCTGCGCTATGCCTGCAAACGCGCCGGCAAGCTCGGCGTAACCGTGTTGATCGAGCCGCTCAACCATCGCGACGCGCCGGGCTATTTCCTGCAGACGACGGATCAGGCGCTCGACATCATTGCCGCAGTGGGCGCGGAGAACCTCAAGCTGATGTTCGACTGCTATCATATCCAGATCATGCAGGGCGACCTAACGCACAGGCTGAAGGCGCATATGGCCGCAATCGGCCATATCCAGATTGCCTCCATTCCGGATCGCCGCGAACCGGATCACGGAGAGATCGACTACCGTCACATTCTGCAGTTTCTGGAAACGCTTGGCTATAACAAGCCGATCGGCGCGGAGTATCGGCCGGCGACCACGACAGACGCCGGACTGACGTGGCTGCGGGCATATAGATGAAAGAGCGGCCGGCATCCCGGATGCCCGACGGCCGCCGAAAACATTCGCTCGGGAATTCTCCCGAAGACTGACACCCGCCTATTGGGAGGAAAATCCGATATGCATGTATTGATCCTGGGCGCTGCAGGTATGATCGGCCGCAAGCTCGTCAACCGCATCGCCGCCGAGCCGGCTGTTCTCGGACGAACCATCGATCGCCTGACACTGGCCGATGCCTTTCAGCCGCCGGTACCGGAGGCGCTGAAATCCCTATCGAAGGCCCTGACTGTGGACCTTGCGACATCAGGCATTGCCGCCAAGCTCATCGAAGATCGCCCGGATATGATCTTCCATCTTGCCGCCGTCGTCTCCGGCGAGGCCGAGGCCGACTTCGACAAAGGCTATACCGTCAATCTCGACGGCACGCGGGCGCTTTTCGATGCTATCAGACAGCAGGGCCTGAAATCCGCCTATGCCCCGCGTGTCATCTTTGCCTCCTCCATTGCCGTGTTCGGAACACCCTTCCCTGACGTCATCGGCGACGAATTCCTGACCGCGCCGCTGACGAGCTATGGCACCCAGAAGGCAATCGCAGAACTCCTGCTCGCCGATTATTCGCGACGCGGCATTTTCGACGGCATCGGCATCAGACTGCCGACCATCTGCGTTCGGCCCGGCGCCCCAAACAAGGCAGCCTCCGGCTTCTTCTCCAACATCCTGCGCGAACCGCTTGTTGGTAAGGAGGCCATTCTGCCAGTCAGCGATACGGTGCGGCATTGGTTCGCAAGCCCCCGTTCCGCCGTCGGCTTCTTCGTGCATGCCGCGACCCTCGACACCGCGAAAGTGGGGCCGCGGCGCAATCTCACCATGCCCGGACTTTCAGCGCTCGTTTCCGACGAGATCGATTCGCTGCGCCGTGTCGGCGGTGACAGGGCCGTTGCCCTCATCCGCCGCGAACCGGACCCGATGATCGAGCGGATCGTCGCCGGCTGGCCGACCCGGTTCGACGCAGAGCGCGCCTGCGATCTTGGCTTCAAAGCCGAACGGAGCTTTGATGAGATCGTGCAAGCGCACATCGAGGACGAACTGGATGGGAGAGTCGCATGACGGAGATTTCATCGAACACAAAGAACGCGATCGCGATCGTGACCGGCGGCGGCACGGGTATCGGCCGCGCCATCGCAAAAGCCCTTGGCTCGGCTGGCTTCAAGGTCGTCATCTCGGGGCGTCGGTCTGACGTTCTCGAAAAAGCCGCCCGCGAGCTTTCCGCGGAAACCGGAGCAGATTTCCTTCCGGTAGTAGCCGATGTCAGCGAACCCACATCGGTCCGTAGCCTTTTCGATGCTATTGCCGATCGCTATGGCCGCCTCGACCTTCTGGTCAACAATGCCGGCATTGGCTTGCCGGCCGTGCCGATGGAAGAACTGAGCTTCGAGCAATGGAATGCTATTGTCGGCGCGAACCTGACCGGCGCATTCCTTTGCACGCAGCAGGCCTTCCGCCTGATGAAAGCCCAGGTGCCGCAAGGTGGCCGCATCATCAACAACGGCTCGATCTCGGCGACGACGCCGCGTCCGCATTCCGCACCCTATACGGCCACGAAGCACGCAATCACCGGACTGACGAAGTCGACGGCCCTCGATGGCCGTCCCTTCGACATCGCCTGCGGCCAGATCGATATCGGCAATGCCGCCACCGACATGACGGCGAGGATGAGCGCCGGCGTATTACAGGCGAATGGCGAGACCGCAGCCGAACCGACAATCTCGGCAGACCATGTCGCACGCGCCGTCGTTTACATGGCTACGCTACCGGTTGATGCCAACGTTCTCTCCATGACCGTCATGGCAACGAAAATGCCGCTCGTCGGCAGAGGGTAACAAGCAATCGGCAGCGTCGGGGTACGGCGCTGCCGACAATTTGATGTGGCGCAACGACTTAGATAGCCCGTCGTGCCGAAGGCTTCACTTGCTTGCGCTCGATCAAACCACCAATGCTGAAGATCAATACGTCGATCTCCGTGTCGATCTTGTCGCCATCCAGCAGCCTGACGACATCGTCTATGCCTGACACTGCGTGGCCATCGATGGCAAGCAGATAGTCACCCTCCTGGAGGCCGCCTTTTTCGGCAGGACTGTCCTTCTCGACACGGCGCAGCCGCACGGCCGTCGAATGCGTGACGCCAGCCTCCAACGCAATGCGCCGATGTAGCTCGACCGTATCGGCCGCAATGCCGATATAGGCGCGCCTGACGTGGCCGAAACGCAGGATCTCGGAAACCACATGCTTGGCCGTGTTGGAGGCGACCGAAAAGGCAATGCTCTGCGCGCCCTGGATGACGGCGGTATTGACGCCGATCACCTCGCCGGCGGACGAGACCAAAGGACCGCCGGAATTGCCCGGATTGAGCGCGGCGTCCGTCTGGATAATATCTTCCATCAGCCGGCCGCTAGCCGCACGCATCGATCTGCCAAGCGCAGAGACGATACCGGCCGTAACAGTCCATTCGAAGCCAAGCGGATTGCCGATGGCAATCGCGATGTGACCACGCTTCAGCGATTTGGAATCTCCAAGCCTCGCCCAATCGCCGGGCCAGTCGTTGGCACGAATGAGTGCAAGGTCGGTATCCGGATCGCGCCCGAGCACCCTTCCCTCGACGATTGCCCCTTCCGGGGTCTTGATGCGCACGGCCTTTGCGTCATCCACGACATGATTGTTGGTGACGACGAGGCCGTCCGGCGAAATGGCAAAGCCGGAGCCATGCCCGGCGCGGCCGCCCAATCGCTCGATCCGGCTGACCGCCGGCCCAACGAGGTCGACGGCACTCGATACCGTTTGGGAATAGGCATCCAGCAACCCGGCATCGGATGACGGCTGAATGCCACGATCAATGAGGCCCATGGAAACTCCTCCGACGCGGAAGCGTCGCTATGAGGACCGGCAGCAACTGTTGGAAGGCAGGAGGCTGTCAGTTCGACAGATTGGAACAATTGATATTGAGATGAGGAGGCGTCGCCTCAAGTTCAAGGGCCGCGCATGTGCGACCACCCGGAAAGACTTGCGCGTCGCCCCCGCTCGCCAAAATCAGCTTTTTGCTCGCTGCTGGAGCCGTTCGAGTTCCCGTTCCTGCATGCCGATGGCCTCGGTTAGAAACCGCAGGATGATCTGCTTTTCCGTCTCGGAGAAATGCTCAAGCATCCGCACGCCAGCTTCCTCGATCGGACCGTAAATTTCCTTGGCGACCTCAACGGCCTCCTCCGATGGTGCGACCAGAATCCTGCGCCGGTCTTTCGGATCCGCGATGCGATGGACGAGGCCTCGCGCCGTGAGGATCGACCAATGCAGTCACCGATGGCGGCGCAAGACCTATGGCCTTGGCCACGACATTGGCGGGCTGAGGCGCCCCTGCCCGACAATCGCGTTTCGCCCTTCACCTCGTTCCTCCATCCATCCGCAAGCTATTAAGACCATCAAGACCAGGGGCCTGCTCGCGATCTTCAAATGCGAGTGCGATCAAAACCTTCCGCATCCAATAGTGGCAACAGGGCCTTTACAGCTGCAAGACCAGGCATAGTTAGCTGGGATGATTGGAAACGGAGGCTCCAATGACGATTTCGAAAATCGCCCTGACAATGCTGATCGGCAATCTGTTTGCCTTACAGGCCGTGGCTGCGGGCATTGATTGCAAGAAGCCTTCCTCGACAAGCGACCATCTGATTTGCGCAGACCAGTCGCTTCGAGCGCGGGATGCGATGACAAGCGATCTCTATGCCGCGGCCCTGAAAACGGATGATGCGAGCAAGATCAAGCAGCGGCAGCAGCGCTGGGTAAAATCGCTGCAATCATGCCAGGATGCCGCGTGTGTCCGACAGGCATATGATGATCAGATCGGCTACCTTTTGACGACCAAGGGCGGGCGAAGCGTCTCCACCAACTTTACCGCGGAAAATGCCAACGGCAACGAGGGCAATCTTTCCATATTCGGTCCGGTCGATGGTCTCGCCGCAGTCTCAGTCGCTTCGACCTTTGTCGGCCCTGGCGGTGTCGATGCCGGCGACGTGAACGCGGACGGCGTCAGCGGCGTCATTCCTCTCAAGGACGGACACGGAAAGCTTTCCGCAGACAATTGCTCCATCGGCTTTGATCGCCTGAACGCCCAGACCTGGCGCGTCTCACAGACGGGAGCATGCCAATTTGCCGACGGCGTGACCATGCAGGGCACCTATCGGCGGGAGTAAAGGGATGTCGTGGAGAGACAAAGAAACGCTGTGATGCAGCAAAGCACATCACAGCGTTTCGATAGCAGCAATTCGCCAGCTCCCAGGCAACCAGAGGCGTCCGGGATTTTTGTTCAAAAGGCCGCGGTCAGCGATCAGCCGCCAACGGCATCGGCCGTGCACTTCTTGACGAAACTCGTCTTGGCGGCGCCTGCGAGCTTCTTTGTGGCGGCTTGAGCGTCGCAGGAGCTTGCCGCATCCTTTGCGCACTTGTTGCTAAAACTGGTCAAAGCTGCGCCCGCCAGTTTCTTGTCGGCTGCCTGAGCCTTGCATGTGGCATCGGCGGCCATCGCACCAGTGGCGAGGCAGGTAGAAAAAATCGCGAGTCCGAGCAGTCTGATCATCGAAATCCTCCAGGACAAACCTCAACAAAAGGCCGAGGTAACCGGAGTCTAACCGAACGTCTGCCATAGTAAAGACTTCCTCGATCGCCGACGGAACAGAAAGATTCCCTGTAGATGCAAAGCTTTGGCTCATTGACCCCCAATAGCTTGAACCGATAGACAAAAGGATGGAAAGTAACCACGCGAGGGCAATGACAGCACAACTCGCCCCTCCCGTCGTGCGATAACGGCGTGACAACAACAACGCCAACCGAACGCTGCTTCAGGAATTCCCAATCCTCCCATGAAGACAATTTCAGGCACGAATCTCGAACAGGCCAAATCGCATAACCGGCGTGTCGTGATCGAGGCCATCCGGACCAACGGGCCGCTGTCGCGTGCGGCAATCGCGCGCATGACGGCGCTGACGACCCAGACGGTGTCCAACATCGTGGAGGAACTTGCACGCTCGCATCTGCTCATCCCGATGGAGGCGCAGAAAATCGCCCGCGGCCAGCCGATCATTCCCTATACCATCAATCCCAGCGGCGCTTATTCCATCGGCCTCGAACTTGGTCGCCAGCGTGCGGCCGGCGTGCTGACGGACCTATCTGGAACGGTCTGCGCCCGCATCGATCGTCATGTCGACAGACCGGGGCCGACCGAAGCGATGCCGGTCTTTGCCGCCATCGTCAGGGATTTGCAGGAGGCCTTTTCCTTCGACCGGGATCGGCTGCTCGGCGTCGGGATCGCCCTGCCCGGACGCTACGCGGATGGCGGTGTGACGTCGCTTAGTCCGCTCAATCTGCCGGGCTGGCAGGATTTTCCCGTGGCCAGAGAGCTTGAGCGACTGATCAACTTGCCTGTGCTCGTCGAGAATGATGCGACCGCAGGCGCAATCGGCGAGCGGCTTTACGGCGTCGCGCGCGGCCTCGGAAGCTTCGTCTATCTCTTTCTTGCGGGCGATGGCGGCATCGGTGCCGGCATGTTCCTGGACGGTCATCTCTACAAGGGCAGCCGTGCCAATGCCGGCGAAATCGGCCACATCATCGTCGAGCCGCATGGGAGGCTATGCACCTGCGGCAAGCGCGGTTGTCTCGATCGCTACGTCTCGCCATCCGTCGCCTACGAATGCCTCGGCATCGCGGATGCGCAGGAGCTGGATCCCGACGATCTGGATGCGATGATTGCAGCGAACAGCCACGGGCTGGAGACCTGGCTCGAACAGGCGGCTCAGCCGTTGCGGCAGACGATCGACTTTCTCGAGCTTGCCTTCGATCCGCAGACGATCGTACTCGGTGGCAGCGCGCCGACATCCCTGCTCACGCAACTCGCGGCCCGCGTGGAGCCGCTCCATATTCCCGTCAACCCGATGGAAGAGCGCAAGATCCCTCGCCTGATGGTCGGAGCGACCGGCAAGGACACCGCCATTCTCGGCGCCGCCGCTCTGCCGATCTTCTCGGAAACGAACCCGCAATTCGATGTTCTGCAAAAGCCGATCATCCACCGCGCTGCCCAACAGGCGGGATAAGCGGCCGAGGCGTTCGAACCTGCAAGTCA
Source organism: Martinezella miluonensis (assembly GCF_900094545.1). GTDB lineage: Bacteria > Pseudomonadota > Alphaproteobacteria > Rhizobiales > Rhizobiaceae > Rhizobium > Rhizobium miluonense. The sequence continues at coordinate 110,026 of NZ_FMAH01000003.1, forward strand.
TTGAACACAATCAGGCGCGGCAAACGTGCCGCGCCTGAGGACCATGCATCAAGCTGTCAAAATTGATGCAGGCCGTATAGCAGCGGCATCGTGCCGGCAAGCGCCTTGAACCGCTCCCAGGATTTCGCCGATGGCTTCGTCCAGCCTGTCTCCGCAAGTGCGGACAGGCGCGGGAAGACAAGGCGGTCGAAGATAGCACGATCGGTCATCGACTCCGACCAAATGCAGGCCTGAATGCCGCGGAGTTTTTCCTTCTGTACATCCGTCCAGCCGCCGACGGGATCGAAGGTGTAGATCTTCTCCGCATCGGAATAGCCAGCCCAGCTGCCGCCGGGCTCGTCCCAATCCGGACGCATCGCCATGTCGAGATAGTAGACCTGCCCGGGGCAGACGACGATCTCATACCCGCGGCCGGCAAGTTCGGCCGCCACCTCGACATTGCGCCAGCTGCAGAGATAGCTCTTGTCCTTGTCAATCCGGTCACCATGGGCAGCCTCTTCCCAGCCACCGGTGACGCAGCCCTTCGAGGCGAGGAATGCCTGAATGCGCTCCAGGAATTCCGCCTGGAGAACCGCGGCACCCGAGCCATGGATATCGTCGGCGCCATGCGTATTAGTGATCACGTTCAGACGCTTGGCATGCGCCTCGGCAACGTCATCGCCGGCAAGCTCACGCAGCCGGGCAAGCGCTTCCGGCGAACCGGACCATGCACCAAGCGGCACCTCGTCGGCACCGATATGAATGGTCTTGAACGGGAATAGCTCGATGAGTTCGGACAGGATCGTCTCGATCACCTCATAGGTCTTTTCACGGGCCGGATTGATACAATTGTCCGGGAAGCCCTGAACCGAATAATAGCTGCCGGCCTCATTCGGATCGCGAAGCTCCGGAATTGCCTGTAGCATGGCATAGCAATGACCCGGCATGTCGATCTCCGGCAAAACCTCGATGCCAAGACCCTTGGCATAGCCGACAATATCGCGCACGACCGCCTTGGTGTAGTAACCGCCGGTGCGAGCCGGGCTGGAGCCGAGAAGCGGCGGCATCGGCAGGCCATGCCCACGCCATGCACCAATTTGCGTCAGCGCCGGATAGGCATCGATCTCGACGCGCCATGCTTCATCATCCGACAGATGCCAATGGAAGCGGTTCAGCTTGTTCCAGGCAAGCACCGCCATCAGCTTCTTGATTTCAGCGGAGCCATAGAATTGCCGCGCGACGTCGAGGTGCAGGCCGCGCCAGCTCATCGTCGGCTCGTCGATGATCTCGCCGGCCGCCGGGAAGTGGAATGCCTGCGGATGCAGACGCGCACCGCGCCAGATCTGGCCGATGGTAACGAGACCATAGACGAAGCCGGTCTGTGCGCTCGCTTCGACCGTTATCGTCTCTGGGGAAAAGGCGAGCCTGTAGGCCTCGGCGCCCAGACCTTCGACATGGCGCAATTCCACCGGCACGGCACCTTCCGCCTCGGAACGGATCAATCCTTCGGCCGAAAAGAGGTGCTCGACAAGGGCCGTAAAGCTTTCAGCGGCAGCTTGCGCATCCGGCGCCGCGGCCTTCAAGGCGAAGCCTGCCGGCAGTGGACGCCGGGAGGATACCGCTACGTGATTCGGCCACGGAATGATCGCTAGCGGCACCGGCGGATTTGACGGCACCGGATAGACTTCCGCGCCACGCTTCAACGGCGCATTGCTGGATGATGTGCGCGTCGGCTCGGTGCCAAGTGAAACCGTGGTGCCATCGGCAAATGCGAGATAGGCGCTGTTGGCGCCATCGTTCCAGTGACGAAACTGCCAGCTCAAGGCGCGAACCGTGATGGTCCACGTTTCGCCACCCGCCAGTACGAAGCCTTCCGGCGGCTGGAACTCGGTGAAGTTGGAAAGACGCTTGGAGATCGTCGCGCCCTCGACGATGCCGGCTGGGTCGACACGACCCGGGCCGCTGACACAGAGCGCGAAGCCGGAAAGCGGCTCCGACGAAAGGTTCTTCAGCCGCAAAACGTAGGAAAATTCCTTCTCGTCAGTCGGCGGGTTCCAGGTTGTTTCAAGCCGCAGAGCCAGGGATCGCGGTGTGGACATGAGCATTCTCTCTTCCTGAAGGGATTGTTCAAAGCTTGAGCATGCCGGCGTAGATGCCGGGTGCGGAATTGGGGATCTGCGTTGCGCCGACCGTTTTCTCGTAGAATTCGGATGGGCCGACATCGCCGATGATCGCATAGGCGTAACCCATGGCCTTCATGTCGGTGAGGCAGGCGAACAGCAACGCACGGCCGATGCCAAGACCTCGCACGTCTTCGGCGACGCCTGTCGGACCGAAGAAGCCGCGTGCGGTCGCCTCGTGGCATGCAAAGCCGACAAGCTCGCGATTGCGCGTGGCGATGAAGCAGGTCGGCGGTTGGCGCGTCATCGCTACCGTCGTTTCGCTCGCCCATCCCTCGCTGAAATGTTCGGCCACCCAGCCGGTGATCAGCCGCAGCTCCGGCGGCAGGGCACGTCGAATTGTAATGCCGCCATGCGCCATCCGTTCGGGCGACTGCGTGTCCGCGGGCAGCGTCGATAGATTGACCAGATAATCCAAGGTGAAATCCTTCTAGTTCGATGCGACGAGCGCACGCATGAAATGATTGGCGCCGACCTGCTCGACCGTGGTCGAGATCGGGCGCGTGAGCGCGCGGATCTTCTCCGCCTGCTCGAGAAAACGGGCGCTGCCGCCAGTCACGAACCTGCGGCCTCCATCCGGAACGGCCGACAGCAGGAGTTGCGTATAGGGATGCTTCGGCGCAGACAGCACCATTTCCGTATTGCCCCACTCGACCATCTGACCGGCAAACATCACGACGATCTCCTCGGCGACATGGGCGGCCGTGGCGATATCATGGGTGATGTAGAGCATGGCGAGATCGTTTTCCCGCTTTACCCGCGCCAGCAGATCGAGGATGTCCTTGCGGATCGACACGTCGAGCATCGATGTTGGCTCATCCGCCACCAGCACGCTCGGTGCGACCGCCAAGGCACGGGCAATGTTGACGCGCTGGCGCTGGCCACCCGATAGTTCGTGGGGAAACTTCTGCCGCGTCACCGCCGGATCCAGACCGACACTGACAAGAAGCCGGGATATGTCTTCATCCCGCTCGGCCTTCGACTTATCCCCCCCATGCAGTTGCAGCGGTCGAGCAAGGTGATGGTTGATCGTGAAAGCCGGGTTGAGCGAAGAGAACGGATCCTGAAAAACCATCTGGACGTCCTTGCGGTACATCCGCTCTTCCTTGCCCGAACCGCGCGCGCTGCGATCCTGTCCTCGGACCAGAATCTTGCCAGCCGTCGGCTTGTCGAGCCGAGCGATGATGCGCGCGCAAGTGGTCTTTCCGCAACCCGACTCGCCGACGAGAGCGAGCGCCTTTCCCGCAAATAGCGAGAAGGACACACTCTTCAGCGCGTGCACCGAGCCGAAATGACGCTGAACGTCCTCGAGCCGAATAACGGGTTCGGCAGTCACAGCCTGTATATGCAGTTTCATGCGAAAACTCCGGGGGCGTGGGCGCTGGCTGGAAGCTGCGGAATGGCGTTCCAGAGCTTGCGCGTATACTCATGAACGGGCGATTGGCTGACTTGAGAGACATCGCCGACCTCAACCAGCTCGCCTTTCAACATCACGCCGATGCGATGGCAAAGCTGCGCCATCAGATGCAGGTCATGCGTGATGAACAGCACGGAAAAACCATAGGTCTGCTGAAGATCGAGCACTTGCTCAAGGATCTCTCGCTGCACGACGACGTCGAGTGCGGTCGTCGGTTCGTCCATGATGATGAGCTCGGGTCGCAGCGCCAAGCAGATGGCGATGACGATGCGCTGGCGCATGCCTCCGGAAAACTGGTGCGGATAGTCGCCGACACGATGCACGGGAATGCCCACCAGTTTGAACATTTCCTCGGCGCGAGCGCGGGACTCCTGCCGTGAGCATCCGGTGTGGCGGTGCAGCACATCGTGAAACTGCGCTTCGACCCGCATCAGCGGGTTGAGCGAGTTCATGGCGCTCTGAAACACCATGCCGACCCGCTTCCAGCGGATCTTCTGCAACTCGGTCTCCGGCATCTTGAGCAGATCCTGGCCATCCAGACGGATGCTTCCGCCGCTGATCCACGCAGGCGGCTTGGAAAGCCGTGTGATCGCAAAAGCAATCGTGCTCTTTCCGCAGCCGGATTCGCCAGCGAGACCGAATATCTCGCCGCGGCCGATATTGAACGAGACATCTTTCACCGCCCGGAAGTCGCCCTTGTCGACCAGGTAGTCGATGTTGAGGTGTTCGATTTCAAGCAGATTATCGCTCATTGGCCTGACCTCATCATGCGATTGCGGGCTCGGGTCAGACGGAACCACCGGGTCAACGCCGATCCGGAGCGCAATTGCGGATTGGCGATTTCGTCGAAGGTGAAGTTGATCAGCGCAAGGCCAAGGCCAGTCAGTGCGATACCGGCGGCGGGCACTGCAATGTCCCACCAGGCGCCGACCATGATGGCCGAAGCGTTCTGGGCGTTGTAGAGCATCGTGCCCCAGGTCACTTTAAGCGGATCGCCAAAGCCGAGATATTCGAGCGTGGTCTGTGCAACGATCGCGTAAATGATGCTGCCGACCAGATTGATGCCGATCAGCGGCGTCAGGTTCGGCAGGATTTCGACGAAGATGATACGCCATGCCGGTTCGCCGATCATCTTGGCCGCCGTGACGAAATCGCGATTGCGCAAAGCCATGGTTTGCGACCGGGTCATGCGCGCACCCCACGGCCACGACGTCAAGGCGATGATGGTCATGATCGTCATCGGCCCGACCGTGCCCGCAAAAGAGGCCAGCAGGATGAGCAGCGGCATGTTCGGTATGACCAGCACCGCATTGGTGGCGAGATCGAGTACCGCGTCGGTCCTGCCGCCGGCATAGCCGGCGATGAGGCCGATGGCCGTGCCGATGACGGTAATGGCGATGCCGGTCGCAAAGCCTACCGAAAGCGAACTTCTCGCACCCCAGACAAACTGCCGATAGACATCGCGGCCCATCTTGGTAGTTCCGAAGACATGTTCGACCGACGGTGCCTGATGTGAACGGCCGACGCGCGCGCCGGGTTCGCCGGGTGCTATGATCGGCGCAAAAATCGCCATAAGGCACAAGGCGGCAACGATGATGAAGCCGATGAGGGCCTTCTTCTGGCTGAAAATTGATCGCAACGCGAAACTCATCGTACGCCCTCCATCAATCTCGGATCGACAAGGCCGTAGATGATGTCGACCAGAAAATTCGCGGCGAGGGTCGCGATCGTCATCAAGAGCAGTTGACCCTGAATGACGGGATAATCGCGCGCTACGCTGGCGGTGAACAGCGTCAGGCCGAGGCCAGGATAGTTGAAGACGATCTCGGTGACGATGGATCCGCCGAAGACGGCGCCAAGCATCAGCGCCAGATTGGTCAATACGGGCAAGAGGGCGTTGCGGGCGCCATAACTGAACATGACGGCGAAATTACTGAGCCCTTTCGCCCGCCCCATGGTCACATAATCCTCGCCCAGTATGACGATCATCGACGAGCGCATGGTCGTCTGGAATTCGCCGATGAGGAACGGCGAAAGCGTCAGCACCGGCAGGATGGCATGCATGAAGACGCTGCCGAAGAAGGTGAAATTGAAGCCCGGATCGAGATTGGGATCATAGGCATAGCCGACTGGAAACCAGCGCAGCGATACCGCGAAGACGAAGAGGATCGTCAGGGCGATGATCACGGGCGGTATGGAAAACATGATTACGGAGAGAGGCGACACGACCGTGTCAAACCGCCCGCCGCGGCGCCAGGCCGAGATCGCGCCGAGCACGACGCCAACGCACAGCGAAAAGATGATCGCGGTGACGACCAGGAAGACGGTCCACAGCGTGGCCCGGCTCAACACCTGGACCACCGTCTGCGGATAGTATTTGACCGAAACGCCGAGATCGAAGGTGGCGAGCCCTTTGAGATAGTCGAGGAACTGCATCATGATCGGCTGATCGATCTCGCCGAACCGCGCCTTGATCGCCTCGACGGCCGCGGGCGTGGCCCGCGGCCCAAGCTGGGCGACCATGGCGTCGACGGGGCTCCCCGGCATAAGCCGGGGAAGGATGAAGTTCACGACGATCGCGAAGGCCAATGCCACCGCGTAGACGCCCAGGCGCCGGCTTGAAATACGCATGTCTGCTTCCTTGGCTTGGGTCTTACAGGACCGGCTTGAGACGCAGCAGATGCATGAGGCGCATGCGATTGTTGTCGTGGTTTTCCGGGTTCATGACCGGATTTTTGTCGGTAACCCAACCCGTAAACCGCTTGCTGGAATATTGATACCAGGTCGGTCCGTTGAACACCGGCACGACCGGGAACTCGTCGGCGATCAGCACCTGAATATCGTTGAAGATCTTCTTGTGCTCGTTCTCGGAAGAGGATTTCCGGTACTGATCGAAGAGCGCATCGAGCTTCGGGTTCGAGTAGCGTGGCGCAGAAACGGTAAGCTTGCCGGCATAGTCCGTAGACAGGCTCTGGTAATAGCCCTGGAACGGCGTGGCGCTATCGGCGCGCGAGTTCATGACCACGTCGAAGCTGCCATCGAGCAGCTGCTTGCGCCACTGTTCATATTCAGGCGTCGCGACGGAGGCATTGATGCCCATGCCACGCAAGCCCTCGACGGCGATTTGCACGGCATCGATCCAGTCGGTCCAGCCGTTCGGCACGATGACCGGGAAAGCGATCGGCTTGCCGCTCGGCGTCGTGCGGAAGCCGTCGGCGCCCTTCTTGTAGCCGGCATCGTCGAGGATCTTGTTCGCCTTAGCGGTGTCGAAGCCCATGAAGGCATCCTTGTCGCCTTCGGCAGCCTTGTTGCGCCAGCTCTCGAAGCGCGGCGGCAGGCCGCTGGCATGCAGATTGACGACCGGATAGCCGAAGCCGGCAATATCGACCATCGACTTGCGGTCCATCGCTAGGCTGAAGGCGTGGCGGAAGTTGAGATCCTTGAAAGCCTCGAGATTGCCGGCATTGGTCGACTTGAAATTCATCTGGAAGGCGACGGTTTCTGCCGGCGGCTGCCAATAGCCATTGTGCTGGGCATCAAGGGCCACGAAGGTCTTGTCGATCTGCGGCAGGAACGAACCGATCCAGTCCACAGTGCCTTCCGGCAACAGCGCCAGCATCTGGTCGTTGCCCGAAATCTGCGGCAGACGCAGGCAATCGACATGCAGCGAAGCGGCATCCCAATAATTCGGATTGCGGCACTGCTCATAGACCTGCGGCGTGAAACGGCGCACCTCGGTCATCGGTCCGGAACCGATTGGCTTTTCGTTTTTGAAAGCAACCGGATCGGCCACACCCTTCCAGATATGCTCCGGCACGACAGCCAGATCGGCCAGCGATTGGGGAAACTCGGAATTCACGTCTTTGAGATTGATCTTCACCTGGGTCGGCGACGGCGCTTCGACGGAAGCGACCGTCTGGCCAGCGCCAACGGTATCGACAGCGGGATTCTTCAGCATCAGGTCGATCGTGTATTTCACGTCGGCTGAGGTCAGCGGCTGGCCGTCCGACCACTTCACGCCGGGGCGCAGATCGTAGGTAATCGACTTCAGATCGTCGGAGAACTTGTAGTTCGTGGCCAGACGCCAGACGGGCTTGCCGCCATCGTTGGCGTTGAAGATAACCAGCGGCTCATAGATGAAATCCATCGTGCTCTGGCGACGGCCGGCCAGATCGAAGGGATTGAAATTACTGACCCAACTCGTCTGCTCCTCGATGTGCATCGTCAGCACGGATTCGGCTGCCGAGGCGATCCCCGCACCGAATGCCAGCGATGTGCCGAGCGCTGCCGTTGCCAGCCACGACGTCTGTTGGAAGAGATTGCGCAATCTGCTTTTCTTCAGTTCCATTCTCTGCTCCCTCTCGTTGACCTCTACTAGTCAATCAAATTGATTTAATCGTGAGTTTGCGCGATCGTCAATCCGCTGATTGGAAATCAACAGGCGATGGTATGGGGGCGCGCGCACGTTCGCTGATGATGAAGCGGCGATCTGTCGCAATCGAAATCGCGAGAGGACTGGTGGCCATCAGGCGCACGCCGATAAGCGAAAAATCTATCCGCAGAGCAACCTTGGAACACGTCTTCTCCACCGGAACGGAGCATAGCCGGTGTTCGAATTCTGAAGGTCGCGCGAGGTGGGAAATCTAACTCGGCCCGAGCTGGAAAGGTATCGGGATCTGTCGCCAGCTTATGAGCTGCAGCGGCGCAGTCGAGTCAGAATGAAATGGCTCCGCTCTGAACGCAGGGCATCCGGAGCGAAGCCTTCAATAGTCACTGGGTATCGGTTCAGTCGAGCGGCTTGTAAGCGATAACGTCCATCTCGACCTTCACGTCCACCATCATCGGCGATTGAACGGTCGAGCGCGCCGGCGGATGATCGATGAAATGCTTCTGGAACACCGCATTGAAGCTCGAAAAATCGCGGGCATCGTCAAGCCAGGCATTGACCTTAACGACATGCTCAAGAGTGCAATCGGCAAGGGCAAGGACTTCCTTGATGTTGGCGATGACCTGCTCGGTCTGCGCGACAATATTGCCGACGATAACCTCGCCATTGACCGTCGGGACCTGACCCGAAACATAGACGTAATCGCCGGCGCGCACGGCCTTGGCGAAAGGACGGCGCTGGCCGCCAGCCTGATTATCGGCGATATCAAAACGGATCAGCTTGTTCTTGCTCATGATCTACTCGGCCTCTCATTGTTATCGAAATCTGCGGTCGCCAACATCTCAAAACGACGGGACGGGGCGTGCGACTCCTGTGCGCCCCTCAATATCCGCCATGGCACGGACGCGCCAGATCGTTTCACCGCCGCATGCCTTCTTCTTCGCGCCGGGCGGGAAATCCATTCGAAAGGGCACCTCCGCATCGCCCTATTGCTCTTGCGCTATGCGAAGCAGGATGATTTCATCATATGATTGTTTGAGGTTCAGGAGGAGACGTCATGACAGAACTCGCGCATTCCCTTGCTTCCATTCGCATTCCCGATCTCGCCGGCAAGCGTGTGCTGATCACCGGCGCTTCGACCGGCATCGGCGCAGCTCTCGTCCTCGCCTTTGCGGCACAGGGCATGAAGGTCGGCCTCCATTTCAACGCCAGCCGCGAGCCCGCCGAGCAGCTAGCTGCCAGGATCAAGGCGAGCGGCGGCACGGTGCATCTGGTCCAGGGCGATGTCTCTCAAGACGGCGAGACGGAACGGGTCGTCAATGAAGCCGCCGAAGCCCTGGATGGTTTGGATGGGCTCGTGAACAATGCCGGTGGCATGCTCGGCCGGCTTCCGACCGCCGCCATGACCGACGAGCACTATGAGCGCGTGATGAACCTCAACGCCCGCTCGGTGCTTGCTGCAACCCGAGCCGCCCACCCTCACCTCCGGAAACAAGGCGGCTTCATCATCAACACCACGTCGATTGCCGCCCGCAACGGCGGTGGCAACGGCGCCATCCTCTATGCCGCCTCCAAAGGTTTCGTCTCGACTATCACGCATGGTCACGCCAAGGAATTCGTCAACGACAAGATCCGCGTCAATGCGGTCGCGCCCGGCGTCATCGCAACGCCGTTCCACGAGCGCTACACCAATGACGAACAGATGGAACTGCAGCGCAAGACCATCCCCATGGGCTTCGTCGGCACGCCGGAGGATTGCGTCGGCGCCTATCTGTTTCTGGCGTCCCCGACATTGTCCGGCTACGTCACGGGCCAAGTGATCGAGGTCAATGGCGGCCAGTTGATGCCCTAAGCCGCTAGAGGTGATCGACTTTCCGCGCCGGGCAATGCTAGTCTATGCCCGGCGCGGCGTTCATGCCGCAGGAAGATGGAGCGCATGCGAATGGCAAAGACGCCCATTGAGAACCGGATCACCACCTCCGTTCAATTGACTCATCCTGAGCGGGTCTATTGGCCCGACGACGGTGTCAGCAAACAGGAACTCGTCGACTATTACGCTTTGGCCTGGCCGCGCATGGCGCCTTTCGTCGTCAATCGGCCTCTTGCGCTGCTGCGCTGTCCCGATGGCATAGACGGACCTCGCTTCTTCCAGAAACATGCCTGGAAAGGCATCAATTCCCATATCGTCGAGATCACCGATCCCCAGGACAAGGAAAGCGCCAAGCTCCTGAAAATCGGGGATTTCGACGGACTTGCAGCACTCGTCCAATCCGCGGCGCTCGAGATACATCCCTGGGGCACGACCATCGATCACTGGGAAAAGCCCGACATGATCATCATGGATCTCGATCCCGGCGAGGATATCAACTGGAACGAAGTCATCGCTGCCGCGAAGGAAATAAGGGAGCGCTTTGTCGCCCTCGGCCTTGCGTCATTCGTCAAGACCTCCGGCGGCAAGGGGCTGCATGTGGTCGCTTCCCTCAAGCCGGCGGCGGCCTGGCCGCAGGTCAAGGATACGGCCGAGGCAATTGCGCACTCAATGAGCGCTGACCATCCGGACCGATATTTGTCGGTCGCCAGCAAGGCAAAGCGGGCCGGCCATATCTTCATCGATTATCTGCGCAACGGCCGCGGCAACACGGCAGTTGCGCCCTATTCGACGCGGGCAAGGCCGGGAGCTGCCGTTTCGATGCCGATCGCATGGGAAGAATTGAACGGCAAGATCGGGCCGGCCTCCTTCACCGTCAGAAATGCTGCCGAGCGCCTCGGCAATTCCAGCACTGACCCTTGGGCCGACTTTTTTGAAGCCGCGTCGGAGCTGAAGAGCTGAGCTATATCAGAAATGGGACCAGAGCCGGCGTGCTGGCCTTGTAGTCGGCATAGGCACTGCCGAAGGTTTCGCTCATCCAGCTTTCCTCGATGTGAACGCGGCGCAGGACGGCATAGAGCACGGCGATGATGGCAAGCGCCGCGGCAATATCGCCACGCGCAATGGCCGAGCCGATGATGGCAAGCATCAGGCCGGAATAGATCGGATGGCGTACAAGGGCATAGGGACCGGAGCGGATCAGCGCATGATCCTCCTTAAGAGTGATGACGCCACTCCAGTTCCGGCCGATGTGGACGCGGGCCCACACCGCAAAGGCAAGGCCGATTAACGTCAGCGCCGCGCCGATGCCATAGGTCGTCCGATCATGCGGAATGATCGGAGTTTGCAGAGGGCCGAGCCAAGAGGGATGCGCCACTAGGAGAAAAGCGCCGATCCAGATCGGCGCGGTATTGCCAAGCCGCGATAGCGTATCCTCCTGCCGTACGGTCCTCTTGACCCGGAAAGAGGCGAAAAGCCAGATCAGCAGCCAGACGATCCAGCAGGCTGGAATGAACTGATAGAAAAGCATCGCTCACACCATATCTCTATCCAACTCTGGATAGCGCCGGAAAATGCCGTTCTCGTTGAAGGGAATGCGGCGATCGGATTGAAGATAGCGAGTAATGTTGGGCCGTTTCATGACAGCCGCGTGCAAGGCGTTTAAGTGCGGATAGCGATCAGGGAGATGCGCGGTGGCGCGTGGAAACGCATAGCGCAAGCCCTCGTAAACCTGGAAGAGCGATAGATCGACATAGGTCAATCCGCCGCCGAAGATATGGGCCGGCCCCTTCGGATTCTGTTGCAGGACGCGCTCGAAATAGCCGAGGTATTTCGGGATGCGGTTGCCGATGAACTCGGCAGCCCGTGCCTTGGCCTCCTCCTTCTGATCCTCGTAGTATTTCGAGGTGGCAATGGGATGATGCGTGTCGTGCACTTCGGCGATAAAATCGGTGATCGTCAGTTGCAGGCCGTTCAACACATGGCGTTGCGCTTCATCCTTGGGCGCCAGGCCGAGCGTCGGCCCAAGATACATCAGGATGTTCGCCACATGCGGAATGATGAGATCGCCATCCTTCAAGAACGGCGGCGCAAACGGAATGTCGGCATCGGATCTGCTCCCCATGATCGCCATCATGGCCGATATTCCCCGCCCCCTGCTTGTCGCGCCACGGCAAACATCGATGTAATCGGCACCCGCCTCCTCCAGTGCCAGCCGCACGAATTCGCCGCGCCCCTGAATACTGTTCCAGTAGTAAAGCTCATAAGGCATCTGGTCTCTCCGATGGGTGCATTTGCCGTCGTCGCAGGCCATACGTCAGCGACTGCGTGCCGGCTGCCGTGTTCCTTGGCGGCAGGACGACTCTGCTTGCCATTGTAGAAACTTATCATCGGCATCAAGGAACGGAAGGGTCAACCTACCCGACGAAACGTCTGAGAGAGGCAATGAAGGCCGGGGGAGGAAAGGCCCTTCCTGGCCGCCTTTTAGGAATGAGTGCGATGTTCATGGCGCTTGCGGGTCGAGGCCGCCTTCTTCGCCGATGCCGAACGCTCGGCGGCCGGCCGGTTTGCGGAAGCGCGACCGCCAATCCTGCCGCCCTTCTCCGATGATTCATGACTTTCCGGATGGCCGCGACCGGAGCCCGATTTTTTACCCCCGCCGCTTTCCTTGTTTACCGTTGCCCATGCGCGATGCTCGGCTTCATCATGGGAAACGCCGCGATCCTCATAACCTTCCTCGATATGTTCGGCTTTACGCTTCTGCTTGTCCGAATAGGCGGATTTGTCTCCACGCGGCATGATCTTTCTCCATATTGCGGATGAAAGACCAACCCGGCGTCACGGAAAAGGTTCCGATATCTGGCCGGGCGATCCGCGATTGATCGCCCCGAACCATGAGCGTCGGTCATGCCGGGGTGTGGCTCGGTGCCTGGCCGAAGCGGGGAAGAACAGTCCAACGGAGCGGTCGATGATCAGGATGAGGATCAGCGCCGCCAGAAGATAGAGGGCTGCGAGAACGAGGAGAGACGTCACCGCATTACCTCCGCTCGGTCGGCGAAGATGCAAGCTGCGACGATCGTCAAAACAACAAACTCCGGATCATCGATGTAGCTGTGGCACATGGTGGGGCTCCCTACCCGCTCCAATAGCACCGATGTGTGACAACTATTTTGTGCCTCAGGCCCAAGATACAGAAATTGCTGCAGATATCTCGATAGCAGCGGTCAAAAAGGGGCGGCTCGACGCTCATCATCGAACCGCCCTCGCCTCCGCCGCATCTCGAAAGGCAGGATTTATACTAGGCTTTAGCTTTGACAGTCTTTTTGGTGGTCTGTTTCGCAACGGGCTTGTCCGCTATCTCATCAACAGCGGCAGTCACGGTCAACTTCCGTGTCGCCTTGGATTTGACGCCAAGCTTACTTTCCTTGCCGACGCTCTTTTCAAGAGCAATACGTTCACTGTTTGCCTGCTGCCAATGCGTGACGTCGCGGCCGGAAGGATAGCCTTCTTCCTCCCAGATGGCATAGGCACGCTTCTTGATCCATTCGTCCCGAGATTCCAACATCTGCTGTTCTCCGTTCGCATCAATGAACATGGTTGGTGAACAATGCCCGTTCTTGAAACGCGGGCTTTCATGCCTCCCCCGAGCAACCAAGACCCGATGCTTCCACATGGACCTGGGGCTATTCCGTGAGTCTTGACGCTCGAACCGCAGGGGCGCTTCGCACTTGGAACACAAATTACCGTGGTGGACGGTAGCGAAGCAGCCGAAACGTGATCAATATGCGCGAGGCGGCAATCCTGTTCAATTAAAAATATCTAATAAAAGCGGTTTTCGCACTGAAAACGAATATGCCTTAAAGATTGTAAGGCAGCTGATTGCAGCTTTCGCGGTCGAATATATACTCCGCGGCATGATCGACCTTGTGGCTGCCCATTGGGGCCAAATCCTCGCTGTCCTCTCCATCGCCATGGGGGCAGCCGCCGCGATCCACGCAGCAATGACCAAAGAGGATGTTCGCGCTGCGATCGGCTGGGTCGGCGTCGTCATCCTGTCGCCCATCATCGGCGCGCTGCTATACGCCGTCGCCGGCATCAACCGCATCCGCCGCGCTTCCCTCAGTTCGCAGCGCGACGCGCTCTTTCGCGAGAGTGCGACAGGCGAGCTTGCCAGTTTCGACGCCAAGGACGAACAGGTGCGGCGGCTTTTCGGCGACCGGTTCGACTCGATGAAAACGCTCGGCGACCGCGTGGTGCGCTATACGATGAGCACCGGCAACACCATCGAGATGCTGACCAGCGGCGACGCTGCCTATGCCGCAATGAAAGCTGCCATCGACGGCGCCGAACGCAGCATTCTGATGGAAACCTATATATTCGACCGCGATCCGATCGGCTTTCGCATTGCCGACGCACTGATCGAAGCGGCCAAACGCGGCGTCAGCGTGCGCGTCCTCATCGATGCCGTCGGCGCCCGCTATTCCGTGCCGAGCATCATGGGCTATCTCAGCGAGGGCGGCGTCGACGTCGACGTCTTCAACGGTAATGTCATCATCGGACTCAGATTGCCCTATGCCAATCTGCGCACCCACCGCAAGATTCTGAGCATCGACGGGCGGATCGCCTTTACCGGCGGCATGAATATACGCCAGGGATTCACGCGCGAATTCGCACACGAGCATAGCGCGCGCGACATGCATTTCTGCGTGACGGGTCCGGCGGTTGCCGATCTCTTCAACACCGCCGCCGAAGACTGGCGCTTCACCACCGGTGAAGTTCTGGACGGAGGTGAATGGCGGATTGCGGCGCCCTCCAACGAGCCCGGAGCGCCGGTCTTCATGCGCGTCGTCGCCTCGGGCCCGGACCGTAGCCTGGAAACCAATCACAAGATGCTCGTCGGCGCGCTGTCGGTGGCGCATAAGACGATCCGTATCATGTCGCCCTATTTCCTGCCGGATCGGGAACTGATCAGCGCGCTGGTCACGGCGGCCAGACGCGGTGTCGAGGTCGATATCGTCGTGCCGACGGCCAACAATCTCGTGCTTGTGGACCGCGCCATGACGGCGCAGTTCGACCAGATGCTGAAGAACTATTGCCGTATCTGGCGGGCCGAAGGTCCGTTCAACCACTCCAAGCTGCTGGCGATCGACGGCACATGGGCCTATGTCGGCTCCTCCAATCTCGATCCTCGCTCGCTGCGGCTGAATTTCGAGGTGGATCTCGAGGTACTCGATCGCGGCTTCGCCGGCACGATCGATGCACATATCGGCGCGATCCTGGAAACGGCACACCCGGTCGATCTCGAAAAGCTCCGGGCACGACCCTTTATTGTGAGGCTGATCGAGAAGGTCCTCTGGCTCGGTTCGCCATATCTCTGATGGGCTGCCACATGGACAATCTACCCTTGTCGCAGCCTTTTTACATGACAAGGCCGAGGATCGCTTCTTATAATCCCAAACATGTACCCGACATGGTCTGATCAAGGAACGGTCGACGGATCGATGCGAAAAAAGAAAGAAAGCCTCGGTGCGAGCATTCTGGAAAGCCTGAAGAACCGAAAGAGCTCACATCCAACACCGGCAAGCAAGCCGGACCGTCCCGAAGGCACGCTGATCGCCTCCTACAATGTACACAAGTGCGTCGGCGCCGACCGCCGTTTCGATCCGGAGAGAACCAGCCGGGTCATTTATGAAATCGATGCCGATGTCATCGGCCTGCAGGAGGCCGATACCCGCTTCGGGGAGCGCACGGGGATCCTCGATCTGCGCCGGCTCGAACGCGAAACCGGGCTCATCCCGGTGCCGATCGCCGGCACCAGCAAGGCACATGGCTGGCACGGCAATGTTGTCCTATTCAAACAGGGCACCGTCCGCGACGTGCATCAAATCAAGCTGCCCGGGCTTGAGCCTCGCGGTGCACTGATTGCCGAGATAGAGTTGGCGCGCGGCGGAAGCATCCGCATCATCGCTGCCCATCTCGGCCTGCTGCATCGCTCGCGCGCCCAGCAAACGCGGCTGATCGTCGATCTCATGAATGACGGCAGCGAAATGCCGACCGTCCTGCTCGGCGATCTCAACGAATGGCGGCTGGGCGACCGGTCGTCGCTCAATACTTTCCAGGCGGCCTTTGGCCCTCTCCCTCCGGCAGTGCCGAGCTTTCCCTCGACGCTACCGCTTCTGGCGCTTGATCGCATCATGGCAAACCGGCGCGGCATGATCTCAGCGGTAGAGGTGCATGACTCACCATTGGCACGCGTGGCGTCGGATCACTTGCCGATTAAAGCCGTGGTCAGTCTCGAAGCATCCGAGATGGAAGCCGAGGTACGGTCGCAAACAGCCTAGGCTCAGAGTCTATTATTCGCTTGGTACGGCCGCCTGCCGCTCAGCAGCCTTGTTCGGATAAGGCGGATCCGCTCCAGAGTGTGCCCACAACCAGGAACACTATTGGAGCCATCAAACGGCTGACGAATGAGTTTGGGAAAACGATGTCATACCATAAACGCCTCTTGCATCGAGACCTGCATGCTGGGACCTTCTCGACAAAGGCGCGTTGGATGACGGTAACGCCCACGACAGCGCCACACGAGCAACTGTGCCCTGGCGTCTGGCGCGGCGGGCTGTTTATTGTCAAGCTGGGGCTTTCTCCCGCCAAGAGAGCAGGCTCCAGAATTCAGCAGGAGATTGCCCTACGGTGAACATCGTGTTCACGGCAACCTTGCGCCAAAAGCGGCCTTGGTCACGCTCCTGTCTCCTTGTGCAATCAACTGGAAAATTGCGAGGCTTGGGTGAACTGATCAGACCGGGACCAGTCCGTGGCGGAGCATGATCTCATTGACCTTAGTGAGGTCCGGTTTGCCGGGCACGTTCACCACCTCGGCAATTTCCTCGAAATAACGCCGTCCAATGGTACCCGGTGTGATGGTCGCCAAGACCTTGGCTGTGCCATCATGCAGGTTCTCGTGATGGTGCACCGCCCCTCGCGGAATGAATATGGCGTCGCCGGCGCGAATCTCGTGCGTTAGCCCATCGACGATCACAGTGAGCGTGCCTTCGAGGCCGTAGAGGAATTCGTCGGCATCCCGATGATGATGCGGAGCGGGGACGCGCGCCCGAGATGGCACTGTGAATTCGAACACCGTCGCGCCGACTTCACAGATGAGAAAACGCAGTTCGAGTTGCCCGATCCGCACAATGTCGTTTCCTACCGCTTCCATATGAGGTCTCCACAATGTAAAGTAACTTTACATCAACAAGTAAAGTGACTTTACATATATGTCAATCCTATCGCCCCAGAATTCAATTCCCGACGCGTTGCCCGGCCCGCCGTTCTTCGGCGCGCTGCTGCGCGTTGTCTGGCAGCATGTGCGAGACCGCATGCTGCAAGCCATTCACGAGGCGGGGTTTGCTGACTTCCAGGAGGCGCATTTTGCCGTGTTCTCGTTTCCGCTGCCGGATGGCATGAGACCGTCCGAGCTCGCGCGTCAGAAGCGGATGTCGCGACAAGCCGTGAACTATCTGCTCAGCCAGCTTGAAGACCTGGGCTATGTCGAGCGGCGCGCAGCCGACGGCAGCGATCGCCGACTGGTCTATCTAACACCACGGGGGCATGAAGTCGTCGCAGCCATTTTCGGATGTCTTCGGCAGTTGCATGAGCAATGGTCCAAAGAGGTTGGAAAGGAGCGCTTCGATGACTTCGTAGATGTGTTGAAGCAGCTGTCGACCAAAGCACAGGAACCGACAAACCGCTGAAAAACTCAACTTTGCGACGGTGATAAGGGTAGCCTCAGAACGGTTCGCGAACCGTACCTCCGAAGGTGAGCAGCCATTGGTGGCACTAACGACAGAAGGGCGGAAACTCGAGGCCAGCGGGCGTACTGCCCGATCACCTACTTCTGCGTATCAGGCTACGATAACGCTGCTGGCTGCCTGTCAAATGCAGCCGCATCGCCGCTCGGGCAGCCTGTTCGTCCCTGTCGGAGATCGCCTCGGCGATCTGACGATGTTCGGCCTGGATTTGGACGATGTAATTGGCGGCAGCGGCTTCATCATCGTGGTCGAGCAGGAAGGAGCGCGGGATCATCTTCTTGCCGGTCAGTTCCAGAAACTCCTTGAAGCGCGGATTGTTGGTCGCGTCGGCTATGGCCAGATGAAAGGCGAAATCGGCTTCCGAGGTGGCAATACCACCCCGCAGGGCGCGATCGATGTCCTTGCAGCGCTCGAGGATGGCCTCCTCCTGCGCCGGCGAGCGCCGAACAGCCGCAATCCCCGCCGCTTCCGTTTCGACTGCAGTGCGCAGTTCCAGCATCTCGATGATCGAGGAAATCCGAGCAGGATCGGTCGCCAGAAGATTTGCTGAAGGAAAGGATTGCGCGGCGCTCACGAAGACACCAACGCCATGGCGCACCTCGACCAGACCATCGGCGCGCAGCGATGCGATCGCCTCGCGGATGACCGTGCGGCTAACCTTGTAGCGCTCGGTCAGGCCGTTTTCGCTCGGCAGCTTCTCGCCAGGCGGCGATATGCCGCCGAGAATCTCCTGACGCAATTGCTGGGCAACATGATCGACAAGGTTACGCCGGCCGGATGGCTGCGCACTGCTCTCTCCCCTTTCGGTCACGTCCTCGCGCCGCATCCCACTCTTCCTCAATTTTGCCGGTCAATCCTACAGATATATGATGACTGGAAAAAGGGTATATTATAACCTGCCGACAACAGGATCGATCGGGAGACAATCATGCTGAAAACTCTGTTGCTGACCGGCGCTGCCGGCGGCGTCGGCCAGGCGCTCAGGCCGCTTCTGGCGCAGATCGCCGAGAACGTCGTCCTGTCCGATCTTGCTCCTATTCGCGACCTGCGCCCGAACGAGCGTTTCGTTGCCTGCGATCTTGCCGATCGCAGCGGTGTAGACACGCTGGTCACGGGGGTCGACGGCATCATCCATCTCGGCGGCATCTCGGTGGAAAAACCCTTCGACCTGATCCTGCAGGGCAATATTCTCGGACTATACAATCTCTACGAAGCCGCCCGCGCAGCCGGCAAACCACGTATCGTCTTTGCCAGCTCGAACCACACGATCGGCTTTTATCGCCGCGACGAGCGCATCGACAACAAGGTGCCCACGCGGCCGGATTCCCTTTACGGCGTTTCGAAAGTATTCGGCGAGGCGGTTGCGAGCCTCTACTTCGACAAGTTCGGCCAGGAAACCTTGTCGGTGCGCATCGGCTCCTGCTTTCCGGAGCCGCGCAATACGCGCATGCTGGCGACCTGGTTCAGCGTGCGGGATTTTCTGTCCCTCTGCGGCTGCGCTTTCGACGCGCCGCGCCTCGGCCATACCATCATCTACGGCGTTTCCGACAATGACGAGCAATGGTGGGACAACAGCAACGCTGCCTTCCTTGGCTGGAAACCGCAGGATAAGGCCGCTCATTGGCGGGCTGAAATTCTGTCGCGAACACCCCAGGACGATCCGAACGATCCGGCGGTCATCTACCAGGGCGGCGGCTTTGCCTCAGCCGCCCACCCGGAGGATTGACGGTCAAAGGCTGCTGCGGAAAAGCTTCCACCGGGTCGGCCTAAAAGCGATGCGATTGCGGTCGAGCGTATCCGCCTTGTTCGGCGGCAGCTCGATCTCGATAGGCTCATACTCGCTGCCAATGTTGATCTCGAGGTGGCGAGTACCCGCAACGCGGCGGCTGGCGACAAGCAGGCCGGCAATTGCGCCGCCGTCGCCGTCGCGAAGCTCGATATCATGCGGCCGGAAATAGAGATCGGCCTCGCCATCCGGCTCGTGCGGCGTGCTGAGCCCCAGCGGCTTGTCGTCGAACCAGATCTCGCCACTGGCGATGCGAACCTTGACGCGATTGGATTGGCCGATGAACCCATAGACGAAGGGCGAGTTCGGCTTGTCGTAAATCTCATCCGGCGTACCGACCTGCTCGATCGCCCCCTTGTTGAGCACGACGATGCGGTCAGCAAGCTCAAGCGCTTCTTCCTGATCGTGGGTCACGAAAACGGTGGTATGGCCGGTTCGATCATGGATCTCCCGCAGCCACTTGCGTAAGTCCTTGCGGACCTGCGCGTCGAGCGCGCCGAAGGGCTCGTCGAGAAGCAAGACATTCGGCTCCACCGCCATGGCACGCGCCAGCGCCACGCGCTGTCGCTGACCACCGGAAAGCTGGGCCGGATAGCGCTTCTCCAAGCCGTTCAGCTGCACAAGCTCCAGCAGCTCCAGCGCGCGCCGGCGAATTTCGTCGCGTGGCGGACGACGCGATGCCGAGCGGACTTTCAGGCCGAAAGAAACATTGTCCAACACCGTCATGTGTCGGAACAGCGCATAATGCTGAAACACGAAGCCGATATTGCGCTGCTGCACGGTCTTGCTCGAAGCATCGTCCTCACCGAAGAAGATCCTGCCTTCCGTCGGCGTTTCCAAGCCGGCTATCAAGCGCAGCAGCGTGGTCTTGCCGGAGCCGGACGGGCCGAGAAGCGCAATAAGTTCGCTCGAGCGAATATCCAGAGAAACATTGTGCAGCGCGGGAAATCGACCGAATTCCTTGCGCAGATTTTGAACGCGAACTTCCATCAAGAATTCCTTCAGTGACGCCGGCTGGCTGCGATCTCTTCGCTGTAGCGCATTTCCAGCAACGTCTTCAGTATAAGTGTGACCAGGGCAAGCAGGGCGAGGAGCGTAGCAACGGCGAAAGCCCCAGAAAAATTATATTCGTTGTAGAGGATCTCGACCTGCAGCGGCATGGTGTTGGTTTCGCCGCGGATATGGCCCGAAACGACCGAGACGGCGCCGAACTCGCCCATGGCGCGAGCATTGCAGAGCAGCGCGCCGTAGAGCAGTCCCCACTTGATGTTCGGCAGCGTGACATACCAGAAGGTCTGCCAGCCATTGGCCCCGAGCGAAAGTGCCGCCTCCTCGTCCGCGCTGCCCTGCTCCTGCATCAGCGGGATCAGTTCGCGAGCGACGAAGGGAAAGGTGACGAACATCGTTGCAAGGACGAGCCCGGGCACCGCGAACAGGATCCGTATGCCGTTGCTCTGCAGCCAGGGACCGAGCACGCTATTCGAACTGAACAGAAGCACAAAGACCAGGCCGGATATGACCGGGGAAACCGAGAATGGCAGATCGATCAGCGTCGTCAGGAACGCCTTGCCCTTGAACTCGAACTTGGCGATCGCCCATGCAGCGGCAACACCGCAGACGAGGTTCAACGGCACGCTGATACCAGCAACGATCAGTGTCAGCCGGATCGCCGCAAAGGTTTCCTCATCGACCAGGGCTTCGAAGAAGGCCCCGATACCCTTGCGGAAAGCCTCGACGAAAACGGCGGCCAGAGGCAGGAGCACCATCAACGTCAGAAAGGCGAGCGAGATCAATACGAAGGTGATACGCGCCACCCGGCTTTCGGTGATGACGGAATGACCGGTTTCGGCAGTGCCAGAAAGATCATGCGCCATAGCCATATCTCCTTCTGCTCCAGGCCTGAATGAGGTTGATGATCAAAAGCATGGTGAAGGAAATGATCAGCATCACCGTCGCGATCGCCGTTGCTGCGGAGTAATTATATTCCTCCAGGCGAATGACGATGAGCAGAGGCGCGATTTCCGAGACGTAAGGCTTATTGCCGGCGATAAAGATGACCGATCCGTATTCACCCGCCGCACGCGCGAATGCCAATGCGAACCCCGTTAGCGCGGCAGGCGCCAATCCCGGCAGCAGCACGCGTGTTATCGTCTGAAAACGGGAGGCTCCAAGGGTCGCAGCCGCTTCCTCGACTTCGCGGTCAATCTCTTCCATGACTGGCTGCGCAGTGCGCACCACGAAAGGCAGGCCGACGAAAATCAGCGCGATGACGATGCCGACCGGCGTGAAGGCGATCTTGATGCCGAGCGGCGTCAGGAACTGGCCGATCCAGCCGTTCGGCGCATAAAGCGTCGTGAGCGCAATGCCAGCCACGGCCGTCGGCAGCGCGAACGGCAGATCGACCATCGCATCGAGGATGCGTTTGCCCGGAAAGCGATAGCGCACCAGCACCCAGGCCAGGATGAGCCCGAGCACGGCATTGACGAGCGCGGCAATGAAAGCGCCGCCAAAACTCATGCGCAGCGCATAGAGCGTGCGCACATCAAAGGCGAGCGCCCAGAATTTCGACCAGCCGAGAGCGCTGCTTTTCAACAGCAGTCCCGACAGCGGAATGAGAACGATGAAGATGAGCCAAGCCAAGGTAACGCCGAGCGCCAATCCGAAGCCCGGAATGACACTCGGCTGCCGAAACCGCCACCGTTTGCGGGTTATGGAATGCATTCAGTCTTATTGCCCCGGCTTGTAGATCTGATCGAAGACACCACCATCATTGAAGAATTTCGGCTGAGCTTGGGCCCATCCGCCGAAATCGTCAATGGTCGCCAGCTTCAAGGCCGGGAAGCGGGCGACATCCTTGGGATCGGCCGCTTCCGGCTTGATCGGCCGGTAATAATGCTTGGCGGCGATCTTCTGACCTTCGTCCGAGTACAGGTAGTTCAGATAGGCTTCAGCGATCTTGCGCGTACCCTTGGTGTCGACATTGCCATCGACGACGGCAACCGGCGGATCGGCGCGGATGGAGACGGATGGGGTCACGATCTCGAATTTATCGGGGCCGAGTTCATCGAGCGAAAGATAGGCTTCGTTTTCCCAGGCAAGCAGGACATCGCCGAGGCCGCGCTGGACGAAGGTCGTCGTTGCACCGCGCGCACCGGTATCGAGAACTGGAACATGCTTCAGAAGTTGGGAAACATATTCCTGCGCCTTGGCATCGTCGCCGCCATTGGCCTGCTTGGCCCAGGCCCATGCAGCCAGAATGTTCCAGCGGGCGCCGCCTGATGTCTTCGGGTTCGGCGTGATGACCTCGACACCGTCCTTGACCAGATCCGACCAGTCCTTGACGCCCTTCGGGTTGCCCTTGCGCACCAGGAAAACAATGGTCGAGGTATAAGGAACGGAATTGTTGGGGAACTTGGTCTTCCAGTCAGCAGGGATCTTGTGCGTCGCCTTGGCGATCGCATCGATATCGCCTTCCAGCGCCAGCGTCACGACATCGGCATCGAGACCGTCGATGACGGAGCGCGCCTGTGCGCCCGAGCCGCCATGCGAAGCCTTGATGTTGATGCTTTCGCCGGTGTCCTTTTTCCACTTTGCCGCGAAGACGGCATTGAAATCCTTGTACAGCTCACGCGTCGGATCGTAGGAAACATTGAGAAGCGTCTTGTCCGCTGCCCAGGTCGGCGCAATCGCCGCAACCGAAAAACTACCGATCAAAACTGCTGTGGCGAAAAGCCGGGAAAGCCTTACCGTCTGCATGGATGAACCCCCTTCGTTTGTCCTTAAACCCTATCAACTTGGTCGTATAAAGTAACGAAGACCGTTCCCGTTTTAAGGAACTCTGGAGAACAGCATCCCATAGAATCCGGAAAAGTGAAATCACATTCCGGCACAGTCGCGAGGCGTCACAATCGCCGGTATCCGGCGATAGCATCAGACATGAAAGATGGAATAGAGTTCTTCGGCGCTCTTTGCCTGCTTCATCGCCGCCAGCACGCCCTCGGTTCTCAGTCGCCTCGCGATAGCCGCCAGCACGTTCAGATACTCGCTACGACCGCCCTCCCCAAAAAGCAGCACAAAGGCCCATTCGGTCGGGATATCGTCAATGGCCTCGAAATCCACCGGGTGGGAGAAACGGGCCAGCAGGCCACGCGGCCTCGTCATACCCGCAATTGCGGCGTGCGGAACGGCCACGCCATTGCCGATGCCGGTCGTTCCGAGCTTCTCGCGCGTTTCCAGCGCCCTCAGAACCGCAGCGCCATCGAGGCCGAAACAGCTGGCTGCCTTCGATGACAGCACCTGCAGCGCCCGCCATTTTGTCGGGGCTGGCACTCCGATGAAGACATGCTCTGGCAGGATGATGGTGGAAAGATCCATGGTCGCTCTTAGAGGTCGGACAATCGATAATGCTGGCGATAATGCCGGGGTGACGTTCATCGTGATGCCGATCAGGAAACGAATGTTCCTGATCGCAGCAGCGAATCCCTCATCTCATTCCGGCTCGCGAAGACGATAGCCGACGCCAGTTTCGGTGGTGATATAGTGGGGCTGATCGGGGATATGCTCGATCTTCTGCCTGAGCTGGCGGACATAGACACGCAAATACTGCACGTCCGCGGCTGGCCCCCAGATCTGCTTCAACAGGAACTGATGGGTCAGCACCTTGCCGGCGTGCTGGGCGAGCACGCGCAGGATATCATACTCCTTCGGCGACAGCTTGATCTCGCTGCCATCGACCCTGACGATGCGCTTGACCAGATCGATCGAGAGGCCGCCGGTCTGGAAGATCGCCTTTTCTCCCTGCTGCTGCAGTCGGTGGCGCAGGGCGACGCGAATGCGCGCCGCAAGCTCGTTGACGCCAAAAGGCTTGGTTATGTAGTCGTCCGCACCGCTTTCCAGTGCCTTGACGATGCCGGCCTCATCGGTGCGGCTCGACAGGATGACGACGGGGATCTGCATGCCGTCCTCGCGCCATTCCATGAGCAGGTCCTGGCCGGATTTGTCGGGTAGCCCGAGATCGAGCACGACCAAATCTGGTCGGTCCTCATCCACGGAGGCCTGCGCGGCGGCGGCATTCTGGGCCTCGTTGACAACGTAGCCCTGGGCACCGAGGCCGACACGCAGCAGTTTGCGGATCGGCGGTTCGTCATCGACGACGAGAATCTTGACGGCAGTCGTGTTCATTTCAATTCATCCAGCTTCGGGACATCCGTTGGTCTTGGCATACGGATGGTGAAAACCGCCCCTTGGCGATCCGTTCTATTGCCGGCGGCAATGGTGCCGCCCATGGCCTCGACAAAGCCGCGGCAGATGGACAGGCCAAGGCCGGTGCCCGCCCTCACCTGATCGCCCTTGCGCACGCGGTAGAACGTATCGAAGACACGCTCGAGATCGGCGGGCGGGATGCCGAGCCCCTCGTCCATGACCCGGAAGACGATATTGTCGATATCGGCCCAGGCCTCGAGACGAATAGCTGAACCCTCCGGGGCATATTTGGCGGCGTTGTCGAGCAGGTTGAACAGAACTTGCTCGAACAGAACCGGATCGACCTTCACCATCGGCAGATCGGCAGGTATCTGGACCTCTACGCGGTGGCGGCTGAGGATCTTCTCGGCGCGCCGAAGCGCGCTGCCAACGATATCGCCGCCATAATGCAGAGCATAATTGGGCTCCATCGCCCCGGATTCGATCTTGGTCATATCGAGCAGGTTGACGATGAAGCGATTGAGCCGTTCGGATTCGTCGATAACGGTCGACAGAAGATCAACACGATCCTCGTGCGGCAGCGTTTCCAAGTAATCGCGCAGCGTTCCCGCCGCACCCATGATCGCGGCAAGCGGCGTTTTCAGGTCATGCGAAATGGAGGTCAGCAGCGCGGAGCGCAGCCTATCCGCCTCGACGGCCAGCTTGGCCCGGTCGACGTCGGCCACCAACTGCACGCGCTCGATGGCAAGGGCTGCCTGATCGGCCAGGGCATCGAGTAGCCGCTGCTGCTCCGGCGTCAGGAGCGGCCCGTCGCGGCGGTCATTGTCGAGACCGATGACGCCGACGGCGGTGCGGCCCGTGCGCAGCGGCACGTATAGGCGCTTGGCGCCGGGCAAAGTATCGGCGCCGCGCCCGGCCGCATGATTGTGCTCCCATGCCCAGCGCGCCGCCGCGATATCGGCGTCGTCGAGCGTGTCATCAGGCGGATAGCCGGCCTTGACGGCAATGGTGCCGTATTCCGGCAGAAGCAGGACGACCCGCAATTTGAGCATCGAGGCAAGCTGAAAGGCCGTTGCCCACAGCACGTCGTCGAGCGTACCGGTGCCGGCGAGCTTCTTCGAAAACAGATAAAGGTCCTCGGTCGTTCGCGCCCGCTGGCGCGCGGCGGCCGCTTGCCGCTGCACCGTTGCCGTCAGATTGCTGGCGATAATCGCGACACCGAGGAAGAAGAAGAAGGCGAGCACGCTCTCGGGATCGCTGATCGTCAGCGTATAGCGCGGCGTCAGGAAGAAGAAATTGAAGGCGAGCGCGCCGAGAATACAGGAATAGAGCGCCGGGCGCAGGCCCTGCGTTACCGCGCTGGCCAGGACCGCCATCAGGAAAACGAGCGCCAGGTTCCGGACATCCAGCACCTGATCGAGGATGACGCAGAAGCCCAGCGCGATGGCGACATAGAGCGTTGCCAGAGCGTAGCCGCGCAACTGGAAAGGAGGCGGCGAAGGCGCCACTTTGACGCCGCGCCTTGTAGCCTCACCATCCGCATCGCTGCCGGAAATGACATGGACGCTGATGTCACCGGCCTTGCGGATGAGATCGTAGGAAACCGAACGGCGAGACCAATCGCGCCAGGACCCGATCTTTGGCGAGCCGATGACGATGTGGGTGACATTGTTGCTGGCCGAATGACGAAGCAGTTCCTCTGCCACCTCGCGGCCCGGAAGGGTGATAGCCTCGCCGCCGAGCTGCTCGGCAAGCCGCAGAGTCGCTGCGATCGTATCGCGCTGCGCCTCCGTCAGGTTGATCGACCGATTGGTTTCGACATAGACGGCAGCCCAGGGCGCGCGCAGACGCGACGCCATGCGCGCGGCATAACGCACCAACGAAGCAGATCGCGGGTGTTGATCGATGGAGACCAGCACGCGCTCGCCCGCCGCCCAAGGCCCGGAGATCGCATGGGCCTGCATATGGGTCAGAAGCTGATCGTCGACGCGTTGTGCCGTGCGCCTCAGCGCCAGTTCGCGCAGCGCCGTCAGATTGCCGGGTGTGAAATAATTGGTCAGCGCCCGCTCGGCCGTCTTCGATACGTAGACCTTGCCGTCGTGCAGACGCTTGATCAGGTCATCCGGCGTCAGGTCGATGATCTCGACGTCATCCGCTAGATCGATGATCGAATCCGGCACCGTCTCCCTGACGCGGATGCGGGTGATCTGCGAGACGACGTCATTCAGGCTCTCGACGTGCTGGATATTCAGCGTCGTATAGACGTCGATGCCACGCTCCAGCAGCTCCTTGACATCGAGGTAGCGCTTCGGATGACGGCTTCCGTGCGCATTCGTATGAGCCAGTTCGTCGACCAGCACCAAGCCGGGGCGGCGCTTCAAAATGGCATCGAGATCCATCTCCTCAAGCGCCCGGCCCTTGTAGTCCACTTCCACACGCGGAATGATTTCGAAGCCGTCGAGCAAGGCCTGCGTTTCGCGCCGGCCATGGGTTTCAACCACACCGACCACCACATCGACGCCATCGGCGACCTTCGCCTTGCCGGAGATCAGCATCTCATAGGTCTTGCCGACGCCCGGCGCTGCGCCCAGGAAGATTTTCAGCCTGCCGCGTGCCTCGGCATTCGCCTTTTCCAGAAGCGCATCGGGCGAAGGCCTGCTCATCATGTCCCGGCTGTCATCTGCCATCGGTGGGTTGTCTTTCCTGACGAGGTTGAGATGGCGCAAGCCGTCTCAACCTGCTCAACTTACTGTTTCATAGAAGCATCAAGTGCCTGATTCAATGCCAGTACGTTGACAAGGGGCTCGCCGAGAACACCGAGCTCTCTGGACTCGATGGAGGCATCGACGATCGACTTGAGCTTGGCCTGGTCCATGTTGCGCGCCTTGGCCACGCGCGGGATCTGGAAATAGGCGGCATCCGGCGAAATATCCGGGTCGAGACCGCTGCCCGAGGTCGTCACCAGATCCATCGGAACCGGCATGTTCGGGTTCTGCGCTTGCAATGTCGCGGCATCGCCCTTGATGCGGGTGATCAGGCTCGAATTGGTCGGCCCCAGGTTGGAGGCCCCGGAATTGGCGGCGTTGTAGGGCGCTGCAACCGATTTAGTCGGGTCATTCGGGTCTGCGGCGGTCGTGGCCGACGGGCGACCATGGAAATAGCCGTCGCTGGTGAAGTTCTGGCCGATGAGGCTGGAACCGATCACCTTGCCGTCCTTCTCCACCAGGCTGCCGTTTGCCTGATGGGAAAAGAGCGCCTGGGAGACACCTGTCATGGCGAGCGGATAGGCAAGGCCGGTCAGGACGGTCGTGGCGACGATCATGACGATAGCGGGTCTGATTTGCTTGAGCATGGTGCAAACTCCTTAGACGAGGCCGATGGCGGTGATCGCCATGTCGATGGCCTTGATGCCGATGAAGGGTACGATGATGCCGCCGAGACCATAGATCAGCAGGTTGCGGCTGAGCAGCGCGCCGGCGCCGATCGGCCGGTAGCGAACGCCCTTCAGCGACAGCGGGATCAGCGCAACGATGATCAGCGCATTGAAGATGATGGCCGAGAGAATGGCGCTTTGCGGCGTCGCAAGGCCCATGATGTTCAGCGTCTTCAGCTGCGGATAGAAGGCGATGAACATGGCCGGGATGATGGCGAAATACTTCGCGATATCATTGGCGATGGAGAAGGTGGTCAGAGCGCCGCGGGTCATCAGCAACTGCTTGCCGATCTCGACGATCTCGATCAGCTTCGTCGGGTCGCTGTCGAGGTCGACCATGTTGCCGGCCTCGCGGGCGGCCACAGTGCCGGTATTCATGGCGACGCCGACATCGGCCTGGGCAAGCGCGGGAGCGTCGTTCGTGCCGTCGCCGCACATGGCGACGAGCTTGCCCTTGGACTGCTCCTCACGCATCAGCGCCAGTTTCATTTCCGGGGTCGCCTGGGCGAGGAAGTCGTCTACACCGGCTTCCGCGGCGATGGCAGCTGCCGTCAGCGGGTTGTCACCCGTGATCATGACGGTGCGGATGCCCATGCGGCGCAGTTCGGCAAAGCGCTCGCGGATGCCGCCCTTGATGATGTCCTTGAGATGGATAACGCCGAGCAAACGACCGTCGCGAGCAACGGCAAGCGGCGTGCCGCCGGCCTTTGCGATCTCGTCAGCAATCGCCTGCAGTTCGCGAAGCATCTCGCTCGAGGTTCGCGAGATCACTGTCGTACCGTCGGTTCCGCCATTGGCGGCGCCATCCACATAGGCCAGCACGGCATCGACGGCGCCCTTGCGGATCGAGGATCCTTCCAGATCGACACCGCTCATGCGGGTCTGTGCGGTGAACGGAACGAAGGTCGCCTTCAGGCTCGTCATGTCACGGCCACGGATCGCATATTTTTCCTTGGCGAGCACGACGATCGAGCGTCCCTCGGGCGTTTCGTCGGCAAGCGAGGCAAGCTGCGCTGCATCGGCCAGATCCTGTTCGCTAATGCCGCGAACCGGGCGGAAAGCCGTTGCCTGGCGATTGCCGAGGGTGATCGTGCCGGTCTTGTCGAGCAGCAGGGTGTCGACGTCGCCGGCGGCCTCGACGGCGCGGCCGGACATCGCGAGCACGTTGAAGCGGACCAGGCGATCCATGCCGGCAATACCGATCGCCGACAGCAGCGCGCCGATGGTGGTCGGGATCAGCGTCACGAACAGCGCAACGAGCACGACCGTCTGAATCGAGCCACCGGCATAGGCGGCAAAGCTCGGGATCGTGACGGTCGCCAGCACGAAGATCAGCGTCATGCCTGCAAGCAGGATGTTGAGCGCGATTTCGTTCGGCGTCTTCTGCCGCTCGGCACCTTCGACCAGCGCGATCATGCGGTCGATGAAGGTCGAGCCGGCGGCAGCGGTGATGCGCACGCGGATCTCGTCCGACAGGACCTGTGTACCACCGGTCACGGCCGAGCGGTCGCCACCCGATTCACGGATGACAGGGGCGGACTCACCGGTGATGGCAGCTTCGTTGACGGAAGCGACACCTTCGATGACTTCACCGTCCGACGGGATGATGTCGCCGGCCTCGACGAGAACGACATCGCCGACCTTCAGGCTGGTGCCCGGCACCATCTTGTAATCGGTGCGGCTATTGCCGACGAGCAGCTTTGCCTGGGTTTCGGTACGCGACTTGCGCAGCGAATCCGCCTGCGCCTTGCCGCGACCTTCCGCAACGGCCTCGGCGAAATTGGCAAACAGCACCGTGAACCACAGCCAGATGTTGATCTGCAGCGAGAAGGCGAGATTGCCGCCGCCGGTGACGAGGTCGCGCAGGAAGAGGACGGTCGTCAGTGCCGAAACGACGGCGACCACGAACATGACAGGGTTCTTAGCAAGCGTGCGCGGGTTCAACTTCTTGAAAGAAGCGCCGATCGCCGGAACGAGGATGCGAGAATCCAGAATACTCGCTGATTTTAACTGGCTCATAAGAGGCTCCAGCGTGAAGAGGAAAACGTCAGATCGGAACGCTGCCGATCAGCCGATTAGAAATCCGAAGATGACAAGACCGAGGAACAGGGCAACCATCGCCAACAAAATGGCGTCTGAAGCGCAGGTTATTCCGGCCGGGCCACGCCCCCTGTCGAAGGGGCGTGGATCGATGACTTTTCGAAGCCTGGCCAAAAGCGGTTGGCTCATGACATCATTCCTTAAAAGGTCTGGCCTGCGATCATCGCCAAATGGTCTACGATCGGTCCGAGCGCGAGTGCCGGGAAGAAGGTCAGGCCGCCGACGATGAGGATAGTACCGACCAGCAGGCCGACGAAGAGCGGACCGTCTGTCGGGAAGGTGCCGGCCGAGGCGGGTACCGTCTTCTTGGTGATCAGCGAGCCGGCAATCGCAAGCGCGGGAACGATGACCAGGAAGCGACCGATCAGCATAACGAGACCGAGCGTGATGTTGTACCAAGGCGTATTACCGGACAGGCCACCGAAGGCCGAGCCGTTGTTTGCCGCCGCCGAGCTGTAGGCGTAGAGGATTTCCGAGAAGCCATGCGGGCCGGAATTGCCGACAGAGGCGACGGCGGAGGGCAGCACAGCGGAAATGGCGGTGAAAATCAGCATACCAAAGGGCAGGCAAAGCACGGCAAGCATTGCCATCTTCACTTCCTTGGCTTCGATCTTCTTGCCGAGATATTCCGGCGTGCGGCCGACCATCAGGCCCGCAACGAAAATGGCGATGATGACGAACATGATGATGCCGTAGAAACCGGCACCAACGCCGCCGATGATGACTTCACCGAGTTGCAGGTTGATAAGGGGGATCATGCCGCCAAGTGCGGTGAAGCTGTCGAGCATGCCGTTGACCGCACCACAGGACGCCGCGGTGGTGATGACGGCGAACAGTGAGGAGGCAGCGATGCCGAAGCGGACTTCCTTGCCTTCCATATTACCGCCCTGAATGCCGAGCGCATGAACGAGCGGATTGCCGGCAGCTTCTGCCCAGTAGGTGACGATCACACCTGCAATGAACAGCGTGCCCATCGCAGCCAGAATGGCCCAGCCTTGACGCTGGCTACCGACCATGCGACCGAACACGTTGGTCAGCGCCGCACCGATGACGAAGATCGTCAACATCTGGATGAAGTTGCTGAGCGCATCGGGATTCTCAAACGGGTGGGCGGAGTTAGCGTTGAAGAAACCGCCGCCATTGGTGCCGAGCATCTTGATGGCAAGCTGCGAGGCAACCGGGCCGACGGCGATCGTCTGCTGTGCACCTTCAAGCGTCGTCGCATTGACATAGGGCCCGAGCGTCTGCGGAACGCCGAGATAGACGTATACCACCGTCAAAACGATACACATCGGCAGCAGGACGTAGAGCGTCGCGCGGGTCATATCGACCCAGAAATTGCCGATCGCCTTGCCCGAGGCGCGCGAGAAGGCGCGAATCAAGGCGATGGCGATGGCAATACCGGTCGCTGCGGACACGAAGTTCTGCACCGTCAGGCCGGCCATCTGCACGAGGTAGGACATCGTGCTCTCGCCACCATAGTTCTGCCAATTGGTATTGGTGACGAAGCTGGTCGACGTGTTGAAGGACAAGTACGGGTCGAGCGAAGTCATGCCGGCCGGGTTGTACGGCAGGCTGCCCTGCAATCGCTGAAGGAGGTAAAGCACGATGAAGCCGGCAAGGCTGAACAGCAGCATGGAGACCGAATAAGTCGTCCAGTGCTGCTCTTCACGTTCGTTCGTTCCGGACAAACGATAAAGCCCCCGCTCCACCGGACCGAAGACGTAGGAAAGGAGTGTGCGCTCGCCCGTAAAGACACGCGTCATGTAACCGCCAAGCGGTTTGACGAGCAGGAGAAGGATCCCGATGAAGATCAGGATCTGAAGCCATCCGTTGAGGGTCATGGAAGTAACTTTCCCTATCCAGCGCCGTTAGAAGCGCTCGGGACGAATGAGAGCGTAGATCAGGTAGGCGGTGAGAAAGAGCGTCACGCCGCCACCGAGAATGTAATCGAGAAGCATTGCCGTCTCTCCGATTAGAGGCTGTCGCAGGCCTTGGTGTAAGCGACGCAAAGGAGGAAAAATAAGACGCCGATCCCGACAAGAATTATGTCCATCATTGATCGCGATTCCTTGATTGTTATTGTTGACTGCAGAAACGACGAGGGAGCGCTCTCGGTGAAAGCGCCTCTTTCATTCTGCCGAGGTGAAGCGCACTTCGCGTGCATCTTCGACACGCAATATGCGACCGAACGGCATTAAGGTTCGAGACGGCCGGAGAACGGAAGATATAAAAATCTTATAAATGCCGGGGCGGACCGGCATGGCAGGAAGCGGTCTTTGTACGCCACCCCGGGCCCGGCGGCTTCGATCAGCTGATCGAGCGCGATTCAGCCGGGCCTGCCCGCGATTGACGCGGGCAGGCATCCGCAAAGCATGGCGCAATTGCATTCAACCGCATGACGTCAAGCAAGGCTAGGGTCGAACGATAACCTTGATCTCGCCCGATAGCGGGGCGCTGCCGACAACCTCGGCGACATCCTCAAGACCTATGGTCTTCGTCACCAGGGAATCCAGCTCCAATACGCCGCTTGCCACCATCGCCGCAGCGCGCGAATGGGTAAACGGGTTGAGATAGGCCGGCCTCATCTCGACTTCGTTGACGAGCAGATCGAAAGGCAGAACAGGCACTTCAAGTCCAGCCGGCGTCACGCCGAACAGGATAAAAGCGCCGCCACGCCGCACCATCCTGACACCGGTCTGCAAGGTCTCGGGAACGCCGGCACATTCGATGACGACATCGGCGCCGCCATGGGTACGCTCCCGTACCGAAGCGACGGTGTCCGAGGCAGCCGGATCGAAGGCATGCGTAGCACCTAAACGCAGCGCGGCTTCGCGCCGCGATAGCTGACGCGTGATCAGGATCACCTCACCGGCACCGGCCTGTCGCGCCAGCTGCACCATCAGCAGCCCGATCACCCCTCCGCCGAGGATCGCGATGGCATCGCCTGGGCGAATCCGCGCCTTGTCGATGGCGTGAATGCAGCATGCCAGCGGCTCGCAAAAGGCGCCGTGGACGGGATCGAGATCGGGCGGCAGCACGAATGCCTGGCTGCTCGGCACCGCCGCATATTCGGCAAAGCCGCCATCCCGGGTCACGCCGATTGCGTTCAGGTTCTCGCAAAGGTTCGGTCGCCCGCGCCGGCAGGCCGCGCAAGCGCCACAAGCGATATTCGGGTCGACGGTAACGAGCTCGCCGCCATTGAACGCCGAAACGCCATCGCCAACCTCCTCCACAAGACCGCAGAATTCATGGCCCAGGGTCACCGGGATCGCCGTCGGATACTCGCCCTTGAACATATGACGATCCGAGCCGCAGATGCCAGCGGCCAGCACCCGGACAACGAGCTCGCCCGGTCCGGCGCTTGGCCTTTCAACGTTGCGCATGGTCATGGACCCGACCGCTTCCAAACGTACTGCCCTCATTCTCCTCCTCCGATTACAGCGCCCGACGAGTTGACGTCGCAGCACCACTCCCTTCGGCATACTATAGCGTGATACCCGGCGGCGTGAAGAACCCGGCCCGCGAGACAGATGAGAAATGCATCTCCTTTGCCTCAGCCAGAAGAACCGACCTGACGGAGATGCCAGCGGTCGCAGCTGCCTTCAGAGGCATTGCTGGCCTTGAAAGAGGCGCAGATAATGAGCGGGACGGGTGCGGTATCATTTCCACACCCGTCCCGCTCAAGGGTTCCGGAGAATATCAGAACGGTCGTCAAGACCGGCGGCAAATGCCGCTTGAATGCAGGGATGCGGGCCGGCAAAAGGAACATGATCGGCTAATTGCCCCCAGACATATCGAGGAGCAATCTCTTTACCGAAGACGGGTTCAGCCGTGGTTGGATTCCGTTCCCTGGATCGCCGAAAGTATCCAGTCCGCGCCGGACTTGCGCACGAAAGTCCAGAGCTCGACCGTTTCCGAGGGGTTGCGATCGTCACCATTAACGAGCTTGCCCGTCGTGCGATCAAGCATGGCATCGATGCTGGAATAGCGCATAGCAAGCGTCGCATACTCCGCATTGTCCTCGCGCCAGGCCTCGGCAATATCGCCCTGCAGCAGACGAACGTCGGAGACGCTGTTGCGCACGCCGTTGGTGGCGTTCTCCCCAAGCTCCTCTGCCAGGTAGGACATTGCCTCCGGCGTGGTCAGCCGGCGCAACGTCGCATAGTCTTCCTTGCCATAGGCTGTCTGGACTTCGGTGAGAAGCCGCTCGAAGCGATCAAGATCGGCTTGCTGCAGCCCGATCTCGTCGCTGGCCTGCCGCGTTTTATGCGCGGCGGCTGCCGTCCCGCCGCCGATTGTCGGGATGGAAAAGGAAGGGCGCGGCGACGCACCGGCATTGTTCATCGGGTTCGTATTGTAGGACTGGCCCGACCCCGGCGCCGCATATTGCCCGCGCTGGCGATTTGCGAAGAACCGCATGGCAAAGCTGATCAGCAGCACGATCAGGCCGATCTGCAGCAACATGCCAAGGAAGCCGACACCTCCGCCGAAGCCATGGCCGAGCAGCATGCCGAGAAGACCACCGGCGATCAATCCGCCGATCATCGATCCGCCGAAACCACCAAAGAAGCCCGGGCGCTGCTGGCCGGCGATCGGCGGTTGCGTGGCGGTTTGCGGCTGCTGCGGCCTGGGTGTCATCGTCCGGTCGATCGGAGCGGCTTGCGTCGGAGCCGTCCGCGTTGTGGCAGGCGCGTCGAAAGTCCGCGTTCCGCGGCTGCCGAACCCGCTGGAGCCGGCACGACGTGCGTCGGCAACATCGAAGGTCGCTAGAGCAGACGCGGCAGCGAGCACGACGATGGCTGCGATCTTGGCAAAACGGGGACCTACCCTGAGCATTTGCTCTCCTGTGATTGAGCGGAACAACGATTTTGGCTGGATATGGGGATGGCGGGTTGCGATTGTAAGTTGGTGCGCCTTCAAATCTCAAACCACAGCGCGCTTTATATTAGCCGGCTCGATGAATTTCGCCTCGAACGCCCCAGAAACATTGAGCTTTCCGGCCTCGGGGGATCGGTTAGCGGCCTCGCCGTCAAAACCTAATTTTCCTCGACGCCCTCGAGCAACCCGTCATAGACCTCCATCAGCGCATTGGTGATCGCCTGCCCAAGTGTATTGCCGGCCGCGCGAACCTCGTCGTCCGTACCGTCGCGCGCCGCCCTGGCCAGCTCGAAGCCTTCGCCGCTGACGATCTGCTTTGCCACTTCGATGGCCCAGAGGCCGAAGTCGCCACGATTGTCGATCTTGATCGGGTCTTCCATTACCTGTCCTATTCACTGGTCTTCGTTCATCGCTGTCAGGCTCTATACGCTCAAGCTGAGCAAAGCGAGCATTGATGCGCGGCCAAGACATCGCGCTCGATCAGATATGGGGCATTGTAGCGACTGTCCACTCCGGAAGCGCGCTTCGAGGAGGCTCTGAGTCTGATGCCAAAGGCGGATCGCCGGAGCCGTGGCAGGAAGCGCTCATACTATCGCTGAGGCCATCAATGCCGCCGCACCACCCGGGATCGGGCGGCTGCAAGGGCGAAAGAGGCCATCGAAACGTTGGAAATTGTGGAAATGCGCCTTTCTGAGCCCTCAAAGACCAAGAGCCCCCGTGACAATGACCGGCTGCAATGGAAATGATTCCGCTGTAACCATTGCGGGGAAGCATCATGACCACCACCAATGAAATCGCAGACAAGATTGCCGCTGATCACAAGCTGACCAAGGCTCAAGGCAAGGCCATCGTCGAAGCCGTTTTTGCGTCCATCGCCGGAGCAGCGTCTTCCGGCGCCGAGACCTCCATTCCAGGCTTCGGCAAATTCAAGGTAAAGGACACGCCGGAGCGTGAAGCACGCAATCCGGGAACGGGCGCAACCATCAAGGTTGCTGCGGCAAGGAAGCTCGCTTTCACGCCCGCAAAGGCGTTGAAGGATGCGCTCAACAAGTAGTCCTTTGCCTTGAGCCATCGAGGCTCGATGCATCGAACGGCCGGCCTTGAGGGGTGAAGCCGGCCGTTGGTGCGCGCAAACTCATCAAGATGGGGATGCGCTCGCCATGAAGCACAATATTGTCCGCCGCCCGCGCGAGGCCTCGCCTAGCTTGCCCGGCGGCTATCGAGATAGGCTCTCAGCGCTGCGGCTTCGTCCGTCTGGATCGCGGAGATGCCTGCATCGATCAGGCGCCCCCAGATCGCTTCCGGATCCTTCAGCGCCGTGGAATCGGTAAAGCCTGCACAAGAAACCGAGTCGAGCGTGTTGACCCAAAGCGCGATGCCGGCCTTCCGGAAAAGCGCCTGCCGCTCTGCGACCTGTTCCAGCCTGTCGAAATAGATTTCGCAGAGGAACGGGTTCAGTTGGAACAGAAGATCCAACTGGCTGCCGACATCCGGAGCCTCGAGGCGTGTCTTGGCCATGAAGGGAACGGCCTGCGCCGACACATTGGCGCGGATCCATGCGAGATCCTCACCCGTCTTTAGATCGCCCCAGAAATCGACTTGCTGATCGACGCCCATCGCACGGGCGCAGGCGATCACATCCGGGATCATGTGCCTGCGTTTGACGTCGAGATGGATGAAGATACGACCTCGCGTCAGATCGAAGACATCCTTCAGGCTCGGCAACTTTTCCTCTGTCATCGGGTTCGCCTCGCCGCCATCCCGATCGCGCAGGCTAAGACTGGATAATTGCTGCAGTGTCAGCGCCTCGGGCTCCTGATCGCGGCCCGCCATCCGCTCGAGCGTATCGTCATGCAGAAGGAAAAGTTCGCCGTCGTTGCTGCGCCGCACGTCGATCTCGACCACGTCGTAACCGGCTGAAATGGCCCGCTCGATCGAAAGCAGGCTGTTTTCCGGTGCTGCGCGCCAAATGCCGCGATGAACGACGATTGCGCAGTCGCGTGCCGGATCGGCGATATAGTCGATATAGTTCATGATGCGCCCCTTTCTCGCCGTGGACGCTTGCACGGCTCTCTCCGCAACCGGACGTCTCGTTCGGGGCTATCACAGGACTTTGTCAGATCTGCAAAGCGCATTGCGAGCTGCAGCGGCTATGACATGCACGTTCAAGACATCAATCGCAGCCGCGCGGCTACGATTGGAAACGCACGAGCCGTGCCAGTCAGCTCGTAGTCGGTCGAGATCTTAGAAGTCCCAGTCTTCATCCTCGGTGGCGACCGCCTTGCCGATGACATAGGACGAGCCGGAGCCGGAGAAGAAGTCGTGGTTCTCGTCGGCATTGGGCGAGAGCGCCGAGAGGATTGCCGGATTGACCTTGCAGGCTTCTGCGGGGAAGAGGGCTTCATAACCGAGGTTCATCAGCGCCTTGTTGGCGTTGTAGTGCAGGAACTTCTTGACGTCTTCCGTCAGACCGACGCCATCATAGAGCGCCTCGGTATATTTCGCCTCGTTGTCATAGAGTTCGAGCAGCAAGTCGAAGGCGAAATCTTTGATCTCCTGCTTGCGCTCTTCCGAAAGCCGCTCCAGCTCTCGCTGGAACTTGTAGCCGATATAGTAGCCATGCACCGCTTCGTCGCGAATGATGAGGCGGATCATGTCGGCGGTGTTGGTGAGCTTGGCGCGGCTCGACCAGAACATCGGCAGATAAAAGCCCGAATAGAACAGGAAGCTTTCAAGGAAGACGCTGGCAACCTTCTTCTTCAGCGGATCTCCGGAGACATATTGCTCCATGATCAGCGCCGACTTGCGCTGCAGGAACTCGTTCTCCTCCGACCAACGATAGGCATCATCGACATCGGGTGTCAGGCAGAGCGTCGAGAAGATCGACGAATAGGAGCGAGCGTGCACGGCCTCCATGAAGGAAATGTTCGACAGCACCGCCTCTTCATGCGGCGTGACAGCATCGGCCATCAGCTTGACGGCGCCGACGCCGTTCTGGATCGTGTCGAGCAGGGTCAGGCCGGTGAAGACGCGGATGGTGAGCTGCTGCTCCTCCGGCTTGAGTGTCGCCCAGGAAGGGATGTCGTTCGACAACGGCACTTTTTCGGGCAGCCAGAAATTGCCGGTCAGGCGGTTCCAGACCTCGAGATCCTTGTCGTCGTCGATGCGGTTCCAGTTGATGGCGCGGATGCGGCTTGCCGGCTTGAATTGCATGTTCACGGGAATGTCCTTCTCAAACCGGAAATCAGAGGGCGCAGGAAACGCAGCCCTGCACCTCGGTGCCGGACAGCGCCATCTGGCGAAGACGGATGTAGTAAATGGTCTTGATGCCCTTCTTCCAGGCGTAGATCTGGGCCTTGTTGATATCGCGCGTGGTCGCGGTATCGCGGAAGAATAGCGTCAGCGATAGGCCCTGATCGACATGTTGGGTGGCCGCCGCATAGGTGTCGATGATCTTTTCCGGCCCGATCTCGTAGGCATCCTGATAGTAGTCGAGATTGTCGTTGGTCATGAAGGCGGCCGGGTAATAGACGCGGCCGATCTTGCCTTCCTTGCGGATCTCGATCTTGGAAACGATCGGATGGATCGAAGAGGTCGAGTGGTTGATGTAGGAGATCGAGCCAGTCGGCGGTACGGCCTGCAGGTTCTGATTATAGAGACCGCCCTTCATCACGGCCTGCTTCAACTCCGCCCAATCTTCCTGCGTCGGGATGGCAATGCCGGCCGTTTCGAACAGCTCGGCCACACGCTCGGTTGCCGGCTTCCATGCCTGACCAGTATATTTGTCGAAATATTCGCCGGATGCGTATTTCGAATTCTCGAAGCCCTTGAAGCTCTGGTCTCGTTCGACCGCGAGCAAGTTCGAGGCGCGGATGGCGTGATAGGTCACGGTGTAGAAATAGATATTGGTGAAGTCGACGCCTTCTTCAGAGCCGTAGAAAATGCGCTCGCGGGCAAGATAGCCGTGCAGGTTCATCTGACCGAGGCCGATGGCGTGACTGTCGTCATTGCCCTTCTCGATCGAAGGCACCGACGAGATGTGGCTCATGTCGGAGACTGCCGTCAGCGCGCGGATCGACATCTCGATCGTCTTGCCAAAATCGGGGCTGTCCATTGCGGCTGCGATGTTGAGCGAGCCGAGATTGCAGGAGATGTCCTTGCCCATATGCTTGTAGGAGAGGTCGTCGCTATATTCGCTGGCTTCGCTGACCTGCAGGATTTCCGAGCAAAGATTGCTCATGGTGATGCGCCCGGCAACCGGGTTGGCGCGGTTCACCGTGTCTTCGAACATGATGTAGGGATAGCCGCTCTCGAACTGGATTTCGGCGATGACCTGGAAGAAGTCACGCGCCTTGATCTTCTTCTTGCGAATGCGGCTGTCGGCCACCATCTCGCGATACTTTTCCGTGACCGAGATTTCCGTGAACGGCACGCCGTAGACGCGCTCTACATCATAGGGCGAGAACAGGTACATATCGTCGTTGTTCTTCGCGAGCTCGAAGGTAATGTCCGGAATGACGACACCGAGCGATAGCGTCTTTATGCGGATCTTCTCGTCGGCGTTCTCGCGCTTGGTATCGAGGAACCGCATGATGTCCGGGTGATGGGCGTTGAGGTAGACCGCACCCGCACCCTGCCTGGCGCCAAGCTGATTGGCGTAGGAGAACGAGTCCTCGAGCAGCTTCATCACCGGGATGATGCCGGATGACTGGTTCTCGATGTGCTTGATCGGCGCACCGGCCTCGCGGATGTTGGTCAGCGACAGGGCGACGCCCCCACCGCGCTTGGAAAGCTGCAGCGCGGAATTGATGGCACGGCCGATCGACTCCATATTGTCTTCGACGCGCAGCAGGAAGCAGGAGACCAGCTCGCCGCGCTGTTTCTTGCCGGCGTTGAGGAAGGTCGGTGTCGCCGGCTGGAAGCGACCCGAGATGATCTCGTCGACCAGATCGCGAGCAAGCTGCTCACTACCCCGCGCCAACGTGAGCGCCACCATGCAGATGCGATCTTCATAGCGCTCCAGATAGCGCTTCCCATCAAAAGTCTTCAGCGTGTAGCTGGTGTAGTATTTGAAGGCACCAAGAAAGGTCGGGAAGCGGAACTTCTTCGCATAGGCATGGTCGAAGAGATCGCGCACGAAATTGAAGGAATACTGGTCCAGCACCTCCTGCTCGTAATAGCCTTCAGTCACCAGGTAATCGAGCTTCTCCCGCAGGTTATGGAAGAAGACTGTGTTCTGGTTGACGTGTTGAAGGAAATACTGCTTGGCCGCCATGCGGTCCTTGTCGAGCTGGATCTTACCCTGCTCGTCATAGAGGTTCAGCATGGCGTTTAGGGCGTGATAGTCGAGCGCCGCTTCCATTACCTTTGCTGGCCGGTCGCTTGTGGGATGAGAGAAAGCGTTTAGCGGCTTCTCGCCTGCATCCCGCGACAAAGAAGGGGTTAACGTGTCCAAAATCGTTCCAATCCGTGTCTGACATTGGCGACATCCTCCTCCGTTCCCAAGAGCTCGAACCGATATAGAAACGGCACCTTGCATTTGGTGGAGATAATGTCGCCGGCGATACCGTAGGTCGCCCCGAAGTTGCTGTTGCCCGCGGCGATGACACCGCGGATTTTCGAACGGTTATCCGCATCGTTGAGGAAACGGATCACCTGCTTGGGCACGGCGCCCTTGCCCCCTTCGCCGCAATAGGTCGGGACGATGAGGACATAGGGACGGGCAGCTCGAAGCTCTTCTCCCGCGCCGAGCGGAATGCGAGCGGCCGACAAGGCAAGCTTGGCAACGAAACGATAGGTGTTTTCAGATCTGCTGGAGAAATAGATGAGCTCGCCCACCGCTTGGCTCCTCAGGCGAGAGCGCTGATCATGTCAGGGCGAAAACCCGCCCAATGCTGCTCGCCGGCGACAACGACGGGGACCTGACGATAACCAAGACCCTGCACCAGCTCATAGGCTGCGCTATCGGTGGACACGTCGATGATCGTGTAATCGATGCCCTGGCGGTCGAGCGCGCGCGTGGTTGCTGTGCACTGGACGCAGGCGGGCTTGCTGTAGACGGTAATGCTCATGAGATATCCTCGTATATTATAGTCATGCAAAAGCGTTCGTGCACCGAACAATGCCCGCAGTGGCAGATGAAAATGGAGGCAGCCGCGACTGGTAGCCGGCCGCTTAGACGACCGTCATTCCCGTAGCCTGTTGTGGGTACTCGAAAACATGGATTCACCCCGAAGTTGTTCATGCGGGGCACTTGCGGCAGCGAAGGCGGCGGCAATCATGCCGCACGAGTCCTTGCTCGCCATACGGACACCCCGCCCGTGGACGCTATGCTCGAGGCAGGTCTCCTGGCTCGCGGGTCGCAGCTCTCGATCTCACCTTCCCAAGACGCATGCGTCTCAGTGGCCATGTCGATCGAACGCTCGCCGCTCACAGTTGCGGGGGCAGCTACGGCTTGGCGATCATCATGCTCGCCGACCATATTCCCATCTTAGCCTCCAATCCTTGCGAATCGAAGGAACCTCGAACACTATATATAGTATCTGAGACTAAGAATGCGTCAACTGGTTCTCCGTCCCGAGATCCATTTCAACATTAATAATATGTGGGCAGCACCACCAAACCCTGCATCTTCTGGGCTCCCTTGCAAGTTTGCATCAGGCAAAACGGGCCGGAAACATAGCCTTGTAGGAAGCTTCAAGATGCCGCCTCAGCTCATAAAGCAGCGCACAGATCACAAGCGTGGCAACAGCGATCGGGATAAAGAACGAGACGGACATGAGTCCCATCTGGTCCAGAGCATAGGCAATCAGCAGCATGACCGTCTGATGTAGTACGTAATAGGTCAGGATTGCCCTGTTCAGATAACGGATGACAGCATTCTCGGAATTGCACCAGATTTTTGCATAACCGAGAATGGCGACAATGGCGCACCACTGAAAAGTGCCTGCGAGGATTCTTCCCGCCAGCGCCTGCACCCCTTCGGGCTCGACCGCCGGCAGGGCTGGAAAGAGCAATGTCATAGCCACCGCGCTTGCCACTGCCAGGATCAGCGCAGGCCTTCGCATATTGACGATTGCATCCCAATAGTCATTGCGCATCGCCATCGCCGCTGCGACAAAGAACGACGTGACGTAGACGGCGTGGCTGTACCAGTCGTCCAGCATATTGGGCGTCGGCGGGAAGGCCGGCCGCAGCACCAGCCTCAGGACCACGAAATACAAGGCAGGGAGTATCAGGATCCATTTTCCCGTCAGCCAGATCGCCAGCCGATCGCCTGCGTTCGTCAGCAGCCGCGGCCACGCCGACAAGGCAAGCGTCAGAAGCGCGGTATAGACCCATAGATAGGCGAGATACCAGAGATGCTGCATTCCTGCGAGTTCCACATAGCCGCCATCCGGCAGTTGAACCGGCGTCCAGGTCACATAGTGCCAGAAGACATCATAAAGGCTGATATTAACGCCCAATCCGGCATTCAGGGAAATATACATCTGCGGCGGTATCAGAAATAGAAGACCCAGCAGCAAAGGTATCAGCAATTGCCTTGTACGCGCACTCCTCAGCTCATCCGGAGATTGCCGAGTCAGCAAGATACCCGTCACGGTGCCCGAAATGATGAACAGGAGGGACATTCGCCAGGGATGCGTCCATAAATGAATCATGTCGAAGAGAGGAAAGGTCTGGGGTGCCTTCAGCAGGAACTCTTTCGAGTCATAGATCAAGCTGACATGATAGATGATCAGCAGCATGAAAGCCGCAACCCTGACAAAATCTAGATCATATCGACGCGGCGTCCTCTCCATAATTTAGCATATTGAACTTTACCCCTTAATGGACCGTCAAAAGGGGAATGCAATAAATCATAGCGCGCGAGATTAAGCTCCGTTTTTGACGACTCCAGACCCAGCATGAAGGTCATCAATATCCTGTAATTGCGGCATTTTTCGTCCACCGACCCATCTCAATCCGATCGTCCGCATCGCCGCGCTCAAGGGAAGCAGCGGCCTT
Source organism: Martinezella miluonensis (assembly GCF_900094545.1). Lineage (GTDB taxonomy): Bacteria > Pseudomonadota > Alphaproteobacteria > Rhizobiales > Rhizobiaceae > Rhizobium > Rhizobium miluonense. The sequence continues at coordinate 153,070 of NZ_FMAH01000003.1, forward strand.
CCGAGACGTCGGCCGCCTGCCCTCAAATGACCCGGCTTTCGCGGATGCGATCGGCGAGGTCCAGAAAGTTCTGGCGCAAGCGGCGCAGCGTGAAATCAAGGCCAAAGAGACGCCCGCTTTCGCGGAAGCCGATCGACTGGGCAGCTTTCGAGTTCTGAAACGCTTCGAAAGCGGCTTCCAAAGCGCTATCGGCTTCGGACAGGCGCTCGGAATCGATCTCGCTTCCGTCGCGAAGGGCTTTCCCACAAGCCTGGGCAAAATCGGCCTGAGAACGTACGACCTGTGCAGCCTGCGGCCCGAGCGCCGCAACGACCTCGGCCGGAAACGGGGCTTCGAGCAGATGGCTGACATAGGTCATGTCATTGCGGATGCGCCATAGGGAGCGTGGAATAGCGTCGGAAATTCCCTGCCTTGCGAGCCACAGGGCGCGCTCGCGCTGCGCATCGGTCAACAGTGCCTCCGCAGCCACCAGGGATTGCCGCAGCCCGATATTGGCCTCCGTCGCCGACACCGCCTCTCCCTTCTCGGCGGCTGCCGCCAAAGTGCGCAATATCTGCGCCATCACGTCGAGCGCCGAGGCGAAGCGATCGAGCACCACCGTCCGCGATCGCGTCGGCAGGATGACGAGGCTGGCAAGCACCCCGATGACGCCTCCCAGCGTGATCTCGGCAATCCGGTCGATCACGAAAACTTCCACAGGAACCGCCTGGGAATGCGTGAGCATCACGATTGCCGCAGTCAGCCCGGCATTCCGCAGGCGCGGCGCGCGCATGGAAACGAAGCTGGTAATCCCGACGACGCAAATCAGTGCGATCCCGATTGGAAGCGGCTGATGCGGTGTCAGGAAGACTGCAACGCCGCCAAGCACCGCGCCAGCGACCGTCGCCACCAACCGGTCGACGGCCATGCCAGCCGTTGCGCCGACCGAGTTCTGCATGACGATCAACACCGTGAAGACGGCCCAATAGCCCTGCTGGAGATTAAGGAGCTGTGAAAGGCCATAGGTAACCGTGCAGGCAATCATGACCCGCAGCGCCTGTATCGCCGCGCGCTTGGTCTGGATCGAAGAGGTTTTCGGCGGAGCCGGAGGCTCACTTCGACGAGATGCTGTCTCGGTCATCGTGCCGCTTTCCGGATGGAGATGTGTGTTGACAATGGCCGTTCGGGTCTTGCCCCTCCCTCTCCTGCGGTGCCGGCGCTATCGACAGCTCCTTTCCAGACAATGGCAGCATTCTTGCTGATGGGAAAGAAGCGCTGCGAAGCGGATCCGCAACGCCATGCCCTTTCAAACCATTGCGATATCGAAATCCGGGCAATCGCTGTGATTGCCCGGATTTCGATAAGCTAAGGATATTACGACTTGTTGTCAGACCGTCGCTGATGCTGTGACCGAGCCGGGAGATGGCGTAGGTGTGTCGTCGAGAAGCGCCTGTCGCAGCCGCGCCTCCTGCTCCGGCGAGAATGAGGTGCGAAGGATCCTCGCATGCTCGCCTTTGAACTCCGCCAGTACCTTTTCGGGCTGGACCTTGCGGATCAGCAGGAAAAGGGCGGAGCTGTTTGCGGGAATGGTTTCAGCCAGCTTCTTGATGAGGTCGTCGTCGATGCCGTAATCCACCATCGATCCTGCCAGTGCGCCCGATCCCGCGCCAAGTGCACCGCCGACGACCAGGCCCGCCAGAGGGTTCAGAAACAACAGACCGACCAGAGAGCCCCACAAGGCACCGGAAAGGCCGCCGCTGGCCGCGCCTGCGGCGGTCAGATTGACGCTCTGCTTGAGACGAACCTTGCCACTCTCGTCTCTGACCGCGATGACCGCGTCTTCCAGGTCGATCAGATATTCCTTCTCAAGCTGAACGAGACGGTTGAGAACAGTATCTGCCTTGTCTGCATTATCAAAACCAAGCACCACGAGTTCAGACATCGAAAATCCTCCGGGGTCGTATCGACGTGGCAGCAGATAGTGCACTGCAGCGATTAGTGAACAGCGGTGCTGATCAATCGATATGGATGGGTGGCTTTGAACTGCGAGATGACCTCGGCGGCCTGCTTAAGTACTTCGTCCGCACTTTCCGGATCGTCGCGGGCCAGCTCATCGGCGTTGACGCGGATCGCCTCGGCCATATTGCTCGAAAACGCCGCAAACTGCTTGTCGCCCTCGACCAATGCCTCGCGCGCCGCACCTTCCAACGTCAGGGCGACATCGATGAGGATTTCTTCGCGTTCCTCGACGCTCAATTCTTCGATTACTTTCGTTCTGTCTTCCATTTTGATCACTCCGAATAGACGTGATTGCGACCGAGCTCGCAAAGCCTCGATCAATAAACACCTAAGAACGGAGAAATTCGGATTCAAGATCCTCAGATCTTTAGCCGATGTCAGGGCAAAGTCGGATCGACCAGCCGGCACATTCTACGTCGAGGAAATCCAGCTCGCGCTCGAGCCTGATCGCGACCTTGCGGTCGAGCTGTCTTGCGCGCAGCTTGCGAACGATCTCGCTACATTCGGAATGAGTGGACGTGCGCCGGCGCATGGCCAATCGGCTATTCTTCCCACTCCTCTTCGCCTGCCGAAAGCAGATCAACCAGGATGGCTACCATTCCCGCCGGCAAGTGCCGGCCCTCGCCGATCATGGCTTCGTCGCTATTCACCCAAGCCCATGCTTCCGCAAGTTCGGCCGGTGTCGCACCCGTCGCGATGATGTCGGCCGCAAGCGTTTCATCCGTGGGTCCAAGGACAGAAGTAACGTCCTGCAACGTCAATGTCATGTCTCGCTCCCTACCGCTTTCTCGATTGGACAGAGAATAATCCCGATATAGAAGCCTACTGGCGAAATTCCACCGCCACGGCGACAAGTTGCGTGAGCCCTTCGATTCCGGCGAGACAATTTGCTGCGGAATTGCTTCAGCCCCCTTCTGGAAATGCAGCAAGCGGAACAGGATCGGGCCGGCATACGCCTGCTTCTGCCGGGTGATGCACCTGGCCACCTGCTGTCTCAATGCTGAAGAAGGTCTGACTCGTCAGAACCCCGGGCCGGCAGGACCGCCCTTCAGGGTGAAGTAAGCAAAGGCCGCTATGAAAAACGCGACGACGGCGACGATCGTCAGCAAACGCTTCAGCCAGGGCGGCGTTTGTCGTGGCGGTTTCGGCTTGGGACGGCGCTCAAATTTGACAACATTATCTGACATGCTAACCGCTTAGCGAAGATTGAACACTTTGCCAATCCAGTATGAGCGCCAGCGAGGCAACCTTTCTGCAACCAACGAAGTCGCTCAACCCAGTTCCCGATCCGATCTACGACACACCGGGGGCGTGCAAGTAGGTCGCTGTCAATACCCGCAGTCAAAGCAAATGTGCCAGGCTCAAATCGCGAGTGCGTGGCCCGGCATGAGAACAAAATCCACTAAGCTCCCGAAGGTATCTTCTTGAATATACTCAATTCAATTCGCCCTTGGACCGCCCAACAGCGTGCCTTGATCGTCCCATTCCCCGCAGAGCAGGACCTCGCAGAGCGCAAGTCTAAGGCGAATGCCGCCGATGGTCCGGTGGTTGCATTTTTTACCGAGGGCAGCTTTTACGAACAGGAAAGTAAGCGCATGTCCCGCTCGGCCGAACGGCTCGGCCTCAAGGTACATGCCACGGCATTGCCGAGTGCCGGTAGCTGGGTGTTGAATGCCGGCCTGAAGCCCGGCTTCCTGTTGCAGGAAAGAGCAAAGCTGCGCGGACCGTTGCTTTACGTCGACGTCGATGCCGTCTTCCATCGCAATCCCTGGCCGGAACTTCGCAAGCTCGATTGCGATATCGCCGTCTATTACGAAGCCGCCGGCCGTCTGGTCAGCGCGACCATCCTCCTCAACGATACACCCGCGACGGCGCAGCTTCTGGAGCTTTGGCGGCAGGGATGCCTTGCCAATCCTGACATGTGGGACCAGCTCGTTCTCGAAGAGATCATTGCCGAGGATGAGAAAAGCGCCAATCCGCAGTTCCGCGTCGTGAAGCTACCCGTATCCTTTTGCTGGATCTTCGATCGTGTTGAAAATGAAGAGGTCCGTGAGGTCTTCATTGAGCAGCTTCAGGCCAGCCGGGAGGCAAAGAAGCGCAAGCGCTGGTTCGGCCGCATCGGCAAGCGCTTGAAACGCCGTCGCGACCGGATCGATGACATAGAACGGATCTTGGACAGCGGGAGCTGACGGGGTTGTCCTTCGCTTCGAATAGCGCTTGAAGCCAGCACTCAATCGCGATCCGACCGCTGCGCGATCACAACATGTCGCCAAGGGACCAATGGTTGCTCCAGCGGGCATCGATCTCGTCTTCGACATTCTGGTAACGGATGTCGGTGGAAAGACGCAGCCGCTGCCGCTCGTCCTGGTTGGTCGTCGAGGCGTGGATCATGAAGGGCGAGTGGAGCATGATGTCGCCCGCCTCGTAGCCGGCGATCAGCCAGCGGGTATCGAAGCGCTCCGCCATGTCGGGCAGATCCTTCGAAACCCATCCGCCTTCCGTCATGTTGCGATTATAAGCGCTCACACGTTCCTCGGGACTGAAATCCTTGTTCTGTTCGGCGAATTCACGCTCCATTTTCGCGCCGATCGCGTGGGATCCCTCGAGATAGGTCAGGCCGCCCATTTCGACGGGAATGTCTCCGATGGGAATCCATGTGGTCACGACCCGGCTTGTCCCACCGCGCAGATAGACGAGATCATAATGCGCAGGCGTCGCGGTTGTCGTTCCGGGCCGGACATGGCGCATGATCTTGCGCTTGTGCAGATAGGAAATGCCTTTCAGAAACTCATCCATGAAACGAGCCATGCGCGGCTGCGCGCAGAAGCCCTCGTAGGCCACCGAGCGCACCAATGACATCAAACAGCGGTCCACGACCCTGTTATCGGGGGCGATAGCGGAGGCGATCCCATCGCGCGGATCCGTGCCCGGTGCAATCAGACCAGTGGCAGCCATGTGGCCGAACACCCAGCCGCGGAACTCGATGACCTCGTTTCGCGGCAAAAACCCTTTCAACCAGACATATCCATTCTCTTCATAGAGACGACGGATCGCCGCAACGCCGATGCTCGGATCGGTGGGCGTGAGATAACCGAGCCGATTTGGCGCCGTCGACAGGACCTTTTCATTTGCAACAAGGCCAAGCTTCTTCTTGTCAGTCTGCACCGTCTGCACTGAAATCGACATTTCACTCGCCCGAGATTTGAGTTGATGACCCGTTGAATCTAACGAACGAAGCTGCTTTCCTACATGGAGGAAAATAATACTGGACTTTTCGCTCACCATGAAAACGACAGATGCAATCTATCGATCACCTCTCGCCACCATGGGAGGATTGGTGGTCACCGGCAGCGGGAAACAGTATGTCATGCATTCGGTGAAGGCTCGGAAGCTGCCGAGCTATGCGGCCGTTCTGGTCGAACATGGCCAAGGTTTTCTGGAAACCGATGCAGGCGGTCGTCAAAGCGTGAACGGCCCTGCCCTTTTCTGGCTTTTCCCAAATCGCCAGCACTCATACGGCCCCGATGCCGACGGTTGGAGCGAGCGATGGGCGCTATTCGAAGGCTCTCTTGTGCGTGACTTCCTGCGCTTGCGGCTGATCAGCGAGCAGGATCCGATCACGCCTCTTCGCAACCTCGATCGTGCGCAACGCCTCTTCAGCAACCTTCACGCCGACCTGCTCGAGGATACGCCCCTCGCCAGAGCTTCGGCCGCGTCGACACTCCATCAGATCGTCGTCCTATCGGCACAGCAAACGAGCCGGGCCAAGCCTTCGCCGCAGGAGGGCCCTGACATTGCAGGGATCATCGATGCCCTTCGCAGGCGAGCGATGGAGCCGCTCGATATGGTGGCCTTCGCCGCCGAGCATGGCATATCGCCCGCAACACTGCGCAGGAAGGTCGTTGCGGAAGTCGGGCTGTCACCAAAAGGCTTTCAGCTGCGGCTGCGTATGGATCACGCCAAGGAGCTGTTGGCCACGACGGATGACAAGATCGAGATCATCGCCGCCAAGGTCGGCATCGATGATGCGTTTTACTTCTCACGGCTGTTTCACGAGCGGGAAAACTGCACGCCGCGCGAGTTCCGCGCGCAATTCAGAAGAAGCTGAGCTGCCGTGGAATTGGAACTATCCTCACCATGGCCTCATCGAAACCTGTCGCTCACGCTTCGACATTTCCGTCAGTGGGGTTCCGCTCCAAATTCCGCCGTCGCCAGGCTGCCGGTGCCTCTCCGATCCGCTTGCGGAAGAAACGTGAAAAATAGGCCGGATCTTCAAAGCCCACTTCCCGGCCGATATCCTCGATCGAGCGGATGGTGAACATCAACAGCCGCTTGGCCTCAAGCAGCCGCCGCTCAAGCAGCAGCTCCTTGACGGTGAGCCCGAAAATCTCGCGCGCTGCCTTGTCAAGCAGATGCGGGGTCGTAGCGAGCAGCTCGACGTATCGGCCGACCGGCCAATCGCTCCTGTAGTGACGATCGACAGCGCTTCGCAGCGACAGGGCAAGAGCGAGCGTCGGCGAGGCTGCCGGCAATGCAACGCTGCCGCCAAGGCGGCCCATCAGCGAGAGCACGACGCCGATCAGTCCCAGCATGACCTTTTCGCTCTGACCACCGCGATCTGTATATTCGGCGCTCACCATTTCCAGCAGGGCATCGACCCGCTTCCACGACGGATCTTCGGGTCGACCCGTCAGAAAAGTCGGCGTATCGAGGCTGAGATCCACCTGAAGTGCAAGCGCCTTCAGCGTATCGTCCGAGACGGACACGACGATAGCATCCGACTGATCGTCAACGTCGAATCCGTGGATGATATTGCTCGGCACGAAGCTGATGGTCGGAGCGGAAAAATTCCAAGTACTGTCTTCGATGCGATAATGGCCGCCGCCCTTGAACCAATAGGTAATCTGCCCCATCGACGGATGCTTGTGCGACGCAACATGCCCGAAATGCAGCGTTTTCCGGTCCATGACCGTTTCAACATGCAAGAATCCGACATCAAGCACGCGGCTGGGCTCACCGTAGACAAAGAAATTCGGGATCTCGTTCTTCTGCGACATGCCAGAAAAAGTACCAGCGAATTGCCTCCTTTGTCCATGGCTGCAATTGCGGCGGCGACGTAGCATCAGCCATGATCTCAAGGGAGGAATACGAGATGCGAGCTGAAGACCACCGCGGCGACAAGACCCGTCCTTTTACCGGCGCCGAGTATCTGCAAAGCCTGCGCGACGGCCGCGAAGTCTATATCAACGGCGAACGCATCGTCGATGTGACGGCGCATCCATCCATGCGCAATTCCGCCCGCTCGATCGCGCGGATGTATGATGCGCTGCACGACGAAAAGACCAGGGAGCGGCTGACCGCGCCGACCGACACCGGCTCGGGCGGCTACACCCACAAATATTTCCGAGTGGCAAAATCCTCCGCCGAACTCGTCGCGCAGCAGGGCGCCATCGCCGATTGGGCGCGCATGTCCTATGGCTGGATGGGCCGCACCGCCGATTACAAGGCCGCCCTCATGAACACGCTCGGCGCCAATGCCGACTGGTACGGTCCGTTCAAGGACAATGCGTTGTCCTGGCACAAGCGCGCGCAGGAATCCGTGCTGTTCATGAACCACGCGATCGTCAATCCACCGATCGATCGCCACAAACCGGCCGATGCCGTCAAGGATGTCTTCGTCCACATCACCAAGGAGACCGATGCGGGCATTTATGTTTCCGGTGCCAAGGTGGTGGCGACGTCCTCGGCCCTTACCCATTACAATTTCCTTGCCCAGAGCTCGGCAACAGTCACGGAAGATCCGTCGCTGTCGGTCATGTTCATCGTTCCGATGAATGCGCCTGGTATCAAGATGTTCTGCCGCGTCTCCTATGAGCAGACCGCCAATACTGTGGGACAACCCTTCGACTATCCGCTATCGTCACGCTTCGACGAAAACGATGCCATCCTGGTGCTCGACAATGTCTTCGTGCCCTGGGAAGACGTGCTCGTGCTGCGCGATGCGGCCAAGATCCTCTCCTTCCATCCGGCCTCCGGCTTCATGCATGGCTATTGCTTCCAGGGCTGCACGCGTTTCGCCGTCAAGCTCGACTTCATCGCCGGACTGCTAGCGAAAGCACTGCGCGCGACCGGCGGCGATGCCTTCCGCGGCAATCAGGCGGCACTCGGCGAGGTTATCGCGCTCCGCCACATGTTCTGGTCCTTCTCCAACGCCATGGCCTACAATCCGCAACCTTGGGCGAATGGCGCAGTGTTGCCGAACATGGAAGCCGCCCTTTCCTATCGCACCTTCATGTCGGAGGCCTATCCGCGCGTCATCGAAACGGTGCGCAAGGTCGTCGCCTCCGGCCTCATCTACCTGCCGTCCTCCGCCAAGGATTTCGGCAATCCGGAGATCGACCGCTATCTCGCGCAGTATGTACGCGGCTCCAACGATATGGGCCATATCGAGCGCATCAAGATCATGAAGCTGCTGTGGGACGCGACCGGCACCGAGTTCGGCGGGCGGCACGCTCTCTATGAGCTCAACTATGCCGGCGCGCCGGAGGAAGTCCGCCTGCAGGTTCTGAAAGGTGCCGAGCGCGGCGGTCGGCTGAAGGAAATGGAGGCGCTCGTCGATCGCTGCATGAGCGATTACGACGAAAACGGCTGGACCGGTGATACCTGGCTTCCGCCGCTTGGGCAAACCTCCCCTATCCGCAACGCTGCCGAGTGAGGCCGTTGCCATGGAGGAGCAACTCTCGAAAACCGAATTCCGCAACGCGATGGCCAGGGTCTGCGCACCCGTCAACGTCATCACCACCAACGGCCCTGCCGGTCGCGGCGGCTTCACAGCGACGGCCATGTGCAGCGTCACCGACGAGCCGCCGACGCTGCTGGTCTGCATGAACAGCCGCTCGATGCAAACGGCGCTCTTCTTCGAAAACCGTCGCTTCTGCGTCAATGTCCTGACGCAGGAGCACAAGGAGCTGGCCGGCTATTTCGCCGGTCAGCGCGCCGACATGGAAGAGCGCTACGCCGCTGCGGAATGGATCAACTTCCGCTCTGGCAGCCAGGCGCTCTCCGACGCCATTGTCTCCTTCGATTGCCGACTGACGGAGGCTCGCCTCGTCGGCACCCATCATATCTTCATCGGCGAAGTGATTGATATCCGCAGCCGCAGGGATGGGCATGCCCTTCTCTATTTCGACCGCAACTATGTGCATGTGCCGACCCAGACGGGCAGCTTCGGCGGTTAAGTGCCGGGATGGGGACGTTGCCGGAGCGCGCGGAGGACGGCTGACACGCAATGCCGACCGTTGATCGCCCAATAGCGACGACGCGCTTTCCTTTCTGCAACGTCTGAAAGCTGCTAAGATCGACTCCACGGGATGGAGGCGCCGATGAGCGATCTGGTTCTGAACACTTTCGATTGGGTTCCCGAGAAGCCGCGCGGTTATGTCCGTGACCTGCGCGTCCGTTGGGCTATGGAAGAGGCCGGGCTCCCCTACAGCGTCAGAGGCGTGCCGTTTCGCGATCGGGATGCCGAGCATTTCGCCCACCAGCCTTTCGGCCAGGTGCCGTGGCTGACCGATGGCGACATCTCGATCTTCGAGAGCGGCGCGATCCTGCTTTACCTCGGAGAGCGCAGCGATGTGTTGATGCCCTCCGATCCGCATGGCCGCAGCAAAGCGCTGGAGTGGTTGTTTGCCGCCCTCAACTCGGTGGAAATGGCAAGCCTGCCCTGGTCGATCATGATGTTCTCTGGCCACACCGATGACACGCCGGCCTGGAACCGCTTGCAGCAATTTCTCACTGCCCGGCTCCAGCGTATGGAGCCGGTATTGGCCGCACGCGAATGGCTGGCGGGCACCTTCTCCGTCGCCGACATTCTCATGGCGGATGTGCTGCGTCTCGTCGACCGATTCGACGGATTGGCGGAATATCCCGCCTGCCGCGATTATGTGGCGCGCGCCCTTGAGCGCCCTTCATTCGCGAAGGCACATGCGGACCAAATGGCACATTTCGCGGCCGGAGACAGCGCCAGACATTGACGGTCACGTGACCGTCAGGCCGCAGCATCTCCGAGATAGAGACGATGCAGATGCGCCGGATCGCCGGCGAGCGTCGCGCAATCGCCATCATAGACGATCACCCCTCGGCGCAGCACATAGGCGCGGTCGCCGATCGCAAGCGCGAGCGCCGCGAACTGTTCGACTAGAATGACCGCCATGCCGGCATCGGCCAGTTGCCTAACAGCCCGCATCAGGCGGCTGACAATGACAGGCGCGAGACCAGAGGACATTTCGTCGATCATGATCACCTTCGGCCGTGTCAGCAGCGAGCGGGCGATGACGACCATCTGCTGCTCGCCGCCGGACAACATGCCGGCCTTGATGTCACGGCGCTGACGCAGCTCCGGGAACAGCTCGTAAGCCTCCTTGAGATCGTCGGCGGAATCGAGCGCGACCTTGAGATTTTCCTCCGTGGTCATCTCCGGAAAGACGGTTCGTCCCTGCTCGACGTGGCTGATGCCGGCGCGGGCGCGCAGACCGGCGCGCAGCTTCAGAAGCTCCGAGCCGTCCATGGTGACCGAGCCGGCCGCGGCTGGGATGATGCCCGACAGGCTTTCGAGCAGCGTGGTCTTGCCCGCACCGTTCGAGCCAAGCAGCACGCTGATCTCGCCGCTCGACACGGCAAGATCCACGCCGCGAACGACCGGGATACCGGATCGGTTGACGACGAGGCCGTCAATGGAAAGTGCGGTCATTCGGCGGCCTCTTCAAGTTCGATGCCCATGTAGGCCTTCTGGACGATCGGCATGGCAAGCACGCTTTGCGGGGCGCCGTTGGCGATCACGCGTCCGAAATCGAATACCGTGATCGCCGAGCAGGCCCGCCGCACGAGATCCATGTCGTGCTCGATCAGAAGCACGGCACTACCGAAGGTTTCGGGGATGGCGGCGATGCGCTCACCAAGCTTGACGGCATCGGCATAGGATTGGCCGGCGGCTGGCTCATCGAGAAGGATCACGGGCGGCCGCGAGGCGACAACGCCGGCGACATCGAGCAGACGCCGCGTACCCGCATCGACCGATGCGATCGGCGCATCGGCCGGCGGACAATCAAACCATTGCAGAATAGCGGAAAGTTCGTCATCGCTGATGGCGCCTGCGGCGAGCCGGACATAGCTTCCGACGCTGAGCTCCGGCGCAATGCGGGTCGTCTGCCAGGTGCGGCGGATGCCCAATCGAGCCCGACCCGTCGCGGAGAGGCCTTCGAGGGGCTTGCCGTTGAGCTTCACCGAACCGTCATAGCGGCCGATGAATCCGGCGATCGCATCGACCATGGTCGACTTGCCGGCACCGTTCGGTCCGACAAGGCCGACAACAGTGCGCGCGGGCACCTTGAGATTGACCTTGTCGAGTGCGACCACAGCACCGTAGCGGACGGTCAGATCGCTGACCTCGAGCGCCAATCCCTGTTCGTGCGCCGCAGTCGCCGGCAGGCGGCCGGCTTCTCGGTGAGCGGAAGCTTTTCTGCTCCCCGGCAGCACCTTGCCGGCAAGCCGCGTCCATGTCTCGCTGATCGTCTCGCCCGACGAAAGGGCGTGCACCGCACCGATGGCAAAGAAGACATTGCCGACATCCTGCGGCAGATTGAGCCTGCGTAGGAGTTCCGGAAACAACGTGATTAAGATGCCGCCGATGACAGCGCCGAGCGTGAAATGCGCGCCGACCATCGTCGCCACGGCAAAGAGTGCCAGCGACTGCATCATCGAGAAGTTTTCAGAAACCAGCGTCCCCAGATAGCCGGCGAGCAGGCCGCCCGACACGCCGGAAATGAAGGCGCTGATGGCGAAGGCGCTGAGCTTGGCGCGCGGTATCGAAACGCCATGAGCCGCCGCTGCCCGCTCCGAATGCCGTACCGCAAGCCAGGAAGCCCCAAGCCGCGAACGGCTGACGAATTCGAGGCTAACGGCAATTACACCATAGGTAAGAAGCACGAAGAGGAAGAAGCTGCGGTCGCTCTCAAAAAGTTCCGGGCGCACGACCTGCGTGAAGGTCGTTTGGCCGGGAAAGGTGATCGTCGCCAGCACGGTGTCAAAGGCAGCCGCGAAGCCGAGGGTGACGATTGCCAGATTGATACCGCGCAGACGTAACGCTGGCAGGCCGATGGCAATACCGACCGGCACGGCCGCAAGACCGCCAATGATCATCCAGACGATAAGACCGCCAGGCGCCTCGATGACATTCAGATATCCCGTGACCCAGGCGCCGACGCCGGCAAAGGACATCTGACAGAGCGAGATCATGCCCGTGCGGCCGGCGACGAGACCAAGGCTTTGCAGGGCAATGCCGGTGATGAAGACGGCTGTGAGCAGAAACACCCAGTATTTGGGCAACAGCAAAAGAATGATTGCACCGACTGCGGCAAGCGACAGGGCTGTGACGGCGGCGGCGCGGAAACTAGCGTGCTTCATCCCAGCGGGCTCCTCTTTGCGACCATAGGAGGACGGCAAGAATGACGATGAATGGAACGGTGCTTCGATACTGGCTTATTAAATCGATGGTGCTGACCGCACCCTCCAATACGCCGATCGTCACGCCGCCTAGAAGGGCAGCGCGGAAGCTGGCGAAGGCGCCGATCAGCGCAGCAGCCAGAGCGGGCACGACGAGGAGGCTCAGCGACGAGAAATCGGGGGAGCGCACCGGCGCGATAATCATCAGCGCGAAGGAGGTCACGCCGCCGGTCACAGCCCAGACGCCGAGCGCTAGCAGCCGTACGCGGATGCCGATCAGCTCAGCTGCCATCGGCCGCTGCGACAGGGCTCGCAATTGCAGTCCTATCCGAGTGCGCGCGAGGAATTGCTCCGTCAGCACGGTGAAGACGACGGAGAGAAGCAGTGTCGTGACGGCCGCCCAGGTGACTTCGACGCCGGCAAGGCGGAAGGCCGATCCGGGGATCAGTTCGGGGAAATAGTGCGGGTGCTGGCCGCCGGTCAGGCGCAGGCCGATGGCGATGATGCCAACCAGAAGCGCCGCCGTTACCGCCGCTTTGGTCGATGCGTTGGCGTTGGCAAACCAGGTTGTCATGACGAGCCCTATCAGGACCCCGGCCAAGGCGCCGGCCGCAATGCCCAAAAGCGTTGCCGGCAGCAACGGCATGCCGGCCTCGTGCAGCGCGACCATGATGAAAGTACCCGTGGCGCCGATCGCGGCACCGGTAAAGTTCACCACGGCCACCAGGCGGTAGGTGAAGATCGCGCAGACGCCTAGGATGGCATAGGCCCCGCCTGCAGAAAGACCAGCCACAGCGGCTGTAAAGAGAGCGTTCATTACGGAACTCCGGAAGCGGGCATTGCCGCCTCACCAGATCAGATCATCGTCACGGCTCGATACCCGGCCTTGCTCCGATGTGGATAAGGCCGGGCAAGTAGCCATCTTACTTGGCCTTCGCCAGCGTGTACCAATCCGGCGTCTTGACGGTCCACTTGCCATCGACAAGCTGCATGACCTTGGTCGCCTTCATAGGCGAATGAGCCCTAGCTTCGCCGAAGACATAGGGGCTGCCGGCGAGCGAATATTGCATTTCCTTGCCTGCCTTCAGCGCCGAGGTGACGGTTTCGCGCGTCACTTCGCCGTCAATGCCCGAGATCGTGTCAATCATCACCTTGGCGGCGAGATAGCCCCCTTGCGAGAAGGCGGTCTTTGCGAGGCCAGCCTTGTCCATGGTCTTGGCCCAGTCGGCATTGGCGGCGGTGTTTTCGGTATAGGGCTCCCATTCCGTGCCGACGTAAACGGGCTGCTTGCTGTCGGCCAATGCCTTGGCAACGCCCTCAGTATAGCCGGGTGCGAGGAAGAGCCAGTTGATACCCGAAATCTTCTGCGCATCCGCAGTCTTCACCCATTGCACCACGCCCGGCTCGACCTGATTGGTGAGTACAGCGTCGCAGCCGGCATCGCGCGCTTTGATGACGTAAGGCGTGAGATCACCCTGCGGCGGCAGAGTCATGTCGACAAGACCAACCTTGTTGCCGCTCAGTTTCTGCCAGGCTGCAACCGCGTTGCCATAGGCTTCCTGCGTGCCACCGAGGATCAGGAAGAAGGCGCAAACCTTCTTCGCTCCGAGGTTCTTTGTCGCATAGTCAAGCATGACCGTGGTCAGCGTGAAGGGGCCGACATTGACAGGAGAAATGCTCGGCGCATTGAAGCAGAGTGGATCGACACCGACGCCCTGAACCGCGAGCACATCGTTGCGGTTGTAGGTACCGGCATTGACGGCGCAGTCGAGCAGGCTTGCACCACCTGTAAGAGCCACAACGCCCTTGTTGTCGATCAGGTCGCGTGCCGCCTGGGCAGCCACTTGCGGGTCGCCCTTGTCGTCGGCCAGCGAATAGTCGATCTTGCAGCCGTTGATGCCGCCGGCATCGTTCAGCTGCTCGAAGACAGCCTTGGTGGCCTTCGGCGCATCGGAAAAGTCGACTACGCCGGTGACGGTCGAGACGGCGCCGATCTTGATCGGCCCACTCTTGCAGGTCGGCCCTGCGGCAAAGGCGGACGAACCGGTAAATGCCAGACCGGCAGCGGCCAGGCCAACGGCGATGAGTGTGGATGTCAATTTCATTCTCTTCCCTTCCCTCCGTGTAATTTGCGGCGTTTCCTCTTCGCCGCGCCAGCTAGCGCTGGTAGACCGGCTCGCCCGCGAAGTATGTGGTGAGCACCTTGGTGTCGGCGATTTGATCGGCCGGCACTTCGAAGACATTTTGATCAAGCACGATGATGTCTGCGGATTTGCCGGCGACAAGCGAGCCGGCTTCATTGTCCAGCCGCATCGCCTTTGCCGAATTGAGCGTGTAGATTTCGATTGCCGAGGCGAGATCGATCGCCTGCTCTGCCCAGAGCGAAACACCCGGGAAGGCGCCGGACGGGTTCTGCCGCGTCACCATGCCTTCAATCCCGTTCCACGGATCCGGGATCGGAATGACGGGCCAATCGGAACCGCCCGCCAGCAATGCGCCGGTGGCCTTCATGCTCGCGATCGGCCAGAAACGCGTTGCCCGCTCCTCGCCCATCACTTCCTTATGACCTTCCAGGAAGGTCGTCGGATACCAGATCATCGGGCAGAGATCGGCGACGACGCCGAGTGCCGCGAAGCGGCTGATATCCTCGTCGCGCAGATAGCTCGCATGAGCGATGTGATGCTTGATATCGGTCGGACCGTTGAAATGCCGGACGGCTTCGACCGCATCGAGCATTTCGGTCACGGAATGGTCGCCCGCGCAGTGGATCTTCAACCCCATGCCGAGCTTTTCGGACTTGTCGATTTGGCGGACGAGATCGGGATAGCTCACCAACACTTCGCCGCGATAGCCGTGCGGATGTGCGGCATCCGCGACATAGGCGTCATGGAAAGCCGCCGTGCGCGCGCCGGGAACGCCATCCAGAAAGATTTTCGTGAAATTCGGCTTCACATGCTCGGTGCGATATTCGTCGCGCAGCGCCAGCAAGGCGTCGCCCGAAAGGCCGAACATGAAGCTCGGCTCGATCAGCGGCAGCGAGGTAACGGCCCAGGCCGTCAACCTGCCCTTTACATCCAGATTCTTGAGCGCCTTGAGGATCGGCAGCACCGAAGCCGCGTCCTGGAAAGCGGTCACACCATAGGAATTGACGGTCTCGATGGCGCGGGCCACGGCAGCCTCGCCCATTTCCTCGGTGAAGGCCTCGGCCGCGGTCCGCTCGACGATACCAGAGGCGGATTCGACCAGCAAACCGGTCAGCCTGCCGGTGACGGGATCACGGCCGAAGGAGCCTTGCGGCGGATCGGGCTGGTTGTTGGAAATGCCGGCAAGCCGCATCGCCTCGCTGTTGACCCAGCGGTTGTGCATGGTCTCGTCGCGCAGAAGAACGGGATGCCCGAGGCTCGCCTCATCCAGCTTCCCGAGCGAAGCCTCGCTGTTGATCGCCGTAATCATATCGGCGCCCCATTGATTGGCGACGATCCACTGCCCGTGCCGTGCGATCTCGGCCTGCTTGCGCACATGAGCGCAGATCGCCTCGATCGAGGCGCCGGCGGGAATCTGCGTTTCGAACAGCTCGGCTTGTCCGCCCATCATGATGTGATTGTGGACGTCGATGAAACCCGGCATCGCCATCTTGCCGGCGAGATCGACAACACGTGTTTCCGGCCCCTTCAACGCTTCGATGTCAGCGCGATTGCCGACGGCCAGGATGCGGCCGTTCTTGATGGCGAGAGCCTCGGCCCAGGGCTGGCTCGGCTCCACAGTATAGATTCGTCCATTGATAAGAATGAGATCGGCAAAGCCGAGCGAAGCCGTCATGTTCAGTTCCCGCTTAGATTCATTATTTGAACCATTTATTCAAATATTGAGAGTGATGCAGGGCTCAGCGTTTGTCAATATAGTTCACACGTTAAATATATCGACGTGAGTACCATCAGCGCGAGCAACCTCAGAATTTCGCGCACGGGATATCGGTCGCTCGCGAAGCATTTGCTTCCGAGACGGTGGAAGCCGGCGCGCTTTCGCGCCGGTCGTTTGCTGGGGACTATCGCCTCAGAGCTGAATCCAGGCGGTTTTCAGATCGACATATTTATCGAGTGCGTGCAGCGACTTGTCATGGCCATTGCCCGACTGCTTGACGCCACCCAGCGGCACGCTGTTGTCGGCGCCGCCATAGGTGTTGACGTGCACGACTCCAGCCTGGATCCCGCGAACCATCCGATGGGCCCGCGACAGGTTCGACGTCCAGACGGCCGAAGCAAGGCCATATTCGGTGGCATTGGCGATCTGCAGGGCTTCAGCCTCGGTCTCGAACGGAATGATTGACAGGATCGGCCCGAAAACCTCTTCGCGCGCCAAGGTCATGGACGGCGTGACATCGAACACGGCCGGCCGCATATAATAGCCGCCGGTCTCCTCGAGGATACGTGAACCGCCTGTGCGCAAGGAAGCGCCCTCGGACAGGGCCTGCCCGACATAGCCGAGATCCTTCTTCAGCTGTATCTCACTGGAGATCGCACCGGCTTCGGTCGATAGATGCAGGGGATCACCGACCTTCATCGCATCGGCGATACGTGCAACTTTTTCGGAAAATGCCTCGTGGATCGATTTCTCGACGAGCAGGCGGGAGCCGGCGACGCAAACCTGACCGGAATTGCGGAATATGCCGTAGGCCGACACCTTGGCAGCCTGATCCAGATCCGGCGCATCGGCAAAGACGATGTTCGGAGACTTGCCGCCGAGTTCGAGATAGACGCGCTTCAGGTTCGACCGCGCCGAATATTCCAGAAGCCGTCGCCCGATGGGACCAGAGCCGGTAAAGGCCAGAACATCGACATCCATGTGCAGGCCGAGAGCCTCGCCGCTGACGGCACCGCGACCGGTGACGACATTGAAGACCCCTTCGGGTAGTCCCGCCTCGGCACAAAGCTCGGCAAGCCGCAGCAGCGTCAAGGACGCGCCTTCAGCCGGTTTCAGCACGACGGAATTGCCGGCCGCAAGAGCCGGCGCGATCTTCCAGGCGCCGATCATCATCGGAAAATTCCACGGCACGATGGCAGCGACGACGCCGATTGGCTCGCGGTGAACAAGGCCAAGAACGTTGCTAGCTGTCGGCGCGATCTCGCCATAGACCTTGTCAATCGCCTCGGCATAGTAACGGAAGGTGCCTGCAGCGCTGCCCGGCTCCGCCTTCAAGGCCATGGAGATTTCCGTGCCGTTGTCGCGCACGCCGAGTACGGCGAGTTCAAGCGCATTCTTCTCGATCAGCTCGGCGATCTTCAGCAGAACCTTTTTGCGCTCGGCGGGAGCCGCTTTCGACCAGCTACCCTTTTCGAAGGCCTCACGCGCAGCCTTGACGGCGAGATCGACATCCTCCGTGCCAGCGTCGGCGATGGTGGTTAGCCTTTTTCCGTCGATCGGCGAGATGACGTCCATGACACTGCCGCTAACCGACGGATGCCAAGCGCCACCGATGAACAGCGATTGCGGGGAAACGGACACCGTCCGAAGCTGATCGATCTTATCCTGCATCTCATTTTCTCACAAAAATGGTGGCGGGTTTGCCCGCCACCGCGATTGGAATTGCTTTAGGCTTCCTGTCCGGCACCGAGGCGCGCGAAGCCGTCGGCATCCGCCGATCTCAAACGGGCCGCGGCGGCAAAGCCGATGACCCCCGCGATCAGAACGAGGCACGGCAGCAGAACCGCAAGCACGCCATTCGCTCCGGCGATCGCGCCGAAGTTCGCGGAAATGTAATAGACAAGCGCCAGAAGAATAAGCCCCGTCAGGATCGGCAGTACCTTCACCGCCAGCACGTTGCTTTCAAGCCCAGGATTACGGCTGAAGAAGATGACTATCGCAAAGGCGGTAAAGGCCATCAGAAGAATGATTGCGAGCGTTGCGACATTGGTCAGCCAGGAGAAGAGCCCCAGCACGGGATCCTGACCGGTCGCAGCAAAGAGCGCCACGACGAGCACGGCAATAACGGTTTGAATGATCGAGCCGACATGCGGGCTCTGGAAAACCGGGTGCGTGACGCCGACCGATTTCGGCAGCAGGCCTTCGCGACCGGCGACATACATGTAGCGCGCGACGCCATTGTGGAAGGCGAGGATGCCGGCAAATAGGCTGGTGATGAAGAGAACACTCATCACGATGGTGATCCAGTGGCCGACATAGCGCTCGGCAAGTCCGAAGAGGAACGTAGTCGGATCGGCAAGACCCTGCAAGGTGGGGACGAGCTTCTCGACGCCAGCCCCGGCCACCATCAGCCAGGAGGTCAGCATATAGAAGAGCCCGATGATCAGCACCGAGATATAGGTCGCGCGCGGTACGGTCTTGTGCGGCTCGCGTGCTTCTTCGCTGTAGATGGTCGTCGCTTCGAAACCGATGAAGGCGGCAAAGCAGAACAGGAGGCCGATTGCCGGCGTTCCGCTCCAGAAGGCGGTTGGCGTGAAGGGTGCGGCAGAAAGGCCGGCATCGCCGCCCTTGACGAAGATCGCGCCATCGATGACGAGGACGACGAGATATTCGAGAATGACGAGCACCGTCAGTACCTTCGCAGAAAGGTCGACACGGCGATAGCCGAAGACGGCAACGAAGGCGATGCCGATATAGCTCCAGACCCACCAGGGAAGGTCCAGGCCAAGCTGTTCGGCAAAGAAGCCCTTGGTCGCCGCGCCGAAAAGCCCTAGAACGCCGATCTGCATGGCGTTATAGGCGAGAATGGCGATCAGAGCGGCCGCACCGCCCATGAGACCGCCGAGGCCTCGGGCCGTATAGGCATAGAAAGCACCGGCGTTGCGGATATGGCGGGCCATGGCCACATAGCCGACCGCAAAAAGCAGCAAAATGCCCGTCACCAATAGAAAGGTCAGCGGAATGCCAGGCCCGTTGCCGAGCATCATCGATAGCGGCACGCCACCGGCAACCGCCGTTAGCGGCGCTGCGGCCGAGACGACCAGGAAGGTCACGGCGCCGACGCCGAGACTGTTTTTGCGCAGCTGATTCTCAGCCGCACCTTGCGAATTTTGCGTGTTCATCTGCGTTCGTTCCCCTTGTTGAGAGCATCCGATCGTCGCTGCGATTTCCCGCAAACGACCTCCACCAGAACCGGACTGACGAGCGGGGGCTTGAGCTTTTGTTGATTTTGCCGCCATCAGCGCTTGTGGTTCATTATTTGAACCTCAGCTTCAAATATAGACTTGCAAACATTCCCGGCCTCTGTCAAGTTATTTCGCATGTTAAGTATCTTGGGCCGCTGCTATCGTGCTGCGGCGCAAGGTCAACGAGCTGATTTGACGCAAGCTCCGGCTGGACGCACAAAACAGACGCTGACCAACCCAAGAGGAGGAACGATGAGCACGATCGGAAAGGCGCTTTCATTGCTGGATACCCTGTCACGGCTGGATAAGGAGGCGGGTCTGACAGACATCGCCAACCTGTGCGCGCTCGACAAGGCAACGGCACGACGCTTTCTGGTCGAGCTGGAGAAACACGGTTTCGTCGAGCAGGATCCAGATACGCGCCGATATCGGATCGGCTCGGCGCCGGTTCGCCTCGCCCGCATCCGGGAAGCGCGTTTCCCATTTCTGCGCATTGCCATTCCCTTCATCAAGACACTCGCCGAATCGTCGACCGAGACCGTGCATCTCTCTGAATTCTCAGGTGGGCAGCTCTCGACCATTTACGTGGAAGATTCGCCACGCGCGCACCGCATCATCGTCGATGTCGGCAGCCTCCTGCCCTTCCATGCCACGGCATCCGGCGTCGCTTTCCTGGCCCTCTGCCCGCGGACAAAAATCGATGAAGCTCTAAAGAAGCCGCTCGAGAAATTTACCGACCACACCGTCACCGATCCGCAGCTAGTGCGCGCCATGCTTAAAGAGACGGCAGCGCGCGGCTTTTCCATCAGCCATCAGGGCCTTGAGGCTGGCGTTATCAGCACGGCCGCGCCGGTGCGCACGCCGAGCGGCCATCCGATCGGCTGTGTGGCGATTGCCGCTCCGCTCTCGCGCACCACGAATGCTGCCATCCACGAATTCGGCGCACAGGTCGTCGCAGCGGCCAATGCGATCTCAGAAAAATACTACGGGTCGGAAAGACCCATGGGAACCATTGCAAAATGAGGAGGACAGATTGATGAACCCAACGGCTCCCTCGCCAAGAATTCTCGTCATCGGAACCGGTGACACCAAATCCGACGAACTGCAATTCATGGCATCCGTCATCGAGGACGCCGGCGGCAAGCCGGTCATGGTCGATGTCAGCATTCTCGGCGATCCGCCCTATGTCCCAGATTACTCCAGACATGATATCGCAAAAGCCGCCGCGACCACGATCGAGGCGATCGCCGAAAGCGGCGATGAAAACAGCGCCATGGCCGGCATGGCAAAGGGTGCCGCGGCACTGACGAAACGTCTCTACGATGACGGGCTGGTCGACGGGGTCATCGTCCTTGGCGGCTCCATGGGAACCGATTTGGCGCTCGACGTCGCTGCCATCCTGCCGCTCGGTGTGCCGAAATTCGTGGTTTCGACCATCGCCTATTCCCACCTCATTCCGCCCGAACGCATCGCGCCCGACCTGATGATGATTCTCTGGGCCGGCGGTCTTTACGGCCTCAACAGCATCTGCAGCTCGGTCCTGTCGCAGGCCTGCGGCGCCGTGGTTGGGGCAGCAAAGCATGGAACCAAGTCCGATCGCAAGCGTCCGCTCATCGGCATGACCTCGCTCGGTTCGTCCTGCCTGAAATATATGAAGTTTCTACGGCCCGAGCTGGAAAAGCGCGGCTATGACGTTGCCGTGTTCCATTCCACCGGCATGGGCGGGCGTGCCTACGAAGCGATCGCTTCGCAAGGGGGCTTTGCCGCCGTCTTCGACTTCTGCATTCAAGAGGTCAGCAATCATCACTACGACACCGTGGTTACCTCGGGACCGGACCGGCTCGAAAATGCCGGACGCGCCGGCATTCCGCAGATCGTCGCACCCGGCGCCGTCGACATGGTCGATCTTCAGGCATGGCGACCCTTGCCGGAGATCTTCGCCGAGCGCCCCTATCACGCGCATAACCGGTTGATCGGATCGGTGACGACATCGCCCGAAGGGCGGCGGGAAGTCGCCCGGCTGATCGGACGCAAGCTCGCAAGCGCCGACGCGAAGGTCGCCTTCCTGCTGCCGACCGAAGGCATCCAGGAATGGGACAAGCCGAACGAACCGCTGCACGATCCGGAGGGGCTTGCCGCCTTCGTGGAGGAAATGCGCCGTGCCGTGCCACCTTCCGTCGCCCTGCAAGAGGTCGATGCCCACATTAATTCTCCAGCTTTTTCAGCGGCCGCTCTCGCCGTCTTCGACCAATGGGTAGCTGAAGGCGTCATTCCGGAAGGAAGACCATGACATCGGAACGCGCTCTTATCCTCGATTTCGGCGGCGTCGTCACTCGTACGCTGTTCGAGACGCACGATATTACCGAACGTACGCTCGGCCTTCCAAAGGGGTCGCTGACATGGCTCGGACCGTTTGACACAGCCACGGATCCGCTCTGGGTGTCGATGCAGAACCGCGAGATCACCGAACGCGACTATTGGCTGACGCGGGCCGGAGAAGTCGGCAAAATGGTCGGCGAGACCTGGACCGACATGCAGACATTCGTGCGCCGTGCACGCGGTGCCGAGCCTGAGCTGGTGTTGCGTCCGGAAGCACGCGACGCCATCCTGCGGGTCAAGGAAGCCGGGCTCAAGCTGGCGATCCTGTCGAACGAGCTGGATCTCTTCTACGGCGTCGAGTTCCGCGAGCGTTTCCCGCTGATCGACCTTTTCGACGTCATCGTCGACGCCACCTACACGAAGGTCCTCAAGCCCGATCCCCGCTCCTACGAGCTCGTTCTTGCCGAACTCGATCTGCCACGCGAAGCCTGTGTCTTCGTCGACGACCAGAAGAAAAACATCGAGGGCGCCGAAGCCGTGAAACTGCCTCACGTGCAGTTCGACGTTACCCGCCCCGCCGAAAGCTATGCCCAAGCACTTGCGATGCTGGGACTCTGAACCAAGAGGAATTTAACATGCGCGAAACCAATTTCATCATTGAAAACAACGCCCGGCACCTTTGGCACCCGATGGCTCACCCGGCCGAAATGCAGGCGCATCCGCCGCGCATCGTTAATGCCGGAGAAGGCGTCGAGATCGTCGACATTCAGGGCAAGAAGGTGCTCGATGCGGTCGGCGGTCTTTGGAACGTCAATCTCGGCTACTCCTGTGAGCCGGTGAAGAAGGCGATCCGCGACCAGCTCGAGGAGCTGCCCTATTACTCAACCTTCCGCGGCACGACGAACTCGCCGCTGATCGAGCTCTCCTACGAACTCGCCGAATGGTTCAAGCCGGACGGTCTGAGCCGTTCCTTCTTCACCTCGGGTGGTTCGGATTCGGTCGAGACCTGCCTGCGGCTGGCGCGCCAGTACCATAAGGTCAACGGCCAGCCCGAGCGCACCAAGTTCGTCGCGCTGAAGAAGGGTTATCACGGCACGCATTTCGGCGGGGCCTCCGTCAACGGCAATCAGAATTTCCGCCGCAACTACGAGCCGCTGCTTCCCGGCGTCATCCACCTGCCCGCGCCCTTCCCCTATCGCAACCCATTCAATATCACCGATGGCGCAGAGATCGCAGCGGCGATCGGCAGGCTGTTCGAGGATGAAATCGCCTTCCAGGGTGCCGACACCATCGCGGCCCTGATCGTCGAGCCGGTGCTCGGCGCAGGCGGCGTCATCGTCCCGCACGAAACCTTCCTGCCGCTGATGCGCGAAATCTGCGACCGCCATGGCATCCTGCTGATCGCCGACGAGGTCATCACGGCTTTCGGCCGCACCGGCGCCTGGACCGGATCGCGTCTCTGGGGCGTCAAGCCGGACATGATGTCGACGGCAAAGGCGATCACCAACGGCTATTTCCCCTTCGGTGCCGTCATGATCTCCGACAAGGTCGCCGAGGTCTTCGAAAGCAACAAGAACTCGGTCGGCAATATCGGCCATGGCTACACCTATTCCGGCCACCCGGTCGGCGCCGCCGCAGCGCTGGCTACCTTGAAGGAAACCAAGCGGCTCGACGTGGCTTTCAATGCCGCTGCCCGCGGCGAAGAGCTCCTGGCCGGCCTGAAGGCGTTGCAGAACAAGCATGAACTGATCGGCGATGTGCGCGGCAAGGGCCTGATGTGCGCTCTCGAGCTCGTCAGCGACCGTGCGAAGAAGAGTGCGGCCGCCAAGGACGTCGTCCAGAAGGTCCATGATGCCACTTACGATGCCGGCGTGATGGTCCGCACCTCCGGCGCCAATGTCATCATGTCGCCGCCGCTGATCGTGACGGCCGCGGATGTCCAGACCATCCTGACCGCGCTCGATGCCGGCCTCTCTGCAGCGGGAGCCTGATCATGTCCGACAACGCAGTCCTCATCGCGCGGCGCGAGCGGCTTCTCGGCCGGAACATGTCGCTCTTCTATGAGGATCCGGTCCATCTGGTGCGCGGCGAAGGCGTCTGGCTCTGGGACGCCGACGGGAGAAAGTATCTCGATTGCTACAACAATGTGCCACATGTCGGCCATTGCCACCCGCGCGTGGTCGAGGCCATCACGCGCCAGGCGTCGACGCTGAACACGCACACGCGCTATCTGCACGAGGGCATTCTCAACTATGTCGAGCGGCTGACGGCGACTTTCGACAAGAGCCTTAATGCCGCGATCCTGACCTGCACGGGCAGCGAAGCCAACGACGTAGCGCTGCGCATGGCGCAGGCAATGACCGGCAAGACCGGCGTCATCGCTACCAACCACACCTACCACGGCAATACGACCGCCGTGTCGCAATTGTCGACGCGCATGCCGCCGGTCGGAGGTTTCGGTGGCCATGTCCGGCATGTACCCGCACCGGACAGCTATCGTCCGCTCGGTGGCGAAGGCGGCGACGCCTTTGCTACAGCTTTCGCAGCAGAGGTCGAGAAGGCGATCGCCTCACTTCAGGACAGCCCGCACGGCTTTTCCGCCATCATCATCGATCCGTTCTTCGCCAACGAAGGTTTCCCGGATCTGCCGCCGGGCTTCCTGGACAAAACGGTCGCCGCCGTACGGCGGGCGGGCGGTCTGGTTATTACCGACGAGGTGCAACCCGGTTTCGGTCGCACTGGCACACATATTTGGGGGCATCAACACGCCGGCATCGTTCCCGACATCGTCACCCTCGGCAAGCCGATGGCCAACGGCCATCCGGTCGGCGGCGTCGTTGCCAATGCCGATACGGTGAATGCCTTCCGCAAGGCGTTCCGCTACTTCAACACCTTCGGCGGCAATCCAGTCTCCTGCGCGGCAGCGATGGCGGTTCTGGACGTTATCGAAGATGAGAACCTCATCGAAAACGCCCGCAAGGTCGGCGAATACACGCGCGTTGCCTTCCAGAAGCTCGCGCAAAAGCATTCGATCATCGGCGACGTGCGCGGAAGCGGCCTCTTCATGGGGACGGAATTCGTACTCGACCGCGCGACCAAGGAACCCGCGCCGACACAGGCAACCCGGATCGTCAATGAAATGCGCGAGCGCGGGGTGCTGATGGGCAAAATCGGCATTCATCAATGCGCGACCAAAATCCGGCCGCCCATGCCCTTCACCACAGAGAATGCCGATTTCATGCTGTCGATTTTCGACGACGTGCTGTCGGGCTTGTGAGGCTGATATGGCTGACGAATTGCCGCAGGCCATACGGGATGCCCTGCAGAAGCGAGCGCTAGAGGCGCTCAACCATTGGGCGGTTCAGGCTCACGAACCGGTACTGATGAAATATCGGGAGAATGCCGTCTTTCGCATCACTCTCGACGACGGACAGTATGCCGCCCTGCGGCTGCATCGTCCGGGCTATCACGACGAGACGAGCCTGCGCTCGGAACTGCATCTGATGGCCGCACTCCGGCTCGGCGACCTCAACGTGCCGAGCCCTATTCCCACAAGCGACAGGCAAAGCCTTGTTCGGCTCCCGGCCAACCGGCAATTTTCCGAGCAGCACGCCGATATCGTTAGCTGGATCGACGGGGCGCCGCTCGGCCAGAGCGGCACACCGCTATCGCAATCGGCCGAGAAGCAGGTGGAAATCTTCTTCCGCGTCGGTAGCTCGATGGCGGCCATGCATAATCTCGCCGATGCCTGGGCGCCGCCGGAGCGGTTTCGCCGCCCGGCATGGGATGTAGAGGGCCTCGTTGGCGAAAAGCCGCTGTGGGGGCGATTCTGGGATTGCCCGGGCCTCTCGCACGGCGACGCCGCGGCGCTGACGGCATTGCGGGGCCAGCTGCGCCAGGCGCTTGAAAAGGTGCGGGAGCGCGGCCTCGACTATGGGTTGATCCATGCTGATCTCGTGCGCGAGAACATCTTCCTCACGGACAACGAAAGCGATGTCGCCTTCATCGATTTCGACGATGCCGGATATGGCTTCCGTCTTTTCGATCTTGCAACGACCTCGTTGAAGAACCGCAACGAACCTGCCTATCCGGAAATCGAAAAGGCGCTGATTTCAGGCTATCGAAGCCAGCGTGAGCTTACCGACGCCACGCTGGAATTCCTGCCGCTTTTCATGGTTCTGCGCAGCCTGACCTACATCGGATGGCTCGCCGAGCGGGCCGAAATTCCGAACGCCGCCCCGCGCCTGGCTCGCTACGTCAACGAAAGTCTGGAGTTGGCAAGAAAGCTCGACTCCATCGCTTGACTTCTACCGGAAATTTATTAACGTGTTAAGTAAATAAGAAATCGGGAGGACGTATGCCACATCTCGCCATCGAGTATTCGGCCAATCTTGACGGTCGCCCCGATATCGACGCGCTTTGCGAAAGGCTGCTGAAGACCGTGCTGGAAACCGGTCTTTTCGAGATCGGGGCCGTGCGCGTTCGTGCATTCCGCGCCGATCACTATGCCATCGCAGACAAGCTGCCCGAAAACGCCTTTGTCGATCTGAATTTCCGCATCGGCAAGGGTCGCACGGCTGATGAAAAGAAGCGCACCGGCGAGGCGATCTTTGCGGCGGCAACGGAGGTTCTAAGCCCCCTCTTTGCGACACCACATTTCGCACTGTCGCTGGAGATTCGCGAGATCGATGCGGAACTCAGCTGGAAGAAGAACGCCATCCATCCGCGGCTTCGCGGCAAGTGACCACGCCCGCCCGACGGGACGACATAACATCAAGGAAATAGACGATGTCCAAATTGCAGGAAAACATCGCAAAGGCCGAAAGCTTTCTGGCCCGGTTCAAGGAACGCGGTGTTCTCAACCGCATCAACGGCGAGGATGTCCCTGCCGACGACGGTTCGACCTTCGAGACCATTTCGCCGGTCGATCTGAAGCCGCTGGCCACTGTTGCCCGTGGCAAGGCGACCGATATCGATCGCGCCGCCAAGGCTGCAAAGGCCGCTTTCGCCGAATGGGCTGCCATGCCCGGCGACGCACGCAAGAAGCTTCTGCACAGGATAGCCGACGCGATCGTCGCACGCGCCGAAGAGATCGCCTTCGTCGAATGCATGGACACCGGACAGTCGCTGAAATTCATGGCCAAGGCCGCATTGCGCGGCGCCGAGAACTTTCGCTTCTTCGCCGACCGGGCCCCCGAAGCCCGCGACGGCAAGACGCTGCGCGCCGAAGGCCAGGTGAACGTGACGACACGCGTTCCGATCGGCCCGGTCGGGATCATCACGCCCTGGAACACGCCTTTCATGCTGTCGACCTGGAAGATCGCGCCGGCACTTGCCGCCGGATGCACCATCGTCCACAAGCCGGCCGAATTCTCGCCGCTGACGGCGCGGCTGCTGGTGGAAATCGCCGAGGAAGCCGGCCTGCCGAAGGGCGTATGGAATCTCGTCAACGGCTTCGGTGAGGATGCCGGCCGTGCACTGACGGAACATCCTTTGATCAAGGCCATCGGCTTCGTTGGCGAAAGCCGCACCGGTTCGATGATCATGAAGCAAGGCGCCGACACGCTGAAGCGCGTGCATTTCGAACTTGGCGGCAAGAACCCGGTCGTCGTCTTTGCCGATGCCGATCTTGAGCGCGCGGCCGATGCTGCCGTCTTCATGATCTACTCGCTGAATGGCGAACGCTGCACCTCCTCCTCGCGCCTGCTGGTCGAGGAAAGCGTCTACGACAAGTTCACCGCGATCGTCGCCGAGAAGGCCAAGCGCATCAAGGTTGGCCATCCGCTGGATCCGGAAACGGTCGTCGGCCCGCTCGTCCATCCCGTGCACGAGAAGAAGGTGCTGGAATATATCCAGATCGGCAGGTCCGAGGGTGCAACGCTTGCCGCCGGCGGCGAGAAGGTCAATGGCCCGGGCGGCGGTTGCTATGTCTCCCCGACCCTCTTTACCGGCGCCAACAACAAGATGCGCATCGCCCAGGAAGAAATCTTCGGGCCGGTACTAACAGCCATTCCCTTCAAGGACGAAGCCGATGCGCTCGCCCTCGCCAACGATGTCCAGTACGGCCTGACCGGCTATCTCTGGACCTCCGACGTCACCCGCGCATTCCGTTTCACCGATCATCTCGAAGCCGGGATGATCTGGGTGAATTCGGAAAACCTGCGCCATCTGCCGACCCCTTTCGGTGGGGTCAAGAATTCCGGCATCGGCCGCGACGGCGGCGACTGGTCCTTCGATTTCTACATGGAAACCAAGAACGTCGCCTTCGCCACCAAGCCGCACGCAATCCAGAAACTCGGCGGCTAAGCCGACCGCACGCATAAAGAGGAGGAACAAATGCCCCTGCCGAAACCCAATCTCTATCCGCCCTTCAACATCGTGCGCCTCAGCCATGTCGAATTCGGCGTCACCGATCTTGCCAAGTCCCGCGCCTTCTATGTCGACACGCTCGGCCTGCAGGTGACGGACGAGACGGCCGACACGATCTATCTGCGGGCGCTGGAAGAGCGCGGCCATCACTGCATCGTGCTGAAGAAATCCGACAAGGCCGAGGCCCGCGATCTCGGCTTCAAGGTTTTCGACGATGAGGATCTCGACAAGGCGGCGCATTTCTTCAAGGGCAAGGACCTGCCGGTGGAATGGGTCGAGCGCCCCTATCAGGCACGGACCTTCCGCACCCGCGACCCGCATGGCATACCCCTTGAATTCTATTCGAAGATGGATCGCCTGCCGCCGATCCATCAGAAATACGCGCTTTACAAGGGCGTCAAGCCGCTGCGCATCGACCACTTCAACTGCTTCTCGACCAATGTCGACGAAAGCGTTGCTTTCTATAACGAACTCGGCTTCCGCGTGACCGAATATACGGCGGACGAAGAAACCGGGCGCCTCTGGGCAGCGTGGACGCACCGCAAGGGCGGCGTCCACGACATCGCCTTCACCAACGGTCGCGGCCCGCGCCTGCACCACACCGCCTTCTGGGTGCCGACGCCGCTCAACATCATCGACCTGCTCGACCTGATGGCGACCACCGGCTGGGTTTCGAATATCGAGCGTGGCCCGGGCCGCCACGGCATCTCCAACGCCTTCTTCCTCTATATCCTCGATCCGGATGGCCATCGCATCGAGATTTACTGCTCGGACTACCAGACCGTCGATCCAGATCTGGAGCCGATAAAATGGGACCTCAAGGATCCGCAGCGTCAGACTCTTTGGGGCGCGCCCGCTCCCAAATCCTGGTTCGAACATGGTAGCCTGTTCGCTGGCGCAGTAGTCGCGGAACCGGAACTGAAGGCACAGCCGATTATCGCGCCTTAAGCGTTACCCTTGAGAGTGGGCGAAAGTGCGCGCTCTTTTCAACGTTATCCAGGCGAGGAGATAGTCATGAAATTGAAGGACGCAACGCTGTTCCGGCAGGCTGCACTGGTCGGCGGCGAGTGGATTGAAGCCGATCCATCCAATGCAATCAAGGTCGACAATCCGGCAACAGGCGAGATCATCGGCCTGGTTCCCAATCTGGGTGCTGCCGAGACCAAGAAAGCGATTGCCGCAGCCGAGGCGACCCAGAAGGAATGGGCCGCCCGCACCGCCAAGGAACGTTCCGGCATCCTGCGGCGCTGGTTCGAGCTGATGATGGAAAACCAGGATGATCTCGGACGCATCCTGACGGCCGAACAGGGCAAGCCGCTTGCCGAAGCCAAGGGCGAGATCGCCTATGGCGCAAGCTTCATCGAATGGTTTGCCGAAGAGGCCCGTCGCGTTTACGGCGACATCATCCCCGGCCACCAGAAGGACAAGCGCATTCTGGTCATGAAGCAGCCGATCGGTGTCGTCGCGGCGATCACCCCCTGGAATTTCCCGAATGCGATGATCACCCGCAAGGCCGGGCCTGCCTTTGCTGCCGGTTGCGCCATGGTGCTGAAGCCTGCCTCGCAGACACCGTTCTCGGCGATCGCCATCGCCATTCTTGCCGAACGCGCCGGCCTGCCCAAGGGCCTGTTCAGCGTGATCACAGGCTCGGCCCGCGCCATCGGCGGCGAGATGACCGCAAGCCCCATCGTGCGCAAGCTGACCTTCACCGGCTCGACCGAAGTCGGCGCCGAACTCTACAAGCAGAGCGCGCCGACTATCAAGAAACTCGGCCTTGAGCTTGGAGGCAATGCACCCTTCATCGTGTTCGACGATGCCGATCTCGATGCCGCCGTCGAAGGCGCTTTGATCGCCAAGTTCCGCAACAACGGCCAGACCTGCGTCTGTGCCAATCGTCTCTATGTACAGGATGGCGTCTACGATGCCTTTGCCGAGAAGCTCGCCAAGGCCGTCGGCACGCTCAAGACCGGCAACGGTTTCGACGAAGGCATCAATCTCGGCCCGCTGATCGACGAGGCAGCCCTTGCCAAGGTCGAGGAGCATGTCGCCGATGCCGTCTCCAAGGGTGGCCGCGTCATCTCCGGCGGTCATCGCCATCAGCTCGGCGGACGCTTCTACGAGGCAACCGTGCTGGCCGATGTCACCCCGGCCATGGCCGTTGCCAAAGAAGAGACCTTCGGACCGGTGGCTCCCCTCTTCCGCTTCAAGGATGAGGCCGATGTCATCGTTCAGGCCAACGACACCGAATTCGGTCTTGCCTCCTACTTCTATGCCAAGGACCTCGCCCGCGTTTTCCGCGTTGCGGAAGCCCTGGAATACGGCATGGTCGGCGTCAATACCGGCCTGATCTCGACGGCCGAAGCACCGTTCGGGGGCGTCAAGCTCTCCGGCCTCGGCCGTGAGGGTTCGCGCTACGGCATCGAGGAATTCACCGAAATCAAGTATGTCTGCCTCGGCGGCGTCGTCTGAGGTCAAAAACCAAGGCCATGAAAGCATGACCCATCCAAGATTCCTGTCCTTTTCGAGAAACGGCCGTCATGGTTACGGGCTTGCGGTCGACGGCGGTGTCGTCGACCTCTCCGCCCGCCACAGCGCGACATGGCCGACTTTGCGCGAAGTGATCGAGGCCGGTCGCCTCGTTCAGCTCGCGGAGGAAGCCAAGACGTTGAAGCCGGATTTCGCGCTCGACGACATCCGCTTCGAAATTCCCATTCCGTCGCCGGAAAAGATCATTTGCGTCGGGGTCAACTTCCCCGACCGCAACGAGGAGTACAAGGATGGGCAGGCTGCCCCTTCCAACCCCTCTCTCTTCATCCGCTTTCCACGTTCGTTCACCGGGCATGACCAGCCGCTGATCAGGCCGCCGGAAAGCCCGCAGCTCGACTACGAAGGCGAGATCGTCATCGTCATCGGCAAGGGTGGCCGACGGATTTCCGAAGCCGATGCCTTCAACCACATCGCGGCTCTTTCGCTTTGCAACGAAGGCACGATCCGTGACTGGGTGCGGCACGCGAAGTTCAACGTCACACAGGGCAAAAACTTCGACAATACCGGCTCGATCGGCCCCTGGCTGATCCCCTTCACCGATGCCGCCCAGCTCGACGACATCGAGCTTAAGACCCGCGTCAACGGCGAGGTGCGCCAGATCGACCGCACCAGCCGGATGATCTTCTCCTTCCGCAAGATCATCAACTACATCTCCACCTTCACCACGCTCGTCCCCGGCGACGTCATCGTCACCGGTACTCCGACGGGCGCCGGCGCCCGCTTCGACCCGCCGATCTGGCTGAAACCCGGCGACGTCGTCGAAGTCGAGGCCGATGGCCTCGGCATCCTGAAAAACACCATCGCCGACGAGGTGCTGTGATGCTGTCGCATGATGAAATCCTGGCCGCAGCCGAAAGCCTCGATCAGGCCGAGCGCACTCGTGTCCAGACCGGGCTGCTCTCGCTCAAGCATCCGCAAATAACCATGGACGATTCCTACGCCATCCAGAGCGCCTGGGTGCAGAAGAAGATCGCCGCCGGCCGCAAACCGATCGGCTGGAAGATCGGGCTGACGTCGAAGGCAATGCAATATGCCCTCAACATCGACATCCCCGATTCCGGCGTGCTCTTCGATGACATGGTCTTCGAAGACGGCGCGACCGTGCCGGCCGATCGCTTCATCCAGCCGCGCATCGAGGCCGAGATTGCCTTTGTGATGAAGGCGCCGCTCAAGGGGCCGAACGTCTCAATCTTCGATGTACTCAACGCCACCGACTATGTAACCCCGGCCCTCGAAATCCTCGACACGCGCATCCTTCGCGTCGATCCCGACACGAAGAAGGCGCGCACCATCGTGGACACCATTTCCGATAACGCCGCCAATGCCGGCATCGTCACCGGCGGCCGCGCCGTGCGGCCCGACCAGATCGACATGCGCTGGATGGGGGCGATCGTCAGCCGCAACGCCGAGGTCGAGGAAACCGGCCTTGGCGCCGGCGTCCTAAACCAGCCCGCACGCGGCATCGCCTGGCTTGCTAATCGCCTGTCGCAATATGGCGACGGCATTGAAGCCGGTCAGATCGTTCTTGCCGGTTCGTTTATTCGCCCGATCGAGGCGCGGCACGGCGATACGATCACGGCCGATTTCGGTCCTTACGGATCGGTCAGCCTGTTCTTTGCATGAAGGAGTAAGACATGCCTGCGCCCAAGAACCTTTTTAAACAGGCATTGAAGGAAGGGCGGGCGCAGATCGGCCTCTGGCAGGCCCTCGCCAATGCCTACACGGTCGAAATCTCAGCGGGCGCCGGTTACGATTGGCTCCTGCTCGACGCCGAGCACGCGCCGAACGACGTGCCGCTCCTCGTCTCGCAACTGCAGGCAATGAAGGGCACGGCGAGCCACGCGATCATTCGTCCGCCGATCGGCGAGACCTGGATCATCAAGCAGATGCTCGACATCGGCGCTCAGACCCTGCTCATCCCGATGGTCGACAGCAGGGAAATGGCCGAGACCATGGTCAAGGCGGTCAGATATCCGCCGCATGGCGTGCGCGGCGTCGGTGCGGCCCTTGCCCGCGCCTCCGCC
This sequence comes from Martinezella miluonensis, assembly GCF_900094545.1. GTDB lineage: Bacteria > Pseudomonadota > Alphaproteobacteria > Rhizobiales > Rhizobiaceae > Rhizobium > Rhizobium miluonense. Next base: position 185,933 of record NZ_FMAH01000003.1, read on the forward strand.
TTCAACCGCATTCCCGACTATCTGCCGACGGCCAATGATGAGATCTGCCTGCTCCTGCAGGTGGAAAGCCGCGCAGGGCTTGAGGCGCTCGACGCCATTGCCTCGACCGAAGGCGTCGACGGCGTCTTTATCGGCCCCGCCGATCTCGCCGCCGACATGGGCTATCTCGGCAAGCCGGGCGCGCCGGAAGTGCAGGCGGAAGTCGAAAAGGCGCTTGCGAAAATTCAGGCTCATGGCAAAGCGGCTGGCATCCTGATCGGTGATCTCTCGCTGGCCAAGCGCTATCTCGAACTTGGTGCAACGTTCGTGGCGATCGGCAATGACGTCACGCTTCTCGCCAATGCCACCACGAAGCTTCTGGACGACTTCAAGAAGGCTGAAGCAGCAAAACCGCCTGCTGACGTGAAGGTTTACTGATCTCCGCGGACGCCTCTCGCAGATAAGCGGGAGGCGTCTACCAATCTCGCGGTGGAGGAGCCGTGCGATCAGACGCATTGTGCACGCTCAGTCAAAACGGACTGCACAGCTGGACGCGACGCCTGCGAACGCATCGGCCATGATGCTCGAGAAATCCAAGAGGAGGAAACATGCGTTTCAAGAACAAGACGGCCCTGATTACGGGTGGCGGCACGGGTATCGGCGCAGCGGTCGCGCGCCGCATCCGCCAGGAAGGCGGCAATGTCGCGCTTGTAGGGCGGCGTCCCGAGCCGCTTAGAAGCGTTGCCGACGAGATCGGCGCGACCATCGTTGCAGCCGATGCCGCCGATGGTGCCGCCATGAAGGCTGCCGTCGAGAAGGTCGTCGAGACGCATGGCGGGCTCGATATCCTGATTGCCAATGCCGGCGGCCACGGTGTCGGACCGACGGTCAGCATGTCGGATGAGACATGGGATCTCGCCGTTCGTCTCAACCTCAATACCGCATTCGTCAGCGCACGCGAATCCCTGCCCCATCTCATCAGGAGCAAGGGCAACATCGTCGTTCTCGCCTCGATCGCCGGGCTCTTTGCCGGGCCGGATGCGGCGGGCTACGTCACCATGAAGCACGGCTGTATCGGCCTCGCGAAATCGCTGGCGCGCGACTACGGCCGCAAGGGCGTTCGCACCAACACCGTCTGCCCCGGCTGGGTCACGACCGCCATGGCCGACGAGCAGATGGAGTTCATCGTCGAGAAATACAAGCTGAACAGCATCGAGGAAGCCTACGCGCTCGTCACCAAGGACGTGCCGCTTGGCCGGCCGGCAACCGCCGAAGACGTCGCCAACGCCGTCTGCTTCCTCGCCTCGGGCGAAGCTTCAATGATCAACGGCGCGGTCCTGACCGTCGACGGCGGCGCCGGCACGGTCGATCTGCCGACGCTGGCATTTGTGGAATAAGGGGGAGGAAATAGCGATGAACCAGAATCCAAAGGATTGGAAAACTTACGACCAATTCGCCTATGGCATCGACACAAACCGCCTGCCGGCGACGGATGCTCTTGCCGGCTCGTCTCACAAGGTTGCCTTTGATGATGGCCGCAAACTGGAGCTTGCCTTCGGCAAGGAGGACGTCAAATGGTCCGATGGCAAGGACAGCGCCACCGACAAGGCCGAAGTGATCGAAGTCGCGCCGAATACCTATTTCGTCGAGGTTGTCTTTGCCGGACGTTCCAAGGAAGCGGAAACGCTGATCCTCAACGTTGAGACGCGTCGCGCCCTGTCGATCTACTCGATCGTTCGCGAGCTGAAAGATTCGGTCGGTGAGCCACAGGTGGCACAGATCTTCCGTCCCGGCATCATCGAGGGCGGTGTTGTCAGCGGCCAGGCTCCGGCGGAAAGCCGCGACCTGATCGGGCTCAGAGCACATTTCACCTACAGCCCGAACCACGTTTACGAGCACACCTATCTGTCGTCGCAGCGCTATGCCTGGCAATGCCTCGTCGGCGTTCAGCGCGGCCATGGCGACGTCGACCTGACCACCACCTACAAGTTCGACGAAAACCACTACATCTTCACCTTCCGCGAATTCAAGATCGCGGTCGCATCGACATTCTTCTACAATTTCAACGACATGCGCTCGACGGGCAAATTCCTGGGCATCACCGGTGACGGACGCATCCAGAACAGCCCGGCCGGCGCTTTCATCCGCAAGGCCTCGATGACCTATTACCTGCCCGGCCAGGAACCAGTGTGAAGGATGGCACTATGCGAACAGCTTTCGATATCGTGAAGGCGCATTACGACGCCAACCTCCGCCGCGACATGGATGGCATGCTCGCCGACATCGCACCCGATTGCCGCTGGACCGAGATGGATGGTTTCCCCTGCGCCGGCACCTATGTCGGCCCGCAGGAAATCTTCAAGAATGTCTTTCAGGCACTCGGCCAGTCATTTGACGGATACACCTTCACGCTGGAACGCCTACTCAATGCCGGCGACGACGTGGTCGCCGTCGGCGAATATACCGCCACGAATAAGCAGACGGGCAAATCTTTCAAAGCCCGCGTCGTACACGTCTGGGGCGTAGCACAGGATAAGATCCGTCGGTTCGAGCAGTTCACCGACACACTTCGGGTGGCTGAATCGATGCGTTAATCGGTCGAGGCGGCCCAGCTCCAGGCCGGGTCGCCTCTCTATGCGATCCCAGCCCGACGCCATTGCGACGGCGAAACGCCGAAGCGATTGCGGAAGGCCCTGGAAAAATGCGCGCTGGATGAAAAGCCGAGTGCAAAAGCGATTTCAGATATTTCGCCGGCATAGCCTCCGGCTTCGCGCAGCTGTGCGGCAGCCTTCTGCAGACGCAAATTCCAGATATAGTCCGATGGCGTCAGGCATTCGACCTCGAATGCCCGATAGACATAGCGTACCGAGCAGCCCATGCGGCGCGCGATCATGGTGATGGTCAGGTCCGGCCGCTCGACATTGCTTTCGATGAAGTCCTTGATCCGCTGCAGCAGCAGATCAAGCGGATTTGCAACCGGCCTTGCCGGCTGTGAATCTGCGCCGATCACGGTGCGAACGAGATCGATCATGGTCTGGCCGATGCCGGCGCGCCGGGCTTCATCGAGGTGGCCGATCTCATGCATGGTCGATTCCATCAACGACAACAGGATGCGGCACATACCATCCTGCTCCGCATGCGCGGTGAACGGTGTCACCAGCCGCTCGATGGCGCGGTGCGAGAGCGCATGCCGCGGCAATTGTAGCAAAAGCTGGCGCACGGACGTGCTGTTGGTCAGCACGTAGGGCCGACGTGGATCATAGATGACAAGAGCATCGGTGTGGACCGGCGCATGCTGTCCGCCCTGCAAGAGCGAGGCTGTCCCTTCCGTCTGCAGGATCAACTTGATCGCATCCGGATCATCCGGCCCCGCCGTGACGCGTTCGCCGAAAACGACATGCCGATCCGCCTCCAGGCGGGTCAGCCGGCATGCGCCGAGCATCGCCGACACCATACGGCTCTTGTTCTCGTCAGCTGCGCCGAAATCAAGCCGGACATTGCCGAAGAGATTGCGGGCCAGCCCGGCAAAGTCTCGCCCTCCGGCGATGTCGACATGACGTTGAAGCGCGGCAGCCATGATAGACCCCTCAAGACGTGAGATATCCGCCATCGACCGGCAGGCAGGCGCCCGTCACATAGCGAGCCGCCTCCGACGAAAGGAAGACGATCGCATCGGCGATTTCCTCGGCAGCGCCCCATCTGCCGGCAGGAATGCGCCGGAGAATAGGTCCGCAAGCAGCCTCATCGGCGAAAAGCGCTCGGCTAAGCGGCGTGACGATCCAGCCGGGAGCAACAGCGTTGACGCGGATTCCCGCTTGCGCATACTCCAGCGCCAGCGATTTCGTCAGCTGCACGATCGCTCCCTTGCTCGCCGCATAGGCCGGACGGTCGGCGGCGCCGAAGGTCGAATACATTGAAGCGATGTTGACCATCGCCGAGCCGGCCTGCATGCGCGGACGCGCGAGCCGGCAGCAATCCATGACCGATGTCAGGTTGATCGCCATCACCTCGTCGAACACAGCCTTCGCCCATTCACCGCGATCGCGACTGACGCCGGTGCAATTGACCAGGACATCGATCGTTTCGACAGATGCGAAGAAAGCTTCGAGCGCCCCTGGCACGAGCACATCGACTTCATGGTTTTCGATCCGAGGTCCGGCGGGCGCCTTCGATGCGCCGAGGCCGCAACTCACAACACGGGCACCAAGCTCGGCAAAGCGCTGCACGCTGGCAGCACCTATGCCCGATGTGCCTCCGGTGACGACGATCGTTCGTCCGGTAAAAAGATCGGAGGAAAACGTCATGGCAGCTCCTTCCTATCAGCTGGCGAGATAGGCGCCGTGGAGAATGTCCGGCTGCGCCTTCAAAGTGGCGGCGGAACCGTCGAAGACGAGGCGTCCCCGCTCCAAAACAAGCGCTTGATCGGCGAGATCGAGAGCGAGGTTGGCGAACTGCTCGATCAGGAGAACGCCGATACCGCCGGCGGCGGCGATCTTCAGCGCCTCGGCCAGCCGCTTGACGACAGTAGGCGCCAAGCCGAGAGACAATTCATCGACGATCATGAAGCGGGGCTTGGCGACGAAAGCCTGCGCCATCGCCACCATCTGCTTCTGCCCGCCGGAAAGATCCGATGCCGATTGGCGACGGCGCTCGGCAAGTTCAGGAAATATTTCGTAGGCGCGCTCCAGCCCTTGCCTGCGGGCATTGGCCGACGGATCGAGAGCGGCAACAAGGATATTGTCCTCGACGGTGAGCTGCCCCAGCACGCGATGACCTTCCGGAACGAGCGCGAGGCCCGCACGACGAATACGATCGGGCGCAAAGCCATCGAGCACACGACCATCGAGACGCACCGAACCGCCGCGCGGCAAGGCGCCCGCGATGGCCATGACGGTGCTCGACTTCCCAGCGCCGTTGGCGCCAAGCAGCGTCGTCACCTTGCCGGCGGTGACCGAGAAGGAAACATCGTGAACAACGCGCTTGCCGCCACGCTCGACGACAAGATTTTCGACGCGGACTTCGGACGTGCCGGTCATCTCAGAATTCCCCCAGATAGGCGCGACGCACGTTGGGATCCGCAAGCACGGCATGGGTCGGGCCGAGCGCAAGAAGCTTGCCGTAGTCGAGCACCATGGTCTCGCTGCACATGGAGCGGATGAGGTCGACATCGTGATCGATGATCAGCACCTGTGCCCTGAATTCCGCCGGGATGCGGAGAACCAGTTCGCGAAATGCCTTGCCCTCCTCCTCAGTCAATCCGGCGGCCGGTTCGTCGAGCAGGATGAGCTTCGGGTTGCCGATCACACATTTCGCAAGCTCGACGAGACGACGCTGAAACAGATTGAGCGACTGACCGAGCCGATCGGCAACTGACGTCAGACCGACAAAGGAGAGAGCCTGGTCGACGGCGCCGGAACGATGTCCCACGGGTACGACATGGTCGGCGATCGCAGCGATATTACCGGAAACCGTCAGGTCTTCGACGACCTGCTCGGTCTGGAACGAACGCCGCAGGCCCGCACGCACGCGCTGAAGCGGCGACATCGGCAACAGAGCCCGTTCGCCCAGCGAAACCGCGCCCTGAACCGGCCTGACGAAACCGGAGAGCACATTGAGCAGCGTGGTCTTGCCCGCGCCATTCGGGCCAATGAGGCCGGCCACCGGAGCCGTCAGCACCGCGCTGAGTTCATTGATCGGCCGCACGCCGCCGAACTGAACGACGAGATTTTCGATCTTGATCATCGCTCCCTCCCCGGGAAAAGCCTATCTCCGATCCAGGCGATCACGCCCGATACCTGACCGGCAATGCCCGTCGGTGCCGTTGCCAGCGCGTGGAACAGCGCCATGCCGAAAATCCCGATCGTCACATAGCCGTCGATGCCAAGGTCGGTCAGCAACGCCGGCACGGCACGCAGCAGTAGCCCGGCAATCAGGGCGCCGTACCAATTGAACACACCGCCGACGATGGCCAGCGCAAAGAGATTGAGGCTATCGAAAGCGCCGAAGGCGCGCCCGTCGAGCTGGCCGACATTGCCGGCGAGCAGGCCGCCGGCAAGACCGGCCAGAAAGCCGCTCAGCGCAAAGGCCCATGCCTTGTAGATCAGAACATTGACACCGCTTGCAACGGCGACGGTCTCGCCCTTGCGGATCAGTGCCCAGGCGCGGCCCGGACGAGCAAGTTTGTGCCACTGCGCAATCAACAGGCCGATTGCCGCCGCCGCGCAGACATAGAGGAAGTAGGCAACCTCACCATCGGCGATCAGAGGCCTTGCCAACATCTGGCGCCCGGAACCATCTGCCCGCCCGAGGAAGCCCGGACCGCCGTCCGGAAAGCCCCAGGCGCTGATGACGATCTGGAACGCGCCGGCCAGCATCAGCGTGACAAGCGCCAGATAAAGGCCGCGCAGCCGCAACGCCGGCACGCCGAACGCCAGCCCCACCACCGAGGCAACGATCCCGCCGGCAAGCAGGCTGACCTCGAACGGCGGATGAAAGCCATGACCGACACGAAGCGTCACCCAGCCGCCGACGCCGACGAGCGCAAACTGGCAGAGGGAGACCAGGCCAAGCTGGCCGTAAAGAATGGCAAGCCCGGCAACCGAGAGTGACAAGGCGACAGCGGATGTTGCAGCCGAGAGCCAGAAGGAATTGGCAAGGAGAGCGACGATCATCGAGAAGATCGCCATCGTCACCGGAACATGCAGAAGCTGCTTGGGCAAGCGCACCATCGATATGCCTTCGGCGTTGGAGGCGATTGTCTGGTCCTGAACGGTCATCGGTCTTTCAACGCGGCTCTCGCCGTGCCTCCCAGGATCGTGACTGCAACGAGCGCGATGACGAAGGGGGCCGCCGCGCGATAGGGCGATATCCAGGGGATCGGCGTCAGCACGGCTTCAGCGATACCAATCAGAATGCCGGCAACAGCGGTTTCCCAAAGCGAGCGCAATTGGCCAAGGATCGCGGCCGCGATCGCCGGGATGACGAGCAGGGTCAGGAACGTTCCCTGCAAGCGGACGAGGTCGGCGAGCAATAGGCCGGCAAAGCCGGAAAAGATGCCTGTGATGATCCAGGCGGCGGTTTCCGTATAGAGAATACGCACACCAAGGACCGCACTGAGATCACGGTCATTCGCAAGAGCTCGCATATCGAGACCAAGCCGGGTGCGGTTCAGCAACAGCGTGATGGCGACGACCATGGCGGCGGCCAGGATGATGGCGATGATGCGCGTGTAGGTCAGGCGAACGGCGAAGAGAGAAACGAACATCTGGTCGGTGGGAAACTGCAGGCGGCGCGGCAGCTCGCCCCAGATGACCCCCATGATCGCGATCAGGAGGAGAGCCGGCGCCAGCGTTCCCACCGCACGTACGACGATGTCGCGATGCGACAGCATGGGTGCGAAAATCCGACCATATAGAAAGCTGATCGTGGTGGAGACGGCAACGGCTGCCAGAATAGCAGCAACGAGCGGCATCTTCCACTCAAGCAGCTGCCAGGCACAGTGGGCGCCGATGGCACCGAAAGCACCGAAGGCAAAATTGAGAACGCCGGTCGCTCGAAACAGAACGACAAGGCCGACGCCGGACAAGGCATAAACGGCACCGATTCCCAGCCCGGAAATGACGAAGGGTAGAAAGTTCATGGATCGATCCTCTCGGGTCGCTCGGTTCCGCAGCGTTGCAGCCGCGGAACCGATGGCAAGCTTCAGGACTTAGTTGAGGCCGGCAGACTTTTCGAAAGCACGGATGTCCTTCAACTCCGGATCGGGCGACGGTGCGCAGTCGGAGACGACCTTCCACTTGCCGCCTTCGGCAACGGCCATGCTCGTCGTCGAATTGGCATTGTGACGGGTCTGGCCATCACCGAAGTACCAGGGAGCGCAGAAGATATCGCTCTTGAAGTCCTTGATCTGCTTCACGGCGGCGGACGCGGTCTCACGGTTGATCTTGGCCGGATCGAGCGTCATCAGCGCCTTTTCGGCGACGCGCGCCGCCAGATAACCGGCCTGAGCGAAGGTATCGCGCGGGTCGGACTTCTGACCGTACTGATCCATGACGGCAAGCCAGTTCTGATTGTCCGGCGTGGTTACCTCGAGATCATTGAACTCCATGTTGACGTAGAACTTGCCATCCCAACCCGAGCCGATGGTGGATGGAACGGAGAGGTCATAGGCAGAAGCGGCGCTCAAGAAGGTAATCGACTGGTTCAGGCCCTGCTCTTCGGCTGCCGTTAAAAGCGGCACCGCAACACCCTTGGAAAGGCCGAGAACGATAACGTCAGGCTTGCTGGCAGCTGCCTGCAAGATGACGGATGTCGCATCGGCAGAGCCCGGATCCATCAGGATCGTCTGTGCGGCAAAGCCTTTTTCCTTGGCGAGCAAAGCGACGCCATCACACGACCAGGTACCGACATTCGGGATGTTCGGTGCGATGCAGACGACCGATTTGGCATGGAGCTTGTCAAGCGCATAGCCCATCGCACCCAGCATGGAGACGCGCGGTCCGGCGTTGGTCGGCGCGATGTTGTCGGCAAAGAAGCATTCGCGCGGCACGCCGACACCGGCCAGGACCAGAATGCCAGCCTTCTTGTAGAGCTCGGCATTGGCGCCGCATTCGACATAGCTCGAATTGCCGACCATCAGCACGGCCTTCTGATCATTGACGAGCTTGGCTGCCAGCTGCGCGGCGATCTCCGGGTTCCACTGGTCGTCCTCGATCAGATATTTGACCGGCCGCCCCTTGATGCCGCCATTGGCGTTGAGGCAATCGAAATAGGCCTTTGCCGATTTGGTCGAGTTCGAGAAATCGTCCGGACCGGTCTTGCCGGTGATGGCCCCGATGATGATCGGCTCGCCGGTTGCCGGCTTGCCGGTGTTGTCGCCGCAGGATGCAGCCGCATGCGCGCTGAACGCCGAAACGAGCGTCAGGAAAAGGCCGATCGCCAGCCCTCTGAGATTGATAGGCATTGTCTCCTCCAGTTTGTTGTCCCGCTCCCCACGGGATCTTTGCTTCAATGATCTCCGGCTCAGCCGGAAATCGCCTTTCCTGTCATGAAGGCCGCAGCCTTCGCCGCAATCATCATCGTCGGCGCGTTGGTGTTGCCCGAGACCAGGGTCGGCATGACAGAGGCGTCGCAGACCCGCAGGCCTTCGATGCCGCGCACCTTCAAGTCCGGTCCAACCACAGCATTGGGATCGTCCGCCCGGCCCATGCGGGCCGTGCCTGCCGGATGGAACACCGTCTTGCAGGATTGGCGGATGTAGTCCCGCAGGGCGTCCGGATCCTCCTCAACACCGGGCTTCGGCAGCACGCGGCGCTTGACCAGCGTGGCAAGGGCCGGTGCATCGAGGATGCGGATCGCCGTTTCGACGCCGCGCACCAAGGTCTCGACATCGGCGGGGTCGGAAAGCAGATTGGCGTTGAAATCCGTCTGCTCCGTCGGATCGGCACTCTTCAACCGAATCCAGCCGCGCGACCTTGGCCGCAGATAGCAGGGCCCGATGCTGAGGCCATGTCCGGGCTCCGGATCACGATCGACAAAACCGATCAAGACTGGCAGCACATGGAACTGCACGTCCGGCTGTCCCGTGCCTGCCGTGTCGACAAAACCACCGCACTCGACAACGTTGGAGGACAGCAACCCGCGATGCGACGTCAGATAGCGCAACATGTGGCCAGCGGCCCGCAGACCCTTGTCATGACCTAGGATCGAGATCGGCTCATGGGTTTCGCCCTGCACCGGCACTTCCAAGTGGTCCTGATAGTTGGCGCCGACGCCCGGCAGGTCGGCGACGACCTTGATGCCAAGTGACGAAAGATGCCCGGCGTCGCCGATGCCGGATAGCTGCAGGATTTTCGGCGTGGCGATCGCGCCGGCAGTGAGCGCGATTTCACGCTGTGCCTTGAAGATCGTACCGTCGAGCAGTTCGACCCCAACGGCCTTTTTTCCTTCGAACAGGATGCGAGCAACCTTGCGTTGCGTCAGCACAGTCAGGTTCGGCCGCTTCTCCGCTTCGCGCAGGAAGGCCTGGGCGGAGCTCCAGCGACGGCCGCCATAGGTCGTGCTTTGATAAAAGCCGACGCCAGCCTGATCGGCGCCGTTGAAATCGTCATTGTGCGGAATGCCGATTTCGGTCGCAGCTTTGATAAAGGCCTCGCTCAGCGGATGGCGATGACGCGGATCCGAAACGTGCAGCCCGCCTTTACTGCCATGAAAATGGCCGTTCAGTCGCTCGTTGTTTTCAAGCGAGCGGAAGGCAGGCAACACGTCGTCATAGGACCAGCCCTGGCACCCCATTTGCGACCAGGTATCGTAATCGTTTCGATGACCGCGAATATAGATCATCGCGTTCACCGAACTGCCGCCGCCAAGCACGTTGCCCTGCGGAGTGATGCTCGGACGCCCGTTCAAGCCCCTGTCGGGGTTCGAGGCATAGGGATGGATATCGATCCCCTTGCCCAGCACCTTGAAGAAGGTTGCGGGAATATGGATCCAGGGATCGGCGTCCCGCCGGCCGGACTCGATCAATAGAACCTTGTGCGCCGGGTTTTCCGAGAGCCGGTTCGCCAGCACGCAGCCCGAGGATCCGCCACCGACGATGATGTAGTCATAGGTCGCCATGGCTTAGCTCAACACCGTCTGGATCGTCGTGAATTCCTTCAATCCTTCGGCGCCGAACTCGACGCCCATGCCGGACTGCTTCACGCCGCCGAAGGGCGCGTTGGGCTGAATAGTGCCGTGCTTGTTGATCCAGACCGAACCGCATTCAAGCTGCATCGCATAGCGCTTCGCCTTCTGAGCATCCGCCGACCAGACAGAGCCGCCGAGGCCTGCGGGATTCTGGTTGGCGCGCTCCATCACCTCATCGACATCGCTATAGCGGATGATCGGCAGGGCCGGACCGAACTGCTCCTCGTCGACCAACCGCACACCATGATCGACATCGGCAACAAGCGTGATCGGATAAAAATATCCGGGCCTATCCATCGGCGCGCCGCCAGTCAGGATGCGGCCGCCATTGGCGCGCGCGTCGTCGACAAGTTCACGCACCTTGTTGAACTGCATTTCGTTCTGCACGGGACCGAGAATGCTCGCCTCGTCCAGCCCGTCACCGACGGCGATCTTGCCGGCATAATCGGCGAGCCCGCTGCAGACCTCTTCATAGATACTGTCATGCACATAGAGGCGCTTCAACGCCGCGCAGGTCTGGCCATTGTTGATGAAAGCGCCCCAGAAAAGCCCCTCGACGATGGCCTTCGGGTCGGCATCCGGCAACACGATACCCGCATCGTTGCCACCGAGTTCCAGCGTCAGCCGCTTCAGGGTCGCGACCGCTGAGGCCATGACCTTCTTGCCGGTTTCCGTCGAACCGGTGAAGGTCATCTTGGAAATACCCGGATGGGCGGAAAGTGCCGCCCCGATGCTGTTTTCGCCGGTAATGATGTTGACGACGCCGGGCGGAAGAACCTCATTCATGATTTCGACGAGGCGAATAGTCGACAAAGGCGTCAGCGGCGACGGCTTGATGACCACGGTATTGCCGGCGCGCACAGCCGGCACGATATGCCAGCAGGCGATCATCACGGGCCAGTTCCAGGGCGTGATCGAACCGACGACGCCGATCGGCTTGCGATGCAGCTCGACGCGGCCTTCATTGTCGTCCTGGAGCACCTCGACCGGCAGGTCGAGTTCGGCGGTATGCCGCGTCCAGGCGAGCGCGCCGCCGATTTCGAAGCGCGAGCCGAGGCCGTTGAGCGGCTTGCCCTGTTCCCGGGTCAGGATCTGGGCAAGCTCTTCGGCATGGTCGTTGATCTTCTCTGCGACCGCGCGGCAAGCGATCGCGCGCTCTTCGTTCGAAACCTGCGACCATATCTTGAAGGCTTCCGTAGCCGCGGCAACCGCCCGGTCAAGATCCGCTTCGCTGCCGAGCGGCATGTAGCCAACCACGTCGCCGTTCGACGGATTTGCGACCGGTGCATGATGGGACGTGGCAACATGCTCGCCGCCGATAAGCAGGGTATACTGCTTCACGATATTCTCCTCCCGTGACTTTCGAGAGGACTATGACTTTTGCAGAAAGACCCGTCTTGGGGAGAAACGCGCCTCGTCTTGGACTGGAGCGCAGACTGCGCTCAGTCCAACCTATGAGCCGGCTCGGCGGAGCGCAGCAGCTCGCTCGGGGCGCAATCGAACAGCTCCTTGAAGCTGCGATTGAAATAGGAAATGTCGTTGAAACCAGCCGAATAGGCGACTTCGGCTATCGTTGTCGGGTTGCGCCGCTCCTTGAGCTGCTCGATCTTTTCGCGGGCAAAGCGCAAGCGCTTGTCACGGATGACGGTCGTGCAGGTCATTCCCATGCCCTGGAAATCCTGTTGTAGGGTGCGGATCGACACGCCAAGCCTGGTCGCCAGCCATTTGGCGTTGAGGTCCGTATCGGTCAGGTGCTTGTCGATCAGAATATCGACCATCTGCATGCGCCTGCTGGCGCTGTCATGCAGCGAATTCAAACTCGTCGCCTGGACGCTTGTCGACAGAAAGGCCTGGCGGGTCGTATCGAACATCAGCTGACGCAGATGCGGAGAGGCCACATCGCTTTCCGGTGTGGTCATCATCTTCGCAATCAGCGCCCGCAGCATCATCGCCATCGGATCGGATGCGACAAGCTTGCGAGCGACGTCAAAATCGATCCTGCTGTCCGAGTACATCAATTGCCGTGGCAGATGCAGCGACAGATGATTGGAGAAATGCCCGCGAAAATAGAAGGTGGTCGGTCGGGTGGAGTCGACGAGGATGCATTCGCCGACATCGAGAATGTTCTGCTGGCCGGAGTGTTCGACGCCGCAAACGCCCTCGAGCTGCAGGATCAGGAACAGGTGCTCGTTCGCATCGCGCCGGATGTCATCCCAATCGCGATGGACATAATCGAGGTCGTTGGAGACGTGGGCGAACTCCATGCCGCAGACATCGATGCGGCTCGCCGTGCCGATGACGCTATCGCCGCGCCGCATCACATGCGGGTTGAAATTCCCGCAGATGCTTTGAAGGTCGTCCACCCATTGATCATAGGGTATCGGCGACCAGGTCCGTTCGATGAGGCTGCGATTCTGCAACAGATCCAACTCTGCCTCCCAACAGTGTCAGCGCTGATGGAGACTGCTATAGATCCTCGGTCCCGTCAATTAAATACTTAACACATTAATAAATGTGGGGAAATACTTACTCTTCCCCAACCGAGCCGTTCTCCAGCTTCAGCGATGCCAGTTCCTCCAGCATGTCCAAAAGCTGTTCCACACGCTGCACGCCGAAACGCGCGTCGATATCGGCATAGACCTTCAGGCTCTCCGGCATGACCTCCGTTACGATCCCCTCCCCCGCCGGTGTGATCTGCAGAAGCACCCTGCGGCCATCCGCTTCGTCCTTGTGCTTGGTGATGAAACCACGCTCCTCAAGCAGCCGTATCATCCGCGTCAGGCTCGGCGCCAGAATGGATGCCTTGTCGGCCAGTTCCGTCGCATCGAGCTTGCCGGCCTCGTAGAGGACGCGAATAACACGCCATTGCTGTTCGGTAACGTCATGCGCGGCCAGGATCGGCCGAAAATGGCTCATGACCGCTTCGCGGGCACGCAGAAGCCCGATAGCCAGGGAACGACGGGGTTCTCGCAGCGATCGCTTGGGCTTTGCTGCTGCAGTATCGGATGCTGATGGCTGTTTGGCGTCGCTGTCTGTTTTATTCTGCATCGGTTTCGTATGTTCGCTGAGACTACTAATCTCATTGATTAACATGAGAATCACTCAAAGCAAGATGATCGGGTGACATCGATTGAACTCAGGGGACAACGGTCGCCGCATCGCAGCGACCTTTCCAATTGGTGACGAGCGGCCCGATAGGCTGACATCGAATTTGGACATGGACCAGCCCGGATGGCAATCCGAGCTCAACCTGTCGCCCTCCAGCCTCACATGATCGAGAAGAGCAGGATTGCCGCTGACGACGGCTTTCGCCTCGCCGCCGGGCTGATAGCGCACGGAAGCCGGTATATCGATTGCCAGGCTGCCGTCCGAGTTGAAGGGCAGGATGATCTGCTGTTTACCCGACCCTTGCGAACCGCAACTGAATTGCGCGCCATCCCACCAATACCTTCTGCATGCCGACGACGCAGCAATTACCGCTGCGGCGGAGATCGAGGAAATTCGCTGGGTATCGCCCGCTCATCCGGGCGCCATAGCCATGGCGCCCCTGACTGAACATCATATCCTGCCGCTTCACCGGCAGTGAAAGTCCCTCTGGAGAACAGGGCTGGTCGTTGAGACCAGCCAGCATGCCGTAAGGGATTGCGATCAAAACCTATAGGATCTCGGCGGTATTAGCATTGACGGTAATCGCGCGACCGGCAAACCAGCCGTTGATGGCAGCGCAAAGACCGAGCAGGACGAACAGAACGGAGCACCAGGCAAAGCTACCCGTCCAGCCATGGATCATGCCGACAATGAGCGGGCCGATGGCTGCAAGCAGATAGCCGACGAATTGCGCCATACCGGAAAGATGCGCGGCGATATGCGCATCCGGGGAACGCAACACGATGACGGTCAGCGCCACGGCGATCAGTCCGCCCTGCCCGATGCCCTGGAGTACCGCCCAGAACCAGACCGTCCAAAGCGGAGCAAAGAGCAAGCCAAGCAACGCAACGACCGCGATCGCGCAGAGGATGACATTGATGGCGCGCTGATCCTTACCCTTGACGGCGATATGGGGGGCAACCAGGCAGGCGGCGGCCTGTACCATGACCGAGGCGGAGACAATGGCGCCAGCTGTCACGCCATCGAGGCCGCGTTCGCGCAAAATGGGGACGAGCCAGCCGAAGACGCAATAAGCGAGCGCCGATTGCAGCCCCATGAAGAGCGTCACCTGCCATGCGATGGGATCGGTCCACAGGCCCGTTACGCGAAAGCCGCTGCGGCGAACCTGGTTGCGCGTTCCGATGACCTGCGGCAGCCAGAGAAGCCCGACCACCACAGCCGGGAGAGCCCATGCAGCCAGCGCACCGCCCAGCGATCCGCCAAGCGCATGTTCGATGGGAAGCGTCAGCCCCGCCGCACTCGCCGCGCCGGCACACAGCGCCATCGTGTAGCAGCCCGTCATCAGGGCTGCCTTGTCCGGGAAATCGCGCTTGACGACGCCGGGTAAAAGCACATTGCCGATCGCGATGCACGCGCCGGCCAGCGCAGTTCCGAAGAACAGCATGGGAATCGACGAGAAGCCGCGCAGCGCCGTGCCTAAAGCGAGCAGCAGGATCACACCAAGCAGGACGCGCTCCGTTCCCAACCGCTGCGCGAGCCTAGGCGCAAGCGGTGAAAACAATCCCAGGCAGACCACGGGCAATGTCGTGAGGATGCTGGTGCCGGACGCAGACAGGCCAAGCCCGGTCCGGATCTCCGGCAGCAGCGCCGATGCGCTGGAAAAGACCGGCCGGAGACTGAATGCAATCAGGACCAGGCTCACGCCAAGAATAAATCTGCCGATCGGCGATTTACCCCTGTGAGGCTGCGGCGGCGGAATTTCATCGGCCTCGGCGTCGATCATTTCGAGGGAGGCGGCATTTTGCGGAGACATGGTCATGACATCAGTAACCGATCAAGTGTGGCAATAACGGGAGCCATGAAGCGGCGCACTGCGGCATCGGCCGCATCAGGATTACCGGACGCAATGGCGTCGACGACGGCGACATGCGCCGGCATGTCCGGCTCCGGAACCTCTTCCCCGAGCGTCGCCTCGATGGTTTCCGCGATCGACATGGAGAAGAAATCGTAAATCTCGACCAGCGCCAGGTTCCGCGAGGCGGCAACGACCGCCTTATGGAAGGCAAGATCGCGCTTGATGAAGCCCGCCTTGTCTTCCCCGGTGTAATTTCCTCGCGCAGCAAGCAGCGCGCGCAATTGCGAAATCACTTCCGGAGTATGGCGCAGAGCAGTCAGCCGTGCGGCTTCGACCTCGAGAGCCAGTCGGGCTTCGAATTGGTCCCTCAATCCGGCGCGACGTGCCACGTCGAGCGGACGACCGAAATCAGCCGTCGAGCGCACATAGGTGCCAGACCCCTGCCGCGTCTCAAGATAGCCCTGCGAAGCCAGCACTCGCACAGCTTCGCGGATCGTGCCGCGACTGACGGAAAGCATCGAGGAAAGAGCGGCCTCATTCGGCAGCTTCTCGCCGACACCCCAGCGTTGGGCAATGATTTCGCTGCGAATTGCCTCCACGGCAGTATCCGCGAGCGTCGTTTTGGTCAGAGCGCGCATGATTGAATTTCATCAAGTCATCAGATGACTTTACAACTAGCTGAATACCATCCGTTCGTCAACGGATGTTCAGGTCCGCAGCGAATCGTCGGAAAAGGCTCGTGATATCCCTATCGGCGCCGTCTCACGCCGTCGCAGTAGAGCAGCATGGCGAGCCCCGACAGTCCGGCGAAAGCGCCGATAATTGCTGTTCCAGAATAGCTGCTCACGGCCGTTCCAAGCGCAAAAAGGAGCGCGCTCAGGCCGGCGCTCAAGAAAATATTGACCGAAATCAAGGCGCTGCCGAGCCCAGGGCGCTCGGCAATCAGGTCCTGCAGGTATGTGATCGGAATACTGATAAGAGCCGCCGCCCCGATGCCGCTGACCAGCGTCAGGGCATACATATGCCACGGCGCCGATGCCAGGCCGAGCAGCAGCAGATAAATCACATAGATCACCGTGCCGACCGCGAGCGCAGTGACGTGGCTCATGATCCGCTGGGCGCGTCCCCATACGACGATGAAGATGACTTCGAGAAGCGCGACGATCCCGACGAGAACCCCGATGTCGGCGACGGTTCCATGCGCCGCGCCGGTGACGACGAGAGGCAGGATAGCGCCATTGACGTGAAGCGTGCTGCTGATCAACGCCACTGCAATCACACGCACGAATACGGGCGGCGAGATGACCTGCCCAAGTGCCGCAAGATAGGAGAGATGGCGCGTTGCCGCTGCATCGGTGCCGTTCTGGCGCGGAAGGAAGACGGCAATCAATCCGAAGCAGGCGGCACAGGCTAGGCCTGCAAAAAGATAAGCGGGCAACATGCTCTCGGAGTTTACAAGCAATGCTCCGGTAATTCCCGGGACGAGGACCCAGGAGAGCGAAATCATCGCCCGGACGCCCGAATTGACAGTCGCGACATCATTGCGCTCCATCCCCCTCGTCGCAACCCTGACATTGGCAAAGAGCAGCGAATTGAGGGAGCCGTAAATCGGGAGGAGGAACAATGCGCTGAGAACGAAGGTCGCCTGCGCCGGCACGATATAGACTGCGCCATAGCCCAGAGCGCCGAAGATGGCGACGGTCAGCATCATCGTGCGATATTCGCCGATCCTATCCGCCAGATTTCCGAGGAGAATGCTGACGACGACATTCACCGCAGCCGCACAAAAGATTAGCGCCGAATATAATCCATTGCTCAGACCAAGCTCGCGGATACCCACGACGGACTGATAGGGAGAGGTCGCCGCTCCGGCAAAGCCGAAGGCAAAAATGGCAAGCATGCTCACCCGGATCGTCGGGTCGCGGAAAACGTCAGGAAGGAGGCGGGTCATCTGTGATGTCGAGGGTCTGGCAAATCACCCGGTAGCTGGGCACAGGGCTTTTAACAGGTTTGGGATTGTCCGAAACCTACCGAAGCAAAATAATGGCAGCACCATGAAGAGGCGGCGCGCTACCGGATGACGCCGCGGCGCGCCATGATCGCCAAGCCGACAACGGCCACCAGCGAGAACGCCGCGGGCAGGTAGAAAACATTCGGAAGGCCAAGGTATGCGACACCGATGCCGCCGACACCGCCGCCAAGCGCCATGGCCAGCGCAGAAGAGCTCATGAAGATGGCGGAGGCGGTTGCGACGGCATTGGGAAGAAGACGCTGGGCAACGATCAGCCCCAGCACCATGTAAAGCCCCCAGACGCCGCCCATCAGCGTCTGCCCGGCAAACATGCCGACGGCGCTTGGCCATGCAGCAAAACACAAATTGGCGACGACGCCGAATGCCGCCGCGATGCACATCAGCCAGAGCGTGCCGATCCGTCGGGCCAGCATGACGCTGAACGGCATCAGAATAAGCTCGATCAGCGGCTGCGTTCCGATGACCGCACCGCGCACGCCAGGATCGATCCCGAGGTTCTCCTCCATGTAAAGCAAAAGGAAGCCGTATTTGATGGGCTCGCCGGCATAGACGAGCACATAGAGGCCGGTGAAGGCTAGAAGCGGCGCCATAACTGACCAGCTGAGCGAGCCGGCTGTATTGATCGCATGCGTTGTTTTTGGCTTAGGGCTCGACGAGACGCTTAAGGTTCCCAGCGGCACGATTTGCGCGACGAAACAGATGGCCGTTGCCCAGAACATGGTGCGCAGACCCGTTTCTGCCGCCAGCCACGCGCCGATAAACGGGCCGACGATCCAGCCTGCCGTCAACGCCATCCGGATGAGTGCGACCACGCTTTCGTTCGCGCCCGCCGGGTTTCTCTTCAGATCGTCATGAATGGCCGTGAAAAGCTGCGATGTGGCGGAGCCGGAGAACGCCAGGACGACGGCGCCGATAACGAACGGCATCCAGGCTGCATTCGAAAGTGCAAAGCCCATCCATCCGAGAAAGCCGGCCATCGCACATAGTCGGAACAGGCTGAGGCGTTTGCCTGTTCGGTCGGAGTAGCGGCCGACCAGATAGCCGGCAACCGGCGCAGTCAGGCCCGTCAGATAATAAAGCCCGGCCACAGGCATCGATGTCCCAAGCTCCTTCACCAGGAAAACGACGATCTGCGGCAGCGAAGCCGAGGTTCCCAGCCCCGAGAGAAACAGAGCAAGCGTCGCACCGCGATAGAGCGGTGAAGCCCATACCTGCTGAATTGCCGTGGTCCTGCTCGAGCCTTTCAGGGATTGCGCGTCCATTCCATCTCAATCCGTAGTAGCCGGTTGCCTATTTAACGTATTCCGGTTCGACGTGCATGGTCGCCCTGATCGACGACAGCCAAGATCAGCCTGTCTAGGCGGATGGAATCACGATTTCGCCCCGGATAGCAGGGATCCTGCCGCCAAAGCCGCGTGTGACGCAAATGTTTGCTTGGAGACACAACCTATCCGGCTATGATTTCCACAATGAATATCTCGGCTGCGCCTTCAGCTGGGAATCGCTCTGGAATAGGCGGCCAGGATGAACCGTTCGGCTTGATAAAGATATTTCTCCAGCGCTTCGGCTGCGCTCGCCGTTGCCCCCTCCTCAAGATGGGACAGGATCGTGGCGTTCTGCCCCACATAGGGGGCATGGAGGTACTCGGGATCGCGTATCAGACCGAACACCAGGCGCAGCTCGAGCGAGATTTGCGCGTAGAATGCCGAGAGCCGCGGGCTGTCAGCCAGCTCGACGATAGCGGTATGAAAGGCAATATCTGCGCTGCCGACGTTGAGCCATTCTCCGAGGTCACGATACCGGACCGCGGCGTCCACCGCCGCCCGCATTTTGCTGACGCTCGGATGACGATGATGGGCGCCGGCAAGCGCCGAGCACTCTATCAGCCGGCGAATATGGAAGATGTCCATAATGGTCGACATGCTCGGTGTGGTGACAAACACGCCGCGGTTGGCCTCGTGGCGCAGCACGCCTTCCTTGGTCAGCAGCCGAAAAACCTCGCGCAGCGTATTGCGTGAAACCTGCAACTCCTCGCACAAGGCCGCTTCGGAAAGGTGGCTGCCCGGCGACAGCGTTCCGCTGATCACCCATTCGCGGATCCGCGCCGCAGTCAATTCCGTAACCGTCTGTCCGGCTTCCGCCGTACCCGATGTCGGCTCGATGCTCGCGAGATTTGTCTGCTTCATTTGCTCTCCTGGCGCCCGAGGGCAGATCAGCTGCAGGTGCCTGTCCACGCCCTGCGCTTTCCGCCAGGCTATGCATCGCTGCGACGGCTCGCAAGCAATCGGATTCCTGACCACGACTATTAATTCACATCTTCGACGACACCGGTCCGTTGGACGATCTGGCGCGACTTCCGTCCAATTTTCCGCGCACATCACGAAAATTGTTCAACAATGTAGACCAGATTGTTGCTTGATGCTATCTCATGCCCTAACAAATATGGTGGGAACGCGGATATAGACGATCGTGAGGCGCCTGCTTTGGAGGAAAAAGTCGCTTGGCTTTCCAGAATCAAAATGGTTGCGGGTGGCAACATGCCATTGTCCAATCCAAGTGGCGATCTCGGAGAGAACTCCAGCGCGTTCACGTCAAAGAACGATATCGTTGCCGTCTGGGATAGAGTGAGAATGGAATTGCAGATCGCGCCTATCAATCCGCAGAATTCCGGAAGCTTCAGGAGCAACCCACCCAATACCGAGGTGAGTATATGACAATGGCGACGGACACGAACAAGCCGCTTCTGTCAGTCTCGGATTTGACGGTACGGTTCGGTGAAAATCGGGTCGTGGAAGGCCTTTCCTTTTCCCTGGCACCCGGCCGGACACTCGCTGTCGTCGGCGAATCCGGCTCGGGAAAATCGGTGACGTCGCTTTCGATCATGCGGCTTGCCGACATGATGGGCGCCCGTCTCGAGACCGGCAGCATCACTTTCAGCGGCAAAGACCTTCTCAAGGTTTCGCAGAAGGAAATCCGATCCATCCGCGGCAAGGAGATCGCCATGATCTTCCAGGAGCCGATGACCTCGCTCAATCCGGTCTTCACGATCGGCGACCAGATCTGCGAAGTCCTTCTGCTGCATGAAGATATCGGCAAATCCGCCGCGCTGGCCGAAGCGTGCCGCCTTCTCGAAATGGTGCGGCTGCCCGATGCCGAAGCGCTGCTGAAGCGCTATCCGCATCAGCTCTCGGGCGGCATGCGCCAGCGCGTCATGATCGCCATGGCGCTGGCCTGCCGTCCCAAGCTGCTGATCGCCGATGAGCCGACGACGGCGCTCGACGTCACCATCCAGGCGCAGATCCTGAACATCATGCGGGAGCTGCAGAAGGATCTCGGCATGGGCATGATCTTCATCACCCATGACATGGGTGTCGTCGCCGAAATGGCCGACGACGTGGTTGTCATGTGGAAGGGAAAAAAGGTCGAGGAAGGGCCGGTTCGCGAGATATTCGCCAATCCGAAGCATCCCTATACCCGCGCCTTACTCGCAGCTGTCCCGAAGCTCGGCAGCATGGCCGGCGAGGACTTTCCCAAACGTTCGCCCCTCATCGTTCTCGAGGGCGGCGAACCGAAGATCGTCGGCGAGGAGCGGATTCAGAACACCGCTCGCTACGATCAACCGCCGCTATTGTCGGTACGCGACCTCTTCGTGCGCTTCGACATAAAAAAGAACATATTCGGCCAGGTCACGCACCGCTGCAATGCCGTCCAGAAGGTCGGTTTCGACATTCATCCGGGCGAAACCCTCGCTCTGGTCGGAGAATCCGGCTCCGGCAAGTCGACGATCGGCCGCACCATCCAGCAATTGCAAAAGGCGCGGGCGGGCGAGATTTCCTTCGACGGCAAGAACTTTGCCGCGATGTCGGCGGCGGAGCGTTTCCGCATGCGCCGGGACGTGCAGTATATTTTCCAAGATCCTTTCGCTTCGCTCGATCCACGCAAAACGGTCGGCTTTTCGATTGCCGAGCCCATCAACACGCATGGCATCATTTCCGGATCAAAGGAAGTTCGCCGCCGCGTGGACGAGCTTCTGGAGCGCGTCGGCCTGACATCGGCCCATGCCGAGCGTTATCCGCACGAATTCTCCGGCGGCCAGCGCCAGCGCGTCTGCATCGCCCGCGCGCTTGCCTCCGACCCCAAGCTCATCATCGCGGATGAAGCGCTGTCGGCGCTCGACGTGTCGATCCAGGCGCAAATCATCAACCTGTTCATGGATCTGCAGGCCGAACGCGGACTTGCCTATCTCTTCATCAGCCATGACATGGCGGTGGTGGAAAAGATAAGCCATCGGGTCGCCGTGCTCTATCTCGGACAGATCATGGAAATGGGCAGCCGCCGGCAGGTCTTTGAGACGCCGATGCATGATTATACCCGCCGCCTGCTTTCCGCCGTGCCCGTCGCCGACCCCACTGTCGAGCGTAAGACCGCGCTGATCGAAGGCGAAATTCCAAATCCCGTTCGCCGTGTCGGCGATGAGCCGCCCATTCTTACTCGCGAGGAAATCGGTGCGGGTCATTTCATCGCCAAAAGCGCCTGAACGACTGCTATCTTTTTGCAACGATCTGAAGAGGAAACAGGTTCGATGAAAAAAATGAAATGGGGACTGAGAACCGCTCTTGCGGTGCTCGCCTTGTCGGGCGTCACCGTCAACGCCGCCCCCGCTCTTGCCGCCGGCAAGATGACCGTCGCCTCGCCACAGGATCCCGGCAGCTGGGATCCGATCGACACGTTTCTCGTGGCCTGGGCGGCAGTTTCGACCAACATTTTCGATGGACTGACCTATCGCGGTCCCGACCTCAAGCTGGTGCCGGGCCTTGCCGAATCCTGGGAAGAGCTCGATCAGGGCAAGCGCATCCGCTTCAAGCTGCGCCACAATGTCAAGTTCCATGACGGCGAGCCCTTCAATGCCGAGGCGGTAAAGTTCACCTTCGATCGCCTGCTCGGCGAACAAGGCGCCAAGGGCCCGCAGCGCTCGAACTACACGTCGATCGAAAGCGTCGACGTCATCGACGACTACACGGTCGACATGAAGCTGAAGACGCCCGATCCGGTCCTCTTGACGAAGCTTGCCGGCTACGGCGCCATGATCGTCCCGCCGAAGTACATCAAGGAAAAGGGCGAGGACTATTTCAATCTCAACCCGGTCGGCACCGGCGCGTTCAAGTTCGTCTCCTATTCGCCGAAAGTGAATATCAAGCTCGCGGCCAATCCCGACTACTGGGGTGGATCGCCGAAGCTCTCCGAACTCGAATATCGCTTCATCAGCGAGCCCGCGACCGCCGTCGCCGAGCTTCAGGCCGGCCGCGTTGATCTCGTCATTCCCCCGATCATCCCGATCGGCATGCTCCCGGTCATCCAGGGTGATTCCAAGCTGGAGGTCGCCAGCGTTCCCGGCCCGACGGTCGACGCGCTGCGCTTCAATACCCGCGACGGCATTACCGCTGATCCGCGCGTGCGCAAGGCGATCATCATGGCCGTCGACCGTACGACGATCGTCAAGTCGATCCTCGTCGGCCAGGGCGCAGAAATCACCAGCTTCCAGAGTGCATTGTCCTTCGGCTACGATCCCTCGCTGAAGCCGCTTCCCTATGATCCGGCAGGTGCCAAGAAGCTGCTTGCCGAAGCCGGCGTTAAGCCAGGCGCGACCATCCAGATTGACATTCGCGGCAATGACGCAACCATGAACGAGGTGGCTCAGGTCGTCGCAAGCTACCTGCAGATGGTCGGCCTCACCGCCACTCTGAAGCCCTATGAAACCAACGTCATGCTCAACGACATCATCCCGCAAGGCAAGACCGGCGCGATGTTCCAGGAGAAGTGGGGCGGCTGGACCTTCGATTTCGACAATACCGCCTATGCGATGTACCACTCCGGCGAAAAATGGAATCCTTACGAAAAGGATGCGACGCTGGACAAGCTTCTGGAATCCCAGCGCCCGCTCACCGATCGCGCCGAACGGGAGAAGATCCTCCGGGACATCGGCAAGTATGTCGCCGACAAGGCGCTGGAGCTGCCGCTCTATAATTCCAACGCGATCTACGGCATCAGCAAGCGGGTCAAGGGCTTCGTGCCTGCGCCGGACACCCGCATCAAGCTGAACGAAGTCACGGTCGAGTAATCGTCAAGCGTAACGCCGCCGGTATCACCGGCGGCGTCCATTCTGGAAACTTCGGAAAAAGAACGTGGCCGGTTTTCTCATCAAGCGATTGTTGCAGGCGATTTTCGTCGTCATCGCCATCACACTTCTCGTCTCCTTCGCCATTCGCCTCACTGGCGATCCCGCCGTGATGATGTTTCAGGGCGGTGGCAGCATAACGGAAGACGATCTGGCGCGCATCCGCGCAGCACTCGGCACGGACCAGCCGTTCATCGTCCAGTATATGACCTTCCTGAAGGGTCTGCTGACGCTGGATCTCGGGCGTAGCTTCACCGGCGGCACGCCTGTTTCGCGGTTGATCGCCGATGCCCTGCCCGCCACCCTGCTGCTTGCCTTCATCGCAATGGCAATATCGATCGTGCTTTCCATTCCGCTCGGCATCAAGGCCGCGACGGCGCGTGGCAAGACCGCTGACCAGATCATCCGCGTTCTCTCGCTGCTTGGGCTTTCTTTCCCGAATTTCTGGCTGGCGCTGATGATGGTGCTGTTCTTTTCGATCACGCTTGGCTGGCTGCCGCCAAGCGGCATGGTCGGGGTTGCGAGCTATGTCATGCCTGCCTTGACCATGGGCGTCATCCTGACGGCGACGAATGTGCGACTGGTGCGCACCGCCATGCTGGAAACGCTGCAGTCGCAATATATCATGGTCGCGCGCGCCAAAGGCCTCAGCGAGAGCAAGGTGCTCTACAAGCATGCCCTGCGCAACTGCGCGATTCCGCTGATTACCTATTTCGGCATCCAGTTCGGCGGACTGCTCGGCGGCATTGTCGTCATTGAGCGGGTCTTCAATTGGCCGGGTCTTGGAACCCTGGCCTTCGACGCCGTTGCCGCCCGCGACTATCCGTTGCTGCAGGGTGTCATCACTGTGCTGGCCCTGTTCATCGTCGGCGTCAATCTGCTGGTCGATATCGCCTACGGGCTCGTCGATCCCCGTATCCGCACGGAGTAACCGCCCATGGCCGCCACGACATCAAGCCGTTCGCGCTTCCACAGCTTTGAATTCATCGTCGGAGCGTTGCTTACCGTCGTCATCTGCCTTGCAGCCATATTCTCGGACATCATCTTTCCGGGTGGAGCCGAGAAGATCGATCTGATGGCCCGGCT
The DNA here is from genome assembly GCF_900094545.1 of Martinezella miluonensis. GTDB lineage: Bacteria > Pseudomonadota > Alphaproteobacteria > Rhizobiales > Rhizobiaceae > Rhizobium > Rhizobium miluonense. The sequence goes on from NZ_FMAH01000003.1 coordinate 210,854, forward strand.
TGCAAGACCCTTTGCCAGCCTCGCTCATCCGTTCGGAACGGATCCGCTCGGGCGTGATGTTCTTGCCCGCGTCGTCGCCGGTGGCAGAATATCGCTGCTGGTCGGCCTTACCTCAGTCATCGGTGGCGTCGTTCTCGGCGTACTGGTGGGTCTTGCCGCCGGCTACTATCGCGGCATCTGGGACATGATCCTGATGCGCTTTGCGGATATTCAGCTTGCCATGCCCTTCATTCTGCTGGCGATCACCTTCATCGCCATCGTCGGCGGCAGCCTCACCAACACCATCATCCTGCTGATCGTGTCGCAGTGGGTGCAATATGCCCGTCTCGTCCGCGGATCGGTGCTGACCCTGCGCGAACGGGAATTCATCCTCTCTGCGCGCGCCATCGGCGTGAAAGACTGGCGCATCATCTTCCAGCATCTGCTGCCAAACCTTCTGGGACCGGTGATCGTGTTGATGACGCTGAACATCGCCAACAATATCCTCCTCGAAAGCAGCCTCACCTTCCTCGGGCTCGGCGTCGATCCCACGATCCCGAGCTGGGGCGGCATGCTGGCCGATGGACGCACCTATCTGCAGACGGCCTGGTGGGTCAGCCTTTTCCCGGGCCTTGCCATCCTTCTCACCGTGCTCGGCCTCAATCTCCTGGGTGACTGGCTACGCGACAGCCTCGACCCAACTGGCAGAGCGACAAGGTAAGACATCATGACCATGATTTTCGAAAGAAGTTTCGAGCGGACGCTTTCGCGGCTCGTCGCGGATGCCAAGGCCGGCCAGGAGTTCGAGGCGTGGACCTTCGACGACCGGCAGAGCCGTCGCGACGCGGAACTCGAACTTGCCAAGAAAGGCGTGCAAGCGCGCATCCGTAGCGCTTATAAGCCCCTCGTCCATGCGTTTCTCGAGGAAATCGATCTGCAGGACGTGGAAGCAATCGAGATCCACTATCCCGTACATGCGAACGCGCCCGCCAACCGCTTCCGGCTGGAAGCCTATCCGCTTGCGGCGATGGTCGGAAATCGCGATATCACCTTCGTCGCGAGAGCCGACAGCGATTTCCATTATGACGTTCTGTTGAAGAGCAATTCGGGCGGCGAGCGCAGGGGCAAAGTATTGGTACCCAATCGCGTCCATATCGACGTGGCCGGTGAAACGAGCGTTTCCCCAACCGGCTGGCTGGTGCGGGACGGCAACGCGACTGGCGAACGGCTGATCACGGACTACGAACAGCTTTTCGAAGAGACCATCGCTGCGATTACGCAGTTCGACTGGGGTGCAACCGAGCCCTATTTCGAGGAGCTCAATATTCGCGTTGCACTACCGGCGGCCGACGAGGCCTTGCCTGTCGGCGACGAAGTCATGAGCCTTCGGGAAGCGCTGCACGAGGACTTCTATTTTTCGCTGCTCGAGTTTTTCCAGAAGAAATCCGGCCGACCGCTTGGCGACCGTGGCCTGAAGCCGGGGCAGATCGTCCCGCAGATCCTGCAATCCCTCGGCGAAATCTCCGCCAAAGTCGAAACGCGGCCGTTGACCGCGGGCTACTGGGACTGCGCGCAACAGCAGATCGAGACGGCTACAGAGCCTCTGGCCGTGCAGCAGATCGGCACCGAACTCGACAAGGTCGGCGGCAACGCGTTTGAAGCTGTCGCACGCTCCGGACGCGCGGTCAGGGCGCGTTATATCAAGGGCCGCGATGCGGCCGTGATGATCAGTGGCGGGCAACACGCCAATGAGACGACCGGCGGTGTCGGTGCGCTGCGCGCCGCGCAACGGCTCGCCGCGATCGAAGGCGCACATTTCACCATCTCGCCGCTGGAAAATCCCGACGGCTATGCGCTGCACCAGCGTCTGCGCAAGGACAACCCGCGCCACATGTATCATGCCGCGCGTTACACCGCGCTCGGCGACGACCTCGAATATCGCACCGAGGACAATGCCGGTCCGTATCTCTACGAGAAGAAAATCCGCTTTCAGGCGGAAAAGCTGAGTGGTGCGCAGCTGCATGTCAACCTGCATGGCTATCCGGCGCATGAGTGGACCCGCCCGCTTTCCGGCTACGTGCCGCGCAACTTCGCCATGTGGACATTGCCGAAAGGCTTTTTCCTGATCGCCCGCTTTCATCCCGGCTGGGCGGTGCAGGCAGAACAGCTTCTGGAGAGAGTTACCAAGCATCTCGGCGCTATTCAGGGGCTGCTGGACTACAACAATAGACAGATCGCGCTCTACGAAACACATGCCGGCGAAACAGGCTTCCGCATCATCAACGGCTTCCCGTGCCTTGCAGATACCGACGATCGCCACACGGTGCCGGTGACGCTGATCACCGAATATCCGGACGAGACAATTTACGGCGCCGAATTTGTCGCCGGTCACACTGCGCAGATGGAAACGGTCCTCTCGGCATATAGTGCCTGGCAGGACATCATGGCTTCGAGCTGAGCGGAACGGATTTCAATCGCACCATATCGAGAAATGCGGTCATCGCGCTCGATGTGTAAGCGTCCGAGCGACGCACGAACAGCGTATCCACGAGCGATCGTTCCGGCGGGAGCTCGTGAACCGCGACCCTGCCCTCCTGCCATGCGGAGGCCACGATGCCCTTCGGAAGAAGGGCGATGCCGACGCCTGCCGACACGCAGCTTATGATGGCGTCCAGTGAGCCGAACTCTAAAGGCTTTGCGGTGACGATGCCCATCTCCGCTAAAAGCGCTTCCAGTCGCTGGCGATAGGAACAGCCGATCTGGAAAACGATGGTCCTGAGGTCGGTGATCTCTACCAGATCATCCATTGAGCGGACGGAGCGGGAGGTAACGAGAACGAGTTCCTCCTGAAATACTACCTCGTGCTCCAACTCCGGATGGCTGACCGGCCCCGCTACGAAGGCACCCTCAAGCTTGCACTCCAGTACTTCGTCAAGAAGCCGGCGCGTCGTGCCAGTGGTGACAACAAGGCGAACTTCCGGATAAGTCATGGCAAAATGGCTGAGTAGCGGAGATAGTCGCAAGGCGGTTGTCGTCTCCAGGCTGCCAAGAAGCAGCGCTCCACTCGGCGAGCCATCGTCCTGGGCGGCATTGCGCGCATCTGCGAGAAGCTTGGTAATGCGTCCGACGAATGGCAGGATGCGCTGCCCGGCAGGCGTGGTCGACACGCCGCGGGCGTGCCGTTGAAACAGGCTGACGCCCAGCTCCTCTTCCAATGTCCGGATGCGCGCCGTCACATTCGATTGAACCGTATGCAGCTCCTGGGCTGCCCTGTTCATGCTGCCGTGCCGGGATACTGCCTCGAAGACCCTAAGATCCGATATGTCCATGCTTAACCTATCTCCATTTGAGATAACTATTCTCATAATAAATCAATTTTAATGATATATCCAGCGACGTATTATCTCAAGCAGTGATAGCTAAGAGAGTTCACATGACTAGGATTGCCGCTCCCGAAATCGATCGCAGTCATTCGACAGCAAAAACCGCCTGGCGGGCCGTCTTATCGGCATTTTGCGCCAGCCTCATCGGCATTGGGCTGGCGCGTTTCACCTATACGCCGCTTTTGCCGGCGATCGTCGATGCGCATTGGTTCGACCAGTCCGCTGCAGCCTATCTCGGCGCCGCGAACCTTTCCGGCTATCTGGCGGGCGCATTGCTCGGACGCCCGATGGCAGCTCGTATTTCTATTGTCTCCATGCTGCGGATCATGATGCTTGCGGCAACGGCGGCTTTCTTTGCTTGTGCTTTCCCCATCGACTTCGCCTGGTTTTTCGCATGGCGCTTCGCAGCTGGTTTTGCCGGCGGCGCTTTGATGGTGTTGGCAGCGCCGACCGTGCTACCGCTCGTCGCGCCTTCCCGCAGAGGCCTTGCCGGCGGCGTGATCTTCATGGGCATAGGCGCGGGTGTCGCGCTATCGGGAACGCTGGTGCCGTTGCTCTTGCAACAAGGCCTGCGCGAGACATGGCTCGGCCTCGTCGCGCTCTCGCTACTGCTGACCGCTATAGCATGGACCGGATGGCCGCGGGACGGCGCGGCATCGCCCGCACCAATCCAACATCACGCCCAAGTGCCCGCCCGGGGGACGCTACGTGCCCTCTATATCGAATATGCATTGAACGCTGCCGGCTGGGTGCCTCACATGATCTTTCTCGTCGACTTCGTCGCCCGCGGATTGGGAAAGGGCCTGCAGGTGGGCGCTGAATATTGGGTTCTGTTCGGGATCGGCGCGACAGTCGGGCCGATCCTCGCCGGCCATCTCGCGGATCGCACCGGCTTTGGCGCGGCAATGCGATTTGCCTTTCTGCTTGAAGCAGTTGCCGTTGCCATTCCCGCCTTCGGCCTTGGGCAGTCATGGCTCATCGCCTCGAGCCTTGTGGTCGGCGCCTTCGTGACCGGAACCGTGCCCCTGATGCTCGGTAGGATCGCAGAATTGCTGCCGCACCATCCGGCACAGCAGAAAGCCGCCTGGGGCATAGCGACGGTCTTCTTTGCATTATTTCAGGCTGCTGCTGCCTACGGGTTCTCCTTCATCTTCGGCCGAACCGGCGGAAACTACCAGATGCTTTTTTTCATCGGGACGGCCGCTATGATCCTGGCACTGGCAATCGACCTCACGGCTGCGGTGTTCTTCCGCACGCCGCAGCAACAAGACGATAACCAGGATGCAACAAAATCCGGCTCCGTCACCACGAACTGAAGCGAAGCACCAAGCGTGGATAAGCCACTTGGAAGAATCTGCGGAGCGTCGCCGGCGCGCGATTTTACTCCTCGCGTCATATCGTGCCCACTTGGTGCCAAAGTTTCGCGCGACTGAAGATTCATGAAGCAATTTCTGCTTTCTCTAGCCGGCCTGTTTGCCATCTGCCTGGTGTCGATCGCGTCACCGGTGCAGGCACAAGGATTTGTACGGGCCGACCACAAGCAAATCGTCGATACCAAAGGTAATCCGCTGATCTTGCGCGGCCTCGGCCTTGGAGGCTGGATGGTTCAGGAAGGCTATATGATGGGCCTGTCCAACTTGAAAGCGCAGCATATCATTCGCCATCGCATTTCCGAGATCATCGGCAGGAAGAAGACCGAGCAGTTCTATCGCTCCTGGCGCGACAATGCCGTGACGAAGGCCGATATCGATGCGATGGCCAAATGGGGCTTCAATAGCGTTCGCCTGCCGATGCACTGGAACCTGTTCATCAAGACGATGCCCGGCCACAAGACGAATGGCCGTATGGTCTGGAACGAGGAAGGTTTCCGGCGCGTCGATGCGCTCGTTGGCTGGCTGAAAGCCAACGGCATGTATCTGATCCTCGACCTGCATGCAGCGCCCGGTGGCCAGGGGCACGATATCGCCATTTCAGATCGCAATCCGAACAGCCCTTCGCTCTGGGATAGCCATGTGAACCAGGCGGCGATGATCGCGCTGTGGAGCGAGATCGCCCGACGCTACAAGGACGAGCCGACCATTGCCGGTTACGACCTCCTCAACGAGCCGAATTGGGGCTTTCAGGACAGCCACGATAAAGGCGGCTGCCGTGAAACCGGCAACGCGCCGCTACACGATCTCTACGAACGCACCATAAGAGCGATCCGCGCTATCGACAAAAATCACATGCTGATTATCGAAGGCAATTGCTGGGGCAACAATTACGCCGGCGTGCTGCCGATCGCGGACAGCAATACGGCGCTGAGCTTCCACAAATACTGGACGCCAACGACGCAGGAATCCATCGAGCCTTTCCTGAAGCTGCGCGAGCAATACGACATGCCGCTTTGGAACGGCGAATCCGGTGAGAATACCAATGACTGGTATATCCGCGCCGTCGCGCTGCAGGAAAAGAACGGCATCGGCTGGTCGTGGTGGCCGCTGAAGAAGATCGGCCGGGGCAATCCCCTCGAAATCAAGGAAAACGCAAATTATCGTCGCCTGACCGCCTATCTCCACGGAGAAGGAAAAAAGCCTTCGGCGAAAGACGTTTTCGCGGGATTGATGCAGCTGGCAAGAGACAGCCGCTTCGACAGAAATATCCACCATCAGGGTGTTATTGACGCCTTGCTCGGAGCCTCCCGTGTATCAGGCGCTCCGAACTAGATACCCGCGTGATACACTCGGAGCTTCTCGAAACGACCCATTGCACGGAGCTCAGTATCATTTTCAGACCGATGGCCTTTTGGCCTAAGCCCACAGCACCTGCCACCGATAGGCATCATGCTCTAAGCGGCGGCCGCAGTCTCTCGATCATCAAACTGGCATCCCTTTCTTGCCGAACCTGCTGTTAGTCGATGAAATGTTCCGCAACGATAGCGACGCAATAGCTGCGGGGGAACTCGCAAGGTTGATGCTTAACTTATTGCCAGCAGCAGTCTGGCAACTTGCATCGTGCAAATGGGAGTGCGGTATATTGACGGAAGTCCGTGATAACGACGTTCGTTCTCTGCGCTATCATCTCGGAAACATCCGCCTTATCTAGCCTGCTCTTCGTGCCGGACTATATCTGCGTAAACTCTATTCGTTCATCCCTGCATTGAGAACTCGACGGGTAGTCCGTGCTGATGAACATCGCGATCAACTGATGCATCCCGATATCCCAAGCGAGCTCATAACCATGTTGGTAGGATCGTTCGATTTTATGCGTCGCGCATATGAACATTATGACCGATGTCTTCGGACGGCATGCTCTGGTGGTTTAAGTAACGACCTCAAAAGAACGGCGCCCAGCAATCTAGCTGAGCGCCGTGGACGCCGATGAAATAGTTGAGGCCTGCTGGAATAGATAAAGCCCGCACGAGGCGGGCTTTATTCTTACCCGGCGGCGGCTTCAGCCTTTGGCTTGCGGCCCCGCTTCGGCTTCTCTGCCTCGGCAATTGCTGCAGGAGCAGCCTTCGCCTTAGTGACCTTCGGGGAGGATTTGCTTGCAGCTGGCTTCGCCGCAGCCGGTTTTGCCTTTGCCTTGGAAGCGGCCGTATCGTCACCCGACTTGGCTGCTTTCAGCAACGCGACACGACGCCTACGGTTCTGCTCGAGCGCCTGCTGAAAGCCCGCATCCTTCTCCGCGTGAAAGGCCAGATCCTCGAGAAACTCTGCCACTTCCTTGACGGATTCGACGACGATATAGCTCAGCCCGGCACCGGCATTGACCGAGTCGCGACCAACCGTGACGCCGAAACCGCCGGGGACGCGCTGGAACCAGGTGGAACGCCACTTCTTGAAGCCGGCGACGTCCTTCTCATACTCTTCCAGATATGCTTTCTGCTCCGCTACTCTCGCTCGAAAGGTATCGACTACATTCCGCGCTCCAGCCTTGGGCTTTTCAGCCTTTTTCGAAGACCATTTCTCCAGAAAGTTTGCCATTGTCCGTTTCTCTTCAGGTTAGCGTTTCGTCCAGGCGGCCGTTTGTTCGGAAGCGATAACCGAGCTGTTCCACATGGATAACGACATATATGTATAAGATATGTGTATAATGGCAACATTATCTGTCATCATCGTTAGTAGATGCGCTTCAGCGTCTCTGCAATTTCCAACTTCCGGTCTTGATGAAATACTAATCTTGCGGGGCCGAGCACTCATGTTGATCGGCTCTTGCTAATGCCTGGATGGGAATATCCAGCCGCCTTTAGCTGAAATAGAGCGCGTGACTAGCGGATGCTGCAGTGCAACAGCACTCCTTCATCTACGTCGCCCCTTGCGAGGATAGGGCGATATGAGCTGCATTGCCGATATGTTGCCGGCATTTCGTTGTCCGGCAAACTCGCAGCAGTTGCTCAAAACAACGCTGGGAACCGGAGGATCTCTCCGCGTTCCCAGCGCCAAGCTCATTTCTGTTAGTAAAGGTTCATGCGCGGCTTCTGCCCGCTCATGCAGCGTTCAGTTCTCCATGCGGATCGAGAACAAACTTCGTCGCCGCACCCTGGTCGAAGCTCTCATAGCCCTGTGCGGCGTCTTCGAGCGAGATGATCTTGGCATTGACGATATCGGCAATCGGCAACCTGTCATGCAGGATCGCCTGCATGAGTTGCCTGTTGTATTTGATCACCGGTGTCTGGCCAGTATGGAAAGACTGCGCCTTCGCCCAGCCGAGGCCGAAGCGTAGCGACAGGCTGCCATGCTTCGCGGCAGTATCGACCGCACCCGGATCTTCGGTAACGTAAAGACCGGGAATGCCGATCGAGCCCGCCGCACGCGTGATCTCCATCATCTGATTGAGCACGATAGCCGGCTGTTCGCCACCGGAATGACCTCGGGCTTCGAAGCCGACAGCATCGATTGCGCTGTCCACTTCATTGGTGCCGACGACTTCGGCAATCATCTCGCCGAGGCGATCGCTCTTGGAGAGATCGATCGGCTCGAAACCAACCTTGGCCGCGTGCGCAAGGCGGTCCTTGTTGAAGTCGCCAATCATGACGACGGCAGCACCCAGGATGCGGGCGGAAGCAGCCGCGGCCAGACCGACGGGGCCTGCCCCTGCAACATAGACCGTCGACCCCACGCCGACGCCGGCGCGAACGGCACCGTGGAAACCGGTCGGCAGGATGTCGGACAGCATGGTGAGATCGCGGATCTTCGCCATCGCCTTATCGCGATCCGGGAATTTCAGCAGGTTGAAGTCCGCATAGGGCACCATGACATAGCGCGCCTGACCGCCAATCCAGCCGCCCATGTCGACATAGCCGTAGGCACCGCCAGCGCGTGACGGGTTAACCGTCAGGCAGACGCCCGTATCCTGCGATTTGCAGCAACGGCAGCGGCCGCAAGCCACATTGAAAGGAACCGAAACAATATCGCCGATGTCGAGCATCTCGACATCAAGACCTTTTTCGATGACCTGTCCGGTAATCTCATGCCCGAGCACCAGGCCCGGCATGGCCGTCGTGCGTCCGCGCACCATGTGCTGATCGGATCCGCAGATGTTCGTGGAGATCACCTTCAGGATCACGCCATGCTCAATGCGCCGGCCGTCCGGTGCTTCCAGTTTCGGGTCGTCGATATCGCGAACCTCAACCTTGCCGGGCCGCAAATAGACAACGCCTCTGTTCCCAGTCATGCCATCTCCTCCTTGGTTTAACGCTGATCGTCGTTACTAGCGATCGCTCGCAAGCGCCTTCAGATCGGCCCGCTCCTCAACGGGCTGAACAGCAGCAAAACGGGCACGGATGCCGCGATTTTAGCGACACCCCTGTCCGGAATAGGTATAACCGACCGGACGAGAAGCAAGAGGTGAACGGAGCTTTCCATTCGCCCCCAGATCACTCACCGCGATCAGTCAGGCCTGTCGTCAAGGCTGATGTCCGACTGCGAACTTGCCCAATGGCACTGTCTCGACGGCTTCCGGCCCGTCGGCCAGCACTGTGTTCGAGACACTTAGTCCGATACCATATACGGGACAGCGCCGACCTGCGGCGTGTTTCCCGACTATCCATCGAGGACATCTCGATGGCACCTTGACCACTGCTAGAAGATCACGCCTAGGGGTATGGCGCGCACGGGAAAACGACATCGGTACCCTGCAAGACGACATGGTGCGCTTTCGTCTCCGATCGCGGTCAGAGCAAATGCAGGTTCAGTTCATAATATCCGCGCAGGACGGCGGCACCGAAGAATTGACAGGCAAGACGACGCTCGCTGCATCGCCTGCGTCGAAGATCAGAACCGTTTTCCGGCAAGCCCTCTCCCGGAGGCAAGTTGCCGATGCGACGGCAACTTGCCTAGATCATCGCGCAATCAATTACTTGATCGCCGCATCCTGGGTCGACTGAATCCAGATCGCCACGTCGGCCGGCGCAACACTTCTGCCGCCGACGAGGAAGGTCGCATCAGCTGCGGCAGGTGCGCTCGCGGTGGCACTGCCGTAGTTGAAGGCGAAATGCAGCTTGCCGCGTCGCGAAAGACGCAGATCGCCGAGATCAGGCAGGCTGCCGACATTCGCCCAGGCGAGCGTGTCGCCCATCAGCTTCAGCAGGAATTCGTCGCGCGGAAGCGTTGCGCAGTAGCGCGCCTTTTCATTGCCGATCAGAGCCGGTGAATCGGGGCGATAGTCTCCTTGGAACGTTGCCAGCACTGTTTCCGTCGTCCGGATCGTTTCCCGCCATCTGGTCGTCTGATGGCTGGTATTGCCATAGAGCACGGTCTCAGCCTGAAACGCCGGCAGGGATTCGACACGCGTAACCCGGAAGTCGAGAAGATCGCCAAGCACGCCCGGCGGCAAATCGCCCGGAATATGCATGTCGCGCGTCTTGCTACCGCTGCGGGGACCGAACAGAACCTTCACGTCCGATGCCTTGAGCCGGGCAATAAAGTCCGCATCGGGGATGACGAGATCCGGCGCCACCACCAGTCTGTATCCATCGAGATCGCAATGTTGCCCGATGAAATCGACATCGACACCGAGGCGCGAGATAGCGGAATACCAGTCAAGCGCAATGGCGGAGGCGGCATAGTCACGCCCCTGCGGCAGGGCACGAGTTGCGAAACGTGAGTCATAATCGAGCAACAGCGCGACGGAAGCCTTGCCGCGCTTTTCGCCCTTCGGCAGCCGCTTCATCTCCGCAATGACCTGCGCCACTTCCTTGAAGCCCTGATCCTCTTCGCTGTTGGGCAGAAGAAGGCCGGCATGGAATTGCTCCTGCGCAAACGGCGCCTGCCGCCAGCGGAAATATGACACCATGTCGACGCCGTGCGCATAGGCGAGCCATGTCCAGAGCCGCACCATGCCATCTGCCGGCGACTGATTGTGCGAAGCCCAGTTCACCGGTCCCGGCTGCTGCTCCATCACCCAAACGCGACCACGGCCGACTGCACGATAAAGATCGTGGTTGAAAGCAGGCTGATCGGGGTCGCCGACCCGCAGATAGCGCTGCTTTTCCTCGGCACTCAGCCGGCCATTGATAAGCCCGCCCATGGGATAGACGTCCCACGAGGCGATATCGATGTCTTCGCCGACCTTGTAGTGATCAAAGTCGGTATTCTGCGACATGAAATTATGCGTCACCGGCCGGCCAGGCGAATGGCGGCGAATGATGTCGACCTGCGCCTTGTTGAAGCTCTGCACCTGATCCGAGGAGAAGCGGAAGTAATCGACGAGATGCGTCGGGGTCGGCTCCTCGACCAGATTGTTGGGCAGATCCACCTCGTCGAAGCTGTTGTAATGCATGCTCCAGAATGTGGTGCCCCAAGCGCGGTTCAGCTCTTCCACGGTGCCATATCGTTCGGCAAGCCATTCGCGGAAAGCGTGAAGGGCCGCCCTCGAATAGCTGTGAATCGTGTCGTGATCGCCGTACTCGTTGTCCGTCTGCCAGGCGTGGACGAAGGGATGCGCCCCATAGCGCTGCGTGACCGCCTCGGTGATGCGGGCAGCCTCCAGGCGGTAGCGCTGGCTCGAAAAGCAATAGTGCCGGCGTGCACCGAATTTGCGCACGACGCCACGCGCATCGACGGGGAGGATATCGGGATAGCGATCCACCAGCCACTTCGGAGGCGCGGCCGTCGGCGTGCCGATGATCACCTTCAATCCCGCCTTGCCGAGGACATCGACCGCCTCGTCGAACCATTCCCAATGGAAGACGCCGGATTGCGGCTCGATGCGCGACCAGGCGAACTCGCCGATGCGTACCCAGGCGAGCCCGAGTTCCACCATGCGAGCGGCGTCCTCTTCCCATTTCGCCCGTGGCCATTGCTCCGGATAGTAGCAGACACCAAGCTCCAGCATGCCGGCCTCCTGCCGGCTTGCATCGAAATTGTTCTGTCTGGCGAGCGGCTTGTGCACTGTCTTGTCCTTCATCATTCAAGTCGCCGAACGTCGGGCATTACCCTTGTCGCAGTCGAAATTTAAACGTTTATATCGCCGCCGAAGCTTTCGCGGCTTGATCTCTATTGTGGGGCTGAAGCTTAGCGCGCCGGCAGGCGGGACAAGGTCTCGTCCAGCGCCCCCAGGAACCGATCGCAATCTTCGGTGCTGAACGGTGCCGGCGGCTTCACCTTCAGCACGTTATGGTGCGGGCCTTCGCTGCTGAGCAGGACGCGATGCTTGCGCTTCATCTCCGCGATCACGAAGTCCAGCTCGGCGGCTGCGGGCTCCAGCGTTTCGCGATCACGGACGAGCTCGACGCCGTTGAACAGGCCGTGGCCGCGCACATCGCCGATGATCTCGTGGCGCGCGGCGAGCGCGCGCACACCGTCCATCAATCGGTCGCCGACGACACGGCAATGGTGCATCAGTCGCTCGTCGCGGATGACATCGAGAACGGCAAGACCGATCTCAGCCGAAACAGGATTGCCGCCGAAGGTGTTGAAATACTCCATGCCGTTGGCGAACGAGGCTGCGATGGCTTCCGTCGTCACCACAGCGGCCATCGGATGACCATTGCCGATCGGCTTGCCCATGGTGACGATGTCAGGCACCACGCCCTGCAACTCGTGCGCCCACATATGGCGACCTACACGGCCGAAACCGACTTGCACTTCGTCGGCCAAGCAAAGGCCACCAGCCGCCCGAACATGGGTATAGGCGTCCTTCAGATAGTTGTCGGGAAGGGTCAGTTGCCCACCGGTGCCGAGGATACCCTCGCTGAAGAAGAGAGCCGGCCGCCGACCTTCCACGGCCAAAGCCGCGACCTGGTTGCGCACGTCCTCCGCATATTTGCGGCCGGCATCCGCATCGCCATAGCGGAATCGGCCACGATAAAGATCGGGCATCTCGGCGACGCGAACATGCCGCGGACGCCCTTCTCCGCCCTTACCGTCAAACTTATAGGGGCTGACATCGATCAGGCTCGACAGATGCCCATGATAGGCATGATCGACCGTGATGATATCGTGGTTACGGGTATAGGCGCGCGCCAGCCGGATCGCGAGATCGTTCGCTTCGCTGCCGGAATTGACGAAGAAGCAGACATTGAGCGGATCGGGAAAAAGGCTTGCCAGACGGCGCGAATATTCCACCAGCGAGTCATGCAGATAGCGCGAATTGGTATTGAGCTTGCCGATCTGCGCCTGTGCCGCCTTCACCACGCGGGGATGGCAATGGCCGACGTGGCAGACATTGTTGACCATGTCGAGCCAGCGGGTGCCTTCCTCATCGATCAGATAGGCTCCCTCACCGCCGACGATTTTGAGCGGCGTCGCGGAATAGGCGATGCTGAGCGAACGGCCAATGCGACGATGACGCTCTCGCACCAGAAAATCCTTGTCCCTCGCGACGACGACCGAGGCAGGCTTAGAGAAACCGAAGACCACGCTCGGATCGGGGCTGATGGCCCGCCACACCTGCCATTGGTCGCGCACGCCGACGCCATGCATCTGCGCACCGAGACCGAGATGATCCGTGACGATCTGGAAATGCAGATGCGGGGACCAGTTGCCGTTTTCCGAAGCCTCGCCGAGGGTACAGAAAGCCTCGCCCTTGCCGATCTCCTGCCCCACTGAAAGCTCGATGATGCTCTCACGCGAAAGATGGCCATAGAGGGTCCAGAAGACATCCCCATCATTCGTGCGATGTTCGAGCAGCACCGTAGGGCCAAAGCCGAACTCGACTGCATCATCGTAAATGAAAGTAGCCGTCCCGGCGAAAGGCGCATGCACCGGCTGCTGCGCCCGCCCGAAGAGATCAATGCCAAGATGAATGGTCCGGCGCTGACCAGCCGTCGGCGTCTGATAGGCATCGCTTTTGTAGATGTTGCGATCCTCTCCATAGAGACCGATCGCAAAATCGGCTCCAGCCTGTTCGGCACGCTCTTCGATCAAGCGAGCCGCGCCAGTGGCATCGAGTGACGCCCAGGTGTAAGCATCCGGTCCCGCCGCGGTCAAATCGAGCGCCAAGACCTTCGGCCTCACAATCGACGGCTTGAAGATCCTGGCAAAGTGATGAGCGTTTCGTTCCAGCCAGCGCTCGATGCGGGTGCCATGCGGAATCGGATCGAAGCCGCAGGCATCGCGGATGCGGGCAATCGCCAGCGAGCGGTTTTCCCGCCACAGGCGCTGCAGCTCGCGCCAGACATCCTCCTGGCTCACCAGAAGGTAAGTGTTCTCCGGATTGTCGCGGATCTGCTTTGCCGCCATGCAGATGCTGACGGCATAGCGCGTACAGGTGAGATCGAAGATCAGCTCAGCTTCGATTTCGCTGATGGGATTGACCGAATGATACGCGCCTGCAAGCCGCGCGATTGTATCCACCGGATCTTCCGTACCGATCAGCGCATAGGCGCCGGCAACCGCGATTTCGATGACCCGCCAAGTCTCGACCATATCGCCGAAATCGAGCAGGCCGCTAGCGGCACCGGTCTCGTCGAGCAGGACGTTGTAGTCATTGGCGTCGTTATGGATGACCTGACGCGGGCATCGCTGCAGCCGTGGCAGCACCTCGTTGGCGAAGCGCTCGAGGATAGTCCCGACAACCTCCCGCTTGTCTGCATCGCTGATGAAGATGAGATTTTCCAGATGCATGCCGGCGCGGCCGATATCCCATGCATAAGAGCGTTTGGCGCCCGGGTGGCTGAAGCTTTCGAGGCTGCGATCCATCTCACCAAGCAAGCGGCCGAGCGTAACAACGCTTTGCCTGCCGCGTGTCGGCGATTTCGCCCAGACGCTGCCAGTCAGCCATGTCAATAGACGAGCGGTACGCTTACCACGCAGTTCTGCAGCGATCGCCGTTGCACCGCTTCTATCCGCCAGCGGGCGCGAGATCGGAAGCTGCGGAGCAGCGCGAGCGAGATGATCGAGCACGGCAATTTGCATCTCGAGGTCCTCCGCCTCGGCGGGGGCATGCAGCTTGAGCAGAAAGCGCGCTCCATCCTCCGCCTCGATGCAATAGTTGAGGTCGTGCTCGCCGGGCAGTGCGGTGATCTTGCCCGAAATGCCATAGCTGTCGCGGAGAAGCGCGCCGATCATTTCGATCTCGCCGCCATGTTTTCCGTTCGCGTCGGTCATTGCCCCACCCTTTCTCTTACCAGGATACAGTCCGGCCGTCATAGGCCCGGAAACTGCCGCTGTCGGCCATCGTCGCCGTGTCGATCAGGCCTTTCAGACCCTGCGCACTTTGCGCGATGTCGACGACTGCATCCGGACCGCCCATGTCGGTGCGGATCCAACCCGGATGCAGTGAAATCACGGCAATGCCCTCACGCTGAAAGTCCTGCGCGAGCTTTACCGTCGCCATGTTCAACGCGGCCTTCGAACAGCGGTAAGCATAATCGCCGTCGTCGTCATCCAGTGTCCCCTCCGCAAGCGAGCCGGCGCGGCTGCTGATGTTGACCAACAGCTTGCGCCGTCCCGCGAGGAGATTTGGCTTGAGGGCCTGCGCGACCAGCAGCGGCGCCAACGCGTTGATCCGCATGACCTCCATGAAGTCATCCGCCCGCAGCGACATCAGCCCGCCAGTATCGCCGCGAACCGCCGCGTTGTTGATCACGATGTCGATCGCGGTGCCTTCGAGTATCTTTCCCAAAGTTTCGATCGATACCGCATCGCTGACGTCGAGAGGATAGGGCAGCATCGAAGCGGCCGCTCCCGGCAGCTGCTGGCGTGCGCAAGCCAGCACGCGCCAGCCGTCACCGGCATAGAGCTCCGCAAGCGCCTTGCCGAGACCGCGAGAGGCGCCGGTCACCAGAACCGCACCCAGTTCCTGCGGCCGTGGAGAACTGTTAGCGGTGCTTGACGTCATATTTCTTCTCGATAAGGCTCACGAAGCTTGCGGCAGCAAGCGTCAGCAGGATGTAGAGAACCGCTGCGGAGTTATAGGGCGCAAAGGGCAGGAAGCTTGCCGACTGGAACTCGCGCATGCGCTGCGTGATGTCGCGGATCGACAGGATCGACAGAAGCGACGTGTCTTTCAGAATGGCGATAAGTTCGTTGCCGAGCGGCGGAATGATGATGCGGAATGCCTGCGGGATGATAATCAACCGGGCAGTCTGCCAGCGGTTGAGCCCGATGCTTGCTGCAGCCTCGATCTGGCCGACAGGAATGGCGTTGATGCCGGAACGGAAAATTTCGGCGAGATAGGCCGAGTAGGCCAGTGCCATCGCCACGATGCCGCGCATCAGGTTCGGAGGATCGAACACGCCCTGCGTCGCATCCTTCAAGGCACCGCTCAACGGAAGGCCGACATAGAGAACGATGACCAGCATCGGAATGCCGCGGATCGTATCGACAATGAATTCCGAACCGATCGACAACGGATGGCGACGATGGAGAAAACCGCCAAGGGTCAGGAGGCCGATCACGATGGCAACGACCGAAAAGGTTATTCCGGCGGCGCGGTCGCGATCGTTCAACGCCCGCGTACGCCAGATAACCGGCCAGTCGGACGGAACCGATGCTTCGGGCAGCAAGGCACCGCTGACATCCTGTTTCTTGCCGACAGCCTCGATGGCCTGCGGAGGAGCGACGAAGGTCCTGAGCGGTGTTTCCGTCTTTGGCGCACCCTCATACTGGCCGAAGCGCACTGCGCTGGTCAGCCCCGATGGCGTGTTGGTGACGATGCCGATCTTGCCGCCAAGCGTACCTGCCAGAACGTAGTTGTCACGCGGCTGCAGCAGGAACCAGGTGGAAAGAGCAGCAAGACCAAACGTCATCGCAACAAAGAGGATCAGGCTTGAGCGCGTATAGCGCAGCTTCTGCAGACCGACCCAGAGCAGGCCGAGGACTGCCGCCAGAAGATAGGCCGCAATGGCGGCGCGGATCGTGGTGGCAAGACCGGACGCGAAAGCGATATAGGCAATCAGGAAAACAAAGGCGAGGCCGGCACCGTTGATCACGCCAAGGAGCCACGCACCTGCCCGGCGCACTGCGCTTTCAGCCGGAACCGAGGCACGATTGCCAACGGCAAGCAGGCTGAGGCCGCCCACGAGCAGCACGGCATAGGCCGGCCAGATCCAGGCCTCCACTTGTCGCACCATCACATCGGCCGTCGGCGTCAGCTGACGAGGCGTCACGCCCTTTACCACTAAGTCGGACTTGAAGGGATCGACGCTGTTGGCGACCACCGAGGCAATGAAGGGATGGACCATATCGCCTGCAAGGATCGCAGCGGTCGCGATGAGGCCAAGAAGCGTCACGGTGATGGTCAGGCGCGGCCGCGCAACTTTCGCCCGCGACAGGAAAAGGACGGCAATACCGGATCCGAACGCGGCGGAAAGCAGTAGGAATCCCGGCACGAAAGCCGAAGATCCGGGCTCCACGCCGAGGATGGCCTGCAGCGAACGCTGATAGTCCGGCGAGGATGCGAACAGATAAACGATGAAAGGCAGCGCCGCGAGAATGATCAGGTTGCTGGGCCGCACGCTTTTGATGAACAACATTCCGGCCTCCAGCGCCAGATCGAGCAGATGGTGCCGGGAGCGCGGCGGCGCGCTCCCGGCAAAAACTTACTTGAGGCCCCAATATTTGGCGATGAGCTTGTCCAGCGTGCCGTCCTTCTTGATCTCCTGCAGGCCTTCATTGAAGGCAGCAGCATTCGCGTCGCCCTTACGGAAGACGAGACCGATCGGATCGGATTGCAGTCCCTTGATGGCCGCTACCAGCTGGCCGGCAAATTCGCGCTCATAGGCTGCGGCATTCGCACCGTTGATGACGACGCCGTCGACATCCTTATTCTTGAGCGCGATGATCGCCGCGCTGAACGTGTCGTAGGCACCAACGTTTTCCTTGCCGACGAGACCCTCTGCTACCTGGGCATCGGTCGTATTGGCCTGCGCCGAAAGCTTGCGCCCCTGCGCCTTGAACTGCTCGAGCGTCATACCCTGATCTTCTGCGCGCGTCAGGATGACCTGGCTGTTGACGATACAGGGATCGGAGAAATCCATGGCCTTCTTGCGCTCGTCGGTAATCGACACGCCAGAGGCCACGAGATCGAAATTGCCCTGATCGAGCGCAGCGAAGATGCCATCCCAGCCCGTCGTCACGAACTCGGCCTGGCAATGGATCTTGGTGCAGATGGCGTTGACGACATCAAGGTCGAAACCGACGATCTGGCCGCTCGCCGGATCGATGCTCTCCATCGGCGGCGAAGTTGTATCCGAGCCGACCTTGAGCAGCTTGCCGCCGAGATCGGCGGCCTGAGCAGCGCCCGCGGCCAGCATGGCAAACGCAAGCGTCACGACAAATTTCTTCATTTCTTCCTCCTCAACGTCGGCACAGCCATCCAGGCAGGGCGCGACAAACCCCTAATGAAGATCCCAACTCCCCGGTGCTACCAGTCCGATCTTCGTTTCTCACTCCGACTTCCTAACAAGGAATATAAACGTTTTCAATATCAATATAAACGTTTTTATTTTAAATCCACAAAGCCATGAAAGAGACCGCATGGAACAAAAACCCAGAGCAATACCGCTCTGGATGTCTGGAAGACATGCCGGATATCGAGGGGCGCGATATGGAAAAAGCGGTGGGATCAGCCGCGAGGCATCAGGCGATCGTCCGAACGCTCGATCAGCTTCGGCATGATGAGGACCTGGAGGCTTTCCGGAGACTCACCTTCCATGCGGCGCAAAATATAGGTCCCAAGCAGTTCGCTCGGCTCATGAATCGGCAGAAAATAGGTGGTGATCGGAGGAGCGAAATATTGGCTCACATTGAGATCATCGGTCGCGTTGATCACAGCGTCGCGTCCGTGCACCAGACCGCGTTCATGGAAGCCGGAAAAGGCACCGAGCGCTGAGGCTTCATTGGCGCAGATATAGGCCGTCGGCGGATCAGGCAGACGGGACATCGTCAGCACGCTTTCCCGACCAAATGCGGGCGTCAGCCGACCGTGAACGACGAGTTCGGGATCGAAAGGGAGATCCGCGATTTCGAGCGCAAGCCGATAGGCATCGAGCCGGGTGATGGCATAGGTGAGATCGGACATTGGATTGACGAGCGCGATGCGGCGATGGCCACGCTCGACAAGCCGTGCGACCGATCGGCGGATCATCTGCTCATTGTCGGCATCCACATAGGCGTGCGGATCGTTGTGGATCGTCGTGCCATAGGTGACGAACGGAAAATCGGCCTCCTGCATGATGCGGACGCGCGGATCATCAGCATGCGTGCCGGAAACGATAATGCCATCGGCCTTCTTCAGCGAGACGATCTGCCGGATAGCGGCCAGGCTCTCTTCGAAAGAGCGCACGGCATAGAGGGAAACACGATAGGGGCTTTCTTCGAGCGCCCACGAAATGCCGCTGAGGAGCTGGGCGTATTCGACACCTTCCCATTCCTGCTGCTTTGGTCCGGGCGCCGTCATGATGGCAGCGACCTGATAGGTCTTGCCGGTTCGCAGCTGCACGCCGTGCATGTTCAGCTCATAGCCGACACGCTCTGCAGCGGCCACGACGATCGCTCGGGTTTCCGGGCGAACCTGTGGCGAATGCTTCAAAGCTTTCGATACGGTGGCGATCGAAAGGCCCGTTTCCTGCGCGATAGTCTTGATCGTCGGTCTCTGCATGCAGTTCGGCTCGCTACGACTGATTCCTGCCAAGGGAGGCGGCCAAGAGGATATAGATCGCGGATGCCCAAGCGAAAGCCCGGTCGCGCAATCCTCTCCTCCGACCAAGCATCGGAGTTTTCGGCCATATCGCTTTTAGAGCCGGGAGAACAGAACTTTTCCGCGATTGTCCGCGCTATTTCTATCTCTCCTTGCCGACACTTCGGTTCGAACTCACTGGCGCGCGTCGCGTTCAAGGGTGTTTTGCAAGGCTCCGGCATTCTTGACACCAGCTTGAGAAATCCGAAATGGAGCGGGGATTTGTGCCGGCATTCGAGGGAGCAGCACGACATCTGCAGACCATGCGCAGACTATACATGAGGGAAGCCTGGCCGGCGATTTGCCGCCGGCCAGGCTTATACTTGTCAAGCGGCTCTCTTCAGCGCATCGCCGACCACGGAGACGATCGTTTCGATCTGAGCGCGTTCGATGATGAGTGGCGGCGACAGTGCGATGATGTCGCCGGTCACGCGGATCAGCAGCCCCTTCTGGAAGCAATCGACGAAGACGTCGTAAGCACGCGTGCCGGGCGCGCCGTCGCGTGGGGCGAGCTCGATCGCGCCGACGAGGCCGAGATTGCGGATGTCGACCACATGCGGCAGTCCCTTCAGCGAATGCAGCGCATTTTCCCAATCGCTCGCCAGCTCGCTGGCACGTGTCAACAGGCCTTCCTCCTCGTAGACTTCCATCGTTGCAAGACCAGCGGCGCAGGCGACCGGATGCCCCGAATAGGTATAGCCATGGAAGAGCTCGATCTGGTTTTCCGGGCCGGTCATGAGGCCATCATAGACCTTGCGGCTGGCGAAGACCGCACCCATTGGGATGGTACCGTTGGTGATGCCCTTGGCCGTCGTCACGAGGTCGGGAACGACACCGAAATAGTCTGTTGCGAAGGGCGTGCCCAGGCGGCCGAAGCCGGTGATCACTTCATCGAAGATCAACAGGATGCCGTGTTTGTCGGCGATCGCCCGCAGCCGCTCGAGATAGCCCTTCGGCGGCAGAATGACGCCTGCGGAACCGGACATCGGCTCGACGATAACGGCGGCGATGGTTTCCGCGCCGTGCAGCGCCACCAGCCGCTCGAGATCCTCCGCAAGCTCGATGCCATGCGCCGGCAATCCCTTGCTGAAGGCGTTGCGCTCGACATCAAGCGTGTGGCGCATGTGGTCGGCCGGGATCTGCGGGAAAACGCGGCGGTTGTTGACAAGGCCGCCGACGGAAATGCCGCCGAAGCCGACACCATGATAGCCCTTTTCGCGGCCGATGATGCGGGTGCGGGTGCCCTGCCCGATCGCACGCTGATAGGCGATGGCGATCTTGAGCGCGGTATCGACGGATTCGGAGCCAGAGCCGGTGAAGAATATGCGGTCGAGCCCGGCCTTCGGGCCGCCTGGCGCGTGTGCGGCAAGCTTTGCGGCGAAGTCGAAGGCGATCGGGTGTCCCATCTGGAAGGTGGGGGCGAAATCCATCGTCGAAAGCTGACGCTCGACTGCCTGGGTGATCTTCTTCCGGCCGTGGCCGGCGTTCACGCACCAGAGGCCGGCCGTGCCATCCAGCACCTTGTTGCCGTCAACGTCGGTGTAATACATGCCATCGGCCGCAGCCAGCAGCCGAGGCGACGCCTTGAACTGGCGATTTGCCGTGAACGGCATCCAGAAATTGTCGAGAACCGGGGTGTTGGTGTGGGTGATCTTGTCCATCGTCGCCTCCGTTGCGCTGCCACTGACATCATTGATTTTCCTGCGCCGAACAAGTCCTTTTCTGTGCTGATTTAAGCTATTGATATTACTGATGCGATGTGTAGAGTTTTCAATATTTCGAACACCTGAAACGCGGGATCACAATGTCCGTCGATATCGGCAATCGGCTTCGCCATTTGCGTCTGGCGCGCAGCCTTTCGCAGCGCGAGCTTGCCAAACGCGCCGGCGTGACCAATTCGACGATTTCGCTGATCGAATCGAATTCGGCCAATCCGTCGGTCGGTGCACTCAAACGGATTCTCGACGGCATCCCGATCGGCCTTGCCGAATTCTTCGCTTTCGAGCCGGAGGCGCCAAAGAAAGCCTTCTATGCAGCCGAGGAACTGGTCGAGATCGGCAAGGGTCCGATTTCCTATCGACAGATCGGCGAGAACCTGTTCGGTCGCAGCCTTCAGATCCTGAAGGAGTGCTATCAGCCGGGAGCCGATACCGGCAAGGTGCTGCTTGTGCATGAAGGAGAAGAAGGCGGCATCGTTTTGTCCGGTCGCCTCGAAGTTACCGTCGACGACGAACGGCGCATTCTCGGACCTGGAGACGCCTACTATTTCGAAAGCCGCCGCCCGCATCGTTTCCGCTGCGTCGGCCCGGTTCCTTGCGAGGTCATCAGCGCCTGCACGCCACCAAGCTTCTGATTACTTTTGAGCTATTCGCCTTAGTCCTAAGGATTTCGACGGAAGTAGATGCTGGCAATGCTCATCACGCAAACGCATAGCGGCGAAGCCGCGGGTTATGTCCTTAAGCTCGCTCAGATTGGCCGGCGGGAGAAAAGCCGGCTTCGCTCAGGATTTGCTGCCCACGCGCCGACAGTAGAAAATCCCTTAAATGTCTCGTTTCCATGTCCGCATCTCTGCGAATTACCACGCCATATTCGATGAGCGGCTGAAATTCGCCGGGAATCTCGACGACGCTGAACGATGGATCCTGCTCCAGCAGGCGCGCGTTCGAATAGTAGCTCATCATGAGATCGACCTCCCCGTCGGTTATCAGATAACCGGCACCCTTCCCCGGTGGCGCCGGCGGCGAATTGCGGCCGCCGACCAACTGGCGCGCCTGGGATTTCATGCTCTCGCCCTTCCCCGGATAGCGGGCTTCGGCGAGATCAAACACCTCGAAGGCATAGTCGCCGCCCGGATCGTCGCCCGGCGTCGATGTGCCGATCCTCACGGCGGGGGCGGACAGAACTGAGAGAAAATTCTCTGTTGTCAGGCCAAGATCGGCCCGGGCAAGCACGCACAGCCGGTTTCGGGCGAAGCATATGGGATCTTCCGTCAAACCGGCGGCAGCAAGGCGCTGCGGATGTGCCATATTGGCGGAAGCGAAAAGATCGAATCTTGCGCCCGCCTCGATCTGCTCGCGCAACAATCCTGCCGGTCCGAGCGTCAGCGAAACGGCAATGCCGGTTTCCTGACCAAAAACTCCGATGATCGCCGGGAAAGCATGGCGCAGACTGCCGGCGGACAGGACATGAACTGCATCATTCACGGGCGATTTCCTTTCCTATTCCTTTGCCTGAACAGCGGTACGAAAGCCGTTTCCATGAGTTCGCCACTTCCGAGCACCGTCGAACGGACCGGAACACCATAGAGCGCTTCAAGGTTGGCCTCGGTCATCACGTCGTCGGTGGAGCCGAAGACCGCCTTCGCCTGATCGAGCATGAGCAGGACTTTGTCGGCAACGGCCACGGCGTGGTTTGGCTGATGCGTCGTGAAGGCAACGGCCAACCCCTCGCGATCGGCGAGCATGGCGAGCAACGAAAGCACCACGTCCTGGTTCTTGAGATCAAGCGCCGAAGCTGGTTCGTCAAGCAGCAATACTGCGTTCTCACCGGCGAGCGCCCGGGCTATCAGCACGAGTTGACGCTCGCCGCCGGAGAGCGCCTCGATATTGCACCGCGCATAGTCGGCCATGCCGGTGGCATCCAGTGCCACCATCGCCTTCTCGACATCGGCCTTGCGCGGCGTCTGGAAGAGGCCGATGTGGCGAGCGCGGCCCATCAGCACCACATCCAGCACCGAATAGGGAAATGAGCCGGAAAATTCCTGCGGCACGAAACCGGTCCGCTCGTTCCGCTGAATGCGGCCTGACGTCGGCTTTTGAAGCCCGGCCAGCACGCGCAGCAAGGTCGATTTGCCGCGACCGTTCGGCCCCAGGATAGTAACGATCTCCCCAGCGCTCAGCTCAAAGTCGAGATCGCGAAATTGCCAGCGCTCGCCGTCGTAGGACTGGCTCGCCCCAATTATTTGCAGCCTGACCGGATCAGAAGCCACGCGCGCCTCTCTGGGTCTGCCACAACACAAGAGCGAAGACGGGCGTACCGATCAGCGCCGTGAGAATCCCGAGCGGAATTTCCGAACCTGTCGCGGTCCGCGCAACGGTGTCAATGATCAACAGATAAAGCCCGCCGATCAGCAGAGAAGCCGGCATCATCACACGATGATCCGGGCCAACAAGCATGCGCGCCATATGCGGCACGACAAGCCCGACCCAGCCGATGATGCCGCTGACGGCAACCTGCGCCGCGACGATGCAGGAGACGAGTATCAGGATCAGCCAGCGCAGCGGCTCGACATTAACGCCGAGCGCACGGGCATCCTCGTCGCCGATCGACAGCAAGTTGACGCGCCAGCGCAGACCCAGCAACAGCAGGCCACAAATCACGACCGGACCGATAACCAGCGAGAATTTCTCCCAGTTGGCCGTAGCAAAGCTGCCGAGCAGCCAGAAGACCATGGCCGGCAGCTTATCCTCGGTGTCGGCGAGATATTGGACAAGACTTACCAGCGCCCCGAAGAAGCCGCTGACGACGACGCCTGCAAGCACCAGCGCCAGGATGTTGCGGCGGGCGACGATGCCGTTCAACGCATAGACGATGATGAGAGCGGACAGCCCGAAGGCAAAGGCTGAGCCGAGCAGGCCATAACGCGAGAAACTTAATAGGATGGCAAGCGTGCCACCGAAAGCGGCCCCGGAGGAAACGCCGACGACCTGCGGCCCGACCAGAGGATTCCGGAACACCCCCTGCAGCGTCGCCCCAGACAGAGCGAGGCCCGCGCCCGTCAACAGCGCCAGCAGGATGCGCGGCATGCGCACCGTGAAGACGACATTGGCCTCAGTCGCCGTTACGGGCACTGCAGGTGCCGAGATCGGCGACCAGAGAATTTCGACGACCCGCAGGAATGGAATGTCGTAACGCCCGATCCCGAGCGAGACGACCGCAGCGACCGAAAGCAGGACCGCCAACACAGCGATAACAGCCTGTAGCGCCCGCCGCGGGAAAGCGCCGGCGCTCATTGCGCCGCGCGATAATCGGTGCGGTAGAATTCCTTGTAGTAGGCATCCGCTTCCTTCTGCATGTCGATATCCTTGAAGCGCTCGGGATAAAGCTCCCTCGCCATCCAGAGTTCGCCGAGCGCCATGGCCTCCGGCATCGGATAGCCCCATGCCTTGGCATATTCCGGCATCAAATAGATACGGCCATTCTTGACGGCATCGATGGTCTGCCAGGAGGCAGCCTTCTTGATGTCACCAACGACGGCGGGATAGCGCTCCTGAACGAAGATGACGGCCGGATCCCATTTCAGCACGTCTTCCATCGTCACCTGCTTGAAGCCGCTGATCGAATTGGCCACGTTGCGGGCACCGGCGCGCTCCATCATCAGGCCGGTATATTTACCGCGGCCGTAAGTCGTAAGGTCGGGATTGGCCATATAGACCGGCACGCGCTTGTCTTCCGAAATATCGGCAAGGCGGTCGGCAACGAGCTTGCGGGTCTTCTTGGTGACCGCAATCATCTCCTCGCCCTTGTCCTTGCGACCGAGAACATCGGCGATGAGCCGCACGCCGGTCGCAAAGCCGGAATCGATCGCAGCCGGCTCATCCTTGACAGAGGGATTGAGCTTGACGGCTTCTTCCGGCGGGACATCAAGAAGCGAGATCGCCACGACGGGAAGGCCGGCATCCTCGATCTGCTTCACCATATCGGCTGGTGCATAATTGGTCACGAAGACCACGTCCGGCTTCAATTTCAAGAGCTCTTCGATATTGACCTTCGTCAGGCCGCCCGGCATCGGCAGATTGGGCAGTTGCGGCGCCAGCCGTACATAATTGGCGCCCAGCTGCTTCTTCCATTCGTCGAGAACGCCGACCACCTTGTCCATCGCATCGAGCTGAACCGCGATATTGAGCGTCTGATGCTGCAGGATGACGATCCGGTTGACTGTGTCCGGAATATGCACCTGACGGCCGATCTGGTCGGTGACGATACGGTCGGCCCAGGCGGGAGCGGAAAACAGCAAGCTAGCGAAAAGGAGGGAAATTTTCGCAATGAAAAGCAGATGGCGACGGCGCATGGAATTCTCCTGAAAGGGTGCCAATCGCTATCATTATATTTCTGCGTATACAACGGTCCTGTCGCGCAGAAGTACACTCTCGCTCCGACGGTACATCGGGGGCGAAGCCTCAGAAATATTTCAACTTTCTGAAATAGCGCAGCATGCCACTCTCGGAACGACAAAGGCGCGAGGTGAACCCCGCGCCTTATTGGAAGTCGTTGAAATTCAGCGGCAAATCACCGCGTTTCAAGTATCCGCATCAACCGGCCGCGATAGCTATCGAGAATGACTGCCAGCACGATGACGGCACCGATGACGATCGGCTTGATGTTGTCGTCAGCACCGAGCAGCTGCAGCCCCGTGGACAGCACCTGCAGAATGCAGGCACCCACCAGCGTGCCGACGATCGATCCCTTGCCGCCCGAAAGGCTGGTTCCGCCGATAATGACTGCGGCGATGGCATTCAGTTCATAGCCGATACCAGCGACAGGGCTGCCGACATTGAGGCGCAGCAGATAGACCATGGCTGCAATGCCCGCCGTCAGCCCGGAAATCGTGAAGACCGCGATCTTGATCTTTTTTGGCTCGTGCCCCGACAGTCGGACCGCCTCCTCATTGGTGCCGACCGCGAAGACGAAGCGGCCGAACACCGTGTAGCGCAGCACAAACCAACCGATGAGGACGACGACGACCGCAATCAAGAAGATCGATGGGAGTATATCCCAGAAGATCAGGTTGCCGAAATCGACGAAAGGCTGCGGCAGGCCGGTGATGGTCGAATTGTCGCTGACAACACGCGCAAGACCGCTTGCAACGTTCAGCATGCCGAGCGTGACGATGAAGGACGGAAGCTTCCACTTCTCGCACACCCAGCCATTGATCGCGCCAAGGACGGCGCCCGTGCCCATGGAGGCGAGCGACGCCAGAATGATCGCCTGCCATGGAGAAAGCCTGGGATCGACCATGATCGTCGCGCCGATAACAGTGCAAAGGGCAAGCAGCGAGCCGACGGAGAGATCGATGCCGCCGACGAGGATGACGAAGGTCATCCCCGAGGCAAGCACGGTGTTGATGGCGATCTGTACGAAGATCTTCAGAAAATTCTCCGGAGTCGCGAAATATGGCGCGGTGGCCGAGAAGAATATCAGGATCAGAACGAGGGCGATCGTAACGCCCGCCTCCTTCATCGAGATTCGAATGAGCTTGTCCCAGAAGCTGCTCTCTTTCGCCTCGGTCGTTTGTTCAATGTTGCCGGACACGACTGTACTCCTTGTAAGCGAGTGAGAGGATCCTGCTCTCTTCGAATTGGTCCCGAGCTATTTCTCCGGCGATCTTGCCGTCCGACAGAACGATGATGCGGTGGCATATGCCGATGAGTTCCGGCAGGTCTGAAGAGACGACCAGAACGCCCTTCCCTTCGGCGGCGAATTTCCACAGAAGATCGTAGATTTCGGCCTTTGCCCCCACATCGATGCCGCGGGTCGGCTCATCGAAAATCAGCACCTTCGGGCCGCGGAACAGCCATTTGGCAATGACCACCTTTTGCTGATTACCACCGGAAAACGTCCTGACTATCTGATGAATGGAGGGCGTTTTTATTCGCAACTCCCGTACAAGACGCTGCGAATAATCATCCTCTATCTCTCGACTGATCAGACCGTTACGGGAGACCTTGCCGAGATCGGTTATCGTGGTGTTTTCGGCGCAGCTCATGTCGAGCATCAGGCCCTGCATCTTGCGATCTTCTGTCGCCAGGCACAGCCCGGCGGCAACCGCGTCCTTCGGAGAGCCGATCTCGACCCGTTCGCCATTGATGCGAATTTCCCCGGCAGCCTTCGTATCGGCACCGAATATGGCGCGAACCGCTTCCGTCCGGCCGCTGCCGACCAGGCCGGCAATGCCGACGATTTCGCCTTTGGCGACGGAAAATGACAGCTCCGGGCTGTTGCGCGTGACCTTCAGGCCGGAAACCCCGAGCGCTTCGCCGGATAGGACGCTGTCACCGCGAAACGCACCATGATCCGAGAGTGTCCGCCCGACCATCAGTTCGACGATTTGCGGGATGCCCAACCCTGCAAGCGGCCGCGTGATGACATGCTGGCCATCGCGAAGGACAGTCACATCGTCACCGACTTCGAAGATCTCTTCCAGCCTGTGGGAGATGTAGAGCGTCGTGACGCCACGCGCTTTCAGCCGCTTCAGAATTTCGAAGAGGCGATCGACTTCCTTGGAGGTCAAGGTCGCCGTCGGCTCATCAAGAACGAGAAGTTTGCTTTCGTAGCAGAGCGCCTTGGCGATCTCGAGCAGCTGAAGCTGCGCAACGCTCAAGCGGCTCGCCAGCGTCGTCGGCGCCACATCGAGGCCAACCTCGGCCAGGAGTTCAGCCGCCCTGCCGTTCATTTCCTTGTAGTTCACCAGGCCGTATCGGCGAGGGAGATGCTCGAAGAGCAGATTTTCGGCAACCGTGAGATTGGAAAGAGGATGCAGTTCCTGATGGATGACACGAATGCCTGCCTTGAACGCCTCCAGCGGCGAGGATGGATCGTAACGCTGGCCATCAAACAGGATGTGGCCGTCGTCCGGCCTGAAAACACCCCCGAGCAAATTGATCAGGGTGGACTTTCCGGCACCGTTCTCACCAAGCAGAATATGTCCCTTGCCGCGACCGATCTGCATGGAGACATTCCTGAGCGCCACGACGCCCGGGAAGCGCTTGCCTATTCCGTCCAGCTTCAGGATGAAATTATCGTCAGTGCCTGACACGTCCACCTCATGCATGTTCTATTTCGAATGGGAGATGGTCACCCTTCCGCGCTGCGTGCACCGGGACGGTTCGGAAACGGCCTGTCCGGAGCAACGAGCAGAGGAAGCGGTCGGTAATGGATTGCGCCGGTCAGAAACCGGCGCCACCCTTGGCCTCAAAGCCGATAGTGTAGACTATTTGACGTCCTTGGTGGTGACGAGCTTGATGTCAGTCTTGACCCAGCCGCTGAATTTCTCACCGCCAAGTTCGCGAAGTCCGTACTTGATGCCCATGACAGCCATTTCCGCGCCGTACTGCTCGACGGTGGCGAGCATCTTGCCATCCTTGATCAGCGGCTTGACCGGCGGAATGTTATCGAAACCGACAACCTTGATCTTGCCGCTCTGTCCGGACGCATCCAGCGCCTTGACGACGCCGAGGGCCATGGAGTCATTGGCAGCCATAACACCCTGAATATTTTTATACTTCGTCAGGAAATTCGTCATGACGGTGTTGGCTTCTTCCGTCTCCCAATGCGCGGTCTTGCTGTCGAGAAGCTCAAGCTTGCCGCTCTTGATGGAGTCCACGAAGCCTTCCTTGCGCTCCTTGGCGTTGTCGGCCTCCGGATTGCCTTCGAGGATCACGACTTTTGCACCTGGCCCCAGATCCTTGGCAAGCGCGTCGCCTGCAAGCTTGGCGCCTTCCTTGTTGTCAGGCCCGAAGAAGGCGAGATCGATACCGGCTGCCTTCTTCGCGTCGGCATCGAGCGGCACGTCGATGTTGATGACCTTGACGCCGGCCTTCACGGCCTTTGCAAGCGGGGTGGCCATAGCCTTGGAATCGGCCGGCGCGACGACGATGATGTCGTATTTCTGCGTCACGAAATTCTCGACGGCATCGACCTGCGCGGCAAAGTCACGCTCGTCCTTCATGCCGACGGCCTTGAAGTCGAACTTGTCCTTGTTCTCAGCCGCATATTTGTCGGCGCCGGCCTTCATCTGCTTGAAGAACTCATTGGACAAGGATTTCATGATCAAGCCGACCTTGGGCTTGCCGGCAGCAAAGGCGGGCGACACGCCGCAGGACAATGCAAGCACCAACGTGCCTGCGAGACCGAGCTTCAACGCAGCGCGACGCGGCGCATTGAACAAGACGGATTCATGCTTAGTGGAATTGGACATTTCTTTCCTCCCGAACGGCTCTGGGCTCAGCTCCACCTGAGTTGTCGGCGACAATGAACCGTTTCCAACATCTATTGGGTAGCAATGCCTCCGAAAATTGTCAAGGCGCCATAAACCGGCCTAAAAACAGCATGGATTGCAATTTTTATCATATGCTGCAGTATGTACATTGAACCGTTTCCAAAGGGCATCCCGCTGTTTCCGTTGCATGAGCGCGGCGGCAGGCAAATTTAGGATGCGGCGCTTTGATGAAGGCGCTAGAGACCGCTATCTGCAAGCCCGGCTCAGACGCCTTTTGCGGCGGCTGAAGACGAAGATGAAGGACATGTGTTGCCGTTATGCCAAAGGTCGGGATTCGAGACGTTGCCAAGCTCGCCGGAGTGTCTACCGGGACCGTTTCGAGAGTCTTGAATGACCATCCCTCCGTCACGCAGGAAGTGAGAGCGCGTGTCAGCGGCATCATAAAGGACCTCGGCTATTTGCCCGATCCGTCCGCAAGAAGCATGCGCAGCAAGGTCAGCCGCCTCATAGGCATCGTCATTCCGGATCTGACCAATCCCTTCTTCTCGGAACTAGTCCAATCTGCCGAGCAGGCCGCTGCAAAGCACGGTTACAACATCATCGTCATGACGTCCTTCGATCATGCCGCAAAGGAGGCGGACCGGATCGGGCAGCTGACAAGCCGGAAGGTCGATGGCATCATCCTGGTGCCGAGCAACGATTTCCATACACTGAAGCTGCCGAAGGGACTGCCGATCGTCGTCGTCGATCGCCTGATGCCCGGATATTCCGGGATCGCTTCGGATCATCGCAGCGGGGTTAGGCTTGGCATCGACTATCTTTTGAAGCTTGGTCATCGCCGCATCGGCTTCATTTCAGGCCCTCAGCATTCCGTTCCCGCCAATGATCGCCTCAAGGGCTATCTCGACGCAATGAAGCAGGCGGGAGAAGGCGGACGATTGGCGGAGCCGCCGCTGATCGCCGAGGCGGGCTTCGACTATGAAAGCGGCCGCTCGGCCGGAAATTATCTTCTCGCGCGTGCCCGCAACGAGCGCCCGACCGCCATCTTCGCAAGCTCGGACCAGCAGGCGATCGGCTGCATGAGGGCGGCCTATGATCTGGGTATCCCAGTACCCGCGGCCCTTTCCATCCTGGGCTTCGACGGCATTCCGCTCTCCAGCATGACGATACCGCGCCTGACGACCGTGAAGCAGCCGATCCAGAAGATTGCGGCAGCAGCAGTGGAGGTTCTCTTGAATGAACAACCCGTACCGAGCGTCGATGACCCTGTGCTGTTCGCCTGCGAGTTGTCCGAAGGCGAGACGACGGCGGCGCCACAGCCCGACTAAGGTTGCGCCATTGAAATAGGGCAACCCGATCGCAATCTGGCATGTGATACTCAATCTTGAAGGCGTTTTGTCGTGACAGCAAGATCTATTCCGCGCTCACATATCCAGACAGCCCGTCTCCTGCTCCGGCCGACATCGGAAACAGACGCAAACCGGGCAGTGGAAATCCAGAGCGATTGGAATGTGGCACGCATGCTGAGCAACGCCACCTATCCTCCTGATCTAAAGGATATAGCAGACTGGTTTTCCAGCCATGGGCGAGAATGGGATGAAGGCACAGCCTATCGTTTCGCCATCGAGCGGGAAGGAAGAATGATCGGGATCGTCGATGTCGACTGCATTGTCGGTAGCGAGGGCAGCCTTGGCTATTGGCTGGAAAGATCGGCCTGGGGCAAGGGCTACGCCTTCGAGGCAGCGCAAGCGCTGATCGGCTTCGTCTTCTCGAAAGTCAGTCTTTCCAACCTGGTATCCGGTCATGCATCCGACAACCCTGCATCGGGCCGCGTGCTGACAAAGCTGGGCTTCACGCAAATTGACAGCAGAGAACTTTTCTCGCGGGCACGCCGCGAGACCATAGTCCAGTGCTGTTATACGCTTGCACGCTAGGTGCCGCGACGCGACCAGCTCTCGACTTCCGAGGTAGAGCGCAAGCCGCATCCTTGCTCAATCAGACTCTCGTTACAGCTCGATTTCGTAGACCTGTTCATGCGTCGCAACGAAAGCCTTGCCTTCGGGCGTCACCCAGCCGCGGAACATCCCCGGCGT
Organism: Martinezella miluonensis; assembly: GCF_900094545.1. Taxonomy (GTDB): domain Bacteria; phylum Pseudomonadota; class Alphaproteobacteria; order Rhizobiales; family Rhizobiaceae; genus Rhizobium; species Rhizobium miluonense. The sequence goes on from NZ_FMAH01000003.1 coordinate 242,410, forward strand.
ATTGTATGGCGCAACGGCGACACCCTGAGCGTCCACCGCGATCAGCCCCGCGCCTATCTGATATAGCGCCAGATCATGGTTGATCAGCGTATCCGTCGCCGTCTCGATGTCCTGCCGCAGATAGGCGATGCGAGACGCCACCTCGTGCCCGACGACATAGCGGATGAAGAACTCGCCCTTGCCCGTGCCTGAAACCGCGCAGACGCCATCGCGTGCATAGGTGCCCGCACCGATAACCGGGCTGTCCCCCACGCGCCCGTCAGGCTTGTTGGTGTAACCGCCTGTCGAGGTCGCGGCGGCGAGATGGCCGTTCGCGTCGAGCGCTACGGCTCCGACCGTGCCGTGCTTCTCGTTCTCCGTCGCTTCCGTGCCGGCGGCAGCATGGCGCTTCATGGCTTCCAGCGCGTCAACCCGCTTCTGCGTGGTGAAATAGGATTGCGGCTCGACCTGTAGACCCTTGGCTTCGGCAAAACGGTCGGCTGCAGGGCCGGTCATGTAGACGGCACGGCCATCTTCCATCAGCGCGCGGGCAGCCTTGATCGGATTGCGGATCGCGCAAGAGGCACTGATGGCGCCGGCCTCCAGCGTTGCCCCATCCATGATCGATGCATCGAGTTCGTGCACGCCGTTCTCGTTAAGTGCGGCGCCGTGGCCGGCGTTGAAATGCGGGCTGTCTTCCATCACCACGACAGCGGTTTCGACCGCATCGATCGCGCTGGCACCGGCCTTCAGCCGCGCATAGCCCGCGCGCAGGGCGGCGGCCAGATCACGGCGCGCACCTTCCCATTCCTCCGGCGTCATGCTGTCTTCCGGCATGACACCGCAACCACCATGAATAGCCAGTGCAATTTTCGTCATTTTCCACTCCGATCCGGTGCCGGGATACCCTGCCCGTTGATCACCGCTCTCACGAATGATGCCCGACCTTGGAGATCGGACGTCGCGATTTAGTTGAAGGCGATATCGCCGATGACCCTTACTCTTACGCGGCGCGCACCGCCAGGCAGATAAGCGATTGGAATGTCCTCGACTTCGAGCGTCTTCAGGCTGGCGCGGCTGGCGCCGGAAGCAACGGCAGCGTTCTGAGCCTCCGCCTCCGCCTTGGCGAGAGCTTCGTCGCGGCTCAACCCCGAGAACACCTGGTCGACTTCGCCCGAAACCTGCGCCATCGCAGCGCCAAGCGCATTGGCAACCCCGGCATTCTCGACGCGAAGAACCTCTGAAGCACCTGCGATCTTATCGGGGATCAGGAAAGCGCCGCCGCCGACGGCGATCAGTTGCACATCCTCCGCCGAAGTCTTCATCTGGTCGAAGCTGTCTGTCACCATGTCGCGGATGCGTCCGAGGCTTGCCTTCACGAAGGCCGGGTCGAGATCGCGAACGCGATCCTTGTCTCCCATCTCGATCAGACCGGCGGCGACGGCGACGTCAGACGTCGTCAGCGTATTGCCGCCGAAGACGCGTGCCTCCGTCAGGATGCGATAGCCAACCGAACGCGGTCCGATCTTTCCCGTTTCTGGATCAATTATCGTTCCGCCGCCAAGGGCGATCGGCAGGAGATCGGGCATGCGGAACAGCGTGCGCACGCCGCCGATATGGACGATGTTATTGGCCTCGCGCGGGAAGCCGCCGACGAGGCAGCCGATGTCCGATGTCGTGCCGCCGACATCGACGACCATGGCATCGCTCAAGCCTGTCAGAAATGCCGCACCGCGCATCGAGTTCGTCGGGCCGGAGGCAAAACTGTGAACCGGATTGGCCGCGGCGACATCTGCAAGCGCTACAGTTCCGTCGTTTTGCGTCAGATAAAAGGGAGCGGCAATGCCTGCTTCGCGCAGCGCATCCGAGAACGCCTGCACCGTGGTCCTGCCGAGCGACTGCAGTGCCGCATTGAGAAGCGCGACATTTTCGCGCTCGAGCAGGCCGATCCGTCCAAGCGTGTGCGACAGCGTGATCCTTGCATCGGGGATCACCGAACGGACAATCTCAGCGGCCTTGACCTCGCATTCGGTCGTCAGCGGTGAGAAGGTTGCCGATATCGCGATCGACGTGATGCCGGCATCGCGGATCTTCATCGCGGCTTCGCGGATCTCGTCGGGGATCATCGGAACGAGCGGACTGCCATCATACTCATGGCCGCCATGGACCATGAAGATCAACGGATCCACAGCCGCGCGCAAATCGTCCGGCCAATCGCACATCGGCGGCAGGGACGCGCCGGTCGGCAGCGCAATGCGGATCGCCGCCACCCTTTCCAGCCGCGCCCGCTCGACGACGGCGTTGGTAAAATGCGTGGTGCCGATCATCACAGCGTCGATCGGCCGGCCGGATGCGCCGGCATGGCCGGCCACATGGCTCAAGGCGGCCTTCACGCCGGACATAACGTCCTGCGTCGTGGGAACCTTGATGGAAGCGATGATCTTCTCACCGTCGATCAGAACGGCATCCGTATTGGTGCCGCCAACGTCAATACCGATGCGTTTCATGCGAATACCGATCTGAAATCAATGTCATAGCCGAAAGCGCGGGGGCCGACGGCGGCGATCCCCGCCGGAGAGGTCAAGAGCTCAGGCGCGGGCAAGGCCACGACGGTCACGCGTTGGCCGTAGCGCACGGATTCCGTGCCGATCGCGCTGCCGGAGATCGTGTCGAGGAGGCAAAGAAGATCCGGCGTCATCGCCACCGGCTCGCCATCGCGGAAGGCGACCGCCCATTCATTCTGGAAGGCCAGCTCCATGCGAGCGCCCTTGTCGGCGTCGATGCCTTCGATCACGGTTCGCCCGCGCAGGAAGCCGCCGGTGGTTTCGCGCGCCACGTCTGTCACCTTGCCGCGGAACAATTGCTTTCCGCCCTCGTGGTCGAGAACCGCCTTGACCGGATCGTCATGACGTGCACGCGCCTCGATGACGGTGCGGCCGAGTTCCGTCGCCTTGGTGATGGTATAGTGAATGCCCCAGTCCTTCACCTCGCGGCCGGTGCGCGGCGCCTTGCAGGTGGCGGCTGTCGAGCCTACTTCGGTGCAGACCTTGCGCGAAATTCGCTCCATCCACTTCCAAGAGGCGGCCTTGGTGACGATGACCTCGTTGTCGCGCACGTCGACGAGAGAAAGCGGATACATCGGCAGATTGCCGATGGCGAATGAGGTCATCTGCGCTTCGGGATAGGCACGCCCCATCGCATCGGCGTTGACGACCGGCCGACCCAGCATCGCAGCGGCAAGGAAGGACGACAGCGCATTCGAGCCGCCAATCTCGACGCTCATGATCGCGCGGAACGGCTTGCCGAGATAATCCTCCATGACCTCGACGGCCCGCGCAAGATGCACGGGATCGCTCAGACGCTCCTGCCCCACCAGCGGCGCGCCCATTTTCGAGACGACGGCAACCATGTCGTCATCGTCGAGCGCCATCGGATCCATCACCTGAACGCGACGGCCTTCAGCATAGAGCCTGCGAAGGTTGAGGGTCGAGATATAGGGATTGCCACCGCCGCCGGTTCCCAGGATCCAGGCTCCCGTTGCGAGCGGCTCGATATTTTCTTCGGAAAATTCCTGAAACATGTTTCACCTTCGGCAATAGCAGTCCCGACCCCGTGCGGGGCCGGGTTTATTTCATGTGCAGGCGAAGATCAGTTCGCCTTGCAGTCCCAATGGAAATTCGAGAAGTTCAGATCCCAGCTCTGCATGGGAATGAACGCGTAGCCCTGTAGGCACTTGTTCGCCGCATAGCGCCGGTTCGGCGATACCGCCCATACGTCGGGCTGCAGCTCGGCAAGCTTTACCTGCAGCTCCTTGTAGGTCGCGTTCTGCCCCTTGATGTCGGTGGTCGCCCTCACCTTGTCGATCAGGGCATCGACCTCGGGATTCTGCAGCCATTCCATCGACATCCAGGTGCCGGAAGCCTTGGAGTGATACTGGTTGTAGAATATCGCGTCGGGCGACGGATAGTTGGGAGAAATGTTGACCTGCGTCGAAGCCGGGGTGGTTTCCGGTTTGGACGAGAGTTCGACGATGCGGTTCCAGGGCTCGGGTTTGATATCGAGCGTGATGCCGATCTGCTCGAGATTGGCCTGCATCAGCAGCGCCACTTCCGACTCGAAGGCGAGCGAGGCGACATAGCTGTTGACCAGCGTGATCTTCTGGCCCGCATATTTCGACTTGGCGAGTTCCTCCTTCGCCTTCTCGATGTCGAAGACGCCGGGCTGGACATCCTCGTTATGGGCGTCCTTGAAGACGGTCGAAAGCGGGCCGGTCATGTCAAAGCCCGGATAGATCGCCTCCTGGATGGTTTTATAATCGGTGGCATAGGCGATCGCGCGCCGCACATGCACGTCGTCGGTCGGGTAGACCTTGCTGTTCAGCTTGATGACGAAGCCGCCGGCCGTCGTCGACTGGAGCAGCTTGTAGCTCGGCATTTTGCCAATCATTTCATAGGTATCATTGCCGAGGCCATGCGAGGAGAGGCCGAGTTCGCCCTTTTCGGCAAGCGCCTTGACAGTAGCGTCGTCGCTCGTCTGGACGAAGCGCACTTCGTCGATCGGCGTTCCCTTGGTCCAGCCGAGGAAATAATCGGGATTGCGCGCGATTACCATGTCGGCGGAACGATTGTAGCTAACGAGCTTGTAAGGCCCCGAACCGGCAGAATGCTCGCCCACATAGGCTTCGCCCCATTTGTCGTCCGGCTTGGAGTTGGCTTCGATGAGCTTCTCGTTCAGCGCCATCATCAGCGGCGTTACGGCCATGAACGGCGAGAACTGGCGATCAAGCTTGACGACGACGGTCTTTTCGTCCGGTGCGGTGACGTTTTCGGGCTTCACGAGGCCGACGACGAGATTGGATGGGCCCTTGTTGATGCCGATCAGGCGCTGGATAGACCAGACGAAGTCGGAGGCTTTGACGGGCTTGCCGTCCTGGAACTTGGCATCGTCGCGAAGATGGAACGTGTAGGTCAGGCCGTCCTGGGAGATGTCCCAGGATTTTGCCAGATGGGGCACGATCTCGCCCGTGGGACTGACGGTCGTCAGAGCGTCATACATGTTCACGATGGCCATGTAGCCGGTGTAGTCGGTGACCTTCGCCGGATCGAGCGAGCTGAAAATCTGCATCGTGTTGACCGCGATCGACACCTTGTCGGTCGCCGATGCCGCGACCGAAGTCAACGGTAATGCCACGGCACTGGCAAGCAGAAGCGCCGAAAGACGCAAACTTTTGGAACCCATCTTCATTCAAGTTCTCCTCTTTAATGCGGGAACTGCCCCGCTTATGGTTAGGCTGCCCTTTGCCCCCGGGCCGGCAGCGGGGAATAGGTGATGTCCGGGTAGCCGAAGGCTGCCGGGCCGACGACATCGAGCGCACGCGCGCTGCGCAGCAGCTCGTGGCAGGGAATGGCGACAACGGCGACGCGCTGGCCGTAGCGCAGCATTTCGGTGGTGATCGGATAGCCTGTATCGACATCGAGCAGCACGATCAGGTCCGGCACGCAGACTTCGATCACGCCATCGCGGCGGAAGACCAGGAACTCGTTCTGGATCGCCACGTTCGCCGTCTGGCCGCTGCAGTCGTCGAAGCCGGCAAGCTCCATATCGCCGACGACGAAACCGCCGCGCAAATGGCGCTTCAGGTCGGTAATCTTGCCGTTGAAGACACGCCGCCCGCCTTCCAGTGCACAAACGGCGGCAATCGGATCTTCCTGCGCCTTGCGCGCGCGGATCACCGCCTCACCGAGCGCGATCGCCTTGGTGAAGCTCTTCGGGATGCCGTACTGGTGGACGTAATGGGCCTGCATCGGCGCCGTCGCCAACATCGCACCACCACCCTGCGCGACCACGCAGGCGCGCGCCATGCGCTCATGCCAGACTTCCGATACGGCATGGCTGAAGATCACCGCATTGCCATGCAGGTCGCACATGACAGAAGGCGTGGAGCTATGGCCGTAGATCGAGAAGGTCGTCATCTGCATTTCGGGGAAGGCCCGGCCCATGCCGTCGCAATCGAGGATCGGCAGGCCGCCGAGAGCCGCCGTGACGAGCGGGTTCATCGCGTTCGCGCCGCCGATCTCCTCGCAGACGATGGCATCGATTGGCGTGCGGATAAGCTCTTCCATCGCCCGTAGGCAGCGCAATCCTTCGCGCCCCTCGCGGATGCGCTCAACGCCGACAACCGGTGCGCCGATGCCGCCGATCGACATGCAAAGCGCATCCGGCTCGATGGCGTCGGTCGCGAGAACCTTCATCTCGTAGCCAGCCTTCATGGCTTCGAGGACGAGGAGCTTGCCCTGATAGGGGTTGCCGCCGCCGCCGGTGCCGAGAATGCCTGCTCCGATTTCAAGGGCATCGAGATCCTCGGGCGTCAGCCGGCGCAGAGCGGCATCATCGTATTTCTGCTTGCGCGTCTCAGGCATGATGGCCTCCCATTTCACCGACGACTTTGACGTGAATGCGCGTGGCGTTGCCTGGCAGGTAGGCAAGCGGCGTGTCCTCGCGCTCGATAACTTCAAGGGTTTCGGCAAGCGCCCCGGCGGCGATCGCCTTTTCGCGCGCTTCGGCTTCAGCCTCGGCGAGCGCGCTCTCGCGGGTGCGGCCATCGACAAGCGAAAAGACGCGATCCGTCTCGCCGCTGATCTGGGCAATGGCGGCACCCACCGCGTTTGCGACGGCAAAATTCTCGGGCATGATCACCTCGAGATCGCCGATGCGATCAGGCATCAGGATCGAGCCGCCACCGACCGCGATGACCGGCACCGGCGTCGAGGAAATGCGGCTCCGCTCGACGCAAGCCTCCAGCATGGCGTTGATCTTAGCCACTGCGGCATCAATTAGTCTCTTGTCGAGTTTGCTGACGAGCGCGCTGTCACCGATTTCGGCCTTGCCGGCTGCTACAGCAATGTCGGTTGCCGTGAGTGTCGTGCCGCCGAAGCACATGGCTTCTTGGCGCACGCGATAGCCGACCGACTTAGGTCCGACGGTGATAGCCATATCGCCGTTGACGACGAGCGAACCGCCACCCAGGCCGATCGAGAAAACGTCGGGCATGCGGAAATTCGTGCGAACTCCGCCGATGTCCACTGTCGTGGAAGCCTGACGCGGAAAGCCGTGAGAGAGAGAGCCGACGTCCGAGGTCGTGCCGCCAACATCGACGACAACGGCGTCCTTCAGCCCGGTCAGGAACGCGGCGCCGCGCATGGAATTGGTCGGACCGGAGGCAAAGGTCAGCACCGGAAAGGCGCGCACGACATCGGCTGCCATCAACGTGCCGTCGTTCTGCGTGATGTAGAACGGGCACGGGATGCCGGCCGCGACAAGTGCCTTGCCGAAGGCAGCGACCGTACGATCCGCAAGCGACAGCAGGCTCGCATTCATGATCGCGGCACTTTCGCGTGCCAAAAGTCCGTGACGGCCGATGTCCTTCGACATGACGACTGGCAAGCCCGGGCAATGCTGCTGCAGGATTTCCTTGGCTCGCAGCTCCATGGCATCGTTGATGCCGCTGAAGACGCAGGTCACGGCTGCGGCCTTCAGGCCCTTTGCCCGGATTTCGCCGGCGATGCGCACGATGGCATCCTCGTCGAGCGGCGATAGCTCACGCCCGTCGAACTCGTAACCACCTTTGACCTGATAGCCGTGATTGCCGACGATCTCGCGCAGATCATCGGGCCAGTCCACCATGGGCGGCAGGCCGGCGCCCGACGGCAGGCTCAGGCGGATGGCTGCAACCTCATCCATATGGCGGCGCTCGATCACCGCATTGGTGAAATGCGTCGTGCCGATCATCACGGCTGCAATGCGGGTACGATCGATGCCGGAGGCCTCGATGACCTTCTCCAGTGCCTCGATCACGCCCGAGGTCACATCCTCGGTCGTCGAGGCCTTGACCCCCGCCAGAACAGTCTTTCCCTCCAGGACGACAGCATCCGTATTGGTGCCGCCGACGTCAATTCCAACGCGATACACGTTAGGCTCCTCTTCGATCAGTCTGTGGTTTTGACAAGGAAGCGCGTGCGCTCTTCCTCGCTCACGGTAGGCTTCAGGCGCTCTTCTTCGTCGGTGACGACGGGGATCGCGGCGATCAGCGCGCGTGTGTAGGGGTGATTGGGTGCGGCAAAGACTTCGGGAGTCGGTCCTTCCTCGACGATCTCGCCGCGCAGCATGATGGCGATGCGCGAGCAGAAATTGCGCATCAGCGACAGGTCATGCGAGATCATCAGATAGGTGAGACCAAGTTCCTCGCGCAGCTGCAACAGCAGTTCGATCACGGTTTTCTGCACGGAGACGTCAAGCGCTGCCGTCGGCTCGTCCAGGATCAGGATCTTCGGCTCTGCGGCCAGCGCGCGGGCAATCGCCACGCGCTGCTTCTGGCCGCCCGAAAGCTCGTGCGGATATTTTGCCAGATAGGATTGCGGCAGGCGCACGAGATCCATGAGCTGCTTCATCCTTGCCTCGCGGGCCGGCCCATCCATGCCGATGGATTTCAAAGGCAGAGCAAGCGTTTGCTGAACGTTGCGCTTGGGATTAAGCGACGTGCCGGGGTTCTGGTAGACGATTTGCGTCAGCCGCTTGCCGCGGCCAGGAGCCGGCGCATCGATGGTGACGCTGCCCGACGTCGGGCGCGACAGATCCATGATGATGCGTGCGACCGACGTCTTGCCCGAGCCGGACTCGCCGGCCAGCCCGAAGATTTCGCCCTGGCGCAGGGTCAGGTTCACGTCGCGAACGGCGTGGAAACCGGGTTTCCTGCCATAGACCTTGTTCAGGCCCTCAACCTTGACGATCGGCGCGCGGTCGCTCTGCGGCAGATCGGTGACGCGCTCGCCATAAAGCGGAGGCACGGCATCAAGGAGCGCTTTGGTATAGGCCTTATGCGGATTGGTGAGGATCTCGCCGCAGGGACCTGCCTCGACGATATCGCCGTGATGCATGACCACAACCCGGTCCGCGACTTTGCGCACGACGCCGAGATTGTGGGTGATCATGAGAAGAGCCATGTTCTCCTCGACCACCAGCTGGTTGATCAGATTGAGGATCTCGTCCTGCGTCGTCACGTCGAGCGCCGTGCCTGGTTCATCGGCGATCAAGAGCTTCGGCTGATGAAGCAACGCAAGCCCGATCAGGACGCGCTGGCGCATGCCGCCCGAAAGTTCGGACGGATAGGCGTTCATCACACGCTCGGCGTCGGCAAGCTGCACGCGGCGCAAGACGGCGGCGATCCGCGTCCGACGCTCGGCCTTCGACGAGCGAACGCCGTCGCGCTTGTCTGCAAAACGCATGACGTCATCGAGATGCGTGCCGATCTTGAAGACCGGATTGAAGGAGGAGAGCGGGTCCTGCATGATGAGGGAAAAGGCCGTGCCCTTCAGCGTCTCGCGTTCCCTTCGCTGCATTTTCAGGACGTCACGCCCCGCGACGCAGATTATGCCGGAACCGATCGTGGCATTCCTCGGCAAGGTGCCGATGATCGCCTTTGCCGTTACGGACTTGCCCGATCCCGTCTCGCCGATCAGCGCGACACGCTCTCCGGCGGCAACAGTGAGGGAGACTTCACGGAGCACCTGCCGGGTGCGGCCATAAGTGGTGAACGAGACATTCAGAGCCTCGATCTTGAGAAGCGGCTCGGTCATGGCTTAGCTCTCCACATCAAACATGTCGCGCAAGCCATCACCCAGAAGATTGAAACCAAGCGTCACGTAGAAGACCGCAGCACCGGGGCAGACGACTTCCCACCAATAGCTGGGCATGAACTGGCGCCCATCGGCGACCATTGAACCGAGGTCGGGAATGGGTGGCTTCACGCCGAAGCCGAGGAAGCTGAGGGTTGCGCCGAACAGGATGACAAAAGCGGCATCCAAGGTTGTCTTGACGGAAATAACCGCAACGCAATTCGGTAGGATCTCGCGGAAGAGGATGTGCACCGGTCCGGCGCCGGCAAGGCGAGCCGCTTCGATGTAGTCTTCGGAGGCGATTGACTTGGAAACGGCATAGATCAGCCGGGCATGCCACGTCCACCACAGCAGCGTAATTGCGATCATCGCGTTCATCAGGTTCGGCTCGAGCAGGTTTGATACGGCAAGCGCCATGACCAGCGGCGGCATCGCCAGCATGACGTTGGTGAGGCCAGTGATGATCTTCTCGATCCAGCCACCGAAGTAACCGGCGATTAGACCCAGGACCGTGCCGATCGGTACGGAAATGCCGAGCACGCCGATAACCAGAAGCAGGGAGACGCGCATGCCGAAAACGGTGCGGGAAAATATATCCCGGCCGACCTTGTCAGTGCCGAACCAATGAGTGGCGTCAGGCGCAACATGCCGTGCACGGAAATCGACCACGGCGCCGACGTGCTTCGGATAGGGAGTGAGCCACGGCGCAAAGACCGCCAGCACGACGACGGAAATCAGGATCAGCGTGCCGATCACCGCAGCCGGATTGCGGCTGAAGCGATACCACATCATGTAACCCGTGCTCAGGGCGCGGTCAGAGGCATCAAGCATCTTCATATCGGCCATCAGCGTGCCTCCTTGCGGCGCTGGCGCGGGTCGATGATCGAGATCAGGACGTCCACGACCAGGTTCGCAACGATGAAAAACAGGCCGGCGACCAGCACCACGGCAGTCACGGCATTGAGGTCTTTTTGCAGGATGGCGTTCAGCCCGTAGGAGGCAAAGCCGCCCCAGGCGAACACCATCTCGATGACGAAGGCATTGCCGATCAGCGATGCGAATTCGAGCCCCATGATCGTCAGCGGCGCAATCGACGACAGCTTGAGGAGATAGCGGAAGATGATGACCCGCTCCGGCACACCGAAGCTTTGTAGGGTCAGAACATGATCCTTGCGCTGGTTCTCCAGCATTGAGGAGCGGGTGATACGGGTAATCTGCCCGATGCCGGCCATGGCGAGAGCGAACGCCGGCAGGACGAGATGCTGCAGCGCGTCGACGAATACATCCAGACGCCCAGCCAGCACGCCATCGATCAGCAGGAAGCCGGTCGGGCCAGGCTGGAAACCCAGAGAATGATCGAGGCGACCGATGATCGGCCAATTCGGCAGACAGCGCGCCGCCAGCAGCTGCAGGCTGATCGCAAACAGGAAACTCGGAATGGTGACGCCGGTCAGCGACAGGATGCGACCGATATGGTCGAGGGCTCGGTCGCGGAAATGCGCCGTTATGACCCCGAGAGGAATCGCTACCACGAACATGAAGATCACGGAGACGAGGACCAGCTCGACAGTGGCCGGCACCGTCTGCTCCAGATCGGTCGTGACCGGACGCTGCGAGACCAACGACATGCCGAGATCCCCGCGCAGCGCCTTGCCGACGTAATCGATGTATTGCACCGGAAGCGGCTTATCGAGACCCATCTGCCCGCGCAGCGCATCGACCTGTTCCTGCGTTGCCGCCGGGCCGAGAGCCATGCGCGCGGGATCTCCCGGCACCACGCGCGCCAACGCAAAAATCATGATGGAGAGCGCGATCATGACCAGCACGAAAGTGCCAAGCCGCGTCAGGATCGCGACCAACGGATGTTGCTGCATCGACGGGAGGTTCCTTGTTCGCCAGCTAACTGACAGACAACAATCCCCATCTGCAGACGATGGACAACTGGTCAAAAGTATAGTTTTTCTGCTTTATGGTATAGGTTATTTATCCATCGGAGCTTACAAAGCCACATGGATATGCCGATCCCCCGACACCGTCTTTGCCGCCGCATTGCTGACCAACGAGCCGGCGTCGTCTTTCTGCGAGCCCCTGCCGGGGCGGGAAAGACCGTGACCCTGTCGATGACCGCCGAGGCGATGGGCAAGCATGTTTGCAGCCTGCAGCAGCCGCGCATGAGCGATGTCGAGGATGGCTGGCTTTTCTGGGATATACCGATTTCGGCAAGATCGGCGCGGCTGTCCGCGCAACTGCTGGAAAGCATCGACGTGCTGGTCGTTGCCTGCCGTCCTGACCAGCGCATCAGCGGACTGGCGCGGCTCATTCTGCATCACGGCTCCGTGACGATCGATGCGGACGAATTGACCTTCTCGACGGAAGAATTGCGTGGCTTGCCTCCCGAAGAGGTGAGCCGCCTTCTCGAACACTATGCCGGCTGGCCGGCCTTCCTACCGTTGACCCACTCAGAAGCTCCGCGCCTGGCTATCGATTATTTGCGCGAGAATTTTCTCGCGCACCTCTCACCCGCGCAAACGGCCACCCTTTCGATCTGGCTCGAAGCACCGATGCCGACAACAGACCAAGACTGGACTGGGCTGCTGCCGCCCCTTCTCATCAATGAGCCGAACAGGCACGTCGAGTTGCGGCAGCTTCTCACCATCGCCGTCCGAGAGCGTCTGGCGACCTTCGAAAACACAGTGGCCGTGATTGAAGTCGCATCCGCTTTCGAAAAGGCGGGACGAGCCATTGCTGCGATGACCTTGCTTCTAGACCATGGACACGAGGCGCATGCGGCACAGATCCTCGAACGCGCCCGCGGCCTGGAGCTGATCTACAGAAACAGTCTTGACGCCTTTCGCGACATCATCATGCGCTTTTCCCACGAGATGATCGCGACCAACGAGATCGTGCTCTTTGCTCTTGCCCGCATGCTTTTGAAGCTGGGAGAGCTGCAGCGCGTCCGCCACCTCGTCGGCAAGCACCTGGGCTCGGACTATCTGGACCCGCTCAAGGTCTTGCTGCGCGGCTCGCGGTTCTCCTTTGCGGCGCGAACCTTCAGGTTGAACCTCATGATTTCAGAGGACCTGATGCCGACCGATGCCATGATCACCCGCCTCGGGGAATTCATGGCCGACTACCCGATGGGCGACCATGGCAAGTGGGCAGCCTACTACAACGCCCTGCTGGAATTCGAAATCCGCCGTCGAAACTTCCGGGAGGCGGAGGCAGCCGCCGCGCGGGCGCTGATTTATCTTGGCCACATGGGCGGTCAGCCGCTGCTCGAATTCTTCATCCATCTACATCAGGCCGTATTGCGCCTGATGAGCGGCGACGCTCTGTTTGCGCGCCGCGCCGCGCAAGAGGCACGACAGAAACTGGAACAGGTTCCGCACGCAGCCGAGGCGGAATTCCGCATGCTGCGGCTGGCGGAAGCCTGCATCGCCTATGAAGCCGGTCAGCCACGCGATCTGCTCCAATTCGTTCAAAACGAGTTCGACGGCTTCGCAGCCTCGGAAATCTGGCCGAGCCTGATGCAGTTTGCTCTTCACTATGCGTCTCAGGTACTGGGAGATCACTTTCCGATGGTGATCCGGCCAGGCTTCCTTGACGGGCTGTGGATCCATCTGTCCGAAGGCCTGCAGTTCCATGCCATGATGGAAATCCGCACCGCCATCGCCTATCAGAATGCCAATCGATGGGGCGATGCTGCTGCCACGCTTTCAGCGGTCCGCATGCGGATCGGCCGCAACTGGGTCGAAAGCGCCCATGAAGAACTGACGAGACTAATGAGGCGCGACGAGATTTCCTACGTCATGGCCTGGCTGCGCGATGCCGTCCGCCTCCCGACGCCCCGCCCCTATCTCTCCCGCCAGATCGACGCACTGATCGCCAACCCGAAGGTGACGAACCGCGAAAAGGTCGCTCTGCAACTATGGCAGAGCTATGCCGCGTACCAGCGTCGCGACAAGGCGGCAACCCGCGCCCACCTTCTGTCCGCACTCGAAGCGTCGACTCGCCTCGGATGCAACGGCGTGCTCTCCGAAGAGCGGATCTTTCTCTCGCCGCTTCTTAAAGATGAGCGCATTCGCGGCTTCATCGAGACATCTTCCGATGTTCGCGCCGCGCTCTCACTCTTTGCTGCTTCCGTAAATTCGCCGCAGGCTCGGGCGCTGCAAGGCGGACTTTCGCAGCGCGAGACGCAGATGATGCAATTGATTGCCAGCGGCATGTCCAACAAGCGCATCGCTCACACGCTCAGCATCTCCGAGGTGACCGTGAAGTTTCACCTCGGAAATCTGTTTCGCAAGCTCGGTTGCCGGCGCCGGGCCGAAGCGATCCGGGCTGCGACCGCGCTTGGCTGGCTTTGAGCGCCGAAAGAACGAGCCGGTCGTCTATGACAACGGCCCTTCGGCCGATGGCTCGCCTTGTGCACTCTTGGGCGGAACGTTGCCGTTCTGCTCGGCGCGATCGCGATGAAGCGCCGCGCGCGCCAGCAGCATGAAGGTGATCGGCGTCGTCACCGTCACGAAGATGCCGATCAGTAGCTCATGGATGACGAGAGACTGCGTTGACGTCGAGAAGAAGATCATCGAGGCCACCATGATCGCGCCGATGCCACCGCTTGTTCCCAATGTCGGAGCGTGAATGCGCTCGTAGAACGTTCCCATCTTCAGAAAACCGATGGCGCCGACGAGGGTCAGAAAGGCGCCGACGACGAGCAATCCGCCGATTGGGATAGCGGCCCAAAGCGGCACGTTTTCGAATGGGGTACTCATTCGATCACCTCCCCGCGCATCAGGAATTTCGCCAGGGCGACGGTCGCCACAAAGCCGAGCATGCCAATGACGAGAGCCGCCTCGAAATAGACGACCCGTCCGGTACCGATCCCGAAGGTGAGCAGCAGCAGCATCGCGTTCACATACAGAGTATCGAGCGCGATGATGCGATCCTGGGCACGAGGGCCGCGAAACATGCGAATGGAGGAGATCGCCATCGCAGCCACAATCATCAGCTGCGCTGCTGCGACAGATATTTGAATGATCATCGCGCTCATGCGAATATCTCCATCAACAAGCTTTCATATCGGTTGGCGACGGTTTCGCGCCATTGCGCCTCGTTCTCAAGATCCAGCACATGGAGCAGCACGGTGTTGTCGTTCGAATCATATTCGAGCCATGCGGATCCGGGCGTGCTGGTGAGGATAACAGCCAGAAGCGCCAGCGAGATCTGATCCCGAACCCTGAGCTCCAGGGTCACGAAGCCGGGCGTCGTGTTTCGCGAGCGGCCGCGCAGGATGATCCAGGCCACTTGCGCATTCGATTTCAGGACGTCGAAAACGACACGAAAGAACAGCTTCGGCAGGAGATACCACTTTCGCAGTTTCGGCTTTTCGGGGCGCAGCGACGCCATCGCCCAGGAGGCAAAGACAGCGACAATGACGCCGAGGATGAATTGGCCGAGCGTAAAGTCATTCAACAGCAGCCAAAGCAGGACCAAGATGAGCGTCAGCAGCGGATAGGGAAACATCACGAACCTCCCGCCTTGCTCGACAGGGTCGCCGCATTGCGAACCGCATCGACATAGATGCGGGGATCGCTGAGCGTTCGGATGGTCACTTCCATATATTGCATGACCGGGCCGGCCCAAATGGTCAGCGCCAGCGTCAAGGCAAGGAGGCCCATGACAGGCAATATCTCGATTACGAGCACGCGCGGAACCGTGCCTTCGAGCGAGCTCCAGAATGTGCGTATGCCGGCCCGCGTCATGGAAATCAGGGCGGCGATGCCCGAAAGGATCACCAGCAGGATCAGCGCCCAGACGGCCGCACTCGGCGGCACGCCGATCGCGCCTGTGCCCATCATGGCCGACAGCATGGCGAACTTGGCAACGAAGCCCGAAAGCGGAGGCAGGCCGGCGAGCAGGATTGCGCAGGCGGCAAAGCAGATGCCGAGCATGGCCATGGTGCCTGGCATAGTGACCCCCTCACCTTCCTCGGCCTCCTTTTCCTCGGCATCACCATAGGCTTCCATAGTGACGGCGAGAACGCTGGCGCCTGCGTCCTGCCCACGCTCGACAAGCTCGATCAGCATGAAAAAGGCGCTGATCGTCAGCGTGGAACTGACAAGATACATCAAAGCGCCGGCGGAGATCGAACCGTCATTGATGCCGATCACCATGAGCAAGGTTCCCGAGGATACAAGTACGGAAAAGCCCGCCAATCGGCCGAGCGCCTGCGATGCCAGCACTCCTATGATACCGAAAATCAGCGTCGCCATGCCGCCATAGAGAAGCATGGTCGCGCCGAAGCCGGCGGACGGTCCTACGCTGAAAAGAAGCATGGTCAGCCGCAGGATGACATAGATGCCGAGTTTGCTCAGAATGGCGAAAATGCCGGCAACAGGTGCGGAAGCGGCACTATAGGCCGTGGGCAGCCAGAAGCAGAGCGGCCACATGCCGGCTTTGATCAGGAAGGCGATGCCAAGCACACCTGCGCCTGCCTGCATGAGCATGCGGCGATCGGCGGCCATTTCGGGAATGCGCACAGCCAGATCGGCCATATTCAGCGTTCCCGTCGTGCCGTAGATCAGGCTGACGCCGATAAGGAAGAGCAGCGCGGCGGCGAGATTGACAGCGATGTAATGCAGGCCCGCCTTGACGCGAAGCGGACCGGAACCATGAAGCAGGAGACCATAGGAAGCAGCCAGCATCACCTCGAAGAAGACGAAGAGATTGAAGAGGTCGCCGGTCAGGAAGGCACCGTTCACGCCCATGAGCAGCAGTTGGAACATCGTGTGGAAATGGGCGCCCACCGCATGCCAGCGCGCCAGCGAGAAGATCAATGCTGCAACGGCAACGACGGAAGTCAGCAGAAGCATGAGCGCCGAGAGACTATCGAGCACCAATACGATGCCGAAGGGGGCGCTCCAGTTTCCGAGGAGATAGGCGCGCTCCTGACCGGCCGATCCACCTTCGGTACGGAAGAGCGCAAGCGCAACGCCGACCAGCAAGAGCGTCGCAGCAAGGCTGACAAGCGCCTTTAACGTGCGCTCGCGTTCATCGATGAACAGCAGAATAGCAGCCGCAACCAGTGGCAGCAGGATAGGAACAATGATGAGATGGTGCGACCAACCTGTCATTTCCGGTCGCTCCTTCCATCGACATGATCGGTGCCGGTCAGCCCGCGCGAGGCAAGCAGCACCACGAGGAACAAGGCAGTCGTCGCAAAGCCGATAACGATCGCCGTCAGCACCAGAGCCTGCGGCACCGGATCGGCAAGCGTCGCTGTCGCAGTGCCATCCGCCAGCAGCGGCGGCATATTCGACTTCACGCCACCGACGCCGAAGATGAAGAGATTGACGGCATAGGACAGCAACGACAGCCCGATAATGACCTGATAGGTGCGTGGACGCAGGATCAGCCAGACGCCGCAAGCTGTCATCACACCGATTGCAACGGACAAGATGAGTTCCATCAATCCCCCTTTGCCTTTTCCGCCTCGATGGCGCGGAGGCGATTGATACGGATCGACTGGTGCGCAAGCGCGACGAGGATCAGAACCGTGGAGCCGACGACAAGCAGGAAGACGCCGAGATCGAAGAGCAGTGCGCTCGCAGCCGGCACTTTCCCGATCAGCGGCACATCCAGATATTGGAAATGCGACGTGAGGAAGGGATAGCCGAAGAACCAGGCACCGGCACCGGTCGCGGTCGCCACGAGAAGGCCAGCTCCCATCCAGCGCAACGGCAGGATACGGATGCGATCCTCTGCCCAGCGCGTGCCGCCGGCCAGATATTGCAGCAGGAAGGCGATCGACAACGTCAGGCCGGCCGAGAAGCCGCCGCCTGGAGCGTCATGCCCGCGCATGAAGATATAGACCGACAAGGCGATGACGAAGGGGAACATCCACTGCATGATCACGGACGGCACGAGCAGATAGTCGCGCACCGTATCGCCGGCCGAGCGCTCCGGCCGTTCCTCGTCGAAACGGTTCTGGATCTGCTGCTGCTCCGGCATCTCCATGCTATCAGGCGCCGGACGGAAACGACGCAGAAGCGCATAGACCGTCAGCGCCACGACCCCGAGAACGGCGATTTCACCCAAGGTGTCGAAGCCACGGAAATCGACCAGGATCACGTTGACGACATTGCGACCGCCGCCCTTCGAATAGGCGTTTTCGAGGAAGTAGTTCGCAATCGCGTCAGGCACCGGAGTGGTCATGACGGCATAGGAGATGAACATCATGCCGACACCGCAGATGACGGCCAAAGCGAGGTCGCGGAAACGACGGAAACGCGCGCGAAGATCGACCGTATCGTCGATCCCCTCGGTCCGCTTCGGCAGCCAGCGCAGCCCCAGCAGAATGAGAACCGTGGTGACGATCTCCACGAGGAGCTGAGTGATGGCGAGATCGGGCGCGGAGAGCCAAATGAACGTCAAGCAGACGATGAGCCCCACTCCGCCCAACATCACCAGGGCCGCGAGCCGGTGATATTTGGCGAAGAAGGCGGTACCGATGGCCAGGCAGATACCAATGGCCCAGATCGCCGCAAAGATTGGATCGGCGCCCGAAAAGGCAAAACGCCTCGCCTCGAAGCCGGACAGATAGAGCGGCAGCAGGCCGGCCGCAAAACCGGTTACGACCACCCAGCGAAGCTGCGGCTGCAGCTTGCGCGTCCCGATCCGCTTTTCCGCCGTTCTCGCCCAATGCCAGGAAACTTCGACCAGAACGCGCTCAAAGATGCGCTGGCCTTTCAGGCGGCGGAAAAAGGGAGGCCCATCCTCGCAGCGCGACAGATAATCCTTGAAGACGAAATAGAAGAGGGTGCCGCCGACCAAGGCGATCACGCTCATGACGAGCGGCAGATTGACGCCATGCCAAAGCGAAAGGCTGTACTCAGGCGTATCGGCAAGCAAGACGCTTGCGACGGCCGTATGCAGGAAAGGCGCAATCGAGACAGCCGGCACGATACCGACGATCAGACACACCACCACGAGAAGCTCGATCGGGAAACGCATCCAGCGCGGCGGCTCGTGCGGCTTGGCGATCGGCAGATCCGTCGGTGCGGGGCCGAAGAAAACCGTTTGAATGAAGCGCAAGGAATAGGCGACGCTGAAAGCACTCGCCAGGGTCGCCACATAGGGCAGGATCCGGTCGAGAATGGAATCGGCATGCGTCTCGATGGCTTCCGCGAAGAACATCTCCTTCGATAGGAACCCGTTCAGCAAGGGAACGCCGGCCATGGCCGCGCTCGCGACGATCGCCAGCGCGCCCGTGAATGGGAGATGGCGGAACAAACCGCTCAGGCGGCGCATGTCACGCGTGCCGGTTTCATGATCGATGATGCCGGCGGCCATGAACAGCGATGCCTTGAAGGTCGCATGGTTCAGCATATGGAAGATGGCGGCGACCGTGGCGAGCGGACTGCCGAGACTGAGCAGCGTGGTGATGAGACCGAGATGGCTGATCGTCGAATAGGCGAGCAGCCCCTTGAGGTCCTGCTGGAACATCGCAAAATAAGCACCCAGCAGCAGGGTCGTGATGCCCGCCGCGCCGACGAGATAGAACCATTCGTCCGTACCCGCCAGAACGGGCCAGAAGCGTGCCAGCAGGAATACGCCGGCTTTGACCAGCGTTGCCGAATGCAGATAGGCCGAAACGGGCGTCGGCGCCGACATGGCGTTCGGCAGCCAGAAATGGAAAGGGAACTGCGCGCTCTTCGTCAGCGCCCCCAGAAGGATCAGCACCAATGCCAGCGTATAGAGCGGGTGGTTGCGGATGAGGTCGCCGGACGCCAGGATCTTGTCCAGATCATAGCTTCCGACAATATGGCCAAGCAGGATCAGCCCGATCAGCAGGCAGAAGCCGCCGATCCCGGTAATCGTCAGCGCCATTCGCGCGCCGTCACGGGCGGCGGCGCTATTGTGCCAATAGCTGATGAGCAGGAACGAGAAGATGCTCGTCAGCTCCCAGAATATCGAGAGCAGGATGACATTGCCCGACAGCACGATGCCGAGCATCGCCCCCATGAAGGCAAGCAGAAAAGAGAAGAAACGCGGAACCGGATCTTCTTCCGACATGTAGTATCGGGCGTAGACGATGACGAGAAAGCCGACCGCCGTAATGACGACCGAAAAGAGCCAGGAGAAACCATCCATTCTCAGGCTGAAATCAAGCCCGAGCTGCGGCAGCCACTCGATGCTGACACGCACCACGCCCCCATCCATGACGGCAGGATAGGAACTGACCGAGATCAACAGCGCCAGAAAGGTGACCGATCCAGCGATCCAGGCTGGCGTGCGCCGCGATTGCGTGCGCAACAGGCAAACGGAGAGAAGACTTCCGATAAACGGCAGAGCCAAAAGTGCTAGAATAAGAATGGGCCCGCTGGTTATCCCAAAACGTCGTTCCTTCCTTCAGCCGGATCACCACAGCCGCCTTAGGGGCGAACGCCTCTAGCAAACCGGCGTAATATGGCCTATATGATAGATATTGACCAATATGGGCAGTTTGGAACTGCGCGTCAAGGTAAGATGGCGATGATTTTAACACCCGCGCTCTGTCGAGCGGCCCGAGGCTTTCTCGACTGGACTCAGATGGACCTCGCCGACCGCTCCGGTGTATCGCGCAGCACGATCCGCGACTATGAGGGCGATCGCCACAGCCTGCATCGGGCAACGGAAGCACAGCTGCGACTGGCTCTCGAAAACGGAGGAATCGCCTTCTTCCGCGTCGAGGGGCATGAAATCGGTATCTGTCTTAAAACTCCTAGCACAGATGCGCCCGCGCCGGCACATACAGAGAGTGGTGAGATCCTGCCGGTTTCGGGCGAACAAGGCCACGCGACAGGCAAACGGGGACAATGAAGCTTGGCTGGCCCATAGGCAGCGGCTGGCGGCTACGATCTGCCATGGTTCGGCCTTTTCCAATGGCCGAACCTGTCGCCGCTCGACAAGTCTTTGGAGAAAAAGCCACCGAGATTCCGGAGCATTGCACCTATTGCCTATATGCGGTCGTCGGCCTGCACATCCTTGCAGCCCTCTGGCACCATCTCTTACGCAGAGATGAGGTATTGCGGCGGATGCTATAGCGGACACTTGCCGTGGGTCACGGAAGCCAGTCAATACGCTGAAGCGACTACCGCATATTGAGACGCGACAGTGTAAGGCGCGACTGCTCGCTTAACGTCTCGTTTTTGCCACCCCGATAGTAGCTGAGGGCAATGACGGCGCCGTAAAGCGCCCACCCCTCGGCCCTCAGCCAATCGGCATCGCTCACCTCGCAGGCGATGCGAAAGGCTTCGCGAGCGGACGGATCGACCCAGGACCATGCCGCCGCATAATCTGCCGCTGGATCGCCGACGGCACAGAGGCCCCAGTCGATCACCCCGATCAGTCGCCCATCTCTAGCTATCAGATTATCCGCCTTGAGATCGCCGTGCAGCCAGACCGGCGGTCCCTGATACACAGTCGCGCAGGCTCGTTGCCAGAGCTGTCTCGCCGCGGGAGCATCGATCTCATCCGCCAGAATGTCGATCGCCGGCAGCGTGATTGAAGAGAGGAGCTCGAGCACCACGCCGCGACGATGATTGAGTTCACCTGCGAGCGGCGCACCTCTGGTGTCCACGCGATGAAGGGCCTTGAGAAAATCCGCAAGCGCAAGTGCCGCTGCGGTCGGATCTACAATGTTAGCTGGAGAGGCGATGTCTCCTTCCATCCAGTTGAAAATACCGAAGTCGCAGTTCAAGCCGAATCCCGCCCTTCCTCGAAAACGCAGTCTCGGCACTTCGAGCGGCAGATCTGCAAAACGAGGTAGCCAATCCAGCTCTTTGTCGATGAGATGTTTGGCAGCCTCGCGTCGCGGAAGGCGCAACAGCAATGTCTCGCCTATGCGATAAATCGCGTTATCGGTACCTGACGACGCCAGACGCCGAACCGGAAGATCCACCCATTGCGGCGTCATCTCAGCCAGTAACTGCCGGATCACAGCCTCTTCCTGCCCGATATCATCCTGATCAGACAACCCAAATATCCTGTCTTGTTACCGCACGATTCTCGACAGCAATGGTCAGACGGTTCCAGGTCGGCGTCAACCGATCAAGCCCTTTGTCCATCCATCCCCTACCAGAGGCGCCAGTGAGTAAAGCCAGGTTTCGGATCGAACTGGAAGCCGATCGCCTGCCAAAATGCAGCCGCGTCGGCGTTGTCGGTGTTCACGGTCACGATGGTCCCGCTCGGCAGCGCCCGCCCCAGGATCGCTGTCGCCAACTCGCTACCGAGACCGTGACGCCGATATGGGGGCCGAATATAGAAGCGGCGCATGCGCATGGCGGATGGTGTGTCGGGATCAACCGTCATCCCGCCGATCCCCGCCAGATCGCCATTCACCCTGATGGCCAGCAGAATTTCATGTACGTCGCCGAAGCGCTGCTCGCCGCTCTGCCACTCGGCATATAACCGCTCCAGGAAGCGCTTGCCCTCGGCAGCCGCCGCCCGACGCGGCACGTCGAAATCGAGCGGAAGATGCTCCCTCAACTCCTCCAGTTCGAAACCACACAAGGCTTGCATCCTCACTGTCCCATGACTTTGGCTCAACGGTTTGACCGTAACGACGTTCGAGACTGCGCGGTCCGCGGCGGCAATATTCGATATGTTGTGAGCAGCAGAATTGACGCTGCAGGTCATTTCACTGCGGTTCGCCGATCTCCACAGCGTGACCATCCGGATCGTAGAAACGAAACACGCGCTGTCCCCATTCCTGTCTTTCGACAGGATGGATGAGTTCGACATGCGGAGCCACTTTTTCGAAGGCTGCATCCACATCGTCGTGTTCGAAATAAAGCAGGACGTTTCGACGCCCATAAGGCTCCGGTATTTCGGAACTCGTTCTCCAAACCGTCTGCTCGAGTGACTTTCCGTCATGAATTGCAAATCCGGTTTCAAAGAGCACGAAATTCCCAAAATCGCTCAGGATTTCAAGGCCCATGACATCTCGATAAAACGCTTTTGAGCGCTCGATATCGCCGACGAAGGGGATTGGATTCACGAAACGCATTTCCAAAACCAATTCTGCTGTCGAGGATGGGCCAGGAAAGAAATGCCTTTCCAAATCACTTCGGAAAAGTGCATCTCCAATCATCACACCGTTTCCAAATACAGGGCCGATGTCAATTCTTCGGACAGTACGATCTTGTCGCGAACCACCAGGAGGGCCGATCGATGACAGATAATGCGCGCACCATGATTGTCATGGATGCCGGAATTTCACGCTTCCAACTGCGGGCGGGCGCCTTGATCCGCTCCAACGGTCACCTCCTCATTCACCGCGCGGTCGGCGACGCGTTCTGGTCCCTGCCCGGCGGCCGGGTGGAGTTTCACGAGGCGGGTGCCGAAACACTGGCGCGCGAGATAGAGGAAGAGATCGGCTGTCGGGCAGCGATCGGACCACTGCGCTTCATCATCGAGAACTTCTTCGAATTCGTGGGACGGCGTGTTCACGAGGTCGGGTTCTATTATGAGGCGGAGCTGTCCCAGCCGCTACCCTTCCATGAGACCGAAATCGTGCATCGGGTCAAGGACGGCAGTGCCGACCTCGAATTTCGCTGGACGCTGCCAACGCGGGCCGCCCTGACGCAAGTCGACCTGCAGCCCGCGCCCTTGCAAACTCTTATCGAAACCATGCCCGCCGGCGTCCAGCACCTTGTCCGCCGCAACATGGCCTGACTATCGGAACAGTTGACCGCGACGTGCAGACTGGCTTGATTGCAACGTAGCGAGCGGTCGGTTTCGTCAAACCGTGCTCCACTCGACCCGATAATCCGGCACAAGGCGGTTGTGCGCATTCGCGAGCTCGGCCAACATATCAAAGAGCTCGATACCGAAGCCTCGCCGGAAATGCATGAGGACATCTGTCACTATGGCGGCAGCGGGCATTCCCTCAGCACCAGCAATCGTGATTATCTGCGGCATGTCCCGCCGCATTGATAAGGATTGAACGCATGACCACGATCTTCGACGCTCCGGAGGAGTTCGCCGCGACGGCGCTTGCGGGCTTTGCCGCGCTCCATGGCCGCTTCGTCCGCCTCGTAAAGGGTGGCGTTGTCCGCTCGACATCGGTGCCGGAAGGCAAGGTCGCCGTCATCGTCGGTGGCGGCTCGGGTCACTATCCGGCCTTTGCCGGCTATGTCGGGCCGGGCCTTGCCGATGCGGCCGTCGCCGGCGATGTCTTCGCTTCCCCTTCGACGGCAGCCGTTGCCCGAGTGTGCCGAAAGGCGCATCGCGGTGGAGGCATCCTGCTCGGCTTCGGCAACTATGCCGGCGATGTTTTAAATTTCGGCGTGGCAGCCGAGCGGCTGCGGGCCGAAGGTATCGATGTGCGCATCGTGGCGGTGACAGACGATGTCGCCAGCGCTCCCGCCGAGACCATGGCGAAGCGCCGCGGCGTTGCCGGCGACCTCGTGGTCTTCAAGATTGCCGGCGCTGCGGCGGAAGCCGGACTTTCGCTTGATGAAGTCGAGCGCCTGGCGCGGCATGCAAACGCCCGCACAGTCTCCTTCGGCGTGGCCTTCGACGGCTGCACCCTGCCCGGGTCTGCCGGCCCGCTCTTCACCGTACCGCGCGGCCAGATGGCCCTCGGCCTCGGTATCCACGGCGAACCCGGCATCAGCGAAGAAACGATCGTCAGTGCCAGCGATCTCGCAACACTATTGACGCAAAGGCTTCTGCCGGAACGTCCAAAGGATGCACGGAAGGTCGGCGTCATCCTCAACGGCCTCGGCGCCACGAAATACGAAGAGCTCTTCGTACTTTGGACGGCCATCTCGGCGCGATTGGAACAAGCGGGCCTGGAAATCGTCGCCCCCGAGGCCGGCGAGTTCGTTACCAGCCTGGATATGCAGGGCTGCTCGCTGACGCTCATCTTCCTCGACGACGAGCTCGAGCGCTACTGGACCGCGGCCTGCGACACCCCGGTCTTGCGCCGCGGCGCGGCGATTGCCACCACGCCAGCTGCGGATGTTCTGGTTGATGAGGACGGACTGGCGACCTATCCGCCAGCCGATGCCGAAGGCCAGCGCGGCGGCGCTTGCATCGCCCGCATCTTCGCAGAGATTTCCGTGCTGCTCCATGAGGCCGAAGAGGAACTCGGCCGGATCGACGCTCGCGCCGGCGATGGCGATCACGGTCAAGGCATGGCCCGGGGCGCCGCAGCGGCTTTGGAAGCCGCCAAGGCCGCAAGCACCGCTGGCGCAGGTACGGCGAGCGTGCTGGCGGCGGCAGGCGATGCCTGGGCCGACCGCGCCGGCGGCACGTCGGGCGCGATCTGGGGACTTCTCCTGCAATCCTGGAGCAGTGCGCTCAGCGATGACGGTGCCCTCGACGGCCGCGCTGTCGTCAAGGGTGCCCGCCAGGCGCTCGATAGCGTGATGCGATTGGGCGGCGCGAAGATCGGCGACAAGACGCTGGTCGATGCATTCTCTCCTTTCGTGGATGCGTTGGAAAAGGGCTTCGCCGAAAACGGATCTTTGGCCACCGCCTGGGGACATGCCGCATCGGCGTCCAAGCTTGCGGCGGATGCGACGACGCAGCTTACGCCCAAGCTTGGGCGCGCCCGCCCGCTTGCAGAGCGAAGCCTCGGCCATCCCGACGCCGGCGCCGTTTCGCTTGCGATGATAGCGGGCCGCGTTGCCACCCTGCTTACTTAGCCGAGTAGCAAGCCCGGAAGCTCAACCTCTGCGCAAACCATCGTTCTGGCGATCGCGCGAGGGTAGCCCCTGCATGGAAATCGCAAATCGCCCCTGAGGCGACATGCACGTTGAATGAGGCCCATGAACGTCCTGTCGCGATCACCTCCATCAAGGGTAGCGGCGGCAAAAAACCATTCCAAGAGACGGGCAATCTTTGAGACGATCTTCTTTGCTTTGGCAAATAATGAGCCCTAGCCTCAGCCTAATCATCAGGACGTTTTTGCCTTGCCTGACGGAGCCGCGAGGCCGGATGCGCCTTTCGCGCACATAACGACCTCATCGTCGCCTCGGAACAGGCGGCAAAGGCAATTTGAAAGAGGAAATATCTCATTGACCGTTCACACGACGCCCGTCGAAGCATCGCTGCCGACCTTGGATCTCTCCCGCTTCCATGCCTCGCCGGACGAGCGGCAAGCCTTTATCAGCGAATTGCGCAGCGTGCTCCACGATCATGGCTTCTTCTATTTGACCAGCCATGGCGTCGATCCGAAGCTGATCGAGGATGTGGTGGCGACGGCGAAGCGTTTCTTTTCGCTTCCTCTTGAAGAGAAGCTCAAAATCGAAATGGTGAAATCGCCGCATTTCCGCGGCTACAACAGGGCCGGCCAGGAACGGACGCGCGGCGAGCAGGACTGGCGCGAACAGCTCGATATCAACACCGAGGACGCACCTGCCGAGATCGGCCCGGACACGCCCGCATGGCGACGGCTGCAGGGCCCTAACCAGTGGCCCGAAGCCTTGCCGGAACTCAAGCCCTTGCTGCTCGCCTACCAGGCGGAAGTCACGCGGATCGGCATCGATGTGCTGAAGGCCATCGCCGTGGCCCTCGGTCAGCCGGAAAACGTCTTTGCCGACATATATCAGCCTCAGCCGTCGCAGCTTCTGAAGATCATCCGCTATCCGGGCCGGGACGTCGCCGAAACCGACCAGGGGGTCGGTGCCCACAAGGATGGCGGCTTCGTAACTGTGCTGCTTCAGGACACGACGCCCGGCCTGCGTGTGCGTACCGAAGACGGCGTTTGGATCGAAGCGCCGCCGGTTCCCGGCACTTTCGTCATTAACACCGGCGAATTGCTCGAGCTTGCGACGAACGGCTTCGTGCGGGCGGACGTGCATGATGTGATCGCGCCGCCTGCAGGCGTCGAGCGGTTTTCCGTTGCTTTCTTCCTTGGTTCCCGCCCGGACGCGACGATCCCCTTTATCGAGCTGCCGGAGGATCTGAAACGTGCCGAGCGCGGCATTTCAGTCGATCCCCTTAATCCGATCTTCCGCGAAGTCGGCCAGAACCAGCTCAAGAGCCGGCTGCGATCGCATCCGGATGTCGCGCGTGCCCACTATGCCGAGCTTCTGGCCTCGGAATAGCCGGCATCGACGGCAGGCCGATAATCGACGCGCCGGTATCAAAGCCGGCGCTATCATTCGATAATGAAAGTCGAATCCAAAGAGACTATCTCGGCGAACCGAGATCCCGGATATCAGTGCTGGCTATCGGGGACGATAACGCGCATGCCGTCAGTGGCGGCACTCATCAGGAGCTGACAGCTGAGGCGGCTGTTGGCCTTCGGTTCCATCACGAACTCGATCATGTCAGCCTCTTCCTCCGAAGGCGGAGGCAGGAGATCGAGATGGCGCTGATCGATGTAGCAGTGGCAGGTGCCGCAGGCCAAAGCTCCCCCGCATTGCGCCACGATGCCATCGATACCGTTTCTGACGGCGACAGCCATCAGCGTCTGGCCATTTTCCGCACTCACACGCGTCTCCCGACCGGCGGAATCGACGAACACGACTTCACTCATTGCATTCTCCATGCTTTCGATAAACCCGTTCAGGCGGGAATAAGACGGATGTTGAGGCGCTGAGGCCCGCGAACCGACAGCCCGCGCTTGTATGCAGGACGCTCGTCCAGCAATTCGATGGAACGGGTGCGCTGGAGCAGGGTCGAGAAGATGATCTCCATATCCAGCCGGGCAAGATGATTGCCGAGACAGAAATGCGCGCCGCCGCCGAAGGCCAGATGCCGGTTAGGCGTTCGCTCGATATTGAACCGATCGGGCGCTTCGAACTGTTCGGGATCGCGGTTGGCTGCGCCATAAAGCAAGCCGACCTTGGTGCCCTTCGGCAGGCTCTTTCCGGCAATGACCTTGTCTTCAGTCAGATAGCGATGGAAGAACGGCAGCGGCGACTCGAACCGGAACATTTCCTGAATGGCGGTCGGCATGACAGCCGGCGCCTCTCTGAGCTTGCCCAGGGCGTCGGGATACTGCAACAGCGCATGCATTCCGCTGCCGAGCACGTCGATCGTCGAGCCGTGGCCCGCCATCAGGATCAGCATGCAGGTGGAAACGAGCTCGTCTTCGGTCATCTCGCCGCTCGTATAAGCCTCAGTCAGCCGACAGAGAAGGTCTTCGCGCGGATTGCGCACGCGATCGGCAATGAGCTCCTTGAGCAGTTCGTAGAACTCGGTCGTCGCGCGCTCGGCAATGGCTTTGCGCTCGGCACTGCGGTCGACGTCGAAATATTGCACGACCTGTTCAGACCATTTGCGCAGCTGCCCCGCATATTCCTCCGGCACACCCAGCACCGAGCCGATGATATGGCCCGGCACCTGCGAAGCAAGATCCTCGACGAAATCGATCGTTCCGACCTCAAGCAGGCGACCGAGCAAACGGTCGACGAAGTCCTGGATCATCCCGCGCTGACGCGCGACGAGGGCCGGGGTAAATTCGCGAAAGACCTTGCGCCGCAGGCGGTCATGCGTTTCGCCATCCGAATCCAGTAGGCTGAACTGCACGAAGCGCGAATGGTTCGGCATGTCATGCCAGTTCAGACGGACTTTCTCCTCCTCTATCTCCGTGGGCGAGAGAAAGAATTCCATCGAGCGAACCAGCGTCTTGTCAGCGGCGGCAGCGGCGACATCCTGATAACGCGACAGCAGCCATATGTCGAAATGCTCGTAGTAGACCGGGTCAGGGCTGGCGCGCAGCTCGCTATAGGATGCATAGGGATCGTCTGCGAATGCCTGTGAGAGCGGATCAAATACGGGGCTCGCCGTCATCACCTGGATCTCCTCTATTCCGGTTCAAGAACCGTAGAATAGCCGCTCTCCAGACAGAAAGACATGGATGCAAACCGCAGCCATATGGATAAAACTCTCATCCTCGGATACAGTCCAATCATCATGACCGACGATGCAGCCCCGGCGGAAATCCGCACTCTCGATGAAGTCCATTTCCAAACGCCGGGCCGCCTATCTCGCGCTTTGCCCTATACGCTTCTTGCCGCCGGACGGCGGATCTGCACGCCCACGGAAGCGCCGATCGCCCACCGCTTCAACCAGCACACGCTGATCCTCACTCTCAGCGGGAAAGGCGTGCTTGATATCAACGGGCGACCAAATCTGCTGCCGGAGGGAACCGTAGCATGGCTCGATTCATCGATGCTCTATTCGCATGGCTGCGAGCTGCGTTGCTCCTACTGGTCCTATCTCTGGCTCGGCTTCGTCGGGCACGGACTGGACACCTTGTTCGACAGCCTTGAGGTGGGCGTGAATCCGGTCTTTGAAACGGCAACCCAACACGATCTGCAGCCGCTGTTCGAGAATATTCTGAGCGAAGTGGAAGGAAGCAGCTTTCAGGCCGACAGCCGATGTTTTGCCTTACTCGCCCAGCTGATTTCGGCGCTGATATCCGAGCGCGCCGATGGCGGCGATCTCAGCAGCGCGGTGCAGCGGTTGCAGCGCGTCGTGGAAATGGTACGGGCGGATCTCTCGCATTCCTGGAACGTGGCGGAACTTGCCGATGCGGCCAATCTGAGCCAAGCGCAGCTGTTTCGCCGCTTCCGCCAGAGAATGGGGACGACGCCGCTCGACTGGCTGCGCCACGAACGTGTCAATGCCGCCAAACGGCTGCTCGTGGTCACTGAAGATCAGATCGGAAGGATAGCTGCCAGATGCGGCTATCCCGACCCTTTCCATTTCGCGCGCGACTTCAAGAAGCTAGCTGGCGTTACGCCCAGCGAATTCCGACAACAGGGGCAGAGCGCAAGAAAGCGGGAGCCCCGATAGTGCTTAGTGCCCCCATTCGCCCCCTTGCTTCATCAGCTTGCATGATACCGCAAAGCCCGCCGTATACCATGATATTGCTTGAATCATTAGGCTGGGCATCCCTCCCGAGGACAGAAGAGTGATCACTGAACAAAGCGTCCTGCGTATATCCATCATCGTGACATTCGTTCTTGCGGCGGCCGGCATCGTCTTCGGGCTTTTGTCCGGTTCATATGCCATCGTTTTCGACGGCGTCTATGCCCTGACGGATGCGATCATGACGATCGTCGCGCTGATCGTTTCCAATCTGATTATTGCCGCGGCAACGAATAGCGCAAACACCGGCAGGTTCATCAAACATTTCACCATGGGCTTCTGGCATCTGGAACCCATGGTCCTCGGCCTCAACGGCATCCTGCTGACCGGCGCCGCCATCTATGCGCTGATCAACGCCATCGGCAGCATCATGGCGGGCGGCAGGCACCTCTCCTTCGATCACGCCATCGTCTATGCGGTGCTGACGATGATCATTGCCTTTCTCATGGCAGCTTATGCCAGAAGAGCGAACAAGACGCTCGGCTCCAATTTCATCGCGCTTGACGCGAAAGCCTGGATCATGACCGGCAGCCTCAGCGCGGCCCTGCTCCTCGCCTTCATCTTCGGCTTCGCCATTCAAGGAACGACGCTGCAATGGATGTCGCCCTATGTCGACCCGGTGGCGCTCGCCATCGTATGCCTCGTCGTCATCCCCATGCCGCTCGGAACGATCAAGCAGGCATTCGCGGACATATTGCTCGTGACGCCGGCAGCCCTGAAGGAACATGTCGACCGCGTCGCCGCTGACGTCGTTCATCGCTACAAATTCGACTATTACCGCTCTTATGTCGCCCGCGTCGGGCGCGGCAAACAGATCGAGCTCTATTTCATCGTCCCGAAGGATGGGCCGGCGAAAAAGCTGGAGGAATGGGATCAGATCCGCGACGAGATCGGCGAAGCGATCGGCGGTGAAAGCCCGGATCGCTGGCTGACGATCGCCTTCACAACCGACCCCGAATGGGCAGATTAATTTGGAAGAAACGCGAGCGTGCCGAGGTCGCGATGAAGGATGTCAGGGCGCTATCGCGATCAAGCGGTCCCAATAAGCAAGCACCGGATCGCTAATTCAGCGACACCCCTTTGCCTGCCGCCTGAACACTGCTGTTAGGCATTTCCCGCGTCGGCACCTGAGGCGCTCGCCTGTCTCACAGGCTCCTGCCGTTCGAAACGGCGCGTGAAGCCTTGCACATAGGAGGTCAAGGGCTTTTCGATAAATCTGAAGAGCGCGAGTGCAAATATAGCGGCGGCGATGGCTCCACAGGCAACAAAAAGACCGAGAGGAAGCTGATCGCCGACGAACTTCGCCCAGATGGCGCGCAGCGGCCGCAGGATGAAAGGGTGAGAAAGATAGAGACTGTAGGAGGCGTCCCCGAGCGCGACGCCCCACAAGACCAGCCTGTTGGAAGGCAGCGCAGGCCCGATTGCGGCACCGAGGACGAACAACGCGGCCGGCAAGCCACTCCTCAGGAACTGTGGCAGGGCTGCGTCATCCCAGGCGGAGGAAAAGTGCACGAAACCGAGGAGCCCGACAGCCATCAATGCGAGTGCCGCCCCACCGCCGATGCGCCGCCCGCTGCGAAAGATCAGCGCCACATAGACGCCGAACAGGAATTCGAGAATGATGGGGCTCATCCAGAAAGCCAGCTGTACCTGCTGCGGATCGACCAGGTTGCCGATGAGCGCCAAACCTATCATCAGTGCCGACAGCCAGAAAATCCCGAGCCGGATCGGCAGGATAAGCGCCAACGCAAAGAACACGTAGAACAGCATCTCGTAGTTCAGGGTCCAGCCGAGAGCGAGTACGGGCCTGATTTCATCCACACCACGGCCGGAGGGAATGAAGAAGTACGATGCCAACACATGCGAGATGCCGCCGATCGGAACATTGAGCAGCGAAGGTGCAATGGCGGCACCGAGCAGCAGGACGCTGGTCAACAGCCAGTAAAGCGGGATGACCCGCGCGCACCGACGCAGGAAGAAGCGCAGCGGCGCACCGCTCCTGCCGAATTCGGCAGCGGCGGTATGGGTCATGATAAATCCCGACAGGACGAAGAATATGTCGACACCGAAGCCGAGATTCCATGTGGATCCATCGAGGGGCACGCGCCCTGCCACGTCAGCCAGACTTGCAGTCTCATGCATGGCATGGGCAGCCACAACGGCAAAGGCCGCGAGCGCACGCAAAACCTGAAGATTGGGAATCTTTCCGGATGACGTTCCGGCCTTGATGCCGGCAGCCGGACCACCGGGTATTGTTCGATAAGGCTCCACCAGAAATCCCAGTATCTATTCCCTCGGATCCCTATTACGTACGCCCTACGATATAACAACTTGTCGCCGAGCGTATAAATTGGCGGCTTTGCTTTGAAGTATAGTTATCCCCCCGTTAATCCTTCAGAGGTGGGGCAGATTGTTGACCAGAGGCTGTTAGATCTTGCCAAGTGCGGAGCAGGATATTCCGCCCTTAAGTAACAGCAAGGATTACATGCGCCTGAATTTTGGCAGCAACCTCGCCGCCGCCATGTCTCTCTGCGAGCGCCGCTTCGACATAGTCGGTCGCAGCCACCAGCTTCCCCGCTTCCCGGGCCTCGATTTCGTTGCGAAGAAGAGTTCCCTGACAATAGGCAAGAGCCGGAAGGCGCGGCGAGGACGCACGGCTCTCTTCGGCTCTCTTTTCGATCACGACATCAGAGAAACCGGCGCGCTCGAGATCACTACGGATCACTTCCACATCGTGGTAGCCGTGCGGCGTGCGCGCCAGAAAACGCGGCGGGTCGTTTGGAAAAATCCTGGCGAGCGCGTTCGTCACGTCATCCGCAAATATATTCTCCTCTATGCGATCCCACACATTGAACAGGAAATGTCCTCCCGGCTTCAGGACGCGCTTTGCTTCGCGATAGGCAGCCGTACGATCGGGAAAGAACATCGCGCCGAATTGGCAAAAAACGAGATCAAAGGCCGCATTTTCAAACGGCAGCGCCAGAGCATCCGCTTGCCACCATGTGATACGGCTGTCTGGGTGTTGCCGCGAAGCCGCATAGTCGAGCATCGGCTGATTGAGGTCGGTGACGACATAGCTTGCGCTGGGAGACAGTTTGGGCGCCAATGCGCGGGTGACGACCCCGGTGCCTGCGGCAATCTCCAAGACGGCTGTCGGCGCTAGGGAGCCTGCACGCCGCGCAATGTCCGCGGCGTAAGGCTCGAAAATCAGCGGCACCATGTAGCGGTCGTAGTCTTCCGGTATCGAGCCGGCGAATACCTTGTCCGTCTCCAGCATCACCACCATCCCCCGCACGCCTGAGAGATTATTATGTTAGCACGTCAGAACGGAAACATCATTCCTAACGTCTCAGAAGCAGGTGCGCGGCGTGGATCTGTTCAGATCACATCGCCACGCGCGAGCACATCCAGAAGCTGGCTGGTATTGTCGATGGAAAACTGCACACGTTCACCTGGCCATATAGATTCGGAATAGGAGATCGGCGTGCCCTTGAGGTCCACATCCACCTTCCTGAGCGCGACCACCGGCTGCGATGCCGACTGACATAGCTGCTTTGCCTCCTCATTTGTCGGCAAGCGAACGATGATATCCGTGCGCAGGCGGATATAATCGGGGATGCCGTACTCAGCCAGAATAAGTGTCACGCTTCGCCCGCTGCGTCGTGCCTCATCGAAACCTGGGAAGCGGCGCACGGGAAAGTAGGCGTGCGAATAGTTTATCGGCTCTTCGTCAGCGAAGCCGCGCCTGACAATGTGATAGACCGGCTCGCCGTGGGGAAGCCGCAAGGCTTCGGCAATGAGCTCCGAGGCAGGAACCACCTCCTCGTGGATGGCTTGTCCAAGCGGCTCCCTGCCCTGATCGAGCAGATTCTGGGAAAACCGTGTGCGTTCGGACAGGCGGTAGTCGAGGCGGCTATCTCTCACGAAGGTTCCACGGCCCTGCTCCACCAACACGAGCCCTCGGCTCTCGAGCCGTGAAATCGCACGCCGGATGGTATGGCGGCCAACACCGAACCGCTCCATAAGATCCGCCTCCGTCGGAAGCTGCGCCTTGGGTGACAGGCGGCCGGTCAAAATATCTTCTGCGATATCGCTCTCGACCTGTTGCCATTGCCCATGCAGCAATTTTCTTTCCATGCCCGCTCATCCGAGTTTATTGATGTCATTCGAATGTCATATATCGGCTCCAGCATTGCTTTTCAATCTCCGTCTCATGACCGGTGCCCGCTAGATGGCTGCAGAAGTGAAATTCGCCTCTGATCTTTTACCGTTAGGCCATCAGATCTTCATACGCATGTCACCTGCCGTCACTAGATAAATATTCGGATGTTTTATTAATCATTCGAATATTGAGGATATAATGGTAGCGCTTAATCGTCGGCAATTCATCGCGGGCACGACCGCAGTCATCGGCACATCGATCGCAATGACCGGCAAGGCTCGATCCGCCGACGCGGCGATCGAAATATCGAGCACATGGGGCGCCGACAAGCCCTTCCAGAAGGTCGTCGATGCCTTCAACGCAAAGAATCTCGGCGTAACCGTTACCAACCGGTTCGACGGCGACTACGAGGCCGTCACCGCCAAGGCCGTCGCCAGCATCGCCGCAGGCCGCCCTCCGGCCATGATGGTCACCGGCTGGAAGTTCGGCTATTTCGCCAAGCGCACGCTCGGCGCCCGCGATCTGCGCGAGATCAATGCCGCAAAGGCAGAAGCAATTCTCGCCAATTTCCGTTCGTCCGTACTGCCGCTCGTCACCGTCGATGGCGCAGTCATCGGCCTTCCTTGGGCGATGTCGACGCCGATCACCTATATCAACAGCGAAATATGGAAGGCCGCGGGTCTCGATCCCAACCTGCCGGAAACGCCGGATACAAAGTGGCTCTACGAGAGCGCACGCAAGCTCGATGCCGCGCTCAAAGGGAAGCATCCGACCTACCGTTCGCCGATCTCGCTTTCCAACAACGAATGGACGAGCCAGTCCTTCATCCAGAATGCCGGCGGCTTCATCATCAATCCCGATGGCAAGCTGTCCCTGAATAGCCCGGAAGCAATTGCCGGCATGAGCGAATATTGCGCTCCCGCCCATGAGGGCCTTTGGCTGCCCGTCAGCGACAAGGAGCAGGTCGCTGCGTTCCAGTCGGGCGCGCTGGCCATTTGCACGACGAGCTCGACATTGGCCATCACCTTCCCGTTCGGAGCCGCGAAGGCCATCACGACGAAGTTCCCCGGCCTCCCCGGACATCCGCGCAAGATGAATAGCGGCGGCAATTTCCTCGCCGTCTACACGCGTAACAAGGAACAGGCGGAAGCTTCGCTCGTCTTCCTCGAATTCTGCGCTTCGAAGGAAGGGCAGGCACTGTGGTCCCAGACCGGCTATCTCAACACGTCGCAGCACGACATTCCGCTGATCAACGAATTCATGAAGCCCGCAGCCGCGCAACTGGCGGACGGTTTGACCGCGGAAACGATCTGGCCGGGCAAGCGCGGTCTCGAGGGTCAGGCCGTATGGCGCAAGTGGGTTTCGCGCATGCTGCTCAAGGAAACGACGGTTGCCGACGGCATCAAGGGCGCTCACGGCGAGCTTGCAGGACTGATTTCGGCATAGGCCTGGTATCATGCCATTTCGTTTCAAATCGCTGGCCCCCTATTTGTTCGTGGGGCCGGCCGTGCTTGCCGTGGCGATATTTCTCTACGGTCCGCTCGTAGCCTCGATGTTGCTGTCGGTGGTCGACTGGAATCTGCTGTCGGCAGATATTCGCTTTGTCGGCGTCGACAACTACGCATCCATTTTCGACAATCCCGACTTCCGCATGGCTGCCTGGAACACGCTGCTCTACTGCGTCGTCCTCATCCCGGCCGAGATCGTCATCCCGCTGATCTTTGCCGTCATGCTGCATTCGGTACGCAAGAATCCCCTGCAGGGGCTTTATCGCGGCAGCCTGTTCCTGCCGACGATCGTCGCCTATTCCGTTGCAGGTGTTGCCTGGTCCTGGCTGTTCAACCCCGTCAACGGTCTCTTCAACGAAGTTCTCGGATATTTCGGCTTTCCGCCGTCGCGCTGGCACACGGATCCGAACCTTGCGTTGTTTTGCGTCAGCCTGGTGACCTTCTGGAAGACCTTCGGCCTCAATATGCTTCTTTGGCTGGCAGCGCTGGCAAATCTGCCGAAACAATTGCGTGAGGCGTCACAGCTCGACGGCGCTGGCTCCACACGACATTTCTTCAGCATCAGCCTGCCGCTGATGACGCCAACTGCCTTCTTCATCAGCGTTACGACCTTCTTCCATGTCCTCGACGACATCGTCGGCATCATCGATGTCCTGACCCACGGTGGACCGGCAGGCAGAAGCTCGAGCCTTCTGTATTTCCTGTGGCAACAAGGCCTGCTGTTCTTCCAGTTCGGGCCGGCAAGCGCCGTCGCCGTCATCATCATCGTCCTCGTGCTCGCCATCACATGGCTGCAGTTCCGCGTCAGCGAAAAGCGGGTGCATTACAGATGAACGGTATCGGTCATAAGTTTCACAGGTTGCTGCTGCACTTCGTGCTCATGGCAATCTGCATCGTCACCGTATTTCCGCTTGTCTGGATGGTGTCCGCAGCCTTCACGCCCAATGACATGATCATGGCCAAGTCCGTGCGCCTTTGGCCCGAAAATCCGACGCTGTCGAATTTCACCATAGCCGCAAGCCGCCATCCCATCTGGATGTGGCTGTGGAATTCCGTCCTCACGGCAACCCTTATCACCGTCGGAAAGCTTGTTCTCGCGATCCCGGCGGGATTCGCCTTCGGGCGGCTGGAGTTCAAGGGGAGACAGACACTGTTCTGGTTCGTCATCGCCACCATGTCCTTTCCGAACGTGCTGGCGATCCTCCCGACCTATATCGCCGTGGTAAAGCTCCAAGCCTTCAATACCTATGGCGCAATGATCATCCCGTCGATTCCCTATATCGGTTTCTACGTCTTCTACATGTGTCAGGCCTTCCGGTCGCTGCCCGGCTCGATGTTCGAGGCGGCACGGATCGACGGAAGCGGCCTGTGGCGGCAGTTCATCGAAATCGGCGTTCCGAACGTCATCCCGGCAATCGCGGCCCTTTCGGTGATTTCCTTCATGGGCGCCTGGAACATCTATCTCTGGGGCCAGCTTGTGCTGGACGACGCCTTCAAGAAGACGCTGACGACAGGCATTGCCGTCTTTGCCGATCTCGAAGGAGCTGAGCGAGCCTGGGGTCCATTGATGGCGACAAGCCTGTTGTCGACCGTCCCCGTTCTCTTGATCTTCCTGCTGGCGCAGCGTTTCATCGTGGACGCACTGGCACCAGGCATTGACGACAGATAGGCAAAGCATGCCCCGAGTCATCGTAATCGGATCGGTAAATCACGATCGTATATGGCAACTGGATGCCCCGTTGGTTCGGGGCGGCCGGATGCAGTTTTCATCCAGAATAACCCGGCTTGGCGGCGGAGCTTATTATACCGGCCAGCAGCTTCTGGAATTGGGAGCCGACGTCGCCGTCGTTTCGCGGCTGATGCTGGACGAGCAAGGACAGGCGGCGCTCAAGTCGCTATCCGAAGCCGGTTTCGACACCGAATACATAGTGATGGCAACGGGAGAAACCGCGCCGCTGGAAATTTTCCTGGAGCCGAACGGCGAGCGGACGATCATCGCTCCCGCGGGGCGGTCGTATCCTTTAACGGCCGCGGGGAAGTTGTCGAGCGCAGGCGTCTATATCAATGCCCTTGCTCTTGACGACGACCTGGTCGATCAGATCGATGCCCAGCCGCTCGTTGTCTCGCAATTTCCGCTCAAGCCCGCGACGCCTCGCCCGGCAGACTATGTCATCTCCTCTCGTGACGACGTTTCCGACGATCTCGCGCTCGCCTGGCAGCGCGCGCGCCAGATCGCCGGCTCACGCCTGAAGATGCTCGTACTCACCGACGGGCCGCGCCCGATCACACTGTTCGACGGTTCGGACGCCGTAGAGGTCGAACCGGCGGCGAGGATCGATACGGCAAATACGATCGGCGCGGGCGACCGCTTCGCGGGCGCTTTTCTGTTCGCTTTGCTGCAAGGGCAGACGCCGGCGGCAGCCGTATGGGACGCAAGCCGCATCACGGCCGAATGGTTACGCCAGCGCGACGACTGAGCGCTTCGCGCGGGTCGAGGAATCTCGCCTCTCAAAGCAAAACGTGATGGACAATTCATTCGGATGACTATAGTAGTCGTCCGAATGTTTCCGGTGAGCTACCACCGACCTAAGCGACCCCTAAGTGCCAAGGAAAAGATGATGACTGAGGAGAAGACTGGTGATCCGGTCGGCGCATTCTATGCCCATGCGCAGGCTCTGGAGATTCTCGCTGCGAGCCGTCCGGCAAGCATAAAGGCCGCCGCCGAACAGTTGCTCGACACGCTTGGCGGCGTCGACGTTGTCGTCAACCGCACTGGCCTTGTGATGCTTCCGTTGACGGATACGGTCCAAGGCACCGCCTTTCATCTGGGCGAAGTGCTGGTGTCCGAAGCGCATATCCGCGTGCCGGAACGCTCCGCCGAAGGCTACGGCGCCGTCATTGGCCGCGATCTCGAGCATGCCATGGCAATGGCGATCATCGATGCGGCCATCGCCAGCAATCATCGGGCCGACATCATCCTTGAGCTTCTGAACGCCGAACGCGACCGCCAGCAGGAAGAAGACCGCCAGTTGCTGCGAAAAGTCGAAGCGACCCGCGTGCAGATGGAGACATTCTGACCATGGCACATTCCCTCGTACCGACCGCGGACGATACTCGCACCAACGCCACGTTCGAAGATCTGATGTGGGCTCTGAGCCGACCCGGCCAGCCGCGCGACATGTCGGGAGAAGGCTTCTGGGGTCTCGCGGAGAGCCTGCTCGATCGTGAATGCAGCTTCCATTGCGAAGACGACGCCTCTTTGAGCGTCTTGCTGGCCGCAACTGGCGCCCGCCCGACGCCGCTTACCGAGGCGGATTATGTCTTCGCGGCAATCGACGCCCCCGCAAAAGTCAAAGCCCTCGCCTCGCTGCGCATAGGCAGCCTCGCCTATCCGGACGATGCAGCGACCTTGTTTGTCCCCGCACGATTTGGCGCCGGACAGCGACTGCGTCTTTCCGGTCCCGGTATCAAGGACAGCGTCACGATCGATATCGATGGCGTCGATCCTGCCTTCTGGCAGATGCGTGCGAAAGCGATCCGCTATCCGCTCGGCTGGGATCTCTATCTGGTCGATGGCAAGCGTCTGCTCGGCATTCCCCGTTCAACGAAAATCGAGGTGCTGTGATGGCTTATGTAGCAACCCGCGGCGGCGAATATGCCATCGAGCAGGCGGAGAGACTTTTCCGCAGCGATCTCGGTCCGATTACCCGCGGGCGCGTCGAAGCCGTCCGCACCGGTCTCCCTTATCTCATCGACCGCGTCATGGGCGAGGCATCGCTCTATGAGCCCGATCTCGCCGCGCTGGCGCTGGCTCAAGCAGGCGGCGATCTCTACGAAGCGATCCTTCTGCTGCGCGCCTATCGTACCACGCA
Organism: Martinezella miluonensis; assembly: GCF_900094545.1. Lineage (GTDB taxonomy): Bacteria > Pseudomonadota > Alphaproteobacteria > Rhizobiales > Rhizobiaceae > Rhizobium > Rhizobium miluonense. Next base: position 281,477 of record NZ_FMAH01000003.1, read on the forward strand.
GCCTCGTATCGCGGTCGCCGAACCAGTTGGCCAGACAGATCTCTTCACCGTTCGCCGCATCTCGGCCGCCTTCAAGGACATCCCGGGCGGCCAGATCCTCGGCCCCACGCTCGACTACTCGCACCGCTTGCTGCAGGTCGACGTGTTGAAGGGCGAAGACTATGTGCCGGAACCGGTTATTCCGGCAGCAAAACCGGCTCCAGCGACCCAACCGTCTCTAACCAGCTGGCAGAAAGCGCAAGGCCTCATTCCCGAGCATCCAGCCCAATCCGTCGCGCCCGACGACATTCCCGATTTGACGCGCGAGCCGCTGCTCTTCCCCGCGACCAGAGCACACAAGCTGCAGAGCCTCGCGCGCTCCGACACCGGGGGAACCCTGGCGCTCGGCTATGCCACCATGCGCGGCTACAGTTCCGTGCATCCGACGGTCAACGAACTGCGTCTGGCCGAAGCACCGGTCCGGATGAGTCACCCCTGCGGCACCGTCTTCAGCGCCGGCCGCGTCCGTGTCAGCCAGACCGAAGTCATATCAAAGGCGAGAGAGCTGGAGCTGGGTTTCTCCGCCACCTTCGGTTGGAACGAGGTGAAGGTGATTGCGGCTGCGACGCTCGATCTCGCCTCCACCCAGCCCAATCCGCATCCAGCCGCCAACGAGGAATTCGTCCTCTATCACACCGAGCCGGTCGAAAGCTCGGGGTTCTGCATCCACTTCAAGCTTCCGCACTATGTCACGTTCCAGTCGAGCCTGGATGCGCTGCGCCGGGTCAAGGCGGACAGGAGTGCTGCCACCACAAAACCCGCCGATGATGAGAAGCTTGCCGCCCGGCAAGAGGAGGTCGCACTGTGAAACTTCAGGAACTCACGAAGCCTTGGGTGGCTTTCAACTACGGCTTTCTCGACGAATCCGCCAAGCGCGAAATCCGCCGCCGCATTCTGAAGGCGATTGCGGTGCCGGGCTACCAGGTGCCTTATGCCAGCCGCGAAGTGCCAATTGCCCGCGGTTGGGGAACGGGCGGCCTGCAGGTGACGCTGACACTTCTCAAGCCGACCTCCGTCGTCAAGGTCATCGACCAGGGCTCCGACGATTCAGTCAATGCCAGCAGCATCCGCAAATTCGTCGGGCGCGTCGGCGGGGCAGTCGAGACGGAAGACACCTTGGCTGCGACTATCGTCCAATCCCGCCACCGCATTCCGGAGGAAAAGCTGCGCGAAGACCAGATCCTCGTGCTGCAGGTTCCGGACCCGGAGCCGTTGCGCGCCGTCCAGCCGGACCTGTCCGTCGCCCGCGAAATGCATGGTGATGCCGATTACGGGCAACTATGGCTCGTGCTCTACGAACAGCTCGTCAAATCGGGGCGTATCATGCAGGGATCGAGCTATCCGAGCATGGTCAACGGCCGCCACGTCATGACGCCGTCGCCTATACCGCGCTGGGACGTGCCCAAGCTCAATCAGGCCGACCATCTGACGATCCTGTCCGCCGGTCGAGAGAAGCGCATCTTTGCCGTGCCGCCCTATACGAGCGTCGAACCGCTGGTCTTCGACGACGTCCCGTATCGCGTCGAGGATCACCAGGACAAGACCTGCTACCGCAGCAACGTCACGGGCTTCTTCATGAACGAACTTCCGCAGGACGACGGCTCTTCGCAATACGAACTGTCCGACAGCCACTTCGGCGTCAAGCACATCCGCAAATCGGAAGCCGAAGCAGTCGAGATCGGCGAAACCTGGTACAACAATGGAAAGATGGACTGATGGTCACGCTCGATCCCATTCAATCGGCAACGCCGACACGCCAGCCACCGCGACTGATGATGGCGCAACCCATCCTGACGATGCGCGGCATTGCGCGCAATTATGGTGACGTGACGGCGCTCGGTGGCGTCGACGTTACCGTCTATCCGGGCGAAGTTCTCGGCATCGTCGGGGAATCCGGCTCCGGCAAGTCGACGCTTCTGAGGATGATGAACCTCGAGGATACGCCGGATACCGGCACCTACAATCTCGCCCTTCCCGGCCACGAGGGCCGCAACTTCTTCACGCTCGATCGCTTCGAGCGGCGGATGCTGAGGGCACATCACATCGGCATCGTTTACCAGAACCCGCATCTTGGCTTGCTGATGAACCACACCAGCAGCGGCAACGTCGCCGAACGCCTGCTGATTGCCGGCAATCGCAACTTCGCAGAACTGCGTGACCGGGCGCGTCAGTCGCTTAACGCATCCGAGTTCCCGATCGAGCGCATGGATGCCAGGCCGAACGAGCTATCCGGCGGCATGCAGCAACGCGTGCAGCTCGCCAAAGCGATTGCGCTCGAACCAGCCGTGCTGCTGCTCGACGAGCCGACGACGGGCCTCGATGTCAGTGTTCAGGCGCTCGTCCTCGATACGCTGAAGCGGCTGCAACGCGAGCGTTCCATCACCATGGTGTTGGTATCGCATGATCTTGGTGTCATCCGCACGATGGCCGACAGGGTTATCGTCATGCGGCGCGGTATGGTGGTGGAACAGGGTCTTACCGACCAGATCTTCCAGGATCCGCAACACGCCTATACGCAGCAGCTCGTTCACGCCAAGCTTTGAAGGAAGGGCGAAAGATGAATATCCAGGTTTCCGCCCGGCAGGCTCCGGCCACGGTGCTGCGCGTCGAGGGCCTTTCGAAGCAGTTCGAAATGCATCACCTCAAGCGCACGCTATTTGCCTTCGAGAATATCGATTTCGAGCTGAACGCAGGTGAATTCATTCTGCTGAAGGGCGAGAACGGCGCGGGCAAATCAACATTGCTGCGCACGCTCTATCGCTCCTACCTGCCGCGCGCCGGCCACGTCTACTATTACACGCAGGAAGGCGTCATCGATCTGGCGACCGCGGCCGATGTCGATATCGCCGTGCTGCGACGCCGGGAAATCGGCTTCGTCACGCAGTTTCTCAACGCGCGTCCGCGCGTTGCGGCTGAAGAGATCGTCGCCGAGCCGCTGAGGCTTGCCGGCACAGCGCATTCTGACGCTTTGACCGAAGCCCGGCGCTGGCTCGATGCCTTCGGTGTGAAGAAGCAGCTTTGGTCAGCCTATCCCTCGACCTTCTCCGGCGGAGAACAGCAGAAGGTCAATCTGGCCCGCGCGCTCATCCTGCCGCAGCGCCTGCTGCTGCTCGACGAGCCGACGGCATCGCTCGATCATGCCGCCCGCCGCGCGCTGGTTGAACGGCTGGCGCAGCTCAAGGCATCCGGCGTTGCGATGATCGGTGTCTTTCACCATCCAGAAGATGTAAGGGCATTGATCGACCGGGAATTGCATCTGGAAGCCATCAAGATCAAGGACGAGCAGGACGATGTGGCTGAGTAATTTTGAAATTGTATTGCAGGATCATGTTATCGAGCGCGGCGCCGTCAGGATCGAGGATGGGTTGATCGCTGATATCAGCGAGAGACCGGTCGAAGGTGCAGAGATAGATGGCCATGGCCGGCTTCTGCTTCCCGGTTTTGTCGACATGCATGGCGATATGATCGAGAAAGACGTCGAGCCTCGCGTCAATGTCCGCATGCCGATCGAACTTGGCGTCTACGATCTCGACAAGAAGCTTGCCGCCTGCGGCGTGACGACGGCCTATGCGGCGGTTGCGTTCACGCCCGCCACCTATGGCCATGTCCGCTCCGTGGAGCATACCCGAGCGATGATCGAAACGCTCGCATCGATGCGAGACGAGCTCTTGATCGACCACCGTGTCCACGGCCGCTTCGAAGTGACCTTCCTGCCGGCCTTGAAAGAGGCGAAGGCTCTGATCGACGCTGGTGCACTCCACCTGATTTCACTCATGGATCACACGCCAGGCCAGGGGCAGTACCGGGATATCGAGTTGCACATCGCTAATACCGCCAAAGCAAGGAAAATCAGCGAGACCAAGGCGGCGGAGCTCGTCAAGCAGCGTATGGCTGCCCGTAGCGAACACGGCGACAGCATAGATATCATCAACGGGCTGGCGGAGCTCGCACGAGAGAGCGACGTGGTGCTTGCTTCCCATGATGACGACACCATCGAGAAGGTCACGCTTCTGCATGGCCTTGGCGCCGCAATCAGCGAGTTTCCGATCAATGTCGCGACAGCAGCCGAGGCCAAGCGGCTGGGATTGGCGACGGCCATGGGCGCTCCGAATGCCCTGCGAGGATTGTCCTACTCCGGCAATCTTTCAGCGCGCGAGGCCTATGAGGCGGGCGTGCTGGATATCCTCGCGAGCGATTACCATCCATCAGCCATCCTTCCGGCCGTTATCGCTCTGGCGGAAATCGGCAAGGGCGGCCTCGCCGCCTCCGTTGCCTTGGCCAGCGCCAATCCCGCAAAGGCGCTCGGTCTCAACGACCGCGGCCAGATCGCCGAAGGGCTGCGCGCAGATCTCGTGATTGCCGAGCGGGGCCGGGTGCCGCGGCTGCGCAGCACGATCCGCGGCGGTAATATAGTCTGGTCCGACGGCTCGATAAGAGGCTTTTGAGCTCATCAGCGCAACTCGTCTCGAGAATGGCCCTCAATACTGTGCGTCGCAAGGCGCACTTCATTCGGGGCCATGCCGGCAAGGTGCCTCTGAACGGATGATGGAAGGTTTGCCCCGGACAGCAGACCCGGATGTTTTGCGCTCAACACAACCCAGGGAAGATTGTGAGCAGCAGCAACATCCAAAAGCGGCAGAACAATATCGGTCTTAACCAATTTTTTACGTTTAAATTGAAGAAAAGGCGCCCCTAATGTAAATAAGGCTAGGTAAATTATATCTCTGCCGGATCGCCACTTGAATACTGATATACTATCTCAAACTATGGCACTTACCGAGGACTATGCGGGGAAAATTCTTCCTGTCGCAATGATTTTGCTTGCCGCGGAATTTATTTTCCCGAAATCCAAATACACGTATATGTCGCATGTCCGCGGCGCTGTCTTCTGCGTCGCCAACATTGTTATCACGAAGGTCAGCCTCACGCTCTTTTACAGGCTATGGGAAAAAATCGGCATAAGACCGCTATTCCATATCGACCTTAGGTTTCTATCGGAGTTCTCCAGCTTTTGGCTGCCGCAGGCCCTGGGCGGGATCGTGGCGTCCCTGATCGTGCTGCAAGCCAGCGAATTCTTCTATTACTGGTTTCATCGGCTTCAACACAGCAACAAATTCTTCTGGCGTTTCCATGCAGAGCATCATTCGCTGGAAGAGATGAGCGCGTTTAACAGCAACCATCACTTCAGCGAGGAAATATTCCGGATCCCCTTCCTGATCATCCCCGTCTCGCTGCTGTTCAGCTTCGAGCAGGGATATGTCCCGTGGATCTGGGTATTCCTCGTCCGCTGGCAAGGCTACTTCGAGCACAGCTCGACGCGCCTGCACCTCGGCTGGATCCGCTATCTGTTTCCCGACAACCGCTATCATCGCGTTCATCATTCGGTCGAGCGGCAACACTTCAACAAGAATTTCGGCAGCGGATCCGCAATCTGGGACATATTGTTCGGCACGGCATATTACCCGAAGGCGAATGAATGGCCTGACGTCGGCCTGCCGAACAAGCGCGAGCCGCAGAATTTCAGAGAATTTCTGCTTCGCCCCTTCCAGCGCGGCAAGATACAACTGCATCCCGTACCGGCAGGGAAAGAAGCCAACTTCAAGCCTGCGGCCGAGTAATCCTTAGCTCGGGCGTTCATGCGATAGGGCAGCGCGCTTAAAAAGTCAGGGCCGCTCCCCAGCGGCGAGCCGACGTTCGATATCATCGATGACAGGCAGCAGATCGGCGACCGTGTCGACGATATAGTGGGCTCCGTGCTTGCTGAGTGCGCCGGATGCATGCTCCCGCACTTTCGCCAGTGCGTCCGGTGCCATGGTGGCGACCTCCTGCGGCGTCAGACCAGCCTCGTTGCCGCTCAATGCGACGCCGACCGTCCAGCAGCCGGCTGCAATACCTTCTTCGATGCCCACACCGGTATCGTCCACCTTGACCACCGCATGCGCCGGCCAGACGTCGAGGTCGAGAAAGCATTTGTACATGTTCATCGGCGTCGGCCGGCCATGCGGCAGGTCGCCGGCGCAGACGAGATTGTCGACCTGATAGCCCTGCTCCTTCGCAAGCGGCAGGACGCGCTCCATGATCGACCGGGTGTAGCCCGTCGTCGAGCCGATCTTCATGCCGCGCTGGCGCAGCGATGCCACGACGTCTGTCGTGCCGGGCACCAGATCGGCGAATTTGTGCACTACCTCCTCGTTCATCGGAACGAAGACCTCATAGACGGCGTCGACATCCGCCGCCATCGGCGCGTTGCCGTGACGCGCAGCCCATAGCTCGCGAATGCGCGGCTGTTTCAGCATAGCGTCGATATGATCCCATTTCGGCCGGCCCATCGGCTCGCGCGCTTCCGCGATCGTAACTTCGATGCCGAAGCGGCTGAACGCCTCGACAAACACGCCCATGGGCGCGAAGGATCCAAAATCGATGACGGTTCCCGCCCAGTCGAATACAACAGCTTTCAATTGGCTCACTGGTTTCACTCCCAAGAACGAGATGTTGAAGCATAGAGATCCTCGATGACCTGCTCGCCCAAGGCGAAGCCGGTCGACGCGCCTGTTCCGCCCGTCACCATGACGAGACGGATATGGTCTGCGGGGCGCTCCACCAGCACCGTCCGCTCCTTCGAGGAGGCATAGGTGCCGATCCAGCGATTGACGACCGTGCGGCCCGGAAGGTCGAACACCCGGTCGAACTCGTCGAGGATCAGCCGGTCGAAGCGCTCGCTGGCGAAGGGCTGCTGCGCATTGCCATAGACATGGCTGTCGCCCACGACGAGCGAGCCATCGGCCGATTGGACGGCGATCAGATGAATGCCGGCGGCGCGGCTTTCGGCCTCTTCGAGATCTAGCCGCCTTCCAAGCGCTTCCGCCTCCGGCAGGGCGGCAAAACCTTCATAGCGGGCAAGACTCATATCCGACATGACAGCAGCACCGAACCGGCTCGGCTGGGCGGGCGCGACCCGCAGCATCTGCAGCGTGCAGATCGTCAGCGAATGCTTGGCGATGACATCGGGGAAGAGCGTCGAGAAATCATCACCGGGGCAGACGACCATCGCATCCGCCTCGACCGTGCCGTGGCTCGTCTCGATCCGCGTCCCTTCGATGCTCCGAACGGCCGTATTCCAAAGGAAGTCGACCTTGTGCCGAGCCTCGAGCCAGGCAGCGAGTTTCGGCAGCGCTTCGGAGGATTCGACCCGCAACTCATGCGGGCTGTAAAGAACCGTCTCGACACCATCCAGACGCAGGCTCGGCACGAGATCGCCGGCTTCGGCCTTGGTCATCAGGCGGCACTTTTCGCCCATCGGCGTCTTGAGAAAGGCATCTGATACGACGGCGGCCTCGGAACGCCGCGCCGGCATCACCAACCCGTGATGGATGATGGCGATGCCCGCTTCGTCGACGATCCCAGCCCAAATGTCGCGAGCACGCATGGCGCGCTCCCAATGGGCACCGGCTTTCTGCCCGGAAACCGTGATGAAACCGAAATTGCGAATGGAGGCACCGACTGCCTTGGCATTGCGTTCGATGACGACGACCTTCTTGCCCTGACGCACGGCGGCCAGCGCCACGCCGATGCCGACAATTCCTGCACCGACAACCGCAAGATCATATCCATTCGCCATCACATCATCCTTTCTTCGGCAGGCCCTGAGCCGTGGCCGTCAGTCTATAGGGCAGAGTCTAGCGAAATCATATGGCGAAATTATAAATTCTCATAAAATATATGATTTTCCTATGAATATAGATTCAAACCGAAGGCAAGCCGCCACCGACTTCAAACGCGTGTTCCTTGGCAACATCAAAGAAGGCCTGGATGGCGGCGTGGTCGCGGCATTCCGGCAGGGTGACGAGGTAGTGTCCGATGGCCAGCTCCGGCTCCACCAGCGGCACGACCTCGATATGATCATCTGATGAAACTTCGCCTTCGATGGAAATCGCCAAACCGATGCCGGCAGCGGCGGCGGCATAGGCGACGTCAAGCGTTGCTACTTCGAGAACCGGCCTCAGCCCGATACCCAGCTTACCGGCAGCGTCTTCCAGCAGCGTGCGAGTGCCGGAAGCTTTGTTCCACAGGACCATATCCTGACCGTCGAGATCGGCGAGCGCGAGCCGGCCCTTCTCCAGCCTGCGATCTCCCCTGCGGCCATAGATCGCCACGCGGGATTGATGCAGCAAGAGCGATGAGAAACGGCTATCCGGCGCGACCTGCGAAATAGTGGCGACATCGAGTTCGCCGCGCAGCACCGCATCGGCAAGCTCAAGCGACGGCCCGCCGCGCGTCGTCAGGCGCAAGGATGGGAATTGCCGAACGAATGCCGTAAGGACCGGCATGATGAGCCGATGGGCGCTGAAGCCGATAGAGATCGTGCCGGTGTTCAGCGACGTCGTGTCGGCAATCACGCGATCGACCTCATTGAGGCATTTCAGTGTAACCCTGATCTTGGCGATCAAATCCATCGCCGACGGCGCCACGCTGACATTGTGACCATCACGGATGAAGACGCGGGTACGACACAACTCCTCGAAGGACTGAACCTGTGTGGAAACCGAGGGTTGGCTGATCCCCAGATCCTCGGCTGCACGCGAGAACTTTCCAGTGCGTGCCAGTGCTTCGACGGCCTTCATTTGCGCAAGCGTAACAGACGGCATTCTCGATAGTCCCATCCTGAATTCGCATGGATATACTTCAATAGGTCGCTGAATCCACCGTGGCAACTCGCTTCCATCGAACGCAAAACATGTCAGCGACGCGACAGTCGCCAAAGCACGATCAACGTCGCCGCACCAAGGATCATCGTCGGCGTTGCGGCATCGAAGATGGCGCCGCGATCCGAAAGCACGAAGATATTGACCGGCAAGGTGACCCAGCCTGGGGATAGATCATCACCATCGCCCCCAGTTCACTCATCGACAACACGAAGCTGAGGGTGAAGGCGGCGTGTTCTGGAGCCTGCCGACCCGCCATATGGGCGGCGTCGGCGCGGCAAGCGACATTGCCCTCATCGTCTCACTTTGTAATCTCGGCAGCTTCGCCTCGCCACACGCATTAAAGGAGTGCGGCATCAAGAATGCGATGACGCGCCCCGTCAAACCGTGCCGCCCAACCGGACGGATTTCGGAAGACAACCGTTGCGGACAGCGGCGGAAGCGTCTAGCCTCCGGTTCCGCGGGGAACTGGGGCAGAAGCGCCGCTCTCGCGACAAACCTTCCGAATTGTGAGAGATCGATGATCAGCCTCGGTGTTTTGACAACCTACATTGCCGTCGTGCTGGGGCTGATGGTCATTCCTGGACCGGCGACCCTCCTGACATTGGCAAGGGCCGTCAGCGACGGCAGGCGAACGGGACTTGCGACCGGCCTCGGCATTGCCGTCGGCGATCTCTTCCACACGATGATGGCAACGTTCGGATTGTCGGCTTTGCTAGCCACGTCGGCGCTGGCGTTTGAGATCGTCAAATATGCTGGCGTTGCCTATCTGATCTATCTCGGGTTCAAGGCTTTCCGCGAGAAGGCCGAGAGCCTGGACATGCCGACGGCGCAGTCAATGACCCCCATGCGCGCCTTTCGGCAGGGGTTCTTTACCGAAATACTCAACCCCAAGACTGCGCTGTTTTTCCTGGCCTTCCTGCCGCAGTTCATCCACCCGGAAAGCGGGTCGGTCATCGGACAATTTGCCCTGCTGGGCGCCATCTTTGTCGGGCTCAGCATATGTGTGACGTCGCTTCTGGCGGTCGGAGCGGGTTCGATCAGCGGCTGGCTTCGCCGTAATAGCAAGGTTGGCCGGTGGCAGGGAAAGATCGTCGGGGCGATCTACATGGCCGTTGGCTTAAGGCTTGCTCTGCAGCAGCAGTGACTAGGCTCCACCGACCTCAGCGACGATCGTCCCGCGGGGTATCATATAACTCCTGCCGGCGGGCGATTTCTCTCGGCGCATAGCCAAAGGCGCGCTTGAACATCGATGTGAAAGCAGCCGGGTTCTTGTAGCCGAGATCCAGTGCGATTGTCGTCACTGGCGTGCCGGCGACAAGCCGCGGTAGCGCTGCGTGCAGACAAGCCTGCTGGCGCCATTCGACGAGGCTCAGGCCCGTTTCCAGGCGAAACATCCGCGTGAACGCACGCCGGCTCATGCTCAGATGCTTCGCCCAGGTATCGATCGTATCATGCGCAGTCGGATGAAGCAGGAAGTCCTGGCATTTCTGCGCAAGCATAGGGTTCCGCGGCAAAGGCAGGGAAAGCGGCAGCGGCTTCAGTCGGGCAAGTTCATGCAGAAGCAGCGCCATCAGCGCCCCGGAGCGGTCGTTCGGATCATATTCGACCGGAATATCGACGGCTTCGGCAATCAAGGCCCGCAGCAACGGCGATATTTCAACTACCTGGCAGTGATCCGGCATCGTTTCTATGGCGTGCGGCTCGATATAGATGCTGCGCATGCTGACATTGCCGAGCATGCGGACGCTGTGGGTGACGCCGGGAGGAATCCACATGCCCCTTTCCGGCGGCATGACGTGCGTACCGTTCGGAGTGGTCGCCAGCACCACGCCGGAAAAACCGTAGAGCAGTTGCGCACGGCGATGCTGATGCGGATCGACGCGATGCCCATCCGCGTATTCGTTGCCGAGCGCCAGGAGCGGTCGCTCGACATCAATGAAAGGATCAATCCGGCTGTTCCTGACCATTTTGGCCCAGTCTCGTAATAATTGCGCCTAATCGCGGTGGCGGGCGATCGGCTCTTTCAATATCAGCGCAGAAGACGAATTGAAAGCGAGTGCCATGAGCCAGGTCATGAACGCGCCCCGCGCGGCTACCACCATATACCCGATCCTGCTGGTCGCCAGTCTCGGCCATTTCATCAACGATGTGACGCAGTCCCTGCTGCCCGCAAGCTATCCGGTGCTGAAAACCGGCTTTGCCCTGAGCTTTGCCCAGCTCGGCGTGCTGACCTTCGTCTATCAGGTGACCGCATCGATCCTGCAGCCCTTCGTCGGATGGTACACCGACGGCAAGCCGCAGCCTTATTCCCTTCCCTTCGGCATGGCCTGCAGTTGCGCTGGCATGGTGACGCTGGGGTTCGCACCGAACTATTCGGTTCTAGTGATGGGCGCGGTCCTGCTCGGATTCGGCTCCTCGATCTTCCATCCGGAAGCGTCGCGCATCGCGCGCTTGGCATCCGGCGGCAAGCATGGTTTTGCACAATCCGTGTTTCAGGTTGGCGGCAATTTCGGCACGTCGCTCGGCCCATTGCTGGCGGCCTTCTTCATCCTGCCGCATGGGCAACGCGGCATGGCCTTGCTTGCCATTCTCGCATTCATCGGCATCCTCATTCTCAGCGGTCTCGACCGTTGGTATCAGATGCATGGGCAAAGCCTTCGCGCTCCGGCCAAATCCGGCAGGAAGCACAAGGCGCTGAGCCTGTCGCGTACCCGTGTCGGCATTGCCATCGCCGTGCTGATCGCGTTGATTTTCTCGAAATACTTCTATCTAGCGAGCTTCACCAGCTACTACAATTTCTACCTGATGGACCGGTTCGGGCTTTCCGAACGGTCGGCGCAGCTCTGCCAGTTCGTCTTCTTCGCCGCCGTCGCTTTCGGCACCATGATCGGCGGCCCCGTGGGCGATCGCATCGGCCGCAAGAAAGTCATCTGGGGCTCGATCCTCGGCATATTGCCGTTCACGATCGTCCTGCCGCATGCCAGCCTGGAAGTCACGGTTATCCTCAGCGCCATCATCGGCACCGTCATCGCCTCGGCATTTTCGGCAATCGTCGTCTATGCGCAGGAGTTGATGCCCGGCCGCGTCGGCATGGTCTCGGGCCTGTTCTTCGGCTTCGCCTTCGGCATGGGCGGCATCGGAGCTGCCGCCCTTGGGGCCCTGGCGGACCGGACCAGCATCGAGTTCGTGTTCGAGCTTTGCGCATTCCTGCCGCTGATCGGGCTTTTGACGATCCTGCTTCCAAATGTCGAGGACTGAAGGCGGGCCGCGGCTGTGAGGGGCTTACTCAGCTCGGCAAACCTGTCTGGCGCATACGCGACCGGCAACGGCAACGAGACAGCCGTCGATCCTCAAGCCGCCAAATGATTTTGCTTGGGTCAACGGGACCGGCCCGCGAAAGGGGGTTCGCTCCTCGTAATTGGAACGCTTCCGCGTCCGGTCCTGCATTCCTCGCAGGCCGAACCTGCTGGAGGCGGCGCTATTGCCCGCCGATTGCGGCAAGAGATTGGCTGTCGATAAGAAAATTCGAAAGGTCTTGGATTCAGGGCCTATTAGGTTGGTTTGAGGCGTAATTCAGGGCCTTTCGAGGAAGAAGCTGCCTCGAACTACCTTTGATAAGCGAACACACGCCGAGGTCGGCCGCAGCCCCCCGCGATCCAGCTTCTCGGCGAACGGCTCCGGCCACTCCGCCACGGCGACCTGCAGTCGGATGTCCAACCGCCTCTTTCGCCCCGTCAGCCAATTCAGGCGCAGCAGCGTCTACGGTCGTGTCTATCGCCACCTACGGACGAGGCCCGCAACGATCGCGCCCAGAGCGCCCTTGCCGTTAACCATCTATTAAGATTTGGCGCCGCTCGGCGACGGGCCAAATTGACTTCACCGCCTGCAAAACTTAACAGTTCGTTAACACTGTTCCTTTGGGCAAAGGCGTTTGTATGTTTTGCGTCGTCCGGCCAGCCAAGCTCTTTTCTGTCGGCAAGAGCATTCTTTCTGCCTTGATTTTCGCAAGCACGGTAATCGCCTGGGAGGCAGGCGCCTCGGCTGCTCCAAGCCCGGTCATGTCGACAGGTTCGATAACCTCTCAGCCGATAGGACATTATGATTTTTGCCAGCGGCGGCCAGACGAATGCTCGATCCATCCGAGCGACTTGCGTCCCGTCAAGATCACCCAAAAGACCTGGGACGAGATTGTCGAGGTCAATGCCTCAGTCAACAAATGGGTCAAGCCCATCAGCGATTTCGATCACTACGGCGTGGTGCAATACTGGAACTATCCTGACGACGGCATGGGCAATTGCGAGCATTACGCTCTCGAGAAGCGCCGCGAGCTGATGGAAAAGGGCATATCGCTTGCCAACCTGCTGATCACCGTGGTGCGCCTTCCCAATGGCGAGGGTCACGCCGTCGTCACGGTGCGCACCGATCGCGGCGACTTCATTCTCGATAATCTGAGCGACCAGGTGAAAAGCTGGACGCAGACGCCGTATCACTTCCTCAAGCGCCAGGCGATCAATGACACCGGCCGTTGGGTTGACATCATCCAGAAGCCGATGGTCGTGGCGAGTGCGATGAACTAGGCTGAGAGGCTGCTATTGTAGCCTCTACCCTTGCAGCATGCGCGCCAGCATATGCCTGATATGATCCTGGCCACCGAAAAAATGGCAGCAACGGTAATCGTCTGCCGCTCCTCCGCCGGTAGAAACCAGATAACGGCCCTGTCCCGTCGCAGAAAGCGGATGCCGGAGTGAATATCCGGCCGCGATGTGCCGATGTAAGGTGTTTCGACCAGGCGCTCAATATCGAGGCGGAGCTGACGAATCCGGTCAGCCGCACGCGCCCAGGTGTCGTCGGACGTATGCCGTCTTCTGGCGCTATCAGCTCGCCGGATTGCAGGCTTTGCTAAATCCCTCCTAAAGCACGCGCAGCCTGCCAATGATCGTTCAGGAATTGCAACCCTGTTGTGATCGCCCCCCATGATCCAGCGAACCATTGCGAGGCCGAAATCGGAGGCTTTGCCCTCTGTAGCCAGCTAGGGCGATAGAATCGCCTTAGCTGCATTGACAAAAGCCCCATTCGCCATAGCAGACCACACGGTGTGCCTGTCGAAGCCATTCAAGGGCATTCATCGCCGGCTCTTGCCGCCTCGTCGATCGGCATCGACCACCACCGACGGGGCGATCGATCTGATCTCCAGCCGCACGCAAAAACCGTGATTGGTGTCGAAAAACGACACTCTGCCGCCGTGAATTTCAGCGGCTCGCTTGACCAGGTTCAAACCGAGGCCGGCGCCGGACGAGCTGGTGTTGATGCGGCGGAATGGTTCGAAAACGCGGTCGCGCTCCGACGGCGGTATGCCCAGGCCCTGATCGCAAACATCGATCGTGCCGGCGGCGCCGACCTTGACGACGATCGCGCCCTTGCCGCCGGCATGGTCGATCGCGTTTCGAATGAGGTTCACCACCGCCATTTCGATCGTCGACGTCTGGATGACGAAGACGGCCTCCTCCGGGCTGGGTTCGAATTCGAAATCATAACCGACATCCATTGCGATCGGGGCAAGATCAACGGCGATGTTTTCGACCAACACGTTCAGGTCCTTCCGTTCCGCGCGCAACTCGACCACGCCTATGGCCTGCATCTCCAGAAGCTGATGGGCAACGCGCGAAAGGCGGTCGATATCGCCTCGAAGCTGCTGACTGACCTCGGCCTCGGGAAGGAGATCGGCTCGAGTTCGCGCGATCGCGATGGGCGTCCTCAGCTCGTGAGCCGCATCGGCGAGAAAGCGATTGTGTCGATTATAACCTTCGTCGAGCTTGGAAAGGGCCTGGTTGAACGCATCCACCAGTGGGATGATCTCGTTCGGCACTTTCGAGCGATCGAGGCGGGCAGACCGGGTATCGAAGTCGATCGTCTGTGCCTTTGTTGCCGTTTCCACCAGCCCACTCAATGATCGACCAACGGCACGCGGCGTCACGAGCAAAGTGGCCACCCCCGTAAGCGCGAGCATGGGCACGACAGCAATGAGAATAATGAATCCCACAGCCGGCAAGACACTAAACCAGGGGGTTTGCCCATCAGCATCCTTCGCGACGTCGACGCGGATGTTGATCCAGACATTGAGACCCTCATTGGGAAAGCCCCGTTCGGTCGCGGCGACGAATTGAAGCTTGCCGATCGGCGTGTCCCGGTTTTCGAGTGTGGCATGGGTTCCGTTGCCAACCTCCACCCTCGCCCGATCGATCGTCCGGGGAAAGCTTTCCCTGAGCGGGGCCGCTGGCGCCTCTCCATATTGGAAGATGGACCCATCGGCGTCGCGAATGATGAACCACAGTTCAGGAGAACGACGCTTCAGCTCCGTGATCTCGAGCGCCTCGATCACCTGCAGCCGGCCGTCAGTATCCCTTGCCACATGTTCCGCAACGATGCGAACGGCCTGTTCATTGCCGTCTTCCAGCTCCGGATTGATGATCCAGATCCAGCCGACGAGAAGGACGACAAAGAGAACGAGAAGAAATGCCTGCAATGGGATCAGGCGCTTTATCAGCCCCCATCGCAACGATCGGCTGCGTTCTGCCTTCATGCCTTCGCCCGGATCAAATAGCCGATGTTTCGCACAGCTCTTATCTCGACCGCGGCTCCGGCCATAACAAGCTTCTTTCGGATTCGTGAAATATGGGCATCGAGCGCATTCGACCCGATTTCGTCTTCCAATGCATAGACCGACTCGATCAAGTTAGACCTCGTGACGATGCGGTTCGGGCGGCGCATCAATGCCTCCAGCACCAGATATTCCCGTCGTGGGAACTCGATCACCGACCCCGCAATGGAGACCTCGTTGCTCCGGGGATCGACGCTCAGATTGCCGAAATCCAGATATTTGTCGGAGAGCGTGGGGCCTCGCCTCTGGAGCGCCCGCAACCGGGCAAGCAGCTCCTCGATTGCGAAGGGTTTGGCTAGATAGTCGTCGGCGCCGCTGTCCAGCCCATCGACGCGGTGATCGACGCTGCCGAGAGCGGTCAAGACAAGAATCGGCACCGAATGCTTGCGTTGCCGAAGCGCTGCGACCAGGTCCAGGCCTTCGCCATCCGGCAGACGGCGATCCAGGACCAGAACATCATAGGTGCCGACGCGGGCCATGGCATCGGCATCCGCGATCGTGCGGACATGGTCGGCAAGCACATCGCGGCGCCTCAGCGCCTCAAGCAAAGCCTGAGCCATCTCTGGTTCATCCTCAAGTAGCAAGATCCGCAATGGCCTCTCCATAAAGAAGACAGCACCCTGCCATCCCCTTCCCCACTGACATGCCAAAGATTGCCGAAACATTACATGTGCGCTTCCCGTATAGAGCGCAAGGTGGGATCCGAGCGATATCGATTGGATGAAGATCCGGCGTTCAAGGCGAGACCGAAGAGCGGTACGCCGAGCCTGCGTTCACAACTTGGTCAGACTGCTTAAAAGTTGTTAAGGACTTGCCATTCCACCTTTTGTTGGTCTAATCCAGCCACAAATCAAATCTACGGGTCGGGCGACAGATTCACCCGCCCGCCTTATTCGTTAACAACGCCATCGCAATCCTCATGAGCCGCATTTCATCCTCCTTATCCCGCCGAACTTTCATTTTCGGCTCGCTGGCAGCTTCTGCTACGCTGGCCGGCTGCTCCACAGTGCCCGGCGCGCAAGGAGCTCCCGGTGAGCAAGCACAGCTACAGACACCGCTACCGGTCACTCCATCGCCGAAGCCGCTCGTAGAGCCGGAAGTCACTCCCGAGGTCGCCTCCGCTCCCGCAGTTTCCCCTGAAATCGCCGCGCGTTATGCGCAGCTCCAGGATGGCGATTTCACGATCCCTGCGATTCCCTACCAAAAGATCGATCCGAAATATTATCGCCAGCAAGTCACGGACCCGACTGGCGAGCCTGCCGGAACCGTTGTCGTCGACACGGCATCGCGCTTCCTCTACCTGGTACAGCCGGGCGGCAAGGCGATACGCTACGGTGTGGGGATTGGCCGTGAAGGTTTCGCCTGGAAGGGGGAAGGCACCATCCACTGGCGTCAGCATTGGCCTCGCTGGAAGCCGCCGTCGGATATGATTGCCCGCCAACCGGGCCTCGCAAAATTCTCCGTCGCCAATGGCGGCATGGCGCCGGGGTTGAAAAATCCTCTCGGAGCCCGCGCGCTTTACATTTTCCAGAACGGCAAGGACACGCTCTACCGCCTGCACGGCACGCCGGATTGGAAATCAATCGGCAAGGCAACGTCTTCCGGCTGCGTCAGGCTTATCAACCAGGACGCGATCGACCTCTACGAACGGGTCCCATACCATGCCCGGATCGTTGTCTATCAGACGCCACTACCCGGAACTGCGGCCTGAGAATGCGCGGATAATCAGACGGGCGGCGATCTCCGGCCGCCGCCTCTCCTGCCAGGATGTTGTTGCAACAGCAGACTTCAGGGAGCTTTCTTACGCCTGATGGCAGAGGTCTGCTCGCCGTTTGTTCAGTGGTTCTTGTTCGGGCCTTTGCCCGTGGTGAAGCTGCAGGTTTTTATCTTGCAGCTCGGCTCGTCACTTGTCGGGACGCTGGCGCTGGCCATAACACCCTGGCCGAGGCACGACATCGAATTGGAAACGGTTCGGTAATACATCATCAGGCCTGGATGATGCGACGGGTATCTCAGGACTATTGAGTCTTCCTGTGACACCTTTTCGTGGACGGCAGAGCAAGTCATCGACTTGGAATCGTGGGCCGACATCGCCATGGCATCTGTGGAAATCATTCCGATTGCGGCAAGTATGATGATCATCTTCATGAGGGCTTCCTTTAGTCGGCACTGAACGACGCTAGGAGGTGACATATCCCATCATTAGCATCACATTTATGACTGTGAGCCGGCTTCCTTTTCGCTGAACTGCAAGCAGCTGCCATGGCTGATTACCCACGAATACATCACCCCACACGGTCAAGCGGAAGACTGCCTCGGGCCACTCCCATCTGTTGCAGAGCGTAGGCCGGGCAGGATTTTCAATTGCTTCTAATGGAATACAAAAGGCCCGGTGCACATACCGGGCCTAATCTCAGATTGGAGATTGAACCAAACCGAATAGGGTTAGAAAGTCCGTTCGAAGCGCAGGATGCCCGAGAAGGAATCGTCACCCGGAAGATCGTAGTGAACATAGGTCACTTCCGGCTCGATCAGCAGGTTCTTGACCGGATTGAACTTTACGTTCGTGGTCGCTTCGAAGATCTTGGAGTCGGTATAAGCGAGCTGGACGTTCCACTTCAGCTTGTCGTTGATCGGAACCCCGACGCCGCCCCAGACAGCCCAATCACCCCAGCCGCAATCTGCGCCATGAACAACACCGGAAGAGGTCGTGCAGGCCGAAACGTTCTGGTTCGATCCGGCATACTGGTTGAGCTTGCTGCCATCAGTGTTCCAGCCCCCCATCAGGAAGGCGGAGAACACGCCGAAATCGGCATCGATACGAGCCTTGACGGCACCTTCCTCGACGATGGAGTCATAACCGCCGACGACGCGGAACTGCCAAGCGCCAGCCTTGTAGCCCAGGCCGGCAACGACATTCGGAGCGTAGTGGTTGGCCTCCGACAATTGCCAGCTTCCGCCATAAGCGCTGGTGGTGGATCCGGAATTGCTGTCTTCGAGCGAAATGACGCCGGTAAAGCCGGTGCCGCTGTCGTAGTTGTACGTCAACTGGTTGAGTTCGTAGGGGCCGTCATAAATGACGTCGTCCTGAATCACATCGCCGGCATAGCCGATGAACTGGTTGTATTGCGAGTCTGTCTTACCGACGGTGAAGCCGCCAAGCGTGATATAGGCCCACAAGAGGTTGGTGCTGGTGGCGTTGCCGTCGTTCCAGTCCCAGCGAACAATGGTCTCGGTCTTCAACGGACCGTATTCAGTGTCGGTAGCGGTGTTGAGGTTCAGCTCGGCGCGGGTATGCCACTTTGTGCCAAAGCTGCTGCTTCGATTGTAAGGGTCCTTCCACTGCCCTTCCGTGCGCACCTTGCCGCCCACTCTGAGGCAGGTTTCGGTGCCGGGAATGAAGAAGTAGCCAGCGCCGAAAGCATCACAAATACGAACATATTCCAACGGTTCCGGCTCGGCGGCGACGATGGCGTCGGCCGCGTGAGCGCCGGATACTACGCTGAACGCAGCAGCGGAGCCGATAAGCAAGCTCTTGATGTTCATGGTAACTCCATTCGTCAAATGAACTTGCGCGATGAACAAACCTGGGGCCTCTCGACGTCAAGTTCAGTGCCAATCTCGAAGCATGGCGCTTCGCCTCCCAACGGCACGATGCGTTCGGAGCTGGCCTTTTACAAGGAGCTAATGAAATGTGACAAAATGTGACGGCGCGTACATATGTTGTGTTGCTGAAACAGCGCATGTCTCGGGAGGAAGCAAAGCCTTCGTTTGCCCGTCAACGACGAAGTCGCAGGTCCGAGGGCCGCAATATTCCGCGACGAAGGTCCTATTCGATCGCTGTGATTTCCAGCTCTTCGTTGCCGAGTGTGGCGAGATCGCCCACAGACTTGCCCATCAGGAGCCTTGCCACAGGGGATACGTAAGAAATCGACCCGGCCTTAGGGTCGGCCTCGTCCTCACCCACGATACGATATTTCTGAACGCGTCCGTCTTCGCGGCTATAGGTCACCGTGCTCCCGAAAGCGACGACATCTGCGGAGGCCGGGGCCGGCATGACTTCGGCAGTTCGCACCCTTTCGACGAGGTAGCGCACATCGCGCAAGGGAATGGCGGCCTGCCGCCGGCGCTCGTTGACGTCTTCGATCCCGTTCGTCGCTTCATAGGCCTCGCGTGCCTGCTGGAGCTGTTGCTCCAGTGCCTTCAATCCAGCCTCGGTCACAAGGTTCGGATGCGGTGAGATAGCCCGATCCGGCAGCAGGGTTTCCGCAGCCGTTTCGGCACTTTCTTCCTTCATGAACGCTGTGCTCAATTTCTAACTCCACTTCGGCGCTACGCTTTGATCGCAGATGGATATGCGCCTCATTGGCCAGCAAGGCCCATGGCCTCCCTGGAACAATGAGGATCGAATACCAAATCAGGTTTATACCATAGACCCGACGGCAGCCGCGGAGAAAAGCAATGGCGAAGAGAACATCCAAGTCAGAAATGACGGCCGAGCCCGAACAGGCCGCATCAGGCCCCACACTACTTTCAGGCGGTAATCCGCAGATCGCTAAGCGTTATGGCGACGGACCGGTGCAGGCATACATCGCGGCCATGCCGGGCTGGAAAAACGATGTCGGCCGCCACCTCGATGCGCTCATCACCAGAGCTGTCCCCGATGTACAGAAGGCGGTCAAATGGAATTCTCCGCTCTACGGCATCGAGGGCGATGGCTGGTTTCTCGGCATTCATTGCTTCGCGAAATATGTGAAAGTCGCCTTCTTCCGCGGCACGTCGCTTCAACCAATTCCACCGGGCGACTCCAAAAGCGAGCAGACACGCTATCTCAACATCCATGAGGGTGATCCGATCGACGAGGTACGGCTTGCCGATTGGGTGAAACAGGCGAGCCAATTACCCGGCGAGCGGATGTAGCGGCCAGCAGCCGGGACGCCGTTACGGACATTTCTTGGGATTTCCTGCGCGATTGCGCAGCATCCGTCGGAAGTTGCAATCACCCAGCAGGCCGACCTGCCTGCATTTCTAATGCCGTGCCAATCGTTGAAACTGGCGCGGTGGTCGATCGGCCTTGTATGCTTGCCTCTCCGTTTCGCTTGACATGATGATCGCCACAACCTGTCCGGCCGGCTGTCGGCATATCTACGCGCCGCAGCACTATATCGACAGCCGGATATCCCTGATCGATGCCGCGATTATTCCGCAGGACGTCATCCGCCTCAAATCGCTTTTTGCCACTCGCTTCGGCATTGCGCTCTGAAAAATCGGACGGATGGCGGCCAGAGCAATCGCACTGGTGCGCGATGGGCTGCCGGATTGCCGGCATTCAACGACAAAAGGCCGCCCGGTTTTCACCAGGCGGCCTTTTGCCAAATGCATTTGCTAGTGCGCGGACCCGAGCCGATATCCCTCATTGAGATGATCGAGGGCGACGCCATTGACCGTCACCGAATATCGGTCTCCCGCGGCGTCCTTCGAAACCGACACCTGGTATTTGCCGCTTGGCAAATCGAGATCCGCCGAGAAGTTGTCCCACTTTGCCGGCAGCGCCGGCCTTACATGGAGATGACCGTTCTCGACGCGCACGCCGAGGATGCCCTCTATCGCCGTACGATAGAGCCAGCCGCCCGAGCCGGTGTACCAGCTCCATCCGCCGCGACCCTTGAGAGCGCCCTCGCCATAGACGTCGCCGGCAATCACGTAGGGCTCGACGCGGTAGACATCCGCCGCCGATTTATCGAGCGAATGATTGATCGGGTTGAGCATTTCAAAGCAGCGCCAGGCATCTTCCGACCGGCCCATGCGCGCGAAGGCGAGCGTGGTCCATACGGCGGCATGAGTATACTGTCCGCCGTTTTCGCGAACGCCCGGGGGATAGGCCTTGATGACGCCGGGATCGTTGGCCGGCTTCGAGAAGGGCGGCGTGAGCAACCGGATGAACCCGCCTTCCTTATCCGCGAGCTTTTCGAGAACGGCATTCATTGCCATCTCGCTGCGCTCCGGATTGCCCTCGCCGGACAGAACGCTCCACGACTGGGCGATCGAGTCGATCTTTGCCTGATCGGACTGGCTGGAGCCGAGCGGCGCACCGTTGTCGTAATAGCCGCGACGATAGTAGTCGCCATCCCAGCCGGCAGTTTCGAGCGCTTCCTTCAGCTTGGTCAGGTGTTCCGACCAGCGGCTAACGCGCTGCGTGTCGCCGCGCGCCTCGGCATAGCCGATGAACTGGCGAAGCGAACCAGCCAGGAACCAGCCGAGCCAGACGCTCTCGCCACGGCCATCGATGCCGACGCGATCCATCTTGTCGCACCAGTCGCCGCTCATCATCAGCGGTAGGCCATTTACGCCCGAGCGCTTGATTGCCAGGTCGAGGCCAAGGGCGGCATGCTCGTAGAGCGATGCGTTCTCGGAGGAGACACGCGGCACGAGGAACGCGTCATACTGGCCGGGGCTAAGCTCAGCCCCTTCGACGAAGGGCAGCATCTCGTCGAAGATCGCCATATCGCCGGTCGCCGTGCAATATTGGTCGACCGCATAGGCGAGCCAGACGGGATCGTCCGAAATATTCGTCCTGACGCCGGCACCGCTATCGGCCAGCCACCAGTGCTGGAAGTCACCCTTCGCAAACTGGCGACGGCCGGTATTGAGGATTTGCTTGCGGGCAATCTCTGGCGAATGCAGCATGAAGGCCAGAGAATCCTGCAACTGGTCGCGCAGACCCCAGGCGCCGCTCGACTGGTAGAAGGCGGTACGCGCCATGATGCGGCAGCTAAGCGTCTGATAGGGCAGCCAGTTATTGACCATGAAATCGAAGCGCTGATCCGGGGTCGAAACACGCGTCTTGCCCGTAAACGTCTTCCAGTAGCCTTTGGTCTTGCCGAGCACTTCCTCGAAGCTGACGGAGCGGATATCGGCTATGAGCGCGGCCGATTCCTCGCGCGAGCCGGCATCGCCCATATAGAAGCAGATGGCGCGCTCTTCGCCCGGCTCGATCGTCAGATCGAAGGCCATCGCCGCTGCCGGATCCCCATCAAGCTCGATCACATCAGACAGGCGCGAGCCCGCCGAAACCTTGCGAGGCTGCTGGATCGTTCCGTGGCGGCCGATGAATTCGCGGCGGCTGCCGGAAACACTCGAGGGCTTTTCGCTCGCCGCAAAGGACGCCACGCGCCCGCCAAAATCGACGCTGAACGGATTGTTCGCGAAGATCACGCCGCTCTCCCGATCGAATTCGGAGACGATGAACGGCTTGCTCTTAGTCGGGTTGTTGCCGAGAATCCATTCGGCATAACCGTAGAGACGAAGCTTGCGGGCGACGCTCGCAGTGTTGCGAATGCGAAGCTGCGTCAGCTTAACCGGCTTCTGCATGTCAAGCGTCTGAGTGACGTCCAGCGCAATCTCGTCCTGGACGGTCGAGAAGACCGAATAGCCCAGGCCGTGACGGACCTCGAAGCTCGTATCTGAATTCTGTGCCAAGGCAGCATAGGGAACGATAACCGAACCGCGGTCGAGATCTTTGAGGTAGAAGGCTTCGCCGGGCCTGTTGATGACCATGTCGTTGGTCCAGGGCGTCAGCTGATGGTCGCGGGAGTTCTGGCTCCAGGTGAAGGCGGCACCTTCGGCCGAGACATGGAAGCCGAAGCTCTCATTGGCCATGATGTTGACCCACGGGTGCGGCGTTTGCTCGCCGCCTGAAAGGCGCACGACATACTCGCTACCATCACTAGCGAAGCCGCCATAGCCGTTCCAGAATGTGAGATCGCTGCCATCGCCGTTTGTCGGCGCGTCCTTGCTGCGTGTCATTCTCGGCACGAGGGTGGAATCGCCCCACTGGCCAAGCAGCGCCGGCGATCCTGCGACCGACCGAGCCCGTTCCAGCTGATCGTTCAAGCTTCCGTCCCGTCCACGCAGCACGATGCGCGACGACGCGATGATCGCATCATAGACGTCGGGCGCGGTCATATCCTTGCGAATGACGTAGATGTTGCGCTGAATGCCGGCGGCCTCGCTTGCATGGCGCGCGCCATCGCAGAGCTGATCGATCGTGCGCTGCATCTCCGAGGCGTCCTCGCCGGTGCGCTCGTTGAAGATCACGAGATCGACCTCGACGCCGCGCGATTGCAGGAAGCCTTGAGCGCGCAGCAATTCCTTGACGAGATCGGTGCCGAGCTCGTCGGTGATGCGCAAGGCCATGATCGGCGCGTCGCCGGAGAGGGTCGCGCCCCAGAGAACCGACTGAGACCGGAGCCCGGCACGAACCGTCTGCTTGTCCGCCCGCAGCGACATCTCGGGATAGACGATGTAGCGGGCAAAGCGCTGATAGGCGGCCGCTTCCTTGGAGTTGACACCGATCTGGCGCAGCTGCTTCTGGGTCCGGGTCCACGCCTGGACGAGGCCTTGGGCAAAGCTGTCCGGTTGGCGATAATGCTCCACCGCTGTCTCGAGCTCCGCCCGGCTTCCGGCCGCAATGGTCCAGAAGACCAGGCTGACCTTCTGGCCGGCCGGAATGCGCACGACGCGACGCAGCGAGACGCAGGCATCCATGGTGAAGCCATCCGTGCCTGAAAGCGTGGCGCCTTCGTCAAAGGCGGCGGCTTCCGTCAACGTGCGTCCCCTGCCGAGGAAACGCATGCGGTCAGTTTCGAACTGGGTCGGGCCGTCTCCGCCGCTACCATCCACCACAAGCTGCGCGATCGCAACTTCCGGATCGGTCACGCCGCGCTTGCGGCGCTCGACGAAAATGGCGTCGCCACGGCCGGCGATCTCGGTATGCACAAACATGCGGGCGAAGACAGGATGCCCCGTATCGACGATATCGAGCGTGGCAACCGGCTCCATATAGGAGGTAATCTCGATCACCCGGTCTTCCGTGCCGGAATTGGTAATCGTCAGACGGCGGCCTTCCGCATCGTGATCACTCGCGATGAAGACTTCCATTTCGCTGGTCAATTCGCCGACAGTCTTGACGAATTCAGCCTTGTCGTCGCTGAAGGTGACGCGAACGTGCTCGTTGGCAATCGAGCGCGGCTCGGCGGTGGCGGACCACCATTCATGCGACGCAGTGTCCCGCAGGAAGATGAAGGAACCCCAGCGGTCTTCCGTCGGATCGGCACGCCAGCGATTGATGGAAAGGTTGTTCCAGCGGGTGTAGCCGGCGCCGGTCGCCGTCAGCATGGTCGAATAGCGGCCATTGGAGAGCAGCAGCAATTCCCGCTCGCGAGAGGCCGGATCTTCGACGCGACGCACCTCTGGGCGCATGAGATCGCCCTGGATGGTTGCCGGAGCATCGGTCTCGTGCTTGGAGGCCATGACCGGGATGTCGCGCGGCGCCTTTTCCTGCAGCAGCAGCTCGGCTGCCTCGATCACCGGATCGGCGTGGAAGAGCTCGCGCAGAAGCCCGTCGAAAGCGACGTTGGCGACGGCTGCGATCGACATGCCATGATGGTGGGCATAGTAGTTGTAGACAACCGCACACTTCTTGCCTTCCGGCACGCGGCTCGGCGTGAAATCGACGGCATCGTGGAAGCCGTACATGCCGAGCGCACCGACGGCCTTTAGCTTTTCGAGGTTCTCAAGCGCGGCAATCGGATTGTACTGGCTTGCAAGCAGCGAAGCGTAGGGCGCGATGACAGCATTCTGGCCGAGACCGCGCTTCAGGCCGAGCGTCGGTACGCCGAAATTGCTGTACTGATAATTCATCTGGTGGTCGCGGGCATTGAACGCCGCTTCCGAGATGCCCCACGGGATGCCAACGCCGAGGCGCTTGGCGTAATTCATCTGTTCCTGGACGATCAGATTGTTGGTCTGATTGAGGATGCCGCCCTGGCGCTCCTGCATGACGAGCGGCGGCATCAGGTATTCGAACATCGAACCCGACCAGGAGACCAGCGCGCCGCGCGGCCCCACTGGAACGACATGGCGTCCGAGCTTGTACCAATGTTCGGTCGGTAGATCGCCCTTCGCGACAGCAAAGAGGCTGGTCAGGCGTGCCTCGGATGCAAGCAAGTCATAACATGCGGCATCGACCTCTTCGGTCTCGACCCGGAAACCGATCGACAATAGGCGACGCTCCGGACGGAAGAGGAAGCTGAAGTCCATGGCGAAGGCGATATCGCGGGCGCGGGCGCCGACGGCAATCAGCCTTTCGGAGATGGCGTCGATCTTCGCCTGATCAAGCGCATTGTCGACCAGATGTAGCTCGCAGGTCGCCACGAGCCTGCCGGCCCAATAGACGACTTCCTCACTCCGCGCGGTCTTGACCTGCTGGTCGAGATCGGCGGCGCGCTTGCTGATCTCACGGGCGTCCTCCACCAGCCGTTCGATGGCGGCCAGAGAGAATTCCTTCTTCTGCTTGGCAGCGGCAAGCGTGTTTTCGAGAGCAGCGATCCGCTCGTCGACCCGATCCCGAAGGTCGCGACTTATCTTGTTGTCGTCCGCAAGCTCGGCAAGAACTTCGCGAAGAATACCGACAATATCACCGATACCATCGAGACTGCCGTGAAGCTGAGCCGTAGGCGACTGTGCCCAACTGCGGCAGGCGGAACCGACCGCGATCAGATGGCCGGCGAGGTTGCCGCTATCGACAGACGAAACATATTTGCGGCCGAGCGGCTTCAGCGTATCGGTATGATACCAGTTGAAGAGGTGGCCACGGTATTTTTCGAGCTTCTCGGTGGTGTCGATCGTCTGCTCGATGCGCTTGACCGCCTCCTCGAACGAAATCCAGCCGAACTGGCGCGCCGAGATCACCGACAGAAGATAGACGCCGATATTGGTCGGCGACGTCCGCATAGCGACGACCGCATGCGGCGTCTGCTGCACGTTATCGGGCGGCAGATAGTGCTGGCCGGGCACGACGAAATTGTCGAAGTAGCGCCAGGTCCGCCGTGCAATCTTGCGAAGCTCGCTCCTGACCTTGTCGGGAACGACCAGCCGGTCTTCGGTCTCCGCCGTCTGGCTGACGATCCAGGCGATCATGGGCGACAGCACCCAGAGAATGATGAAGGGAACTCCGACCAGATAGGCGCTGTCGCCGGAATACATGGCGAAAAGCAGCGCGAGAATGGCAAGCACGGGAGCGCGCCACATGACCTTGTAGTGGCCAAGGACGGTGGTCTGCGCCGAGGCCTGGGCGCTTGCGGCGGTGCGCCATTGCAGCATCAGCTTGTGGCTGACGAAGAGACGATAGAGCGAGCGGAGGATGGCATCGGCCATGACGCATGCGCTGTCGGCAATGAAGACGACACGCAACGCGACCTGGGCGTTCGCATTCTGGATATCGGTCCAGACCATATGCAGATGCGCGCCCAGGATGATGTCGCTCGTGCGCGGGATGATGCCGTTGATCAAAGACAGCGTCGGCGCCACGAACAGGCTGAAGATCAACACGATCTGCCAGAGGAGCGCGCCAAGCGGGCTCATCCAGTACCAGCCGAGAGCGGACGCCAGGAACCAGGCGATCGGCGTCAGCGAACGGCGCAGATTGTCGGCCATCTTCCAGCGGCCGAGCGCCGTCACGCCACGCTTCGGATCGAAGATATAAGGAAGAAGCTGCCAGTCGCCCCGAGCCCAGCGATGCTGGCGCGAGACTTCCACTTCGTAGCGGATGGGGAAATCCTCGACGAGTTCGCAGTCGGTCACCAGGGCGCAGCGGGCCATCGAGCCTTCGAGCAAGTCGTGGCTCAGCACCGAGTTTTCGGCGATCCTGCCCTTCAGCGAGGCTTCGAAAGCGTCGACGTGATAGAGGCCTTTGCCTGTGAAGGTGCCTTCGCCGGTGATGTCCTGATAGACGTCGGAGACCGCAAAGACGTAGGGGTCGAGGCCGCGATTGACCGAGAAGATGCGCTGGAAGGCCGACGCATCCTTGCCCGTCGTCAGCGACGGCGTGACACGCGGCTGCAGGACGCTATAGCCGTCGACGACGCGCTGGCTCTTGGCATCGAAAACCGGACGGTTGATCGGATGATGCAGCTTGCCGACGAGCTTGGTCACCGTATCGCGAATGATGCGCGTGTCGCTATCCAGGGTCATGACGTATTTCACGTCCTGCGGCACAGTATCGGCACCGGGAAGGAAGGTCGTGTTCGGATCGCCGCGCAGCAGCATGTTCAGTTCATGCAGCTTGCCGCGCTTGCGCTCCCAGCCCATCCAAGCGCCTTCGGCCTCATTGTAGAGGCGACGACGGTGCAGGAGGTAGAAGCGCTGCTTGCCGTTCTCGGCATAGCGCGCATCCAGATTGGCCATCTGGCGACGTGCGTAGTCGAGAACTTCAAGATCACGCGCGTTCTGTTCTTCCTGGCTATCGGGCCAGTCGCTGAGCAGGGCGTAGTAGATTTCGCCGCGCGGGTTGGCGAGATAATGAACTTCGAGATTGCGGATCAATTCGTCCACATGCTCGCGTTTGCCGATGAGGCTCGGAATGGTGACGAGCGTGCGGGCCTCTGCCGGCAAGCCCTTCTTGAATTCGTAGCCGATCAGGCGATCAGGGGCGATGAAGAAGGTGGCGAAAAAGTTGAAGAGACCTGTCGCGCCTTCCGAGGCCGGAAGCGCGAATGCCAGCAGAAGAACGATCGTCGCGACAAGGGGAATGCCCGTGCTGACGAAAACGCCGCCAACGGCAATCAGCGCCAGCAGCGTCAGGGTGAGCACAGGTATGGCGATCGCAAGCCAGTTCAAACGGCGGATCGCCCGCATGAACCGAACGCCGAGCGGTTTGCGGAAGCCGATCTCCGCCTCAAGCGCGGGACGTCCCGCACCGACCAGGAAATAGCCGACGTTGTTGGCTGCGGACGAAGCATCCTTGCTACTGGCGCTTGCGCGCTCGGCGAGCTGGATTGCCACTTCTGCGATATCGAGCTCCGTTTTCTCGCTGCGTTTTGCGAGCTTTTCGATCTGACGGCGATAGGAATTGCGCGAGCCGGAGTCGAGTTCGGCATAATCCGTCTGCTTCCACAGAAGCTTGTCGATCTTGCTGACCTCTTCGACCCAGGTCGACCAATCGGTATCGTTGATCTCCCTGAGGCTCTTGATGATGCTGCCCATCAGCGTATTGCCGGCCGCAAGCCGGCTCTGCTCGACCGACATGACGGTTTCGGCATCGGCACCGTTGGCGGCAAGCTTTGCCTCCAGCCAGCCAAGCGCAGCCTCGGTGGGCTCAAGGGCGTTGCGCAGGCGGTAATGCAGCTGGGTGACGAAGGTCGAATCGCTGAGATTGGCGGCCAGCGTCTCCAGGAATTCGACGGATTTGGCGTCTCCGAGAGCGATTGCCTTGTTGGCGGCATCGTTGGCGATGCCGCGCATCTCGCGGCTCTTGTCGATCCGTGTCGCAACGCGCCTGAGATTGTCGATCAGCACGTAGCGAACGAGCGACGGCAGCGCCCAGAGTTCGCCGATATGCAGGGTCTGTACGTCCTGGAAACCTTCGGTCGCGGCCGCCATGCCTGCATTGCTGATATTGCTGTGGGCATGCGCCATGTACAGCCAGGCGAGTGCCAGGGTGCGGGGGACATCGACCCCATTCAGCTTGATGGTGCGCAGCTCGCGATAGAATTTCTTCGGGAAGTCGCGACGGACTTCCTGGATCGCCTCCTCGACGATGTAGTGGTTGTCGAGCAACCATTCCGTCGCCGGCGTGATGCTTTCGCCCGCGTCGACATCTGCCGCTGCGGATTTGTAGACCCGCAGGATCTCGCTCTCGTTTTCGCGATGTCTCTGGAAGAAATCGAAATTTTCGAAGCTCGTGACGTCAAGCTGCCGGCGTTCCGCAAACTGCGTGGCCTTCGCTCTCAGCTGATCATTCGATAAAAGAGGAGAGCGAATCCCGAAGTCGAGATCCGTGTGAGGCGATTTGGCCTGTGCGGTCGAACCGCCCGCTGAATTTTGAGGCACCATAGCATCTGCTCTTCTATTGAGATCATTATCGAGATCATATCCGACCGTGTATTCTAACCAAACAAGGTGCGCAGTTGGGAGCTAGCGTTTCGTGTTCGGGTTCTTCATTGGCATGAAGGGAAATAGCTAAGTTCAGACATGAGATGTTGGAAACAGTTAACGCTTCTCAATAGCGGCTTCAAAATGAACGCGCGATTAATCAAGATATTTATTTAACAAGCAAGAATGAGGAGTTGGCGCGATACGCCGTGCTTGGCGCCACCTGGCAAGTTGAGCTGCCGGCCGCTGACGCGAGTAGCATGCCGCCGCTGCCGCGATCCAATTCTGCTAAAGACATAGAAAAGGCCCCCAATTCAGCCTGTGTGAGAAGTCCGGCAAATCAATTAAGGTGGCCGCATTGGAAACGATGCGGCCATTTTCATGGGATACATTTCAGGGACTGATCGGGGTCAGACGTCGCTGTTGCCAGCCCGGATCGAGGATTACGTTGCGGCAGATGCTGCGGTGCGGGTGATCGATGCCTTTGTCGATGGGCTTGATGTTGCGCAGCTCGGATTCAGGCGAGCGGTTGAGGCCTCGACAGGTCGTCCCCCCTACGATCCGCGTGATCTGCTGAAGCTCTACATCTACGGCTATTTCAACGAGGTGCGC